>NZ_LT632435.1:1616995-1679298 GCF_900119495.1 Arcanobacterium urinimassiliense | reverse complement strand
CGCCACGCTCACCAGAACACGCCACCAAGCGATCAAGTAAATCATCATCAATAAACTCACGGCGCAATGCGCCAGCAGCAGATTCCTCAGCAGGAACATCCATCATAGTCATAGCAAATCCTCATTTTTTTACTGAACCGACCATTTACACCACTAGGACGCTCATTTTGATACAAAGTGGGCGTCTTTTTATTTTTTATGGGGTTGTTTTGGCTTGCCAGAGGCGGTTTCTGGGGAGTGGCAACGTGTTCAGAGGGTACACAGTTGCTGTTCAGGAGTCTCTACTGGGGTCAATTTGGTTTCCTTAGGTGGCCTCCTGCTTCGAGCGCCTGAGTGCGTCAAATTGTGCGGGGCGTCGTCAAAGAGTATGGGGTGGGCGTTAAAAAGTATTGGCAGTCGTCAAATCTTTAGGAACTCTGTCTAGGGTTTACATTTGAAGCTGTTCGGACTGATGCTCTAGCAATGCGGAGAGCATTAATCCCCGTTTACCATCTTGGCGTACAGGTCAAACAAATGTGCCACTATGGTTTTTTCTTCCGTGCCGGGAGCAAAACCATAAGCGCGCTCAACCGCATCATCGAGATTCTGGTGGGCGCGGGTAAGTTCAGGATAGAGCCAGTCATTATTTGGATCGTAGAGTTCTTCTAGAGTTGCACCTGGATACTGGCCGCGCGCATCAAGCACGGCCTGTGCGGCAGCCTCGATTTGATTACGTTCAGCGTCCGTAACATCGGGCCAAACTAAGGTGTTGTACACGATGGTATTGGCATAGTTGTATCGCATCTCAAGCCGACCGCCAACGGCGCGCATCCAAGCGTTATGTACCCGCGACATTAAGATTCCAAAAACGTACCGAGAATCAGTTGGAACAAAATAAATCTTATTGCCCGGAATCATCCCATCATTTACAAACCCCATAGGAATATAGGGGCGCCGCTCCGATGACACAGCCGGCACGGCAATGTATTCTCCCACTCCTTCGTATCTGATTTCATCAAATAACCACGGGGTGTCGGCCTTCTTGCGAGTGGCAGCCTTTGTAGATTTTAAACGTGTTTCACGTACCCGCTCTACACGCTCACGAACCAGCGGCATGTCCTTTAACTCACTTGGCGTCATGCCCACTAGCCAAAGACAATACCGATCCCGTCCCTTAATAAACTCCTCGCCCATAGAAAACCGGCGAATCCACTTCGCTGCCTCCGGTTCAGATTTGACCAAAGTGTCTTTCTCCTTGCGGTCCATTAGCAGATGCGTGCCATCAGTAGGTTTACCTCCAGCCACCATTAGTAACGGAGCGCTTAAGGGATTGCTTCGCCGAACCACAAAAACATTGGCGGCCGGAGCGAGATAAGCGTTGATGTTGTTGGGGTGCTCGACCTCAACCTGCCCACCTGGCGTATAGGTGAATAAAGTCTTTTTCTCCCAGTCTTCATACCCAAAGCCAACAATCACCACATGGACCTGCGCTGCAGATTGCGACTCGCTTGCCCAGGAAAAAGAGCGATGTGCAAAGTTGATGACAAGCCCGTCGTCAAATAGCGGTTTCCAAAGAGGTTCAACCTGTTGGCCTTGCGTGATCGAATTCGTGGCAACCAGGGCCGCCTCAGTGCTATGCCCCTTCATGAACTCGGCTGCAAGTTTGAACCAACACGCTACATAGTCCAAGCTACCGCCCGCTTTACCCATAATCCGCGAACGGTCAGCTTTTTGTTCTGTCGATAGCCTGAAATAACCCGAAAATGGGGGATTGCCGATAATGTAGTCGCACTGCGACGGGTCGATTACCTCCGCCCAGTCCAGCTCTAACGCATTGCCGTGCACAATATGTGCCGAGTCTTGGAGAGGCAGGTCCTTGATCGTTGAATAAACTATCGACTGCGCCTCCGCGTTCGCCTGCAATTCCGCAATCCAAAGCGCTGTGGTGGCCACGTTCACCGCGAAATCATTAATCTCAATCCCGTGGAACTGCTGCAAAGACACCTTAACCGGCGAATACTCATCGCCCAGTGCCAGCACCGCCTGGTTACGCTGCAACTCCGACAAAATCTTATTTTCAAGCTTGCGCAACTGAATGTAGGTTTCCGTAAGGAAGTTTCCGCTACCGCATGCCGGATCAAAGAAGCTGAGCTCCGCGATCTTGTCATGGAACTTCTCCAGCCGGTTATGCCGGGCTCGCTCCCCCAAGGAAGGATCGGACAAAATCTGTTCCAGCTCCGCCTTCAAATCATTTAGGAATAGCGGCTCAATCACCCGATGAATATTCTCTGGCGACGTATAGTGCATGCCCCCTGCGCGGCGAGTTTCCGGGTTCAAAGTAGACTCGAACACGCCACCAAAAACCGTGGGAGAAATCTGCGACCAATCCGTATTATCCGACACCTCTTCAAGCAAGAAATCTACAATCTCCTGCGTAAGTCCCGGCACCTCCACGTCAGCCTCAAATAGACCGCCATTAACATAGGGAAAAGCCTTCAACGACTCCGAAGCATACGGATCACGCTCATCATCCGGCGTCCTTAAATAAACAAACAACTCCTTCAAAGCTAGCCGAGCGCGATCCGCAGGCATCGGCTTCAAATACCGATAGAACGAGTCCTTGCGGAACAATCCGGCGTCCTCGGCAAACAATAAAAACACCAGCCGCACACACAAAATGTTCAACGAATGCTGAGACTGCGGCGAATCCGGGTCAATATACTGTTCGCGCACCATGTCATACAGCTTGCCGATACGCGCACCAGCATCCAGCGAGACCTTCTCTTCACGGCGACGTCTATGCATCTGTGGATCAACGAGAAAATCTAAAAGGTGAAGCTGCTCGGGCAACTCGTCTAGGGTGAAAGACACGTATGTTTGCGCTGGATCATCAGTGTCGAGGTCATGAATGCGGAACTCGTTGAAGTCGCAAACAATGATCGTGTCCGGACGTTCCGAGTTGCGTAGTGAATCAGCGTAACGCTTTGCCTGTTCAAAAGGCGTTACCAGCGTGTCCTGACGCTTCTCGGGCTTATCAAGATCTACGCCAAGAGATTTCTGTTCAATAATGGTCTTCGCATCGCGAATCGTCACGTCAATAAAACCGCGAGCGGTAGTGGAGTTTTCAAAACGGACGTTTGTGGTGACGTCTTCCATTCCCACGACATCGCGAAGTAGCTCAAGCCAAAAAGATGCCGTATCGCCCTTCTCGTAGCCACGGCCCTTCCATCTTTCAGCGAAAGCCTTGGCCGTCGCTTTGCGATGCGCCTGCGCTTGTCGGATCACGATAGTCTCCCTCAATCACCACAAGTTTCAATAACCAGTCAACGAAACCGGTCACCTTCTAAAGCTACCCGGTTTTCTCTCGTTAAAGGGACTTCCGCACGGAACCCGCAACTTAAACCACTCAGTGCTATGTGCTTTGCAAACCTAGCAACGCAATCGCGCCCATTTTCGGCTCAGGTCCAAGATAATGGGGACATGAGGAACACGAGCAGACCACTAACTGACTCTACCATAAAGGAGATGTAATCGTCGTCGATGAGCCTGTTCGATGAAACCGTCTACGAGACCCGCGAGTTGGAAACCAAGCAGGCCAAACTAGGGGAGCTTCCCGGCCAGAAAGATAAAACTAAACCGTGTGATTTCTCTTTTGGCTAGCCGTTCTTCTGGGTTTGAGGTCTTGCCAGCATGTAGAGCACCATTTTTGATGGTTTGATAGCTTTAACGGCATGCGGTAATCGGGTAGTGAAATGCACTACTCCACCAGGTAGCAGAGTCACGGTTTTACCTTCGGCGGTGATTTCAAGCTCACCTTCTAAGGTTTCGACGAGCACCGGCATTGCAGCCGTGTGTTCGGAAAGTTCCTCCCCGGCATCGAAAGAAAATAGGACGACATTGACTCCCTCGGCGCGCAGCAAGGTTTTGGAGACAGTTGAGCCTGACGCGTATTCGATTTCATTAGCTAGATTGTTAATGAAGCCTAGGGCTGGGGATGCTGGAGTTTCAGCGCTCATAACGGTGACCTTTCAGGTGATTAGGAAGATAATTTAGTTGGATGGTTTCTTAGCCACTATCGCGATTCCGGTCAGGTGGTCGCGGTATTTGTTGAAAGTGGATCGCATCTGAAGAACCCGGGCTCGTAGGTCTTTATCGCGAATCAGGTTACGGATAATCCGGACGACTCCTAAGAGGCCTTCATCGGCAAGATTACGCCGGGGCGACAATAGCGCCATCGGTGCGAAACTAATCCATTCCACCTCAAAACCAGCATTAGTTAGCACCGCACGCCATTCATTCTCGGTCAGCGGGCGTGCGTTAACCCGAATCGTCTGGGCTAATTGCTTGCGTAACCCATCAGCCAACTCTGGGTCAATGTCATTTGGGGTGAGCCCTAGCTCGTGGATGGCGTAACAACCGCCTGGTTTAAGGAGACGGAATGCCTCGGCAACTATTTCGGCTTTGGCTTTTTCACCTTGCATAGTCAGCATCGCTTCCCCCACCACTACCTCAGCGCTTTCACTACTCAACCCGGTGTCTTGCGCTTTAGCATTAATGACTGTTCCGCCGTGAGGTTTGACGATGGCTTCCACCCGTGCGACTGCCGCCGGGTCTTGATCAACACCAACATAGGAGGATACGCCTTCGGTCACGATCAATTGGGCAGTACGACCCAGGCCGGGAGCAAACTCGATGATTTGCTTTCCTTGTATATCGGCGGCAGTTAACATCCGTTTCGTCAACTTCAACCCACCAGGGCGAAGCACCCGCTTACCGGCACGAGCGAGCACCCAATGCCCGGCAGCGGTACTGGTTGAACGATCAGATTGAGGTAAAGAAGACGCGTAATCCATACCGAAATTTTAATAACTAAGGTCTACCTTAGTCAATCATTCGGCGCCCCTTTACTCATATACGATTAAGCTACCCCACCCGCTAAACCAACTCAGCCAGATCCCCAGTTTAACCCCATAGCCTAGGGAGCTTGAGGGGAAGACCCTAAAAAGGATCTTCCCCTCAAGCTCTAGATTATTTTTGGCTAGAAAGCCGGTTGATTACTATCGATTCTGCCGGCGGCGGCGCGCTAAAACGAACCCCATTCCAGCGGAAATTAGAACAGTAGAAGCTAAGCCAAAGGCCCCCATATTCGTACCAGTTTTTGGCAGGTTCTTGCCGGTATTCGGCTGGGTCTTAGTATTAGTTTCGCGCTGATCCTGGTAGACCTTGACGGCAATGGTATCAACGGTATTTCCTTGAGCATCCTTCACTGTCACAGTGATAGTGTCGCCTACCTTCGCTTTCGGGTCAGCCGTCACCGTAATTGAACCATCCTTATTCAACTCTGCCTTTCCAGGACCATCGGTGCTCACCGTTGTTCCCTTCTGAACCGGACCGCCAGTATTCGGGATATTCACGTCGTTTCCAGGAGTGGCCTTAGAATCATTCCATGCGGGAGCTGGGAGCGGCTTATACGTAGCTTTAAGAGCCACCGCGCTGGCCGGCATAGCGAAGGTAGTCTGCTCAGCACTCTCGTCAAGCCCAGCGGGCAGAGAGGTGTTATCTGTGGCCACCCACTTGTCGAACATCTGCCCGGCGGGAGCAGTATTGGCTTTAATAGTCACATCTGCATTAGCAGCGATAGCTGTCTTATCGTCCGTGAATGCTTTATTGATCGCAAATTTTCCATGCGAGGCCACACCGTTGGTAACCGTAATCGGGAATACCTGGCCGACAGTAATCGGCATGGACTCAGTTGGCCGGATTATTTCTTTAGAACTCGAATCCTCGTTTAAGAACTGCCCAAGTTTTAGATACGATCCAGGGTTTTCTTCATCAGGTAAAGGATTCTGGTAACGCAGATTAACTGGAGAGATACTACCAATTAGAACGTCTTTATTCGTCGAACGGGGCAAGCATCCAGGAACTCCGCCTTCCGTAAAATTCACAGGAGCCTTACCCGAGTAGTCACAGTAGACTGGATACGCTTTACGGTCAACCCATGACCATTCGCTCATGGAATATGAATTGCCAGTCGTGGCGAGAGTCACCGGCTTGGTCGTATCAAACAATACGCGACTCTCACTGCCTTTAACATTCCCTGCTAAAAGCGCTTTGTAGGCCGTCTTATCCTTACAGGTGGAATTAATCGTCTGGGTTAGACTCGCGTTCCCGAGAATCTGCACATCATTCGTATGGCGCAGGAACTCGCCAGGAATCTTGTTATCTTTGGAAGCAGCAGCGCATGCACTTTCTGTGGTAGACATTTTCATATTCACGGAACCAGACCTGAACACCAGCGGCGAGTTCTTTGCCTGGGTATCGTAGAAATGAATGACATTTGTAACAGAAGTAGCATCTGTTGCGCGAGTTTCCAGGGTTAATGAAGCATTGTCATCCCCAACAAGCTCAAGTCCACCTGCATCATGTTCGCCGCTATTTTTTAGCATGAACACCGTGGATTCCGCAGAAATGCCACTACCGAAGTTGGTTGCGAGGTGGTTAGTCCCTTCAAATTTGACGGTTACTTTCTTTTTGGTTTCAAAAAGTACGACTCGCGTGCGCGCGTTCTGATCATTCGGATTGTTGGCTAACTTATCGTCTTGGGAAGCCACAACTTTCGAATTATCGTAATTACGCAGTGTCAGAGTTGCTGTAGCCGGGTCCCAGCCCCACCCGTTCTGACCTTCAGGAAGGACAACTGCCTTCGTCTGTTCAGTGAACGGAAAATTGAATATATCAACCTTATTCCCCTTATAACTTACAATGGGCGAATCGGGACCGTTGGGGACCTCGTTACCCGCCGCTGGTGGATCAGCAGCTAACGCAACCCCTCCGGGCAATACAAGCGCAAATACAGCGCAAACCGCTGCCACACTTGAAGCGGCCAATCTTAAACTTTTCACAATAAAACACTTTCTTATAATGGGATATATTACGGGTCAGAGTTTATCAGAAATATTCTGGTTTTAACCCAAAATATTAACTCCGCACCCAAATATCGCGTTGTATCAAAATGAGAGCGAAAGTAACCATTATGAAAATTTGGGTCGCCCGGCAAGAAAGCTGGGCGACCCAATATTTATCTAGAAACTTCTAGGCCTCGATATTTTTTAACGCAATGCACGCGGTAGGCGAGTACCGTCGTCATCAAAAGCAGATAGCCGGTAGAAAGTTGCTTGTAGATTTTCTGATAGTTGTAACTGGAGCGAGCCTTGTGGATAGATACGCTGCGTAAAAGAGGGAGTATCGTCTTGGAATAGCTCCACTAATGATCCATCTACCCAGAGCGTAGCCGGATTGCTAATCTCTGCGGAGAAGAGGATTTCATTAGTGCTCGAATCAAGCAAAGCAATAGTCCCGGTGCCAGCTATATCTAGAGAGAATTGCAAAGTATCGGGGAGCTCAGTAATCACTTCCCCTTTCCCCTCTCGCAAAGCGAAGAGTTCTTGGGCAGGTGCAGCCCACACTCGTCCTTCCGAAATATGCAAACGGCGCGGATGGGTGAGTGCTCCGTTATATCCAGATGCGTCAATATCTGCATCGCTGCGATCGGAGCCTTCCCACGTCCAACCCCACATGAGAATGCGATCTTTATCCACTACGCACTGGGGAGCATAAAAATCGGGGCCGGCATCTAATTTGCCGCCGGTGCGCGGAACGAATCGGGGATATCCGGCACTCATATCTAAATCACCTACCAGGTAGGCAACTCCGGTTAAGTGATCCATAAGCGTTTCGGCTTCTACCCATTGCGAAACAATAAGTACCCAAGAATTTCCGATTTTTACCAGTTGTGGGCATTCCCAAATGGAAGCGGGAGCGTAAATAGAAGCAATAGAATCATCCCCTACGAGCAGCGTATTTAGATATTTCCAGTTGTACCAATCGGTGCAATCATAAAGGAATATAGCGGGCGTGCCGTCTTCAAAACCGCCTCCGTGAATAGCGTAAGTAGTGCCATCTACTTCAAAAACGAAAGGATCGCGCATAGCGCGGATATTTTCAATAGGAGGCATGGTAGCCACTACCTTTGTGGGTTCCCAGCCGGTGCGGTCAGCTGTTTCCTCTGCTAGCACCGTGAGAGAGGGGCCATCGAGCTGCGTGACGGCGGTGTAGAGTAAAGAAGAAATTCCTTCATGCACCAGCCCTATCCCAGACCAGCAGCCACTTGCATCCGGTTTACCAGCGCGCGGTTTTAGCGCAATTTCTTGCGATTTCCAATTTACTAGATCTTTGGAAGTAGCGTGCCCCCAATGAATGTGATCATGCCAAGGAGCTTTCGGATTGAACTGGTAGAACATATGCCAAGTATCTCCAACCTTGTGAATTCCATTCGGATCATTTACCCAACCGAAATTGGGGCGCATATGCAGGCCAGGGAAGAATTTATCGGGGAAATTATTAGATTTAGTCATAGTATTTTCTTTCATACGAGATAAGCTATTTTTTCGATTTTTCGTAATTGGTGGTTTATCTGAAATCCATCCAGCATGCCGCCGCCCATGTGCAGAAGCATAAAGAGGATGTGATTCCGTTTCTGAAGGCGGTATTTCTTGCTCAACAGCTGGGCAACCACAACTTGGGCCAGTAACTAGCGGGCAAGGCACTAAGTCGATATAGGATTCAGTATTGGCTCCACTTTGGGTGCGCAGAAAATAAATAATTTTCTCAATTACTTTTTCTGCCACTTCTTCTAACGGGTCGATTGCGCGCAAGAAGAACTGATCATTGAAAATTTCAGAATCTTCAAATACTCCCACTCGGATATCTTTTCCGATAGTGAGCTCGCGGCGGCGAATTTCTGCTAAAGCAGGTGCGCACATAGCAGAACTGCCCAATACGAGAGCATCGATATGCGGGAAATTATCCAAAGTCCAAGATATGTGCCGCTGGATTCCCCACGGAGAGGATGGGGTATTGACCAGTTGCCGGCGCGTTATCCGGTATCCTTTTTCAATTAAGGCTTCTTCGAATCCTCGCATATGCCGCGATCCGTTATTAATGCGTCTATCTGGATAAAAAAGTACGGGATATCGTGCTCCATGCTCCAGCAGATGCATAGTAATATCTCTAATAGCTTGCTGATGGTCGGTGCATATCTGCGGTGCAATCACAGCTAAATCGTTGCTATTGACTATTACAAATGGAACTTTGTGCTGGCGTAAACGGGGCAGAGAATGCCGCCGCCATCCTGGTACCGGACTAATGACTACCGCATCGATTCTATGGGCAATCAAAGCATTCAGAGCGGCTTCTTCTGTAAGCACATTTGCGCCAGTATCCAATAAGAACGGTGTTAATCCACTATCGGTGGCTTGCCTTGCTAGCTCTAGATTTAATGCAGTTCCACTCGGATTTCCAAGCAAGGTGCCGACGATTCCTACTCCCGGCAGTGCTCCTGCTTGTAAAGAGCGCACAGTGCGCGGACTACTGTAATTTAGTGCCCGGCTAGCTGCTAGAACTTGCATTTTTGTAGATTCAGCGACGCGGCGCGTACCGTTGAGGACGTGAGATACGGTAGTGATGGATACGCCAGCGTATTGCGCTACGTCTTTCATACTTACTTTTTGCATCTTTTCCTCCTCTGCAAGTACGGATTGAAATGTGACCTCGCCGCTGAGCTAGATTGCTCTTTTAGACTTCTTCGAGGATTGATCCCTTTGTTTCCGGCATCATAGTGCGTGACCAAATCACTGCACCTAGCATACAAGCTGCGTAGAAAAGGAATGTGAAAGTCATAGAGGCTTTAAACATTACGGGGAAAGTGCCGGAAATAATCGCTGCCGCTACCCAGTGTGCAGCCGAACCAGTGGCTTGCCCATTGGCGCGGTGTTCGGGTGGGAAGATTTCCGAGATGAATACCCATAGTACTGAGCCGATTCCCACCGCCAATGCGGCAATGAATACGATGATCAAAAGCAAAACGATAATGCCCGTCGTGGTAGATAGATTATTGCCGGAGAAGTAGAAAATACCTGCAATTGCTACCAAAGCTAATAAATCTACTCCAGCTCCCAAAGTTACTAACGGCCGCCGCCCCACTTTATCTACTAGTGAGCGTCCCAGCAGTGTGAATACTAAATTCGTCAACCCTACTAATATGGAAGACGCGAAAGCGGCATCGCCCGCAATACCTGCTGATTGCAAGAGAGAAGGCGCGTAGTAGAGTACCGCATTAGTGCCAGCGAACTGGGAGAAGAAGGCGATAAGAATAGCCATCGCAATTGGGCGGGCAGTACGGCTGGAGAAGAAAGGTTCTTTTGTTTTTGCTTGCGGAACGATTTGTTGCATATTGGCCAATACTTCTGCGGCTTCTTCGTTCCCCCATAGATCTTTCATGACCGTTAAAGATTCTTTTTCTTTGCCGTGCTGGTGCAGCCACCGCGGGCTCTCAGGAATGAAATAGCAAACTGCGAGGAAAATTAACGACGGAATTGCTTGAATTCCGAGCATCCAACGCCAGCCTACTTCGATAGGCATCATCTTAACTATGACGTAGTTAGATAGATATGAAACTACTATTCCGATAACTATGTTGAGTTGTACGGTAGCTACTAATTTTCCGCGGCGGGCGGCTGGAGATATTTCTGCAGTATATAGTGGCGCTATTACGGAAGATGCACCTACTGCTATGCCGCCTAGCATACGAAATACTAAGAAAAATGCCCAACTATTGGCGATAGCTACGCATATGGAGGTCAATAGGTAGAGGGAGGCCACTCCTTTGAGAACTGGCCGGCGCCCCCATCTATCAGCGGGGATGCCGCCGAATAAAGCGCCAATAATAGTGCCGATTAGCGCGCAAGATACGGTAAAACCGAGTTGCCCAGCGCTGAGATCCCATTTATCTTGCAGGGCGGCTGTGGTTCCCGAAATTACTGCCGTATCGAAACCAAAAAGGAAGCCACCCAGTGATGCAGCAGTGGCGGAAAATGGTACTAGATGCTTTTTCATATTTCCTACTCATCTTTGAGAACAATTATCTGGCAGCCGTACTGGTAGAGATGCTAGGAGATGCGATCTTTGCATTCAGAGCAAATCTACTATTTGGGCTGGTGTCTAAATGTTAAGAAACGCACCGCGCACAAAATAGAGGCCGGAGAAAAGTTTTGCGCAAATTTCTTAAGGAGATTCTCTCCGCGCTCTGCCCGCTAATAAATGATATTTTAAGAGCATGAAAGCCATTATGAGTGTCACCGGTATCGATCACACGGGAATTATTGCTGCCGTTTCTACGGCATTAGCAGAATTAGAAGTGAATATAATTAACGTTTCGCAGACTTTAATGAGTGGATATTTCACCATGATTATGGAGCTGGAATTTTCGGAAACTCAGGTGGGAATATCTCTTATTCAGGCGCGGCTCGCCGAGGTGGCGGCGGAGCAACAGTTGGTAATTAAAGTGCAGGCGCAATCTCTTTTTGACGCCATGCATAAACTTTAATAGTGCCTTAAGAGTTTAATAACGCCCTATATCCCCTTATCCCCCTATCTGCCAGTAATTTAGAAGTAAGCGAAAGAAGAAACGGAAAGAAGAACGGTATGGATACTGCTCCGGAAATTCTCGAAACTCTCCGCATGATAGAAGAAGATAATCTCGATGTGCGCACAGTAACCATGGGAATATCGCTGTTGGAGTGTATTGATTCCGATGTAGAGGCAGCTTGTGAAAAAGTTTATCGGCGTATCACTAAATTGGCGGCTAATTTGGTGCGCACGGCCGACGAAGTGGCACAAGAACTAGGAGTGCCGGTAATCAATAAGCGCATTTCAGTGACTCCGATAGCGGTACTGGCTGCTGCGTGCGGCGCAGATCCACTTCCTTTTGCACAGGCTTTAGATCGTGCCGGTAAAGCTATAGGGGTAGATTTTGTAGGTGGTTACAGTGCTTTAGTGGAAAAGGGCTGCACTAAGGCAGATCTAGCGCTTATTCATTCGCTTCCGCAGGCTTTATCGGAGACTGATCTCGTCTGTGGTTCGTTAAATATCGGCTCTACGCGCGCGGGAATCAATATGGAAGCCGTGGCGGAAGCCGGCCGGCAAGTGGTGGCACTGGGTAAAGCTCCGGCAGCTAATGCCGGTTTAGCGGCTGCTAAGTTTGTAGTATTTGCTAATGCAGTAGGGGATAATCCTTTTATGGCGGGCGCTTTTCACGGGATAGGAGAAGCGGATTCGGTGATTAGCGTGGGAATTTCTGGCCCGGGTGTAGTGGAGCGGGCTTTGCAGAAAGTGCGCGGCCGACCTTTTGAAGAGTGTGCGGCTGCTATTAAAAAGGCTGCTTTTCAGATTACGCGTATGGGGCAGCTAGTGGGGCAAACTGTGGCAGAGCGGCTCGGAATACGTTTTGGCATCGTGGATATTTCCCTCGCTCCCACTGCGAAAGTGGGAGATTCCGTAGGTGCTATTTTGGAAGAACTCGGAGTGGAATCTGTGGGGGCTCCTGGCACCACAGCGGCTTTGGCTTTGCTCAATGACGCCGTGAAAAAGGGAGGAATGATGGCGGTGAATTCGGTCGGCGGGCTCTCCGGTTCCTTTATTCCAGTCTCGGAAGACGCCAATATGATTGCGGCGGTAGAGCGAGGCTCTATTTCTTTGGCGAAATTAGAGGCGATGACGGCGATTTGTTCGGTCGGTTTAGATATGATCGCTATTCCGGGCGATACTCCGCCGGCCACTATTTCCGGAATCATTGCCGATGAAGCAGCTATTGGAGTGATGAATTCTAAGACCACTGCGGTGCGGTTGATTCCGATACCCGGGAAAAAAGTAGGTGATATGGCTGAATTTGGAGGATTGCTCGGGAGAGCGCCCGTAATGGAAGTGAGTCGTTTCGCTTCCGCAAAATTTGCCGAACGGGGTGGGCGGATTCCTGCGCCTATTCACGCTTTGAAAAATTAAAGAATAATACGATGCTTAGCAAGCGGCGCATAGTTAAGGTTTCTTTCTTCTGGGTATTACTCAGCAGTCTTTTCCTCTCGCTATTTTCCGGGTGGGGAGTGGCGATGGCTGAGCGCCCAGCTGAGAATCCTGCTTTGCCGGCTGCTAGCCCTGCTGCGTCGGCTGCCAATTCTGCCTTGTCGGCACCGAGCGCAGCTAATTTGCCTGCTGTAGCTGATACTGCTTCTGAATCTGCACCGCTCGTCGTAATTGGTTTTTCCGGCGTGCGCTTTTCGCATATCGATCGAGCTCGTACCCCGCATTTAGCAGATTTCTTAGAAAATTCTGCTGCTGCTAACTTAGTGGTGCGCACGCGTGCAGATACTACTTGCCCAGCCGCTGGCTGGCTCACCTTGGCGAGCGGTACTCGAGCTAGCTTGCCGGATTCTGCTACTTTTTGTATGCCGGCAGTGGCGCAGTCGCTGCCCGCCCCTTATCAAATTCCCCATTGGACAGAAATAGCTGCCGCCAATCGGAGGAATCCCTATCATCCCGAGTTGGGAAAATTAGCGGCGCAGCTGCGCCAGCATTCGATAAGTGCGGGCGGAATAGGTCCGGGAGCGGGATTAGCTTTAGCAGACCATGAAGGAATAATATACGGAGAATATGCGGGAGTTCCGCGCGATAACGACGGCTTCAAAAAGGCCTACCAGCAGGTAAAAGAGAAAAGTTTCGTAATAATAGATGCGGGAGCCGCTTGGGAAAATTCTCCTCCTGCTGCTTCTGCTCTGCCGCCGCGTCTGCAGGCGGCACTGCGTGCTCCGCATCCAGATAGCCCCCAATTTTTAGCGCAAGTAGCGGAAATAGATGCGCGCCTCGGGGAGTTGCTTCCTCTTATCCCTTCCACCCATAACGTACTTCTTCTCTCGGTGGCAGATGGCGATAGCCAAACTGCGCGTATGCAATTTTTTGCGCTCCGGCGTTCCGGGGCTCTTGCTGCTGCCGGTGCGGGAAAGAGCTCGGGAACTAATGCGGGAGATAGCGGGGAATCTAGTGCGGAATCTAGCGTGGGAGATAGCGCGGGAGCGAGAGAAAATCCAGCTCCGCAAATTTCTAGCGGCCCAGCTTTAGCTGAATCCCTTTCTACCCGCCAACCTGGCGTGGTACAACTTACGGATATCTTGCCTACTATCACGCAGCTGCTGGGTGCGGTGGCTGGGGAAAATACCGCAGCTGCGCAAAATGATGCCGATAATCCAGTTCTCGCTGGTACTCCTTCCGCTGCTGATTTTCCGTTGCAATTGAAATCTGATCAACGCAGCGGAGAGGTGCGCGCTGCCTATTTAGCAGATAAAGAACTCCGTGCGGCCTTGGTGCGCTCCGGAGTAGCGCCTTTCTACTTCACTTTTGGGATCGGGGCGATTGCCGCCTTACTCGCCGTTTTGCTTTATAGACGCGCGCAGCGCAAATCTTCTCCCGGTTTGCCGCCGGCAAAAATATGGCCTCTTCCGCCGGCATTGTTCTATTTTTGTATCTTCATCGCTGTTTTGCCGCTCAGCACTTTCCTTTTGAATCTTTTCCCGTGGTGGCGGCTGGCGCGGGCAGAAATCTGGCAACTGCCGCTTCTCCTGATTTTTGCCGCCGCTCTAGCTCTTCTCATCGTGCCCGCCCGCCGCTGCTCGCCGCTCGTTCCCGCTTCTATAGTTGCTGCTTTAAGTGCGGGCACTCTAGCTATTGACGCACTCTGCGGTTCCCCCTTGCACTTTTCATCTCTCCTGGGTGATCAGCCGCAATCCGGCGGTAGATTCTATGGTTTCAGCAACGCCCCCTTCGTAGTTTTCGCGCTTTCGCTGCTCTTCACAGCGGGCGTGCTCCTCGAATATCTACGAAGGAAATCCGCTCCTGCTTCACTTCGCGTGGCTGTGGTAGTTATCTTGGCGATTCTCGGTATCTTCATCGACGGAGCTCCGCAAATAGGTGCAGATTTCGGAGGGCCACCGGCTCTCTTCTTAGCTTTTTTGACGCTTTTTTTCTTATCTCGCTCGCGCGGTTTTCGTCTCTACCAACTGTGCCTAGCCTTCTTGAGCGGGGCTGCAGGAATGTTCGGTGTGGCCTACCTAGATTGGCGCCGCCCGCCGGCAGTGCGTTCACACTTTGGAAAGTTTTTTGCGCAGCTTATCGACGGTAAAGGTGGAGAAGTGGTGATGCGAAAGATCACGCAGCTTCTCACCTCCGTCCCCTTCTGGGCGTGGGGAATCGGAATCGCTATTGCGCTGGGAATAGGTTGGGCGCTGTGGAACTATCGCCGGAAAATTCGCGCAATTACGCGGGGGCAAGCAGAGAATTTCCCGCTTTCTGCCGATATCTTCAGTGCCGGTATTTCTGGCCTGGTAGTACTACTTTGCGGAATGCTTATTAATGATTCCGGCTTAGTGATGCTCTGTATCGGTCTTTGCTACGGTGTGCCGCTGTGGCTCAGTTGTTTTTCCGCCGCGCCGCCCACCAACGCGGTAGCACCGCCCGCCACACATCCACATACTGCCGCCCGCGATGAACTTGGCCGGCAAAATCATTAGCGCTGGCGCGATGCTGTAGCGCGCAAGGTACTTCCTGCAGCCGATATCCCGCCTGTAGCAAATCAATACTCATTCCCACTTCTACGCCCCAACCAGCGGCGAGCGGCCGCGCGGCCGAAAAAGCTTCCCAACTTAAGCAGCGTTGGCCAGAAAGCGGCTGGCGAGCTTCCCAGCCGGTGAGCTGGTAAATATATTTCCGCCCCAAGCCCGTGACGAAACCATGTCCGCCGGCGCCTTTTTGGGCAGGTAAAAGCGCTATCGTGCAATCTGCTTTTCCGCTGCGCACCGGTTCTATAAGGGGAGCGCAGGCGGAGGCAGAATCTCCTAGATCTGCATCAGCGAGCAGTAACGCCATCGGCAGCGGTGGAGTACCTTTCGAAGAATGGGAATCTTTCATCTCCGCTAGGTAGCGGTAGCCACTCTCCAGAGCGGCTGCTTTGCCGCGGTTTCGCGAATGCGTAATTACTTCCGCACCCGCGCGGCGGGCAATTTCGCCAGTACTATCGGTACTGCCGTCGTCTATAACTACTATCCGCCCTATCTCTGGCAGTGCCCTTATTCCCGCTATCGTCTGGGCAATTCTCTCTGCCTCGTTCTTTGCGGGGATGAGCGCCGCTACGCTATCTTGCGAAACCACTCTAGTCAGCCTTCTTTAGCGCAGAGTGATTTGCCGTGAAATAATGCCAGCTTTAGCGCGTTTTTCTGCATCGCTAAGCGGCTCATCGCTGGCTATCGCTGCGGAAAGTATCGGTGCAAAATCCTGCACTGCTTTAGCAGTTTCTTCTATATCTTGCCCAGCTGCTATCTCAAACACCGGAATCAAAAGCCCCAACGCGCGGAAAGCCCCCAAGAAACGCCCGCCTGCGAATTCTAATTGCCGTTTCTGCTGCAGGCGTGCCAATCCGGCCAATACCGCTTCTTCCTCTTCTGGGCGTACCCACCGGAGAAATTCCTTCTGCATTTTCGCCAGGTAAGCGCGCGGTACTCCCGGCACTTCTTCCATCGGCACCACGCTTTCTTTACTCTGCTGCAGTGCCATCTCTATTTCTGGTTTCTGCAATTCGGCATCAGTAAAGCAGTAGTGGAAATCATCTACAATCTCCAGTTGCCCAGGAAACTCTAAATCGAGCATTTCCGATAGTTCTATTCCCGGCGTGGGCTGCTCTGATTGCTGATAGCTAGCACCAGCTTCTAGTGTTAAACCGTGGCGCAAACGGTCAGCCAGATCCAAAGCGGCATTTCCGGATTGCATCACCGTCTGTAAAGCAATCAACAGTTTTCCATCGCTGCGGCGCATAGCGGCGGCTAGTTTCGGCAACTGCGTCACAAAGAAAAACTCTTCTTCCCCGTAGGCGCTGCTAGTTTTAGCTGGCAACATGGCGGCAGGAAGAATTTCCCGCATAGCTACTAGCTCTGCTTCTTGCGGCAAATCCGCAAAAGGGCGAGCTACGAATTTGATCCGCACCCGCTGCGGCTTTTCACTGCGGTTCCGGCGGCTTTTCTTTCCCATATTTCTCCAATTATTAGGCAGGCGCGTCAGTCCCCACTGCCGCGCCTGCAGAGTTTATTTAGGTAATTTTAATCGACTATGCCGTAGAGGCGGTCGCCTGCATCGCCCAGACCCGGCACAATAAAGCCGTGCTCATTTAAGCTCGGATCTACTGCCGCGACGATTATCTTCACATCTCCGCGATCGCCAATATGCTTTTCGAGTGTTTCGAGGCCTTCCGTAGCGGCCAAAATGCAAATCGCCGTCACATCTTTCGCTCCCCGCTCTAGTAAGTAGTCAATAGAGGCGATTAAGGTGTGGCCGGTGGCGAGCATCGGATCTAATACAAAGCACTGCCGGTCGGTTAGATCTTCCGGAAGTCGATTAGCGTAGGTGACCGCTTCTAGAGTTTCCTCATCGCGGCGCAGCCCTAAAAATCCTACTTCCGCAGTGGGCATCAAATGCGTCATACCGTCGAGCATTCCTAAACCGGCACGTAAAATCGGCACCACGATCGGGCGAGGATCCGCCAGTCGGGTGCCGGTGATAGGAGCTATAGGAGTTTCGATATCTACGGGTACCGTTTCCACGTCACGAGTAGATTCGTAAGCCAGCAAAGTAATTAGTTCTCCTACGAGCTGGCGAAATATCGTGGATGGAGTGTTTTTATCGCGTAATACAGTGAGCTTATGAGCTACGAGGGGGTGATCAATTACCTTAAGTTTCATACTTCTAATCTACCGTTTTCTAAAGTCGAAATGGTAATAGGATAAAGATGTGCAGAAAAATGAAAGCCAGTTCATGAAAAAGGCGCTTGCGCTGAGTGAAGAATCGGTAGCGAGCGGCGATGTGCCGGTAGGGGCGTTGGTAGTAGACGCCGCTGGCGAAATAATCGGCTGTGGTTTCAATACTCGGGAGCGAGATGCTGATCCGGTGGGGCATGCAGAAATAAATGCTTTACGTGCCGCAGCTGCGCGGAAAGGGAATTGGAATTTAAGTGGCTGCACTCTAGTGGTCACGCTGGAGCCTTGTACGATGTGTGCCGGAGCAATTCTCAATGCGCGTATTTCCCGCGTAATTTTCGGGGCTTGGGACGCAAAAGCGGGAGCGGCTGGTTCTATTCGAGATGTATTGCGCGATGCGCGGTTGCCGCAACAAGTCGAAGTAATCGGCGGAGTGGAAGAAAATATAGCCGCTAATCAACTCCGGCAATGGTTTGCCGAAAATTTGCGTTAAAAATTTCATTTGGGAAGCGGGGAAAAGTTAGGTAAACTTATACTCCGCACTAGGATTTACTAGTTTAGGTGACGTGTCCGAGCGGCCGAAGGTGCAGCACTCGAAATGCTGTGTGGTTAATAGCCACCGTGGGTTCAAATCCCACCGTCACCGCCAGTAGCCCTGCTGAATCGTTGATTTAGCGGGGTTTTCGCTTATATAGCAACGTTTTAAGTAATACGCTACCTTATCAGCATTAATCAGTATATACTCTAAATGTCGGGAATTTCCGACATTATTCCGACATTTTAAAAACCACACAGAAAAGAAGAGCCACATTATGCCCCGAAAAATAAAACTCCCTAAAGGAATAACGCAACAGAAATTAAAAGACGGAACAATAAAATACCGTGTACGCCTATCTGTAGAAAGTCGCGATTACCATATCGGGAACTATGACAGCGTTGCGGCCGCGAAAATAGCTCAAGATAGAGAAAAAGGCGACCTAGCGCGGGGCATATGGAAACCGCCAGCGCAACGCAAGAAAGAAAGAAAAGCGCAAGAAAAAGCCCAAGAAGAACAAAACATTACAGTAAACGAATGGGCGGAACAGTGGCTGAAAGAACAAGAAGATAAAGCAAAAGCCGGACTACTTTCACTAGCCACACCTAAGACCCGTAAATCACTCATTAAAACGAATATAGCCCCCTACATAGGTAATAAGCGGCTAATAGATGTTACAAGAGAAGATATAGAGCGGCTAGTGAAAGAAATAGATAGTAAGCCCGCGAAAAATATCAAGAATGCTCGCGGAAACGGCTCTAGCGGAAATGTTATTAGTTGTCTTAAATCGCTATTTAATGAAGCCGTAAAACGCAATATAGGCGGGCTTACTGTATCCCCCGCAGTCACGGTGAAATGTAGGCCTAGTAAGCGTGTGAAAGTACTTGCTGAAGGTGAAAACTATGCCGACGCTGTAGAAGTAGTATATATAGCTTACGCAATGCCGGAAAACTTGAAAATAGCCGTAATGCTTGCATATTGGTGCTCTTTAAGGCTCGGGGAAGTATTAGGGCTACAGCGACAAGACTTAACTAATTTAGATACCCCCGAAAATGCGCGAATAAACATAGTAAGACAATGGAATAAGAAAGCGGGCGGATTTACAACACCTAAATCAGATAGCGCTCGCAGTATAGTGATTCCCTCTAATTTAATTCCCGACTTAATAGAACATTTAGATAAATACGTAGACGATAACCCCGAAGCGTTACTATTTGCCAGAACCTCACGAAAAGAACCCGTAGCGGAAAGCACTTTTAGGCGACATTGGAATAAAGCGCGCGAAACGATAGGGAAAAATAATTTACGTTTCCACGATTTACGCGCATGTGGCTTAACACAATACGCCCAAGTTAATGCCGACCTTAAAAGTCTTTTGAACAGGGGCGGGCATAAAGATGTGGAAGTAGCTATGCGGTATCAGAGAAGCGCGAGCGCGCGCGACCGTGAACTAACTAAGGCCATGGATAAGAAGATAATTTCTTTAACCGATTTTAAGGAACAGATGGAAAAAGTGCCCGATATTAATGCACGTACACAAGGGAAAGGGGCAATTTAGAAATGAGTAAACTTATCGAATTGCCCCACTCATTGAAGCCGTTAGGGGACGTGCCAGAGTTAAAGGTTGAACAAGGCGACGACTATATTATGCACCCGTACATGGTAACGCTAGAAGCTATAGACCGTGAACTATTTAATTTTGAAGACGGCATGAAAAACGGCAATAAGGAATTTACGTTTTCAGAAGCGAAAATACAAGAACTATGTGAGAAAACAATAAGAATTAAGTGCATTTCTTGCGGGAAAATTATCGCTACTGCGGGGCGGTATAGAATACCGAAAACAGACCGAAGCATATGGGCTATAGACAGCACTCTAATTATTGGCGAGGACGGAAAACAACACCTAGAAAGAGAAGCCCTAACAAATACGGCAGAATGCGCTTACTGTGTGCAAAACATGCAATATAACGACATAGACCCTATATTCTTTCCTAGAGTGGATACAGGGAACTATTACGCGCAAGCTAGCCTAGATATAGCTATTATGGGGACACCCCGTAAAGCAGTAACTAGCCGATATGTAACCAACTATCTAACAGGCAGAATAAAATGCGGCGATGACAAAATTTTCACGCCGGAAGAAATAGCAGAAGCGTTAATTTTAGGGCGACACACCATTAAATAAAAGCCGTAAAATTTGTATTCTTTAATGCTCTGTATTATCTTGTATATCACTAGATGCGCTCTAAGATGATAGTTTTTCTATCCTAGATAAGTTTTCACTTGCGCCCTGAAAACCCTAGCAATAACAGATACGCCATAGGTGTTTTGTTTTGCTGGGGCTTTATTTGTATATAGCCACTTTCTAAACATGCAAGCACTCTAGGCATTAGTAGAAAGGGCGCAAATGAGCGCACTAAATAACTCTGCACTTTTAACCGTGCAAGAAACTGCCGAATATCTAAACTGTTCTATCCCTACCGTGTATCGCCGTATAGCAAGCGGAGAACTCAAAGCCTACAAGCTAGGGAAAAATACTCGTAGCAAACGCGCTTTAAGAATACGACGCGAAGATATAGACACCCAACTATTAGCACCCGCGAACAGTTACGCATACTAAACACAAGAAAGGAGGGGGAAAAATGGAAAATTCCAATATAGAAAGCTACAGAGATCTAGACAATGTACCGCAAAACCCACTTTTAGGAACTCGGGACAGACGCTATAGAACAAAACCCTTAGACGTGCGAATAAACACCGAAATAATAACCGACCCGAAATATCGCGGGCTAACCTCTGAAGCGTTCGCGGGCTTTGTATGGCTACTCATAACCGCCCTATCTCTACGAACAGACGGATACATTCCTAGAAAGTATTACGACATCGACGAGAACGCGAGCAAATACGTTACCGGAATACCTTACGCAATACCCGAAGTCATGGACGACTTAGAGGAAGCGGGGCTAATAGTGCGAGAATCTCACGG
The DNA here is from genome assembly GCF_900119495.1 of Arcanobacterium urinimassiliense. Lineage (GTDB taxonomy): Bacteria > Actinomycetota > Actinomycetes > Actinomycetales > Actinomycetaceae > Arcanobacterium_A > Arcanobacterium_A urinimassiliense. Next base: position 1,658,112 of record NZ_LT632435.1, on the reverse strand, counting down.
GCTTTATGTGTCGTGGGAATGGCAAACAACAGAAGCGGAAAGAGCAAGAAAAAGAGAAAACAACAGAACAGCCCAGCAAGCCTATAGAAACCGAAACAAAGCAAAACAAGAAGAACAAGAATCTTAATTCTTTAATTCCCTAATGTTTCGTTTTCTCTAATATGGCACTCCCCTCTCTAGCACAGCAAAGCTGTGCGGGGAGGGGAATTTTATTGAAAAAGCGGCAAAATTTAATTTCTCAACATCAAACTAGGCTAAGAATAGAAAATTAAGTTAGTAATGACGAAAAAAGGAAAGAAAACAATAAACTTAACTAGTTCTAACCCGTGTACCTGTCCTTGTCCTATCCTAGGATTACTTTCAATTACTAATTAATTACTAAGCTATTACGAATTTATTTATTGTTAAAAGAGTATCCCCCGCCTAGTAGAAAACCACACAAATACTAGACGGGGGATATTCACATGCACCGAAACAACAAGGGGAGAACGGCACTAGAGACGCTCAACATCCTATACCGCTACCCTACCACAAGAATAGCGTCAAAGTCGCTCAGAGGAGATTCTAGACCCCTTAACGGGCATATCTAGAACACATGCACGACCATAAGGCTAAAGAAAACCCGTACAGAGTCACAGCGCCTATACGCGAAGCGGTCACGGCCAACTATGCGCGGGCGTACCCTGCCCCGTGCACATAAGTTTATAGGCTAAATCGCGCGCGCGATATATGTTTAATAGTTTTATTTTGAATTTTGAAAACGTGTAAGAAAATTGTTTAACTCTGCCACGAAGTCGCTAACGCTTGCTAAATCGTTCCCGTGGTGTTCATACTGTATAACCCATTCCCATTTTCCTAACTGTTCGCTAGGGTCAGCGCTCGCGAATAGTTGGCATATCCCCATATCGTACTCGCTGCTTTGGTAAGAGACGTATACGCTACTTTCAGGCCGACCGTAATCTATTACTTGTATACTGTTCGCCCATGGTGGTAGTTGTTCCCTGATTTTGTTTTCTAAATCTTGTACACTTGTAGAAATAATTAGGCTATCGGTAAGGGTTACATGTTTGGCTTTCATTATGTTTCTTTCTATCGTTAAATAATTAAAATTCCGACAGCGTGCCGACATTTCAATTATTTAATGTGTATTTATAAAGGTCAATGGCGTATTGGTGGAAACTCCCACCGTCACCGCTGATAGCCCCGCTGAATCGTTGATTTGGCGGGGTTTGGGCAAACTACGTAGTAGGTAAATTAGAAATAGCCAAAGAGGTACAACTGCCCGAAGGGAGAGGGAAATGAGCGAAAAAACGAGCGGAAAAATTACGGCGGCGGTAATAGTAGTTTCGGATGCAAAATTCGGGGAAATAGAAGCAAAGGAATTTGGGCAGAACTCAGAGCAAAAGAATGCGATTGGCCTGCACACGGTACGTATTCTGGAAGAAGCCGGGGTAGAAGTGGTGTACAAAGCTACTTCGGGCGACGACGTGCGGGAAATATCAGAAGCGGTACAGACAGCTGCCTATAACGAAGTTGATTTGATTTTTACCACCGGTGGCACCGGCATTTCGGCGCAAGATTATACGGCGCGCGCAATGGATCCGTTGTTGCGTTTCGATATCCCCGGAATTGCGGAGCAAATTCGCCAGCGTGGTGTGGAAAGTGGCTATCCGCAGGCTATTCTCAGCCGTGGGCGCGCCGGAGTGCTGGTATCAGGGCGGCACCGCACTTTGGTGGTAAACGCCAGTGGAAATATAGCGGGAGTAGACGACGCTCTGGCTGTATTGCTTCCTATTTTGGAATATGCCGTAGAAGAAATGCGGGAAACGCCTACCGGAGAATAGGCGCCGGCTTGAAGCTTGAAGCTTCGGGCTGCAAACTGAGAGCTGAGAACTGCGGTCGGCAAGCTTCGAGTTTCGAGTTTCGAGTTTCGAGTAAAACTCGCTTTATTAAAGAGAATTTCCCCTGCTAGTTCGAAAATAAACTGTAAATTAAGTTATTTTTCGCTTTCGTAAATGAATTTTACGGATGCTTTATTTTGGTACCCAGCCGAAATTTTCACCGAAAGTCAAGGGAAAACGGCTTGAGTTGCCGCGTGTAAATTTTCTGCCACTTTCTCTTCCGGGCGCCGTAGGCCTTATGCCCGCTTATTTGGATTTTTCTAGGTATATTATTGGGATATTGGTTTTGCAATTTTACAATGCGGTATTTTGGGAAATTTTAAGGAGAATCTGAATATGTCTAGCGTGCCCCCTCCGGCAGCAGCAAATGAGATGCTCGAGACAGTCGCTCGCCTTTCCACTGCTCAGCAGGCTATGCTCTCCTATTTGGCAAATTTCACGCGCCCAATCACAATCGCAGAAATAGCAGAGCGGCAGAATTTGCACCACAATTCCGTGCGCGAAAGTATCGATTCTCTCTACGCCGCTGGGCTCGTGAGCCGCAAAAAAATTGATAGTCCTGGGCGCGGCCGCCCGTCGTGGGGGTATTTCTCTATCGCGCCACAGAATGACGTAGTAAACGGAGCCTATATTTCGCGCTTCATGAAAGCAGTGAGCGAAATGATTTCCACCTGGGATAATCCGCAGGAAAAAGCCTATGCTTTGGGGGCGGCCTGGGGAAGTACCATGCGCGGGCTGATTCATAAAGAAATAGACTACCGCGTGGATACCGGGCAGGAGTATTCCAAACTCACTCGCACTCAGCGTATGGCGGTAGTGCGTTCACTGCTCTCTGCGGCTGGGCATGCCGCCGTCATAAAAGAGGGTAGTGAAAATATCTTGCAGATGCATGCTTGCCCTTTCCTAGATACTGATGGCACTATTAATCCGCTTATCTGCGAAGTACATCGGGGGCAACTGGTGCGGTTGGTCGAAGATATGAGCGAAGAGAGCGAAAACGCAGCCCTATTTCCGTGTATCCGTTCGGGAATTTGCGAAGTACATTTACACGAGAATTCCTCTGGGGAGTAAGTTCTCTAATACTCTATGTGCTGCGGAGGTATTTTGCGGTAGATTTGTGCTGTGAGCAAGTCTGATTCCGCTGTAGATTACGCTGCTACCGGTTTGAGTACAGCGCAAGTGCGCGCGCGTGCCGCCGCCGGGAAGCGGAATGTTTTGCCACCGCGCGGAGGTAAAAGTTTTTGGAATATCGTGCGTACCAACGTCTTTACCCGCATTAACGCAATTCTCGGCGTACTTTTTTTGATGGTAATCAGCACCGGTTCTTGGATAAACTCTGCTTTCGGTCTACTTATTATCGTCAATTCGGTAATTGGTGCGGTACAAGAATTTCGGGCGCGCCGCACCCTCGCTTCGCTTTCCATAATCGGTGCGGAGCAGCCTCTCGTCGTGCGGGATGGGGAGTGCCGCCCGTGTGCGCAAGAAGATCTAGTGATTGACGATGTGATTGTGCTGCAACCAGGTAGCCAAGTGGTAGTAGATGGGCAGGTGCTGAGCGCCGACTACTTAGCGATGGACGAATCCCTCCTCACTGGGGAGAGCACGGAAGTGGAGAAAAAAGCAGGAGATGCTATCTACTCCGGTTCTTTTGTGGCGGCGGGCACCGGGCGCTATCGGGTGCAAAAAGTAGGGGCTGATTCCTATGCGGCGCGTTTGACGGCGCAAGCAGCGAAATTTTCCCTCGATAAATCTCAGCTGCAGGCGGGTATAGACAGCATTTTGAAATATATTACGTGGATTCTCATCCCCGTAGGAATCTTCACCGTAATTTCGCAAGCCGGATTTCTTGGAAACAATTGGCGGGCGCTGGTGCTCGCTATTACAGGTGCTTTAGTGCCAATGGTGCCAGAAGGTCTAGTGCTCATCACCTCTACGGCTTTCGCGCTGGGAATTATTCGCCTCGGCAAACGCAAATGCCTAGTGCAAGAGTTACCCGCTATTGAAGGTCTGGCGCGAGTCGATATAGTCTGCGCTGATAAGACGGGTACTTTAACTGCGGCAGAGCTGGAATTCGCCGAAATGGAAATTATCGGAGCTGAGCCAGCGGAAAAACTTAAATCGGAAATAGCGCAGCTAGTTTGGGCAGATCCCGCCCCAAACTCCACGATAAAAGCTCTGCAAGAGGTCTTTCCTTGCCCCGCAGAACTGTGGGAAGTGCACGGGCGCAAAGTCTTTAATTCGCGTGATAAGTGGTCGGGAGTAGTTTTTTCGGAAGCGATAGGCGGGAAATCTAATTCTGAAGTGCAGAATCCTCTGCCAGCTACTTCCACTATTGCCACTGGTCATCGCACTTTTCTCCTCGGAGCTCCCGATATTTTGGATGCGGCGGGTACCTATCGCAGCTATTGGGAGCCAGCCGCCGCCCAAGGGCTACGGGTATTACTCTTAGGTGAGAGCAGTGCAGATTTAGAGAATGAAAATTCGGTTGGCAGCGCGCTACCGCCGCTGCGCGCGCGGGCGGTGCTTATTCTGCGGCAGAAGATTCGCCCTGACGCCGCCGCGACTCTGGATTTTTTCCGCGAGCAAGGCGTGGAGATAAAAGTAATCTCTGGAGATAACGCCGTCTCCGTAGCGGCGGTAGCGCGTCGGCTCGGAATGGGAGAAGTTGCGGCGGTAGATACGCGAGAGCTTGCGCCGGATGAATTGGCCGCGAAAGTTGAGCAGAACCAGATATTTGGCCGGGTGCGCCCAGCACAGAAGCAAGAAATGGTGCGGGCGCTTCAAAAAGCGGGGCATACGGTAGCGATGACCGGCGACGGGGTGAATGACGTCTTAGCTCTGAAGGATGCTGATATCAGTATCGCCATGGGGAATGGCTCCTCAGCTGCGCGTGCCGTGGCAAAAATAGTGTTACTCGATAATCGCTTTGCTACGCTCCCGTATGTGGTGGCCGAAGGAAGAAGAGTGATCGGCAATATCGAGCGAGTGGCAAAACTTTTTTTGACGAAAACCGTCTACTCTGCCTTATTGGCAATGCTAGTGATTTTCGCCGGAGTGCCTTTTCCTTTTCAACCCATCCACGTGACTATTACCGGTTGGTTCACAATTGGTATTCCGGCTTTTATCTTGGCGCTCCCAGTTAATAATCAGCGGGCGCGCCCCGGGTTCACGCGGCGCGTACTCGCTTTTTCGTTCCCCGCCGGTGTGGCAGTGGCAAGTGCAGCTTTCTTTACCTATATCGGGGTGCGGGCGCAGCAGAGCGTCATGACTCCGCAGCTGCTTATGCAGGCTTCCACAGCAGCGTTAGCTGCACTTATTATCTCGGCCACTTGGGTGTTGGTACAAGTGGCTCGGCCGTGGCAGCTGTGGAAAGTTTTACTTATTTTATTGCCGCTGATTTTTTATTCGATTATTTTTACGTGGAGTTTTACGCAGCAAATCTTCCATTTAGATTCCACGAATTTATCTTTTATGCTGTGCGGATTAGCAGGCGGAGTAGGCGGAATAGTGCTGCTCGAACTGCTGCTCGGGGTAAAAAAGATTTGGAATAAGCGATTGAAAAATCAATAAAAAGTAAGTGTACCCTAAGTCTAGACAACTGCGTAATTAATTAATAGAATCATTATCGAGAACGCTTCCTGGGATAGCGGAGATATTTGTAGAAGTGCAAATAGAGTTTTTCTTGAATCCAGGGAAGTTTCTTCCTCATTGAATACTAAAATGAATATGCAATATTGGAATTAGTGCCTCCAATATTGTTTCCCCTGCGAGGGCGGTCGGTTTGCGTGGATGGCCGCCCTCGCTTTTTACTCTTTTTCGCCGTTTCTGCTTTTAAAATTTTCGTAAGTGATTTGCGCATAGCCCACTAATTATTTACGGCATTTACAACATTTATGCGCCGAATAATTACTTATAATTGGCTTATACGCCCGATAATTTTCTATACGCTAAATAAGCCATCTATATATACTTAAAAGGCGATAATTTCTTGAGGAGAATATTTATGCGCATGATACTAAATATAATTTGGGTAGTTTTAGGTGGCTTCTGGCTTTTCTGTGGCTATATATTAGCCGGCCTCATCAGCTTCTTATTCATAATTACGATACCGGCCGGATTGGCTAGTTTCCGTATTGCCGGCTATGTGCTCTGGCCTTTCGGGCGGCGGGTAGTAGATAAGAGCAGTGCCGGCGGAGGCAGTGCGCTGATGAATATAGTGTGGTTCTTTATTGCGGGCTGGTGGCTGGCGCTCGGGCATGTAATCACCGCCTTTGCGCAAGCAGTAACCATAATCGGACTGCCGATGGCCTGGGCAAACTTAAAACTTATTCCACTAGTCTGTTTCCCCTTTGGAAAAGAAATAGTGGCGCAGTAATCGCCGTCTTGCCGTTCTGCTTCTTAGTTCCTGCCGTCTTGCTTCTAAGCCTCTAAAGCCGCCTGCAGAGCGGGCACTACTTCGTATAAATCGCCTACAATTCCGTAATCAGCTTCGGCAAAAATAGGAGCCTGTGGATCGTCATTAATAGCCACGACGACGGCGGAATCTTGCACTCCGCCGGTGTGGTGAATCTGGCCAGAAATTCCAATCGCCATATATAAATCAGCGTGCACATTCTGCCCAGTCAGGCCGATATAGGAATCAAACCAGCCGTATCCCTCGGCCAGTGGGCGAGTAGCTCCCACCTTAGCGTCTAGAGCAGTGGCCAAAGTAGTAATCATCTCTAAATCGGCTTTTTCGCCGATACCGCGCCCTACCCCTATTACTCGAGCTGCGTCAGCTAAATTTTCGCTATTGCTGGGGCGGGCAGATTCTTTCTGAAGCGTTATTCCGGCGCGAGGGGTGAGTGCTAATTCGCTCACTTCGGCCTGGCCACCATCTGGTATCCCAGCACTTTCGAGGACTAAACCGACCGGCCCAGAGATTGCTAAAGTTTCTTCTGCACGTGCGGCAACCAGCCGGGTGGCCTGCCGCCGTGCATTATCCCAAGTGAGGGCGGAAGAAATCCACACTCCGCCTAATTTAGCAGTAGCGGCCGCTGCGAGCGTACGCTCACTGGGAAAATCTGCCGCCAGCACCGTATCGGCTCCTGCTTCTTCCAAGTAATCGCTAATTGCCGCCGCATAGCTTTCTGGAATCTCGGCTCCGGGCACGTAAAGAATTTTTGCCACTGGTGCATTGCGTAAGGAATCGAGCAGCTCGGCATTGCCGACCACCAGCAAATTAGCTTCTGTTCCCGCTTGAGCCAATAAAGTGGAAATTTCTGGCGAGCTACTTGCTATTACCCACGTGCTCATGAAAGTACTCCTTCCGCGCGCAACGCCTCCACCAATTCGGCCGCCGCATTTTCCGAATCAAATATAATCTGCTTCCGCTGCCGGCTTTCCGGTTTCCGCTTCGAAATTACTTCTGCTTTACCGCGAGCCTCTTCCAACTCTAAATCTTCTAAACTCAGTATATGTACCGGCTTTTTCCGTGCCGCCATCATATCTTTCATGCCGATCAGTGGCACCTGGGCGGCATCGGTAGTCACTGAGAGTACTGCCGGAGTGGTGATTTCGAGATCTTGAAGGGTTTCTCCTTGAATACGAGTTACTTCTAAGCCATTTGCCTGCGGAGTAATCGAGGTAACATCGGAAAATGCGGGAATCCCTAAATATCCAGCTAGTAGTGCAGGTACTGCTTTACCACCCACATCGGCAGAGGCTTCTCCGGCAATTATCACATCGACGTCGCGAATTCCTTTTATGGCAGCAGCCAATACCCGTGCATATAAATCCGGCGTAGCGTCTTCCAAAGAGTCATCTGCCACTACGAATAATTCATCTAAACCGCGTGCGGCGGCAGCCTGGAGCGCTTTTTTACTTCCAGCGCTACTCTCGCCAGCGCTCAGCCCCAGCACCTCGGCGCCAGCGGCATTCGCCAGCATTCTCCCCATCTGAATGGCTACCGGATCATATTCCGATATACTCCGCCGATTCCCCCAAGTTACTTCTCCCGCAGCAGATACTTCTGCTTCTTGCGGGTCGGGTGCCCATTTATAGATAACTACAATTTTCATCGCTTTATCCTTAATAGTTGGAGAATAAAATGCTGTGCCGCCTACTTGGCGAGATACAGATGCTCACTGCCCGGAAAATCCGGTGGCTGGCTCAGCTGGAATCCCAGCTAATCAGTCGGGGTGACGGGATTTGAACCCACGACCTCTTCGTCCCGAACGAAGCGCGCTACCAAACTGCGCCACACCCCGTTGTTTGAAGTGATGTGTTCACTAAAGCAACTGCTTAATACTATCTGAGAAATGCGCGCGGGTAAAATCATTTTTCGCAAGCTGCGCCTCACTTCACAGCTTTCCGGCTCGCAAAGTGAAAATATGCGGATTTTATTGGCCGCTAGGCATCTCTGAGCGCGTCTCTTAGTGCTTTTTAGTGCCCCGCTCAGTATGCCTGTGGCGTACTCTTTAGCGCGCTTTTAATACACTTCGAGAAGAATTAACTCGGGCGGGCAGAAAGTACGCAGAGGTACAAAAGGTGAAGAGCCGAGGCCTGCCGAAACTTCCACTATTGCGTGCTGCTTAGCTTGCGGGAAAGTCAATTGGGCATCGCCTTTCTGAGCGGGTGCACCTAATGGCCAAGTAAAAATTCCCGAGGCGTAGGGGGTAGGAATATCGCAATTAGTGGTGAGAGCTTTTCCGCCGGGTAAGCAGACCTGCCCGCCGTGGGTGTGCCCAGCAAAAATTAACTGGCAGTCATTTTCGGCGAGCTTTTTTAATATCCGTAAATAAGGAGCATGCGTCAGACCTATTCGTAAATCGCGATTTTGAGTTGAGGTGCCTTGCATATTTGGGGGGTTCTGAGCAGCTGGGGTGCCCTGTGTATGCAGAGGGGTTTGGGTAGCTAGCTCGCCGTGCTCGCTGGTTACGGCTGTGGCTGCGGGCTCAGTCGCAGTCGTGGGGAAAACATCGCGTTTTATATGGGGGTCATCTACCCCAATGAAATCTATCTTTCGCCCTTTTATCGTCATTTCTGCTCGTGCGTTATTCAAATTTATCCAGCCGAAAGATTCCAAGAGGGAGGTGAGCTGATCAGTGGGGAGTGGGCGCGCCGAATGTTGCTTAAGGGAATCAGCGCTGGAAGTGCGGTAGAGATAGCGGAAAGGATTTTTGAAGCGCGGAGCTGTATAGTCATTTGATCCATATACGAATACGCCGGGAATGCCGGCAAAACTCTCTAGAGCGCGCGCTAACTCTGGCAATACGGCAGCTTGGGAAATTAAATCTCCGGTAAATACCAGTAAATCGGGGTGGGTATGAGCGGCTTGCACTAAAAATCGCAATTGCGCATATCTGCACTTAGTCAGATGTAGATCAGAAATATGGAGAATTCGCAGTGGCGCATAATCTGCATTTGCCGGTGGGTAATCTGTTTTTGGGGCCGCGTGGGTAGACATAGGCGCCGGAGTTGGTGAGGAGCTAAGCAAAGGCGCCGGAGGGGCTGGGAAAATTGTGCGCCGATAGAGCTGGTAGCTCCGTCCGTGTATATAGGCAGCTCCAGCAGTTAAACACCCGCTGGCTGCCACGCCAGCGCCAGCCAAAAGTATCTTTTTCGTATTCACTGCTCAGTGCGGGGTGCTTGATTAGCGGCAGGCGGCTGTGGATTAGCCGGGGGAGTACTCTGATTAGAATCAGAATCAGAATTCAAATCATCGCGGAAAGTACCAGCACGGGGCACATAACTTTGCGTGAAGTACTCGATGGGCTTTCCAGCTAGTGCGGCTTGGTTAAAAGCGCGGAAAGTATGGGCGGGAATAGCGCTTCCGTAGAGCACTGGATAGTACCTGCCGTTCACCGTGATATCAATCATCGGGGTATCTCCGCTCATATTTCCTGTCCAGACGGCGGTGGCCAATTGCGGAGTATAGCCCACAAACCAAGCGTGATTAGCACTGTCGGTAGTGCCAGTTTTTCCAGCTACTGGCCGTGCTCCGAGTGAGGCAGTCACGCCGGTACCACTCGTAACTACTGAACGCAGCGCTTGCGTGGCCTGCTGGGCTACTTCTGGTTTTATTACTTCTTTACAACTCGGCTCTTGCGTAGCCAGCACTTTACCGGAGCTATCTTTAATCTCTGTAAAGCTGATGGGGGTACAAGCTTTTCCATCTGCCGCTAAAGTAGCTGCTGCCGAAGCCATAGAAAGTGGAGTCACCGGATTGGTGCCCAGCACCATGCTGGGATTAGGAATAAGCGGGAGCGGCTCTCCGCGGGTGGCGTGCAGCGGATTCTTTGCAGCGCCCTTCCCCATATCAGCAAACTGTTTCACATCTGCTTCAGTGGCCAGACCGCCACGTTGTACACCTAAAGCGGTGGCCGTGGCAGTAATATCGCATAAATCTAGTTTCGTGGCCATATCCACGTAGCCTACGTTCAAAGAAAGAGCAGTAGATTGCTGCACAGAGCGCATTCCGCCGCCTTCTCCTTCGTTATTATTAGGCGAGTAAGGGCCCGCTAGGCTCGGGGCGCAAGAGATATTCCATTTATTCGCCGGATAAAGCCGCTTAGTGGTATTTACTGAATCATAGATACTATGACCAGATTTTATCCAATCTACCAGTGTAAATATCTTAAATGTGGATCCAGACTGGAATCCTTCTCCGCCGCCCCGGGTGCGCCCTACATTCAGATTCAAAGTGGTGGCTGCCGGATTTTGCTCGGTGGCTTTTCCGTAGTGGGTATTTTGCGCCATAGCAAGAATCTTTCCCGTGCCCGGTTCAATAGCGCTTAAAGAAGTTTCTAAACCAGAGGGGTCATCAATCGGCACTCCCGCTATTACGGCATCGTAAGCCGCTTGTTGGGCAGTCGGATCGAGAGTAGAAGTAATTTTTAATCCGCCGCGATAGAGCATCTGTATACGGTCGCTGCGCGATTTACCGTAGAGCTCTGAATTTAAGACGTCCGCCACCACAGTTTCACAAAAATAGGCAGAAATTCCTGCGCTTTCGCAACCATTTTGCGTCGGATTTACTTTCAAAGTGTCTTCTACTGGCACCGCCATAGCCGCATCACGCTCTTCCGGAGTGATGAACTCTAGATCGGCCATCTCGGTAAGTACTATGTCGCGGCGTTCTTGTGCATCACGCGGATTGATGAGCGGATTCCATTTATTGGGCGCCTGGGTAATTCCGGCTAGCATCGCTGCCTGCGGCAAGGTGACGTCTTTTGCTGATACGGAGAAGAAATAGCGCGAAGCTGCCTCTACGCCCCACTGGGAGGGGCCAAATTGGGCGATATTTAGATACGCGGTGAGAATCTGGTCTTTATCCATTTTCTTCTCAATCGCTATCGCATAGCGTGCTTCGTTAAGTTTGCGGGTGAGGGTCTGTTCGGTAGCTTTTTGTACTTTTTCCGCATCTCCCGCGATGCGCCCCTCTTCGATAAGCGCATTCTTTACGTACTGCTGGGTAATAGTAGAACCCCCAGCCAGCCGCCCGCCGGTGAGGTTGTTGACGGCAGCGCCAATGATTCCTTGCGCATCTAGGCCGGTGTGCTCAAAAAAGCGGCGATCTTCGATAGCGACAGCAGCTTTCTTAATGAGTGGCGAGATATTTTCGGAAGAAACAATAATGCGATTCTCCGCGTAAAATTTCGCCACTTCGCTACCGTCTGCTGCCAAAATTACTGACTGCTCAGAGGGGCGGGTGAAGTCAATCTCGGTAGGTAAATCATTAAAAAGACGCAGTATCGCATTGGCGGCGGTAGCTGAAGCTGCCACCAGTGGCATAGCTATTGCTCCGGCGAGTATTCCGCCCATAAGAGAGAGTGCGAGGAAAGCGGCGAGTGCCGTGCGTAGCTCTTGCCGGCTAAAATTTTTCCGCAGCTTTCTTTTCGATTTATCTCCAGAAGATGCCATAGAGTCAGAATACTTGTTTTGCGGGTGGTTTTCCTAGTGATTTTTAGTTATCGGCACGATTTTTGTTCGATAAATGGGCTCAATGTGCGTTTTCGAAAAATAATTTGTAGTATACGAGTGACGCCAATCACCATAGGCAAATAATGTAGAAGGGTTGAAACAATTTATGAGGGTTGTGTATAAGGATCAAACCTGGGCCACACGAGCTGCATGCGCAAAAATAGACCCGGATTCGTTATTCGTACGGGGATCGGCGCAGCGGCAGGTACGCCAACTCTGCTACGCGTGCCCAGTGCGTTTAGAGTGTTTAGCGGATGCGCTTGATTCTAATGCCGGTTTCGGAGTGTGGGGTGGATTGACGGAGCGAGAGCGGCGGGCAATTTTGCGGCGTTTCCCCAATGAAACCAATTGGTATGCTCGCCTCACTACTTCGGAAGAACCAGTAGCTATTGAACTCCGAGCTGGACGAGTGCCCCGTATTTCTACTCGCTGAGGTATTGTGAAAATATGACTAAATGGGAATATGTGACGATACCACTGTTGATACACAATACAAAGGCAATTTTGGATAACTGGGGAAAGCAAGGCTGGGAATTGGTGACGGTGCTACCTGGACCAGATGGCACGAATCCAGTCGCTTATCTGAAGCGCCCCGTTGCACAAGATGCATAAATAAAATGAAGCAGATTGAGCTGCAGAGTTTGTAAGCATATAAAAGTGCCCCCACCAGTTAAAACTGGTGGGGGCAAATTATTTTAAGCTAGAGAATTAGCTCGCATGTATGCCGGGTTCTTTATATACCGGATTTAGTGAGCTCGCCGCTGCAGCCGCGCTACCTGAATAAGGAGTACAGCTCGCCCTTCCAAGCGAATCCAGCCACGGGAAGTAAAATCAGCCAAAGATTTATTTACCGTTTCCCGAGAAGCTCCTACGAGATGCGCTAATTCTTCTTGCGTTAAATCGTGCGCCACATAGATACCTTCGGGAGTGCGCTCTCCGAATTTCTCAGCTAAATCTAGGAGAGCTTTGGCGACGCGCCCGGGCACATCGGAAAATACCAAATCTGCCATCTGGTTATTGGTGTTACGCAGCCGCAGTGCCAATTGGCGAAGCATTAAAATAGCTAGCCGCGGGTGCTCTTCGATATATTTCCGCATTTCTTCATGCGCCAGCGTGAGTAACTTAGTGGGCGCAATGGCGGTAACTGTAGAAGAACGAGGCTGGAGATCGAAGAGGGAAAGTTCTCCGATTATTTCTCCGGGTCCGAGTACGGCGATTAAGTTTTCCCGTCCGTCTGGAGAGGTGTGGGAGAGTTTTACTTTTCCTTCAGTAATCAAGTAAAGGCGGTTTCCGGCGTCTCCCTCGTGGAAAAGCGATTCTCCGCGCTTGAGAGAAGCCTCTGCCATGAGTGCCGCCAGAGATTCTAAATCTTCCTCAGTCAGCCCTTTGAACAGCTCGACCTGCGCTAAAAAATTTGCATCCATTACTGTGTTTTCCTCTACTCTCTGCTGTGATAAATACGTTAGCAACTCTGAACCAGTAAACTAATTTAGTAAACTCTGTAAGAGATGTCATACTCAGTATCAATTTTGCCATGTTAATTGATATTTAGCACGGTTTTTTTAATAAAGAAGATACTACTAGCACAATTAGCGAGAGTGAGAAAATGCCGCGCCCGAAAATTTCTGAGCGACGAGAACAAGCTCAGCAGATCACTTCGCGCCTCGCACAGCTGTATCCGGAGGCAGCTTGTACCCTAGATTTTCAAAATTCTTTTCAACTGCTCTGCGCTACAGTACTATCGGCACAAACTACTGATGCGCGGGTAAATAAGGTGACGCCGGAACTTTTTCGCCGTTTTCCTTCTCCGGAAGCCATGGCGAAAGCGGAACTAGCAGAGCTAGAAGAAATACTGCATCCGCTCGGATTTTTTCGCTCTAAAGCAAAATCTTTACAGGGGCTGGCGCGCGGCTTAGTGGAAAATTTTGCGGGGCAAGTACCCGGGGAGCTCTCTCAGCTGGTGACTCTTCCGGGAGTAGGGAGAAAAACCGCTAATGTGGTGCTCGGCGATGCTTTCGGAATTCCGGGAATTACAGTAGATACACATGTGGGGAGATTGGCCCGCCGTTGGAAATGGACGCGCCACCAAGATCCGGAAAAGGCCGAAAAAGACCTGCAGAAATTATTACCGCCGGAGATTTGGACCCCTACTTGCCACCGTATTATTGCGCACGGGCGGGCAGTGTGCCGCGCTAGGAAGCCGCTATGCGGGCAATGCGCTCTAGAAGATATTTGCCCAAGTAGCGAAGTAACGAAGAACTAGCGAAACAGCGCACTAGCGAAATAATGCACTAGCGCCGTAGTTAATAGGCAGAAAATTAGCGCCGCAGCAAGAGTGTTAGCGTGAAAAGTTAATGGTGCGGTGAGATCTCAGCAGTGCGTCTGTAAAAAAATCCGGAGAGCATCTGTGAATGCTGCCGGTTGCTCTTCCGGCACAAAATGGCCTGCTTGGGCGATGGTAAGTAATTCATAGGAACCACGTGCAAATTCCGCGTCTTTATTCCATGCTCGGGGAGGAAGTAGCGGATCGAGCGCGCCGCGCACGGCCAGGATAGGAACTTTTACCGGATTTGCTGATTCGCGTAAATATTGCCGGCCGCGGGCGGAATGCTGAGAAAGTAGCGTCCAGCGCAGTTGGGCCAGAGCTGCTCGAGCTACCCCTGGCAACCGCAATGCCTGCGTATAGAGATCTGCTTGTCCAGCTGCGCCGTTATTCCCGGGCGCCGACCATTCCTGTAAAAGTTGGGCGATGTGGCGGGAATCTTGAAGTTTCTTTTCGGCAAGCGGAGTGAGGAAGCTACTTATAGCGTGCCGCCAAGTGCGGAGAGTTAAATGCATACCTAGGCGATGTAGGGTGCGCGGATGCGGAGAAGACACCGTGACTAGCCCCGCAAATAAATCAGGTGCTTTAGAAACCGCTGACCACGCTAAGGCACCCCCGCGCCCCAGTCCCACTAAAAATGCGCGGTCATAGCCCAGAGAATGCACCAGGGCAATTAAATCGTCAGTGAGAAGCAGGGCATCGGCGGAGTTTGGTGTCTTATCTGATCCGCCGAAGCCGCGCTTATCGATTGCAGCTACTTCGAATCCGGCCGCCGCTAGAGGCGCGATTTGCTCTCGCCAAGCCCACCAGTATTGCGGAAAACCGTGTACTAAAAGTACGAGAGGGCGAGTATCGGAGTAGGTGCCGGCGTGCGCTATATGAAATTGCGCGCCGTTGGCCTGTACAAATCGGTGCTGCCAAGGGCCGGAAATACTGATGCAGGAATTATCAGCCGGCATAAAAGCGCCTCTCTGTTTATCTGTTTGCTTTATCTGCTATTTTGCGATTACTCAGCTGCGGGGGCAGCGGGGTCTGACTCAGCGGGAGCCGATTTATGATCCTGCTCGTACTGAGGAAGTGCCAGTTCACGGCGCAGCAAAATTTCTTGCCGGGCAGCGCTACGTTTGCGGGCCCCATGAATAGCGAGAGCAAATATGAAGAGCAAAAATCCGAAAATAGCTATCCGCCCGGAGCCTAAATCGAGTCCGAGGTGATGCACCACATTTCCCGTGAAAGGATTGAATCCGCCGATAGCTTTATCTAAGCGCTCGATAAGTGCCGCAGCTTGCCCAGGTACGATGACGGCTGCTAGCCCCAAGAGAGTGAGCACAATTCCCCAGACTTGTCCGCCGAGAGAAGAGAGCCGCGCCATGAGGGCAATCATTGCCAGAGCAATCATTCCGCCAGCTAGTTCAAGGAGAGCTGCAAAGTTAATATGCCCCGTATCCCACGGATTATCCGTCACCAGATTGAGGCGGACTCCGGCGTCAGAAATCAGATACCAAGCTATGGGTATAAGCACGAGGGTGGCAAAAAATACGGCGATATGTGCGCTGAAACGGCTCGGAGGTGCGTCTGGCACATAAGGTGCCGGCGTGCCGGCCACATCTCCTGGATCGGCCGCCCAGTGCTCGTGATTCGCCACTTCCTCCGCCTGCGCGGAGTCAGCTGCTGCTGGAGTGGATTCTCCAGCTGCTAGAGAATCCGAAAATTCAAGTTCCGAAGAAGTAGGCTCGGGGAATTCGAGCTCGGGCGCAGCTGGTGGTTCTTCGGCTGCTAAAAATGGCGGCGCCGGTGGGAAAGCCGATTCCTCGGCTGAATGAGCCGACATTACGTCGTGCAAAGTGGCGTTGCTGCGCATCTCGGGAGGTAGATTATGGAAATCTGCGCTCTCGCTCGATTCTTCTTCGGCGCCGGTAGTGGCAGCACTTTCTCCCGTAAAGGCTTTTTCCCAAGCTAATTCGTCAGCTTGCCCATAAGCTGGCTGGGCATCGGCATTTTCTGCCTGACCTTCTTCGATGGGGTCGAGCACTGTTTCTTCTGGATTATCCGCATCTGCCGAGTTATAAGGATCAGTTGGTGTATGCACTTTTTACTCCTTGCCTACTTATATCTAGCATTGACGCTACCGTGCAGAGCCGAAAAATTCTGATACCTGTGTCGGCGTGCCTTAAAAAGGTAGGGAAAACCACGTCTTTTCCGCGGTAAAATCTAGCTATTTTTATCTTTGGTGAAGGGGCGGTGGAAAACTCGCGATATACACAAGGGGAGAATAGTGAGCTTCTAGGTTTTTACATCTGTAGCAGGATGCTAGATATGAAAAAGGAAATTTCGTTGCAGCCAGAGGCATCTCTCCACTCACTTATCTATAGTGGCACCGATAAAGAAGCCTATGCCGAGCTTGCGCGTTTGGCAGAAATAGTAGGTATCGATATTAAATACGCCGAAAAATTTTCTCATTCCCAAGGAATCCTTAACTTCACCACAGTTGGTTGCCCAGAAGGAAAAGTGACGGCGCATTTTCACGAACTTTTTGCCCCTTATTTTGCAAAAGGGCAGTTGCAACTAGATTACCGGCAAGATACCTCCGATATTTTGGAGCTGATGGTGGCAGTGGGAGCCACTATACGCGGGAAAGTGCTCGGCGTGATTGGCGCCCAAGGAGGCTGTGGAGTATCGGTACTAGCTCTCTGGTTAGCCCGCCGGCTCGCTACCAATGAGCAGATAGCCGTATTGGATATGAATCCTGCCTCGGCAGGAATAGAGCTGCTCTTAGGAGCAGTAGATACCCCGGGGAAACGCTGGGCAGATCTGCAAGGAGATGGCTCACTTCTGGCTGGGCGTTTACAAAATGCGCTACCGAGCTGGAAATCAATTAAATTTCTCTCCGCTGATGAGCGCGGTGGCGTCCCGCTAGATAACGATAATGGCATAAAAGCAATAGCAGCTCTGGCACAGGTAAATGAGTGGACGATTCTCGATCTATCGCCGGCGGCTCCTATCTCTCCGGCAGAAAATTCGTGGTTAGAGTGGTGCGACTACATTTTATTGGTAAGCGCCGTTTCTAATTTGGCGCTCGCACAAGCTGAATTAAAGCTGCAACAGCTCGGTAGAGAGGTGCCGGTGGCGGTGGCGGCAGTGAATGCGAAATCGCAGAATCAACTCGCCTATATAAAGAAATCGCTACAGCTCGAGGAAGTATATCGACTGCGGCACAGCCGAAATTTTTCTGCCGATATAGAGCACGGAATTACTCCCGGCGATCGGCAGAAATCGCTGACTGACCAAGACGTGCGGGTAATCTGCCAGAAATTTTTACGCGAGTGAAAAATGCCGGTAAAAAACGATCTACAAAAAATTCGCGCTCGTTTAGCAGCCGGAGAGCCTTTGCCGCAGGCGCTAGCGGAAATACCGGCACTCTATACTGAAGAGTTGGCTAATATGCGCTCGCGGGTGCGCACAGAGCTCGCGGGTGCCGGCATTACGCTTATGCCGTTGCTAGAGGAGCTAGAAACTACAGATGTGCTGGTAAACGGGGCGGGGCAAGTTTGGGTAGATAGAGGCCGCGGACTGGAAAAAGTACCGGTAGCAGATCGGCAACTGCAAAGTGAAGCAGGGGTGCGCGCTCTAGCAGTACGGCTCGCAGCGAGTTGTGGGCAGCGGCTCGACGATGCCAGCCCGATAGTAGACGGCACTTTTGCTTCCGGTATTCGCCTGCACGCCGTGCTACCGCCAATTGCCGCAGAAGGCACTTTAATTTCGCTGCGGAAACACCGGCAGCAGCGCCTAGAACTAGGAGATTTACTGGCAAATAATTCCATACATCCGCAGTTGGAAAAGCTGTTGTGCCAATTAGTGGCACAGCGGGCCAATGTAATAATTTCCGGTGCAACGGGTGCGGGGAAGACTACTTTTCTAAACGCCATGCTTTCCTTGGTGCCGGCAGAAGAAAGAATCCTTATTATCGAAGAAGCAGCGGAGTTGCGCCCAGCGCATCCGCATGTGGTGCATTTACAAGTGCGGCACGCCAATGTGCAAGGAGCGGGGGCTATTTCTATGAGTTCGCTGGTGCGCGCCGCCATGCGAATGCGCCCAGATCGGTTGGTGCTAGGTGAATGCCGAGGCGCAGAAGTGCGCGATGTGCTCGGAGCCTTAAATACGGGGCATGAGGGAGGATGGGCCACTATCCACGCCAATTCAGCGTTAGACGTGCCGGCGCGCTTAGTAGCGCTCGGAGCTTTAGCGGATATGCAGGAAGCTACGGTAGCGGCACAGGCGGCCGCAGCTTTAGATGCGGTAATTCATATTCGCCGTGGCGGAGCGCGGCGTTATATCTCGCAAATAGCGGTCTTGGAGCGGCGCCGAGGAGAACTTTATACCGAAATAGCAGTGGAAGTGCAGGGGAAAGATATTGAATTTACCCCGGCTTTTTGCCGCCTGGCAGAGCGTTTTTCTTTAGAAAAGGATTAGGGAAATAGGCGGAGAAAATGATTCCTTTTTTATTAGTAATTTTAGTGTGGGCCGTAGCAATCACCACGCTGCCGGCACGGCAAGTACGCCGAAAATTTTCGCGAATTAAACGGCGCTTACCACGGCGCAAAACCTCTTTCCCCGATATGGGTTTAGTGGTGACGGAGGTGGCCACGCGTTTACGCTGCGGAGCTAGCCCCGCTCAAGCGTGGGCACAGACCCTGCGGCGGCATAATTTAGGGGAAAATACACAGCTCGATTCGCAAGGGGTGCCGGAAGTATTAGGAGAAATTTTTTCGCTAAACCGGTTGCAGCGTTTTCGCCGCCGGATTCCTCCCGCATTCTTTGATTCTTTACCTGCAGTTTTCGCAGTTTGCCGTCTCGGAAACGGGAGTGGAGCTCCGGTGGCAGAAATTTTAGATTCCTGCGCCACCAGCATCACCGAAGCGGCGGCGGCACATTCAGCTCGGCAAGTAGCTCTCGCCGGCCCCGTCAGCTCCGCCCGCATACTAGCTGCTCTCCCGTTCGGAGGATTTTTACTCGGCTACGCTTTCGGAATCGATGTACTGGAATTTCTTTTTGCTACGAGGTTAGGGAATCTAGCGCTACTCGGCGGAGCGGGGGCAGAAATAGCGGGGATACTACTGGTGAAAAAGATGGTAGTGCAAGCGAGGCACGAAGATTCTTAAAGGAAGTGAAAATAAGGGAGCGAAAATAAGGAAGTGAAAATTATGTACTTAATCTGGGCAGTATTTTTAATCTGGGCTTGCCTAGCACCGCCGCTGCGCCGTTTTTCTTTTTCTTTTCCGGCGGCCCCGATCTTGGTAGATAGAAGTATTATTCTTGATCTAGCTGCGGCTTCTTTTCGAGCTGGCCATTCTATTCCCGGTGCTCTGGCTGCGGTGGGAGAGGCTCTGGACGAAGAAAATGCTAATTTCTCTGCTCGTTCTCTCGCCGAAGTGAGTAAAGCATTGCTGCTCGGAGCGGATTGGGAAGAGGCTTGGGAAAATACGTCGCCACGCTATCGAGATCTAGCTGCAGCCTTGGAGCCGGCTTGGAATCAGGGAGCGGCTCCGGTGGCGCTTCTAGAGCGCAGTGCTTTAACTTTGCGCTTGACGCGTGCCCGCCGAGCTAAAGAGGCGGCAGCTCGCCTCGGTGCTCGTCTAGTTATTCCGTTGGTATCCTGTTTTCTCCCCGCTTTTATGCTAATCGGAGTATTTCCAATAGTGGTCGGAGCGGGAGAAAAAATTTTTTAAAAGCCAGGCTCTTCCCCCAATTTTTACTTACTGGCTGGCGTGGCGTTTACAGATTTTCGAAAAAGAGGTTGTTATTTTTCCACAAGGCCTACAAGTAAAGCTGCAATACACAAGATAACAACCGCGCCAATTCTCCGCGCGAAATTAAGCGATGCTTGCTCTATCGCAAAGCGATACCTGCCTGCAGTAGCCGGCAGAGTAAAACCATTAAAAGGAGAATCTGCAATGAAAAATAGAATGTTTAAAAAAATTTCCTCCGGGATGCTGCGTGCAGAGCGCGGAATGGTGACGGCGGAGTATGCCCTCGGTACGGTGGCAACCACTGGAATAGCTGGGATCTTGATTTGGCTAGCTAAGCAAGAGTGGTTTCGGGATTTAATCGTGAATATATTCCGCACTTTGCTCTCTTTAGGCTGATTTCATATACGGAGGGGCGGCCGCGGGCACTGGTATCTAAGAGGTGCTCCGGCTAGCTTCCCCGGAAAATCTGAAATTTTATAAGGCGGGGAAATGAAGAATAGAAATGAAAAATAAAAATGAAAAATAGAAGAGCGGAATCTGGAATGGTGAGTGTGGAGTGGGCTCTTACTATGCCGGTATTTCTATTAGTAGTGCTTTTCTGCGTATCTGGAATTTTTCAGAGTATAAATGTGGCGGTAGTAGATAATGCGGCGCGCGCGGCCGCCCGTTCCTATTCTCTATACGCCGATGCAGAAAAAGCGGAGAAAATTGTGCGCGCCAATGCGGGAGAAAATGCGCGCATGCAGATAGATACGAATGCTGACACCGTCAAAATTGCGATAAAGAAACCCGGGATGGGGATTTTTCGCTACTTGAAGATAAATTTTTATTCGGCATATCAGGTGGTAATGGAACCAGCAGAATAAAAGACGCAAAGGAACTGGCAAAATGAGGGCACTCAGTAGGATAAATAAACAGGCTGGAAAATTTGGCAAAAATTTGGTGGAAAATTTAGCAGAAAGCTTTGCTAAAAATCCAGGTGAAAAGGGAATGGTTACGCCCTTCGTGGCGGTGGCTATCTGTGTAGTTATTTTTTTAACTGGATTGGTGGCGCAGTTCAGCCTCAGTGCCGCTAAAATAGGGCAATTGCAGAATACTGCCGATTTGGCGGCTCTGGCTGGCGCACAAATCGTGCAAAATACGGGAGACGCGGCAGCTGCTTGCCAAAAGGTGCAGGAATTAGCGTCTGCTGCGGAGTGCTCCTGCCATATTGCAGAAGAAAAAGTGGTGGTCGCTCTGGAAGCAGATCCACCTTTTTTAGGTTGGGGGAGAAAAATTACGGCGCGGGCAGTGGCGGGTCCGGTAGCTAGTTAGATATAAAGTCCCGTAGCGGAATAGTCACGGGGAGTTCGGTGCCGAAAGTAGGGTTCTGAAGAGCGCGGTTCCGCGAGCAAGAAAATAGCTATAAAGAGAAATTCTTAGTTATTTGCCGTATCGTACTGGAATTAAGAAATATAAATATTTTTCGCTTTATATTGAAAATGGGGTAAGTTAAAAATCGGCGGTTGCCCCGCGCGTATTAGTTTCTTATTACCTACCGCCGGCGCGGGGAAAAATTTGAGGGAGAGATATCGTGACAAAACTGGTAATTGTGGAATCACCGGCGAAGGCGCGCACTATTGCCAAGTATCTGGGCAAAGAATATGAAGTAACCGCCAGCGTGGGGCATATCCGCGATTTACCTCGTCCCTCTGAGCTGCCCGAAAAAATGAAGAAAGGCCCGTATAGTAAATTTGCGGTCAATATAGAAGAAAATTTTGAACCCTACTACGTAATAAATCCTGATAAAAAGCAAAAAGTGGCGGAGCTGCGCAAGCTATTGAAAACGGCGGACGAGCTCTATCTGGCTACCGACGAAGACCGCGAAGGGGAAGCAATCGCTTGGCATTTATTAGAAGCGTTACGCCCTCGTATTCCGGTGAAGCGCATGGTATTTCATGAGATAACTCCGGAGGCGATAGAAAAAGCTCTGCAGAATACGCGGGATATTGATAGCAAACTAGTAGATGCCCAGGAAACTCGCCGTATTCTCGATCGCTTGGTCGGATATGAGGTCTCGCCGCTGCTGTGGAGAAAAGTGGCGCCGGCACTTTCGGCTGGGCGGGTGCAGTCAGTAGCTACGCGAATAGTTGTGGAGAGAGAACGCGAGAGAATGGCTTTCCGCTCTACCTCTTATTGGGATGTGAATGCCTATCTGCAAACTGAGACGGGTGAATTTTCTGCGCGCGTTACGGAAGTGAATGGCGGGCGCTTAGCACGCGGTAAAGATTTTGACGATCAAGGGCACTTAACTGCGAAAGCAGTGGCTGCGGGCGTGCGAGTTTTACATGAAAATACGGCGCAGGCCTTGGCGAAAATTTTACATTCGGGCACAGCTAGCGTACAAGAAGTAGATAATAAGCCCTATAAGCGCCGGCCGGCAGCTCCTTTTACTACTTCTACTTTGCAGCAGGAAGCTTCTCGGAAATTGCGCCTCAGTTCACGCGATACTATGCGTTTGGCACAGTCTCTCTATGAAAACGGTTTTATTACCTATATGCGTACTGATTCGGTGAATCTCTCTCAGCAAGCCTTGCAGGCGGCGCGAGCTCAGATAGCGGAACTTTATGGGGCAAAAGCACTGCCGGAGAAGCCGCGCATTTATGCTACGAAGAGCAAGGGAGCGCAAGAAGCGCACGAGGCAATTCGCCCCGCAGGTGAGCAGTTCCGGGCGCCGGGCGAAATTAAGAATCAACTTTCCGGGCGGGAATATCAACTTTATGAACTTATCTGGAAACGCACTCTCGCTTCGCAGATGGAAGACGCGCGGGGGCAGACGGCTTCGGTAAAAATACAAGCTGAACGTACTCTGAGCAGCTCCGAAATATCAGGAGCAGAAAATTCATCGGCGGCTAGCTCTGGAGAGGTAGCGGCAGATTCACTAGATAATGCCGTAGTTTTGGCGGAAAAAATGCAGATTGTGCTGGCAGCAGCCGGTACGGTAATTACCGCCCCGGGCTTTTTAGCCGTCTACGAAGAAAGTAAAGATTCAAAGCGTTACGAAGAGAAAAAAGAAGACACCCGGTTGCCGCAGCTAAGTGTAGGTGAAGTGGTAAATACTAAATCTGCGGAAGCTGCTGGGCACGAAACGGCTCCGCCCCCGCGTTTTACGGAAGCTTCGCTAGTGAAGATGCTGGAAGAGAAAGGTATTGGCCGCCCTTCTACCTATGCTTCTACTATTTCCACCATCACTGATCGCGGATATGTGGAAAAGCAGGGGCAGGCTTTGCTACCTACTTGGTTAGCATTTTCCGTGGTGCGCTTACTTGAAGAGAACTTACCTGATCTGGTTGATTACGATTTCACTGCCGATATGGAAGAAGATCTAGACAAAATTGCGGCCGGAGAAGAAGAACGCGTAGAGTACCTTTCTGATTTTTATAATGGTGGATCTGGTAAGCCGGGTTTGCATGCCCAAGTATCCGGATTAGGAGATATTGATGCGCGCCGCGTCAACACAATCGCTATTTCTCCACAGATAGCGGTGCGAGTTGGTAAATATGGGCCTTATCTAGAAGAGCAAGATACGCATGGTGAAGTGCAGCGGCGTGCTTCTCTGCCACCGGATATCGCTCCAGATGAATTAACGGAAGCAAAAGCGCGGGAAATTTTAGAAACGACTTTGCAGGAAGATAAAATTCTTGGCACTGATCCCGCTACTGGATATGAAATCGTAGTGAAAGACGGGCGTTTTGGTCCCTACGTTTCGGAAGTTATCCCGCCGGACGCCGTGCAACTCACGCCAACGGGGAAAATATCGAAAGTGAAGCCAAAGCCGAAGACGGCCTCGCTTTTTGCTTCGATGACTCCGGATACGGTTACTTTGGAGCAAGCCTGCCAGCTCCTTAGCCTGCCGCGGGAGTTAGGAGAATCGGCGGGGGAGCCAATTTATGTGTACAACGGGCGTTTTGGCCCCTATATGAAGCGAGGTAAAGATTCGCGCTCTTTGCAGAGTGAAGAGCAAATTTTCACGATTACGCTGGCAGAAGCAGAAGAAATTTTCCGGGAACCGAAGAGTTCTTTCCGGCCGGCTCGGCAAGAGCCACTGGCGAAACTAGGAAAAGATCCGGTATCGGGTGGAGAGATATTGCTGAAAGACGGGCGTTTTGGCCCCTATGTGACGGACGGAGAAGTAAATGCCTCGGTGCCGCGGCAAGAAGATATTAACCAGTTGACAGCAGAGCGGGCGCAAGAACTACTGGTAGAGCGGCGGTTAAAAATTGCGGCTCAAGGCGGGGCAAAACGGCGTAACAAAACGGCGCGGACGGTGAAAAAGGGTGCGCGCCGGAAAAAGACGACGAAAAAATAAGTAGCGGCAGTTAGCAGCAGGAGAAAGGTAGCTGAAATGTTTATTTCCTTTGAAGGTGGAGATGGCGCCGGGAAATCTACGCAAGTGCGGCTACTGGCAGAGAGCCTGCGGGCTGCAGGTAAGGAAGTAGTGCTTACGCGCGAGCCCGGTGGCACGGAGTTAGGTAAAGCTATTCGGCAATCTCTTTTACATGGCGGGGAGGTAGTGCCGCGCGCGGAAGCTTTGCTTTACGCCGCAGACCGCGCCCAACACGTGGAAACAATAATCAAACCAGCTCTGGCGCGGGGCGCGGTGGTAATTACCGATAGATATTTTGATTCTTCTATTGCCTACCAAGGCGGAGCTCGTGCCCTTCCTGCGGCGGAAATAAAAGCGCTCTCACTGTGGGCAAGTGCAAATTTGGTGCCGGATTTAACTATTCTGTTGGATCTCCCAGTTGAGAAAAGCCGGCTGCGCTTAGGGGAAAATCTAGATCGTCTCGAGGCAGCGGGAAGCACTTTTCATGCTGCCGTCCGGCAAAAATTTTTAGAATTGGCAGCGAATGAGCCGGAGCGTTTCCGGGTAATTGATGCGGCGCAGTCTATTGCGGAAATTGCGCAAGCAGTGCGAGAAGCAGCCACAGAAGCAGGCGCGCTGTGAGTGTATTTAATTTAGTGACGGGGCAGGCGGCAGCGGTTGCAGAAATTAAACGCGCCGCCACCGCCGCCCGTGCTTTAGTGCAAAGCACGGCAGCAAGTAAATCTGCGGAGAATGCCGCGCAAAATGGCATGAAAGCCGCGCAAGGTAGCATAACTGCAGAGCAGAATGATATTAAGGACGCAGCGATGAGCCATGCTTGGCTTTTCACTGGCCCTCCCGGCTCAGGTAGATCCATACTGGCGCAGGCTTTTGCGGCGGCTCTTCTCTGCCAAGAAACAGAATTAGGTGGAGGAAATTGTGCCGAGTGTAAAGCAGTGCTGGGGCGCAACCACCCTGACGTAGAATTTTTGCGCACGGATTTAGTGACTATCTCCGTAGAGGAAGTTCGTGCTTGTGTGGCGAAATCTTATCTGGCGCCTACAGCTGGATCTTGGCGTATTTTTATCGTGGAAGATGCGGATAGAATGCTGCCGCGTACCACTAATGTGCTGTTAAAAGCTATTGAAGAACCGGCTCCGCGCACGGTGTGGATACTTTGTACGGCTTCTCCGGCAGACGTGCTCCCCACTATTCGTTCCCGGTGTCGGAATATAAATTTGGTCACGCCCACAATCGAAGAGGTAGCAAATTTATTAGTAGAAGAGGGTGTGGAAAAAGAAAAAGCGTTAGTAGCCGCCCAGATTGCACAATCTCATATTGGTTTGGCGCGAGCGCTAGCTTTAGATCCGGAAGCCGGAAAATTGCGGAAACAGACGCTAGATCTGTTGTTATCGGTACATTCGGTAGGGGATGCGGTGCTAGCTGCAGAATTACTCACTAATATCGAGAAGATGCAAGGTCGTAATTCGCGCTCCTCGGCAGCAGAAAAGCGTTCTGGGGCAGGTGAGACTCTTGAAAAAGAAAAGCGCCGGCGCTTAGAGGCATGGGGTTTAGATGAAAATATGAAAATTCCGGCTGCTCTCCGATCTCATATCAGTGCACAGATTAACAATGCGGAAGAGGATGAAAAGCGCCGGCGTACTCGTATGCAGCGGGATGCCTTAGATAGAGAATTGCTCTATATGGCTGGATTCTTTCGGGATGTACTGCTTCGGCAGCTAGGTGCGGCGTTGCCGTTGGCAAATCCGGATTATGAAGATGAGGTATATAATTGGGCAGATAGCCGCAGCGTAGAAAGCATATTGGAAAAAATAGCAGCTATTCGGGAGGCTCGTACTCGTTTAACGGCGAATGTAGCTCCGTTATTGGTAATTGAAGCGGTCTTAATGGAGGTAATTAAGAAATGAAGAAACACCAGCTAGGAGCCGTAGTAATTAGCTTATTACTTATGGTCAGTGCTTGTGCTGCGGGGAGTAATCCCACTCCAGCCGCCGGGGGAGCTACAACGGCAAAAGCGATAAAGGCCCCGATGCCAGAAATTCCGGCTGGTTTGGAATCTTTCTATAAGCAGCGCGTAGTTTGGTCTGAATGTGGAAAAAATTTAGAGTGTGGAAAATTCATGGTGCCGCTTGATTATAAAAATCCTACCTCGGCCACGATTGCTATTGCCGCAAAAAAGCACAAAGCTAAAGGTAAAGCGATTGGTTCTCTGTTGGTGAACCCCGGGGGGCCGGGAGCTTCTGGGCAGGAAATGGCCGAGGGCGCGGCAGATTATTTTTCTCCTGATATTCTCGCCAATTTCGATATTATTGGCTTTGATCCGCGAGGAGTAGATAAATCTGCTCCCGTAGACTGCTTAGCGGATAAAGACCTCGCGCAAGTAGTCGATGCTTCTTATCCAGATACGGCTGAGGGAAGAGCAGCCGCACGGGTAGATGCCGATAAAGTGGTCGCGGGCTGTCAAGAAAAATCTGGGAATTTGTTGCCTTTCGTAGGCACGGAATCAGCGGCGCGCGATATGGACGTATTGCGGCATGTATTAGGAGATCCGCAGCTGTATTACGTGGGATATTCCTACGGCACGTCTTTGGGAGGTATGTACGCTGAATTATTCCCGAAGAACGTGGGGCGGATGGTGCTAGATGGAGCAGTTTCTTCGCAAGTTTCTTCTTTCCAGCAGACGGTAGCCCAATTACAGGGTTTTGAAAAAGCGCTAGACGCATATTTAGATGATTGTTTAGATGGTTCTTCTTGCCCCTTTACTGGCTCGAAAGAGCAGGCGCGCGCGCAGATAAAGCAGCTTTTTGCTGATACTTTACAAAAGCCGCTTCCCACTGCCAGCGAAGGGCGGCAGCTCACGCAGTCGGCGCTATTTATCGGTATGATTACGCCTCTGTATGACGATACGCTTTGGCCACTGCTCACGCAGGCTTTCCAAGAAGCGTTCACCAAGCAACGCGGAACTCTTTTCCTCACTATGGCAGATACCTATTATTCCCGCACGGGAAATACCTTCCAAGATAATAGCGTAGAAGCTAACTGGGCAATCAACTGCGCAGATTATCCTGCGCAGGGGGATGACGCACAGTGGCAAGCTGAAGCGGCTGAGTTGAAAGAAAAAGCGCCAATTTTTGGTGAAGTAGCTGGCTATGATGAATATATGTGCGCGAAGTGGCCCTATAAAGCGCCGGCTCCTATCGGTCCGTTCCGAGCGGAAGGATCTAACCCGATAGTAGTGGTAGGTACTACGGGAGATCCGGCTACGCCTTATCAGTGGGCAGTAGATTTTTCTAAAACACTGGCCAACGCTGTGCTCATCACCTGGGAAGGGGAAGGCCATACCGCGTACGGGCGCTCTACTGACTGCGTAAATAAACCAATTGATAAGTACTTGCTAGATGGCACAGTACCGGAAGCTGACCTTAAGTGCCCAGCAGAGTAATTTGCCTAGGTTTGCCGTGATATGTAGGTTTCCGTAATACGCGGATTGCCGTAATACGCGGGTGCACCATAATAAATTCTCGCGTAGTTTTAATTCTTTTCTGCCCTTGAGGAGCAGGAGGAGAGTATTAGGGAAGCAATAGAAGAGTATTAGGGGTGATTTACGCCCCGGAATTTCGTGCTGCGGATATTTTTCGGTAAACTACCTAGGTAGCGTGCTTTTGGCACCTGCGCCGCCTTAGCTCAGTCGGCAGAGCGTCTCACTCGTAATGAGAAGGTCGAGAGTTCGATTCTCTCAGGCGGCTCCACAGAAATAAGCCGAATATGGCCATATAGCAAGCAAGAGCGGAAAATCTACGTCTACTTAAAACACCAAAGAACCGTAATCTGAAAATTTATGTGCCTAGAGTCGGTATCTATGGTTTGCCTCCTAAGGGCATAAGGTTTTTCGTATAAAAATATCCACTCTCAGTGAAGAGGGTGGATAAAAATTGGCACAACTAAATAATTTA
Source organism: Arcanobacterium urinimassiliense (assembly GCF_900119495.1). Taxonomy (GTDB): domain Bacteria; phylum Actinomycetota; class Actinomycetes; order Actinomycetales; family Actinomycetaceae; genus Arcanobacterium_A; species Arcanobacterium_A urinimassiliense. The sequence continues at coordinate 1,629,859 of NZ_LT632435.1, read as the reverse complement.
GCTTTTATGTTAGTTAGAAAATTTTATTCATAAATTACATATTTGATGGGAGTATCTAGTGTTTCAAGAATTTTTCTCGCTTTTTCAGCACGCTGATCCCACACATCTATCGCATAGTTATAAGTCACTCCATCTTCAGTAAACTCTGGGATAGAGTCAACATTATACCAGCTCTTCCAGCCTGCCTTTTCGAATGCTTCTTCGATAAGTTTCCAGTGCGGAAGGCTTACATAGAAAACGCCATTATCTGTTAAATATTCATCGTCGGTAAATTCGTCTTCGGTCAAAGCACACCTACTTTCAATTTGTCGAAAATAAATGTCGATATGCACATTATAAAAGTAGCTACTTTAGCTATGGTCTTAACCTACCCAAAATTTAATGGGGGTATCGAATGTTTCGAGTATTTTACGTGCCTCGTCAGCATATTCGGGAATAACATCTACAAACCATTTATAATCAGCAACAGGCTCTGGAATTTCATCGCATTTTGGATTATAAGGATCTATATCATAAGCATATTTATAATTAGCATCCTTAAACGCTTTATCAATTTCCTGCCATGTAGGTATGCACACTGCAAAAGTAGCTGCTCTGCTCATAAAATTTTTCCTAACGCACCCACAGTATTGACTTCTCTTCACCTACAACCAACATATACTACTGAGGCTCAGGTGATAATAATATAAAGCAGAATATAAACCTTTTTGCTTCTCCTACATTTATATGTTTGCCACGTAAATCTAACACCATCTGTGAAGATTGCTTCCGCCTCTCACGAATAGAGCAAATCGGCTTACTTTTAGTCGGTATAATTATCTTTACAATATTTCTCACCGAAGCCATAAAATGCCACAAAAATAAGAACGAAAAAGAATGACTATATATTTATCTAGTTCGGAAGCGGCCGCCCGTATCGGTATAAAACACGGTACTTTCTGCTCCTATCGGCGGCAAGGGCGCACCCCGCCACCGGATGCCAAAATCGGGAAAACAGAAGGCTGGCTTCCAGAGACTATAGACGCCTGGAACCAAACCCGCCCTGGGCAAGGAGCCAGGACAGACCTACAAAAATAGCTCCCCTAGTAGCTACCCTGCAAAATTTTCGGAGTTTCCCTCGATGCGTATAGCCGGTTTTTCTGTTGTGTAGCACCTATAAATCCCTATATATGAGCCCTGCCACCTAACCCACCACCTTACCGTCGATATTCTTCTAAATATAAGCTACTACCTGTATTTATCCGCTGTTTTATTCACAAGATAGGTGAGCTAGTAGAGCTTTAAAATGCTAAAAGATAGATGTTAAAATTAGAAACGGAAATGAAGAAAATTTTGTTTCCTCAGTTTTTGTTTCAATTTTCGTTTTAGTTTTGTTTCAGTTTCCGTTTTTGTCGATCAGTTGAAGAAAAGGAATAGTTTATGTGCGCGCAAGTATCTGCTTCCTGCCAAAAACTCACTAAAATTTATGGAAAAGGAGACGCTCAAGTAGTAGCACTTGATGCTGTAGACGTAGAATTTCGCAGTGGTAGATTTAGCGCAGTGATGGGGCCATCCGGCAGTGGTAAATCTACTTTGATTCATTGCTTAGCGGGTTTGGATACTCCTACCTCGGGAATCGTGAAAATTGGTGATCGAGATATTGCGTCTTTACGCGATAAAGAAAAGACGCTGCTGCGCCGAGAGAAAATTGGCTTTATTTTTCAGGCTTTTAATCTCGTACCTACGCTCAGCGCCAAAGAAAATATCTTATTACCGCTCGCAATTGCGGGGAAAAAGCCAGATCCGCAGTGGTATGAAACTATTATCGATGTAATCGGGCTGCGGGAGAGGCTATCGCATAAACCTAATCAACTTTCCGGCGGCCAGCAGCAGCGCGTAGCTTGTGCGCGGGCCTTGATTACTCGCCCAGAAATAATTTTTGCCGATGAACCCACGGGGAATCTCGATTCTGCTTCGAGCCGGGAAGTGCTCAATTTTTTGCGGCAGGCAGTAGATGAATTGGGAGCTACCGTGGTAATGGTGACGCACGATCCGGCGGCGGCCGGGCAGGCAGATGAAGCAATTTTCTTAGCAGACGGAAAGATAAACGATTTCTTAGAAAAGCCTAGCCGCGAAAAAGTATTGGCAAAAATGGCCGGCCTCGATATCAATGCGGTAGCGGATATGCGAGCAACAGAGGAGCGTAAAGCGCTCGGTGCCCACTCTTTCATCCAGAAAGGCGAGTAGCTCCTATGCTGAAAGCCTCTATTAAATCTTTACTTGGGCATAAAGCCCGGTTAGTCATGAGCCTTATTTCCATAGTACTTGGAGTGGCTTTTGTAGCTGGTTCTTTTACTTTTACGGATATGTTGCGTAATTCTTTCGGCAATATTATCTCTTCTACGGTGTCGGATATAAATGTAGATGCAAAAAGTGCAGCTGGTACTGAATCTGCTGCGGCAGGAGAAGTGCAGAATAAGCTCGCACCTCTAGAAGAAGCAGATTTAGAGAAAATCCGGCAAGTGCCGGGAGTTAAACAGGTCGAAGGCTCCATTATGGGAGTGGGGGTCTATACGATCGGTAAAGACGGCAAAGCGATTGCCAGCTACGGAGCTCCCGGAGTTGGTTTCAACTATTTTTCTGCTCCGGCTTTTGCGGGGAGAGAAGGCATATATGTAGCAGAAGGCCGAGCTCCGCACGCGGATTCAGAAGTGATGATTGATCCCCTAAGCTTTCAAAAATCTGGTTATCAACTAGGGGAGAAAATTAAAATTGCCACTCCTACAGCTACCGTAGAGAAAACTCTCGTGGGAATCGGCAAGTGGGGTACCGGCGGTACCTCAGGAGCTGCGTATGCCTTCTTCACCGATACGGCGGCGCGGCAAATTCTTCTTCCCGGCCAGCAATCTGGATATTTTTCTGCCTGGGTAGTCACTGATCAAAAAAGCGATATCACAAAAATTTCTGCGGCGGTGACTTCGGTTTTACCACCCGGCTACGAAGCAGAGAACGGAAAAGATGCTTCTAAAGATGCGGCACAGGATTTAGAGAAAGCCCTGGGCTTCATGAATACTTTCTTCCTCGTCTTTGCCGGTATCTCATTGCTAGTAGCAGCTTTTCTAATTTTCAACACTTTCTCGATTATCGTAAATCAACGCGAAAAAGAATTAGCGCTCTATCGCGCCCTCGGCGCCTCAAAGCGGCAAGTGCAGATATCGGTGCTCCTCGAAGCATTTATAGTGGCGGTACTGGGAGCTACGCTCGGGCTATTGCTCGGGTTGGGATTGGCTTCTGGTATAAGCCAGCTGGTGGCAAAAGCGGGCTACGATCTCGGCACCTTAGTTCCGCGCATAACCGGAGCAGCGGTAGTAGCTTCCTTTGGAATCGGGATAGTGCTCACGATGTTTTCCGCCTGGGTACCGGCCAAACGCGCCGGGCGGGTAGATCCGATAGTGGCGATGACGGGGCAGAATACGAGCGTGGAAAAAAGTCTCCGTTGGCGTTTCCTGGGGGGAGCGATTTTGGCTTTCCTCGGGGTGGGACTTTTCCTGTGGGGATTTATACAAGATACTCAGAAATCAGTATTTATCGGTGCCGGTTCGGTATTTATTTTATTAGCGGCCGCCACCATTTCGCCTTTGTTGGGGCGCCCGATTATTTGGTTATTGGGAAAGATTTATAAAAAACTATTCGGCGCAATCGGAAATATGGCGGAGTTAAATACTCTGCGGCAGCCAGCTCGTACGGCTGCTACTGCCACTGCACTTATGATTGGCATGGCCTTGGTGGGCACGCTTTCAATTCTCAGTGCCTCGGCGCGGGCCTCAGCAGACGATATCTTTCACGATTCGGTGCACGGCGATGTGATTATCAGCGGGATTAACAATAGCTATATCCCTAGTGATATCTATCAGCAAATTACACAGCTAGCGGGAGTGAAAGAAGCTCGCCGCATACAGTTCGAGTATGGTTTTATTAAGCAAGATTCTGACCTCATACAGGGAGAAGATGAAAAAGAATTCGGAAAATCTTTTTCTCTAAAAATCTCAGCCGGGCGTATCTATGCAGATGCTGCAGCTGAAGCTGTAGTTAGTGAAGAATTTGCTGCGAAAAAGAATCTGCAGATTGGCGATACCGTACCCGTAGCGCTGAGCACAAGTAATAGTCGTTTAATGCTCACTATTGTGGGCACCTTTACTGCTCCGGAGGGAGTGCACTTCGATAATATTATTACGGATATCGATACTCTGCAGCAGAGTGGAGCTCCGGATCGGAGTTCGCTCATCATCGTAGACGCGGCGCCTGGGCAGGATATAGGGGCAGTAAAAGCCGAAATATCGAAGATACTGGCAGATTATCCGCTCGCTACGGTAGAAACTAAGAGTGACTATATCGACCAGCAGCTAGCAATGATTGACGTAATGTTGGCACTTATTTACGGTCTACTCGCGTTGGCAATTATTATTGCGGTGCTGGGTATCGTAAATACTCTTACGCTTTCCGTATCTGAGCGCACTACCGAAATAGGGCTATTGCGGGCAGTGGGAATGACGCGGGGAAATATCCGCAAGATGATCACCCTGGAATCGGTGGCAATTGCACTGCTGGGAGCAATTTTAGGCTTGAGCTTAGGTATTCTTTTCGGCTGGGGTCTCCAGCAGTCGCTAGCCGCAGACGGCTTGAATAAATTAGTAATCCCGTATTCTACTTTGCTAATTAGCTTGGCGGGCTCCATAGTGGTGGGTATATTTGCTGCTATTGGCCCAGCTCGGCGAGCTGCTAAAACCGATATTCTCGCGGCAATTGCTGCCGAGTAACAAGTGGTGCAGAGTAACGCGCCACGAGAGTAGCCAGCGCCGAGAATAGCCGCACTGCGAGAATACTTAGCCTTGCTTTTGGGAGTTATTCAAATTGCTGGAATTACTTTTCTTTCCGGATACGCTGTGCACGGGGTAGATGGATGCGTTTTATACCCTTTCGTTTGGCTTGCTTAGCTGCGCGTTCGGCTTGTTCGCGCAAATGTCGCCGTTCAATAGCAAGTTGCCGAGCAAATTTTTCTTGCTCGCGAGAATCGAGATAGATTACGTCGTTACGCATATCTTTCACAATGGCAAACATCAATCCGATAAGAATCAGCAAGAAAGGCGAAGCGACTACAATAGTGACGTTTTGAATATTGCTGAGAGCGGCATTTCCGCCGGAAATTAGCATCGTTAAACCAATAAGTGCCGTCATCACTCCCCATAAACCACTTACTGCCGGAGTAGCATTTGTGCGGCCACCTTGGGAGATAGATCCCATTACGGTAGAAGCGGAATCAGCGGAAGTTATAAAGAAAGTGGCCAGCAAAATCAGGGCGATAATCCCCCAAACGTAGCCGCCGGGCAAATTATGCAGTAAATTGAAGAGCTGCTCTTCGGCCATTCCGGAACCATAGATGGATTTGCCGTGCTGTTCCATCCAGATAGCAGTTCCTCCGAAAATACTGAACCAGATAACAGAGACCCCGGTAGGCACTAGCAGCACGCCGAGGCAGAATTCGCGTACGGAACGCCCCCGCGAGATCCGTGCCAAAAACATGCCTACGAAAGGCGACCAAGACATCCACCATACCCAGTAGAAAAGCGTCCAGCTGGAGAGCCATTCTCCGGCTGAACCGTCTGCAGAAGTGCCGGTGCGAGAAGCCATTTCGAAAAAGTTTTGAATATAGTTACCCAGCGTATTGGGAATCATATTGAGCTGCGCTACGGTAGGCCCCAATACAAAAACTATTATTGCGAGGGCGCTCGCCAAAACCATATTGGCGTTTGAAAGTATTCGTACTCCTTTGCCCACTCCCGACATCGCCGAAAGAAGGAAAGCTAAAGTTAGCACCGAAACTACTCCAACTATTAGCGCAGTACCGGGATTTTTTACTAAGCCAGAGGCTTCTAATCCAGCTCTAATCTGCAGGGTACCCACTCCGAGGGAGCTGGCAGTGCCGAATACGGTGACGAAAATAGAAAGCGAATCGATGAATCTTCCTACTCGCCCGTTCGCGTGTTTCTCGCCAATGAGCGGAGTGAAAGCGGCAGAAATAAGTTGGCGCCGTCCTACTCGATAAGTCGAGTAGGCAATCGCCAAAGCTAGTACTGCATAGATAGCCCACGGGTGTAAACCCCAGTGGAAGATAGTTTGCGCCATCGCCGTACCGACTTCTTTGGCGCCATGCATGGGTATGCCGTCTCTATAAAAAGCCAGTGGTTCGGCGGCTCCGAAAAACATCATTCCGATTCCCATGCCCGCCGCAAACATCATCGCTATCCAAGATTTAGTGGTGAATTCTGGCTGTTCATCGGCGGCTCCGAGGCGAATGGAACCGAATTTGCTAAAGGCTATCGTGAAAATAAAAATTACGAAGACGGTAGAGAAAAGAATAAAAGCCCATCCCACATTATCTAAAATCCAGGTAAAAGTGCTGCCGGCGAAATCGGAAAAATGCTGTGGGAAGCCTAGCCCCCAAATAATTACGGCGATGATTGCGGCAAGTGCCGGTAGCACTACCGACCAATGAGTTTGCGCCGTGCCAGCTTCAGAGCTGAGCTTAATTTCTTTTTCTTTAATATCGGCTGCATTTATCTCTTGCTCTACAGAAAGCAAGGCGGCTAGTTCAGAGGTGGCGCTCGATTGGGGATCTAAAGGGGCACTGCGCCGTTCTGATGCGGGATTTTCTGCCGTTTCTCCAGCTGGAAAAGTGCTTAAATCTTCAGAATTAGTCTCGGAATTTTTCTGCATATCTTCTATTCTCTAAAATTTCCTAACTGTGGGCAATTTGAAATTTTTTAGCGAGGCACGTTTTTCCGCTTAATTTAGCGAATTATAGAGAATTGAATAGATCTTAAATAAGATAAAGGAGCACCCGCCTGCAATTCAGGCGGGTGCTCTTGGTGTGTGTTTATTTAATTAGCTTAGCTATTTTTCCGTAAACGCCGAGTGCCTACTCCGCCTAATCCGATTAGCAGAGCAGCTCCAATCATCGGTAAAGCTGCGTAGCCAGTGCGAGGCAGGGGGCGGGGCGTAGCCGGAGCCATATTTGCCATTCCCTCTGCAGGAGCTGGGTTGGCGGGCTGTTGGGGCTTTGCCGGGTTATCAGGTTTCGCCGGATTATCAGGCTTGGCCGGTTCTCCATTCGGAGTGGGGTCGCAAATATCGCCGATTCCATCTCCATCGCTATCCTGCTGATCTGGATTGGCGTGGTTCGGGCAATTATCCTGGTCATCGGGGATTAAATCGCCGTCTTTAGTTACGGTGACGTCCATCGTAGCTGTAGCTTGCTTACCTTCGGCATCAGTGACCTGCAAAGTAATCGGCCCCTTATACTCAGCTGCATAGGTGTAGGTAGCCTGCGGGCTATCGGTACTTACCGCATCGAATACACCGTCATTATTGAAATCCCATTCATACTTGACGATATCTCCATTTGGAGAGGTGGAACCGCCCGCATCGAAAACAGTTGCCTCATTTACTTTCAGCACTCCCAGTTTCGAAATTTGCGCCGTCGGCGGGTCGAGTATCAGGCTGCGAATATCTTCTAAGGCTGCGAAACGGCCACCGGTATTGCGCACCAACTTGTCAATCACCGGATTGACATTCTTTTCGGCTGCTATGCCTGCCATCATATTGATATTCCCCTTCCGCAGTTTTGCGGTGAGCTTGTAGCGAGCATCGTTATTATCTTGGGAATCTTCATAATCGGCAGCAGTTACATTTCCCAGCAGTACAATTTGCCGGTAGCTGCCGGATCGCCACTTACCGCTTCCGGCGGCGTCTTCAATGGCCTTGAAAAGCGCATCGGTGCTGGATTTACCGCTTAGCTGTACTTTCTCCATATTTTCTAGCAGAGCGGCGCGATCCATGAAATCACTAGCGGTGATTTGAGGCTGCGGAGCAGCTCTATCTGCTCCTTGCTCATTAGGTTGAGTAGCACTGCCGTCATTAAAGGTAGTAAGAGCATAGCGAGCAGTTACCCCATTCTTGGCTGCTTCTGCATCACTATCTGCGGTAATACGCGCTAGATGCTTCTTGATATCCGGAAGGTACTTCTCCATCTCGGTGCTGTTATCGAGCAAGAATACCACGTCCGTTGGCAACTTCTGAGCTGGAGGTTCCGAATGAGTGTTCTGCGGTATACCCAGTTTTTCGATCACTATCTGGGCGATTTTTTCATGCCCAGTGATATTCGGATGATAGTAGTTTCCTAAATCAACCGTGGTCGTAGCGGTGACGGTGCCGTCTTCCCCTTCGCGACCTTCAGTTTCCAAAATCTCATTAATCCAGCGCTTCGGATTATATTTATCTAGACGTGGATCAGGCTCGTGACCTTGGAAATTGGCTTCAGTGGGAATGTAGGTTACGTGTAAATGATTATTAGGATCTGCATTCCATTTATCTACCAGTTGCTTCTGGAGATCACCGGCAGATTTACCTAGTTCGCGCACAGCCCGGGAGGCGTCGTACTTATCGCCGCCACCGAAGAACCAGCCACCGCTTTCCCAAATATAGGGCATATCCATCGATAAGAGCGGATATCCAACTAAGGCCACCTGTGCATTATCGGAGAGTTTTGCGTCGAGTTGCCGGAAAATTTCTTCCGTTTTTTCGAAAGTTTCACTTACTTTCTTCTCGGCCTTCTCTACCGAACCTTTACAGCTGGCATAGCCAGATTTTCCGGGTACGAAGCAGTTCACGACTATTTCGGCAAAGTAGACGTCGTTACCGCCAATGGTGAGCATAACCAAGTCGGTATCTGCGGGCATTTCTTTAATCTGCGAGCCTAATACGTCTTTCGTGATTGCTCCGCTGAAAGAAAAATTATGTAGCGTAGTGCGAATATTTTGCTCGTTCAACCAATCAGAATAGAGGTGACCCCAGCTGCGCGCACTGCGATAGGAAAGAGTAGGCCCGTAGTAGGCTCCGGCACCATTACCGGCAGTATAGGAATCACCAAGTAAAGATATGGTCAAGTACTTGTCGTCACTATCTGCACGAGCTGTAGGTGCAGAAAATGTAGTAAATATAAAAGAAAAAACGGCTAGTAGAGCGGCAAAAATAACTGCGCTGTTACGTGTTCTAGATAGCATAAAAATATATTACCTAATTTTTATAAAAGAAGAAGGGCCTTCAGAGAAGAAAAGAACTATGATTTGCACTTCTGCTACCGAGATTCCTAAGTAATTTTCTTGTATTTAAGCGGATTTACCAATTTAAGCAATTAATACAATGGCTTATAATGGTCGCAAGAATCCGGTAGAATATCCTCAAGTATGTATATACATCGGATTTGCGCAGGTGCTAGTGCAAACTGAATTTTAACTATCGTAGAGAGAAATACTATGCCTATTATTCCCGCTTCTCCGCACGCAAAGATGCGAAAAAACTGGCTTTTCCAGATTTTGCCGGCGCTTTTAGCTTTATTGCTTCTCTTGGGTCTAGGCACGCAGGCGGCAATTAGTTATGCAGATGAATTAACTCCTGCTACTTCCCCCGAGGAAAATCAGCCCGCGGGGGCAGGAGATGATGTTGCCGGCGAGAATGGCAAAGCAAATACTCCAGAAAATACGCCGGGTGGGGCAGCAGAGCCTGGCACTGGCGAGCCGGGTAGTGGCGATCCGCAGCCGCTAGATAATACTCAGCTTATAAATTTCCTCACTGATGAGGTGCGGATTTCTTATGGTGGGCAAGAACTAACTGCCGGAGAAGATGGAAAATTTACGGTACACTCCGATACTCCCTACCAGTTGCGGTTAAAATTCCGGGAAAAGCCGGGAGTGCCGGGCGGGCAAATTCCGAGTGGAAAAGATTTGACTTATAAACTCCCCGCGGGGTTGCAGGCTTTCCCACATCAGAAAGGTAAATTCACTATTCAGACCTCAGAAGGGGAAGTCGAAAATAATACTTACGAAATAAAAGATAATGTGCTGCACGTACAATTGGCGAAGGACGATGCTTTAGAAGCCTCCCAGCAGGCCGAATTCTTCGCTACTTTTGATGTAAAATTTACGCCTCCTACAGATATAATTCCCTTGGCTGCGGGAATAAATTTGCAGGTGCGGGTATCTGATGATCCGGATATAAGTATTACGAAGACAGCTCGGCATGATTTCTCGGCCGGTAAGGTGTTCTACACGATTAAGGTCAAATCTATTGACACCAATGAAAATATTGAAATTACCGACCAGATTACTGGAAAAGAGAATAGTGCGCTTAAGCTCGATACCAATCCGAAGAATCTGCAGGTAAAATCCACTAATAAGCATGCTCCGAAGCCGGGGAAGCCAGAATATACCGATAATGGTTTTAAGCTGGTAATTCCGAAAATGGTACACAAAGAAGAAGTAACTATTACTTATTTTGCCACGGTAGATTACAGCAAGATTGATCCAGCTGAGGGCGGCACTTTAGAGCAAACCACTAATAAGGTAAAAATAAGTACCGATCAGCTGCCTAATCCGAAAGAAACCGAGAATAATCTTAAGAATCAATTAAAGATAGGCACTATTACTAAGAAAGCGCAGGGAGCAAAGGAAACAGCTACTGCTTCGGGGATTTATGAGCAATCTTGGGTACTACAAGTAAATGAGTACCATAAGCTGAAACTTACCGGATATACCATTAGTGATATCGTGCCGGAAGAGATTCGCGATATTGTGAAGTACTCCGGGGAAGGGATAAAAGTAGTTAACACTACTAAGCCCGATGCGGAAGGGAAATCCACTAAGACGGAGAAACTTATTCCGTGGGCAGAGCTAGCGAAAGCTACGGATTCAGAATGGTCTTATAAATTACCAGCAGATGATCCGGAATATTCCAGCTACGAAATTACCTACACCACGCGGGTAGATGTGAGTAAGAAAATTGCTCCTACCACGGTACAAAACAAAGCTACTAGTGATGACGGCAATCCGCAGACCCCTCCGGAAGAAGTAACTTCCTCTTCAGATCCTTTACGCCCGCCGCATCTTTTTAATGTAGAAAAGAAGATGCTCACGCAATCTAAAGATAAAGTTTCTTGGCAAGTGATTGTGAATGTCGTACCGCAAGGCTACGATTCTTTGGTGCTGGAAGATGTGCTGCCAGCTCTGACACTGGGAGATAAACGGTTCCAAGATACTTTGCCGGAAAATGCGCAGATTGAGGTAAAAGGTCTGATTGGAGAGGAAAGTTATGCTTTTGTGCGCAACGCAGAGCATCCCGAGCGCGGATTCTCCCTCACCTTCTATAAAGATAAAGCAAAGCAGCATCCGGGTTTGAATCCGTTATTGGATGAAAATGGGAATCCACGTCTTGATAAAGATGGTAAGAAAGCCGAGCGGAAAGTAGAAGTCACTTTCACCACCGATAATGATCAGGCTTGGATAGCAGCATACCGAGCTGGAGAATCTAGCCTGTATCGGCACACTAACCAAGTAAAAGCTACTGCTAATGGAGTTGTGCGGAACGCTTCGGCAGTCGCCACGCCGGATTTAGAGGGGCTCCGTAAGAGCTTCACGGGTATTACGACGAAAGAAATTGACGGGGTGGATTATCCGGTATTTAATTACCATCTACAGCTCGAAGGTCTTGATAAATACGAGGGCGATACTTTCCAGATTACTGATAAATTCGTGGCGGATAAGTTAAAACTAGCGAAAGATCCGCAGCCGAATATATCGGGAGTAGCGAAAGTTAAAGTAACTGAAAAAGCGGGTGAAATTCTCTTTGAGGTAGCTAAGAAAGATTTACCGCGCTACTCAGATGGGGAAATGCACTCGACGTATTATCTGAACTATGCGCTAATTCCGAAGGATCGGGCAGCTTTAAATGCCATTAATAAGAATAAAGACGGCCTGCAGGTAAAGAATAAAGCTCTCTGGGGTCCGGTAAATACGCAGGAAACTACCGGAGAATATGCGTATAAGCCTCTGACTAAGGAAATCACGGAGAAGCCTTCTGGTAGTAATGGCTATACTGCTACTTTCCAAGTCACGGTAAATCCGGGTGGCCTGGATATTGCCAATGGGGCTGATAGTTTAGCTTTCCAAGATGAGATGGTTAATTTGCGTCTGCAACCGGAATCTCTGCAAATGACTCCCGCGGATTATCAGTACCGCCCGGTTTATCAGGGCGGGGTGCTGCGGATGCAGATTCCTAATAAGCAGAAAGTGGTAATCACTTATAAGGCAAAGGTTATTGGAGAAAAAGTAGTAAATTACAGCAATAAAGTGACGGTAGGAAGCGAAGAGGCGCATACTACCGGTACGGTAGCTCTGCGTTTATCCTTCGGTGGATATGCGCCGAATCCGGGAATTACCTTGCACAAGCACGATGTGCGAGATCTGCGTACGAATCTGGCCGGCGCCGAATTTGCTCTTTACCAGATTAAGGATGGCAAAGCAGAGCCGGTGGTAGGGAAGCTCACTCCAGATCAAAAAGAAGCTGCTCCGTTAGTTTTCAGTACTGGGAAAGACGGAGAAGTTAAGATTAAGGGAGATGACGGGAAACTCGGCTGGACCTTCCTTACGAGCGATGATAAGCACGAATATATTTACGAATTGCGGGAAGTTAAAGCTCCGCAAGGGTATAAATTGCTGGAGAAACCTCTGACTTTCTCCTTCTACGCGCTTCCTAAAGATGATACGCAGCAGTACGACGGAGCGGTGCTGTATATTCCTAATATGCCGCAGCCCAATACGCCACCTCCGGGGGGAGATCCAAAGCGGCCGGGACTTCCGCAGACCGGTACTTCTCTAGCAGGAGTTTTCGCTATGCTGTGTGCTATTACCGGAGCGGGTAGCTATCTGCTCTATCGGCGGAAACGCGGATTGTAAAATACTCTAAATAACGCGAATTAATAGAACAGGCGGGCGG
>NZ_LT632435.1:1441204-1614887 GCF_900119495.1 Arcanobacterium urinimassiliense | reverse complement strand
CCCGCCCGCCTGCGCCGTCCCGAGGAGAGATAAAGGGAAGGCGCCTATCGTCCTAGCTGCCAGGAAGGTTTCTTAAAACTTTTTACTGCTGAGAAAGTGAAAGCAGAAAGCCTAGCATATTAAATCAGTATAAATACCGGTGAAAATATGGATAAAATACCTGCTTGGTTTTGCACATATGTGCATTGTAGGAAGAAAGTGTGGAGCTATTTAAGGAATACCTTACTATTAGTAATTGTTGCTGATTTACCGCATAAGCGTGCGAAGAAGTACCGGTGGTAAATCGAGTGAGCAAAGAAAGGAGAGAAAATGGCAGGCTGTACTTTAATGGCACATCGTGGATTGAATACGCTTGCGCCGGAAAACACCATCAGTGCTTTCCAAGCTGCCTTAGATAACGGAATCAACTGGATTGAAACGGATGTGGATGCATTAGGAGATGGCACTCCAATAATCATTCACGATACTTCTTTAGATCGCACTACAAATCGGGCAGGAAGTTACTACGATTTAACTGCGGCAGATTTGCCGAAGTTAGATGCGGGATCGTGGTTTAGTCCGCAATTTGCCGGTGAACCAGTGCCGACTCTGCGGCAATTGATTCAGTTCATGAACGAAAAAGGTCTGAATGCCAATATCGAGATTAAGTCGAATGAGCAAGGCAAAAAAGAGACGCTGCGGCTAATTGACAATATTATTGCGGAGCTGGAGGAGCTCAGCCCCGCTCGCAAGGTCATTATTTCTTCTTTTAATCATGTATTACTGCATATCTTTAAGCAGCGCGCTCCGAAATTGCCAGTTGGCTGCCTCTATGAAACGGTCGCTCTTTATGATGACTGGAAGTCCATGCTGGAATTAGTGGGGGCCGATTACCTGCATCCGGAGGATAACTTCTTGACGGCAGAGCGAGTGAAGGAAATTCATCGAGCTGGCTTTGGTATCAATGCTTGGACGGTAGATGATCTCGGCCGAGCAAATCAACTCGCCAACTGGGGAGTAGATGGAATCATCTCTAATGTGGCCAATACTTTGATGGGTATTACCGGCGCAAAAAGTGAAAAGTAGCTAGCTACAGAATTGGAAAAAATATATGGAAAAACAAAGTAGATTCGCAAAGCTGCCGGTATTTTTACGCCCCGGCCGCATAGGCGGTTTCTTGACGATAGTCATGGCTGGGCAGCTCACCTATTCTGCCTTTGAGGCTTTCAAAGGCTCCCTGATGGTGCCGCTCACCTCCGCCTTAGGAATTGGTATCGACCAGTTCGGTATCCTCATGGGCTGGCTAGGCATAGCAATGTTTCTTTATGTGCCTGGTGGCTGGGTAAATAACCGTTTCACCATTCGCTCTATTCTGATTGCTTGGTCTATGTGGCGGATGGGTACTGCGTTAGTGCTGTATTTAGTGCCAAATCTTGACTTCAATATCATGATTGCCATGGCCATATCCTGGGGAGTCTGGGATGCGATTGGCTGGCCAGCAGTGGTAAACGGCGTTTCCTTCATGTCGCAGGATTCGGATACAAAAGGGCGCGGTTTGGCTATGGGACTCCTGGAGTCGATTCGCCGTGCAGCCGAATTCTTAATGAACCTAATCGTGGTGGGCTTGTTAGCAGCTTTTTCGGAGCATGCCGACACCGTAATGCGTGTTATGGGTCTGTGCTACACCTTGATAATTATTCCGTTGCTTTTCTGCCTGTTGCGCTTTGTGCCGAAGAATGCCACTGCGAAAGGTGAAAAGCCGGGTGAATCCGATAATATTGCCGCTTTGAAGGGTCTGCTGCGAGTACTGCTCATTCCGCGGGTTTGGTTGGCTGGTATTGCCGGACTTTGCGTCTATTGGTGCTACGTAAACCTAATTTACTGCTCTGCTCCGTACCTGATTTTGGTATTTAAAGCTACGCCCGCGCAGGCAGGTGCCTTCGGTATTTTCAACACCGGCTTAGTAGGTATTTTTGCTGGCCTGGTATCTGGCTTAGTGGCTGATTACGTATTTAAGTCTTCTACTCGTATGATGGGCCTGGCGCTCAGCGTGATTGCTCTCGGTGTCGGTCTTATCTACGTGCTGCCTTCCGGAAATATCTGGTTGGCGATGGGGCTGCTGATCGTAATGGCTTTCGGTACTTTCCTAGGGAAATCGGTAATTTTAGCTCCAATTGCAGAGCTGCACTTGCCGGAAGAAATCAACGGTTCGGCAATGGCAGTTGGTTCCCTCTTGGTCTACGCCTCGATTTTCTGGGGCAATCCGACTACCGCCGGTATTGTAGAAGCACATCGCGATAATCCAGAAGTAGGATACAAGATAATCTTCCTTATCACGCTGATTGTGGCACTGGTAGGAGCGATTTGCGCCTTCTTACTGGATAGAATCAATACGCGCATTTTGGCCAAAGAAAATGCGCAGGCTGATACGCCAGCAACTGCTCCGGGTGTGGCAGCAGCAGCTGAAGAGGCGGCCGAAAAGGCAGCAGAAGCTGCAGCAGAAGTAGCTGGCGAAGATAAGGCGGAATAAAATCGCTTTATTGAAAACTAATTAAGCAGATTATCTGCAGGTAAAAGCGGGAGTTTGGGTAGAAACCAGCTCCCGCTTTTGCATCTTTCTCCTCCGCTATCTAAGGTAGTAAAATGTGTGCTACAGCATAGATATTTGAGTACTAGGTAGTCTGATGAAAAAGCTTATTAATGATCCGCATAAGGTAGTTGCTGAGTCCTTAGCTGGATTTGCCAGCGCACATGCTGAAGAAGTGGAAGTAAATCAGCAGCTGCACTATGTATTGAGGAAAGAAAAGAAGGCGCCGGGGAAAGTAGCTCTGGTTTCTGGTGGTGGATCTGGCCACGAACCCCTGCATAGTGGTTTTGTGGGTTACGGGATGTTAGACGCCGCCGTCGCCGGTCCGGTATTTACTTCTCCTACTCCTGATCCAATTTTGGCTGCTACTCAAGCAGTAGACGGCGGGGCGGGTGTGCTCTATATAGTTAAGAACTATACGGGCGACGTGTTGAATTTTGCTACTGCCGCCGAATTGGCTGAAATGGAAGATATTGAAGTAGCTACTGTGATAGTCAATGACGATGTGGCAGTAGAAGATTCTCTCTATACCGCTGGGCGCAGAGGCGTAGCGGGCACCCTGCTAGTAGAGAAAATCGTGGGTGCGGCTAGTGAGGCCGGAGCATCTCTAGCAGAAGTAAAAGATCTGGCCGATGCCGTGATTGCGAATGTGCGTTCGTTAGGTGTAGCACTTCGCGCCTGCACCGTGCCGCACGTGGGGAAACCTTCTTTTGACCTCCCCGCAGGAGAAGTGGAAATTGGGATTGGAATTCATGGCGAGCCAGGGCGGCGGAGAATTCCCTTTACCAATGCCGACGATCTTACTGATCAGTTATTAGATCCTGTCATTGACGATTTGAATTTGCGCGCGGGTGAGCAAGTAATTGCCTTAGTTAATGGGATGGGCGGCACCCCGCTTTCTGAGCTCTATATAGTTTATAGACGCTTAGCGGAGCGTTTGCAGAGCGCGAATATAAAAATAGCAGATTCCTTAGTGGGATCGTATGTCACGAGTCTGGAAATGCAAGGAGTTTCGCTCACTCTACTGCGTGCAGATGCGAAAATGTGCGAGCTGTTCCGGGCGCCGGTGTGCACCCCCGCTTATCGGAAAGGGATGTGAAATGCTGGATGTGAAGTGGGCAAAAGAGTGGTTGCAGCTCAGCGCAAAAATCATAAATGCGCACCGGGATGAGCTTATAGAACTAGATCGAGTAATTGGCGACGGCGACCATGGAGAAAATCTCGATCGCGGTTTTCAAGCTGTAGCAGCTGGGTTAGTGGATTCTACTTTTACCACTCCTGCGGAAGTGTTTAAGTTTGCTGCCCAGACTTTACTTTCTACGGTAGGCGGGGCATCTGGGCCGTTGCTGGGTACCGCCTTTTTACGGGCGGCTAAAGCTGCTAATGCTATGGATTCTCCGCAACTTAGTGCAGCTGATTCTCTGCAGATATTGCAGGCAGCGTTGACGGGAATTCAGGAGCGGGGCAAGGCAGTGCCCGGAGAAAAAACTATGGTAGATGCATGGAGTGCTGCTGTGGATGCGGCGCAAGCAGCTGCGCAGATAGATCCCTGCAAAATATGGGAAGCGGCAGCTGCCGGAGCTGCTAAAGGCGCGGCAGCTACGGCGGATTTGTGCGCCCGGAAAGGGCGTGCTTCTTACTTAGGAGAGCGCTCTATCGGTCATTTAGATCCCGGAGCGGTATCGAGTGCCTATATTTTAGCGGCGGCAGCCCAGGCGGCTCAGGTGGCCCAAGCAGATCAAGCGAATCACGCAAATGCGCATTAGGCGTTAGTGGTGGGTAGGCAGAAGAAAGGATTATTACGGTGAAATCTTCTATCTCAGTTTCTTTAGTTTTAATTTCGCATTCTGCGCAGCTTGCGCAAGGGCTGGCAGATTTAGCTAAACAAATGGCAAATGATGTGGCTATTATTCCGGTAGGCGGCACTGCGGCAGGAGATTTAGGCACAGATTTTTCGCGCTTAGAAGCAGCTGTGAAAGCCCAGCGGCAGAGGGGATTTTCGGTGCTTCTCTTTGCTGATCTCGGCTCAGCTAAACTGAGCGGAGAATCTTTGCTCGATATTCTGGGCGATGAGCAGGTGCAACTCGCGGAAGCTCCGTTTATAGAAGGGGCGGTAGCCGCAGCCGTGGCCGCGCAAGGAGGAAAATCCTTAGCAGAGTGTGCAGAGCAAGCGCGGGAAAGTATCCAAGTTTTTCTACCCGCTAATGCGCTCGCGGCAGAAGTAAAGTTTTCGGCAGAAGCAAAGTCTACTTCAGCTTTCGCGAGCCCGGCGTCGCAGAATTCCCCTGCGGCCGCTGCATCAGTGGCAGGGGCAGACCGCTATGAATTGCGGGCAGTAGTAAAGGATATAGCTGGTATGCACGCCCGCCCTGCCGCCAAAATAGCTGATATGGCTATCGCAGCTGGTGGAGATATTTATATAAACGGAGAAGATGCCGAATCAGCCTTACAGCTTATGAGCTTAGGGATAAAAGGGGGAGAAGAAGTGCTTATTAGTGCCCCTGCTGCCCAGAAAGAAACAGCAGAGAAAATAGCGGCTCTTCTCGCCAATAGCTGGATAATGCCGCCGCCCTGCATCTAGGGTAGATCTTTATATATAGAGTAGTTTTCTATACGCAGGGCAGAGCCTCGTATCCAGATATTTGCTTGAATCTAGAAAATTTTCTTCCCAGTATTTGCGTTTATAAACACTTATAAATGCGTATAAACGCTTATAAATTCTAGCGCCGCCAGTAGAGGCCTTTATTCTGGAACTTCGGCTCAGAGGTAACTAGGCAACCTAGGCTCCGGAAAATTCCCTCATCTACCGATCCTAAAATAGTCGTAGTATGCACATCGCAGCCGCGCAGATTCGCTAGTTGCGCCAGCGCTTTGCGGGCCGCTTCCGAAGTGCCTGCGGATACGGAGAGCGCAATTAATACTTCGTCAGTGTGCAGGCGCGGATTTTTTGAACCGAGATGCTGCGTCTTGAGAGTCTGAATCGGCAAAATAGATTCCGGAGAGAGTAGTTGCAGCGAATCATCGATGCCGGCTAGTTCTTTTAAGGCGTTCAGTAGCATCGCTGCTGAGCATCCCAGAAGCGGGGAAGTCTTACCCGTCACTAGGCGCCCATCGTGCAACTCAATAGCAGAAGCCGGGCCGCCACTCTCCGCGGCCTTTGCCAAGGCGGCCGGGATTACGCGCCGAATATCTACCCCTAATTTCAGCTTGCTCATAATTAGCCGTACTCGCTGCGAAACTGTGGGTTTTGCTCCCGTCAGTTTTTCATCTACTAGGGCATGGTAATAACGGCGGATAATCTCTTGCTCTGCTGCTTCGCGGCAGACGGCGTCATCAGAAATACACATTCCGGCCATATTTACGCCCATATCGGTAGGAGAATGATAGGGAGAAGCTCCAGAAAGTTGAATTAAAAGTGATACCAGCAGTGGGAATACTTCCACATCGCGGTTATAGCTCACTACTTGTTTACCGTAATTGGCCAGATGGAAAGGATCAATTAGGTTCACATCATCTAGATCGGCAGTGGCTGCTTCATAAGC
Organism: Arcanobacterium urinimassiliense; assembly: GCF_900119495.1. Taxonomy (GTDB): domain Bacteria; phylum Actinomycetota; class Actinomycetes; order Actinomycetales; family Actinomycetaceae; genus Arcanobacterium_A; species Arcanobacterium_A urinimassiliense. The sequence continues at coordinate 1,608,779 of NZ_LT632435.1, read as the reverse complement.
TACATTCACCGGATGGTCGAGCGGCAGGTTCCAAATCGGGAAGGTCTCGAATTTTGCGTATCCGGCCGGAATATTGCGCTGAAAATCGTGGTAAATCTGGGAGAGGCAAGTCGCTAGTTTCCCTGATCCCGGCCCGGGCGCCGTCACCACCACTAAATCGCGGCTGGTTTCGATATAATCATTCTTCCCAAATCCCGCTTCGGATACTACTTGTGCGGCATCGGTCGGGTAGCCGGGAATTGTGTAGTGTAGGTACACGCGCAAGCCGAGATTTTCTAAGCGCTCTTGGAAAGCACGGGCATAGCGCCCTCCGTCTTCATCTGCGCGGGTCAGCACCACACTATTTACTAAGAAGCCGCGTTCCCGAAATGCGTCTACGAGCCGCAAGACGTCGTCACCGTAGGTAATGCCCAAATCGGCGCGCATTTTTTGCCGCTCCAGATCCATCGCATTCACTACGATGACGATTTCCAATTCGTCTTTTATCTGTTCCAGCATCACGATTTTATTATCGGGCGTGAAGCCAGGTAGGACGCGCGCAGCGTGCATATCGTCAAAAAGCTTTCCACCCATTTCTAGGTAGAGCTTTCCGCCGATTGCCGCCCGCCGTTGTGAAATATGCTGCGCCTGTAGCTGAATATATTTTTCTCGGTCAAACCCTATTTTCTGCAAAGCACTGCCCTTCTCTCACCGGCTCTATTGCGCGCCGTCCTAATATTTTCTTTAGCACTCTAACGCATATTTCGGCGTGCTCCGCAGCTTTTTTCGACGGAAATTGCCGTTAAATAGACCACGCTTCTATTTGCAGTATTTAGAGCGTTACTGATTAGAGTATTACTGAGCCGAAGCAGCTTTTTCTACTTCTTTTTGTAGCCAGGCACCTAAATCAGCAAATACTTCCGCGCGATTAATTTCTTGGAAAATCTCGTGCCGAGCTTGCGGATAAATATGTACTTCTTGGTCAGTTTGCCCTGCCTGCTTATAGGCGGCAGCAACTTTCTTTACTACTTTTGCTCCGCCTACCGGATCTACTTCTCCCGAAGCGATATAGAGCGGAAGGTGTACCGGTAGCTGGAAACGCGCGGGCTGAGATACTCGCTTGGTGCCGCGCATCAATTCCCGGAAAAGACCATTGGTGGAGATGTATCCGGAAAGCGGATCGGCAATATAAGCATCCACTACTGCTTCGTCGCGGGTGAGCCATTCTCCGCCGGTGCGCTGGGGGAATCCCTTATTGTAAGGCCCAATGGAGAGATTGTAGAGCAACCCGGCGGTGGCGCGGGGGCGGAAAGCACATATGATATTTGCTAGCACCATGCCAGCTCCACCCAGTAGTTTTGGCCAATCTGCAGTGCCGATAATGGCAGCTCCTGCCAGTCCGTTGGCGAAAGTGGAAAGATAATCGCGCAGTAGCAACGAGCCCATGGAGTGCCCAACGAAGAAATAAGGTTTATCTACGTATTTTTTCTGCGTATAAAGACGTACTGCGTGTAAATCGCCGACGATATCGTTCCAAGAAACTCCGTCTCCAAAATATCCAATTGGCTCTCCTGTGGGGCAAGAGTGGCCATGCCCGCGATGATCAGCTCCTACTACAGTGAATCCTTGTTCATTCAAAAAAGCAGCAAGCCCTTGATAGCGCTCTAAGTATTCGGCCATACCATGAGATATTTGTACTACCCCGCGGCAGTTGGGGACTTCCCATTCGTAATAAGCCAGTTGCGTGCCATTTATATCAAGCATTTTATACATGGATAGTTTCTCCTATACTTTCCAGTGATCCGGCGGCAGTGCCGGGAGCTGCAAATTATCAAAAGAATTCTATCAGTAATGAGTGACTACTACCGTACCGACTGGAGCCCAATTATAAAACCAGCGCGCTTCGCCCAACGGAGTGTTTACGCACCCGTGTGAACCGCCAAATCCCCAGCTTGCCCACCAAGGAGCGCCGTGGATAGCGTAGCCGTGCTTTTCGAAATAGAGAGCGTGCGGTACATTTGGCGTTACATACTTAGTGCCGTCCGGATTTTCGCCGCGCATCGTATCTAAAGGAACTTTCCGAATTACGGAAAAAGTACCTACCACGGTAGGAGTTTCAGATGTTCCAGTCACTACCGTAACCGGCCCACGCACCACGGTAGCTCCTTCGTAAGCAGTCATCTGATAAGTAGAAAGATTTACATCTATCCACTTTTCACCTGGTGCCGCTGCATAGACTAAATTCTCCGCTCCGGGAGCAATGAGCTTTTCTTCCCAGCTACTCGGGGTGGTTTTAGTCTGAAAACTCGCTTTCGTGGGCTTCCCCGCCAATAAATTCTCATTTATGCTTTCGGTAATTTCGCCGATATTAGTCACTTCTATGGCATCTTGCGGCTCATGCCGTACCGATACAACCAGTCCGTTCTCATTTACATAGCGCAGACCTTTGATTTCTTCTCTCACCAAAGGCTGCGAAATCTCAGTGAGCCATTTCGTAATTTCTGCTTTATTTAACTGCGCTTTCTCTTCAGAGAAATCCAACCACAAAACTTTTTCACTCTGCTCCGCGCGGCGCTCGGTATCTCCGATAGTTATCGCCACTTCCGGATCAATTAGCTTAACGCCCTCTGCGAGCACCGACTCTAATTTCTCTTTATTTTGGCTGGGCTGTACTTCTTGGAAGGCAAGCTGCTTCGTAACTTCCCGCTGGGTATTTACTAGTTGCTGGGCAGCTGCGCGAATTTCTGTGGCTGCTACCGTATGACCGGGCTGACCGTCACTCACCACCAGTTCGCCGTCTTGCACCACAATCTGCGGCTCTACCACCGGCTTCGCTTCGGGCTTATCCTGCACCATCTTGGCTATTAGTGCCGCCTGCATCTCGGGGTTTTCTTCCAGCTGGGGAGTTATTTTTTTCCCTACAAAAGGAGCTGTAAAGAAATTCCCCCACTTCTTATTTAAGGAGATTACTTCTTTCCCCACGGCTTTGGGATCTATTTGAAAACCAGTTTCACTCAGATATACGCGCTGCGGATTAATATCGCTGCCGGTGAAGTTAATATGCTTATTCTCAGTATTTTTCTGTAACTGCGTGCTGATTTGCGCCGCCGTTTTTCCGCCTACGGAAATCTCGCCTACTTTTGTGCCAGGCAGAGCGCGATGTCCTAAACCGAAGTAGCAAATATAGGCGATAAACAGTACTAAAAGTACGCCGCCAATACCTGCTGCTGAGATAAGGGCAATTCGTTTTTTTGTCATTTTCATCTCCAAGAATGGATAAACAGAAAAGTACTAGAATACTTTACTTTTCATAGTAGTGCTTTTTTCCGCCTGAATTCAGGAATGTGTGGGGCTTTGTGCGGTAATTCCCAACCGCTGCCGCTCTTTATCTAGTAGTTTTTCTGCTACCGCACTTTCTAATTGGAAAAGTTCCGAAGCGCGCGCTGTATCGGAAATATGAGCAAATTTTTGGAAAAGCGCCGATTTACCCTGCAGAAGCGCAAAGATTTGCTCATCTACTCCCGTTTCGTTAATAAGCCGGTGCACCTGTACAGTTTCCAGCTGCCCCATGCGGTGAGCGCGGGCAATAGCTTGCCATTCGGTGGTGGGCTTCAGCTGTGGTTCACAAATTATGACCACGCTAGCTGCCTGGATATTTAGTCCCACACCTCCGGCCATAATTTGCGCCAATAATACGGCTCCCGGCGGGGCAGCAGAAAAATCATCTACTAGCTGCTGGCGTTGCTGTGGAGATACGCTGCCGGTGAGAGGCCCAAAACTGATGGGAATTTCGTTTTCGAGCCGTTGCAATACGTTTCGGAAATAGGAATAAATAATTATTTTTTTCCCGTTTGCACCCGCTTCGGCGACTATTTCTTGCAGACGCGCTAATTTTCCGGAATCTGTAGAGAGCATGGCGGCCTGCCGCATACTCATAAAATTGCCACTGGCCACGGCTTCGCGATACGCAGCTTCATCTGCCGGCGTCATCTGCAGCCATTCTTCTACTTCCACTAAATCCGGTAATTCCGTGAGCGTATCTTTTTGCGTGCGGCGCAGATAAGCAGGCGCCACTTGCCGGCGGAATTTACGGGGCACCGGAGAAGCAGATATCGCTAAATCAGGGCGTACATAGTGCACTAAAGTGCGGAATTCTTCAATTTTGTTTTCTAAGGGAGTGCCGGAAAGTAATATGGCATATTCGGCGCCGGCGATGAGGTGAGCAGTGCGCAGAGAGCGTTTCGCCACCGGATTTTTTATATAGTGCGCTTCGTCTACGATAGTGCAAGAAATATCTGGTAGTTTTGCGCCTTCTTCTTGTAAAAGCCAGCCTAAAGTTTCATAGGTAGTCAGCGCTATTCCGCCTAATTTTTTCCATTGACGCATGGCATCAGATCTGCCTGATCCGTGTAGTTGATAGCTAGGAATATCTGTTTTAGCTGCTATCTCGCGTAGCCAATTACTTAAAACTGATGCTGGGCAAATCACCAAGAAGTGTTGTTTTCCTTCTTCAAATAAATGAGCTGCCACGGCTAGTGCTTCGATAGTCTTTCCCAGCCCCATTTCGTCGCCCAGTATTACTTTTCGCTGCGCCAGGGCAAAGCGCGCTCCAAAATTTTGATATCCGCGCAGCGGTACCTGCAGATAATCAGTATGTAACTGCAGTGCATTTACTCGCTCTACTATTTCAGCGGGGAGCTCTCCGCGAATTTTTTCTGAATCGGAAGTGAGGATTCCAATCTCAGCCATCTGGGCATAGTAGGAGGCTGGCTGGGAAAGAAAATGTTCCCAAATTTCTGTATCCGATAGGGTGCTCGGCGTGGGCGGCTCCGGATAGGTAGCGGCTAACTGCCGGCATTCCGTGAGAAGTTCAGTAAAGTACTCAGCGGGGCGGGCTCTTCCTATTATCAATAGACGGGAAGCATTATTCCCTAAGTAATAGGCGTGTGGCTTAATACTGGCGGCAAAGCTGAGCGCGCGGGCATGGCCGATATTCTGGCGAGTGTGATACCACGCGTACACCGATTGTAATAACTCAGTGGCAAGGGGAGAGCGTTGCTGCGGGTCGAGACGAATCGGAGTTTCTTCCAAAATAGCGCCGTGCAAAGCTCGTAAAGCGCTTAAAATATGGGAAGCCGAGGATTCGCCGAGCCCAGCAATATTGCTCACTCCCCAGCCTAAATCGGCTACCTGTGCAGCAGTAGTGATTCCCGCTTCTTCTAGGGCAGATATTTTCATGCGCCGCCGGTCTATATCTTGAAGCTGCGCCACGGGGATTTTTTCTAGTTCCTTTTTTACGAATTCTTCTCGCAGGGCATTAGCATTTTTCAGGCATTCCGTTTGCATTTTATTAAGCAAGCGTGCCAGCGCATCTAATTTTTCTACAATTTTCGGCAAATCGGCGAATTCGGTGGCAGGTAGGTTCGCGGCACTAAATTCCGAAGTTTCGCCTGCATCTGCGTTGGTTTCTTTATCTTCAAGTGCCGGAGTTACCGGGCTGCGATCTGCGCGGCTTGGAGAATCTAGACCTGGGCGCATTGGAGAATTTTCGGCGCTTAAAGTGAGCAAAGGTATGAGCCCGTACTGCTCCGAAAGAGCCGAGGTGAGAGTGGCTTCTGGGCGGGCAGCGCAGGCTTGAGCTAGCTCGCTCATATGAGCAGAGAAATCTAGTGCTTTTCCTCGTTCATACAGTGCCATCAGCTGATCGGCAGCCGCTTCGGCTTGGGCGCGCACATGTGGATTGAGGATAGAGTTTTGCTCTTCCGCTAAGGCTTCACAATTGCGGTAAGCGGAGATTCCTTTACGCTGTAAATCCTGTAAAAATTGCCGCATCTCCGGGGAGATTGGGGGCAGATTGAAAGCACGCGCTCGTGCTTCTAATAAAAGCGGAGCCGAATCCGGTAACGGTAGTAGTGTCCAGCGGGGGCGGGAATGAGGGAGATGCAAAGCCGTTTCTAGTAGTTTTTTCCCAGCTAAGCGGCTTTCGCGGTGAATTTGTGCCAGTAAATTTCCCTGCTGACGCATGGCGCGTAGCCAGGCAGAAAATTCGCGGCGGGCGGCGCGAAACTGAGCTAGTGTATAAGAATTATTAGTGACCATTACCTGAGATTCAATAATAAATTTCGCTTTGGTAGACTACTATTCACAGCATAACCCGTATAAGAAGAACTTATTATCCGCCGACTGTGAAATTCCTCAGGTAATTTTTCGCAAAAGCGAGATATAAATACGAATTGGGAGCACAATATAACTATGAGTGAAACTTCGAGTATTAATAATAGTAAATTTGCCAAGTTGGACGAGCAAGGGCGCCGTTCACTGAATAAATTAGTACCTGATCCGGTCGCCGTCTGTGCTACTGGCAGCAAGGGAAATGAAACTATGGTAGCGAAATACGCTGCCCTTACCCAGTCTGTAATTGGAGAACTTCCGCAAGTGAAAGCGGAAGATATTCCAGAAATTTTTGAGCGGGCGCGCACTGCGGCAAAGGCCTGGCAAGAAACCACTTTTGCAGAGCGGAGTGCTCTGGTGCGGCGTTTTGCGCGCATCGTACTAGATGAGCAAGACGCTATCTTGGATGTAATCCAGTGGGAAAACGGAAAGAATCGTGCGTCGGCTTTTGAAGAGTATTACGACGTAATCAATAATTCTCTTTACTATGCGCGCCGGGCTGAGAAATTCTTAAAGCCGCGGAACGTGCTGGGTGCCGTGCCCGGTATGACTTTCACAAAAGTACAGTATCTACCGCTTGGGGTAGTAGGTGTAATCACCCCGTGGAATTACCCCTTCAACCTCTCGATTTCTGATGCTATTCCGGCGTTAATGGCCGGTAACGCCATTGTGCTGAAGCCAGATTCCCAGACTCCTTACTGCGCACTAGTGGTGCGTTCACTTCTTACCCGGGCTGGATTCCCCGCCGATCTCTTCCAAGTAGTTATCGGCACCGGGCGGGAAATCGGTAATCCGCTAATCGATAATTCGGATTACATGATGTTTACCGGCTCTACGGCGACTGGCCGCAGCATTGCGAAGCGCTCGGGCGAAAATCTCATCGGTTTCTCTGCGGAAATGGGTGGAAAGAATCCGATGATTATACGGGCGGATGCACCGCTTCCGCGCGCAGCTAAAGGGGCAGCGAAAGCCTGCTTCTCTTCTTCAGGTCAGCTGTGCATTTCCGTAGAACGGATGTTTATTCACAAAGATATTTGGGATGAATTTGTGCCGGCTTTTGTGGCCGCAGCGAATGCGATTAAGTTGGACGCTGCGATGGACTGGAAGTCGGATATGGGGCCGCTTATTAGCGATGCGCAGCTGACGAAAGTGCAAGAGCATATTAAAGATGCACTCGACAAGGGAGCTACTTTACTCGCTGGCGGTGAGTTGCGGACTGATATTGCGCCACGCGCTTTCCCACCCACGGTGCTCACCGACGTCACCCCCGATATGCGGGTATTCGCAGAAGAAACTTTCGGGCCAGTGGTATCGCTTTATAAAGTGGATTCGGATGAAGAAGCTTTGGAGAAAGCTAATGCCACTAATTACGGCTTGAACGGTGCAATCTGGTCAAGTGATTTGAAGACGGCACAGAAGCTCGCAAAGCGTTTACTTACCGGCAGCGTCAATATCAACGATGGCTATGCTGCTACTTGGGGATCTATTGGTGCTCCTACCGGTGGAATTAAAGATTCTGGCTTAGCGGATCGGCACGGACGGGAAGGTATCCTCAAGTATACCGATACCCAGACGGTTGCTACGCAGCACATTATGCATATTGCTGCTCCGAAGTGGCTGGGCGAGAAGAATTGGGCGCGCTTTATGCATGTATTCAGTTCAATACAGCATAAATTGCGTATTTCTCTGTAAAGAAAGAATGAGGTAACTATGTTTATTCGACCCAAAGTTGTGTCGTTTACGGGAGCTACCGTATTAATCACGGGAGGTGCTACCGGTATTGGCCGATTGATGGCCCTGGGAGCTGCTGATCGGGGAGCAAAAGCGGTAATCATTTGGAACCGCAATGCTACTCGTGGGCAAGAAGTAGTGGATGAGCTCAAGGCGGCGCATCCGCATATTAAAGCCAAGCATTACAGCGTGGATGTATCCGATGCGGAATCTGTGCATAGTAATGCGCAAGCAGTGCTGGCAGAGTTCGACCGAGTAGATATTCTCATCAATAACGCCGGAGTGGTGAACGGGAAGCCTGTCTTGGAACTGAGCGAAGAAGAAATTCGCCGCACAGTTGAGGTAAATACCCTTTCTCTTTTCCGCACGGTGCGAGAATTTTTACCGGGAATGCTTCAGCGCGACTATGGGTCGATAGTTACCATTTCTTCTGCAGCCGGCTTAGTGGGGGTTGCGAAACAATCTGACTACAATGTTTCCAAGTTCGGTGCCGTCGGGTTCACGCAGTCTTTGCGAGCGGAACTCCGCAAGCAGCGTTCGAATGTACACACCCTGCTCTATTGCCCCTACTATATTTCCACCGGCATGTTCGATGGAGTTAAGACGAAATTCTCTTGTCTGCTACCGATTCTCAAGCCGCAAGATTGTGCTGATCAGGTACTAGATGCCATTGCGAAAGGCACGCAGATGAAAGTCAATCCGCCTATTGTGCGCCTGGTGCAGATAATGCACGCTTTCCCGGTGCCGATTGTCGATGCGGCTCTAGAGTTTTTCGGTATCCATAAAACGATGGAGGATTTCACGGGTCGGCAATAAAGTAATTGCTACTCAGTGATTATTTATGATTACTCTTGCTGCTACTCCGCTAGGGAACGATGACGACGCTTCCCCGCGGCTGCGCCGAGCTCTGCAAGAAGCAGAGTTAATTGCCGCCGAAGATACGCGCCGTCTGCGTTCCCTAGCGCAGCGTTTAGGGATAAAAATATCGGCACAAGTGATTCCTTATCACGACCACAATGAAGAAAAAGTGGCTCCGAAATTAGTGGCTACTGCAGCCGCGGGCACCGATATCTTAATGGTGAGTGATGCAGGAATGCCGGTGGTCTCTGATCCTGGATATCGATTAGTGAAGCTAGCTGCGGCCGCTGGAATTCCGGTGCAAGTGATTCCTGGCCCTTCCGCGGCACTCACCGCGCTGGCTCTCTCTGGCCTGCCTAGTAATCGTTTTACTTTCTTTGGATTTCTCCCGCGGAAAGCGGGGGAGCGCAGCCGGGTATTAAATAGCTTAGCGGCGCTGGATACTACATGGATATTTTTTGAATCTCCGCGGCGGGTAGCGGCCACTCTGGCAGATTTGGCGGCAGCTTTTGGTGAGCAACGCCCGGCTGCTCTCTGCCGGGAATTGACGAAAACACATGAAGAAGTGTGCCGCGGTACTTTAGCAGATCTACAGCAGCGGGCAGCGGTGCAAGAAATTTTAGGGGAAGTTACGCTCGTAGTGGCGGGCTGCCCCGAAAAGGATACGGATATATCAGCTGCGGTGTTGGAAGAAGTGCAAGAGCTGCACGCACTCGGTTTACGCTTAAAAGATGCGGCCAGCTATGTAGCTAAACGCCACAATTTGCGGGCAAATGAGATTTACGAGCGTGCACTTAGATAATTAGTTACGTGCATTGAGATAGCCAACTACGCACACTAAAGTAATCAGTTATCTATTTTCCCGGATTTCCGAGATTGTATTCATCTAAATCAATATCGGAAAAATCAAAATCTTCTTCACTCACTTCTGCAGAAAAATCGATATCTTCATCGAGATCTAGCTCTGCATCGTCAATCCCAAATTCGGAGAAATCGATACCGGCCAAATCTTCTGCCGCCTGTAGCTGATTTAGATTGGAGAGCTCTTCTTCTTCGCCATCGGAAGTGAGCTCTGCATCTGCATCGTCGTCATAATTATCGCGATTATTCACTGCTTCAGTGCCCGGTAGAGGCTGCTGCGGAAGTTCATCATCTTGAAAATCCGCTGCTCCAGCTTCGTCGTGATCCCAATCGGTATCTGCCCAGCGGTCGTCTGAGTAACTTTCCTCTAGATAATCAGAATCGTCTTCCCCCCAAGAATCGGCGCGCCCCCAACTAGTTGGCTCGTCATCCTCATAATCAGCCGGAGAATCGGTATAAGAAGCAAAAGCTTCTGCCGCAGGGAGTAAAGAAATTCCCGCTTTCTGCATTTCGGCGCGTGCAGCTACTCCGAGCTCGGGAGAAGTGGGTACCGTCAAATCGGAAAATACTCGCACCGGCCATCCGGCATCGAGGGCATCGAGCGCAGTTTCTTTTACACAATGAGATTCGGCAATTCCGACTACATCTACACTATCGATATCGTGGATACGCAGCAGTTCTTCTAGTTGCAGCCCTTCTTCGGTGCAGCCTTCGAATCCGGAATAAGCTGCTGAATACTGCCCCTTTTTCACCATATCGTCAACCGGTAAATTAACTATGGCTGGATGGAGCTCGGCTTCGGCACTTCCCGCTACTCCGTGGGGTGGCCAGGTATCTACAAAATCCGGATTATCTGAAAAATGCTTTCCGGGAGATATATGCCAATCTTGGGTAGTGACGATAAGCTCATACTCTGGGGCATAGGTATTTACGAAATCGGCGATACGCTCAGCTACCGCATTTCCCCCGGCTACTCCCAGTGCGCCTCCTTCACAGAAAGTAGGCTGTACATCCACAATAATGAGAGCTCGATTTTCCGTATGCATCGTCTTTCCTTCTATCGAAACTGCCGAAAATATCTATAGTTAAGTTTACGATATTTTTCAGAATTTGCCTTTGGGTTTACCTAGCACTGGTGAAAGTCTTACCCTAGAGGTATGTCGAAAATTTTATCTGCAGTAGCTTGGCCCTATGCGAATGGCCCCCGCCATATTGGCCACGTAGCCGGTTTTGGGGTACCTTCTGATGTATTTTCCCGCTATATGCGCATGGCTGGCCATGAAGTATTAATGGTTTCTGGTACCGACGAGCATGGCACTCCGATTATGGTGGCAGCGGATAAAGACGGAACCTCTCCGCAGGCATTGGCGGATAAAAACAATCGAATTATTGTAGAAGATTTAGTGAATCTGGGGCTCTCCTATGATTTATTTACCCGCACTACCACGCAGAATCACGAAGAGGTAGTACAGCAGCTTTTTATTGGCTGCCGGGAAAATGGTTATATGAAAGTGCAAAAAATGCTCGTAGCTTTCGATCCACGCACGGGGAATACCCTTCCTGATCGCTATATTGAAGGCACTTGCCCCATTTGTGGAGCGGCGGGCGCGCGCGGAGATCAGTGCGATAACTGTGGAAATCAGCTGGATCCGCAGGATTTAATTGACCCGGTGTCGAAGGTATCGGGGCTGCGGCCGGAATTTAAAGAAACTGAACATTATTTCCTCGATTTACCTGCCTTAGCGGATGCCTTGAGTACTTGGTTAGACGAAGTAGAAAAAGCCGGGAAATGGCGCCCGAATGTGATTTCTTTTTCACAGCACTTATTAGAAGATGTGCGCCCGCGGGCGATGACCCGGGATATCACCTGGGGTATTCCGGTGCCCGGTTGGGAAGATCAGCCCCATAAGCGCCTCTACGTCTGGTTCGATGCAGTGATTGGTTATCTCTCCGCCTCGATTGAATGGGCGCGGCGGCGCGAAGAAGCTGGCCAAGGGAGCCGAGAAGACTGGCGGGAATGGTGGAATAATCCCGAGGCGCTTTCCTACTACTTTATGGGGAAAGACAATATAGTTTTCCACTCCCAAATTTGGCCAGCCGAACTACTGGCCTATAACGGAGAAGGAAAATACGGTGGGAGCACCCACGAATTTGGAGTATTGAACTTGCCTACGCAGGTAGTAGCCAGTGAATTCCTGACTATGGAAGGGGAGAAGTTTTCTTCCTCTAAGCAGGTGGTGATTTATGTACGCGATGTGCTGGAGCGCTACGGAGCAGATGCCTTGCGTTACTTCATCTCCATTGCGGGCCCGGAGACTTCTGATGCCGATTTTACTTGGAAAGAATTTGTGCGCCGCAATAATTCTGAATTAGTGGCTGGCTGGGGTAATTTAGTGAGCCGGACGGCGGCAATGGTGGCGAAGAATTTTGGGGAGATTCCCGCGCCTGGTGCTTTAGCGGAAATCGATACGCAACTGTTGCAAGCTATTTCTCAAGGATTTACGCAGGTAGGTGAGTTGATTGCGGAGCATCATCAGCGGGCAGCCCTTATGGAGATAATGCGCCTAGTGGGAGAAGCTAATACCTATATATCGCGCACCGAGCCTTTCAAAATGAAAGATCCGGCGCAGCGGGAGCGTCTAGCTACGGTATTGCATACGCTGGTGCAGGCGGTTGCCGATTTGAATATGATGCTCAGCGTATTTTTGCCGCATTCGGCAAATATGATTGATAAAATCTTGGGCGGCGCCGGCGATATAGCGCCGATGCCGGAGCTAGTGGAGACGCAAGATTTAGATTCCGGTCATCCCTATCCAATCATTACGGGTGATTATCGGAATGTTCCCGCTTGGGAGAGCCGCCCGGTAGTAGTGGGGACGCCAATCTCGAAACCTAAGCCCGTCTTTAAGAAGCTCGATGAAGCCGTGATAGATGAAGAGCTGGAGCGGCTAAGAGCTAGAGAGGCTAGGTGGCGCGCCGGAAAGCTCGGTATAAATATAGAGTGAGAGCAGATGGGGAAGAAAAAACGCAAAGATTTTGTACCGCCGATAGCTGAGAAATTACCAGAGTTAATAGTCGATAATCATACGCATATTGCGGAGCAGCAGATTCCGGCGGCTGGGAAGCAGCAGGCTGTTGATGCGGATGGCGAGTTACTTCCTCCGATCTATCTCGATACGCTTTTAGCGGGGATGGAGGCGGCCGGAGTAGCGGGAGCTATTACCTCTGGATGTGATATTCCTTCTTTGGCTTATACGCGCGCCTTGGCAGAAAAATATCCAAATATTGGGGCGGCGTTAGCGATTCATCCGAATGAGGCGGCGCTGCATGCGGGAGTGGAAGAAGCCTCTCCGGACGGTTTGCAACCAGAGCAGGAAGATTATCATCGAGAGTATTCTCTGGCGGCGGCGATAGAAGTGGTGGCAGAAGCGGCGCAAGCCCCAGAAGTGGTAGCAGTAGGGGAAAGCGGTTTAGATTATTTCCGCACCGGCCCGGGCGGGAAAGCTGCGCAAAAAGAAGCATTTCGGGCGCATATCGCTTTGGCAAAAGAGTTGAACAAACCGCTGCAGATTCACGATAGAGAAGCGCACGCAGATGTAGTGGATATTTTGCGGCGTGACGGAGCTCCAGAGCGCACCGTCTTTCACTGTTTTTCTGGAGATAGAGAACTAGCCGAAATTTGTGCGCGTGCCGGCTGGTATGCTTCTTTTTCTGGAAATGTCACTTATCCGGCAAATGCGGATTTACGGGAGGCTTTTTTCTGCTTACCTACCGAGTTAATTCTGGTAGAAACAGATGCCCCCTATTTGACACCACTTCCTTATCGCGGGCATCCGAATGTGGTGTGGGGAGTGGCTTATACTGCACGTTATTTGGCGGAATGTCGAGGAATAGAGTTGGCGGAGTGGTGTAAAATTCTGCGCGCCAATACGCGCCGGGTCTATGATTTTCTGTAATGTTACCCACCAGACTTTGCAAAGAATAACAATTTGATTACAATTTATGTACGTAAGATAACGGAAAATTATTCTGTTCTAGTCGATTCCAAGTATGGTGATTAATTTTGGGTAGACATAGCGCTCCTGCTTGCCGATCACTTACTCCGGGTAGTATTACTGCGGAGCAGCTGGCAGAGAAGCCGCGGCCAGGTTCTCGCCGGGCTCGGCGCTTAGCACAACAAGCGCAGCAAAAAACGGCGGCCTCGGCATTTTTTCCCGCTAATCCCTATGCGGAATACATGAATGAAAACTTAGTAATTTCCAAGGTAGCAGTGAGCTCTCCGCTTACGGTACGCCGTATCTTTGGGCGCTCGAAACTAGCGGTATTGGGATTAGTAGCAGCTACTTCCGGTTTGACGGTAATGGCGGGTGCGAGTTCGTTAAATAATTTTGCGCCGGCAGATGGCAGCAATTTTCACCTCGGAGCTGCTTCCGCACCTATGATTACGAAAGTAGATTTCACTGTACAGGTAGACGGAAAAACACAAAAAGTAGAAGCTATTGCCGGTACTTCACTGGCAAAAGCTCTTAAAGCAGCAGATATTCTGGTGCAAGAAGCCGATGAAGTATCGCTGCCCCTAGATACGCCGGTAAAAGCGGGTCTAGAAGTAAAAATTGTGCGGATTACTTATAAGACGCTCACCGAAGATTTTACTCAGCCCTTTGAGACGATAGAAAAGTCGGATGCGAATTTACCGGCGGGAGAGCGGGTAGTAGAGCAGCACGGAGTAGATGGCGCTGGCACGCGTACCGTGCGCATTACTTATCGGGATGGCGCCGAAACTGCGCGGGAAGTACAGGCAGAAAGTTACGCGAAAGCCCCCGTGCAGAAGATTGTGCGCGTAGGGGCAGGGCAGGCGGCTGCGCCAGCTTCCGGGCCAGTAGATCCGGGCTCAGCGCGCGCGATTGCGAAGAGTATGCTCGCTTCTTACGGCTGGGGTGAAGACCAGTTTGGCTATTTAGATGCGCTGTGGCAGCGCGAATCGAGATGGAATCACACCGCGAGCAATGCTAGTTCTGGAGCCTATGGTATTCCGCAGGCTCTCCCGGGCAGTAAGATGGCTTCTGCGGGTGCGGATTGGCGCACTAATCCAAGTACCCAAATTAGCTGGGGGCTGGGCTACATTAAAGGTCGTTACGGTTCGCCGGCTGCGGCGTGGGCACATTCTCAGAGCGTGGGTTGGTACTGATAAAGTTTTGCCTAATTGGGCGTATTCACTAGTGTTTAATACTTAAAAATAATGGGGAGCACTGCTTGGCAGTGCTCCCCATCGGTTATCTACATAGAAAAGCGAGAATTTTTCTATTCGGTGGTTTCGTCATCCATCGGTTGGACTCCCTTTTCCACCAGATGTGGATCAGTAGAAAGTGGAGTGCGTGCCTTTGGATAGCGCTTATCCTTCTTCCACCACGGCATATTTCCTACGAAGCCATCGGCCGGCGGTGTCGGGCTCTCCGGCTCGAAGCCTAGCTCTTCTGGCGTTTCCGGAATCATATCGGTGAGGAAGTACTTATCCTTATCGTCACAATGCTCGCGCACTACCTTGCGGAAGCTCTTCATTTCGAAGAAGAGGGCGTTAGTGAGCGGATTGCGCCGAGTGGTGATTATCTTGTAGAGCCAGTAGATAAAGAGCGCCACATTGGATATGAGAGCCGCTAGCGCCGCTACGATATTGGCGGTCGGGTTCATAGTGGCGAAATTCGTCATATACCCCGGTGGTACTAGTAAAGTGGGCAAGATATTGTTGGCGGCAATCCAGAACATCAAGGTGAAGCACCGGAACCAAATCCACTGCCCCTTTGCCCACGTGAAAGCCGGTATGGTACAGGCCAGTAAGAGGGCGAAAGTACAGTACCAAGTGTAATCAGCCAGCGAATTGTAGAGGAAGGCGTGATTCCACAAATCGTAAGCGATGATCCACGGCCAGAGCATATCTACCCAAATCAGCCCCTTGACCTTTTGCTTCGGGTTCGAGGTGACGAAAATCTTGCCGAGTCCGGTAATGGTAACGATATTTAGTACGCCGGCTATGGCCGAGAGGATATTCCAGTATCCGCCGATAGTACGGAAGCCGGTGGCCGGATCGATACCTACATGCGCGGCCGCAAAGTTTTGGGCTACTGCTTGGTACCACTCTGGAGAATGCAATGGAGCGGTGACGCCCCGCGCTTCCGGCAGACCGCCAATCATATCGGCGGCGTGGGTGGCATTTATTTGCTCCAAACAGGTGGGGCTAGCTGCACAGGAGTAGTAGGTGTCAGCTTGGAAGAAGATCGTGATATCACGAATATTAGCTTCCATAATATTTACTGCTAGCCCGATCCAGAGAGCTACTCCGAACCAGATGGCGTAGCGGTGCGCCTTTACGGGATTCCGCTTGCCATATACCAGCAAGAAGCCAGTCATCGTGGCGGTTAGCACCATGATGAAGTATTTTCCGAAGGGGAACCAACCCACGATGGGGATGGCGTATTTAATTGCGTAGGGGATTAAGGCAATTCCGCCTACTGTCCAGAGGGCGAAAATCGTCCAATTCCAGCGGCGGTTTATTTCGGCAATTGCTATCTGCAAAGTGAGTACGAGTACCCAGATTAGATAGACATGCAGGGGACCTATTTCCCAAAATAGTAGAGACTGCATCGTCACTCCTGTGTAAAAAATTGTTTTTTAAAAGAAATTAGATTTCAATTGTGCAAAATATTAGCACAGATATGCTACTATCGGAAGATATCTCAGGGCAAGAGAGAAAAGTTGCAGAAATTGCGGCTATTTGGGCTCTTTTGCAGCGAGAAAAAATTTTATTTCATTACGAGGATAAGGGAGTCTTCATGTCGAAGTCACTTAAAGGTAGGCTAGTTAAAGCTGCTTTAGGCGCAGGAGCTGCTGGTTTAGCAGGAATGTTCACTTTTAGCCAGCTTACCGGAAAAGCCACTAAAGCAGAGCAGGAATGGAAGTATCCGGGCGACGATCTAATCGATGCCAATTATGAAAACGCATACTCCTCTACATATGCTATTACAATTGATGCTCCCGCCTATGCGGTTTGGCGTATATTTAAGCAGATCGGAGCGGAGAAAACGGGTTCTTTCAGCTCGGAATTCCTAGAGCGGACTTTTGCGCGGCTGCCGTTCTTTAATAGCTATGAAATGCAGGAAGAATTCCAGCAGCCAGATTCTATGATGCCCGGAGATATTGCCGCATTTGATTTCCACGGTATGTCGATGGAATGGGCAGATATCGTACCTGGTAAGTACTTAGTACAGTGGGTAGATACCAAGTGCCCGCCGGCAGCTCCCGGCAGCTATGCCTTCCGTTATCCCACTATGAAGCACTTTGCTGCTGCGTGGTGCTTCTACGTAATTCCGTTGCAGGGCGGGCGTACTCGATTGATTAATCACTGGCGGATTGGTTACGAGCCCGATGCTCCGCTACCTAAAGTAATAAATTGGATAAATATTGAATTAATCGGCGGCTGCATGACTCGCCTACAGAATATCTACGTAAAGCGCGTAGCTGAATTCCGGAAGAAGGAGCAGTGGAGCGGCAAGATTATGCGCGGTATATTAGGCGGGCGTTTCTTTAATTCGGAGACTCCGGCTGGCCGCTATGATGGTACTCCGCTCTTTGAAGATACCTATACGCAGTGGTTCCGCTACGGACGGCAAAACCCGGCGGTAAAGGAAATTCGCGAGCCCGTCACCGATGATCCGAATTGGCCACCGACCGGCCCGGATAGTCCTTGGGCAGGCGAAGTAGATGAAGAGTACTTCGTAGGCTGGAAAGAGCCGAAATTCTCTTGGGAAGAGCAAATTCGGCAAAAGATGGAACGCACCTACTTACCTAACTGGGGTAAAGAAGAGGCAGGCGAATAAAGAATGGGAAATATAGTACCTCCTGATTATCCTACTTTTTTCTTCTTCGAACGCGGAGAATGGTGGGATTATGCCATGCTGGTATTTGTAATCGCTGCTTTGGCAGTGACGGCATGGCTAGCACAGCGCAATAAAATTGTGGCAATTATGGTCTTCATAATTATTCCGGTGGGATTGACTATTTTCTGGTGGCCATACTCGACCGCCGGTACTAACTCGGCAGGCTGGTTCCCCATTGCGAAGCAGTATTCTGCTCTCATCGGCAGCCTTTCGCTGGTAGCTTTGCAGTATTTTGGAAAGCTCCGCCGGATGCGTTGGTATCTCTGTATACCGCCGATGCTGCTGGCAGTAAATATCGCTGAAGCAGTGGTGCGCGATTTCCAGTGCTACTTCATTCACGGAGTAGACCCCTCTCAAGGCATGGTCACTTGGGGTGGGCCGTGGAATATCCTTAACGGTATTGCCGGAATCGCAAATCTGCTGGCAATCGCCGGTTGGATGGGTATATTCGTGGCGAAAGATAAGAGCAGAGCCATCGTCTGGGGTGACCTCACGATTTGGTGGATTATCGCCTACGACCTGTGGAACTTCTCCTATGTATACAACTGCCTAGCTGATCGGGCTTGGTACTCCGGCGTAGCGCTGCTACTGGCTTGTACCATCCCCGCCTTTATGAAGCTCGGCCGGGGATCCTGGATTCAGTATCGCGCTTATACGCTCACCTTCTGGTCAGCAGTAGTGCTTACCTTCCCTGCATTTATGCACACCTCGATGTTTGCTCATAGAAGTGCGCATAACCCCACCGCTATGTTGATCGTGGCGATACTTTCCTTCGCCGCCAATATGGCGCTCATAATTTCCCATGTGTACCGGATTGTGAAGCTGAAGCGCAATCCGTTCCGGCAGGAAATTTACTCCGATACCCCAACTTACCAAGCCTGGGTACGCGATTTGGCCACTCCGGAAGATCAAGACCTAATTGCGGCACGCTTGGGTAAGAGTGCAGAAGAGGCTGGATATCGCTAAATATCACTAGATATCTTCGCTTCAGAGCCTGATACAGCTCTGCTGCACTATTATTTCCCCGCCAGCATCTCCTCAGCTGGCGGGGAAAATTTTTCGCGCCCGGGTAGTATATAAAACGTGGAAAATAAGAAGAGTAGCTTATTGGGGCCAGTGCAGATAAGAGAAATAGCGCAGCGGCTGCAAATTCATCCCAGCAAAGCCCGCGGGCAAAATTTTGTGCACTCTGCTACTACTGTGCAGAAAATAGTGCGCGAAGCCGCGGTGCAGCCTGGAGAGAAAATTCTCGAAATCGGCCCCGGGCTTGGCTCTTTGACTTTGGCGCTTTTAGAGGCGGGAGCTCAAGTAGCGGCAGTAGAAATAGATGCGGCACTCGCGCAGGAACTGCCGCGCACGGTTCAAGAATTTCAGCCCGCTGCGGTGCAGCGATTTGGAGTAGTGCAGGCAGACGCGCTGGAAATAGCTGCAGCTACTGATTTACCGCGCCCGCCGGCCAGTGCAGCAGAGGTATTCTTTCCCCAGAAATTAGTAGCAAATTTACCTTATAACTTAGCTGTACCGATTTTGCTCACGCTCCTAGAAAATATCCCTTCTCTCCAAGCTGCCACGGTAATGGTGCAGGCTGAAGTGGCAGAAAGATTGACGGCGCAGCCGGGTTCGCGTATTTATGGAGTGCCTTCGGTAAAATCTGCCTGGTATGGAACGATGCGCCGCGGAAGTAAAATTTCTCGGCAAGTATTCTGGCCCGTCCCCAATGTGGATTCGCTCTTGGTACACTTTCAGCGGCATAACGAGCCGTTACCGGGGGATCGAGCTGAAATTTTTGCCATTATAGAGGCGGCATTTTCCCAGCGGCGGAAAACTCTCCGCGCTGCATTGACGCCATGGGCTGGATCGGCTGCGCGCGCAGAAACTATTATTCGTACGACAGGTTTAGATCCGCGCTGGCGCGGTGAAAAACTGCAAATAGCGGATTTTGCCGCTCTGGCTGCCGCGTCTCACAGTAATTAAATGATAATCACTTTGCTGCCCTGCGCAGTTGTAAAGCGGCACTTTCCCGGTAAAATAGGGGCGTGAAATCTGTATTTGTTTCTGCCCCAGCAAAAGTAAATCTGGCTTTGCGCGTAGGTGCGCGCCGCCCAGATGGATACCACGATCTCGATACTGTCTTTGAAGCAGTAGATATCTTTGACGATTTGCAGGCGGATCTTGCTCCAGATTTACGCCTAGAAATTAGTGGCCTAGGGGAGAATCTCCCAGTAGATGAGAGCAATTTAGTAATAAAAGCGGCACATCTACTACAAAAAGCAACTAATACTCAGCAGGGAGCTCATATAAAAGTACATAAGCGCATTCCCGTGGCTGGGGGAATGGCGGGCGGTTCGGCAGATGCTGCCGCCGCACTCTTAGCGTTAAATACGCTTTGGGATTTAGAGCTGCCAGATTCCCGTTTAGCAGAATTAGCTGGAGAATTAGGCTCAGATGTGCCTTTTGCTTTGCTGGGGGGAATCGCGCGGGGCACTTCCCGCGGGGAGCAGCTCGTATCCATTAAACCAGGAACTTTGCACGGCTGGGTATTTCTCACTTCTGCTACGGGGCTCTCCACCCCCGAAGTGTTTCACTGTTTCGATGAAATGTTCCCAGCGGCAGGAGATCCTTTTGCTACCACTCAACTTTGCCAGGCGCTCACTGGCAGCGATCTTTCCGCTATAGCGCAAGAGATGGTGAACGATTTAGCAGCTCCGGCAGCGGCGCTCCGCGCGGATATTGCCGATATCTGCGCAGAATTAGCAGAATTCCCTGGTAAAACTATTCTCTCGGGCTCCGGCCCCACGATTGCGATTTTCTGCGCCGCGGAAGCGGCAGAATCTCTTGCGCAAGAAATGCAGGAAAAGTTCCCTTCTCGTACCGCTATTGCAGCCATTGGACCAGTAACTGGCGCCCATATTCGCCGAGTAGAAAAATAAGAGGCCCCTTTGGCACATCTTCTCGATCTGGATAATCTCGCTATCGCGCTGGGATCTCGCCCTATTCTGGCTGGCGTCAATCTTTCCCTCCAAGATGGCGACCATATTGGGGTGGTGGGCCCGAACGGGGGCGGGAAATCCACCTTGGTAAAAATGCTTACTGGCGAATTGCGTGCGGATAGCGGCCGCGTCACTCGCGCGGGATTTACGCGAATCTCCTATTTACACCAGCAAGATAATTTACCAGATACGGAACTGGCTGGGAGAGTGATTCATCCCGGAAAAGAGGTCTACGAGTGGGCATCTGACCCGCGTATTCGCCGCCTACATCAGGGGTTGTTGGCGGATGTGGATCTGGAACGCCCTATTAGCACTCTTTCCGGTGGCCAGCGCCGCCGAGTGGATTTAGCGGCTACTCTAGTTAAGCCTGCAGAAGTATTGGTACTCGATGAGCCGACTAATCATTTAGATATCGAAGGCGTCACTTTTCTCGCCCACTATCTACAGCAAGAATTTCCGCCGCATAAGGGAGCTCTCGTAGTTATTACACACGATAGATGGTTCTTAGATGCAGTTTGTAGCCGCATCTGGGAGGTGATTCCCGGGAACGACGGCGTGGGTGGCTTAAATCCCCAACCGGGCAAAGTAGCCGAGTATGAAGGTGGATATGCAGCCTATATTCTACAGCGCGCAGAACGAGCTCGGATTGAAAGAGTGCAGGAAGAAAAACGGCGTAATTTATTGCGTAAAGAATTGGCGTGGTTGCGCCGAGGTGCGCCGGCGCGTACTGCTAAGCCCCGCTTCCGGGTGGAAGCCGCCAATGAGTTAATTGCTGAAGAGCCTCCTCCACGCGATAGCCTCGAATTAGCGAAGATGGCTACGGCGCGGCTGGGTAAAGATGTAATCGATCTATTGGCGGTAGATTTTTCTTGGCCAGAATCTGCGCAAAAAGTGCTCTCTGATGTGACTTTGCGGTTAAAGCCGGGAGAACGCATCGGAATTTTAGGGAAAAACGGTGCCGGTAAGTCTTCGCTGCTCGGGCTGATGAATGGCACCTTGCAGCCACAGCAAGGAAAAGTAAAAATTGGGCAGACAGTAGCCTTAGCTACCCTTTCCCAGCATACACGCGAGCTAGCGGAGGTAGAGCAGAAAAGAGTGCTCCCCGCGGTAGAAGAAGTAGCTCGCGTGGTGCGGGTGGGAAAACGGGAACTAAAAGCTAGCCAGCTTCTCGATATGTTGGGATTTACCCGGGAACGAGCTTGGACGCCGGTGGCAGAACTTTCCGGGGGAGAGCGCCGCCGTCTCCAGCTGTTGCGTTTACTTATGCAAGAGCCGAATGTGTTGCTGCTCGACGAACCCACCAATGATTTAGATACCGATACGCTAACGGCGGTAGAGGATTTACTTGATTCTTGGCCGGGTACGCTCGTAGTGGTATCGCACGATAGGTATCTTTTAGAGCGAGTGACGGATAGGCAAATAGCGGTAATTGACGGGGCGGTGCGCGATTTACCCGGTGGGGTAGATCAATATCTGCAGTTGCGAGCCGAACAGACAGAGGCAGAAAATTTGCCAACTGCTAAATCTGTAGCTGGGGAGCATAAGATATCCGAAGAGAATAAAGCGGCGGCGGCGAATAATACGAGTGAGCAGCTAACAAGTTCTGAGCAGGAACGCCGCGCTCGCAAAGCGATGGCGCGGGCGGAGCGGAAAATGCAAAAGCTACAGCAGGAGAAAACGCAATTGGGTGCGCACCAGACGCAGTTGGCGCTGGCGGGAGAATATGCAGAATTGGCCGAGATTGGGCGGCAAATTGCGCAACTAGAAACCGAGTTAGCGGAGCAAGAAGAAGCTTGGCTAACAGCGGCTAGCTGGGCAGAGGAAGTTAGCGGAGCAAGAAGAAGCTTGGCTAACAGCGGCTAGCTGGGCAGAGGAAGTTAGCGGAGCTTAGAAAGCTCATAAGGCTTAGAGAGTTAAAGCTCAGGAAGCCCGTAAGGCTTAGGAAGCCCGTAAAACTTCGGTAATTTTTACGCGTTTTCCGGTGTGCAGAATCGAGCGTTCATAGATTTTGCCAGCGAGAGATGCTAAGAGCGGAATAGAAATAATTCCCAGCCCAGCGGCCAAAGCAATTTCCCAGGTGCTAATTCCTCCGTAGGCTTGCCGGGCGGGAATTAAGAAAGATGAGAAACCAGGGATATAGGAGAGAATCTTCGTCACTATCCATTCCGGGCGCGCGGGTACCAGAAACATTCCGACGTAGAAAGGAATTATGGCGCTGAAAGTAAGCGGGCTGACGACGGCGGGGAGATCTTCCTGGCGGGATACGGTGGCTGCTAGCCCTCCACTTAAAGAGGTGAACACTAAGAAGCCAATGGTCGACCAGAGGAAGAGGGAGAAAAGTATGGAGCCAATCGGTACCATCCCCAGCATTCCCGCAATTTTTAAGGACACTAAAATAGTCAATGCGTAAAGAAGTATCTGCGTGAGCACGAAGCTGCCGATTCCCAGTATTTTTCCGAGCAATAGACGCCGCGGTGGAATAGAGCTGAGCAGAATCTCTACTATGCGGGATTGTTTTTCTTCTACGACTCCATTGGCAATAGTGCTAAGGCCAGTAACTATGCTCATAAGGAGCAGGATAGTTACACCAATTAATCGTATGTACCCCACGGGGTTATCTTCGGCCTTGGTATTATCGCTTTCCTTTACTATCTCTATAGCCGGATTAGCATTGGCGAAAAGGCGTTCCTGAGCAGCGGTATCTAAAGAGAGTTGGGAAATCTGCGTGCCGGAGAGGCGCTGTTTAATCTGCTCCACCCAGTATTCATTTTGACCATCATTTTCATACTGGTAAACGCGGGGGCTTTCCGGAGTGCCCCCGAGCGCAAAGACTGATCCTTCTGCTTGTTTTATTTCTTCCTTAAGCCAAGTGGCCGGGGCAGTGCCGCTGGGGAGAATCTGCGCTGCGAACACTGCATCGGCGGTGAAAGCAGCTTGATATTCTTGCATTTCCGGAGCTATCCCGATCACTGCGTGTGGAGAAGCTGCTCCTGCTTCTGCTTTTGTGGCGGCGGAGTTGAGGAGAATTTTTCCGACTACTCCCGCAGCTAAAAGGAGGACGATTAAAAAAAGCGTGCCGATGATTTGCGCTTTTGAGCGCACCAGCATCATATATTCGCGTTTAATAATATGGATAAGCATTATTTTCTCCTTAAGCGGCGGAAAAATGAAGATTTTTGATTCGGCTGCGCTGCAGTGGCAGGGGCGGGATTATTTTCCGGCACCACATTGGCAAATAGCTCATTGAGATGTTGGCGGTGCGGAGCGAAACTGTGTACTGCACCTGCCTCTAAGGAAAGGTGGAGAAGATCTTGGTCAGTTATCGCTGCGGGAAGAGTGACGCGTAGTATCCCATCGGAAAGCTGTGTTACTTCGGTTATTCCGTGCTCTGGCAGGGCGGCAGTTAGAGCCGCGGGATCGCTGATGGCAATGTCGTAAATTGCTTTTTCCCCACTGCGGAGTTCTTCGACCGTGCCGGAGGCTACTATCTTTCCAGCCGTACAAATCCCCACCCGGTCGCAAATTCGCTCTACTAAATCTAGCTGGTGGGAAGAAAAAATTACGGTAGCGCCGCCGGCGGCTTTCTCCTTTAGCACTCGCGTCATTTCCGTCACTGCCAGTGGATCTAGGCCGGAAAAAGGCTCATCGAGCACTAAAACTTGTGGATCGTGTGTGAGCGCGGCAGCTAGTTGTACCCGCTGCTGATTACCTAAAGAGAGTGCTTGTACTTGGTCGTTCCAGCGGCCCGCTACTCCGAGCCGCTCTAGCCAATAGTGAGCGGCAGCGTCGGCAGCTTTCTTATCGAGCCCATGCAAGAGTGCGAGATAGGTAATTTGCTCGCCTACTTTCATGCGCGGATAGAGTCCGCGTTCTTCGGGCATGTAGCCAAAATTTTGTCGCTGGGAAAAAGTAATTTCTTTTCCTCCTAAGCAGGCGGTGCCACTATCGGCTTGTAGTACGCCCAAGATGATGCGCATGGTGGTGGTTTTTCCTGCTCCGTTTGCTCCTACGAAGCCAAATAATTCTCCGCTCTGAGCGGTAAAACTCATTCCTCTTAGGGCCCGTACTTTTCCGAAAGATTTATGTAAATCATTTACGGTAAGCGTATTGGCAGTATTCATTTTCTGCCTTTCTACAGTTAGCTTGCACTAGTCATCATTTACTCTAATGGATAAGGGGGGGAGAAAAATATAAGCGGAGAGTGGGAGGGCTCACAGCGGTGCAGATAGGGCGATTCACCCCACATATTTACGAAAAATAAATATTTAATTGGCAATGCGCCAGTCGAGATGGCAGAATATCTAGAGTATTCCGCCATGGTGTAATGGCAGCACGCGGGTCTTTGGAACCCTCAGTCTAGGTTCGAGTCCTAGTGGCGGAGCGAAGCCGCCGAGCAGCTTTACAGGAGGGGTTGTGGCAGCAGAAAATTCGCTTAGCGCAGCAATTATATTAGCTGCCGGCAAAGGCACCCGCATTAAATCTCAAACTCCAAAAGTGCTGCTAGAGATGTGTGGGCGGAGTTTACTTGGGCACGCATATGCGGCAGTGGCCGGCTTAAATCCAGATTTTTGCGTATTTGTGGTACGCCATGAAAAAGAAAAAGTAGCTGCTCATATAGCGGAAATTGCGCCACAGGGAATAATTGCAGAGCAAGATGCCGTAAAAGGTACGGGGCGCGCCGCTTGGTGTGGTATGCAGGCGTTGGCAGCAGATTTACAGGGGCCGGTGCTAATTTTGGCGGGTGATTCGCCGATGTTCAGCACCGAAGCCTTGGCAGAGTTGCTCGCTGCGCACAGTGGGAAAGCCGTTACAGTGCTCTCTACTGTGGTAGAAAATCCGCATGGCTACGGGCGAATTCTGCGGGAAGCGGGAGAAATAGTAGGCATTGTCGAGGAAAAAGATGCCACAGTGGAGCAGAAAGAAATCTGTGAGATAGCTACTTCTACATATGTATTTGACGCTGCATTCCTCCGCGAGGCGCTAGCTACTTTAGGCACTGATAATGCGCAAGGCGAAATGTACTTGACGGATGTGGTAGCGCGAGCAGCTGCGAGTGGGCGCGGCGTCGGCTCCTATGTATTGGCTGATTCGGTGCAGGCCGAAGGGGTAAACGATTTAGTGCAGCTAGCTGGTTTACGGAAAGAGAAAAATGCGCGCATTCTCGATAAGTGGATGCGCTCGGGAGTATCGATAGTAGATCCGCTTTCTACTTGGATAGATGCGCAGGTGCAGCTAGCGCCAGATGTGCGCATTGAACCGAATACGATTTTACGTGGAAATACGCAAGTGGCAGAGTTTACGCGGTTAGGTCCGAGTAGCGATTTGCGTAATGTGCAAGTGGGAGCTTATTGCCACCTTCCCTATACCGTAGCGGATACGGTAGAAGTTCCCCCGCACACCCAGGTAAATCCTTTTACGGTCTTATCTTCTAAAAGGCCGATAATAAAAGGAGAAACAGAGTAGGCTGAAGTAGGCCGCTCTGAGTGCGGCTTACTGATTCGTAACATCAGGAACGAGGAGTAATACGCGCTATGACGGGATTGCATACCAACGGTAGAAAGCATCTGGTATTGGCTACCGGGCGAGCTCATCCAGAATTGGCAACACAGGTGGCGCAGGAATTAGGAATAGAGCTGCTCCCCGTCACCACGTATGATTTTGCAAATTCGGAAATTTATGTGCGTTTCGACGAATCAGTGCGCGGTACTGACGTCTTTATTATGCAATCGATAACCGATCCGGTGAATAAGTGGATCGTGGAGGCGCTTATTATGGTGGATGCCGCCAAGCGCGCTTCTGCAAAGCGAATTACCGTGGTGCTTCCCTCCTACCCCTATGCTCGGCAAGATAAAAAGCACAAAGGGCGGGAACCAATATCGGCGCGTCTTATGGCTGATCTTTTCAAGACGGCAGGTGCGGATCGGATTATGTCGGTGGATTTGCACGCGGCGCAGACGCAGGGTTTCTTCGACGGTCCGGTGGATCACCTCTGGGCGATGCCTACTCTGGTGGAATATGTGCGCACGCGGATTGATATTAAAAATGCGGTAGTCGTATCTCCGGATGCTGGGCGGATAAAAGTGGCTGAGCAGTGGGGGAAGCGGCTCGGTGGAGTGCCTTTGGCTTTTGTGCACAAGACTCGAGATATCTCGCGCCCCAACCAAGCAGTCGCCAATCGAGTAGTAGGCGATGTGAGTGGGCGTACTGCGGTAATAGTAGACGATTTAATCGATACTGCCGGCACAATTGAAGGGGCTGTGGGTGTAGTCCTAGCAGCGGGAGCAAAAGATGTAATCGTCGCGGCTACGCACGGGGTGCTTTCTCATCCGGCTTCGCGCCGGCTTTCCGAATGCGGAGTGCGCGAAGTGATAGTCACCGATACTCTGCCTATTGGAGTAGATAAGCGCTTTGCCCAGCTAACTATTTTGCGCATCGCTCCGGTGCTGGCAAATGCAATAAAAGAAGTCTTTAACGACGGTTCAGTCACCTCACTTTTTGACGGCGCTTTCTAGGGCGAGGTTTTCTCTAGGGCGAGCTGCTGGCGGTTTAATCTGGCGCTGGGCGGACATCCGGCACGGGATGCATATTTGACGTTATACGTATAAAAACTGCGCAGGAATGTGAGCTTTTTCGGTGCGCTTTCTTTTTGGCGCGGGGAGCCGTAGAATTTTTACTGCCTCGGCGAGGGATAGCGAAATAGCTTTCCGTGATCGACGCGGCGGGTCTGCCCTTCTCGTAAGATCAGGCCTCCGCAGTGAGGCGTCTGTAAAGTACTATGAAGGAGCAAAAATGGCAGACGTAGTTTATGCAAGCACTCGCACTGAATTCGGCAAAGGCGCTTCGCGCCGCTTGCGTGCCGCTGGTCGTACCCCGGCTGTAGTATACGGATTCGGTGAAGCCCCCGCGCATATTCATTTCGATGCGCACGATATTTTCCTCGAAGTGCGGGGCAACGCAAATGCGCTAATTAAAATTGATTTAGATGGTAAAGAGCAGTTGGCGCTGGTGAAAGATGTTCAGCGTAACCCACTTTCGCGCATTATTGAACACATTGATTTGCTGCGCGTAAAGGCAGATCAGAAGGTGGAAGTGGAAGTTCCGGTAGTGGTAGAAGGAGAGCCTTTAGGTGCTGCTATTGCTACGGTGGATTTGCTGAATGTATTGCTAATGGCTCCGGCCACGGCTATTCCCGAAGCTATTACCATCAATGTGGAGGGAGCCGAAGACGGCACCATCATCCGCCTCGCCGATGTGGAATTCCCCGCCAATGTGGAAGCAATGGAAGATCCCGATACCACGGTAGTAACTATTGCTATACCGACTGTGGAAGAATTGCCGGCTGCGGAAGAAGCTACTGAAGAAGCGGCAGAAGAGCCAGCAGCTGCAGAAGAAGAAGCTGCGGAGTAAGACCGACTGAAAATTTAACTTTGGGGGTCAATCGGAAGATTGACCCCCAAAGTTGAAATAACGAAAAAATAAGCAAAAAGAGGTGTAGGTGTATATCGCAGTAGGCCTGGGAAATCCAGGTGCGCAATACGAGCTCACGCGGCACAATATCGGGCACATGGTGATTGAAGAATTAGCGCGCCGCGCTGGCACAAATCTCACCTTGCAGCGCCCCACTTCTACCCGGAATGCTTCGGTGCGCTTAGGGCTCGCACCCGGCTGCGCAGGAGTGCCAGTGCTCTACGCCGTCACTACTTCTTTTATGAATATATCGGGCGGGCCGGTAAAATCTTTGCTCAGCTATTTTTCGGAAAAGCCAGAAAATTTGTTGGTGATTCACGACGATTTAGATTTGGCTTTCGGGCGGCTGCGCTTAAAACGAGGCGGCGGCAGCGGCGGGCATAACGGTTTGAAATCGATTACGCAATCGCTGGGAGAAAAAAACTATATGCGGCTGCGCTTTGGAATAGGCCGCCCGCCTGGGCGCCAGGATCCGGCAGATTACGTATTAGGAAAATTCTCTCGCACGGAGCAAGCAGAGTTAGATTTGCTTATTTCTGAGGCTGCAGATGCCGTGGAGGATGTATTTCGCAATGGTTTAGAGGCAGCGCAGCTGCGTCTTCATACCGCGCAGTGAGATAATAGCGGCTGGTTAGCTAAGTAAAATAATAACTTGCTCGCTAGCTAGTAAGATATAGGCATCTCGAGTAGATAAAAATCGGCAGAGAACAGCAAATTAGCAGAGAGTAGCAAATGATTTTAACTCCGCTTTTACAATTCTTAGCGCCTGCTGAACTTTTAGAAAATACGGCAGCTGCTACGGCGCAAATAGGTATGCCGCGGGGTGCCTTTCCGGCAGTAATCGCTAAACTGGCGGCCGCGGAAAATATCGCCGAAAATGATACCGAAGATAACGGCGAAAACAGCGCTGATAATAGCGGTGAAGATAACGCCGAGCCGCCCTTACAGGTAGTAATTACTCCCGCTGAGTATGAAGCAGAAGAATTAAAGACCGCTCTAAGTGCCTATTTACCGCCGGCAGCAATTGATATTTTTCCAGCTTGGGAGACACTCCCGCACGAGCGGCTTTCTCCGCGCGCCGATACGGTGGCACGCCGTTTACGCCTATTGCGCCGGCTGGCGCACCCCGAAGAATTCCCTCCGCTGCGCGTATTGATTATGCCGGTGCGGGCGCTGCTGCAGCCGATTGCGGCGGGGTTGGGGCAGATGCGCCCACTATGGCTAAAAATTGGGGATTACTGCGATTTAGGCCAGCTGCAGGAAGATTTAGTGAATGCGGCTTATACGCATGTGGATATGGTGGAAGAGCGCGGGCAATTCGCCGTTCGCGGTGGCATTATCGATATCTTTCCGCCGGCGGAAGCACACCCGCTGCGAATAGATTTTTTTGGCGACGAAGTAGAAGATATTAGGAGCTTTTCCATAAGCGATCAGCGCTCCTTAGAACAAGTAGCAGAGCTATATGCCCCGCCGTGCCGAGAAATTTTACTTACTGACGAAGTGCGTTCACGTGCGGCACAGGCAATGGAAAAATTGCCGGGTGCGGTGGATATGCTAGATAAAATTGCCTCGGGAATTGCCGTCGAAGGGATGGAATCACTGCTGGCGGTGCTCACGGATAAATTAATTTCCGTAGTGGCAGAGCTGCCAGCGGATAGCCGGATTTTAGTATTAGAGCCAGAGCGCACGGCGGCGCACGCGCAGTCACTTCTAGATACCACAGCCGAATTTTTGACTGCCGCTTGGGCGGCAGCAGCTGCCGGCGGAGAACTCCCTATTGAAGTAGATAACGCCTCCTTTTGGACTTTAGAAAAAGTACAGGAGTTGGCACAGCAGCGTAACTTGGCGTGGTGGGAGCTAGGAGGGCTCGCGGGGGAGACTCTCAATCAAATGGCCCTGCGCGAAGTGAAGAATTTTTCCGGAAAAGTGGAGGCTGCTTTTCAGGAATTACGAGAAAAGACGCGCGCGCAGTGGCAGATAGTGCTGAGTGTAGAGAGTAAAGGCCTGGGGAAGCGGCTATTCGAGCAGCTGGCCGAAGCAGAGATTCCGGCGCGCCTAGCGAAAGATTTAGGAGAAATAACTCCCGGAATAGTACATATCGTGCTGGCTCCCGGGCATACCGGCTGGGTGGCGGAAACGAATCGCTTTGCCCTTATCACGGGTGATGACTTAGTTTCCCGCTTCCGCGATCGGAAAACTGGCCGGCGGGCTCTGCCGGCGCGGCGGAAAAAATCGGTAGATCCGCTCGCCCTGCATCCGGGAGATTATGTGGTGCATGAGTATCACGGCGTCGGGCAATTCCAGAAATTAGTGAAGCGGGCAATCGGCGGTGATGGTCCTTTGCGGGAATACGTGGTGTTGGAATACGCTGCTTCTACGCGAGGTGGGCCGCGCGATCAACTGTGGGTTCCCACTAATCAGTTGGATTTGGTGAGTAAGTATACCGGTGGCGAGAAGCCCAAGCTCAGCAAAATGGGTGGCACGGATTGGAAGAAGACGAAGGCGCGCGCGAAAGCGGCCGTGCGCGAAATAGCTAAAGAGTTGATTCGCCTTTATGCGCAGCGGCGTGCTACGCGCGGCTATGCTTTTAGCCCCGATACTCCCTGGCAGCAAGAATTAGAAGAAGCCTTTGAATTCGTAGAAACTGCCGATCAGTTGCAGGCGATTGAAGAAGTAAAGCGAGATATGGAATCTCTCGAGCCGATGGATAGGCTCATATCGGGAGATGTAGGGTATGGCAAGACGGAGATTGCTGTGCGCGCTGCTTTTAAAGCCGTACAGGATGGTAAACAGGTAGCGGTATTGGTGCCCACCACTCTGTTGGTGCAGCAGCATTTAGAAACTTTCCGGGAGCGCTATGCGGGATTCCCCTTGCGCGTAGAAGCTCTTTCGCGTTTTCAAAGTGAAAAAGAGAGTGCCGAGATAAAGGCCGGTCTGCACAGTGGAAAAGTAGATGTGGTGATAGGTACCCATAAGTTACTTACGGGAGATGTGCGCTTTAAGGATTTAGGATTGGTGGTTATTGACGAAGAGCAGCGTTTCGGGGTGGAGCATAAAGAGACCCTGCAGCAGCTCTATCCGGCGGTAGACGTCTTGGCAATGTCTGCCACCCCGATTCCGCGCACTTTGGAAATGGCCGTCACGGGGATTCGACAGATGTCTACTTTGGCTACCCCGCCGGAAGAGCGTCATCCCATTTTGACTTATGTGGGAGTGCAAGATTTTAAGCAAATAAAAGCAGCGATTCGGCGGGAGCTACTGCGTTCTGGGCAAGTGTTCTATATTCACAACCGGGTGCAGAGTATCAATAAGACGGCGAGTAAATTGGCGGAGCTGATTCCGGAGGCGCGTATCGGCGTGGCACACGGGAAAATGAGCGAATATCAGCTGGAAGAGGTAATTCAAAAGTTTTGGTACAAAGAGATTGACGTGCTGGTGTGCACCACTATTGTGGAAACAGGTTTAGATATCTCCAATGCCAATACTCTCATCGTAGAAAACGCGCATAAATTTGGACTTTCGCAGTTACATCAGCTACGAGGGCGCGTGGGAAGAGGCAGAGAAAGAGCTTATGCTTATTTCCTCTATCCGCCGGATACTTCTTTGACGGAGACTTCTTTAGAAAGATTGCGCACTATTGCCACCCATACGGAGCTAGGCGCCGGATTCCAGGTAGCGCTAAAAGATTTAGAGATTCGAGGTGCAGGTAATTTATTGGGAGGTCAGCAGTCGGGGCATATTGCCGGCGTAGGTTTCGATCTCTATATTCGCTTAGTTTCCGAAGCAGTAGCGCAACTTACTGGGCAGAAAAAAGCGGCGGCAGCAGAGCGCGATATTCGCATCGAGCTGCCGGTAGAAGCCTATGTGCCGGAAAGCTGGGTAGCAGCGGAGCGATTGCGGTTGGAGATTTATAGCAAAATTGCTCATACGGATAGTGCTGCAGCGCGCGAAAATGTGCGTGAAGAGCTAGAGGATCGATATGGAGCCTTGCCATTAGCAGTGCAGCGGCTTTTTTCTTTGGTGGAGCTCCGAGAATTAGCGAAAGAAGCCGGAGTGGAAGAAATTTCCTTGCGCGGCAATAATTTGCGCTTCGCGCCGGTGGTCTTAAGTGATTTTCGCCAGGCACGCTTAAAGCGGCTCTACCCTAAGGCAATAGTGAAGACGGCAGTGCGGGTGGTGCTAGTGCCGCTCCCCGAGGTGCGCGAATTAGATGCGGAGCCGCACCTTTTTGAAAACGAAGAAATACTGGATTACGCTGCCCAGTTTTTACATGCGATATTAATAGCCGAATAGGGTGCGAACTAGGGAGCGTTAGGCTACGAGCTAGGGAGTGAACTGGGCTACGAGCTAGGGAACGAGCTGGGCGGCGAATTGAGGAGCGAACTAGGTGACGGTTAAATATAAGCAACTAGGTGAGCGCAGAGTGTGGGAACTAGAACATTACCGCGAAAAAGACCGCTAGAGATACCAATTTTTTCTATTTAGTAGGATAATAGAGTAGAGCTGTGCAGCGCAGAAGCGCGAGGAGCCGCTAGTGGCTCTGCTGCCCCGCCGGGGCGGTAAGCAGCTTGGTTGTGTCCACCTACTTTAAGGAGTCCATGTGGCAAGCATCGAGGCCGTAGCCTCTCGCGAAATTCTTGATTCCCGCGGTAACCCCACTGTTGAAGTTGAGGTACTGCTTGATAACGGCGTATTTGCCCGTGCCGAAGTGCCCTCTGGTGCTTCCACCGGTGCTTTCGAAGCGGTAGAGCGCCGCGACGGAGATAAATCTCGTTACCTTGGTAAAGGTGTAGAAGAAGCCGTAAATGCGGTTACAGAAGTAATTGAACCAGAAATTCTTGGTTATTCCGCCACTGATCAGCGTCTTATTGATCAGGCTTTAATTGATCTAGACGGTACGGTAAACAAAGGCAAGATTGGTGCGAACGCCATTTTGGGTGTTTCGTTGGCAGTAGCTAAGGCAGCTGCGCAATCGGTAGGTCTGCCACTTTTCTCTTATTTGGGTGGCCCGAATGCACATGTATTGCCGGTACCGATGATGAATATCTTGAACGGTGGATCCCATGCGGATTCCAACGTAGATATTCAGGAATTCATGATTGCCCCGATTGGAGCTCCGAGTTTCCGGGAAGCTCTGCGCTGGGGTTCCGAAGTGTACCACGCTTTGAAGTCGGTACTGAAAGAGCGGGGTCTCTCCACTGGTCTTGGTGATGAAGGTGGCTTCGCTCCGAATCTGGAATCGAATGCGGCAGCTTTGGATTTGATTTGTGAAGCTATCGAGAAGGCAGGCTTGGAGCCCGGTGCCGATGTGGCTCTCGCTCTCGACGTCGCTTCCACCGAATTCTTCACCGAAGGCGGCTACCGCTTCGAGGGAGAAATTAAGTCCACGGAATACATGGTGAATTTCTATGAGCGCCTAGTAGCCGATTATCCGTTGGTATCTATCGAGGATCCGCTTTCGGAAGATGAGTGGGATGCCTGGGTAAGCCTGACGGCAGAACTTGGCGATAAGGTACAGCTGGTTGGCGACGATCTCTTCGTAACCAATCCAGAGCGTCTGCACAAGGGCATTGAAATGGGAGCAGCAAATGCACTGCTGGTGAAGGTAAACCAGATTGGTACCCTCACCGAAACCTTTGATGCTGTAGAAGCTGCCCACCGGGCTGGCTTCAAGACTATGACTTCGCATCGTTCGGGCGAAACGGAAGATACCACTATTGCTGATTTGGCAGTAGCCACCAACTCTGGCCAGATTAAGACCGGTGCGCCGGCACGTGGCGAGCGGGTGAATAAGTACAATCAGCTGCTGCGTATTGAAGACGAGCTAGTAGATGCGGCTGTTTATGCTGGCCGTTCTGCTTTCCCGCGTTTCAAGAAATAAGGCTAAAAAATAGTTAAAAGAATACACGGGAGGGGTCCAGCGGGCTCCTCCCGTGTGTATAGTTACGGAACATTTATTCGATTAGTTAGACTTGCAGCATGACTTCCCGTCGTCCCTATTCCCGTTCTGCCGCTTCTGGTAAACAGCGCTCAGCTCCGCGCCGTGGAGTGCGCGCGGGCGTACCTGCGCCGAAAAAACCGGGTAATGCGAAAGCGGGAAAGGGGAAAAATGCGGTGCCGCCGCGCCGTCCACCGAAAGCTGGGGAAGTGCATTCCGGTAATTCTTCCCAACCGGGGTTGGCGCAGCGTCTAGGTAATGATTGGAATGTGGTCTTAAAAGGAGAAGGGAAGACCCGGCAATTTTCGCTGCGTTTAGCTTTTATTGTGATTACGGTGATGCTTTCGCTCGTGATAGTGGCTAATCCCTTGCGCACATTTATCTCTCTGCAGGAAGAGAAAAGAACTCTGGCTGCTACTTTGCAGGAGCATACGGCGCGGGAAAAAGAACTACGTAATGAAATCGCGCTTTGGAAAAATCCAGTTTTTGTGCAGGCACAAGCGCGGGAGCGAATTGGCTACGTGCTCCCGGGGCAGACTCTCTATGTGGTAGAGCAGAAAAAGGCGCAAGATGGGGAGACAGCTGCTGCTGAAAGAATAGAAAAAATGCGGAAAGATCGCTTAGCGGCCACGCCTTTTTATTTGACTATGTGGGAATCTCTTCAGCTCGCTGGGGGAGTTGCTAAGAGCGATGCCGATAGTGATGGAAAAACTACCGATTTAGAAGATACTCCAATATTGAAAATGCCAGACGGGAAGACGTCAGAAGGGAAAACATCAGAAGGGAAAACATCAGAAGGGAAGACCGGATGAAGATTGCTATCCCTCAGCTTTCGCTCGAGCAGCTGCGGCAAATTGCCCCGGCTGCTTCTCTAGCTACGGAAGCAGATAGAGAAATTTTACGCCAACAGTTAGGGCGTATTCCGCGCGGTCTAGTGGGAATAGCGGCTCGATGTTGCTGTGGTAATCCGGCCGTCACTATTACCTATCCACGCTTGGAAGATGGCAGCCCTTTTCCCACTACTTTCTATCTCTCACTTCCATCTTTGGTGAAAGAAATATCTCGAATAGAGAGCACCGGCGGTATGGAAGCGATGAATGAAGAGCTGAGGGTTAATGAAGAACTAGCCACGCAGTATCGCCACGCACATGAAATCTATGTGCAAAGGCGGGAGCTTATGGAAGAAGTACCGGAAATAGCGGGAAAATCGGCTGGCGGTATGCCGGATAGAATAAAATGCTTGCACGCCTTGGCTGGTTATGCGCTCGCAGTGGGAGCAGGAATATGTCCATTTGGAGATAGAGCCTTACAACAAGCTGGTTGGGATACCAAGATTTGCCGCTGTGGGGCAGCAGCGCGCAACTAGAAAAATTTCGGAGCGGAGTGGCAAGCTAGTACTTGTGAAAGTTGCAGGAATTGATTGTGGCACTAATTCGATACGTCTACTTATCGGTAGCGTAGATGCCAAACAGGGAAAAATAACTGATGAGCTGCGGCGCATGGAAATAGTGCGCCTAGGAGCTGGGGTAGATAGCACGGGGCGTTTTGCGCCAGCAGCTTTAGCGCGCACCCTAGATGCAGTAGCAGATTATGCAGCAGAATGCCGCCGGCGAAAGGTAGAATCGATTCGTTTTGCCGCTACTTCTGCTACGCGCGATGCGGAAAACAGAGAAGAATTTATTGCCGGGGTATATCGCCGATTAGGTGTATATCCGCAGGTATTGAGTGGAGAACAGGAAGCAACTTTTTCTTTTCAAGGGGCACTCTCTGCTCTTCCTATTGCAGAAATTCCCCCGCGTCTACTCACAGTAGATCTAGGGGGCGGTTCTACGGAATTTACCCTCGGTACGGCAGCAGGAGAAGTGCAGGCGGCGGTGTCGATGAATATCGGTTCAGTGCGGATGCGCGAGCGGCATTTACATTCGGATCCACCTACCGCGGCAGAAATAGCGGCGGCTAGGGCAGATGTGCAAAGAGCTCTTGATGCAGTGGAAGCAAAAATAGATTTTACCGCGGCTGCGGCGGTAATTGGCCTGGCCGGCACAGTCACTTCGCTTACGGCTTTCGCGCTGCAGCTGCCTAACTATGACCCCGCACGTATTCACGGGAGTGCTTTGCGCATTGCAGAGATTTCTGCGGCGGCAGAATGGTTTCTTCAGGCCACACCGGCAGAGCGGCGGCAGTTGGGATTTTTACACCCAGGGCGAGTAGATGTAATCGCTGCAGGCGCCTTGGTATGGCAAGAAATAGTGCGCCGGATTGCTGCGCGCACCGCCGATAGTGCTACCCCTGTGCGCGAAATAATTACTTCAGAACACGATATTCTAGATGGTTTAGCGCTGTGGGCGGCTCGCCAGCCGCAAAAACCAGCTCGTATTTAGAGTTAGTTCTGCCCACAGTTAGCTAACTGTGGGCAGAAAATTTTCTAACAAATAGGAAACTATATAAGAATCTCTACTGATAGCTTTGCTGAGAAGTGCGGATATCTGTCTTATCGGCGATACGCATTCTGTAGTGGCCGCGCAGTTTCGTGGCCGCGCCGCCTACTACAGCAGAGATTAAAGTACCTGCAAGCACGGCCACTCGGGCATGAGCACTTTCTGCTGTTCCAGGCGTGAAAGAAAGGGTGGCGATGAGCAGAGAAACTGTAAAGCCGATGCCTGCTATTAAAGAAATCGGCATAATATCGTAGAGATTTATCGTATTTTCTAGTCGGAGGGGGAAGACCTTCGTCATAATAAATACTCCGCAGGTAATACCCAAGAACTTTCCGAGGGGGAGTCCTAGATAGACGCCTTCTGCAATTGGGTCGGAGAGCATATCGAATACGCCGCCGGTATCAACTACGTTTACTCCGGCAGCAAAGAAAGCGAAAATAGGTAGGACGAAACCGGCGGAAAGGAATTCCAATTTTTCGGTGAAGACGCGCGTCAGGGAGCTATCTTCGCGCGTGCGCTGCTTTGCCGGCACGGTGAGGCCGAGAGCTACTCCGGCAATAGTGGCGTGGATTCCGGAGAGGTGCATGAAATACCAGGCGAGAATACCGAGTGGTACCAATATGTACCAGTGGGTGATGCGTTTCTGTACTAAGAAACCAAATAGCGCAATCACCAGTAAAGAAGCTCCGAGGAACAGGAAGTTTAGGTCAGTGGCGAAGAATATGGCAATTAGTATGATGCCTAGTAAATCATCTACCACCGCCAAGGTCATTAGGAAAGTGCGGGCGGCCGGAGGGAGCCCTTTTCCGAACAGGCTGAGGACGGCGAGAGCAAAAGCAATATCTGTGGCGACGGGGATGGCCCAACCTCCGTAGTTAGGAGTAGCAGAGAGCATTTGGACTATTAGATATACGCCGATGGGGCCGAGCATTCCGCAGACCGCGGCTAGCATAGGTACTAGTGCTTTGCGGATATCGCGCAGAGATCCGATGGTGAATTCTTCTTTTAGCTCCAAGCCCACTACAAAAAAGAAAATAGCTAGCAGACCGTCGGAGGCCCAGGCGGAAAGTGAAAGATTTAGATGTAGAGCTGCGGGCCCGAAAGTGGTGGAGGCGAAAGTGGCATAAGCTGCGCGCCCGCCTGCCGCCGGGAAATTTGCCCAAATTAAAGCAATTACAGCGCCAATAATTAATACTAGGCCGGCCATAGTCTCATTTTCCAAGGAATGCCGATACCGTTGCAGTATATTTCTATGCGCCATAATTGCCTCTATTCTGAGTATTGGTTGACCAATTACATTCTGCTTAATCTTACTTTGATTAGGAGCGGAATAGTAAATAAATCCTATAGGTTAAATCGTACTGACATTTCTAGGGCGGAGCGCGAAAAGAAAGTGGGAAGTAAGATAGATAACCTTTTCT
This sequence comes from Arcanobacterium urinimassiliense, assembly GCF_900119495.1. GTDB lineage: Bacteria > Actinomycetota > Actinomycetes > Actinomycetales > Actinomycetaceae > Arcanobacterium_A > Arcanobacterium_A urinimassiliense. The sequence goes on along the minus strand of NZ_LT632435.1, from coordinate 1,570,994 downwards.
TTTTTGCAGAGAGTTGGCTTCTAATTTTATATCGCAGAAAATACTGCTAAACTTAGCAGGTGTTGCTCAGTGCAGTTATTTTTAGGTAGCTAGGAATAAGGCGAGCAATTGCTTCGCTGGCAGTGCCGGCAAGCGCCCCCATAGCCCAATCGGCAGAGGCAGCAGACTTAAAATCTGTCCAGTGTGAGTTCGAGTCTCACTGGGGGCACCCCTTAAAACGGCTTAAACAAGCGGAAAAGTCGAAACGGAACACTTTCAAAACTGCCCGTGCATGCCCTATGCATGACACAGAAATGAAAATCTTTCCATATTAAACACATACCGCGCGCGCGATTTAGCCTATAAACTTGTATATGCGTGGGGTGGGTAATGCCCGACGATATATCTTATTTATCGTGATTTATATTAAATCCATGTGTGAATTTAGCAAATACGCTATACAAGATAGTTGCGGTTTTCCTGCTATTTTTTAATTAGAAAGCGCCTGGATTTCCAAGTATTGAGAGTAATTCCGCAGCTAAGAATAAGCAGTAAAGCTCCGAGTAATCCCACGAAAGTACCTCCGCTCTGTGGAAGGAAGCCTGCTATCTGAGCGGTGCTGGGAGCCGCATTTGTAAGCGCTTCTGCTGGAGCTGCGGTAGCAGTGGGCAGAGAAGAACCGTCTTTTTGCGCTAAATCTTTACCAGGAGTAAAGAGAGTAGAACTATCTATACCACGGTGCTGATCCGTATTTGCCGGCGAGCCCGTGCCGCTAAGGTCTGTTTCGGCAGTTATTTTTCCCACTACCCACGTATAGGTAGCAACATTGGAGAGGGAGGATGTGCGAGAGGCAGCCATTGAATCTGGCTGGGCAGAAGTGGAAGCAGCGGGAAGATTAGATGCGAGGGCAGTGGAAGTGGAATCTACTGCGAGTTGGGTGTTCTTATCTAGGGGTACTCCGCTGGCTTGTACCCGCATTTTATAGGTGCCCGGTTTAGTAAAATACCAGTTGGCGTGCGCATGGCCGAGCATTTTTTGGGAAATTTTTTCTCCCGCACGCAGCTCTAGAGCTCCTGATTGGAGTAAAGGTTGGGCTTTTCCGAACCCAGTGCCGAATAAGTAGACTTTTCCGGGGCCCGTTATCTCCAGAAAATTAATATCTACACTTTGGAAAAAATTACGGGCGGCGCCGCTGTCCCAGCCAGGCCAAAGTAGATTAGGCGCTGCGCTCGAGGGGAAAAATTCTGGCAAGAGATATCCGCTTTCTTCCCCAAGTTGCGTTCGCAGATATTGCAGAGGCTGCCAGCGGGCAGCTTCTCTTACGTGCAGCTCCGTATCTTCTGGTCGGCGAATCGTGCTTGCTCCGGAAGCGTCGGTAATATCTTCTTTGAGATTTAACTGGAGTTTCCCGCCGGGAGCCTCGATATTAAATACATCGAGGTGCCCTCTTTCTAAAATAGTTTTAGCGGCTTGTGGATTACTTGGGTCGATTTCTGGTGTGGGCAGCGGATTGCTGGGATTATCTGGGGTAGTCTCCGGCAAATTTGGGCTCGGATTTTCGCCGGCATTATCCGTTCCTTCTGTATTTCCCGCCGCGGGAGTTTTCTCTGCGACCCAGGTGTAGGTGGCCGGCGGAGAGCTAATCTCTTGCCCGTTTTCAGTAATTCCTACTGCTTTCACCTGCATCTTATACGTGCCAGCTTGGGAGAATACCCAGGTGGCGTGGGTGTGGCTGCGTGCAGATATCTCTAATTCACTGCCGTTTTCAATATAAAATTTTCCAGCTGCCAGAAAGGGCTTAATAGTGCCTTGGAGGGTTTGCCGGAAAATAGCAATACTTCCGGGGCCGCTCACTTCGGTAAATTGCAGTTTTACACTCTCAATTCCCGCCTGAGTGTAATCATTGGCGGCCCAGCCGGGCGTCATCATATCGGCAGCTATTCCCGGGGTTAAATAGCCAGATTTTTCGCCGCCCGGCAGATTGAAATCCGCTACGTCGGTGGTGTACCAGTCTGCCCCCATTTTCAGAAGTGCAGATTCTGCTGTGCGTACCACCCCCTGCCCGGTAATGTCTTCTTTAATTCCCAGCTGTAGGCCGGTGGAATTTCCCCATACATAAAATACGTCTAAATGCCCTTTACGTAATACGGTAGGCTGCGTGACTATATTTTCCCCGCTTGCTTGGGCGGGTACTAAGAATCCGGCCCAGAGAGTTCCGCCTAAAGCACAGATTAAAAGAGATATGAGTAGCGAGATTCGCTTTTTGCTCATTGTATTCTTTACTCCCTATTTAGACTGAGAATAGTTATCATTAAACTACAAGAAAACTATATCTCTTTCGGAACGATAAGCAAATAGCGCGGAGAAAGAGCAGTGAGCGAGCAGGTAGCAAGCGAGCAGGTAGCAAGCGAGCAGGTAGCAAGTGAGCAGGTAGCAAGGAATAAGTAGGGAACGGTGAGGTAGGTGTGCAGGTTTCTTAGGCTACGCGCTCTGCACCTTGGCTCGGATAAGCTAAGAGAAAAGCCGGAGCACTGTAACCGCGCCAAGCAAAAGTTTCCGCAATTTTTTCGGCGCACATTTCCACGCGCTCTCTTTCCAGCAAGGCAATTGCAGCTCCGCCAAATCCACCCCCGGTGAGGCGAGCTCCGTATGCTCCATTCGCCAAAGCTATCTCTACCGCCGTATCCAGCTCGGGAATAGATACTTCAAAATCGTGGCGCAAAGAAATATGCGATTTTTGCATAGCTTCTCCTAGTCGCCGCCAATCTTCTTGTTGTAAGTAGCTAATAGCTTCTTGCGTATGGGAAATTTCGCTAAATACGTGATGTACACGCCGGCGGACGATATTTTTCCATTCGGCACTTCCATACCCCGTTGGCACATTCTGCTCCGCCCATTCTTCGGCTACTGCCAGCGGTTCGGATACCGTTCGCAAGTACGGCTGGCCGGCGTAAGCGGTTACAGCGTCAATCACTTGCCGGCGGGAACTGTACTGCCCATCGCGTAAAGAATGCGGTATGCCGGTGTCGATTACTAAAATAACTAGACCTGCTGCCTGCAGTGCACAAGGAATTTGCTCATAGCTGCCTTGCGCAAAATCAATCGCCAGTGCGTGCTCTACCTGGCCGAGCAAAGAAATATGCTGATCGATACCGCCGGTCGGTGCGCCCGCCACTTCATTTTCGGCGCGCTTCGTGCTGGCAATAAGGGGAATTCTTTCGGTCTCTGTGAGCGAGTGGCCGCTAATAATTTCTTGGGCAGCCAAGGCAGCTGAGCAACCCAGCGCGGCAGAAGACGAGAGCCCTCCTCCAATCGGCACTTCCGAATAGAGAGCTAAATCGAAGCCCTGCCCGGGCCCTAATGCTGTCCACACTGCACCTACTACATAGCTTGCCCAGTTATCTGGATTGCGTAACCCTACTTCGGAAGTGGGAATTTCTACTAGCTGCGGTTCCCCGCCAGGGCTCACTACTCGGTAGATGCCAGCGTCATTAGGGGAAGCTGCTAAATAGGCTCGCTCCGCTAAAGCAAAAGGCAGGCATATTCCTCCGGCGTAGTCTACGTGTTCGCCAATTAAATTAGCTCGCCCCGGGGCAGCCCAAACTCCCTGCGGTTGATAGTTATAAGTCGCTTGAAAGAGGTGCTGCGCTGCAGCGATACTTTGGTTTGGAGCGGCTTTCGGAAGCCATTTTAGAGAAGTGCGGGTCATGAGTTTTTCTGCTCAGATTCTCCGCGCAGTTTAGTAAGGAACTGGATGGTGCGCGGTTGGGTGGGGTTTTTAATTAACTCGCGGGCAGGCCCGGATTCTAGCACGACACCTCCGTCTATAAACAGTGCCGTATCAGCTACTTCTGCGGCAAAATCCATCTCGTGCGTCACGATAACCATAGTCATATTCTCGGCAGCGAGAGCACGAATAATATGGAGAATTTCTCCGGTGAGTTCTGGATCTAAGGCGGAAGTAGGTTCGTCGAAATAAAGCATACGCGGGCGGCGCGCCAGTGCACGCGCAATAGCTACGCGCTGCTGCTGACCTCCGGAAAGCTCACTGGGGTAGGCGTCGGCCTTATCGCTCAGATTCATGCGTTCCAAAAGAGCGAGGGCTTCTTTGCGCACTTCTTCTGGATTGCGTTTTTGTACTTTGCAAGGGGAATCCATCAGATTTCGTAGTACGCTCCAGTGCGGAAAAAGATTAAAATCCTGGAACACTAAACCAAAGTCATGGCGAAAGCGCCGCGGGTCTCCTGTCGATACTTTTTCGCCGTTTTCTTTTTTGAAAGCCTGCTCGCCAAAATAACAGATCTCGCCGTTATCCATTTCTTCAAGAAAAGTGGCGCAGCGCAGAAGAGTAGATTTTCCAGATCCAGAAGGTCCGAGAATGGCTACTACTTCTCCTTCTTCTACGCGCAGCGAAACTCCCTGCAGCACTTTATTGGTGCCGAAGCTTTTTTCCATATTATTAATAGCTAATGCTTCCATAGCAGTTCCTCGCTTAAATATGGTAGACGCCGAGGCGTTTTTCGATTTGGGCCATAAAGGTAGCCACTAGCAGATTGAATACCCAATAAAATACTCCGGCCGCAATAAAAGGCACCATAGTGGCGTGAGCTGCGGCAATCTGCTTAGAAATAGTGAATATCTCCGCGTAGGCAATGGCGAAGGCGAGCGAAGTATCTTTCACCAAGGTGATTACTTCGTTGGTGATAGAGGGTAATACCGTGCGAAACATTTGAGGGAGTTCGATTGATAGAAAAGTGCGAGCACGTGAGTAACCCAGTACGTAGGCAGCTTCGCGTTGCCCGCTGGGGATTGCTTGAAAGCCTCCCCGATAAATTTCGGCGAAGTAGGCTGCGTAATTTATGGCGAAAGCGATTACCACTGCATAAAAACGGTAAGCAGAGCTAATTTGTACGCCGAAAAGGAAATAAGGTCCGAAGTACACCACCATTAATTGCAGCATCAGCGGAGTGCCACGCATAAGAGAGATATAGAACTGCGTGAGCCAGGCCAGCGGTTTTAACCGAGATACTCGCCCACCGTATACAACTAAACCCAGCGGCATAGAAAGCACGAGGGTGAGAGCAAAAATAATTACGGTATTTACTGCTCCGCCTAGCAGTTCCGGCATATAGGTACTTATTAGATCCATAATTTTCTCTTTTTGCTGTAACCGGGCGCGCCCACATGGTTGCAACCTAGGCGCGCCCAGCTACCTTACTACGGTAGAAGTAGGAAAGATTCTGCCTTACTTATGCCTTACTTAGCCGGTTCGTTAATCACCGCATCTTGCAAACCGTACTTTTCCGCCAGTTTGAGGAAGGTGCCATCTCTGCGCATTTCGTCGAGGGTATTCTGCACCTGATCGCGCAGTGCTTCGTTGCCGAGCTTAAAGCCAATTCCGTACTGTTCAGTCTGTAGTTCTGGCTGCATGATGGTGAAAGCACCAGCTTGGCGCTTATCGAGCTGGAAATGAGCCACTCCCAAATCAACTACAATAGCGTCGGCTGCACCCGCTTCGATATTCATAAAAGCGGTGTTGTATTCTGCCACTTCGGTGAGTTCCTTAAAACTCGCCACTAAATCTTTATTCTTTGCATCTTTCAATGCGGCCAGACCTGAGGAATCAGCCTGTACATTTACTACTTTCCCAGCTAAATCTGCCAGAGTTTTAATTCCAGAATCGCTCTTGGTCACGACGACGATGGAATTATCTACATACGGGGAGCTCCAAGTGTATTTATCTTCCCGCCCAGTAAGAGTAAAGCCGTTCCACAGGCAATCTACGGTACCGGAGTTGAGCTCCATATCTTTAGAATCCCAGTCAATAGGCTGCTTTACCAGTTTCCAGCCGTTACGATTAGCTACTTCTTGCGCTAAATCAATATCGAAGCCGACGTAATCATCGCCCTGCTTATAGCCATAGGGTGGGAAATTAGCATCGAAGCCGATGGTGAAAGTATCGCCTTCTGCTTTTCCGGCATTCTTTGCCTTTGAATCATCATTTCCGCAGGACATAAGCGAAAATGCTAATAGTAGCCCAACTCCCAGAGCTAATACTTTTTTCAGTTTCATATTTTTACCTTTTCTATCAACCGCAGGCTGTGCCCGCCTGAGCATAAAAGACTCTTTTAGCCTAACAGTCAAGCTAGAGAGAGGGAAATACAAGAGCTATAAAGAAGCGCATTTCTCATAATTTGATTTCCTAAAAGGCGAAAAAAATGCCAGAATCAAAGGGTGTTACTTTCAGATCGCGATATATACGCATACGTAGAATCCGGGAAAATTTCTTTAGATCCTTGGGATCCGGAAATGGTGCAGCCATCTTCGATAGATATTCATTTAGATAGATATTTTCGTCTGTTCAATAATCACCGCTATGAAGTAATAGATCCAGCGGCGGAGCAGGAAGAATTAACTGCGCTGCTCGAAGTGCCGGCAGATGGCGTATTTGTGTTGCATCCGGGGGAGTTCGTTTTAGGTTCCACTTATGAGCGAATTTCTCTAGCTGCCGATATAGCTGCTCGTTTAGAAGGTAAATCTTCCCTAGGGAGATTGGGTTTACTCACGCACTCTACCGCTGGTTTTATAGATCCCGGTTTCTCCGGGCACGTGACTTTGGAACTCTCTAATACTTCCACTATGCCGATTAAGCTCTATCCCGGCATGAAAGTGGGGCAGTTCTGCTTCTTCCAGCTCTCTTCGCCAGCCCTGCGCCCCTACGGACAAGGAGCAGCTCATTCTCGCTATCAAGGGCAGCGTGGGCCTACCGCTTCGCGCTCATATCTAAATTTTCATCGCGTAGATACTTCGCGCGAGCTCTAGGGGATTTTTACTTCCTCTTTTCGCGCTGGCTCCGCTCTTTTCTCGTTCCAGCTCCGGATAGACCTATTTTACCGATAACTGGCTTTTTGCCGGAGCTTCCTCGCTTCTTCCGCTGGAAGCTCGCACTTAGTTTCACTAGTATGGAGAGGGGATACTGGCAGAAATATCTTCTTATCGGCGTACCGCAGGTGCAGCGCATACCAGTAAAGTGTGCTTTCCGCGGTATACCTCGCCGGTGCAAAAATTTTCGAAGCGCATTTTAAAGGAGCGGCATGCTGATATGTCTGGCGTTATTCATGGCGGGAGCTCTGCTTGCACCCCCCTTGATGCGCAAAGGCCGCCTCGGATTCGTAGTGCTCTCCATCATTCCGGCCGCTATTTTTTGTTATCTGCTCTCGCTAGCTCCCGGCATTTTCCGCGGAAAAAGCAGCAGTGAGTTTTGGCCTTGGGCGCCGCAACTGGGGATGAATCTCAGCTTTCGAATAGATCAGCTCTCTTGGCTCATGGCTCTGATAGTTACCGGCGTCGGGGCACTCGTACTGTTCTACTGCAGTCGGTATTTTTCGGCGACGGCGCGCGGAGTACCTCGTTTTGCCGCGGTATTCACAGCTTTTGCAGCAGCGATGCTCGGTTTAGTGACCACCAACAACACTCTTTCCCTCTATCTTTTCTGGGAACTCACCACCGTATTTTCTTTTTTACTCATCGGCCATAATTACCATACGAGTGTTTCCCGCCGTGCCGCTATGCAGGCAATTATTCTCACCACCGCTGGTGGTCTAGCAATGCTGGTAGGAATCATAATTCTCGGGGAATTACCCGGTGGATCTTATGAAATTACCGAATTATTAGCTAGTATTCAGAGCAATCGCCTCGGAGTCGATCAACTCACCGGCCACACTGCCACTGCGCTTTTGAATACGGCAGTTGTGCTTCTCATGGCCGGAGCTTTTACAAAATCCGCCATAATTCCTTTCCACTTTTGGCTCCCCGCTGCCATGGCTGCCCCCACGCCAGTATCTGCGTACTTACATGCGGCCGCTATGGTAAAAGCTGGCGTCTACTTGGTGGCGCGTTTCGCCCCCGGCTTTGCTGGCTATTCCATCTGGCAGATTGGTATTCCGTTATTTGGAATCTGTACCTTATTGTTGGGCGGCTATCGGGCGCTGCGGCAGTACGATTTGAAGCTGGTACTCGCTTTCGGCACCGTTTCTCAGCTGGGTTTACTAATGATTCTTGTCGGCTACGGCACCTCGGCCATGCTCCTGGCCGGCTTAATGATGTTGCTGGCACACGCCCTCTTCAAATCAGCTCTCTTCCTCTCTATCGGCATTATCGATTGGGCAGTCGGGACACGAGATTTACGCCAGCTCACTGGGTTGCGTAAGAAAATGCCGGTGACGGCGCTCTTCTCGGCGCTCGCCGGAGCTTCAATGATGGGCCTACCGCCTTTTGCCGGATTTGTGGCAAAAGAAGCTGCCTTACATACTCTAATTGGCAGTGATTTTCGTGCCACAGTTACTTGGATTGCCATTGCCCTTGGTTCAGCTTTTACCGTCGCTTATACGTTGCGCTACCTTTGGGGAGCTTTTGCCGATAAGGAGAATGTAGTAGAACTAGCGGTAAAAGAGCGCTCTTGGATGCTGCTCGGGCCAGTAATTATACTTTCCCTCTCGGGATTACTGGTCGGTATAATCGGCGGGCCGTCTTTAGAGCGGCTCCTCCTCCCTTATGTGGAGTCTCTACCCGGCGAAAGTGGCCATCTGCTGTTGTGGAGTGGTTTCAGTTGGGCTCTCCTAATCACGCTCCTAGTACTTTTGAGCGGGTTCGCGATATTTGCGCTGCGCCGCCCGTGGGAGAGAATCACTGAGAAACTGGAGTTTCCCCTGCGCGCCTCCGGTCTTTATCAGAAGAGTATCGACGGTTTAGAGAATCTTTCCGGATATGTCACTGGTTTTACTCAGCGCGGTTCTCTGCCTGCTTACCTCTCCTCAATTCTATTTTTCACCCTACTGGTGGGGGGAGCGGCCCTGCTGGGTGGTAATTTGCAGATTCGCCCCGCAATTCGGCTATTCGATACACCCGCGCAGCTGGCGGTAGCGGTAATAGCTGCGCTGGCCGCTATTTTCGGCGCCCGCGCGCGGCACCGCATCAAAGCAGTTCTGTTAATTGGAGTATCGGGCTATGCGGTCGCTTTTATCTATGAACTATACGGAGCTCCTGATTTAGCACTCACTCAGACTCTGGCTGAAACCATGAGTCTAGTGGTCTTTATTTTAGTATTGCGCCGCCTGCCCATATATTTTTCTAATCGACCGCTCCGCTTAATCCGGCAAATGCGAATTCTGCTAGCTTGCGCGATTGGAATAAGTGCGGCACTAATCACCTGGCTGGCAGCCGGGGCACGCACGGCTACCCCAATATCTCAGCAGTTCCCCGCCGAAGCCTACTACTACGGCTATGGCAGCAATATCGTAAATGTGACGCTAGTAGATATTCGCGCCGGGGATACGCTCGGCGAAATATCGGTAGTGGTGGCAGCCGCAGTAGGGATTTCTTCGCTACTATTTATTAGAGATAGAAAAGCTCGTATCGACCGTTTCCGCAACCTGCTCCAGCCCGGGAATTCGGTGCGCGTCTGGGAGCACCCCCAAGATAAAAAGGGAGAAGCTCCTGCTTGGGACGCACGGCGTGCGCGGCAAATCGAATCTACCGTACGGGCCTCTGGGCGCAATCGGCTCTGGCTAGCCGGCAGCACTTCTCTATCCAGCCCGCGGCGTTCGGTAATCCTGGAGGTAGGCACGCGGCTCGTATTCCATACGATTATTCTTCTTTCCCTCTATTTCCTCTTAGCTGGTCACAACAATCCGGGAGGCGGTTTTGCGGCCGGAATAATGGCTGGCACTGCGCTGGTACTGCGCTACGTAGCAGGTGGGCGCTATGAACTTGGAACTGCTATACCGCTCCACCCGGGTCATCTCCTCGGGGGAGGTTTAGCCTTGGCTGCCATCGCCGCGCTCGCTCCCACCTTTTTCGGCGGTACGATTCTACAGAGCGCGAAATTCCATTTCTCTCTTCCTTTGTTCGGGCCGGTAAATCTGGCCACCGCCATTTTCTTCGATATCGGAGTATTCTTCATCGTCGTCGGTTTAGTGCTAGATATTCTGCGTTCTCTCGGTGCGGAAATAGATAGACACGGTGAAAAAGAAGGAATTTCTGACGAAGTAGAGATGGCACTTTTACCGCGCGAGGATATACGCCGGGCAGCGGCGGAAGCGGCCGAAGCGGCAGCTCGTTATGCAGCAGATGAGGAGGAAGCTCATGCCTAGTTCTTTAGCTCTTTTAGTGCTGGCGGCGGTACTGATCTCCGTGGGAGTGTATCTAATTCTGGAGCGTTCGCTTTCTCGCATCGTGCTCGGACTTACCAATTTAACTAACGGAGTAAATATTCTTTTCTTAATCGCCGGTGGGAGGACGGGGAACCCGCCGTTAGTCGGGAAAACTGATCCGCAGACTATGTCAGATCCTTTGGCGCAAGCGATGATGCTCACGGCCATCGTTATTGGTCTCGGCACTACGGCGTTTTTGCTTGCGATTGGATATCGTTCCTGGCAATTAAATGGGAATGACGAAGTGCAAGACGATTTAGAAGATAGACGAATTTTGCGCCGCGCAGAGCGCGCCCGGCTCGCCGCGCGGGCGGAGGGAGCGGCTCGGGTAGAAGAAGATGCGCCGCAGGCACATGACGATACGGAAGGGGAGCTAGAAGATACGGAGCTCACGGGAGAAATAGATCCAGTCTTCGATAAACCCCGCCAGCAGCCAGCTAATATAGTGGCAACTATGCAGTCGGAGGAGCAAGCATGAATTGGAACTTTTTGCTCGCCATTCCCATAGTGTTGCCGCTGCTCGGAGCGGGGCTTTCCTTAGCTTTTGCTTCTATTCGCCGGCTGCAGGGCATAATTTCCGCCACTGTATTAGCGATAGCGTTGGGAGTGGCAATTGCTCTAGTCGTAATGTCTAGCGAAGCACCCGTAGTTTTGAATATTGGTTCGTGGGCTGCTCCAGTAGGTATCGTGCTTATAGCCGATAAATTATCGGCAATTATGCTCCTCACCTCTATCACTGTCACACTGCTGGTATTGCTTTATTCTCTTGCTCAAGGTGCCGCAGACGGAGATGATGCTGCACCTATTGCCGTCTACCACCCCGCATTTTTAATTCTTTCTGCCGGGGTATCAGATGCTTTTCTAGCGGGCGATATCTTCAATATGTATGTGGGCTTTGAGATGCTGCTGGTATCTTCTTTTGTGCTCATTACGCTGGGCGGTACCCGAGATCGGATGCGGGCAGGCACTATCTATATAGTAGTTTCCCTTATATCTTCAGTAGTTTTCTTGGTTGCCGTCGCGCTCATATATGCTTCCACCGGTACCGTAAATATCGCGCAGCTCGCTTTGCGGATTCCGGATATTGATCCGGGGGTACGCCTCGCAATTCAAGCCTTGCTCTTAGTAGCTTTCGGAATTAAAGCTGCTATTTTCCCACTTTCGGCTTGGCTGCCGGATTCCTACCCCACTGCTCCGGCACCGGTCACCGCGGTATTCGCCGGATTACTGACTAAAGTCGGGGTCTACGCCATTATTCGCACGCAAGTATTACTCTTCCCCTACAACCGGCTCGGGATTATTCTGGGAGTTTTTGCGCTGCTCACGATGCTGATCGGAATCCTCGGTGCCGTGGCACAGGTGGATATTAAACGCTTGCTTTCCTTTACGCTGGTATCGCATATCGGTTATATGATTTGGGGAATCTCCGTATCTTCGGTGCACGGGCTGGGCGCAGCGATTTATTACACAATGCACCACATCGTAGTACAGACCACGCTTTTCCTGGTGGTGGGCTTAATTGAGCGGCACGGGGGCACTACTTCTTTGACTAAACTGGGATCCCTCGCTAAAACCGCGCCTCTCATCGCCGTGTTCTATATGCTTCCCGCTTTAAATCTAGCTGGTATTCCGCCTTTTTCGGGATTCTTTGGAAAAGTTGGGCTTATGCAGGCTTCTCTCGAGCGTGGATTGTGGATTGATTGGGCTTTAATAGCCGGAGGCATCATCACTTCACTCCTCACGCTCTACGCCGTCATGCGGGCGTGGAATATGGCTTTCTGGCAAATTCCTCCGGAGGAGTTGCCCCAGGTGAAAAGCGTCCCCGGTACTACTTATGCCACGGGAGTGCTGGTAGCTATTACTTTAGGTATTTCGCTCTTCGCCGGCCCGATAAATTCCTATACGCAAGCGGCGGGAATGGAGCTCACGCAGCGTATGCCATACGTGGTAGCTGTATTCCCGGAAAACGCCCGCGGAGAAGGGATATCGCCGCAGGTAGTGGAAAAAGAAATGCAGAATGAGCGGCAAAGTACACGGCAAAACGAGGGAGGAAGTCATGAGTAAATCGGCAGCTGCTATTCGCCGTTCTCGGTTCCATCCGGCTCGTTTCCCGCATGCCTCGATGGGGTTAATTCTCTGGCTCACTTTGGCGTGGGTGTTAATCTGGGGAGATATCTCAGTAGGTAATTTCGTAGCGGGATTTTTACTGGCTTTATTTATTACTACTTTGGCTCCTTTCCCGGCTACTCCCTACGACGGGCGATTTCGCCCGCGGGCTCTCGGGCGGCTCCTTTTCATATTTTTCGCCGATATTTTACGGGCTTCGTGGATGCAAGGAAAATTTATTCTCCGAGGGCGCGTGCCGCGCGGCGCCATTATTCGAGTGAAACTGCGTTCGCATTCGGATGTATACTTGGCAATCGTGGCAGGAATGACGGGTTTGGTGCCTGGGTCGGTAGTGGTAGATGCGCATCGAGCCACCGGCACTCTCTATGTGCACGTATTCGATATGGATTTAGCAGGTGGTATAGACGGTATTCACGCCACGGTGCTCGAACAAGAAGAGCGGGTCTTGCGCGCCTTGGCTTCTCACGAGGAGCTGATAGATGCCGGATATGTGCCGGGAGATTCTCCGCAGGCGGGTAGGCTTCCTACTCCCTATGCTCCTCCGAGCGGTGAACCGCGTAGAGCAGGAGAAACACTATGATTTATGTACTTATTGGCTGCGCAGTATTGCTTTTTTGTGCCGCCGTTTTAGTCCTCTATCGCATAGTGAGAGGGCCTACTTCGCTAGACCGTATGGTCGGAGTAGATATGATGACGGCAGTTTTAATCGGCGGTTTTACACTTTTAGCGGCGAGCTCGCGCCGCGGCGATCTCTTGCCGGTATTGGTAGTGCTTTCTCTTATCGGTTTTATCGGTTCGACCACTTTGGCACGTTTTATGCCGCCAATTGCTCCGCAACTGCGGCAAAAATTGGCGCGGCGGGCGGCGGAAAGAGCTGAAGAGCTGCACCAATCACAGCCTTTTACCGATTTACGCCCGAGCCAGCACCCCGCGGCCACTTCGAAAAATCGCACCTCGGGGGCTGATTCGGAACACGCGGGGAAGGAGCAGCTGTGAGCGCTGGTATGATAGCGGATGTCCTAGGAGCAATTTTCCTGGTAGTTGGCAGTATTTTTACTTTGATTGCGGCGATTGGCATGGTGCGCTATCCGGATCTGCTTTCTCGCCAACACGTAGCTACCAAGCCGCAAGTATTCTCTCTCATTATGTTTATGCTAGGAGTGATTCTTTTGGTGCGAGAGGCTTCTATGACCTGGACGCTGCTTTTAGTGATAGCCTTTCAATTGGTTTCTTCGCCGATTTCCGCACACATGCTGTCTCGCTCTGGCTACCGTACTGGGCGGGTGCAGCCGGCAGAATTAGTCATAGATGAATTAAAAGAGGATATAGACCGCGGTACTGAATACGTGCAAATGTAAAGAGAGTAATTGGAAAGGATATTCCGATGTATATAGGAAAGAAAATTTTAAGTTATGGCTTAGGCTCGGTAACTGGATTTTTAGCTGAGAATTTGTTGACGCTTTTTTGGAAAAAAGGTTTACACAGGGAACTTCCACAGCAAGGGGTAGCTAATTCAGGAAAAATCGGAGTGCAGCTTTTCATATTCACCGCTGTGAGTGCCGCAGTAAGTGCGGGTATTCGATTACTTCTGGAGGAAAAAGGCCGAAAAGCTCTTCCGTGGCTTTAAGGTATATCTACTACTAGAAGTATGTAATAATTTTTGCTTGTTATATACTTAGAAATACGACAGGGGAGCGCCACTGCGGTGCTGAGATTGCGTTAAGCCAATACCCTCGCACCTGATCCGGATAATGCCGGCGAAGGGAGTCGGGTTTCTCAATTCTGGGCGCGGTTTGCTGCGGCAGGCTATATATCCGGAATACCCCTCCGAATAGATGATTGTAGGAGGAAAAATGATTTCATTAAAGAAGACGGCTGTGGCTTTGGCTGCCGCTGCGCTGGTGCTAGCTGGGTGCAGCGCCGCTAATTCAGGAGATAAGAAAGCTGACGGCGCCGATAAAGTCGTCACCATTCTCACCCACGATTCTTTCAAGATTTCGGAAGAAGATATTAAAGCTTTCCAAGAGGAGAGCGGTTACCAGCTCAAGACGGTTTCCGCCGGTGACGGTACTGTACTTAACCAGCTGTTGATTAACAAAGATAAGCCGGTAGTAGATGGCTTCTACGGCGTAGATACTTTCCAGGCTGCCGAAGTGATTAACTCGGGCTTGGCAGAGGAATTTGTGCCGAAAGGTCTGGAAAAATCCGATACCGTGGACGGGAAATTGGCTCCTATTGACCGCGGCGATGTCTGCTTGAATGCCGATAACCGGTGGTTTGCCGATAAGAATATCGATATTCCGAAATCTTTTGACGACCTATTGAAGCCAGAGTATAAGAATTTGACGGTACTCACCGACCCCTTGCAGTCCACCCCCGGTATGGCATTCCTCGCGGCCACCGTTTCCACCTATGGAGATAAGTGGACTGAATACTGGAAGGATTTGCTGGCCAACGGCACTAAAGTGGTAAAGGATTGGTCTACTGCTTATTACACTGAGTTCTCTGGTTCGGAAGGAAAAGGAGCCTACCCGATAGTGCTCAGCTATTCTTCTTCCCCCGCCTATGAGAAAGGCGCTACTTCTTCTCTGAATGATACTTGCATCAAGCAGATTGAGTACGCCGGCGTGACCAAGGGAGCTAAGAATGCAGATGGAGCAAAAGCATTTATCGAATTCTTACTCACGGATAAAGTGCAGAAATCCATTCCGGAAAATATGTACGTCTACCCCTATAAGAAGAATATAGAGCTGCCGAAAGAGTGGGCGACCTATGCACCACTTCCGACTACGGTAATTGAAGCAGATATTCAGAAAGTGGGCGCGGAGCGGAAAGCTTGGCTGGATGAGTATTCCAAGATATACCAGGAATCCACTAAGTAACTGCTAAATACCTACATAGAAGAAATATTCTATGAAGCTGATTTCTAAAATAGGCTGGGGCAGTGCCGTAGCACTGCCCCTAGCCTTTTTAATTATTTTCTTTATGTGGCCGGTCGGAGCGATGCTGCTCCGCGGGCTATTCGGAGTAGATGCAGCTGAAGCTTCTTTCCTGGGCGGCATGGTGGATTTACTGCGCGAAGAGCGCACTTGGCAGATTATTTGGCAAACTCTCTGGATGGCCGTTGCGGGTGCATTTTTCTCCATACTTTGCGGCGTACCCGCTGCCTATTTGCTATATCTACACGATTTCCCTGGCCGGCAGCTACTGCGGGGGTTGTTGACAATTCCCTTTGTGCTCCCCACAGTGGTAGTAGGTATCGCTTTTCGCTCCTTGCTGGGCGGCCCGCTCGCTTTTCTAAATATGGCTAATACTCCGTGGGCAGTAGTGCTCGCCATGGTGTTCTTCAACTGCGGGCTCATTACCCGCATGGTAGGAAATATGTGGGCCAGTCTCGATCCATGTACGGAACAGGCGGCTCGTACTCTCGGAGCCAGCCCCTACCGAGCATTCTTCAGCATCACCTTGCCGCAATTAGCTCCGGCGATAGCAGCGGCAGGCGGTCTGGCTTTCCTCTATTGCTCTACCGCATACGGAGTCGTGACCACGCTAGGTAATCCGGGATATGGCACTATTGAGACGGAAATATATATTCAGACCGTCACTTTCTTTGATCTTGATAAAGCAGCTATGCTCTCGGTGCTGCAATTTATAATCGTGCTTCTGGCTCTGATTGTGGGTACGCGCCTCACTGCCCGCACGGAAACGGCCCTGCAAGTGCGCCCGCGTTCCCGCCGTTCGCTGCGCCAGGCGCCGCTGCTGCCAAAAATAATCACCGTACTGGCAGTATTCCTGGTGCTTTTTCCTATTGTTTCCCTTATTCTCAATTCTTTCCGGTATCAAGGTCATTGGACACTCGATAACTACCGTCTTCTTTCTACTACCGGGTTCGGATTTTCGGGGGGCACTTCGGTACTAGAAGCTATCGACCACTCGGTACGCATCGCTTTCGATTCCATGATTTTTGCCTTACTGGTGAGCGTACCTTTGGCATTGGTACTTTCGCGGCGCGTCCAAGGAAAATGGCTACAAGCACAACGTTTCTTAGACGGTGTCACCTTGCTGCCGCTCGGGGTCTCCGCAGTTACGGTTGGTTTTGGATTTTTAATAACTTTCGCCGGTACCGATATAGCTAATTCCGGTCTCATCGTGCCTTTAGCACAATCAGTAGTAGCCTTACCACTGGTTATCCGATCTTTAGTGCCGCTGTTGCGTGCTATCGATCCGCGGATGCGGGAAGCTGCTAGCGTCTTAGGTGCCACTCCTGCGCAAGTACTTCGCACCATTGATATGCCATTTTTATTGCGCGGTATCGGGCTGGCGGCGGGCTTTGCTTTCGCTGTTTCACTCGGCGAATTCGGAGCTACATCTTTCCTCGCTGATCCGGCTTATTTGACCTTGCCAGTAGTGATTGTAAAGCTGCTCTCGCGAGCTGGGCAGAATAATTACGGTATGGCGTTGGCCGGAGCAGTGCTATTAGCAGTGGTGACGGCGTTCGTAATCATTAGTGCAGAATTTATTGGATCGCGGAATCGCGACGAGCAAAGAATCGGACAAATATAGTGATGAATGAAAATTATGCTTTAGTGGTAAAAGAAGCAGATGTCACTTACTCTAATGGCTTTACTGCTGTGCACGGTGCCTGTTTGCAGGTACCCGAAGGGGAGATAGTGGCTTTGCTCGGTGCCTCTGGTTCGGGGAAATCCACTTTATTGCGGGCAATAGCTGGCTTAGAGCAGGTGACGGCCGGAAATATTTATCTCTATGGCAAAGATTTAGCGCACGTGCCGGTGCACAAGCGAAATGTCGGCATGGTATTTCAAGACGGGCAGCTTTTCCCTCATCGCAATGTGGCGCGGAATATCAGCTACGGTTTGGAAATGCACCGGATGCCGCGTGCCCAAATAAAAGCGCGGGTAGCTGAATTACTGCAGCTAGTAGATTTAGCGGACTACGGGGAGCGGCAAATATCTACGCTTTCGGGTGGGCAGAAGCAACGGGTGGCTTTAGCTCGCTCGCTCGCTCCTTCTCCACAGCTACTTTTGCTCGACGAACCACTTTCGGCGCTTGATCGCAATCTGCGCGAAACTTTGGCAGTGCAGTTGCGAGAGATAATTAAACGCACGGGGATTACGGCTATATTCGTCACCCATGATCACGACGAAGCAGATGTAATGGCAGATCGGGTCATCGTCATGGAGAAAGGCTATTTGCGCGAAAACTAGCTGGCGTATTTCGGTGGCAAAAGGTGCAAGGCAAAAAGCGCAGGCAAAAGTATATACGTAACCACTTTCGTGAAGTGAAAGTAGCCCTAAAAGCAGCTCCTACTGGTATTTATCGGTATCTATTGGAGAGCCGGGTTGTACCGGAGGGAATTTACGCGGCAGCTACATTCGGTAGAGATATTTATACTCTGCGAAATTTTTCCTTCGGCGCGCAGTTCCAATAGCCGCGGCACTACGCGATCGCGCACATGCCAGGGGTCAATGGTATTTACGTAAATTTTTGTGCCCCCTTCGAAACCGGCCAAAGTAGATACGCGCCATTTCAGCAAGACTCGCCAGGGCATATTCACATCGGCGTCAATTGGCTTGCAATACCACTCCTCATTACAGGGCACGAGCGGGCCGGTGGCAGCGTGCATAGCGTGAATCAAATCCGACATAGCGGCAATTTCTTCCCGGCTATGCTCCCAAGGTTGGCAGTGACTAGAGCGCGACCACACTTCCAAAGTTGGGTAGCGATGGCCAAATCCGGCAATAGCTACTGCATGCTTATTCTCGGCAATCACTAAATTGTGGTAGCCGGCGTAGTCTACAGCTGCCTCATTGTAGAGATTGGGGTTTTGCCGGACTTTCTTGAGCTCCATCTGCCCGTTAATAGGGCGCTGGTCAATAGCCACTAATTGCTTGTGTAGGTGGTCAAAAGAGGCTCCCGCTGGTTTTAACCAATTTTGGAATACCTGAATATAACGAGCGTAGCGATTTGCATCATAGAGATCTTTCATCGCATCGATAGTGAGGCGAATATACCAGAGGTGCTCTTGTGGGGTGAGTGTGCCTGCAGAAGCCAACTGACTATCGTTTTCTGCTCCGTCTACGAAGTGTCGGCGAGCGATGATTAAATCGTGCCCGGAACCAAAAAGTGCGCGGGCGTACTGCATTTTTTCTCTATCAGATAGCTGCTCCCACGCTTCTTCGCTGTATTGCGCCCCGAGTTTAACGCGCAATACATTCAGTACATGTGCGCGCCCGGCCGGGTCGGCAATATAGGAATCCATATTGTGCTGGGCTGCCGGAGAGAGCTGGTAGCCATAATTTTTTTCCCAATAATCGAAAGAAACTATCTCAAAAAGATTTGGCACGCGGCGGAATTCCCATTCGCGGGTGAGCATCTCTACGCTAGTGGATTTATATATGACGGCGTCGTCGCGTTTCTTTACGAGGCGCGCTTTCTCCGGTGGAGTTTCGAGAATTCGCTGGGTACAAAAAGCACAGTGATGCCCGAGCTCTTTCGGATTTAGCGGATGGGGGTCGGAAAGTTTTATATCCAAAGGGCGGTTAGCTCTGCCAGGTACCGTCCAGACCTCAGTACCGGAAAAAGGGTTCCACTGTTTGATGGTGCCGTCGGCCATTCTCGTTAAAGGCTCGCGTATCGGGAAATTCATATTCTCACTCTACTATTAAAGAAATTTTGCCCATTTGGCTGGGCACTCTAATTATATATAACTGCTGAGCCAGAGGTGAAAGTGTGTGTGAGGTTGATTTATTAAAGATGGATTTTCCAGAGAACTTTGATAGACCAAATAGTATGGATGCTGGTGTAAAAGAAGAGCGACTTCCCCGCGCAATTTGGGTATTGGTGGCGGCGGCAGTGGCGATAGCTTTAGGTTACGGAATAGTGGCTCCGGTATTGCCGCAATATGCCAAGAGTTTTTCGGTCACTAACCTGGCCGCTACTTTTGTAGTTTCTGCTTTCGCGCTCCTGCGTTTGAGCTTCGCACCTGCTTCGGGCTGGCTTTCCACCAAATTCGGGGAGCGCCGGATGTACCTGTTTGGCATCGCCATCGTAATGATTTCTTCTTTTGCTTCGGCTTTTGCGCAGAGCTATCTGCAGTTATTGATTTTCCGGGCGGCCGGCGGCATCGGCTCCATTACTTTTTCCGTAGCGGCGATGTCGATGATCTTTAAGCTCGCTCCTCCTACTATGCGCGGGCGAGCTTCTGCCGCCTACGGAGCAGGTTTCTTAATTGGAAATATCGCTGGCCCAGCTGTAGGAGCCTTACTCTCTGGTTTGGGCTATCGGTGGCCTTTTCTTATTTATGGCTGCTTTTTAATTATTGCGTGGTTGATAGTGAAAATAGCTATTGGTCCGGACGTATTTCTCCCCGCTAATTCGCCACTTCCGCCCGAAAAATTGGAGAAAGCGGAAAAAGCGGAGAAAGCGGAAAAAGCGGCCAATCTTTCTGCTCGCCCCGTAATCACGGTGCGAGAAGCTCTCCAGCTGCGGCGTTTTCGCATTACCTTATTGACTGCCTTCTCCCAAGGGTGGACGAATATGGGGGTGCGCGTTTCCGTAATTCCGTTGCTGGCACTTTCCCTCCCCACGGCCGCACCGTGGCTTGCCGGCGGCCTCTTGACTACCTTTGCCTTTGGGAATGCGCTTGCGCTCTGGGTGGCCGGTAAATGGTCGGATTTATCCGGCCGGCGGCACCCCGTCATCTTCGGCCTGCTGCTTTCCGGATTTTTTACGCTCGGAATGGGGATTTTTACTGCCGACTGGGTACTGCTGCTACTGAGTTTTTGGGGTGGCTTCGGTTCTGGATGCGTACAGCCTTCTCAGCAAGGAGCAGTGGCCGATATAATTGGAGACCGCTCCGGCAACAGCGTAGTCTCCTTTTTCCAGATGGCAGGCGATTTTGGGCAAATAATTGGCCCGCTAGTCGCCGGATTCCTCATCGACATTTCGGGCTTCACCCTTGCATACTGGATATCTGGCGGAATTCTTCTGCTAGCAGCGTTATTCTGGATTTTTGACGGCCAGCGCCATGAAAAAAATAGTAGACTGAGATTGTAACAAGGTACAAAACTACTGCCGCTCGTAGAGTGGTGAGGAGGTAGGGGAATGGACTACGCGCATCAGTACGACGACAAGGGCAAGCAGCCGTGGGTAGTAAATATCGAAAAAGAGACCTTAGATAACCAGAATTTCCGCACCACCATGTGGACGGGTGAAAAACTGCAGATGACGGTAATGAGTATTCCGGTTGGCGGCGAAATTGGCTTAGAGGTTCACGAGGGAATTGATCAGTTCCTACGTATCGAAGCCGGCAAGGGTCTGTGTGAAATGGGGCCGGCGGAAGATGACCTCAGCTTCCGTAAAGAAGTAGAAGATGACGACGCTATTTTCGTTCCCGCTGATATGTGGCACAACGTCACCAATATCGGTGATGTACCTATGCAGCTGTATACGATTTATGCTGGGCCAGATCATGTGGCAGGTACAGTACATCCAGAGGCAAAAGATGCTGCTTTGGATCCGAATGAAGATTAGAAACAGAATCGAAGCAAAGAAGCATAATTAAAACTAAGAACGCGGGGACTGCCGAAATGAAGTGTCCCCCGGAAGTTGGACTGGATTATTCAGTTTCTTTTTCCGGGGGACATTTTCATGGTTTCTTCTTTATCTTCATTGACTGAGTCTGATCAGACGCGTTTAGTTGCTTTGTTTGAGCAGGGGTGTGGTGCCGCAGCGGCTGCTTCTTGCCTTGGCTTGAGTTTCAAGCCGTGCGATCGTTTCTATAATCGGTGGCGTATTCATGGCAGGCTTGTTCTTGTGAATAAGTCACATAAGCGAGTTTTTACCTTTGAAGTCAAACGTGATGCTGTTCAACGCTTTCTGGCCGGCTAGACCCGGATGAGTATCGCGCAGGACTTGGGATTGGCTTCTGTCAACGTGGTGACGAGCTGGGTGCGGATCTATCGCGACCAAGGCGAAGACGGCTTGCGCCCTAAGCCTAAGGGCAGGCGACCTAAGACCGGTCCCCGGGTGTTATCTCAAACTAAGGAACTTGAACAACGGATCAGGGACTTAGAAGCGGAGAACGCCTACCTAAAAGCATTAAGGGACTTGATGAACAACGAGCAATAGACCGAGCTCGAGTAATCGTTACACTCAAGTCCCACCATGATCTCGATGTTCTTTTGCGGGTAGCGCGATTGGCCAGATCAACGTTCTACTACCATCAAGCCCGCCTAGGACAGCCAGATAAACATGCTGATCTTCGAGCCAAGATCAGAACAATTTTTGAAGCTTCGGGCGGTCGGTATGGTCACCGTAGGATCCGACTCGCCCTACACCGCCAGGGCCTGGTGGTCTCTCGTAAACTCGTCGCCAAGCTTATGAAGCGTGAAGGACTGACCTGCCTGGTCCGTCAGAAGAAACGCTATAACTCTTACCGAGGCATACTATCGACCATTGCCCCAAACGTGTTAGCCCGCGACTTCACTGCTACTAGCCCGAACCAAAAATGGGTCTCTGACGTTACCGAGTTCCGTCTCGGATCGTCCAAGATCTATCTCTCACCAATCATCGACTTGTTCGATCACTCAGCCGTTCCCACGCAGTCCAGTCAATGTCTCGCAAGGCAAACTGTTACGACAACGCCGTAGCCGAGAACTTCTTCGGCCACCTCAAATCAGAGATGTTCTACAACAACACCTTCACATCCACTGAGCACCTGGTCAACCAGATCAAGGCATACATCCACTGGTACAACAACAAACGCATCCAGGAACGACTCGAGGGCATGACCCCGAACGAATATCGGAATCATGCCCTCGCAGCCTAAAGGACTACCATTTAACTAGTCCAACATTCAGGGGAAACTTCAAGGGGGGGGAGGGGGGAGAATCCTTGCCGTTATTGGGAAAAGTACCAAAAGCTGTTTTCATATAGGGCGTTGTGATTACAAGAAAAATATTGTAGTCTATAGTAGTTCAGTCCTACTTTGGTCCTACTTGATTGCCATTATTAAGGGTTGCTATAGCACTGATAGTTGCTCTATGCGATTCTTGCCGGTCGTAAGGTCGGCATAGCTAACTCCACCATCAACAGATGCGGGTATTCAGGTAGAGCCTTCGGACTCTCTCTACGTCCAAAGTATCTTCTCGGAAGGAAGACTCGATAATATGGTAAAGCAAAACGCGATCCGTCGTCGAGGTACGGCGATTTTAGCTGCTGTTTTCTCTCTGGCCATTGCCTTCGCGGTAATGCCCAGATCTCCGCTCGTTCCGGCTGCTAATGCGCAGGATCAGGCCATCTATTCTCCTGGTAAGGCGAGCGAAAAAGGCACGATCTCTGGCTCTGTCAAGGAGATTGTGAAGGCGGCCGTTGGTTTCAAGAACGTTCAGGATGCCGGTAGGCCAATGGGGAAGGGTGTGAAGGTATACGCCCAGTGGTATGAGGGCGTCAACACGGAGCATTCGTCCCCGGTGTACTACACCGAGAGCGATGCTAACGGTAACTTCACCATCAAGATGGGGCCGTACACTGATGCTGCCGGCGTGACCCGCACGTTCGCTGCGGATGCCAGTGTTGGCCTTACGACAGGTGACCCTGCCGGTCGGCGTGATCAACGCCGTGAGAAGATCCGTATGTGGACGGAGCTACCGAATGATTTGACGGATAAGTATCGTCTGGTGCACCAGCCGGCGGCTGGTATCTTCCCTGGTATTGGCGCAAACACCACTCCCAATACCCAGGGTGACGGCCAGTGGGGTGACAACAAAGTCTCGGGTGTGACCATCCAGTACGCGCAGAAGGACAAACTGCCACAGCACCTTCCGGAAAACAAGTGGGTAGAGAGTGTTGGAAACTCCAGTAACCAAGGCACCTATGCTGGTCGGGCATTTTGGAACCTTGATGTGTTGCAGGGCGCGAAAAACCACAACACTGTCAGTGCCTTTGGAGGTAAGGACGTTGCTGCCGCTGGTTTGAAAGTGGTTGGCTCTTACCTCAACGACGAGGCCGTGACCAAGATTGAACAGTACGCAAAGGATAACTTTGCGGGTAAGACTCTGCGTGGGTCTGATTGGACTCCTACTGATGAAGAGGGCTTGCAGCGCTGGATTAATGAGCAGGTAGCTGCGGATCCAGAAGGCTGGATTGCCGAGACGGTCACGACCACTACTGGCGCTGATGGTACGTTCCAGCTGTTCTGGAAGGGCATCTACGGTAACGACCACTCTAGCCGGGGTATCGTGCCGGCTGACAAGTGGCACAAGCTGGCTGGTTCGTGGAACGAAGGCCGTTGGACTAACGGCGCACTTGACTCCAAGCACGTCAATATGCACTGGAGCTACCTCAGCGTCTACGGTAAGGATGGTAAACCGCTACCGGACAATATCGGTGCGTTGTATCCGTGGGCTCTTGGCCAGTGGGCGGGCCCGGGCTTCGGCGCTGATTTGAACGCTGGCGGTAACGCACAGCTCTTCGGTGGCGACGGCGCCCTCATTGGTAACACCACTGATGGCTACACGGGCTGGAACATCGCGCTTGCGCCGCAAGCCTTGAAGTTCGATGTAGTGGATAAGAACACTACTGATAACTGGGCCACGGTCGGCGATACGGTTCAGACGGATACCTCCGGTCTGCCGATTTCCCAGGATCTGACCTACTACATCCAGTGGGTAGACAAGAACAGCAAAGTCGTCAAGACCTGTGACACCGCTAAAGCTGATGCCGCAACCAAGATCCCAAGCTGTCCGTTCACCGTTCCGGCAGAAGCCCAAACTGGTGATACGTACACTGCTCGCCTGAAGCTTACTGATGGTGATTCAGATCCAGCGAACGACCTGGTTCTGGCTCTGGATGCCTTCGCTGTGGCGCGTGAATACCTTGAGTACGACGAGGTCCAGGCGAAGTCTGGAGAGGCTACTTCCTCCAAGCCAAAGTTCGACAATCCGGCTACCGACGGTAAAGAAACCAAGCCTGAAAAGGCAAAGTTTGAACTTGGCACACTGCCAGAGGGCGTCACTAAGGATCAGGTTTCGGTTGATTCCGCAACCGGTGTTGTGACCTTCACTCCGAATGCTGACCAGACTGGTAAGACGTTCAAGTTCCCAGTTATGATGCGCAACGAGGACCTGCAGGTCCCGGTTCTCGACGAGAACGGCGATCCGGTGAAGGGTGACGACGGCCAGCCGAAGACCCAAGGCCGCGTTGTTGCCCATGCCGATGCCCCGTTCAAGGTAGCGGAACGCGATGCAACGATCTTTGAGCCTAAGTATGAGGGTAAGTTGGTTGTTCCTGGTAAGGAGACGAAGTCTGCTCCTTCCTTTACTGGTAAGGATGGTAAGGGTGTAGATGTTCCTGAGGGTTCGAAGTTCTCGATTGGTGATTACAAGGCTCCTGAGGGCTATGTAGTTAAGATCGATGAGAACACTGGTGTGATTACGGTTACGTTCCCGGATAAGTCGAAGCTGAATAAGGACACTGTTGAGGTGTTTGATGTTCCTGTTAAGGTGACGTATAAGGATGGCAGCACTGATGAGGTGAAGGCTAACTTTAAGCTGGATACTGATGGTGATGGCAAGCCTGATGTGACTGATCCTGATGACGATAATGACGGCATCCCCGATGGTGATGACTCTAATCCGAAGGTTCCGAACGCGAATGATCACTTCCAGCCGGAGTACACCGATGGTTCGGGTAAGCCTGGTACTGAGGTGACGGTTCCTGCCCCGTCGTTTAAGGACAAGGACGGTAAGGACACCACGCCTCCGACTGGCACCACGTTCACTCCTGGTGATAAAACGCCTGGTGGTGTGACCATTGATAAGAACACTGGTGAGATCAAGGTGAAGATTCCTGGGGATGCTAAGCCTGGTGACAAGATCAAGGTTCCGGTTGTAGTGACCTACCCCGATGGCACCAAGGACAACGTGACTGTCACGGTCACGGTGACCGATAAGGATAACGGCGTTTACGAGCCTAAGTATGAGGGTAAGTTGGTTGTTCCTGGTAAGGAGACGAAGTCTGCTCCTTCCTTTACTGGTAAGGATGGTAAGGGTGTAGATGTTCCTGAGGGTTCGAAGTTCTCGATTGGTGATTACAAGGCTCCTGAGGGCTATGTAGTTAAGATCGATGAGAACACTGGTGTGATTACGGTTACGTTCCCGGATAAGTCGAAGCTGAATAAGGACACTGTTGAGGTGTTTGATGTTCCTGTTAAGGTGACGTATAAGGATGGCAGCACTGATGAGGTGAAGGCTAACTTTAAGCTGGATACTGATGGTGATGGCAAGCCTGATGTGACTGATCCTGATGACGATAATGACGGCATCCCCGATGGTGATGACTCTAATCCGAAGGTTCCGAACGCGAATGATCACTTCCAGCCGGAGTACACCGATGGTTCGGGTAAGCCTGGTACTGAGGTGACGGTTCCTGCCCCGTCGTTTAAGGACAAGGACGGTAAGGACACCACGCCTCCGACTGGCACCACGTTCACTCCTGGTGATAAAACGCCTGGTGGTGTGACCATTGATAAGAACACTGGTGAGATCAAGGTGAAGATTCCTGGGGATGCTAAGCCTGGTGACAAGATCAAGGTTCCGGTTGTAGTGACCTACCCCGATGGCACCAAGGACAACGTGACTGTCACGGTCACGGTGACCGATAAGGATAACGGCGTTTACGAGCCTAAGTATGAGGGTAAGTTGGTTGTTCCTGGTAAGGAGACGAAGTCTGCTCCTTCCTTTACTGGTAAGGATGGTAAGGGTGTAGATGTTCCTGAGGGTTCGAAGTTCTCGATTGGTGATTACAAGGCTCCTGAGGGCTATGTAGTTAAGATCGATGAGAACACTGGTGTGATTACGGTTACGTTCCCGGATAAGTCGAAGCTGAATAAGGACACTGTTGAGGTGTTTGATGTTCCTGTTAAGGTGACGTATAAGGATGGCAGCACTGATGAGGTGAAGGCTAACTTTAAGCTGGATACTGATGGTGATGGCAAGCCTGATGTGACTGATCCTGATGACGATAATGACGGCATCCCCGATGGTGATGACTCTAATCCGAAGGTTCCGAACGCGAATGATCACTTCCAGCCGGAGTACACCGATGGTTCGGGTAAGCCTGGTACTGAGGTGACGGTTCCTGCCCCGTCGTTTAAGGACAAGGACGGTAAGGACACCACGCCTCCGACTGGCACCACGTTCACTCCTGGTGATAAAACGCCTGGTGGTGTGACCATTGATAAGAACACTGGTGAGATCAAGGTGAAGATTCCTGGGGATGCTAAGCCTGGTGACAAGATCAAGGTTCCGGTTGTAGTGACCTACCCCGATGGCACCAAGGACAACGTGACTGTCACGGTCACGGTGACCGATAAGGATAACGGCGTTTACGAGCCTAAGTATGAGGGTAAGTTGGTTGTTCCTGGTAAGGAGACGAAGTCTGCTCCTTCCTTTACTGGTAAGGATGGTAAGGGTGTAGATGTTCCTGAGGGTTCGAAGTTCTCGATTGGTGATTACAAGGCTCCTGAGGGCTATGTAGTTAAGATCGATGAGAACACTGGTGTGATTACGGTTACGTTCCCGGATAAGTCGAAGCTGAATAAGGACACTGTTGAGGTGTTTGATGTTCCTGTTAAGGTGACGTATAAGGATGGCAGCACTGATGAGGTGAAGGCTAACTTTAAGCTGGATACTGATGGTGATGGCAAGCCTGATGTGACTGATCCTGATGACGATAATGACGGCATCCCCGATGGTGATGACTCTAATCCGAAGGTTCCGAACGCGAATGATCACTTCCAGCCGGAGTACACCGATGGTTCGGGTAAGCCTGGTACTGAGGTGACGGTTCCTGCCCCGTCGTTTAAGGACAAGGACGGTAAGGACACCACGCCTCCGACTGGCACCACGTTCACTCCTGGTGATAAAACGCCTGGTGGTGTGACCATTGATAAGAACACTGGTGAGATCAAGGTGAAGATTCCTGGGGATGCTAAGCCTGGTGACAAGATCAAGGTTCCGGTTGTAGTGACCTACCCCGATGGCACCAAGGACAACGTGACTGTCACGGTCACGGTGACCGATAAGGATAACGGCGTTTACGAGCCTAAGTATGAGGGTAAGTTGGTTGTTCCTGGTAAGGAGACGAAGTCTGCTCCTTCCTTTACTGGTAAGGATGGTAAGGGTGTAGATGTTCCTGAGGGTTCGAAGTTCTCGATTGGTGATTACAAGGCTCCTGAGGGCTATGTAGTTAAGATCGATGAGAACACTGGTGTGATTACGGTTACGTTCCCGGATAAGTCGAAGCTGAATAAGGACACTGTTGAGGTGTTTGATGTTCCTGTTAAGGTGACGTATAAGGATGGCAGCACTGATGAGGTGAAGGCTAACTTTAAGCTGGATACTGATGGTGATGGCAAGCCTGATGTGACTGATCCTGATGACGATAATGACGGCATCCCCGATGGTGATGACTCTAATCCGAAGGTTCCGAACGCGAATGATCACTTCCAGCCGGAGTACACCGATGGTTCGGGTAAGCCTGGTACTGAGGTGACGGTTCCTGCCCCGTCGTTTAAGGACAAGGACGGTAAGGACACCACGCCTCCGACTGGCACCACGTTCACTCCTGGTGATAAAACGCCTGGTGGTGTGACCATTGATAAGAACACTGGTGAGATCAAGGTGAAGATTCCTGGGGATGCTAAGCCTGGTGACAAGATCAAGGTTCCGGTTGTAGTGACCTACCCCGATGGCACCAAGGACAACGTGACTGTCACGATTACCGTGACTGAGAAGGACGCAACTCCGGTAACGCCGAGTGAGCCGACTGAGTACAACCCGTCTCTGGGCGCATCTGCAGACGACCCGGCAAACTGTAAGATGCCTCCGTTCGTCACCGTCAAGAAGACCGAGGGTGTTGTATACAAGGTCACCGTTGGTGGCGTGGAGCTGCAGCCTGACGCTAAAGGCAAGTACGTCTATGAGTACGGTCAGACCGTCAAGGTCGAAGCCAGCCCTGCTGTGGGCTTCACCTTCCCCCAAGGGGTGAAGACCACTTGGACGTACACGACCATGCAGAACAAAGTCTGCAACGTTCCTGAAATCAAGGACAACGAGAAGTACGAGCCTGAGTACGAGGATGGCACCGGTAAGCCTGGTGAGGATGTTACGATCGACAAACCGACCTTCAAGGACCGCGATGGCAACAAGGTAACGCCTCCGGCGGACACCAAGTTCACTCCTGGTGAGGGCACGCCTGACGGCGTGACCGTTAACGAGGATGGTTCCATCAAGGTGACTATTCCTGGGGATGCTAAGCCTGGTGACAAGATCAAGGTTCCGGTTGTAGTGACCTACCCCGATGGCACCAAGGACAACGTTGACGTCACTGTCACGGTTGGCGAACCTGACACCAAGACGCCAGACTGGAAGGATGGCTCTGGCGAACCGGGTGGCAAGGTCGTAATCCCGAACGATGGCGGCCCTGTTGAGGACGGCACGACGGTCGACACCGACGGCCCCGGCAAGGCAAAAATCGATGGCGACGGCAACCTCGTTGTTGACATCGACGACAACGCTAAGCCTGGTGACAAGATCGTAGTTATCGTCAAGGACAAGAACGGCAACGAGATTGATCGCGTGACGGTCACCGTTGAGAAGCCTGCCGCTGGCGATATGACCACCGAGCCGGGAGTCAAGAAGCCTAAGCTTGCACGCACCGGCGCGCAGGTAGCAGGACTCGTTGGTATCGCAGCCGCAATGGGCGTAGCAGGCCTTGGCTTGGCGCTCGTGCGACGCCGTCGAGAAGGCGAGGAGAACTAATCGCCTAGCCGACGAAACACCGGCATAACAGTACGGGGGTGAGACCTTAAACGGTCTCACCCCCGTCGCCAATTTCTCTTATAGTCCGAACAGTGCTGAACGAAATTTCGGTGAGGCACCACAACGACGTTGTTTGCTCCGCCCGGCCAAATCCGCGATATGTACGAGCGCAAATTTGTAAGACCTGCATCTCAAGTGAAGTTAAAGTACAAAAGTAACCTTGCCTGTTTTGTTTTGAAAACCAAAACCTTCATTTATGGCACCCTAGTGGACCACGACTACTTCACCGGGCAGCCCTTTGGCTCTTCCAAACCCCAAAATGTTCGCGGTATGGATCACCCCTCAACGGCAATCCAGAACGTTCGTGAAGAAAAAGGTAAGAACGCCGTGCTGCTTCTAGACAACGGCGACGCTGCGCAGGGCTCATGAATCGAAATGGTGTACCACGCGAACCGGACAGATAGCACTGTTGACCTGATGGCTAGTGTGTTCAACTACTTGAAATACGATGCGGTGGGTGCTGGTAACCACGAATTCAACTACGGCCTTGAAGCCCTAACCGCCTAGAATTAAACCAGTCCAACTTTCAGGGGCTAGTTCAAAACCGGTAGCCCCCGCTAGTTTTACTAGTTCGCGCTTGAGGCAGCATTCGGGAAGTTTTATCTAGGGATGGCACCTAGCAAGATCAGCTGCTCCGATTAGTCCGGCTTCGTTTCCTAGCTGGGCAATCACTAAATCCGGCTGGGGGCGGTGTGCCGCCATAGTCAGATTTGCGGTGAAAGTGCTCTGCACGGGTGCAAGGAGTAAATCTTTGGCTTCACAAACCCCACCTGAGAGTACAAAAGCGTCCGGATCGAAAATTGCGGCTAAGTTGGCGAGTCCTTTTCCAATCCATTTTCCAGTTTCGCTAAAGGCAGTTTGCGCGGCGCTATCTCCTTGCTGTGCGGCTTCGGTGATTAGTAATCCGCTAATTGCTTCCACTTTTCCACCGGCGAGTTCCAGTAGGCGCGCTGCGCGTGCGGGGTAGCTCGCCGCTAATTTGCGCGCCGTGGCAGTGAGCGCATTGCCAGAGCCATATACTTCCCAGCAACCTTTTTGCCCGCATCCGCACGGTAATCCGTCGGGCACTATTTCCATATGTCCGATTTCTCCGGCAAACCCGCTGGCGCCGCGCAGGAGTTTACCGTCAATAATAATGCCGCCCCCAATTCCGGTACCGATAGTTACTGTAATAGGAGAGTGATAGGAGCTAGCGGCGCCAAATTTATATTCCCCCCAAGCAGCGGCGTTGGCATCATTCTCTAAATAGCAAGCTAAGCCGGTGGCGGTGGCTACTTGCCCGCCGATATCGGCACCGTCCCAGTCGATATTAGGGCCAAAAATGATTTTTTTCTGGCTAGGATCTACGAATCCGGGCACACCGATGCCAATCGTGGCCACCGGGAACTCTGCAACTAATTCCTGCACTATTTCGGTAGTAATCCGGAGGGCAGCGTTGGAATCATCTGCCGGACTCGGGCGCCGGCGGCGTGCGAGAATCGTGCCCGCTTCGTCTACTACGCCGGCGGCTATCTTTGTGCCGCCGATATCTACTCCGATACTCAAGCTCATAGCTTCATTATGGCATATAGGGTGGGCGAGCAAGGCAATTTACTCAGCCTGCAAAATTAAGCTATGACCTTTATCACTTTTTAGAAAAATCAAAAGCGGTAACTGAAAAAATAACCCGCTGAACTGGGATTTTTTCCTGCAATTTTATTGGTGCTGGAAAGGGGGCAGGGAAATAAAAAGCAGCATTTGCAAGATGTGGGAATAAAATTTCTCGCTTAAGAGTTGAGCTTATTGGACTCAAGAAATGATGTACCGATTGGACATAAGTTCAATTGATAAGGCAGACTTGAAGTGAAAGTTAAGAAGTATAGCGGAGAATCGCGAGTAAGCGCTTCGCCGGCTAGTAAAGGAGAAGAAATGACTCGGGCAGTAGGAATTGATTTAGGAACTACGAATTCTGTGGTCTCCGTCCTCGAAGGCGGCGAACCCACGGTAATTGCCAATGCGGAAGGGCAGCGCACCACTCCCTCGGTAGTGGGATTTTCTAAGAGTGGTGAAATTTTAGTAGGAGAAATCGCTAAGCGACAGGCCGTCACCAATGTGGATCGGACGGTATCTTCGGTAAAGCGGCATATGGGCGATCCGAACTGGAAGATTGAAATTGACGGCAAGGATTACAC
The DNA here is from genome assembly GCF_900119495.1 of Arcanobacterium urinimassiliense. Classification (GTDB taxonomy): domain Bacteria; phylum Actinomycetota; class Actinomycetes; order Actinomycetales; family Actinomycetaceae; genus Arcanobacterium_A; species Arcanobacterium_A urinimassiliense. The sequence goes on along the minus strand of NZ_LT632435.1, from coordinate 1,539,602 downwards.
TCCGCAGCAAATCTCGGCTTTTATTTTGCAGAAATTAAAGAAAGACGCCGAGGCCTATTTAGGTGAAAAAGTGACGGACGCAGTAATTACTGTGCCAGCCTACTTCAATGATGCTCAGCGGCAGGCCACGAAGGATGCCGGGCAGATTGCTGGATTGAATGTGCAGCGCATTGTGAACGAACCGACGGCGGCAGCGCTCGCTTATGGTTTGGAAAAAGGTAAGGAAGATGAACTCATCTTGGTATTCGATTTGGGTGGTGGCACTTTTGACGTGTCTTTACTGGAAGTCGGAAAAGATGACGATGGATTCTCCACTATTCAGGTGCGCGCCACTTCGGGCGATAATAAACTCGGCGGCGATGATTGGGATCAACGAATCGTAGATTGGCTGATTACCCAAGTGAAGAATAAAGACGGTGTGGATCTTTCAAAGGATAAGATCGCTCTACAGCGTTTAAAGGAAGCAGCAGAACAAGCTAAGAAAGAGCTCTCTTCTGCTACGACCACAAATATCACTCTGCAGTATCTCTCGATGAGTGAGAATGGGCCGATTCATCTCGATGAGAAGTTGAGCCGGGCCAAGTTCGAAGATATGACGAAAGATTTACTGGAGCGCACCAAGGTACCTTTCCAGAATGTAATAAAAGATGCTGATATTAAGCTTTCCGAAATTGACCATGTGGTAATGGTAGGAGGCTCCACCCGGATGCCGGCAGTTACCGAAGTGGTTAAGGAACTGACGGGCGGTAAAGAGCCTAATAAGGGAGTAAATCCGGACGAAGTTGTAGCAGTAGGAGCTGCTCTGCAGGCTGGAGTAATTACCGGCGATCGCAATGACGTACTCTTGATCGACGTCACCCCGCTTTCGCTCGGAATTGAAACTAACGGTGGTATTCTCACCAAGCTAATTGAGCGGAATACTGCTATCCCCACGAAGCGGAGTGAGCTATTCTCGACGGCAGCTGATAATCAGCCTTCGGTACTCATTCAGGTGTACCAGGGTGAGCGTTCTTTTGCGCGCGATAATAAGTTGCTCGGCACTTTCGAACTTTCGGGAATTGCACCGGCACCGCGCGGAGTACCGCAGATTGAAGTTACTTTCGATATTGACGCCAACGGCATTGTGCACGTATCTGCAAAGGATTTGGGTACGGGCAAGGAGCAGTCTGTGACTATCACCGGCGGATCGGCACTTTCGAAAGAAGATATCGACCGGATGGTGAAGGAAGCAGAAGAGCACGCTGCGGAAGATGAGAAGCGTAAGGAAGAAACTGAATTACGCAATGCTGCTGAGCAGCAGGTGTACAGCATCGAGAAATTGTTGGCAGACAATAAAGACAAGCTCGATGAAGCTGTGAGCAGTGAAGTGAGCGAAGCAGCGGCGAAACTGAAGAAAGCGCTGGAAGGCGACGATGTTGAAGCCATTAAAGCTGCGCAAGAAGAGATGAATCAGAAGGCGCAGCAAATTGGGCAGGCTCTCTATGCCCAAGCGCAAGCGGCGCAAGCAGAAGCTGGCCAAGATGGCTGGAGCGAAGCGGCGCAGAATGCGCAAGCAGGAGAAGATGACGTAGTCGATGCCGAAATCGTGGACGAAGAAGGCGATAAAAACTAATCCGCGCGGCGGCTATTAGTAATTAAATACCGGGGCAGAGTATCTTTTGGATACTCTGCCCCGGGAGAGAGCTGTAAGGAGAAGTGGAATGTCGGAAGAGAAAAAAGAGCAAGAGCAAAATTTTTCGCCACAAGAGCCGGAAAATTTAGCTGCTGACCTAGCCGGTGCAGCAGATAAGGGCGAACCGGCTGCGGAGGGGATTGCGGAGCTTTCGGAGTTAGATCAGGCCTTATTGGAAGTAACCGAGCTAAAAGATAAATTAGCGCGTGCTCAAGCTGATAACTACAACCTACAGCAGGAGTATAACGGTTATGTGAAACGGGCAAAGCAGGAAAATCTGCGTTACCAGGAAATTGGGGTGCAGAAAGTCTTGGAAAGCCTCCTCGGAGTGCTGGACAATGCGGAGCTAGCTCGGGTGCACGGTGATTTGCAAGGTTCGGCTGGAGCTGTGGTGGAAGAGCTGGAAAATACCTTAAAAACTAATTTTCAATTAGAGCGCTACGGACAGGCGGGCGATGAATTTGATCCACAGTTGCATGAAGCGTTGATGCATCAGACTTCGGCAGAGGTGGAAAAAGAAGAAATAGCCCAGCTTATGCAGCCGGGATATCGGACGGGAGAAAAGGTACTGCGTCCAGCCCGGGTAGGAGTGGTATCTCCGGAGTGAAAATTGGTGGAGATATTGCTAGGCGCAAAATTTTATAGAAATAGGAGGTGAGCGTGATGGCTAATCAAGATTGGATGGCAAAAGATTTTTATCAAGTACTCGGGGTAGCGAAAGATGCCGATGCTAAGGATATTAAAAAAGCCTATCGGAAGCTGGCACGTAAATATCACCCCGATCAGAATCCGGGCGATAAGAAAGCCGAAGAAAAGTTTAAAGAAGTAGCCGAAGCCTATCAGGTGCTGTCCGATGACGGGAAGCGCAAGGAATACGATGCTATTCGCGCCATGGCAGGCGGAGGAGCTCGTTTTGCTCCCGGAAGTGATGGCAGTTTCGAAGATATGTTTTCTATGTTCAGTGGTCCAGGTGGAAAAGTGCGCTTTTCTACCAGTGGCGGTGGAGCTGGCTTTGAAGATGTTCTTTCGTCGATGTTCGGAGGCGGTGCTCGTGCTGGAAACGGTTATGCCAGTGCGGGAAGTTTCGGTGGCTTTAATGGTTTTAATTCACGCCGTCGCTCAGAGCGCGGGGCCAATATTAATTCCCAAGTATCGATTCCGCTTCGAGAGGCAGTAGCTGGCACTACAGTAAAAGTGCAAAACGGTAATTCTGCAGTTACGGCGCGCGTGCCGGCCGGAGTGACGAATGGGCAAAAAATTCGTATTGCCGGTAAAGGACAGCCGGGAATAAATGGGGGAGCCCCAGGAGATATTATTCTACAGGTGACGGTGGAGCCTCACCCTGTATTTGAGGTGCAGGGAAGAGATGTGTACGAAAACGTGCCAATTTCTTTCGATGAGGCGGCTCTGGGAGCGACTATTGAAGTGCCGACGATTTCTGGAGAAATCGTGGGAGTGAAAGTACCTGCCGGGTCTTCTACCGATAAGCTGCTGCGCGTGCGTGGTAAGGGTCTGCGTAATGTGCAAGGTAAGCAAGGCGATTTATATGTGCGTCTAAAGGTAGTGGTGCCGAAGAAACTTTCGGAAGCGAGCCGCGCCGCGGTAGAAGAATTCCGCCGCAGTGCTGAAGGAGCAGATCCGCGCGAAAAGCTAAAGGAAATGGCTAAACTGTAAGGGATAGGGTTTCGGAGAAAATAGGAGAAAAGATGGCTAAAGTATCGCGAAGTGCCCCTATCCTCACCGTTTCTGTCGCTGCGGAGCTGGCGGGAATGCATGCTCAGACGGTGCGCCAGTACGATCGCTTAGGCTTAGTGCCGGCGCGCCGCGCACGCGGCGGCGGACGGCGTTATTCTCTTACAGATGTAGATAAACTAATTGAGGTGCAGCGTCTTTCCCAAGAAGAAGGTATAAATCTTTCAGGTATTGCTCGAATCCTTGAATTGAAGCGGGAAGTAGAAAAATTAGAAGCTACCCGCGTGCATTTGGAAAAGCAGCTAGAGCGCATGAGCCAATTGGGAGAAATCATGCGGGCAGAATTAGAGCGGCAATACCGGAAAGATAATCGGGTATTTGCCGCCAGCGCCGAAGGCCAAGTGATGATGGCAGAGCGTTTAGATCAATTACGGGCTGCTTTACGCCGGCAAGGGCAGAGCGATTCGCAAGATTTAGTGGTCTGGAATCCCCGGCGGCTTACGCTTTTTCCTTCGTAAAATAATTGCTCTGAAAATTCCTTAGAGAAAATTTCGCAGAGAAAATTCCCCGAAGAAGGGAGATTTGAGGAGAGAGTTTAGGGTAAATCTAGGGGAAAGAGTTTAGGAAAGGACTAGGATAATAATCCGCTGGGAAAATCACCCATCCCTGCCGCTATGTACTGTGCAAAAAGAGCGGCGCGCTCTATATCTAATCCAGCAGAGAGCGCATTGAGGAATCCAGCTACAAATCCTGCCCAGTTCGCGAAACCTGTGGTTTCGCTATTAGCTCCGCTAGTAATGGTAGTTCCGATATCGCTAGTAGATCCTGTGTTACCAGCAGTTTCAGTTTGCGTAAAAGCTGGCAAAGTGTGTGGAGTATGTGCTTTTTGGTGTAGCGTCCAGCGGCCATCTTTTTCGCAGACGAGCACCTGCCAAGGGTATTTAGCTGCCCAGTTTTCAGCTTGTGCTGCCTCCTGTGGATGTGTTTGGGCGTCTATTAAACATATAAGAGGTAAATCGCCGAGTGTGGCGGCTGCTACGGAAAACTTTTGGCTCTCCAGTACTGCGACGTATTGATACGGCGCATTTTTCACAGTTGCGTTCGGTGCGTCTGTTGGTGTATCTGTAGGCGCATCTGTGGGGGCTTGCTCGGCTATGGGTGCGCCGGCAGCTACACAGTAAAATTGCGGGCAAATAGCAGCTATTTTTGCAGCCGCCCCGGGAATTTCTCCCGGAAATTCTGCCTTTACTGGAGTTCCCAGAGTTTGTAAATTCTCAATAGTTGCGCGATATAAGGCATTATCTATTTCGGGAGAGATTACTTCTGCAAAAGTGTGAATCTGCATTTTTCTGCCTTTATTGTTCTGTACCGTACTCGCTATTTAATACTATTGGCTGTGGCTAGCTACGTCTAATATTTTTTCGACATTGCAGAGTTAATAGCAGTATATCCGCTCGAAAATAGCGCTATGGTTTGCTCCTCAGGTAGCCCTGTTTCAGAATAAGAGTATGGATTTTCCAGATACCGCTTTTTGGCAAGCAAAAATCTGCGGTGCGGGTGCGGGGCGCTACGCGCCTTCTCCGTCCGGCGATTTGCATTTAGGGAATTTGCGTACGGCCTTATTAGCTTGGGCTTATGCGCGAAAAGCGGGGAAGAATTTTTATTTACGAATCGAAGATCTGGATACGCGCTCGCGGCCGCTATATGTAGATAGGCAATTGCATGATTTAGAAGCGCTGGGGATTACCTGGGATGCTACGCCGATAAAGCAGTCGGAGCGGCAAGATTTTTATGATCACTATTTTCAAGAGTTGCAAGGCCAAGATTTACTCTATCCGTGCTACTGTACTCGCCGCGAATTAGCGGAAATTGCCTCTGCTCCGCATACCCCGCCGGGTGCTTATCCAGGTATTTGCCGGAATTTATCGCCGGAAGAGCGCGCAGAGCGGGCTGCGGCGCGCCCTGGGCGGCAGGTGGCGTGGCGTTTACGAGCGGAAAATCAGCACTTGGAAGTGCATGATAAAAATCTGGGATTATATTGCGGTTTAGTAGATGATTTCGTGCTTAAACGCGGTGACGGAGTATATTCCTATAATTTTGTATCGGTGCTGGATGACGGCGATATGGGAATTACACAGATAGTACGAGGAGATGATTTATTGCCCTCCACGCCGCGGCAAGTGTATTTCCAGCAGCTGTTGGGGATACCGCGGCCAGAGTACTGCCACGTACCTTTAGTTTTGAATATGGCGGGGCAACGCCTAGCCAAGAGAGATGGTGCAGTTACCCTCAGCCAGTTACGGGATTTAGGGTTGCAAGCGGCAGATATTGTGCAGCTTCTCGCGGCTTCTTTGGGTTGGGAAGAAGTGCGGAGCAGTAGCGAATTTTTAGAGGTATTTACTCCGGAGCAAATTTCGCCGGTGGCGTGGCGGTGGCCGGGAGTGGGAGCCGAAAAAGCGCCAGAATAAGTGCCTGAAAAATACCAAAATAAGTACTGAAAAAGCTTCGAATAAGAAATAAGAATTCAGTTGCGCGCTCAGGGTGAGGCGGTTCACTCTCTATTTAAACTTGAGTGGAATAGACTCAAAGTTTTCTGCGTTACAGTATATGAATACAAAATTTAGCGCTCCGGTATGCCGGTGCGTAAGACGGAGGTCTATAAGATGGATAAGATGACTACAAAGGCGCAGGAAGCGGTATCTGCAGCTATGCAGAGCGCTGCTGCAGCCGGAAATCCGCAGCTGGAGCCAACTCACCTCTTAGCTGCATTAATAAATCAACCTGCGGGTATAGCTGTAGCTTTACTCGAGGCAGTAGGGGTAGATAAAAACGTTATTGCCCAGCGGGTACAGGCAGTATTAGCGGCACTTCCGGGAGCAAGTGGAGCGAATGTAGGCCAGCCACAAGTTTCCCGTAATTTTTCTTTAATTCTCAGCAACGCCGGAAAAGAAGCTACCGCTTTAGGTGATAGCTATATTTCCACGGAGCATCTGCTGCTCGCCTTGGCTGATTCGGCGCAATCGGCGGGAGAGATTTTACGTACGGCCGGAGCTGGGCGGGAGCAGCTAGCAGCTGCTTTGCCGCAGGTGCGGGGAAGTGCAAAAGTGGATAACCCCGATCCGGAAGGTACTTTCCAGGCTCTGGAAAAATATGGTAGCGATTTGACCCAAATGGCGCGGGAAGGCAAACTCGATCCGGTAATCGGGCGGGATAGCGAAATTCGCCGCGTAGTACAGGTGCTTTCGCGGCGTACTAAAAATAACCCCGTGCTGATTGGCGAGCCGGGAGTCGGTAAAACTGCTGTAGTGGAAGGCTTGGCGCAGCGTATTGTAGATGGCGATGTGCCGGAATCGCTGCGGGGAAAGCGGCTGATTCAGTTAGATGTGGCGGCCATGGTGGCTGGTGCGAAATATCGCGGTGAATTTGAAGAGCGTTTTAAGGCCGTGCTACAGGAGATAAAAGATTCTGCGGGAGAAGTAGTAACTTTTATCGATGAGCTACATACGGTAGTGGGAGCTGGCGGCGGAGCTGATGGGGCTATGGATGCCGGCAATATGCTGAAGCCAATGCTGGCGCGTGGCGAACTACGGCTGGTGGGCGCTACTACTCTGGATGAGTATCGCGAAAATATCGAAAAGGATCCTGCTCTAGAGCGTAGATTCCAGCAAATTTACGTAGGAGAACCGAGTGTAGAAGACACGGTAGCTATTTTGCGCGGCATCGCTCCGAAATATGAAGCCCACCATAAGGTGACTATTTCGGATGGAGCGCTAGTGGCGGCAGCGACGCTTTCGGATCGCTATATTACCGAGCGGCAGCTCCCCGATAAGGCTATTGATTTAATCGACGAAGCGGCCTCGCGCCTGCGTATGGAATTAGATTCTTCTCCAGAAGAAATTGACGTATTGCAGCGGCAGGTAGATCGGCTGAAAATGGAGAAAGCCTATCTGGAAGATACGGAAGAGGACGATACCGATGTAGCTGCTGCGCAACGTTTAGAAAAACTCGAAGCGGAGCTGGCGGATAAATCCGAAGAGCTCGCTACCCTTAATGCTCGTTGGCAGCTAGAAAAAGCCGGCCGCAATAAAGTGGGAGAATTGCGAGTACAGCTCGATAAACTGCGTACCGAATTAGAAAAAGCGGTACGAGAAGGTCGCTATGAAGATGCAGGCCGGTTGCAGAATGGAGATATTCCAGAGGTAGAGCGGCAAATAGCTGCAGCAGAATCTGCGGATAGAGAAGCAGATTCTACTGAGCCCATGATTGCGGAGAGAGTAGATGCGGAAGGTATTGCCGAAGTGGTAGCTTCCTGGACGGGTATTCCAGTGGGAAGATTGCTGCAAGGAGAGACGGAGAAGCTGCTCTCGATGGAGAAACACATCGGAGAGCGTCTTATCGGCCAAGAGAAAGCGGTACAGAGTGTCGCCGATGCGGTGCGCCGCTCGCGGGCAGGTATCGCTGATCCGAATCGTCCGTCTGGCTCTTTCCTCTTTTTAGGTCCGACTGGCGTGGGAAAGACCGAGCTAGCTAAATCGCTAGCAGAGTTTCTCTTTGACGATGAGCGGGCGATGGTGCGCATCGATATGTCGGAATACGCAGAGAAGCACTCGGTAGCTCGCTTGGTAGGAGCTCCTCCGGGATATGTGGGCTACGAAGAAGGTGGCCAGCTTACGGAGGCGGTGCGCCGGCGTCCCTATGCGGTAATTCTGCTCGACGAAGTAGAGAAAGCGCATCCGGAAGTATTTGATATTTTATTGCAGGTGCTTGACGATGGTCGCTTGACTGATGGGCAGGGGCGTACGGTCGATTTCCGCAATACTATCTTGATTCTCACTTCCAATTTAGGTTCGCAGTATCTCAGTGATGCAGAGTTGGATGATAGCGAAAAAGATGCCGCAGTATGGAAATTAGTGCGGGAGCATTTTAAGCCGGAATTTTTGAATCGTCTCGACGATGTAATTATGTTCCGTCCACTCACTATCGAGCAGATTGGTAAGATTGTGGATTTGCAGCTGGAGCAATTGGTGCGGCGTTTGCAGAACCGGCAGTTGCACCTGCACATTAGCGAAGCGGCAAAAGATTTGCTCACGGTAGAGGGCTATGATCCTGCCTTTGGAGCGCGCCCGCTGCGGCGGCTTATTCAGCGCGAAATTGGCGATCAGCTGGCAAAGCAGATTCTTGCTGGCAAGATTACGGATGGCGATACTGTGCGCGTAGATGTAGCTGATCTGGATACCGGAGCTTTAGAAGGTGGCGAGCGGGAGCATCGCTTACAGCTTTCTGTGGAACGGCCGGACTGAGAAAACTACGCCGAGCCAGATTATTTTGGTGAGGTGAATAGGCATTTACTAAAGTAGCCGCTCCTTTCCCGCATAGTGGAAAGGAGCGGCTACGTATTGCTTCGCAAAGGCGATAGCGCTTTATTTCAAGTAGAAATTGCTGAGCGCTCTATTTTTAGTGCTCTTTGTGCCTTATTAGGGCTTTAGTAGCACGCTTAGCGTTCTATCTCTCCTTTAATAAAGGCTTCTACCGAAGCGCGCGCATCGTTGTCGTGGCGCTGCTCCATAGGAGACTTCATAAAGTAAGACGCTGCGGAAAGGATGGGGCCGCCAATACCGCGATCGAGAGCAATCTTGGCTGCGCGGACAGCGTCAATCACAATTCCGGCGGAATTTGGTGAATCCCAAACTTCCAGCTTGTATTCAATCTGGATCGGTACTTCGCCAAAGGTGGTGCCTTCAACGCGCACAAAAGCGAATTTCCGATCTTCCAGCCACGGCACATAGTCAGAGGGGCCGACATGAATATCATGTGGATCTAGCTGGCGTTCCATATTGGAAGTGACAGCATTAGTCTTGGAAATTTTCTTCGATTCTAACCGGTTGCGCTGCAACATATTCATGAAGTCCATATTGCCGCCTACGTTCAGCTGATAGGTGCGGTCAATCCGTACACCACGCTCTTCCATAAGGCGGACAATATCTCGGTGCGAAATAGTGGCTCCATACTGGGATTTAATATCGTCTCCGACAATTGGCACCCCAGCGTCTTGGAATTTCTGTGCCCATTCTTTATTAGAGCCAATGAATACAGGTAGGCAGTTCACGAAAGCCACTTTCGCGTCTATGGCGCATTGTGCATAGAACTTATCGGCTTCTTCCGAACCTACCGGCAGGTAGGAAACCAATACATCCACTTTCTTCTCTTGGAGGGTTTTTACCACATCTACTTCTGGAGCGGTGGATTCGGTTATGGTGTCTAGATAGTAATCTCCGAGACCGTCGAGAGTCTTTCCGCGCTGTACGGTGACGCCGAGTGGGGGCACATCGCAGAATTTATAGGTGTTATTTTGGCTGGCCCAGATAGCTTCGGAAAGGTCTTTTCCTACTTTTTCCGCATCGACGTCAAAAGCTGCTACAAACTCAATATCATTTATATGGTAACCGCCAAAGTTTACGTGCATAAGCCCCGGTACTTTATCGGTGGGTTTAGCGTCGTGGTAGAAATGCACTCCTTGTACAAAAGAAGAGGCACAGTTTCCTACTCCTACGATTCCAACGCGAATTTTGCTCATTATTATCTCCTTGTAGCTGCCGCGCAGCCGGATATTTGCAAGATATTTAGCTGTTTTACCTTATTTTTCCAGGCAAACAGCGCAAGTAAATGTCTTGACTATATGTCATTACAAATAAAATTTTGGCATTAATGCGGCATTTTTTCAACAGTACGGGGTGGCGGTCTGAGAATCCTGCACCATATCGGTCTTAAAGTGTTTGCAACAGTATGGGGTGGGCAGAGCTTTAGTCAGCTAAATCTACTATTACCGGCACGTGGTCGGAGGCGCCTTTTCCTTTTCGCTCATCTCTATCTATATGTGCCGCTTGAGCTCGCGCCGCGAGAGCGGGAGAGGCATAAATATAGTCAATGCGCATACCTTCATTGCGCGGAAAGCGCAGGCGCTGGTAGTCCCAAAAAGTATAATTCTTTGTAAAGGGGCGCGTAATTTCGCTATAGCCTATCTCGGAGAAATTAAAGAAGGCCGCTCGTTCCGCTTCCGTCATATAAATATCGCTTTCGAGGGCGGTGGCATCCCAGACGTCGGCGTCGGTAGGGATTACATTCCAATCTCCTGCTAAAGCGATTTGAGCTTGGGAATCGCGGGCACTTTCTTCTGCAAAGATAGCTAGTTGATGGAGAAAATCTAGTTTGTAGTAGTAGTGCGGATCTTCTACAGCCCGCCCATTCGGTACGTAGAGACTCCAAAAATCGATACCGCCGGTGGTGACGCCGAGGGCGCGCGCTTCGGGGCTAGTATGAGAAATATAGCCTTGACCTGCCGGTGGCTCGCCTTTTAAGAATCCAGGCTGGCCGGGAAAAGAATAGCGCACATTTTCCATACCTAAGCGCGAAATTATCGCCACGCCATTCCATTGATTTAGGCCGTGGGCGACTACCTCGTAGCCGGCCGCCCGAATTTCTGCTTCCGGAAATTGCTCGGTCTTACATTTAATTTCTTGGAGCGCCAATACATCTAAATCGTGGCGGGAGAGCACCGCACAAATACGCTCTAGGCGGGCGCGCACCGAATTTACATTCCAAGTACCTATTCTCATAGTCTCAGCTTAGCGAGATTTTTTCGAAAATTTTTTCAAAAAAGCTTGCGGAGTTTTTCCTGCCTCAGAAAACGAGTAGCCTAGAAGGAAAGTACAGGGGAAGGAATACTATGAGTTTAGCGTTAGTCACCGGAGCCAGCTCGGGGCTAGGTAAAGAATTTGTGCAGTTACTTGCGGCAGAAGGCAGCGATTTAGTAATCGTAGCGCGCAACGAAGAGAATCTCCGCGCTTTGGCAGCGGAGATGGAACGGCGTTTCCGAGTGCAGGTAGAAGTCTTACCAGCTGATTTAACTATGGCAGACGAAGTAGAAAAAGTGGCTTTGCGCTTGCAAGATACCGAAAATCCCGTAGATTTACTTATTAATAACGCTGGTATGGGTCTCGGGCAAGAATTTGTAGGTGGTTCTATAGCCCAAGAGCTCACGGCAGCTAACTTAATGGTAAATGCACTGTTAGTCCTCACTCATGCCGCAGTGGGCGCAATGGTGGCGCGGGGGTCTGGGCAAATCATCAATGTTTCCTCTATTACCTCTATGACGGTGCAGGGCACATATTCTGCGCATAAAGCTTGGGTGAAAGTATTTACAGAAGGCCTAGCTGATGATTTGGCCGGCACCGGGGTAAATATCACTGCTGTCATGCCCGGGCTTATGCATACAGAGTTCCATCAGCGGGTGCATGTAGATGCCGGGCAGTGGGCAGAGTGGATGTTTATTAAGCCGCGGAAAGTGGCGCGGGCTGCCCTAGACGGAGTGCGGGCCGGAAAAGTATTGGTGATTCCCTCTATGCTCTATAAAGCCACTTATGTCGCTTTGAAATTTGCTCCGCGCGCATTAGTACGGAAATATGCGGGTTCGAAAAGATCCGGGCGGCTCTGAAAGCGCAGTAAATATGGACTATTTAGCGCCCGATGCTACGCCAGCTGTGGAAAATACCGAAGCGCCACGTATTCTCGATCAGAATGACCTTTACTATCAGACGCAGTCTCCAGGAGTAGGGCCGTGGATAGGAGAATATCCGGATGATCCACGCTTCGATAGAGAACTACTAGAAAAAGGCGATACCCGTAATGTGGTGGATAAATACCGCTACTGGAGCGTAGAAGCTATAAAAGCGGATTTAGATTCTAGCCGCAGTGAATTGCATATTGCGATTGAGAATTTAGAGCACGATCTGAATATCGGATCTATTGCGCGTACGGGTAATGCCTTTAATGTGGGAGCTGTTCATATAGTCGGCCGGCGGAAATGGAATAGACGAGGAGCACTGGTCACAGATAGATATATGCATATACTGCATCACCCGCAACCGGCAGATTTGGCGGAGTGGGCGGCGGAAAATAACTATGAGTTAATTGCCATTGATAATACGGAAGGTTCCACCCAGCTGGAACGCACCGGTTTACCGCGGCGCGCTTTGCTCGTATTTGGGCAAGAATCGCGGGGAATTTCGCCAGAGCTCCGAGAGCTTTGCGCCGGTATGGTGTATATTCCCCAATTTGGTTCCACTCGCTCGATGAATGTAGCGGCAGCGGCGGCAATCGCTATGCATTGGTGGATTGCCCAATACCGCGCGGACGCCTAGATAAACGCAAAAATTGGCAAAAGCTAAAACTGCAGAGAAATACCAACCCAAAGTAATCCAAGCCAACGTAACCCAAGGTCTAGGGATTATATTTCGGCTATTACTGCTACTTTATTTAAGCTTTACTCAGCCTTGCCGGTAACTGACTCCGTAGCCTCCGCTGGGGTAATGCCAATATAAAGTGCCGGCGGGAGCTATTTGGAGGCAAGTGCCGCATTCAAGGCAACCGGCATAGTCGGCAGTTAATTCTCCGTCTTTATCGATTTTGTATACTCCGGCTGGGCAGCAGCGGATAAGAGCCGCACTACTTTCTTTATCTGTGGCCAGTTCTTTAGTTATTTTTATATGAGTGTTTTCATCCAGTTTAAACTGGGTATATGCCAGTTGTTTCCGCACTTTTTCTCCTGCCTCTCAGAGTGCTCGCCCGGCGCGGAAAGCGTCTTTTATAAGCGTCGTCATTTTAATTCCAGATTTTTGCAGATTGTTCATCACTACTTGGCGTAACGGACGGTGGGGCTGCAAATCCAGAGAATAAAGATCAAAAAAGGTATCTCCGAGGAACTTTCCATAATCGCGGTAGAGGCGTTCATTTTCAAAAAATTGCGGTGCTCTCCGGTAGGTGGCAAGATCTTTTCCGAGCCAAGATTCGTCAATAAAGTTTTGGTAGGAGCGAAGAGACGCAGCTGAAAAATCTTCTTTAACTAAAGCAGTGTGGGCGGCCTGTGCGGCGCAGCGAGCAGATTCGGCAGCTAAATCCATGCCGCGAATAGCTATTCCCGTATTTAGGGTAAATCCTGCTGCATCTCCAATAATGAGTAACCCGGGGGCATAAAGTTTCTGGGCGGTGAGGCTGGGGGCGTCTTCAATCGTTAAATGGCAGCCGTACTCTAAGACTTTTCCGTCTTTAATATAGGGAGCTAAGACGGGATGATTGAAGAAATAATCATGGATATCAGGAGCGGAGAGTTCTTTTTTCACTAAATCATCTAGTCGGAGTACTACCCCTAGCGAAAGGGACTCTTTATTTGTATAAAGGAAACCGCCTCCCGCTCCGCCGCAGGTGGCATCTCCGAGGAAAGAAAAAGCTGCGCCGTTAGGTAGTCCGGAGGTAGTTGCGGTGCTATCTAGGTGAAAACGCTCTTCGATAGCCTTCTCCCCGATTTCAATTACACTTTTTATTCCTAAGGCGAGCGCAGAATTAGGAGCTTTGCTGCGAATCCCCGCGGCAGTGGCTAAGAAAGAATTTACTCCGTCGGCCAATATAGTAATATGGGCGCGCACTTCCTCATCACCAGCGCGGATACCGCAAATCTGTCCTTCTTCCATAAGCAGTTCATCCACTTTCACACCGGGCATTACCAGCACTCCAGCTTCTTCTGCTTGTTCAGCTAACCAAGAATCTAATTTGGCGCGCAGTACGCTCACTGCGTTTACTGGATCTTGCAGACGGGTATCTTGATAAGAGATAGTCACCGCTGATTCTTTATTGAGAAAAGAGAGATTATTAGTAGTAATAGCGCGTTCCAACGGAGCAGTACGGAGAAAATCGGGAATTACTTCTTCCATTACCCGGGTATAAAAAATTCCCCCCGAAAGATTCTTAGCGCCAGGTGTCTCTCCGCGTTCTATTAGCGCTACCGAATAATCTTGCTTTGCCAATTCAATCGCGGCTACGCATCCAGCCACTCCCGCTCCGACGATTACTACGTCAAAATCGGGCGCGGCAGTTGATTCTAAGCAGTTTTTCTCCACAAGGTTTCCTTTATTGGGTATCTCTTACTTATTAGCTTAGCCGAGCTAGTACTGGTTTTTGTATTAGGGCAATTAGATAGAAAATAAAAGATCCACCAATTGCCACCATAAAAATTCCGATTGCATTTAGCATCTGCGGCAGTAGTAGCGCCAATAGCACGGGGAGAAAAATTAACGCCAAGCAGAGCAGAGTGCGGGGAAGATAGCCGAGTGCCAAGCGCACGGCATTTGCCGCGTGAGTAGTTAAATTGTTTTCAAAGTGGCAGATAAGGGGAAAATACCAGAGTAAAAAGGCGCCTATTAGAGCTACCCCCAGCAGAATAAAAGCTAAAAATACACTTACCAATAAGGAATTACGCATGGTGGATATCCAGCGTTCTTCTAGCCAGAATCCGCTCAGTAGCACCAAGGCGGGCACCCACACCAAGGTGGCGAGGCGGAAATTTTCGCGGAAAGCTCGCCACCAGCTTTTCCACACATAGGTTTCTTCTTCTCGTACCATTTCGGCAGTGATACGGGTGGTGGCAGTGAAAGCTGCTCCGGCGGTGAAAAGAGGCAAACTCCCCAGAATCATAAGCAAATTGAGGATTACTAAATCGGCAGCGCTTGCCCAGCTTTGATAGAAACGTGAATCAGGAGAGAGAAGTCCGGCCATAACTGCAGTCTACTTTTCTTCTAGTCATAAGTGCTAATAAAAGAGTGGAGACGGGAGAATTTTTCCCGCCTCCACTCTTGCTAATCAATAGCAGAAATATTGGTTATCTTTAACCCTTCACCGCACCGGCGGCTACTCCCTCGATAATATATTTCTGAGAGAAGAGGTAGAAGATAATAATTGGGAAGATGGCCAGCACCAACATGGCCATAAGGGCTCCCATATCTCGGTTACCGTTCGATCCCACCAGCATTTGAATCACTACGGGGATTGTCTTGTACTTGGTAGATACGCCGATTACCAGATAGGGGAGCAGGTAGTCGTTCCATACCCACATCGCTTGCAGAATAGCTACGGTGATAGCAGTGGGCTTAAGAATCGGCATCACTACCCGGAAGTAGTTTTGTAGAGGAGAGCAACCGTCAATCAGAGCTGCTTCTTCAATCTCCAGCGGAATTGACTTCACGAATCCCGAGTAAAGGAATACCGCCAGTCCGGCGCCAAATCCTAGATAGAGCACAATCATGCCCCAAGGTGAATTCAGCGAAAGCATATCGGCTAGCTTCACAGTCGGGAACATTACCATCTGGAAAGGTACAATCATTGAGAACGCAAACATATAGTAGAGCGCGCTCGTCCACCAAGTTTTCACTCGGGTGATGTAGTAGGCAGTCATGGCGGTGAAGAATACAATCGCTACGACCGAGAAAATTGTGATGAAGAAAGACCAGCCAATCGCATAGGCGAATCCAGATAATTCTAGGCCGGTTTTGTAGTTAGCAATCCCCACGAAAGTATCGCCCAGCGGTACCGAGAAGGGGCTATCGGCGATAAAAAACTTTCCCTTAAAAGAGTTTAAGAATATGAAGAGAATGGGGATTAAGAATATCACTGCTAGCACTAGGAGAAATGCTATAAGCGTCCCGCGGCCAATCTTCCGTCCGAGAGGGAGATGATTAGCTTCCACATTTGCCGCTGTATCCGTAGCGGCAACTTCTTGCTTCACTAAGGTGCTCATTGATCAATCTCCTTTGCCCGGGTATAGCGTAACTGTATGAAAGCAATCAGCCCCACAATTAGGAAGAACATAACGGCTTTTGCTTGCCCTATGCCTTCCTGCCCGAAGGCGTCATACATAGTCTTTACGATATTCAGCGCTGCCATCTCTGTCTGGCCTAAGGGGTTGCCGGCAGTGAGAGCGAGGTTTTGATCGTAAATCTTGAAGGTATTTGCCAAGGTGAGGAAGAGGCAGATAGTAATAGAAGGAGCAATCATCGGCAAAGTTACATTGCGCAGCATCTGCCGTTTATTCACTCCGTCTATTTTGGCTGCTTCTATTAGCTCCGGTGGCACATTTTGAAGGCCGGCAATGTAGATAATCATCATGTATCCCATTAGCTGCCAGTTTATGAGCATTACCATTCCGCAGAAGCCGAGCCGCCAGTCTAATAGGAGCGTCATATTCCAGCGGGAAAGAATAGAATTAAGCATTACTTGCCAGGTGTATCCCAGTACGATGCCGCCGATTAGGTTAGGCATGAAGAAGATGGTGCGGAAAAAATTAGTACCGGGAAGTTTGCGCGTCAATAGATACGCGAGGAAGAAAGCTCCGACATTGACGCTGATAATGGACACGCCCGAAACGAGAGCGGTAAAGAGAAGAGCTCCGATGAAGCCCTGCCGAGCGGTGAATACCTGCATATAGTTTTCCAGCCCCACCCAATTGGCATCCGAGATAGTGGTGAATTCCGTAAAGGAAAGGTAGAGACCGATTACAAAGGGAGCTAGAAAAGCAATAATAAAGGCGATTAGCGTAGGCCCAGTAAATATGGGCATATATTTCTTTAAGGTTTTCGTCATCACATTTCCTAAGAAGGCGGAGGCGGCTATTTCTTTATGCAGTTTACTCAATTATGCGCGGTGGCGCAGCTAAAGTTCAGCTGCGCCACCGTCATTATTTACATAAGGAAAAGAACCCTTATTTGCGCAGTTTACTTGCCTGCTTTTGCAGCTGCCCACTCGTCAACGAAGTACTTCTTGACGTTATCCCAGCTGTTCTTGCCGGAAATGTACTGAGCGAGTTGCTGGCCGAGACCATCCTTGAATTCCTGCGAGGGGAAGATCGGGAATACCCAGTTAATGGTCTGCAAATCCGGGTTGTCTACTGCCGCTTTAACTTCTTTTCCAAGCGGATCATTCGGTACTTCGTCTTTACCGAAGGACTTGAAAGGAGCAATGAACTTGAGGTCTTCTACTACCATCTTCTTGCCCTTTTCAGAGGTGAATACCCAGTTGATGAAGTCCAGCGAGGCCTTCTGGTTGGCTTCGGAGGTCTTGGCATTTACCGCGAGGAAGTTCTCGGTACCTACGGCAATGCTCGTCTTCTCTTCGCCCTTTACGCCCGTATAAATCGGCATAAAGTGTACATCGCTTTCCTTCACAGTGTTGCCTGCTACTTCAGCAATCTGGCTCCATCCCCAGTTTCCGTTCTGCACGAAAGCTGCCTTGCCGAGGGCAAATTCAGCCATGGAGTCGGTAACGGTCTTCGCAGTTGCCTGCTCCGGTGCTACCGTGGAGTTCTTCACGTAAAGATCGAGAATGTTCTTGTAGTTATCTCCGTAGGTGAATTCCAGCTTATCGGAATCGGCTACGTTCTTATCTTTGAGTTCGTAGTATACGGGGTAGTTGGCCAAATGGGTCTGCCAGCGCCAATCTTCACCCGGAGCGAAAGAAGTGGAAGCGAAAGTGCCGTCAATTCCGAGCTCTGCCTTCTTCGCCTGCATATCTTCGGCTACTTCCTTCAGCTTCTCGAAGTTGTTGATTTCGGCTACTGACTTTGCTTTGGCTCCGCTCATGGCGAAGTACTTCTGCAAAATAGCGTCATTGTAGATGAGGCCATATCCTTCTACTACGAAGGGGATACCATATACTCCGTCGCCATCTTTCACAGCCATATTTTGATCGCTGAGCTGCTTGTAGATTTCCGAATCAGCCAGATTGAGAGTGTAATTCTTCCAGTTCTTCAATCCTACCGGACCATTAATATTGAAAATAGTCGGAGCATCTTCTTTTTCAATTTCCGTCTTTAAAGTTTTTTCGTACTGACCGGAGGCGGCAGTTACAATCTTTACCTTTACTCCAGTTTCGTCCGTATAGGCCTTAGCAATCTTCTTCCAAGCTTCCTCTTGTTCCGGCTTGAAATTCAGATAGTAAACGGAGCCAGCGCTCTCTGCTTTTTCATCTCCACCGCAGGCAGCTAGACCGGCCACGGCGAGTGCAGCGGTAAGAGCTAGCCCAGTAAACCGCTTGATTCTCGACATTTTTCCTCCTTAGTATATGCCCTGCGGATTTCAGTAGTCAGAATAGGCGGTAGCCGTCTTCTGCTTTTCTGCTCTCCTTACGGCATTAGATTCAGAATTGAACCCGTATCTTTGCCCGTATCCGCAGCATTGCGGTCCGGTACTTGCTTCAAATTCAATCATATTTTTTTCGCCTTGGCAGTAAAGTTGTAAATAATTTACATTCTTGCAAAATTTTTACTTTTTCATTTCGAGAAAATGGCTATATATAGCCGTTTCTGCTTTCTGATTTTTAAGAAACTGAAAAATGTGCGGAGCAGGCGGGGGAGTTTTGTAATTTCTGCAAAATTTCTTTTTTCGTTGGTGTGGAGCAAAAGGAACTTTAGTGAGATAATTAGAACGCTAGGTTATCTATAAATAAAAGGAGTTTGTACCGTGGCAATCGCAACCCCTGAAGTGTATTCAGAAATGCTCAACCGGGCAAAGGAAAATAAATTTGCTTACCCGGCTATTAATGTGACGTCCTCGCAGACCTTAACCGCTGCTCTGCAGGGTTTTGCTGAAGCAGAATCCGATGGCATTATTCAGGTTTCGGTAGGAGGTGCCGAATACTGGGCCGGTTCTACTATTAAAGATCGGGTAGCTGGATCTTTGGCTATGGTCGCTTATGCGAAAGAAGTAGCGAAGAACTATCCAGTGACGGTAGCTTTGCATACTGATCACTGCGCGAAGCAGAACATCGATTCTTGGGTTCGCCCCTTGCTTGAGCTGGAAGCCGAAGAGGTAAAGGCAGGTCGTTTGCCTTTCTTCCAGTCGCATATGTGGGACGGCTCGGCAGTACCTTTGAAAGAAAATCTGGAGATTGCGCAGGAGCTATTAGAGCTTTCGCAGGCTGCTAATACCATTCTCGAAATTGAGATTGGCGTAGTCGGCGGCGAAGAAGACGGTGTAAAGGCAGAAATTAACGAGAAGCTGTACACCACTGCCGAAGATGGTATTAAGACGGTTGAAGCGCTGGGATTAGGAGAGAAGGGTCGCTATATTACGGCTCTTACCTTCGGTAATGTGCACGGAGTGTACAAGCCCGGTGCCGTGAAGCTGCGCCCCGAGCTGCTCGGAGAAATCCAGGAGGCAGTAGGTGCCAAGTTCAATGTGGGCGATCGTCCTTTCGATTTGGTAATGCACGGTGGTTCCGGTTCCACTGCCGAAGAAATCGCTACTGCGGTGCGTAACGGCGTCATCAAGATGAACATCGACACCGATACTCAGTACGCCTTCACCCGCCCAGTAGTTGATCATATGTTCCGCAACTACGACGGAGTGCTGAAGGTAGAGCATGAAGTAGGAAATAAGAAGATGTACGATCCGCGGAGCTGGGGCAAGGCGGCAGAAGCCGGCATGGCCGCGCGGGTACTGGAAGCCTGCGAGCGTTTAGGCTCGGTAGGCACCAAGATGAAGTAATCTGAGCCTATAAATTATTAGGTAATTCGGCGGGGCGAGTCAGCAGCGGCTGGCTCGCCCCGTTGCATTTTCTGTTCTCTGTAGCTTCGGTAGTTTCTGTGCAGGTGATTTTATCGTCTCATTATGTGTTCCGCTTTCAGGTTATTTTCTCTCATATGGCGGACGGTATTTACTGTGTAAAGGGAGATGCTAGACTATAGCGGTAAAATGCGCTGGCCGCTGAATTTGTGCTATACATTTCCGGTGGTCAAATAGGAAGTAAATAAAGGATAGGGCAAATGCCTGCATTAGTGATTGTCGGTGCTCAGTGGGGCGATGAAGGCAAAGGTAAAGCTTCTGACCAGCTCGGTACAGAAGTAGATTATGTAGTGAAATTTAATGGCGGTAATAATGCGGGGCACACCGTCGTAGTAGACGGGGAAAAATTTGCACTGCATCTATTGCCAGCAGGAATTCTCACTCCAGGCTGCACGCCGGTGATTGGCAATGGTGTGGTAGTAGATTTAGAGGTACTTTTTTCTGAAATTGCCGATTTAGAATCGCGTGGTATCGACACCTCTAAGTTGCGGATTTCTTCTAATGCCCACATTATCCCCTCTTATAATCGGCGGATGGATGCGGTAAATGAGCGTTTGCTCGGGAAGCGGAAAATCGGCACTACCGGGCGCGGAATTGGCCCTACTTATGCCGATAAGATGAATCGAATCGGACTGCGTATTCAAGATTTATTTGATCCCTCTATTTTGCGGCAAAAAGTGGAGGGGGTCCTGGCGCAGAAAAATCTACTGCTGAACGAGGAAGAAAAATTCTCGGTAGCCGAGATTACCGAAGAGTTGCTCGCTTATGCTCCGCGGGTGCGCCCACTAGTAATGAATACGACTGTGGAGCTCAATCAAGCCTTGGACGCCGGTAAGACGGTGGTATTTGAGGCGGGGCAAGCAGTGATGCTCGATATTGATCACGGTACTTATCCTTTCGTAACTTCTTCCTCTTGTACTGCAGCGGGAGCTTGCACCGGCAGCGGAGTAGGGCCTCGGCGTATCGATAAAGTAATTGGAGTGGCTAAAGCTTACCTGACGCGCGTAGGAGAAGGGCCTTTCCCCACCGAGTTGCTGGGAGAAGAAGGAGATTGGCTGCGTGAGCAAGGCGGAGAATATGGGGTTACTACCGGTCGGCCGCGCCGCTGTGGCTGGTACGATTCTGTAGTAGCGCGCTATGCGACTATGGTCAATTCTCTTACTGATATCGTGCTCACGAAACTGGACGTGCTGAGTGGCCTGGAGAAAATTCCGGTCTGCGTGGCCTATGAGATTGATGGAAAACGGGTAGCGGAAATGCCTGATTCACAATCGGATATGCATCATGCCAAGCCTATATATGAGTATTTCCCAGGTTGGCAGGAAGATATTTCGCAGTGCTGCACTTTCGCTGAGTTACCGGCGACTGCGCAGTCTTATGTGCAGGCTTTGGAGGAGCTCTCCGCTTGCCATATTTCTTCTATTGGCGTGGGGCCCGGGCGCGAGCAAACAATAGTGCGCACTCCACTATTAGATAAGTAGTGGTTGCTGAATTTCACTAATATAGGAGCTTCATATTGATGAAGTTTCATAGCTGGTGCCATGAATGCATTTTTAGCGCTGGTTTAGATACTCCTATTTATTAGAGCTACTAAATTTTATTGGCGCTATAAAAATTTATAGCGCCAATAAATTATTTTAATTTTCTGCCGACGGCGGGGTGGAATCCGCTGCTGGGAGTATTTCTGCGGATGCATCAGTCGGGTCAGCCGAGTCGGCAGAGTTATCAGATTCATCTAGGTAGGCCGAATCGGCGGAGCTAGCTGAATCGACAGGGTCGGCCGTTGCATCCGCTCCTGGCGCAGTAGCTACAGCTGGGGGAGCTAGGGTTTCAGCCGCTGGTGGCGTAGGCGTTTCCGGCAAAGTGGGAGCGGCGTGCTTTGCGCGCCGACTGGCAAAAAAGCCCAAGGCTGCTACTAAAGCTAGAACTGCTCCGGCAGCAATAATCCAGGTATAGCTAGGAGCAGAGCTTAAAGGAGAACTCTTTTTTTCCGCTACGACCTTGATTCCTTTGGAGAGCCCAGCTAAATCATAGGTGGCTTTATTTCCGTCAATATTGGCACCTTCGGCGGAAATAATTTTTCCAGGCATTATTACGGTAAAGGAAAATTTGTAATCTACTATTCCGAAGGCCTCTAAGCTTTTTTCATCGAATTCTTCAGAGGTATCAGTCGGAGGATTAAAGACGAGTGTATCTCCCTCTTCTTTCAGTAAATTACCGTCTAGAGCAGATTTTTTACCGGTAAAAGTAACTGTACAATCTATGGTTTTATCATTAGATTTATCTACTACTTTAGTGCTGTATCTATCGTTATCGTTCGCGCTAGAGTCTGTGCCCCATATTCCGTCTAAACCTAGATTATCTGCGAAGGGGGAAGAATTAGTTAAGTCATTACAGGATTTCAAACCACCCATTTTCAGAAAACCAGAAGAGTCTTTTAGAGTCATTGTGAAAGTGGGGGTGCCGTCGGCGGAGAATTCCAAGGTATTTATTGATTCGCAGGCGGCTAGGAGGAGGGTAAATGGCAAGAGTAGAATGGCTATCTTGCGGAGAGCAGGTGAAAAAGTTGGAGATTTCATTACGCATCCGTTCTTCGATTAACTAAAACTAATAACAGCTAAAGAGATAGCCAATAGTTGCCATCCATTATAAATGGAGAAGACCAATAAAAGTGGGATTTTATTTTAGTTTTTAATCTTTCGGGGTTGTCTGGGCACTTTATCCTAAAAAAGTCTCATTAATCGCTTTTTTGGAAAGATAATTTTGTTCTTTATGAGGGAAATTACTTCACAGAGGCAGAAATAAAAGTTCGGTAGTGTGAGAATAGAAGGGAATGGGAATAATGGTACCCATGCTGGAGATTTTGTACTGCATCAGGGAGTGCAAAAAACCAGCAAGCGCATTACCAATTTATAGGAGGAAATGCAATGACTGATAAGACCTATACTGTCGAAGAGGTGCAGAAGAGTGCACCGGCAGCGGCCACTGAAGAGCTTGTAAAGTGGGTGACCGGGGTTGCAAATATTACACTTCCAGATTGCATCGAATGGGTAGATGGATCTGATGAAGAGTGGACGCGCTTAACCGATAAAATGGTGGAAAGCGGTATGTTTACGCGTCTTAATCCGGAGAAGCGCCCCAATTCGTTCTTAGCGCGCTCTCTACCTTCGGACGTGGCACGAGTAGAATCTCGTACCTTTATTTGCTCCGAAAAGGAAGAAGATGCTGGCCCGACCAATCACTGGGCTGATCCTAAGGAAATGAAAGAAACCCTCATTGGTGAAAAGGGCGTATTCCGCGGTGCTATGCGTGGCCGCACCATGTACGTGATTCCGTTCTCCATGGGCCCCTTGGGTGGACCGATTTCCCAGCTGGGTATCGAGCTCACCGATTCTCCTTATGTAGTAGTAAATATGCGTATTATGACCCGGATGGGTGCAGCTGCTCTGAAGCTGATCGGTGAAGGAAAGCCTTGGGTACCGGCTGTACACTCCGTAGGTTATCCGCTGGTTGATGCAGCTGGCGAAACTCGGGAAGATGTGGCTTGGCCGTGCAATGACACCAAGTACATTACGCACTTCCCCGAAACTAACGAAATTTGGTCCTTCGGTTCTGGCTACGGCGGGAACGCGCTCCTTGGCAAGAAGTGCTACGCTCTGCGTATTGCTTCTACGATGGCTCGGCGGGATGGCTGGATGGCAGAGCACATGCTCATCCTGCGTCTGACCAATGAGCAGACCGGCAAGCAGTATCACGTAACCGCTGCTTTCCCCTCTGCCTGCGGAAAGACCAACCTCGCTATGCTACAGCCGACCATTGACGGCTACAAGGTAGAGACCATTGGTGACGATATCGCCTGGATGCGTCCTGGTAAAGACGGCCGTCTGCGTGCCATCAACCCAGAAGCTGGCTTCTTCGGCGTAGCTCCGGGTACTTCTTACGATACGAACCCGATGGCTATGGATACCATGCGTTCCAACACCATCTTCACCAATGTGGCACTCACCGATGACGGCGATGTGTGGTGGGAAGGCATCGACGGCGAACAGCCAGAGCACCTCATCGATTGGCAGGGTAATGATTTCACCAAGGCTGATTCGGAAGCCGGCAAGAAGGCCGCTCACCCGAATTCCCGCTTTACCACCCCGGCCTCTCAGTGCCCGATTATTTGCCCCGATTGGGAAGCTCCGGAAGGTGTACCGGTTGACGCCATCCTCTTCGGCGGCCGCCGCGCCACCAACGTACCGTTGGTAGCTGAGCAGTACACTCCGGCACACGGCGTATTCATTGGCGCTAATGTGTCTTCCGAAGTAACTGCTGCTGCGCTGGACGTCAAGGCAGGCGCTCTGCGTCACGATCCTTTCGCTATGCTCCCCTTCTGTGGCTACAACATGGCCGATTACTGGGGTCACTGGCTCGAGATGCAAGAGAAGCTGGGCGATAAGTTCCCGAAGATTTACCAGGTGAACTGGTTCCGCAAGAATGCCGAAGGCAAGTTCCTGTGGCCGGGCTACGGCGATAACTCGCGCGTACTGGACTGGATCGTACGCCGGGCAACTGGTGAAGTAGAAGCAGTAGAAGGCTTGACGGGTCTCTATCCGAAGCGTGAAGATTTCAATCTGGAAGGTGCAGGCGTTTCCGAAGCTGATTGGGAAGCTATGTACACGATTGATCCGGAAGCTTGGGAAGCTGAAGCAGCAGACACTGCCGAATACTTCCAGAAGTTTGGCGACAAGCTGCCAGCAGCTTTGGTAGAAGAGCTGAATAATCTGAAAGAGCGGATTGCAGCTGCCAAGAACTAAACGGAAAATTCCGTTTTCGCTTTAACTACGCGTAATCACTGATAAAGTCGCGCGTAGCTGAAGCTATTGCAGGGGCGGGGTACCGAAAGGTATCCCGCCCCTCGTTTTTATAGGTCGAATAAGAAGATAATTGGGAACGAACTAGGGGAATTGAGCTGAGAATTTAGCTAGAAAATTAGCTAAGAAACTAATCGAAATTTTCCACTTTTAATTGGTCAACTCTAGAAAGCGTGGTTATTTCTGATTAGAATTTTATTACGGAGAGGGTGAGAGGAGATTTTCATGATCACCGCAGCAAATATGGCGAATATACCGGGCTGGACGAGGATTTATTCCGGAAAAGTGCGCGATCTCTATGTGCCTGCGGGATTTAGTAAGCCTTCCGGTATGGAAACTCTGTTGGTAGTGGCTTCTGATCGCATTAGTGCCTATGGTTATGTGCTCCCTTCGGTAATTAAAAATAAAGGTATTGTGCTTACGCATTTAAGCCGCTGGTGGTTTAGTCAGATTGACGGGCAAGTGCCGCATCATCTCTTGCAAATTCTTCCGCCGGCCGAAGTAGCAAATCGGGCGATGGTGGTGCAGCGGTTGTGGATGTACCGTTTTGAATGTACCGTGCGGGGTTATCTCACCGGGCAGTATTACCGAGAGTATAAAGAGAGCGGTGCGGTGGCTGGCCAGCGTATTCCATCTGGTATAAAAGAAGCTGAGCAATTGCCTACTCCGATTTTTTGCCCCTCTACAAAAGCTTTAGATGGCCGGCATGACGTAGATATTACTCCGGCTACTATGAGTGAATTAATGGGAGCTGAATTGGTGGAAAAGGTGCGGGATTATTCTCTGCAGCTCTACAACCAAGCACATAAGATTGCCCTTTCCCGCGGAGTTATTTTGGCGGATACGAAATTTGAATTTGGTGCTTCGATAAATCAAGGGGAGGAGCAGGTCATACTGGGAGATGAAGTGCTAACTCCGGATTCTTCTCGGTATTGGTTGGCAGATGATTATGAGCCAGGCCGCCCGCAGCCTTCTTTCGATAAACAGATTATTCGTGATTGGTTAATGAATGACGCTGGAGGGTGGTCTTTCCAAAGTACTGCCCCGCCACCCTTGCCCGCAGCGGTAGCTAAGGATATTCAAGAAAAGTATTTACAGGTGGCGAAAATACTTACCGGAAAATCTGGATTGGAAAAATAGCAGCCACGGGAATTTGCGCAAAAAATCGATAAGCGGATTTTGTACAAAATTAACAAAGAGATTTTGCACAAAAGAGCATTAAGAGAGGCGTAAAATTCAAATATGTGCTTTTTCTTATTAAACTATGGATATAGCTTCTAGAAAATGTTACATATAAATTCGTAGATATCTAGAATCTCTATTAGATATGGAGAGTGCATGGAGGCACTAAACGGGGAGACCGATAAAGTCGATGGGCGTGCTTTACGTTGGGTAAAGCATCGCGAAGAGCGTACTCGTAAGTTTATTGAGATTACGTGCGAGGCGGTGCGGAAATATAGTTACCAG
Organism: Arcanobacterium urinimassiliense; assembly: GCF_900119495.1. Taxonomy (GTDB): domain Bacteria; phylum Actinomycetota; class Actinomycetes; order Actinomycetales; family Actinomycetaceae; genus Arcanobacterium_A; species Arcanobacterium_A urinimassiliense. The sequence goes on along the minus strand of NZ_LT632435.1, from coordinate 1,513,470 downwards.
GTCTCTATGGATCAGATAGCTGAATATGCTAAAACTTCTAAGTCGATTCTGTACCGTTATTTCCCGGATAAATTGAGCCTGCAGTATGCGGTAGGAAGCTACGTGGTAGGGAACTTAGTGCAGCAGATTAAAGAGGCGATGTTGCGCTATGAAAATCCGGCCCAAATGATAAAGGCTGCTATTGAAGAATATCTAGACTTTATGGAAAACAACCTAGATCTCTATATTTTCGTGCGAATTGGGGATTTAGAAGGAGAACCTGGCAGCACCAAAATGCTGGATTTCGATGAGGTAATTCTGCGCACCGCTCTCGATGCACACAATATCGATGTAGGAAAGAAAGCTGATTCCCTCGACAATAACTTAAATTCTGAGCAAATTTCTTTGCTGGTGCGTGGGCATATTGGTTCGGTGGCGCTGGTGTCGATGATTCGCAATGTAGCAGAAGCTTGGCTTTTCTCGCGCCGGGTATTAGAACGCCCGCAAGACTATCCCAATTTTGAACTTTCCGTCTCTGATTATTATGTGGCGCAACTCAGCCGTGATGAGGTAATTGACCACATTTTTGTGTGGGTACAGGGCGGCGTTTTGGCAGCTTTTACTGATAATGAAAGCGTAATTGCCAATTAGAGAATCGGCGTATAGCGCATCTCACTCTTTTTTATAAGTACCTTTCCGGACTTTTTATGCCTTACGATTAGTAAAGTAATTCCAATAGTAAACAGTTTAATTCCGGAATTATCTGGTTTTATACGTTACCGAACTGGAGAAAATAGTATGGACGCACGCTTAGAGGAAATTTATCAAGAATCTGTACGGAGAAACCCCACCGAGCCGGAGTTTCAACAAGCAGTGCGGGAAGTTATTGACAGCGTGGAACCGCTGTTGCTACGCGAGAAAGATTACGCAGATGCTAGTATCTTGGCGCGTATGGTGGAGCCAGAGCGTCAGCTCATGTTCCGCGTAGCTTGGGAAGACGATGAGCACAAAATACATATAAATCGGGGCTACCGGGTGCAATTTAGTTCCGTTTTAGGGCCTTATAAAGGGGGATTGCGCTTCCACCCGTCGGTGAATCTTTCTATTATTAAGTTCTTAGGATTTGAGCAGACTTTTAAGAATGCGCTTACGCGGCAGGGAATCGGGGGCGGCAAAGGTGGCTCCGATTTCGATCCGCACGGTAAATCAGATATGGAAGTAATGCGCTTCTGTCAAGCTTTTATGACGGAGCTTTCTCGGCATATTGGTGCTGACTGCGACGTGCCCGCTGGTGATATTGGGGTTGGGGCGCGCGAAATTGGTTATCTATATGGGCAGTATAAGCGCCTCACAAATCGTAATGAGATGGGTGTGCTCACTGGAAAAGGCCTCGGCTGGGGTGGTTCCTTAGCGCGAAAGGAAGCTACGGGCTACGGAGTAGTCGCTTTTGCTCTTTCTATGTTGCAGGAGCGTAATGAAGACCTTGCCGGCAAGAAAGTAATCGTTTCCGGTTCTGGCAACGTAGCTATCTACGCAATAGAGCGGGCACAGTTACTCGGGGCACAGGCACTGACGATTTCCGATTCTTCTGGAGCAGTATACGATCCGGACGGCATCGATTTAGAGCTTCTGAAGCAGGTGAAAGAAGTAGAACGCGGGAGAGTATCTGAATATGCCCAGCGGCGCCCGCACGCCGAATATCGCCCCGGAAAGAAAGTCTGGGACGTGCCGGGAGAAGTAATTATGCCTTGTGCTACGCAGAATGAATTGCGTTCTTCGGATATGCGCACTCTTATCGCCAACGGCGCCCAGATAGTGGTAGAGGGGGCAAATATGCCACTCACCCCGGGAGCAATTGAGATTGCCCAGCGAGCTAATTTGCTCTATGCGCCTTCGAAAGCAGCCAATGCAGGAGGTGTAGCTACTTCGGCTCTGGAGATGCAGCAGAACGCAATGCTGCAGCACTGGGATTTTGATAAAGTGAACAATCGCTTGGATCGGATTATGGAAGATATCCATACTACCTGTCTTGAAACGGCAGATAAGATGGGTCGCCCCTACGATTATCTAGTGGGAGCGAATGTGGCCGGATTTAAGATCGTAGCGGATGCTATGTTAGAGCAAGGTATCATCTAAAGCTCTAAAGATTTTCCAGATTAATGTTGCCTAAACTGGATGCGAAAGCAGCGCAGCAGTGTTTGCAAAAATATTCGCAGGGAGGTGTACTGAGCCAGGAAGAAATGCAACTGGCTGTGCGCTATTCTCTGCAATATTTTGCTGCGCTGCATCCAGGGCGGGCAGTAGAAATAAGAATTCCATGGGTAGGAGCGGTGCAAGCTCTACCCGGAGTGAATCATCGGCGGGGCACTCCACCTAATGTGGTGGAGATGGATGGAAATACTTGGCTGCAGCTAGTGCTGACTGGTAAATATCGACCTGCTGCTATAGCGTGCTCCGGCGTACAAGCAGATATATTTGCTTATTTTCCGCTTCCGGATATTTTAGCGTCGGTATCGGAAGAAGAGCGCTAGAAATAAATGCGCTGAAATAGAATGCGCTAGAAGGGGAGTGCGCGGTAATAGATTACTTGGTTACTCCAGTGCAGCTTCGTTTGGGTAAGAAGTAAATATAAAAACGAAGTATTATCTCTGCTACGCGCGTACTACTTTTGTAGCACTCTGATTTTTTGCACTAAATTACGAATTTTATGCCCTAATACCTGTGGTATACGGGTACATAATGATATGTGGGTATTAAGCTAGAAATTTTGTAATCTTAGGATTCCTCGTCGTCCCCATACTTAGCGGCATACTCCGCATAAGCGGCATATTCATCGCTGTAATCAGCGTCATTCTGCTCGGTGGCACTCTCCATTTCATCTTCATAAGCGTCGGCAGAATCCCAACTGTTATTCTCCCGCCCGCCAGCGGATGAGAGTTCGCGGGCTAGCGCGCTGAAATCCGTTTTTGGACTGTAATACTTTAAATCGCGTGCGACTTTTCGCTGTTTGGCTCTTTGACGGCCGCGCCCCATCGGGTCGACCCCCCTCAACTACTCGTGGAGCGAAATAAAATCACTCCATTCCGGATTTTTCTTCACGCATCTACCATACAACGAATTGCCGGCTATCTCCACGTGAGAGCAGGATGCGTAAGAATTTTAATTTAATTGGTCTTTATTTTATTTGCGCAGTATTTTCCAGGCCAGCAAAGTTAAAAGCGCTCCGCCGGCTATCTTCAGCGCCCGCGGATCTAAATTAACTAATGCGTCTGTAAATTCGCGCAGCTTTGCTCCCGCTTGCTGTACGGATTTCATGGCTTTCGTCTTGGCGTCTTGCGCCAACTGGGCGGGAGAAAGTCGCTCAGCTAGTTCATTAACGGTAGCTTCCAGCTCCCGGCGTACCTGCTCTAAATCTGCTTCTATCTCTTGTGGGCTGCGATTATCCGGCTCGGGGGCTCCGTAATCTGCGGCAGTCTTGAACTGGGCAGCTAAGGGAGCAGCGGCGAGATTATCCAATTCTGATTTGGTCATGGCTTTACTCACTTGTTTAATCCCTTCTTTACAGCATCGATATCTTTCCCAATTCCCTCTTGGGGATTAAATTCATGCTTTTCCGATGCTTTTATTCGATTTAGGCCTACTAGCAGCAAAATGACTATCAGCAGGAGGAGAATGCCGGCTACAATCAAGAAAGCGAGCCAGAGGCTAGTAATCTTTGCAAAGGCGGCTACGGCAGCAAAGAGCAGCAAGGAGAGCATATAAAGTGCCAAGATGGCCGCTACTATAATTAGCGCTCCGCCGACGGCTAGTTTAGAAACTTTCGCTTTCATCTGAATGCCGGCATGCTTAATTTCATCGCGCACCAGGGTGGAGACTTGGGCAGAAATTTTTCCTACCAGTTCCCCAATGCTGGGTCGCGCTCCCGAATTCTCCGTATTAGGAGCGGGGGAAGTAAATTGATCCGTGCTGCTCACGATATATCTCCTTTAATATCCGTTTATAGCGCAATACTACTAGGCTTTCGGTGCCTCTGCCATAGTTCTGCATTAATGGGATAGATAATTAAGTTAAGGAAAATTTCCTCATCCAGTATCTATCATACGCCGGATATCTATTATACATAGAAGAAAAATGGGAAAGTGCGCGAGCAGCAGAATTTTGAGTTTCCGCTATTCAGCTCTGGGAGGAGAATAGGCTTATTTAAGCCAAAAATATTAGCTATTCCCTATAATGGGAGGTATGAATACTACAGCATTTTCTGGAAAAGAAGTAAAACTATCTGGTTCTTTACCGCAAGTGGGCAGTGTAGCTCCCGATTTTACGCTTACTGCGCAAGATCTTTCGGATATCAATCTCCGCGATTTTCAGGGTAAGAACGTCGTACTAAATATCTTCCCCTCTCTCGACACCGAAGTATGTGCCTTCAGTGTGCGGAAATTCAATAAAAGTGCAGCGGAGCTAGCTGATACAGTGGTGCTCTGCATATCTATGGATTTACCTTTCGCGATGGGTCGTTTCTGCGCCGCAGAAGGAATTGAGAATGTGGAAATGGGATCGGCTTTCCGTTCTGATTTTGCGCAGAAGTACGGAGTGCGTCAGGAAGATGGGCCGCTGCGCGGTCTATTAGCGCGTGCCGTGGTGATTATCGACAAAGATGGGAAAGTAAAATACACCCAGCTGGTGCCAGAAATTACTACTGAGCCGGATTATGAAGCTGCTTTAGCTGCACTTTAAAATATTGCAGTAAAGCAAAGAATTAAAAGGTTAAAAATAACAAAGCCGCTTCCGTTCTAAGAACCGAAGCGGCTTTGTTGGTGGCTCCGACCGGCGTCGATCCGGTGACCTAACGATTTTCAGTCGTTCGCTCTACCAACTGAGCTACAGAGCCAGATAGAAAAACACCGCCGATAGAAAATCTTTCGGCCGGTGCCTTCTGCGACCCTGACGGGACTTGAACCCGCGACCTCCGCCGTGACAGGGCGGCGCGCTAACCAACTGCGCTACAGGGCCAGACAGAGCCAGAGCTCTTGGTGTCTTCCAAAGTATATATCACTGAAGATATTTCGGAAAACCGTACCCCCGACGGGATTCGAACCCGTGTTACCGGCGTGAAAGGCCAGTGTCCTAGGCCACTAGACGACAGGGGCGAAGATGTCCACTTTTCTCAAAGGGAACGGGTATTAGCTTAAAGGATAAAGGGGGGTAAATGCAAAACCAGAACCCTTGTGCCTTTACTCACGTTCCGACCTGCGCGAAAAAAAGCATAACTGTACGCTTAATGTTTGGGAATGCAATAGGCTGAAGATATGCAGATTTTTTTCGAAATTGACGGCGGAAGCCCTGCGGCAGAAGCGGTGGAAACTACCTTTGACGTGCTGCAATTAATAGCAGGCTTAGCAATCGGATTCATAGCGGGATTTTTGGTGGCTTTTATTTTGCTGGCGCTGTTGCGTATTTTCCCGGCGCGTAACCCGCAGCTGCGCCCGGTGTACAGTGCTACTTCGAAAAAAATTGTGGTACTACTCTCTTTAATTGGAGCTTGGACGGGTGCTGACTATTCGCTCAGCCGTTTAGAATCTGCTGCCGCGCCCAACTGGCTCGGAAAAATTGATCACATATTTTTAATTCTGATAATTCTTGCTACCACTTGGTTGATAGTAGGAATGGTGAACGGCGTGGTAGGGATTATTCACGCTGCTATTCGGCAATCTTCGGCTCGCCGCGCTAAACGAGTACAGACCCAGACCCAAATTCTCCAGCGCGTGATTGTAGTGGGAATTTGGTTATTGGGAATTGCCGGTGTGCTTTTGACTTTCCCGGGGGCGCGCGCGGCGGGTGCCTCGGTTTTGGCCTCTGCCGGAGTTGTGTCGGTGGTAGCCGGCTTAGCAGCTCAAACTACGCTCAGTAATGTATTTGCTGGCTTACAACTGGCTTTTTCGGATTCACTCCGCGTCGGGGATATCGTGTATTACCAAGGGGCTTATACTTCGGTCGAAGAAATAACTCTCACCTATGTGGTGCTAGAAGTCTGGGACGGCCGGCGCATAATTGTGCCTTCTACGAAAATGGTTACGGAGCCTTTTGAAAATTGGACGCGGCGAGCTCCGGAAATGACGGGAGAAGTAATTTGGGAAGTCGATTGGGATTTGCCCATCACGGCCGCTCGTAAGCAGTTGGAATACCTACTTAGTCAGACTGATTTATGGAATGGAAAGACAGGGATTCTGCAAATTAAAGCGGCAGAAAATTATCGTTTGCGGATGCGAGCAGTGGTATCGGCGAAAGATTCCGCTACTTTGACCGATTTGCAAAATTATGTGCGGGAAAAAATGGTGCAGTGGATTCAAGAAGAAGCTCCGCAAGCGATACCTCATATTCGCAAATGTGGCGGAAATGCCGCTGATTTTCAAGCTGCACAGGAGGAAACTCTCCGGAAGATGGCGGCGCGTTTAGATAAAGAAAAGCCGGTGCTTTATTTGCCAGCCGATCAAGGGCAGGTAGCAGAAATTTTGCAAAGTGATGAGGAACGCACTGTTACGCTCTCTTTAACTGATATAGAAGATTTCTCTGAGAAGGCAAAAAATGGAGTACCCAGCGATAGTGGAATAGATAAGACGCAAGTTATGCCAAAAATAACCGCTGCTTTGGCGGGGGAAGTGCCGGAAAAGAGTTCGAAAGCTGCTAAGGGTACTGCGAAGGGTACTGGTAAAGGTATTGCTAAGGGCGCCGGTAAGGGTACTGCTAAGAGTGCTGGTAAGAGCATGAATACTGGTAAAGGTGCAGATAAAGGCGCTGGTGCAGATATTGCTAAGGATGGGGCACCGAATACTGCTAAAAGTGCGAGTGCGGATACGAATGCGAGTCCGGGAGTGCTTTTGGCCGCAGATGGCTCGGCTCTTACTGGGCAACAAGAGAAAATTTCTACTGCCGTGCGGGAGGGGCATGAAGCTTCCCTTTTCACTGGCTCGATAGCAGCAGAGGCCCGGCGCAAGAATTTTTCGGGAAAGCGCGAAGGTGAAGATGAAGACGAAGTAGAAGAAGTGGAAAGCGCTGCTGGAGGAAAAGCAGCGGATATAGCTGCTACAGATGCTACAGAAGTATCTGATTCCGCAGAGGGCTCTCGCAGTGAAAAAGACGGCGGTAAAACTGTCGAAAACTAGGCTGGGCAAGGAGAGGAAGATTGTGGAATATCAGGTGGTGAAGAGCGCTGCGCAGTGGCGCAAAGAACTCAGCGCGGAAGCGTATCACGTCTTACGGGAAGCCGGTACCGAGCCACCCGGTAGTGGCAAACTTCTCGATGAAGACCGCCCTGGGATTTATTATTGCGGAGCATGCCGCGCACCGCTATTTAGAGCAAATGAGAAATTTACTTCTTACTGCGGATGGCCTGCATTTTTTGCGCCACTGCGTCCGGCGGCAGTGCTTTATCGGGAAGATAATTCTTTAGCACAAGTGCGCACGGAAGTGCTCTGCAGTAGCTGTGGCTCGCATTTAGGTCATGTATTTCCCGACGCTCCCCAAACTCCTACTGGACTGCGCTACTGCATGAATTCGCTGGCCTTATATTTTGTTCCAGATGCAGAAAGCATAGTGGATAGAGAGAGCACACCGGATGCGGAGAATGTGCCGGGTGTAGAGCCCGGAGAGTCGAAATGACTATTCTTTGAAAAATATGCCTTTAAGCAGGTGCATATTAATTTAATAGCTGGAAATCAGTTAAATGGGCGGAAGAAAAATGCAAAGAAAATTGCGTATCGGTACTTTTAATTTACAGTGGGGATTACCCAATGCAGCGCAATCTTCTCTTCCGCCCAATGCGGCTGCTTTTTTAATTTCTCCGGCAGAGCGGAGGGCTGCTTTCGCAGCTACTGCTCGAAAAATTGCGGAGCTAAAACTAGATTTATTGGCTTTGCAAGAGGTAGATAATGGGCGTTTTCGCTCTGCGCGCCAGCAGCAGACTGCTTATTTGGCGAAAGAGCTGGGAATGCAGGGATATTTTGTGCCGGTCGCGCGCAGTTGGAAACCGGTATTTTCTACTTTGCAGCCCTTAGGGGAAGAAGCCTCTGGAACGTATGGAATAGCGTTATTATCTCGCTATCCAGTACGGCAGGTGTATTCACAACGTTTAGCAGAAGAATGGCAGTTTTGGCGCCGGCGCGAAAATACGGATTCACTCTGTAAGTACCGAGTGCATATTACGGAGCCGCGGCGTTGTGTTTATGCCGAGATAGCCGTGCCGGGATTTCCGCGGCCGCTACTTTTTGCTTCTACCCATCTTTCTACCGAGCCAAGGGCTGGTATGGCGCAGCTAGCTGAAGCTGCTGCGGGTTTTGCGCAACTAGAGAAAAAGTGTTTTGGATTTCGCAAACCAGCGGCGGGGGCTGAGCTACCAGCACATGGGGTGCAGCCGGCTGAGTCTGATCGATTTGCGCAGAGTGAGCTACCTGAAGGAACTGCATTACCTGCTATTCTTGCGGGCGATTTTAATATGCGCGCGCCTTCGGTGGAGAAAGTGCGAGCTAGTAGCCCATATATGCAGGATTTTGCTCCGGAATCCAGTTCTTTACCTACTTATCCAGCATCTACGCCGCGTTACCCCATCGACCATATTCTGGGGCGCGGAGTAAAAATTAGTTATCAAGCGGCATTGCCTTTTGCTATTTCTGATCACTGTTTATTGCTAGCCGAAGCCAGCTTAGAAGATTCGCTATAAGTGCACGATAGCGAGGAATATCTCTTATAGGCAGGGAGCCTTTCGTTGCTTTTCCGAGTATCCTCAGAGGTGTGGAAAATGTATTGCTGGGATTTTGGACGCTAATAGCGCTACTCATTTCCGGCATACTGCTAGTCAAATTCCGGATAGTGCCGAAGAATTTTGATCAAGAAATTTCCCGCATCGTTTTTATGCTCACGATGCCGGCTTTGGTCTTCTTGGCTATGTGTGAATCAGATATTGCGGTGGTCTTCTCCCTCACCGCTGCAGTGGGAATCATCAATAGCGTTATTCTCTTTTTCTTCTATTACCTGCTCGCAGTGAAGATATTTAAGCTCCGTGCTGGAGAGCAGACTATTGGAGCGCTTTCCGCTTCTTATGTAAATGCCGGAAATTTAGGGATTGCCTATCTAATGGCAATTACCGGCGACGCCGCTGCCAGTGCACCTGTTATGCTTTTCCAACTTCTCATTGTGGCTCCTATCGTCTTTATCGTGCTGGAAAAGCAGCGCAGCACCCAAGGTAATTTTTCGCCGTCTCATCTCAACATTGGCCGCATAGTATTGCGCGCTCTTCTCCAGCCTCCAGTAATTGCGGTGGTGCTGGGCTTATTAGTCAGTGTAAGTGGCTGGAAGCTACCCGCTGTCATCTATCAACCGGTGAATATGCTCAGCCACTGCGCCGTGCCCTTGGTAATGCTAGCGATGGGAGTTTCCCTCGGAAGTATCTCGCTACGGCATCTATTAAAAGCGAATATAGCCACTTATGTAGCGGTTTTTATACGAGTTTTTGCCAGTCCGCTGCTCACTTTTTTCCTCGCTAAAGCTTTTGCGCTCTCTCCCGCTATGTTGCTAACCGCCATGGTGGTATCAGCTTTCCCCTCGGCTAATAACGTATTTATCTTTGCTCATCGTTATGAAACGGGAGTGGAACTAGCGCGGGATACGGTAGTACTCTCCACTCTGCTTTCCATGCCAGTATTACTTCTAATTGCGGCGGTATTTTGATGAAAAAACCAAAACTAGCTCTCAATTCTTCTACTGCCCCTGCCGTTCTAATATCGGCGGCAATCATCCAATATATTGGAGCTTCCCTTGCCATCGGGCTTTTTGCGGCAGCTCCAGCTGGAGCCGTAGCGTGGGGAAGAATGGCTGGCGCGGCAATCATCCTGCTAATTTGGCGGCGGCCGCATCTTGATCTGCGCCGTATCTGGATACCAATAGTATTTGGCCTGGCTCTCACCGGTATGAATGTGGTTTTTTATTTTGCACTGAGCCGGATTCCACTAGGAGCAGCGGTGGCTCTTGAATACATCGGGCCGGTTTTACTCTCGGCTTTTACGGGCCGCAATTGGCGAGTGCGCCTAGGAATTCTGCTTGCTTTACTCGGAGTATTCCTCATCTCGTGGATAGGGGTGGATATATCGCAGAGTTCTATTCGTATCGGGGTGCTCTTTGCGCTCGCTGCAGGAGTATGCTGGGCGATATATATAATTATTGGGCGCCGGCTTTCCCTCGATGGCTCCAGTGCAGAAATATTGGCATGGGGGAACTTAGCCGGTGCAATTTTCTTCCTTCCGCTAGCTATTCCTGGCTTTCATCCCATTATTACTAATCCGCATTTATTGGTAATTATGGTGCTGGTGGCGCTCTGTTCCAGCGTCATTCCATACACTCTAGAGTTGCGGGTAATGGGTGTGGTACCTACGGCGGTCTATTCCTTGTTAAGTTCGCTCTATCCGGCTACTTCTCTGCTAGTAGGAGTAGTGATGTTGCGGCAAATTCCCACTTGGGGAGAAATCCTCGGTTTACTGTGTGTAAGCTTAGCGGTGGCTTTAGTAACCGTGCCCAGTAATAAAAAGTAATTTTTTACAGCGCGGGTATAGATAGGCTCTAGTGCGCAATAATCGTTAAATTTTTTGGTGCTGAAGTATCGCTGCTGCAAAATCAGCAATATGGTGAGTGCTGCGCGGCAACTGCCATTTCGTAACCGCCAATAAATCGGGAGTAGCTTGCGGAGCTGCGAGCGGATATCCCATGTGGGCAATCCACGGGACATCATTTCCGGAATCTCCTACACCGAGTCCTTCTGCTGGATCTAGCTGCTCTTCTTGCAGAATTTTTTGAATCCCCGTCCACTTGGAAATACCTACGGGTGGGAAATCGATAAAAGAGGCGTGCCCGCGGACGGTACCGGGGAAGCGTTCCGTAATCTCTTCCCAGCAGTTATCGAGTAATTCTTTGCGTCCGCAGAAAGTGACCTTCACAGTTTTTTCTTCCGCAGCTTTATACACATCGCCGCGGGCAATCGGCATTCCTTCGCTAGCAGTGCGCAACAGCGGGGGAATATAGGGGGCATCTTCGTCGAGTAGTAAAGTATCTACACTCTCTAAAAGCAACGTAATACCATGAGATTTTCCGTATTCTACGGCAGTTTTCACTGCAGATTGTGGATGGTAAGTAGCTGCTATTTTTCCGTTATTCCAGGTGACAGCCCCGCCGGCACAGACAAGCTTCGCCGGTATTTTCGCTTTCTTTAAGAATATATCGGAGCTGCCGAAGGTGCGCCCGGTGGCGAGAATTATTTTAATTCCGGCGGCAGTTAAATCACGCAGCGCCTGAAAAGTTTGCGGAGAAGTGCGCGATTCTTGATCAGTAAGAGTGCCATCTACGTCGAAAATAATATGGGTGGGAAGCGAAGAATCCCAAGGTAAATTAGTTAAATCTAAAAGTGCTACAGAATTGTCCATCAGTATCAGTCTAGCCTAGATATAAGTTTTTATTGCGAGCGCCTGCGGTCGAGGCGAGACTTACAAAAGTATGTTGGTCGTGGCTATTTATTTTGTACTCGGAGGTATTACTTCGTACCTAAGGCAGTTAATAATGAAAATTCCCCTATCTGCTTTGCAAGCGAGATAAGGGAACTTATTTGTAGGCCCCGTGGGACTCGAACCCACAACCTACGGATTAAAAGTCCGGAGCTCTACCAATTGAGCTAGAGGCCCGCGTTTAGAAAACGCTCGTCGCAATCTTATGACGAAGATGCCGTAATGCTGCGACGGATATTTATTTTACTCATGCTCAGCGAAAAAAGAAAAGCCGAATGTATAAATTTGGTACATATCACGCTCTTTCCGAAATCAAGATAGGATTAGGGTATAGCTAGTAATTCTCTGTGTGAGCAGGAAAGAGAGGGTATGAATATGGCCGGCTACAAACCGCGCCGTCCGGCGCAACTCAATCCAGAGCAGATAGAACTTATTGAGGGAAATGCTGATACCGCTTACAATTCTGAACTTGCTCATACTTCTGCGCAGGCAATAGTGCCATTACCCGCAGCAGGGGCAGCAGATGCGGAAGTAATAGCGCGTATTTCTCAACTCATTCAGGATTCGGGAGTAGATGTAATAGCGGAAGCGTGGGTGGATTCTCCGGCAGATTCTTTACCGGGTATTCTGTGGCGCGGATTCTTACTTCGGGAATGGATTCGCCGTTATCCGCAGGTAGTGCAAGAACGATATGTGGGAGCAGAAAGTTATTTTGCGGAGAAAGAGCCGGAGCGCATTGCTCAAATTACTTCTCCTGCCGAGGTGAAAGAAGCGTGGGATGAAGTTTTCTGCGGTAATTTTTTGGGAGATTTTGCCCGAGTATTGCGTATATCAGCGCGTTTAATGGATTATTTAGGCTCAGTAATCCCAATTTGGATTAAAAGTGATGCCGATCCATTAGCCACGGAAGTTACCCGGCGTGATACGGCGTTGCTCCGTACCGCGGGGGAGTTCCGCCAAGCCGGAGAGCTACTTACGCAAGGATTGCTTTCATAGATGGAAATACGCCATTATCGGCAAGTACCTGCTGATTTAGTTGCGGAGATTCGCGATTTTGCGCTTTTAATTGCCGAAAATGATGGTATTGCGGCTTTCGATGAGCAAAGCCTTTTGAATTTAGAGCGCCCCGGAGCTGCTCACTATCTTATTCCCACAGCTTTTGGCTCCGATTTAGATTCACTTAACTCCACTGCTGGTCTTAGCGTGGCGGTGCCGGCGCTTGCGGTGCTCAACTTAGAGAACGGTAATGCGGAGTTAGCTGTGCATCCGGATTGGCGCCGGCGCGGGTGGGGAGCGAGCTTACTTGCGGAATTGCAAAAAGTGGCGCGCGAACTGCCGGAAGGAGTATCTCCACTACTCTGGGCACACGGCACGCTACCTGCCGCGCAGAGTTTAGCGACGGCGGCGGGGCTGCAGGTAGAAAGAACTTTGCTCGTATTGGAAAATAAGGTAGCAAAACTTTTGGCGCCGAGAAGCGAAAATAAGTTGGCAGATTTGCGGCAAGGAAAAAATTGGCAGCTGCGCCCTTTTACCGCGGCAAGTATAGCGAAAGGCCAGGATATAGCTACTTTGGCGCGGTTAAATCAGATAATTTTTGCTCAACACCCGGAGCAAGGAAAACTCACGGTAACTGATTTTCGCCAGCGTTTTTCGCAAGAGTGGTTTTCTCCAGATCTTTGCTTCTTAATTTATCCGCGGGCAGAACTTGGGGAGGAACTAGAAGGAAGACTTGGCGGAGCATTCGAGGAAAATTTACCGGCTTCCTCTGCAATCGGATTCTTGTGGTTGAAGCCGGTAGATGATTTCACGGTAGAGTTGTATGTAGTAGGTATTTTGCCGGAAATGCAGGGGGCAGGTATCGGAAGTGCGCTTATGGAAAGATTGCCGCTTCTCGCTGCTGCAAGTGGATACAGACGCATAATTCTTTATGTGGATGCCGATAATGTACCGGCGCTCCGCGCTTATAAAAAAGGAGGATTTTGTGAACTTGAAAAACATACGGGATATTTTTTGTAAAGAATCTGCTCCTTTAGATGCGAGTGTGGTGGCGGAAAAGGCCATTCCCAGCGAAAAAACTATCGCCGCGGAAAAGGTGGCGCCAGCGGTACCAGAGGTTCCAGTAGTATCAGAGATGCCAGCCACCCAGGCTACGTCGGAAAAAGATGCTCCGGCTGCTCCAGATACCTTCGATAGAATCGGAGTAGATTTAGAGCAACAGTGGAAAGAAGAGCAAGAGCGGGAAGCCACTTATCCGGCGGTGGAATTTGCTATTCCGTCATCCGCAACGCAGCTTGGTACGAATTCTGCTACGGCCAGTTCTCGGCGGGCAGAATTCCGGATGGGCTCTCCCGTATCTACTGCGAAGCTACAAGAAGAGGTAGATGCAGCAGCCTTAGCGGCACAAAAAGAGGGAAAGACTCTCGATATGGCGGCGCTTCCGCGCGGCAGATTTCTCGATCGAGAGCTTTCTTGGTTGGCTTTTAATGAGCGAGTATTGGAGCAGGCAGAAGATACAGATTTAGCTATTTTAGAGCGCGCTTGGTTTCTCTCAATTTTTGCTTCTAATTTAGATGAATTTTATATGGTGCGAGTGGCCGGTCTGAAAAGCCGTATCGAAGCAGGAATGGCCACCACCAAGGCTTCTGGATTCCCGCCGCGGCAGGTAATGGAGGGAATAAATCAGCGTGCACAGGAACTCATGGCTCGGCACGCTGCACTTTTTCGAGATTGTGTGCAGCCGAAATTAGCAGAAGTGGGAATACATATTCTGCATTGGCAGGATTTGGGAGATGAAGAAAAAGAGCGGTTGCGCAAATTCTATCGGAAACAGATCTTTCCAGTGCTCACGCCGTTAGCAGTAGACCCAGCGCACCCCTTCCCGTATATTTCTGGATTGTCTTTAAATTTAGCCGTGGTAGTGCGCAATAAACAGTCTGGTAAAGAGCTCTTCGCGCGCGTAAAAGTGCCTCCACTTTTGCCGCGCTTTATCGCTGTGGATGCTTCCGGTAAACCTTATCGCCCAGAAGATGTGCCAGCTGACGCCAAAGGGCGCACCTACTATATTCCCTTGGAAGAAATTATTGGCGTCCATCTCTCTACTTTGTTTCCGGGAATGGAAATCGTCGAGTATTCTACTTTCCGCGTCACTCGTAATGAGGATTTGGAAGTGGAAGAAGACGATGCGGAGAACTTACTGAAGGCGCTGGAAAAAGAGTTACAGAAGCGTAAATTTGGGCGGGTAGTGCGCTTAGAAGTAGCACAGAATATCTCCAAGCACGTGCTCTCTATGTTGATGCGGGAGATGGAGGTGCGTGAAGAAGATGTATTCCGCTTGCCTGAGCCCTTGGATTTAACTGGGTTGGAAGTAATTCACGAACTGGATAGGCCACAGCTGAAATACAAGAAATTTGTGCCAGTGACGCCGAAAGGTTTTACGGAAGTAGAGACTGCGCAGGAGACGGACGTCTTTGCCGCTATTCGGGCACACGATGTTTTAGTGCAACACCCCTATGATTCTTTTTCCACTTCCGTGCAGCGCTTTATTCAGCAGGCGGCGGCCGATCCGAAAGTACTGGCTATTAAACAGACTCTGTATCGCACCTCAGGAGATTCTCCTATCGTCGATGCGCTGATAAAGGCGGCGGAAGCGGGTAAACAGGTACTAGCCGTGGTGGAGATTAAAGCCCGTTTTGATGAACAAAATAATATTGAATGGGCGCGCAAATTAGAAAAAGCTGGCGTGCACGTAGTTTATGGAATTGTCGGACTCAAAACTCACTGTAAGCTGTGTCTGGTGGTGCGGCAGGAAGAAGGGATTCTGCGCCGGTATTGCCACGTAGGTACTGGAAACTACAATCCGAAGACGGCGCGCGGTTATGAAGATTTAGGGTACTTCACTTGTGAACGCAATGTAGGGCAAGATTTAATACGGCTCTTTAACCAGCTCTCTGGGTACTCGCCGAAGACTAAATTCCATCGTTTGCTCGTGGCTCCGTTGGGAATTCGGAAAGGTCTTATAGAGCTGATAAATACCGAAATTGCCAATAAAAAAGCCGGTAAAGCAGCCTGGATTCGGATAAAGACTAATTCTTTAGTGGATGAACGAATAATTGATGCGCTGTATCGGGCTTCGCAGGCGGGAGTGCCAGTGGAGATACAAGTGCGGGGAATTTGCTGCCTACGGGCGGGAATTACCGGACTTTCAGAAAATATCAAGGTGCGTTCGGTGCTGGGGCGGTTCCTGGAGCATTCTCGAATATATGGTTTTGCAAATGCGGGCGCGCCAGTGGTGTATATGGGGTCAGCAGATTTAATGCATCGAAATTTAGATCGGCGAATCGAGGCCTTAATTTCGATTGAAGATCCAGAGATGCAGAAGTATTTGCTGGAGCTAATTGAGATAGCCTGTGCGGATACTACGCAGTCGTGGCGCTTAGGCCCAGAAGGATGGCGGCATGTGGTCTACGCTGAGGCAGGAGACGAAATGCAAGGCGAGGCGCGAGGCGAGATGCAAGGCGAGGCGCGAGCGGAAGAAGATGCGAAGCAGCGCTTAGTGCATGTGCAAGATATTCTTATGCAGCGCGCGCGGGCGCGGACAGCGGAAAAGTAACTGCGTAAATTAGGGGAAGCTGCGGCAATTAAGATGCGACGAGTAGATGTGTACGGGGCGGGTGCCTTAGTATGGCGGCGAAAAAATAAAAAAATTGAGGTGCTGATTGTGCATCGCCCGCACTGGCGAGATTGGTCGTTCCCGAAAGGAAAGTGTAAAAGTGGCGAGAACCTGCGCAATTGCTGCCTGCGGGAAGTTTGGGAAGAAGGGCGAGTGCAGATAGTGCTCGGAGTCCCACTCGGTTGGCAGCGGTACCGGATGAATAGTGGTAGATGGAAGGCAGTCCACTATTGGGCTGCGCAAGTACTTTCCGCGGATAGTCCGGCGGCACAGCTGCGGCGGCGGCAAAAATTTTCGCTAGCACCTAAATCAGAAATTGATAAAATTCGTTGGGCTTCTTTGGCGCAGGCAGAGCGAATGCTTAGCGCGGAGCGCGATAAGAAGATGCTTAAACAATTGCAGAAGTTGGCGGCGGCGGGTGATTTAGATACGCAGCCGGTAGTGGTGGTGCGGCATGCGAAAGCAGTGAAAAGAGAGAAATGGGCGGATAAGAAAGGCGCGGAAAAAAGCCGCCCTCTTACTGCAGCGGGCAAGGCGCAACGGGTGGAAGTGGCACAGGTGCTATCTGCTTACGGAGTGCGCCAAGTTTTTACTTCACCGTGGAAACGCTGCCAAGATACGTTGCTTCCCTATGCGGAAGCTAGCGGAATTTCTCTGCAGGAGCGGCGTAATCTGACGGAAAAATCTTTTCGGAACGCTCCGGAGAAATTTGGGAAAGATATTGCGGGTCTGCTACTAGAGGCGGGGGTACCCCGAGCGGTATGTGTGCATCGGCCTACGCTCGGAGAAATTATAAGAATTTTCCGAAAATATACTGCGGCGCCAGTGGTCGCTAAACTCCCCGCAAAAGACCCGTGGTTACACCCCGGGGAAATGATTATTGCGCATACGGTGGCAAAGAAAAAAGCGGCGCTTTCTATAGTGCAAATCGAAGTGGTACACAATAGTTAGAGTGCCGAATAGATTTATCGGGTAATAGTTTGACCAGCCACGCAATAGTGTCAATTGCGTGGCTGGTCAAACTATAAATAGTGATTAAATTAAATTGGGAAAATCGCATGCAATACGATGTATACCACCATGGCAAAGGCTGCCGCACAGGGCAGGGTTAAGAACCAAGCTTTGATAATGCTTCCTGCTACGTTCCAACGCACTGCTGATTTACGGGTAGTAGCTCCTACTCCCATAATGGCAGAAGTGATGGTGTGGGTAGTCGAAATCGGGGCATGGAATTGGAAAGCTGCTATATAGAGTACAGAAGCGGAGACAGCTTCCGCCACGAAGCCGTGCGCTGGATCCAGTTCGATAATCTTTTGCCCGAGCGTTTTCATAATGCGATATCCGCCGGTGTAAGTACCTAAGGAAATTGCCGCAGCAGCTGCGACTTTTACCCAAAGCGGGATGCCGGTGCCGTGCCAATAGCCGCCAGCTATGAGTGCTAGGACGATTACGCCCATAGTTTTCTGTGCGTCCTGTAAACCGTGCCCGAGGGCCACCATGGCTGCCGATATAGTCTGTGCATGGCGGAAATTCTTCATTGTGCGCTTATAAGTGGCATTGTGGAAAATGGCTAGCACAATCTCCATGAATATGACGGCGAGTACGAAGCCAATCATTGGGGAAACAAACATCGGGATTACTACTTTTTCCCCAATAACTCCCCAATGGACGGTGGTGGAAGCAGCTACTCCAGCCCCAGCCAGTCCGCCGATTAAGGCGTGAGACGAAGAGGAAGGAAGACTGAACCACCAAGTGATTAGATTCCAAATTACGGCTCCGCACAGACCCGCGAGCACTACCACTAAGCCGTGATTATCTTGAGGCGGAGAGATAATTCCCGATCCGATAGTTTCCGCTACGCCGGTGCCGAGTAGGGCGCCAACAAAATTCATTATTGCGGCCATGAGTAGTGCTCGCCGAGGAGTGAGCGCACGCGTGGTCACAGAAGTGGCGATGGCATTGGCGGCATCGTGAAAGCCATTTGTGAAATCGAAAGAAAGCGCGATTACTACTACCGCTCCTACCAGAAAAAGGGTGAGATCCACAATCAGGACTCCTTCATCAGGATATCTTCTACCAGCCCAGCTAAGGTCTCAAATTCGTCGATAGTCGCTTCTAGGCTGTCGATTACGCCTTTCATGCGCATAAGATCGATAGCGGTTTCTTCGGAGCGGAAAAGTTCCGAAATAATTCCGCGGTAGATGGTATCCCCGTGATTTTCCAGATGATTTATTCCCACGATGTAGGTGCGCGTCTTTTCGTTAAGTTTATGCAGATATCCCATTTCTTTATTGGTCATCGTTGCGCACTCGTTAATAATGTCAATCATTTTATAGGCTTCTTCACCGAGCCGGCCGACCCTATATAGCACCATATTGTCGCCAGCTTCGTCGATGCAATCAATGCAATCGTCTATGCAGTTGGTTAGATCGAATAAATCGGAACGGTCATAGGGAAGCACAAAACTTTTGAAAATAAATTTTTGCACCTTGTGGCAGGCTATATCTGCCTGATTCTCCACATCGTGGAGTCTTTTATTTATCTCCACACGTTCAGATTCTTCTGCATGGGCTACTTCGTCTAGTAGTTGTGCAGCTTCTACTAGGTATTTTGCTTGGTCTTTAATAAGTTCTAGTACGACTTTGCCGCTACTGTGTCTCCGGAATTTCATACGATTCCTTACCACTTTCATGTATATCTAATGAACAGGAAGTATAAATTCGAATAGTGAAGATTTAACTTCCGGTTAAATGCTATCTTTCCATACAGTGAAAACCAAACGAAAAGTAGATTTATCGTTTTAGGTGCCGAATACATTAATTAAGTGCTGAATATATTAAAAGAGGGACCGCAACTTGCAGTCCCTCTTTTGCGACACCGAATCAGAGAGCGCCAGTCGGCGCTAAGGCCGCTCGTAGCGGCAAATTATTGGAGCCCGGGGCTTTCGTAACCCGATGTCTTATCTAGAATATTAACTATCTTTTTAGAATAAATCCACTGTATTAGCTGCACGTTTTCTCTAGGGATTTTTTCAGCCCGCACGAATGTGCGAGCTAGGTCACACTCGGTTATCTGGTTTATTTTACTGCTCCGCTTTCTCATGGCAGAATCAAAACGTGGGAGAAGAGAAAAATCCGAATATGGTGCAGCGGGAAACAGTACGGCGAGAAGCAGCACGGCGAGAAATGGCAAAAGAAATTGCGAAAAAAGTGCAACGCCGTCCTCTAGAGCAAGTAATAGCAGGGGCGGGAGCTCTTGTTGGCTTGGTTTTCGCTGCTACTTGTTTGCTTCCGCATGGATTCCTCGCGCTTCCCCTTTTCGTTAGTGGTGCGCTCCTGATTTACTACTGGCCAAAATTATTAAAATTACCGACGGTATTGCCCACTCGGCTAATAATGTCTGCTATGTTGCTGGCTACAGTAGGAGCAGGTATTTGGGGCAGTCTTGTGCACCTAGCTGTTGCGGCCGGTTTCTCGATGTTCCTCGCTTTTGGGGCCGGAATTTTCAGCCAAGTGAACGGGGCACGTCGTTTGCAGCAAATTTTTGGGAGCTACGGCGGATTACTCCCTATAATCGCTGCCGCATTCTGGCTCTTTACAGTGCAGGTAAAAGGGGGAGCGCAATTTTCCTTTCTGCTGCTACTTATATCCGGTGTAATCTCCTTGCTATACGCTTACCCCACGCGTTCCCTACCCATTCTGGCTTTGTTGAATGGGCTGCTGCTGGGGCTAGCCGGCGCTTACTTATTTTCTTTTCCAGTTGAGATTGGGGCGGCAGGAGGAATTGGGGTGGCTCTTCTATTCGGTGCTACTCGCCGTGCCTTCTACCTGCATTTATCAGCTGAAGAACGGCTCTCTCCCTTAGCGTTTTTAATACCTTTTTCTTTTTTAGGAGTTCTTGCCTTTCCGCTCGCCGGTATTCTCTACTAATCTTGTAGATATGGTTATGAGAATTCCTGAGAATCTAGCGCCCGAAAATTATCCGCTAGCGTGGCTAGCCGATAGTTGGGAAGGTGGCGGCGTCCTCGAATACGAAAATGTTCCAGCGGCGGCTTATTTACAAGAGTTGCATATCGATAATGCAGACGGCGGCCCCTACCTGCGTTTCTCTTCTGAGATATGGCTGGCAAAAGAACCTGCCGGCGCTGTTGATAAAGAAAATCCCGGCTATCTCACCTATAAGAGCCTTACAAAAGAGCGGCTGTGGAGTTCGGCTACTGGATATCTGCGAGTGAATCCGGAATTGCCTGAGCAAGAAGGGGGAGCGCGCGTAGTAGAAGCAATGGTGGCTACGCCTTCCGGTAATGCACAGGTCTGGGTAGGTTTGATTCGCGGTCCGCAATTACAGCTGGCTACCGATGCTATTGCACGTTCGCGAGCAGGGGCAGAGTTGAATGCGGCTAAAATAATGGCCGGCAGTGTGCAATCTGATCTATTTTATGCCTACGATATGGAGGCTTTTGGCTACGAAATGCGCAGCTATTTGGCTGGGCGGCTATCGCGGGCGCAAGTGGATTTTACAGACGAAAAATGAGTGATTCTTTAGATATCTTTTCGGAGCGGGAAATAATTTCGGGCGCGCCGGCGCATTTCGGAAATCCGCTGGCCGAAGAGGCCACGCTGCGAGAAGGGCAAGCCTTCACCTGCCTCTCTTCTCTCCAGGTATTGCGCCTAACTGGAGAAGACTGCCGCCGTTGGCTGCACAGTCTTTCTACTTGCGATGTGCAAAATATGGAAGAAGGCGAATCGCGAGAAATGCTTCTCCTAGATCCGCAGGGACATATAAATCACGCGGCTTTCTTGCAGTTAGAATCGGAGGCGATTTATCTCTTTACCGACCGAGAAAAAATAGCATCTCTAGAAGACTTTTTACAGAAAATGAAATTCCGGATGCGGGCAGAAATATCGCGTTTAGCGGGAGCGGTCTTTGGTTTTATCGATTTTTCGGAGGAAATTGCTGCCCGAATTGAGCAAACGGCGCAAGTGCTTTGGAAAGATCCCTGGCCGCAGGTGCTGGCAGGAGGTGCACATTACGGGGTACTACCGGCAATACATCCGGCGGCGGGGCGGCGGCGTTGGCTAGCGTTTTATGATGAAGAATCTGCTGCGGCGGCTCGGATGGATTGGGCGAATATTCTGCAACCAGCTGGTCTATTAGCTTGGGAGGCGGTGCGAATTACGGATTGGCGCCCGCGGGCTCTAACAGAAGTGCGCGGGCCAGTATTTCCGCATGAATTAGATTGGCTACGCACTGCTTTACACAGTTCAAAGGGTTGTTACTGCGGGCAAGAGGCCGTGGCTAAGTTAATCAATCTGGGGCGGGTGCCGCGCCGTCTTACCTATCTCTATTTAGAAGCCGGCGCAGAGTTACCGCCCGCGGGCGCGAAAGTTTATGCCGGTGGAAAAGAAGTTGGCATACTTACGTCAGTGACGCGCAGCTATTTAGAGGGAGCAGTGGGATTAGCTCTGCTGAAGCGCAGTGTACCGGTGGATCAAGTATTGGAAGTGGCAGAAAATATCGCCGCTGCGCAGCAAGAAATCGTGAGCCAGAGTGGTAAATCTTCTATTTCCCCGGCGGAACGTCCGGGAAAAGAGTTGCGGCAGAATGCTCTTCGCCGGGGTGCGCGGAAAAATCTAATGTAGAAGGAAGCGTCTAATAAGAGAACGGTAGAAATCTAGTTACGGAGCGGAAATGCGTCTAGTAATACAGCGGGTAAAAGAAGCGCGCGTGCGGGCCTATGCCGGCGATCCATTGGCTGAGCAAAGTGGAGTACAGAGTGCAATATGTGGAGAAATAAGAAATGGCTTGTGCGTACTGGTGGGAATTACCCAGGGAGACGGCGCGGCAGAAGTGGCAAAAGCGGCTCGGAAAATATGTGAGTTGAAGCTACTGCGGGGGCCGGCGGGAGATGATTCGCCAAAAGCGCGCCAATCAGTGGAAGAAGCGGGCGCGGAAGTGCTGCTGGTATCGCAATTTACTCTCTACGCCGACGTGCGTAAAGGGCGAAATCCCTCCTGGTCGAAGGCCGCTCCCGGAGACTATGCATTACCCGTATTTCAGGAGTTAGTGGCAGAAATTCGCCGGCGAGGAGTGGCAGTTGCCACCGGTGAGTTCGGAGCCATGATGGATGTAGAGCTAATAAACGACGGCCCTTTCACCATTCTTTTTGAAGCTTAATTTTTGCTGCAAATTTTCGCGGCGAAATTTTTCTTGGTGCCGTTTCTATCACGCCGGTGGCGAAATGTTTTATTTACTGCGCGAAATGGCAGTAGAGTTTTAGTAGTTGTTAATTAGCACCTATATAGGGAGAGCATATTGTTCGAGAGATTTACTGACCGGGCGCGGCGGGTGATTGTGCTCGCGCAAGAAGAAGCCCGCACTCTGAAGCATAACTATTTAGGGACGGAGCATATTCTGCTCGGCCTAATAAAAGAAGGAGAAGGAGTGGCAGCGAAAGCGCTGGAAGCTCTGAATATCTCTTTTGACGATGTGCGCGGAGAAGTAGTAGAGATCATCGGGGAAGGCCAAGAGCAGCCAAACGGGCATATTCCATTTACCCCGCGGGCGAAAAAAGTGCTGGAATATGCGATGCGAGAAGGCTTGCAGCTTGGGCATTCTTATATAGGCACTGAACATTTACTGCTGGGTTTATGCCGGGAACAGGAAGGTGTGGCAGCACAAGTACTGGTGAAACTAGGTGCAGATTTACCGAAAGTGCGGGCGCAGGTGACGCAGTTGCTTTCCGGATATCAGGGTAAAGAAGCGGTAGGAGTAGGTACTGGCCGGCAGAGTGAGAGTTTGAAATCTAGCTCTACTATCCTCGATCAATTCGGGCGGAATCTCACCCAGTATGCGCGAGAAAATAAGCTCGACCCAGTAATCGGGCGGCACAATGAAACACAGCGAGTAATGCAGGTGCTTTCGCGGCGTACTAAAAATAATCCGGTGCTTATTGGGGAGCCGGGCGTAGGAAAGACGGCAGTAGTTGAAGGCTTAGCAAAGCTGATTTCCGTAGGAGATGTGCCGGAGACACTCAAAGATAAGCAGCTCTATTCTCTCGATATGGGTTCTCTAGTAGCTGGTTCGCGCTATCGAGGCGATTTCGAAGATCGCATGAAGAAAATTCTCAAAGAAATAAATAATCGCGGCGATATTATTCTCTTTATCGACGAGATTCACACTTTAGTGGGAGCAGGAGCAGCCGAAGGTGCTTTAGATGCGGCTTCACTTTTGAAACCGATGATGGCACGAGGAGAACTGCAGGTAATCGGGGCTACTACTCTGGATGAATATCGTAAATATATTGAAAAAGATGCGGCTTTGGAGCGGCGTTTTCAGCCGATTCAGGTAGAAGAGCCGACTGTAAAAGAGACGATTGCTATTCTGGAAGGTCTGCGCGATCGTTACGAGGCTTTTCATCGCGTCACTATTACGGATGAGGCGCTTGAATCAGCAGTTAATTTAGCTGATCGCTATATTAATGACCGTTTCTTGCCGGATAAAGCTATTGATTTGATAGACGAAGCAGGGGCCCGGCTGGCTATTCAAAAGATGACTGCGCCGCCGGAGCTGCGGGAGCTAGATGAAAAGATAGCGGAAGTACGCGGCGAAAAAGAGGCGGCCATCGAAGGGCAGGATTTTGAAAAAGCAGCCGCTTTACGTGATAAGGAGCAGCAGCTCAATGAGCAGCGCGCCGAGCGGGAAAAGTCGTGGAAAGAAGGCGATCTCGACGTCGTTTCGGTAGTGGATGAAGAGCTGATAGCACAGGTACTCTCCATGTCTACTGGTATTCCAGTATTCAAACTCACCGAAGCGGAATCGGCAAAGCTATTGCGTATGGAAGATGAGCTCCATAAGCGAGTAATTGGGCAAAATGAGGCAGTTACTTCGATTGCGCAGGCTATTCGCCGGTCGCGGGCAGGCTTGAAAGATCCGCATCGTCCCGGTGGTTCCTTTATCTTTGCTGGCCCCACTGGTGTGGGTAAGACGGAGCTGGCTAAGACGCTGGCCGAATTCCTCTTTGGGGATGAAGACGCTTTAATCACGCTTGACATGTCGGAGTATCAGGAGAAACACACAGTTTCACGGCTCTTTGGAGCTCCTCCGGGATATGTGGGATATGAAGAAGGCGGGCAGCTGACGGAAAAAGTGCGGCGTAAGCCTTTCTCAGTGGTGCTTTTTGATGAAATTGAAAAAGCGCATCAGGATCTCTTTAATTCGCTGTTGCAGATTTTGGAAGAGGGGCGGCTCACCGATTCTCAGGGTCGAATCGTGGATTTCAAGAACACCATCATTATTATGACCACCAACTTGGGTACGAAGGATATTGCGAAAGGAATTTCCACGGGATTCCAGCTAGATGGAGATACGGCCTCTTCTTACGAGCGTATGAAACTGCGCGTCAATGAAGAGCTGCGTAATCACTTCCGCCCCGAATTCTTAAACCGGGTAGACGAAGTAATTGTATTCCCACAGCTGAGTAGGGATGAGATTCTGCAGATTGTGGATCTGATGGTAAGTAAGCTGGATTCGCGCCTGCGGGAGCAGGGAATGAATTTAGCACTCTCCGGAGCTGCTCGGCAGTTACTTGCCGATCGTGGCTACGATCCGGTGCTCGGCGCGCGCCCATTGCGTCGCGCTATTCAGCGTGATATTGAGGATGTGCTCTCGGAGAAGCTACTCTTTGGCGAATTCCAAGAGGGGCAGACCATTGTAGTGGATGTCGTGGAGACAGGAGAGAAGAAAGAGTTTAGTTTCACCGGATATGATTCGGATTATCAACTTCCGGAAGGGGTTATGCCGGCGCGCGCCGAAAATGTAGTTTCCTAAGTGGTGAAAACTGGTTGGAGACCAGTGAAAAACTAGTTGAAGACTATTTCGAAAGCCACTTGGGAGACTGAGGTGAGCTGGGTGGAAATTGGCGGAAAAACCGGGTGGATACTTCGCTGAGAAGATGCGGAGTGGAAATTAGGTAAAGAAGTTTCAATAAACACTTTTATAAAATCTGTAAAGGTGTAAACTAGGGAACATGAGTGAAGTCACATTACCTCCTATGCAACATAACCTGTGGGGTGTACCCGCAGAAGAAAAACCTCTTTCTAACTCCATTAAGAAGCTAGTCACTAAGGTATTAGGGGCAAAAGCTACTGAGGAGCATCGGCGGATTCCGGCGGCGGAAATAAAGCTTTCTGAGCCGCGTATTACGGCCGCCCAAATTGCCGGATTGCAGAAAATAGTAGGCGCCGGTTTTGTTACGCAAGAACACGAGCAGCGCTTGCGCCGTGCGCGCGGAAAATCATATCCGGATTTATTAGATTGGCGCAGTGGCGCGGTAATCGATGCTCCGGATGCGGTGGTGGCGCCGGGTACCGAAGAAGAAGTGCTGGAAGTTCTCCGCTACTGTAGCGCAGAAAAAATTGCGGTAGTTACTTTCGGGGGCGGCACCACGGTAGTCGGGGGCGTAGCGCCCAAATCTGGAGCTATGAAATGCGTAATTAGCCTAGATGTAAACCGTTTTAACAAGTTAGAAGATGTAGATAAGGTATCGCTGGAAGCGACTTTAGGGGCCGGCCTTACTGGCCCCCACGCTGAGTTTCTTTTGGCGGAGCATGGTCTGCAGCTAGGGCATTTCCCGCAATCTTTCCCCTATGCCAGCATCGGTGGCTACGCCGCTACGCGCTCTTCGGGGCAAAATTCTGCCGGTTATGGGCGTTTCGATTCTATGGTGCGCTCGCTTACCGTAGTAACTCCGCAAGGAATTTTAGAAGTAGGTAAGCAGGCACCGGCTTCGGCGGCGGGCCCAGATTTACGCCAGCTTTTCCTCGGTTCGGAAGGCACCTTAGGAATTATTACGCGCGTACGGGTGCGTCTTCATCCACTTCCCGAGATGAAACGCTACGAAGCCTTCAGCTTCCCGGATTTCCGTTCGGGAGTTAACGCAGTGCGCGAAGTAATTCAGCAGGGTACAGGCCCCACCGTGATTCGTCTTTCGGATGATATTGAGTCTTCGCTAAACCTCAGCTCTACCGATAAAATTGGCGAAACTAAGAAAGAAGAAAAAGGCTGCTTGTGTCTGACGATGTACGAGGGTACTCCAGAGCACACAGCTTCACGGTTGCAAGAAACTCGGGAATTACTTATCAAGATGGGTGGAGTCAGCTTAGGTGAAGCTCCAGTACGGCAGTGGGAACAAGGCCGCTTTGGGGCGCCGGTACTGCGGGATGCACTGCTTGATAACGGCGTCATCTGTGAAACTTTGGAAACTGCCGGCGATTGGAGTAACCTGCCGAAACTGCGGCAAGCCGTAGTGGAAGCGCTTACTACTAATTTAGAGGGCACCCCTGCTATTGTGATGTGCCACGTATCCCATGTATATGCAGAAGGAGCCTCGCTCTACTTCACAGTAGTAGCTGCCCAGTCTGCACATCCGCATGAGCAGTGGTGGAAAGCAAAGGAAGCTACTTGCCGGGCTATTGAAGCAAATGGAGGCACCATTACCCACCATCACGGTGTGGGTACTGATCACCGCCCCTATATGGAGCAAGAAATCGGCGATTTAGGTGTGCAGATATTGCATGCGGTAAAAGCTGAATTGGATCCAGTGGGGATTCTTAATCCCGGTAAACTCTTCTAGGAGTAAGTATGGAAATCAAGTCAGTCGCCCTGCTCACGAATCCAATATCTGGGAAAGGGCGGGCTATAAAAGCCTCCGATATTGCCTATCGCCGCTTGCGGCAGCATGGAGTTCGGGTGGAAGTGCTCACCGGTGGAAATGAGGCAGATTCGCGGCGTCTAGCGAAAGAAGCTATCAATTCCGGAGATTTCTCGGCCTTGGTGGTGTGCGGTGGCGACGGGCTGATTACCACTGCTTTGCAGAGCCAAGCCCAGAGTGGTTTCCCACTGGGAATTATTCCGGCGGGCACGGGAAATGACCACGCGCGGCAGTACGGTATTCCGCTTGATGCCCAAGCCGCCGTTGATGTGATAGTGCAAGGCAATGCCATCACCACTGATTTGGGAATTATGCGTACGCCGAATGAGGAAAAGTGGTTTGGCACCATTGCTTGCTGCGGTTGGGATTCCTTAGTGACGGAGCGTACCAACGCAATTAGCTGGCCGAAAGGCGCTCTGCGTTATATAGCCGCGGGTTTAATTGAGTTTGCGCTACTGCGTCCGCTTCCAGCAGATATTGTGCTAGATGATGCGGAATTGCACGAGCCGATATCAATGATAACTATCGGAAATACGCGTACCTATGGTGGCGGGAAACCAATCTGTAAGAATGCCGATCCACAGAGCGGTAATTTCCATGTGACCATTGTAAAGAGCGTATCGCGGCGGAGAGGTCTTTATACTTTCCCCACCGTCATGGCGGGAATGATGGAAAATAAAGATATTGAAGTGCACTATGCGCGGAAAGTAATTCTAAATATGCCGGGAGCTCCTCTCTATGCAGACGGCGATAAATTTGCTTTCCCGCCGGCAGAGATTGAATGCATACCGGGAGCTGGAAAGTACTTGGTGCCAAAATGCTGAAACTTGTAGAGAAAGTGCTGCAACGCAATACTGATGCCACTGCGCAAGCTATTTTAGATGCAGCGCGCAGTTGTATTTTGTACGGAGGTGCTAACCCTAGCATCACTGATATTGCTAAAAAAGCCGGAATTAGCCGGCCTACCGTCTACAAAAGGTATCGCAACGTCACAGAAATTACTGCTGATGTGCTTACGCAGGAATTGCTGGAGTTACTGGATATTGAAGATATTCCGGATAACGGCCCGCTTTTTGTGCGCTACATAGTGCAGATGGCGGCGAAAGTGCGCGATAACGCGCTTTTGCAAATAATTATTAACGAAGAACCCGATTTACTCCTCACTTATCAGTTTGAGCGCTTGGGGCGCAGCCAGTTGGCAATTATCGACGTCTTGGCTTATTTGATTGAGCGCGTACCGGGCATAAATAAAGAAAATCCACTGCATAAAGCGGTATTTGTGCTCATAGCTGTGCAATCAGCAGCTCTGAGTGCGCGGATAGTGAGCGGCTTTATCGATGAAGAAAGCTGGGAAAAAGAATTAACCCAAATATTGGAAGGGTATTTAATAAAATGAATACTGCTTTGAATGCGGCCCGCCGGGAGCAGGAATGGGAAGCGTTAAAGAAAAATCCACAGGTAGATTTGCTAGTAATCGGAGGCGGAATTACCGGAGCAGGCATTGCTCTCGATGCGGCTACGCGCGGTCTAAATACAGTATTAGTGGAGAAACACGATTTAGGTTTTGGCACTTCGCGCTGGTCATCTAAATTGGCGCACGGCGGGCTGCGCTACTTAGCAAAAATGCAGGTGAATATCGCTTATCACTCTGCTTGCGAGCGGCGGATTATTATGGAAAATTCAGCTCCGCATTTAGTGCACCCCTTAGCGCAAGTCACGCCGCTGAATAGTTATATTTCTTTATTGCAAGCGCTGGCAGTTCGAGTTGGATATCTAGCTGGCGATTTGCTCAGTATGGCGGCTTTTACGAAGCGTTCCACTCTTCCGCGTTCGCGTTTTCTCGGGAAGAAACAGGCGCTCGAGTTAGTGCCAGCGGCAAAAAGAGACGGACTAAAAGGCGCGTGGGTGAATTATGACGGGCAGATGATAGACGATGCGCGGATGGTGCTGGCGGTAGCGCGCAGTGCGGCCGGAGCCGGTGCGAAAATTTTCACCTATTGCAGTGCCAGTGCTGCCACGGGGAACGGGGCATTACTGCATAATGAATTAACTGGGGAAGAATTCCAGCTAGAAGCAAAAGCGGTAATAAACGCAGCAGGCGTTTGGGCACCGGAATTAGATAAAACAATAAAGATTCGCCCCGCGCGCGGTACGCATTTAGTATTCGATGCGGAAACGCTCGGCAATCCTAAAGGTGCTCTCACTATTCCGCTCCGGGATTCAATTTCTCGCTATTTATTCATACTTCCGGCTGATAAAGGTCGCTGCTATCTAGGATTGACCGATGAGGATCAGCCGGGGCCTATTCCGGATGTGCCGGATACTCCAGAAGCAGATATTGATTTTCTTTTAGAAAATATCAACCCCGCTTTAGAGCGAAAATTAAGCCGAGCTGATATTCGGGGAGCTTTTACTGGCTTACGCCCCTTGCTCACTTCGGATACGGAGGCGGCTACCGCTGATCTTTCCCGGCGGCATGCGATTATTAAGTCCGCTAATGGCCTAGTTTCGATTGTGGGTGGAAAGTTCACCGAGTATCGCTATATGGCGGAAGAAGCACTAGACGAGACTCTGGCCTATCGCAATTTATTTGCGGAACCGTGCCGTACCCGTAACCTTCCTTTGGTAGGGGCGCCGCGGCATCCGGAAAATGAACGGGTGGCATTGCGTGATATTTACGGATTGCCGGAGTTCCTAATCAGACGCTATGGAAAAGAATCCCGCCGGGTAGTGGCAGAGGCTACGGTGGCGAATCCGCTCGGAAGAATTGCGGATTTGGATTTGACGCGGGCGGAAGTAGAGTTTGCTATTACGCATGAGGGGGCGCTTTGTGTAGAAGATATTTTGGAACGCCGGACGCGCCTTTCTATGATTCCAGAGCAAGCAGAGGCAGCGCGCGCGGAGATAGCGGAAATTTTTCAAATGCTAAATAGCCCGGCGGCGGTAGATAAAGCGGAAGCTGCGCAGGAGAAAGCTGCGTCGAAGGAAGCTGCGTCGAGTTTAGAAGCGGTAGTGAGTGGAAAATCTCCAGCTAAAGGGCAAGGAAAACGGAGGCATGGATAAAATGAAAGAGTTGGCATTTAAACTGTTCGGAATAGCACAGGCGCGTTTTCCGCGGCAAATGGGAGCAATTATGCGGAAAGTGACTTCTACGATTCCGAAGCTGAGCCGAAAAAAGAAAAAGGCTTTCCCTACCGCCGGAATAGAAGCTGCGAATAAGGCGGCACGGGTGAAGGTACATCCTCCGCGCGATCCGCAGCGCACGAATGGGGTACTAGCAGCTAATAAAGCAGCGGGAGTCCCCGGCGCGCAATGAGCAAAAGTGCAATGAGTAAGCGCGCGCAATGAATAAATGAGTAGATG
Organism: Arcanobacterium urinimassiliense; assembly: GCF_900119495.1. Taxonomy (GTDB): domain Bacteria; phylum Actinomycetota; class Actinomycetes; order Actinomycetales; family Actinomycetaceae; genus Arcanobacterium_A; species Arcanobacterium_A urinimassiliense. The sequence goes on along the minus strand of NZ_LT632435.1, from coordinate 1,483,208 downwards.
CATTCTCATAAATAAGGCGCGACTGTCTCATAGAGTGAGTAATTCCTGCTTTTTTATAGCTCAGCTTGCTCATCTTTAGATGAGAGCATACGCTAATAGCGGCCCTAACCCAGTTCGGCTGGGCACCTTTCTCATCTAAAGGAGACACATTTGTCAGGTCCGGTAGCGGAAGTAGATAATCTGCCAGATTCGAACTTCGACCAGCAAGGGATTGATATCGTTCCGCCTGAAAAGCGGGATGGACGCCCGAAAGATTTATTTTTTCTCTGGGCAGGCACCACCACCAATATATTCACCGTATCTTACGGGGCGATGCTGGTGCTGCTATTTGGCCTCAACTTTTGGCAAGCATTAACAGCCATCATTCTCGGTAATTTATTTTCTTATCCGCTCTTGGCTCTCGCCTCTGTGCAAGGTCCTGCCACCGGCACCACCAATATGACTATATCGCGGGCTTGGCTCGGGCCGCGCGGCGGGCGCCCCAACGGGGTATTTTCCTGGCTAATGTTGCTTGGATTTGAAGCGGCAGGTCTGATTCTGGTGTACTACGCCGTAGCTGCTCTACTTTCATTAGCAGGAATTTCTCTCGGGTCGGCAGGGGAAATTGTTTTAATCGCTGCCCTCGGAATCCTTCAGATGCTGCTGCCGTTAATTGGTTATCACCTACTCATGGTGGCACAAAAATACGCCGCGATAATTTTTGCCGGTGCATTCTGTGTATTAGCAGTGGTAATAATTCCGCGCACCAATATATTTGATGCCACTGCCGGTGCCACTACGGCTACTTTAATCAGTGCAATAAGTTTCGTAGCTATCTCTGGTGGTCTGAGCTGGGCTTGCTCAGGAAGTAATTTTTCTCGTTATCTTCCGCGTGATACACGCCCTGGGGAAGTAGGTATCTGGGCAGCTCTAGGTGGTTTTATTCCTTATTTACTTTTACAGACTCTCGGGGCGGCCATGGCGACTGTCGCGGTGGATGCTACGGTAGACCTATCGGATCCTTTAGCTATTCCAGCTATTTTACCGGCCGGTTTTGCAATTCCGTTTTTGCTTTTGGTGGCGTTCGGACTCCTTTTACAAAATAGTACGAATCTGTATTCTTCTTCTTTGAATCTATTAACGGCAGGAATTCCTGCCCGGCGTTCCGTAGTGGTAGTCACCGATTCTTTAATCTGTATAGCCGCCACCATCTTGGCTGTTTCCCACTCTGCTTTTTATCAATTCTTGAGTGCTTTTGTGGGTTCACTCAGTATCTGGCTAGCGCCCTGGGTTACTATCTATCTACTGAATTGGGCGTTGAAACGCGGTAAATATGACCTCGCTGGCTTAATGAATATCAAAGGTGGCCCATATTGGGGTTGGGGAGGAATACAAATACCAGGTTTCTGCGCTTTAGCGGCGGGAATGCTGGCGGCGGCTTTATTCGCCAATACGGGTTATTTTGTGGGAAGCATAGCTGCTGCTCTTTCCCCAGCCAATCCGGCAGCTGCTCCAGATTTGGCAATTCCGGCTGGAATCTGTGTGAGCGCGCTTATTTACCTAAGTTTAGAAAAAATTATGCAAAAAAATAAAGGAGAGAAATGCTGAATCGTCATCTATTAGATGTAGCTTATGCGCGGGATTTTGCCGATACCGTCATTAAAAATGGGCGTTTAGTAAATGTGTTGACGGGGGAGATTTATCCCGCCGATATCGCTATTGCTGATGGGCGAATTGCTGCCGTAGGTGATGTAAGTGCGCAGTGCGGCCCAGATACCGAGATAATCGACGCGGAAAACCGCTATCTCACGCCGGGGTTAATTGATGGGCATTTACATATTGAGTGTTCAAAACTCTCCGTCACCATGCTTTCGGAATTACTTTCGCGCTACGGTACTACCTCCGCAATTTCTGGTCTAGATCAGATTTTGGTGGCCGCGGGCGTAGAGGGAGTAAAAGAATTTTTACAGGAGACCGAGCAAGGATCGATGCACGTATGGTGGGGAGCTCCCACGCGCGCTCCCTACACAATTCCGGAATCGAATGTCGGCTATACTTTCCGCTCGAAAGATCACGAAAAAGCGCAAAAGATGCCAGAATGTGTCGGGCTCTGGGAAACCGTGCAGGAAATGGTCGAAGATGGCGATGAAGAAGTCTTAGCGGCCCTAGATTTAGCGCAGGAGAATCGGCTTCCGGTATTTGGCTGTGCACCTCTGATTGATGCACGGCGTACTGCTGGTTTCGCTGCCGCCGGGGTGGCACTCTGCCATGAATCGTATTCTCCGGAAGAGGAACTGGAGAAGATGCGCAATGGCATTAATATTATTATTCGGGAATCTACCGCCGCGCCGATGTTGCGAGAAAACATTAAATTGATTACGGAAATGGGAGCGCCGAGTGATCGGGTTGGTTTCTGTACAGACGATATCACTGCTACCGATGTGCTTTCCCGCGGGCATCTGGATTACGTAGTGCGCCTAGCTATCGAGTGTGGAGTTACTCCTATGCAGGCGATTCAAATGGGTACTATTAATACGGCGCGGATGTTTAGACTAGATCATCAGATTGGCTCGATTGCTCCGGGGCGTTTTGCAGATATTCTCTTCGTAGATGATTTAGAAGATTTCCGCCCGCAGCAGGTGATGAAAGCGGGAAGAATCGTGGCTCGAGGTGGTTTGCCGGTACAGCCGCCCGTCATTCCTGAACGGAGCGCCACCGTGCTAGATACTTTCCGGATTGGGGAAATCGCTCCGGAACGTATTAAGGTGACGGCTGCGGGTGAGAGTGCCACTGTGCAAGCTATCGTGCTCAGCAAGGATGTAGCTTTCCGCCGTCCGGGCGCCCATATTGAGCTGCCGGTGGTAGACGGAGTAGTACAGGTGGATACGAAGCAAGATGCCATTATGGTGGCAGTGGCCGAGCGTTACGGCAAGACCGACAATCTGGCAGTGGCTTTTGTAAATGGATTCGGAATTAAAAAAGGCGCAATCGCCACTTCCAATGCTCCAGATGATAATAATGTGGTGGTAGCTGGTACAAATGCCGCAGATATGGCTTTGGCAATCAATGAGGTTGCTAAGATGGGCGGCGGGCAAATTGCCGTGGCAGATGGAGAAGTGCTCGCTCGTCTTCCGCTTCCGGTAGGCGGTATCGTGGCAGATCTGCCGGCCGAAGAGATGGCTGCCGCCGAGAAGAATATGGATCGGGTAGCTCGGGAAGAATTGGGAAGCGATTTGGAATCTCCTTTCGGCCAGCTCCTCTTCCTCTCAATCACCGCTATCCCGGAATGGGCAATTACCGATTTAGGATTAATTGACTGTGTAAAATTTGTAGTAGCAGACCCGGTAGTAGATTCGCCGGCTGGGCGCACTAATAACTGAAAGGTGTAAAAATGCAGGTTTCTTCCTTTGTGCAAAAACTTCCAAAAGTAGAGCTACATCTACATATTGAAGGCACTCTAGAGCCAGATTTGAAATTTAAGCTGGCGCAGCGGAATGGAATTGAGCTAGCCGAAAAAACTGCGCAGGAAGTATATGATTCCTACCAGTTCACCGATTTAGCTTCTTTCCTGGCTTCTTATTACGACGGCATGCAGGTGCTGCGTACCAGTGCTGATTTCTATGATCTAGCGATGGAATATCTGAAAAAAGCTGCTGCGCAGAACGTGCGCTACGCCGAGATATTCTTTGATCCGCAGGCGCACACTTGCCGCGGAGTCAGCTTCGATACCGTGATTTCCGGTTTACATCGGGCACAGGTGGAAGCGGAGCAGACTCTCGGAATACAGTCTGCGCTCATCATGTGCTTCTTGCGAGATTTCCAGGCCGAATATGCGATGGCTACCCTGCTTGAGGCGCTTCCCTATAAGAAGTGGATTCTCGGAGTTGGTTTAGATTCTGATGAGACCGGCAACGCCCCCGATAAATTCGCGGCAGTTTTTGCCCGTGCCCGGCAAGAGGGTTTCCTTCTCACCATGCACGCCGATGTGGATATTAAAGATTCAATTGAACATATCCGCCAGCTAATTGAGGAAATTAAAGTAGACCGCATCGATCACGGCACTAATGTAGGAGAAAATTCGCAATACGTAGATTACCTGGTAGAGCACAAAATTGGTTTGACTTGCTGCCCGGTATCTAATACGTGGGTTTCAGACGGCTCGAAAATACCGTTGATTGCTAAGCTAGCGGAGCGGGGAGTGAAGGTGAGCATCAACTCTGACGATCCGGCCTATTTCCGCGGCTATATCAACGAAAACTTCCAACTAGTGGCAGATGAGCTAGGAGCAGATCCGGAATTTTTGGCGCAGCTGAGCCTCAATGCGGTAGATATTTCGTGGGCAGCTCCGTCGCTTAAGGAACGCTTGCGGGCGGAGATTCGCGCCACGCTCAACTAATAGTTTCTTTTTGTTCGGGGTGTAATTTTCTTGGAAATCAGAGAGGCGCAGTTAGCAGATCTCGATGCCTTAGTAGAGCTTAGCCGCGATACTTTCGAAGAAACTTTCGCTTATCTCTATCCACCCGCAGATTTGCAGAATTTTTTAGCTACTGCCTATACGCAGGAAAGCTATGCGGAGCAGATTCAAGATGCAGATAGCAGTATCTGGGTTTTGGTAGACGGAGAAAAACTCTGCGGATATGTGACGGCGGGTAACTGTATTTTGCCGCATCCGGAGATGCGCGCGGAAGACGGAGAGATTAAGCGGATTTATCTGCGTGCTGCTTACCAAAGAGGGGGCTGGGGTACCAGACTTTTCGAAACTGCCTTAGATTGGCTTATTTCGAGAGGGAAATCCACTATTTGGCTAGGAGTATGGGCAAATAATTACGGAGCGCAGAAACTATATAAACGGCACGGTTTCACACACGCGGGGGAATATCGCTTCGTTGTGGGGGAGAGCCGTGACCGGGAGTTTATTTATCGAAAAATCGTAACGGAGGAAGAGAAATCGCACCGAGCAGCGGAGCGGGGAGTAGAGAGCTAATTAGTGTTAGCGCTAGTTAGTTATTACTTCTTGGCTAAGTTTCTAGTTGCAGATAAGCTCGATAACTAAAGCCGTTCCTAATGCTATTAGTTAAGCCTCGGGCCGCTGTACTCCGCCAGATAATTTTCAATGAAGCGCGCTACGGCATCATCTGCGTGATGCCCGATGCGCGCTTCGCATACTTCCATCACTTCGGGGCGGGCATTTTTTACTGCAATTGGATGCCCGATTTCGCGTAGCCAGCTTACGTCATTTCCGCCGTCTCCGAAGCCGGCTACTTTTCCCAGGTCGATGCCTTTCCTTTCGGCCAATATCTGCATTCCTTTATCTTTACCTTCGCCGGGGGCGGTCATTTCGTAAAAATTGGTCATTGAGCGGTCTATATAAGGGAAACGCGCCTTTAATTCGGTATTTAGGCTATCTAAATAAGCTGGATCTGGATGCCCAAACATCACGTTATACACCAGCGTTGGATCTACTGTATCCAAATCTTGTACATCAATCTTAAATACGGCGTACCCGCCCTGCGTCCAGCGATTTCCTTCTTCAAATACTTCTACTACCAAGCGGTCAGGGAGGGTAAATACCGTCACTAGCCCTAATTCCCGCCCAGTTTGAATAGCTAATCGGGAAATTTCTTCTGGCATGGGTTGGGAGTAAATAATCTCTTCGGTAGCTAAATCTCCGATACGGGTGCCGTTACTGGCAATCACTATGCCGTGATGTCCCGCGCGCCGCAAGGGATCGGCCGCAACGGGGAGAATTCGCCCGGTGACTATTATTGGTTCGATACCGGCTTGGGAAAGGGAGCGTAGTGCTGCTACTGCTCTTTCTCCTACGCTTCCCTCCGCATCGGCGATTGTGCCGTCGACATCAAAGGCCATAGCTTGCAGCGGGCCAATTCGGCGCGCTAATTCCTGTAAATCACTATCGCTGTTTCCAAAATAAGGAGGTAAAGAAGACCCCATAGTCATCAATCGCATTCTGCTCGAAAATCTTTCACTTCGTTCTCAGTATAGTAGTTGTGAAAATCTCTTTCGATGCGGTGTAGGCGTTAAATATATGCGAAAAATTAGTGCTAATCTGGACGTTGGTCCTATTATCATTTACACTTATTTTACAATTAAATAAATCTGTAAAAATTGTAGGCAGTTACAATTAAATAAGCATTCTGTGCTGTGTTATTCCCGTGGAGGGGAAATATATGACGAAATACGTATATGACTTTACTGAAGGCAATAAAGATCAGAAAGAGTTGTTAGGTGGCAAAGGTGCCAATTTGGCAGAGATGACCCATTTAGGTTTGCCGGTACCCCCAGGATTTACTATTACCACCGAGGCGTGCCGTGCTTATCTGCGTACGGGAGCGGTACCGGAAACCCTCGAAGTGGAAGTCACCACGGCTATTGCCGGCATTGAAAGCAAAATGCATAAACGGCTTGGTAATGAAAAAGATCCTTTACTGCTTTCGGTGCGTTCAGGTGCGAAGTTTTCTATGCCGGGCATGATGGAGACGGTGCTCAATATTGGTCTGAACGATGTGTCAGTAGCTGGTCTGAGTGCCCAGTCGCAAAATCCTCGTTTTGCTTGGGATTCTTACCGGCGTCTAATCCAAATGTTTGGTAAGACAGTACTGGGAATTGATGATTCCTTCTTCTCCACGGCACTGCATGGCTTGCAGGATAGAAAAGGCTACGCCGGCGATCTTGATATGACCACTGAGGATCTGCAGCAGCTGGTAGTGGAATATAAAGAAATAGTGAAAGCAGAAGCGGGAATCGAATTTCCGCAAGATCCCCGCCAGCAGCTCGATATGGCAGTAGAAGCCGTATTTAATTCCTGGAACACTGATCGGGCTCGCCTGTATCGGCGGCGGGAGCGCATTTCGAATGATTTAGGTACTGCGGTGAATGTGCAGACCATGGTCTTTGGCAATATGGGCACGGGCTCGGGCACGGGCGTTTGCTTCACGCGTGATCCTTCTACCGGGCATACCGGCGTTTACGGTGATTACCTGGAGAATGCACAGGGTGAGGATGTAGTAGCCGGTATCCGTAATACTCTTTCTCTCGCCGACTTAGAGAAAATCGATAAGACTTCTTATGATGAATTACTCGATATTATGGAGCGTCTCGAGGTGCACTACCGCGATATGTGCGATATCGAATTTACAATTCAGCAAGGCAAGCTCTGGATGCTGCAGACTCGCGTAGGGAAGCGTACAGCACCGGCGGCGTTTAGAATTGCTAAGCAGCTAGTAGATGAGCGTTTGATTACGCGCGACGAAGCCGTTACTCGGGTAACGGGTGATCAGCTCACTTCTCTGCTCTTCCCGCAGTTCGATAAGAGTGCCCCGAAAGAGATTATTTCGAAAGGAATGCCGGCTTCTCCCGGTGCGGCAGTAGGCGAAATCGTATTCGATAACGAGCAGGCAGAGCAGCGTTCGCAGGCTGGTGCCTCCGTAATTTTGGTACGTCGCGAAACTAATCCAGATGATTTAGCTGGAATGGTTGTGGCTGCGGGAGTACTTACTTCTCGAGGCGGAAAGACTTCGCACGCGGCAGTGGTAGCGCGCGGTATGGGGCGTACCTGCGTAGTGGGAGCAGATGATCTCGTAGTAGACGAAGAAGCCGGTACCATGTACGTGAAGTCGGTGGATAAGACCTATCACGCCGGAGATTTAATCGCGATTGACGGCGGTACCGGAGAGATATTTGCCGGTCGGGTGCCAGTGGTAGATTCTCCGGTAATGGCGTATGTATCGGATGGTTTGGAAGCGGCGCTGCAAATTTGTGACGACGAAGAATCGCGCGAATTGGTATATGCCGTAGATCAAATTCTGAGCCGCGCCGATGCGAAGCGGAATTTGGAAGTATACGCCAATGCTGATACTCCGGAAGACGCGCAGCGCGCACGGAAATTCGGAGCGCAAGGAATTGGGTTGTGCCGTACCGAGCATATGTTCCTGGGCGAGCGCCGGAAGCTGATTGAAACAGTAATTTTAGCTGAATCCGAGGAAGATCAGCAGGAAGCTTTGCGGGCACTGATTCCACTCCAAGAAGGAGATTTCGAAGGTATTTTCTCGGCGATGGACGGTTTGCCGGTAATTGTGCGGTTAATCGATCCGCCTTTGCATGAGTTCTTACCGGATAATACGGCCCTTTCGGTGGAATTAGCGGTAAAGAAAGCCTTAGGCGAAGAGATTACTGCGGAAGAAACTAAGCTGCTCAAGGCAGTGAAAGCGAACCATGAGCAAAATCCGATGTTGGGATTGCGTGGCGTGCGTTTGGGCTTGAAACTGCCTGGCTTGGTGAAGCTGCAGATTCATGCCATTGCCAATGCTTGCGCAGCCCTGCAAAAAGCTGGAAAGAATCCACGCCCCGAAATTATGGTGCCACTCATTGCCTCGGAGCGGGAGATGCAGATTGTGCGCGATTGGGCATTGAAGATTATTAAAGAAACTTCGGAGCGGGAAGGCGTAGAGCTGGATATTCCGATTGGCAATATGATTGAGCTGCCGCGGGCTGCTATTCGGGCGGAGCGCATCGGGTTAGAATCTGATTTCTTCTCCTTCGGTACCAACGATTTAACTCAAACTACCTGGGGATTCTCTCGTGACGACGTAGAAGCTTCGTTCTTCACTCAGTATTTCGATTATTCGGTATTCGGCACCTCGCCTTTCGAATCTATCGATACGCGCGGAGTGGGCGCATTGGTACAGATGGGTGTAGAGCGCGGTCGGAGCGTGAAGCCGCAGATGCATATGGGCGTATGCGGAGAGCACGGTGGAGATCCGGCTTCGATTCACTTCTTCGAATATGCGGGCTTGGATTACGTATCCTGCTCACCATTCCGGGTGCCGGTAGCACGCCTAGAAGCTGGCCGGGCGGTCATCGCTAATGAATGTGATTTAGCGCAGCCACCCAGTGAAAAGTAAGTAAAATTTCCAACTATTCCCCCGAAGCTATTTTTCTGTAGCTTCGGGGGTTTTCTTTTGTGCGCAGGGCTTTAAAAGTTGGCAGCTGCCGCACTGGTTTCACGCAAAGTAGCTGCTTGGGCAAAAACAGTTAAGTAGCATGAGGAAGGCTTTACGGATGAGGATAGCGTTTGCGGGTAATCCTAATAGTGGTAAAACTACTATGTTTAATGTTCTGACCGGCTTAAAGGTAAAAGTCGGCAATTGAGGCGGCGTCACCGTCGGGCAGACAGAAGGAAAAATTAAAGAAGAATATGCCGGAGAGGCAGAGGCGGTAGTGGTGGATTTACCGGGCGCCTATTCTATGTCTCCTTTTACTCCGGAAGAGGGAATTACCAGCGAGTACGTGCGGGAGACCCAGCCGGATGCGATTGTGAATATCGTTGATGCCACTAATTTGAATCGGAGTCTTTTCTTTACTACTCAGTTGTTGGAGCTAGGTATTCCGGTAGTGGTAGCGCTCAATAAGAGCGATATTAATAGAAAAGAGCATACGGATATCAATGTGGCAGAGCTGGCGCAGAAGTTGAATTGTCCGGTAGTGGAAACGGTTTCTACCACTAAACAGCACGCTGATTAAGGTATGGAAGATACCTCTATCTTGGCTTCAATAGCTTCGCCAGTTGCGGTTTTCTTGATTCCGCTGGGCTTCGGTGCTTGGCAATTAGCGGCAGCAGCCGTCACTGGCTTTATTGCGAAAGAGAATGTAGTAGGCACCCTCGCCGTGGTTTACGGACTCACTAACTTTATTGATCCAGATGAATTAGCTATGACCGGTGGGGCAAATGAAATTGCTATTACCATGGGGCTCACCTCGGTAACTGCACTTTCGTATCTGTTCTTCAACCTCTACACTCCACCTTGCTTCGCTGCTATTGGCGCTATGAATTCAGAAATGCAAGATAGAAAATGGCTTTGGAGTGCAATCGCTCTCCAATTCTGCACCGGCTATACGGTAGCCTTCCTGGTAAATCAGATTGGCAGCTTAATAGTGGAGGGGCATCTCGGAAATGGATTCTTCCCTGGATTATTGGTGGTAGCAGTGATGGCAGCGAGCATTGCCTTTGTGGCACGCAGAATGCTGCTCTGGCCGGGGCGCATAAAACCTTGTCGGTAAGCGTCTACAGTCATGGAAAGCAGGTGAACCCCGGTGAATGCGCTTGCTGCCACGGCCAGTAATGATAGCGTTTCTGATGCGGCGCTCTTTACCGAAGAAAAAATGAATCTACTAAATGCGGAAGTAGGCAAGACTTATGTAATAAAGTCCATATCCACTACCGATTCTGATATGGATACTTTCCTCTTTCGTCTGGGATGCTATAGCGGAGAAGAAATTACTGTACTCACAAAAAAGCGCAATGTCTGCATAGTAGTTATCAAAGATAGCCGCTACAGTATTGACAATTTACTGGCGGAGGCAATCTGTATTTAGGCTGGATATGATTTTTTACTTTCTTTCTCAGTAAGATATGAGAGAAGAAAGGGAAGAATATGCCAGAGCAGACGGAGCTAGTGCCCCCGCAGGTAGAGCAAGCATTGGCGGAATTAGCAGCAAGCATTTCCGGCGAAGTAGAGTCCTCGACTCGGGTGCGCGCTGAATACACCAGCGATGCTTCTAATTATCGGGTGGTGCCGGCGGGAGTAGTCTTCCCGCGCCACGCAGAAGATGTGCGAAAAATTTTGGCAGTTTGCCGGCGGCATCATATGCCGGTAGTGGCGCGCGGCGGCGGCACCTCCGTGGCGGGCAACTCAATTAGCAGCGGCATAGTGTTGGATTTTTCGCGGCATATGCACCGAATTCTGCATATAGATCCACAGGCACGCACGGCTACTGTGGAGCCGGGTGTGGTGATGAGTGATTTGCAGGCGGCGGCGGCTCCTTATGGTTTACGCTTCGGGCCGGATCCTTCTACGCAAAATCGCGCTACTTTCGGGGGAATGGTAGGAAACAATGCTTGTGGACCCCATGCGGTAGCGTGGGGGCGCACTGCCGATAATGTGTTAGAGCTGCGATGTATTGACGGCACCGGTCGCGAATTTACGGCAGGCGCCGGGGAAATGCCGGAACCTTTAGCAGACTTAGTGGCGGCTAATTTAAGTGATATCCGCACTAACTTAGGCCGTTTTCCGCGGCAGGTATCAGGCTATGCGCTAGAGCATCTCTTACCGGAAAATGGGCGTGATTTAGCAAAAATGTTGGTGGGCTCGGAAGGCACGCTGGTCACCTTACTAGAAATAAAACTGCGGCTAGTGCCACTGGCTGCAGCTCCAATGCTGGTGGTCCTCGGGTATCCAGATATGCCAGCTGCGGCCGATGCGGTGCCGGATATTTTGCCGTATAAGCCCTTGGCAATTGAAGGCATGGATCGCGAATTAGTAGAGGTAGTGCGCCGCGCACGCGGAGAAGTGCCGGAATTACCGGATGGCGGCGGCTGGCTGCTAGTGGAAGTAGGAGCACAAGAAGGCGAAGACCCCCAAGAAGTGCCCCAGCGGGCAGAGGCTATTGTAAAAGCGGCGGGAACTACTGCCTATTCGATACAAGCAGCGGGAGCTGCGGCGCAAAGGCTCTGGAGAATTCGTGCCGATGGAGCTGGCCTCGGTGGGCGAACTCCAGCGGGCTCGCCCGCCTGGCCGGGTTGGGAGGATTCGGCTGTACCTCCGGAGCAGTTAGGGAACTATCTGCGCGCTTTACAAAAATTACTTGCTAAGTATGAATTAGCTGGGCTTATGTATGGCCACTTCGGAGATGGCTGCGTGCATATCCGGATAGATTTTCCGCTGCATAAAGCGGGCGGGGCAAAAGTATTTAGAGATTTCCTAGTTGCGGCTGCGGATTTAGCTCTCAGTTTTGGCGGCTCACTCTCGGGCGAACATGGAGACGGCCGTGCCCGTTCAGAACTTTTAGCGCGCATGTATCCGCCGAAAATTATTGAATTATTTTCCCAAGTAAAAGCGATTTTCGATCCACAGGATTTACTAAACCCTGGGGTATTGGTACGCCCGCGTGCGCTTGATGCGGATCTGCGCCGCCCAGCGGCGCCCGCGCTCGCCTATGCGGGAGGATTTCATTTCTTAGCTGACGATGCAGATTTCACTAATGCTTTACATCGCTGCACCGGAGTGGGGAATTGCCGGGCAGATAGAATGGATGCCGGATTTTTTATGTGCCCGTCCTATCAGGCAACTAAAGAAGAAAAAGATGTGACGCGCGGAAGAATGCGGGTCTTGCAGGAAGCTGCCAATGGCCAGCTAGTAGCTACTTTTGCGGATGCGGCGGTATTAGAATCTCTCGATCTTTGCCTCGGCTGTAAAGCTTGCTCGAGTGACTGCCCTACGGGAGTAGATATGGCGCGCTATAAATCTGAAACACTTTACCGCGCTTATAAAGGGAAATTGCGCCCGATTACGCATTATTTATTGGGAAATTTACCGATATTGGCGCGTCTCGTGGTGCGCGTGCCGGGGTTGGCTCGCTTTGCTAATAGTTGTTTCCGCATCGCGCCGCTGCGGAAATTGGCTTTTTCTCTTTCCGGAATTGATCAGCGGCGCGATATGCCGGGATTTGCGCAGCGTTCTTTTTCGGCGTGGGCCCGGCGCAGCGGGCAATTCTCCTCGCAGTTGCCAGCTGAGCTAGCGGCGGATTTACCCGCACAAGAGAAACGGCGCTATGTGGTGCTTTGGGCAGATTCGTTCTCCGAAAGTCTCGATACGCGCGGAGCTCAAGCGCTCGCGGAGTTATTGCAGAGATACGGATACACGGTGTTACTTCCTCCGGCTTCGCCCTGCTGTGGTTTGACTTGGATTACTACTGGTCAGCTCCAGACGGCTAAGAAAAAACTCCAGCATCTTTTTGGAGTGCTGGCGCCTTTTGCGAAGAATGGGATTCCGATAGTGGGAGTGGAGCCTTCGTGTACGGCGGTATTGCGCGACGACGCGTTAGATTTACTGCCGGAAGATAAGCGGGCTTCGCTTATTGCCAGTATGACCTTTACGCTGGCGGAATTGCTCACCCATCCTGAATTCGGGGTGGGAGAGCAGTTGAATCTGCCAGATCTGCAAGGAATGAAAATTGTGGCGCAGCCGCATTGCCATCATTATTCGGTAATGGGGTGGAAAAAAGAGGCAGCTTTACTGCGAAAAACTGGTGCTGAATTAGTACAGCTGAGTGGCTGCTGTGGTTTAGCAGGAAATTTCGGGATGGAAAAAGGCCACTACGAAATTTCGCAGGCGGTAGCGCAGAATCAACTATTGCCGAAACTAGCTGCGGCGGGAGCAGAGGCAGTGTATCTAGCGGATGGTTATTCTTGCCGCACCCAAGCAGCGCAGTTGGCAGGAAAGCAGGGTGTGCATCTGGCCGAGTTGCTGCTAAAAGGGAAAGAAGTGCGCCGCTAGAAATTGCTAGGAGAGTTTTGCGAGAAAAGATTTGCTAGGAGAGATTTGCGGGAATCAGGTTAGCTAAGTGGCAAATCAGCTAGCCAAGTGGTCAGACTCTGGTAGCAGAGCTGACGCACGGCGGCGCGGGAAAGCAGTACATCGTGTATAGCACCGGGTAATTTGCGCAGTAGTACATTATTTCCTAGTTGGGGTACCCGTTTCCAAATTTGTTCTACCGAGAGTACGGCGTCGCTTTCCAATACCTTCTCATTCCAAGAGGTGAAATTAGAACTCTGGGCAGAAGTAAAGGTGATTATCGGGCAGGTAATACCTAAGCCGTTTTCTACTTCTGCTTGCCCAGAGAACACTGCATTTAGCCAACCGAAGCGCACCGGGAAAGTAGGAATATGCCAGTAGCGTGGATTAGGTTGCCAGCCGGTGGTGAAGAAAGGATCGCTCTGCGGGTCGCTTTCTGTGGGGGAAAGCCCGGCCGCGAGATTCCCCCCAGTTTTTCCGCGGTAGTAATAACCGGCAGGGCCGTTCGGTATTACTTTATAGGGATCGCGCTTAGCTAGTAGACGCAGCAGCGGGGCAGTGATTTTTCGTACCGGCCACTGGTATTGTAATTCCAGCCAAGGCGAGTTGAGGATTAATCCGGCACATGCTTGTGGATTTTTTCCTGCCCATAGAGCAGCTGTGAGACCGCCGGTGGAATGCCCGTAGAGAATAAAAGGAACTGGGCTCTGCGCAGTGGCGTAAGCACGGGCAAAATCTATTTCCTGGGTGTAATCATGTAAATCGGCAATATATCCCCAAATTTCCTTTGCTTGGTGGGAACGCCCAAACCGGCGTAAATCGCAGGCATAGAAATTTCCTCCTTGCGAGGCGATAAAGCGCGCAAATTCTTTATGGAAAAAGTAATCGTTCCAGCCATGGAGAAAAAGGAGATTGAAACGTTGTGGTGTGGTAGTGCAGGGGAGGGCGTCCGGGTCTTTTTCTGGCTGGTAGCGAATAAGAGTGGCGCGGGTAGATCCAGAGTTTTCCTCTATTGGGAAATAAGCATAAGAAAATCCATCCCCTAGTTCGTCGGGATACCACTGCAAAGCGCCGTCACTCATAGTTGTATTTTGCCATATTTATTTAAAGGAAGGGGCTGTGATTTACCTAGCAGGAAATTTAATAAATATATTGTGAGGAGGCAGGTATTTCATTTATAAAATGCCAAAATGTTGATATTTAGCAGGGGAAATAGAAAAGCGGTTAGTTAAAGATGGTGTAAATGTTACAAAAGTAATGAATGTGAATTGTGGGAATTTTGATTTATCTGTTTAAAATTGTTAGTCTTTGTTATATTCTCGTTACAGATAGGTTTTCGACACACCGTGGAGAACCTTGAAAATCAAGATAGCTTAGAGTAAGGCAATCGCGGAAGGCAAGATAGGTCATTATATGAAGCGTTTAGTGAAGAAAGCGGCTGTAGTGAGCACCGCTTTGCTGTTACCGATATCTGCCACTGCGGTGGCCTATGCGGTGCCAGACGGCGCTGGGCAAGGTCAAACCACCGTAGCTGCTATTGAAGAAGAACTGCAACAGCTCGCAGCGGAGAGCGATAAGGCGCAAGCTAATGCGGCGCAGGCGCAGGCCGATGCGATTAAGACGCAGGGAGCGCTTTTTGCTTCGATTGATGAAGCAGTTAAGGCGCAAGAAAAGGCAGACGCCGTCAAAAAAGACTTACATTCTGCGCAGCGTAACCTAGGATCTATTGCCCAGGCAATGTATCAGGATTCAGCTGGTAATTTGCGCGATGCTCACTATATATTTGGTGCCGATAATTTAGAGAGTGCATTGCACCGCTCACAAGCTTTTGATTTATTGGCAAATGGCACTGATGCGAAGATCCAACGTTTTGAAGAACTGAGTAAGACTT
This sequence comes from Arcanobacterium urinimassiliense, assembly GCF_900119495.1. Lineage (GTDB taxonomy): Bacteria > Actinomycetota > Actinomycetes > Actinomycetales > Actinomycetaceae > Arcanobacterium_A > Arcanobacterium_A urinimassiliense. The sequence continues at coordinate 1,467,968 of NZ_LT632435.1, read as the reverse complement.
CCGCTACTTTGCAAGCTAAAGCAGATGCAAAAGCGGCTGAACAATCTAAGCAGGCAGAAAAAGCTGAGAGCGCGGTAGCAGCTGCGCAATCGGCAGCAGCGGCAGTAGATAAACAAATTGCCAGCGCCACCAAACGGCGAGATGCTTTAGCTGCAAAATTAGCGGCTGAGCGGGCTACCAGCGTAGAAGCGGAAAGAGCGCGCTTGGCGCAAATGGAAGCAGAGCGGGTGGCGCGGGCCAATGCTGCTGCAGCTAGTGTAGTAGGAGCTGCCCAGCAGAGCTCTCCAGTTCCAATTCCCGCACCGACGCCTGCTCCAACTCCGGCCCCGGCTCCAACTCCCGCACCGGCACCGGCTCCGCAGCCCGCTGCTCCAGCTGGTTTAGGACCACAGATTGCAGCTTATGCACAGCAGTTCTCTGGGGTTCCCTATGTATGGGGCGGAAGTACTCCGGCTGGCTGGGATTGCTCGGGATTTGTTTCTTATGTGTATCAGCATTTTGGTATTAGCTTGCCGCATAGTTCTTATATGATGTATGCCCAGTATGGGCATCTGCAAGTGCCGGCTTCTCAGGCTCGCCCCGGCGATATTATGCACTGGCCGGGTCACGTAGGAATCTACGTGGGAGGCGGTATGCACATAGCGGCGCATAGCCCCGGTATGGGTACTTCGGTGAAGCCAGTTTGGGGTAATCCGATTTATCTGCGGATAGTGAACTAAGCTGAGCTAAACTCCTAAAGTTTATATAAAGGTGGGGCGGGAAAATAATTTCCCGCCCCACCTTTATATAGGCAAGAACTTATTCGGCTGATTTTTTGTAATAGTCACCGGAAGCAGCGCGCTCGTAGGAGCGCGCAATTTCTGCTTCGGCTTCTGCACGCCCTACCCAGTGAGCGCCTTCTACAGATTTACCTGGTTCTAGTTCCTTATATACTTCAAAAAAATGCTGAATTTCTAAACGGTGGAACTCGGATACGTCTTCAATTTCGGTGCGCCAAGCAGCTCGCTGATCGCTGGCGGGCACGCAGAGCACTTTGTCGTCGCCGCCGGCCTCGTCTGACATCCGGAACATACCGAGGGCGCGGCAGCGTATTACGCAACCGGGGAAAGTCGCTTCTTCGAGAATTACTAAGGCATCCAAAGGATCGCCATCTTCTCCCAGCGTGCCTTCGATGAATCCGTAATCATCTGGATAGCGGGTAGAGGTGAAAAGTAGACGGTCTAAGCGAATACGCCCCGTTTTGTGGTCGAGTTCGTATTTATTCCGGTTACCTTTCGGAATTTCAATGAGTACATCGAATTCCATTAAATCCTCCTTATTCTGTACCGGAGCAAAATTCGCGGTAACTATCTACCGCTCGGACCGCCGCCGGCGAATTTTTACAAATTTCTATCTCTTTAATCTTACCTTGCTTAGAGAGGAAAAATAGTACCAACTGGCCTTATAATGTGCACGTTAGTACTTTTAACACCAGGTAGTGTGGGAAAATTTGCGAGTGAGTAGAACGAAAATAACAATTTTGGCTCTAGTGAGTGTGCTGGGGCTTTATATATGTGCTGACGCCTGGGATATAGTGCCGGGATGGTACACCCTGCAAGAGCCACAAAATAAAGCAGCTGCTTATCCGGCTCCAGAGGCGGGAACAGTAATCGAGTCTCTTGATTTACCGAGCCGTGACTACTCAGAAATTGCTCTGCCGGCGGCGGCAGCTCTGCAGCAGAAACTAAATCAGCTCCAGCAAGATAAGCGAATGAGCGGAAAAGTTTCGGCAATCGTCATAGATGCTCCCAGCAAAAAAGTTTTAGCAAATTTAGATGCGCAGCGCCCAGCAGTACCTGCTTCCACTAATAAGATTTTGACGGCGGCAGCTGCTTTGCAAGAGCTCGGGCCGGATGCACAATTTCCTACGCAAGTGAAGTTTGCGGGTAAAAAACTCTATTTAGTGGGGGGAGGAGATATTCTCCTCGCAGCTGATAAGGGCAATAAAGATAAGGTAGTGGGCTACAGCGGATTAGGAGATCTGGCGCGGGCGGCCGCAGCGGAATTAAAAAAGAAACAAATCACTAGTGTCGATTTGGCCGTAGACGAATCGCTTTTTTCTGGTCCTGATTGGGTAGATGGTTTAGGGGAGACTGAGCAAAACTGGGTTATGGAGAGTTCTCCGCTAGCAATAAATAGAAATTTTCGAGAGCCTCCTTATCCAGAGCCGCATCCCGGGCAAGTAGCAGGTGAAGTCTTTCGCCAGCACCTAGAGGCAGCCGGAATTGAAGCGAATTTAGTGCCGAATGCGGCTGCTCCGGAAAAAGCAACGGAAATAGCTCGAGTACTTTCGGCTCCACTGCGTGAAATTATTGAGGTCTGCTTAAAAGAATCTGATAATTCTTTGGCAGAGACGCTGGGGCATCTTCTCGCAGCTGCAAAGGGTGAGCGGGCAGATTTTGTGGGAGCCGGAAAGAGTGTGAAAGCAGTATTAGCTGAGCAAGGATACTCTCTTACCGGTATAAATCTGGCTGATTCCAGCGGTCTCTCTGAGCAAAATCGCCTCACTGCTTCCCTATTAGGCCAGGTACTGCAAGGAGTATGGGATTGTGATAAATGCTCTTTAGCAGCTTTACCGGCGGGATTGCCGGTGGCTTCTTTAAGAGGAACTCTGCGCGATAGATTTCATAGCACCAATATGGCTGGGAAAGTGCGGGCGAAAACGGGATCTTTAGAAAACGTGAGTTCTTTAGCTGGATTTATCTATACAAAAGCTGGGCGTCCCCTTATTTTTGCTATTATTGCCGATGATATTAAACCCGGTACGCTTTATGGCGCGCGCGTGGCGATAGATGAAGCAGTGGCCACTTTAGCTGAATAGGCTCTAATCGTTAGGGAGAGATATTTAGGCGATAAAATATGGCGGAGTGGGCGGCGGAAAATTAGTTATTTTAACCGTCTGCGGTATTTCTAAAAAGAAAAGAGAAAAGAAAATGGCTGGTCCCCACCGTCTAGTGAGTGCCGCCCGGCACGCTTTGGCAGCGGTTTTTGCAGATTTACCTATTGGATCTCCGGTACTTTTAGCAGTATCTGGTGGGCCAGATTCCTTAGCTTTAGCTGCTAGTGCCTGCTATGCTGCCCGGGAGCGAGCCATCCGCCTCTATTCACTCACAGTAGATCACGGTATTCGCCCGGAGTCAGCTGCGGAGGCGGCTGCGGTCTGCCAGCAGCTGCGAGCCTGGGGTATTGAAGCGGATATAGCGAAAGTGCAGCTAGGAGTGGGAGATGGCCCAGAGGGAGAAGCTCGCAGTGCGCGTTATGCGGCGCTGGCTGCGCGGGCAGAGCAAATCGGCGTGGTGCAGAATGATGGAAATCGCCAACCTGCTTTGGTGCTTTTAGGGCATAACGCAAATGATCAGGCGGAAACGGTTTTGCTTGGCTTTGGGCGTGGTGCCGGTGCCCGCTCGGTTTCCGGTATGCCTTTCCGCGGCTCACTGCCGCTACATTCCGAGGTGTCAATGTGCCGGCCGTTTTTGGAATTTACGCGGGCGGAAATAGAGAAAATCTGTATGGAACTGCACCTGCAACCGGTGGAAGATCCTTCTAATAAACCGAGTGGTCCGTGGAAAGCAGCAGACGGCTCTCCTCTTCGTCGCTCCGCTTTACGCCATCAGGCAATCCCGGTTTTAGAAGAAATTCTCGGCCCCGGATTAGTGCCCGCCTTAGCGCGCACCGCTAAGCTGCTCCAAGCTGATGAAGAGGTATTGAGTGGGCAAGCAGAAAAAATTTTGCTGCAGCTGCTGGCCAAGTCAGATAAGTTGCCGAGCGGGGCAGATAATTCGCTGGCTATATCGAGTAATTTTTTGGCTGCACCAGATAATTTGCCGATGGGGTTAGATAGTTCTCTGCCTGCAATAGTGGGGAAAGAAATAATTTTTTCCTGCGCAGATTTAGCTGTGTATCCACTGGCTTTACGCCGGCGGGTACTGCGTCTGGCATTTTTAGCTGCCGGTGGGCGCGGAGGAGAATTAGTATACAGCCATCTTGCTGAGCTTGATAAGCTAGTGCTAGGGCGGGAAAATAAAATTGGAATTGATTTGCCAGGCGTAAAAGCGTGGCGAGATAAGAATTCTTTATCTTTTACTTCGCAGAGTAAATAGCACGGGAGGGCTAATGCAACTGGAAGATACCGGAAATGACATCGAGAAAGTGCTTCTCACAGAAGAGCAGATTAAAGAGCGAGTTGAACAATTAGGGGCAGAAATATCGCGCGATTATGCCGGTAAAGATTTATTGCTGGTGGGGGTACTAAAAGGGGCCCTGATGGTAATGGCAGATCTTTCTCGGAGTATCTCTTTGCAGCTTGCGATGGATTGGATGGCGGTGTCTTCCTACGGAGCCGGCACTAAATCTTCGGGAGTAGTGCGTATTTTGAAAGATCTTAACGAAGATATTAAAGATCGAAATGTGCTGATAGTAGAAGATATTTTGGATTCGGGGCTCACCCTGGCATGGCTAAAGAAAAATTTGCAATCGCGCGGGCCAGCTTCTATTAAAATTGCCACGATGTTCCGGAAGCCGCAGAGCACGCGCATCCCAGTAGAAGTAAATTATGTGGGATTTGATATACCGGATGAATTTATTGTTGGGTATGGTCTTGACTACGCCGAAAAATATCGGCATCTGCCTTTTGTAGGCACTCTAGCTCCGCATGTATATGGTGGATAATAATTAATATTGGCAATTTAGACACAGAAATAAAGTAATTTGGCAGAGAAAAATTTACCGCGGCGCCGCCGCAGCGACAAAAACGAAAAGCAGCAGAAGCGCCAGCAAAAACGCCAGCAGAAGCTCAAGCAGCTGGAGGAATCGAACCGGCTTTGGAAGAGGAACGGTAAAGAGGAAGCGGGGCACGCTAAGCATCCAGTTTCTCCGGAAGCAAAAGGGGCGCGCCGGCGTCGCCTTATTCTCACCACTTTCCTAATATTCGTGCTGAGTGGTTTGATTTTTTATTGGATTTTTAATCCAGGTGGTTTTTCTTCTATTCAGACTTCTGAGGGTAAAGAAGTACTGAAAAGTCAACAAATCGAGCGTATCCAAGTCACAGATGGTTCACAGCTAGTGCAAGTGTGGCTGGATAAGGAATACACCCCGAAAGACGAAAAGGGCAAAAAGATGCAGCCCACGAAGCGGGTGCAGTTCCAATACGTAGATCCGGAAGCAGAGGAAATAGCGCAATTAGTCGGCGCGGCTTCCAGTAAGAATGGCTATAATTCGCTCGTACCGCAGCAGTCTTTCTTCACTTCCCTTCTCACCATGATGCTGCCAATGATTCTGCTAATTGGCGTATTCCTCTGGCTTTTCCCGCGCTTGCAAAGTGGTATGACCGCTTTTGGGAAAGTGAAAAAGGACGGTATGGAATCCGATCTACCGGATGTCACTTTTGCCGATGTGGCTGGAGTAGATGAAGCAGTCGAAGAATTGCGGGAAATAAAAGAGTTTATTGAAACGCCAGAGAAATTCCACAAGATGGGGGCGCGCATTCCGAAAGGCGTGCTGCTCTACGGTCCCCCTGGTACTGGAAAGACCTTATTGGCACGAGCGGTAGCTGGCGAAGCGGGAGTACCTTTCTTCCATATCTCCGCATCAGAATTTGTGGAAATGTTTGTGGGAGTAGGTGCTTCGCGCGTACGTGATCTTTTTGATAAGGCAAAGAAGAGCGCTCCCGCAATTATTTTCGTAGATGAAATAGACGCTGTCGGGCGCAATCGGGGAAGCGGCATCGGCGGAGGTAATGATGAGCGGGAGCAGACTCTGAATCAATTACTGGTGGAAATGGACGGCTTCGACGAGCGTACTAATGTGATTGTAATTGCCGCTACGAACCGCCCAGATGTCTTGGATTCGGCGCTGCTCCGGCCGGGGCGTTTCGATAGGCAAATCGGGGTAGATGCTCCGGATTTACTTGGCCGGAAAGAAATTTTGGAAGTGCATGCCAAGGGCAAGCCTTTAATGGATGAAGTAGTGCTAGAAGCAGTGGCGCGGCGGACGCCCGGATTCTCCGGAGCTGATTTAGCTAATACGCTTAACGAAGCAGCATTACTGGCCGCGCGGCGCGGGCATAGCGAAATATCGGAAGCGGATGTCGATGAAGCAATCGATCGCGTCATAGCTGGACCACAGCGGCGGAGTCGCGTAATGAATCCGGCAGAAAAACGCATGACTGCTTATCACGAAGGTGGGCACGCGGTAGCGGCCGCGGCGCTGCACTATACAGATCCAGTCACCAAAGTGACGATTTTACCGCGCGGGCGCGCGCTGGGATACACCATGGTAATGCCCGCCGAAGATAAGTACTCCACTTCCCGCAATGAGCTCCTAGATCAGTTGGTCTATTCGATGGGTGGGCGAATTGCGGAAGAAATAGTATTCCACGATCCTTCTACTGGAGCTTCGAACGATATTCAGAAAGCCAGCAGTATTGCACGGAAGATGGTCACTGAGTATGGAATGAGTTCGCGCGTAGGGCCGGTGCGCCTCGTTTCAGATGATCCAGATCCGATGACTCGTTTTGGTGGGGGCAATCAGCGGGAGTATTCCGAAGATTTAGCGGGAGTTATCGACGCAGAAGTCCATGCATTGATGGAAACGGCCACGCAGGAGGCCTGGGAGTTACTCAACTCTAATCGGGAGGTGCTCGACGAACTAGCGGCGCGTCTGCTCGAAAAAGAAACTATTTTAGAGGCAGAACTAAAAGAAATCTTCCAGAAGATTCGGAAAGCTCCGCCTCGCGAGCAGTGGCTTTCCGCCCCGAGCCGCCCAGTTTCCGATTTGCCGCCGGTACCGCTTCCTCCGGAGCCAACGCCGGCTGAGCCGAGTGCTGCGGAGCTGACTGGAGCTGAATCTGCTGCTTCTGAACCGGCACCGCCGGCAGCTACCTCAGATGATCAGGAGCCGCCCACATACCCAACTGGGCGGCATGCAGCGGAAAAATCTCCGGAGTCAGGTGCAGAATAATGGCAGAATACGATGCCCCTGGGGTGAGAAAAGCGATTCGGGATTTTCTGCGTGCAGTTGGAGAAGATCCCGATCGGGAAGGATTGCGCGATACTCCCGAACGTATCGAAAGAGCAGCGCGGGAAATTTTTGCCGGTCTCTATGCGGAAGATCCCGCCGCTCCGCTGGCTACAACTTTTGATATTGGCCACCAAGAATTAATTCTGGTACGTGATATTCCGCTGTACTCGATGTGCGAGCATCATTTACTACCTTTTCATGGGCGGGCACACGTCGGGTATATCCCCGGAGAAAGTGGCAAAGTTACTGGGCTTTCTAAGTTGGCACGTTTAGTGGAAATGTATGCGCGGCGTCTACAGGTGCAAGAGCGACTCACTTCGCAAATAGCGGATACCTTGTATGAATCTTTAGCTGCGCGCGGCGTCATTGTAGTAATCGAAGCTGAGCATATGTGTATGGCAATGCGTGGTGTGCGCACTCCGCAAGCACAAACGGTCACATCCGCGGTGCGAGGAATTATGCGCAATCCAGCTACGCGGGCAGAAGCAATGGCTCTGCTTTCTGCTGGCCAGAAATGAGGGCAGCAATGAAAATAATGGGAATTCTAAACGTCACTCCCGATTCTTTTTCTGATGGCGGCCGTTGGGATACCCCGCAAGCAGCAATTGCCCAAGGAAAATTACTGCAGCAGCAGGGTGCAGAGATTATTGATATCGGCGGAGAATCTACTCGCCCCGGCGCTGCGGCAATTTCGCCAACCCAAGAGTGGGGGCGTATTGCCGAGGTAGTGCGGGAGTTATCTTCGGAAATAACCGTATCGGTAGATACCTACCACAGTGAAACAGCAGCGGCCGCAGTGGCAGCGGGTGCAGCTATTGTAAATGACGTGACTGGCGGGCAAGGAGATCCACGGATGTTTGCCACGATTGCCGAATTGGATTGCCTCTACATATTGCAGCATGGTCGAGGTAATGCCCGCACTATGAATAGTCTCAGTAATTATGCGGGAGATATTGTAGAAGTAGTTTGCCAAGAGTTACTCACCCAGCGTGATGCGGCTGTGGAGGCGGGAATAGCTCCGGAGCGAATAATACTTGACCCGGGTTTAGGTTTCGCTAAATTAGGGAAACAAGATTGGCAAGTCCTAGCTGGCATAGAAAAATTTAATTCGCTCGGGCACCGCGTGTTAATCGGGCAATCTCGAAAAAGATTTTTAGCAGCTGTAGATCCAGAAGCTCCAGCTCCAAATCGGGATTTGGCTACCGCCGTCCTCTCGGGAATTCTTTGGGAAAAACATATCTGGGCAGTGCGGGTGCACAATGTAGCTGCTTCTCGGCAAGCCATCACAGTGCATAAATTGCTAGCAGAGCAGAGGGCCTAATGTATGCAGATTGGATTACTCTAAAAGGTGTAGCTCTAGCAGCCCGACACGGAGTATTTGCTTTTGAAAAAGCGCGGGCGCAGGAATTCTTAGTAGATATTTCGTATCAGGTAATTACTGCCGGGGCGATAGCTGCAGATGAAATTAAACAAAGCATATCGTATGCCGATGTGGCGGAATGTGCCCGGAAAATAATGGGCGGAGAATCCGTCAATTTAATTGAGACTCTGGCACATCGCATTGCTCTGGAAGTGCTTAACTTAGGTGCGCGCCAAGTAAAAGTAACTGTGCATAAACCGCAGGCTCCCTTAGAAATAGAATTTCAAGACGTATATGTGGAGGTAGAGCGGCAAGCAGAAATTCTCCGGCCGGCGCCGCGGCGTTACGTAATTGCGTTAGGGGCAAATTTAGGAGACCCCGCGCGTACCTTGCAGCAAGCGATGTGTGAGTTAGAAAAAATAGCAGATATAAAGAAATGCTCCTCTTTTTATCGCACCGCTCCGCTACTTGCGCCGGGGCAAACCCCGCAACCTCCGTATATAAACGCCGTTTTAGAGGCAGAATTTCTTACTTCCCCGTTGGAAGTGTTGCATAAGCTACAAGAGCTAGAAGCGTGCTTTGGAAGAACCAGAACTGAAAGATGGGGAGCGCGCCTTCTCGATTTAGATATTATTACGGCTGGTGATATCACTTCGAATGATCCAGAGTTGCAGCTTCCGCATCCGCGGGCGGCACAGCGCAGATTCGTGCTGGAACCGTGGGCGGAAATTTCCCCGCATGCGCAGCTGGGAGGAGTGCCAATAGTTGATTTACTGGCAAAAGTAGCTGCGCAAGAGGTGGAAATATGTCGGCCTCAGCAGGAGAAATAAAGTGAAAAAAAATTCTGCCTCTTCTCCTACTGGCTCTTCCGGATCGCCTAAGCTTCAGCCCACCTCTCTCTGGGAATTAGCCCTCTGTGCGCTACTGCTTGGAGGAGCGGGTTTCTTTTTTGCCAAAATTTGGATACGGGCGGGGCAAGTGCCGCTATTCGTGCCGCGTTGTACCTTCCTCATGCCCTTCTTAATCGGAATTTCCGTGCTCTGGCAAGGATGGGTAGTGCGCACGTATCGGCACGGCAAGCGCGCCCTTTCTCCTCTCCAGGCTGGCCGTATCTGGCTGCTCAGCCAAGCTGCCTCCCGCACTGGTGCATTGCTAGGAGGAGCTGCAGCAGGAATTCTTTTCTGCTATCTGAATATAAGTGGTAATGCTTTTTTGACGCAGCAAATCTGGAATTTCTTATTAGTGGTAATTGCTTCCGTATTTTTAACTATCGCCGGCTGGGTAGTAGAACGCTGGTGCATAGTAGAAGATAAAGATGATGATTCTCACTCTCCGGGGGCTCCTTTAGGAGAACCAGCTTAATAGAGCTGCAGTTAAACTAAAAACAAAACATCAACTTTCTGCTAGGTAGCGGAAAATTCTATACATTCGCAAGAGAGGTTGCTGTGCAAAAATCCTTAGGAACGGATATTGAATTTATTCCGGTAGATCCCGCTTACTATCGCGTGCTATTACTAACTGCTCTATGCGGCACAATAGCGGGGATTATTCCCATTTCCCTCCTCACTTTTTTCTATGGCAGCACCACTTTCCCCGGTGTAATTTGGTGGATTGTTTTAGGAATTTTTCTCCTCGGGGTTATCTGGGTGTTCTACCTGGTGCGGCGGCGGGCGCGGGCGCTTGGCTATGCAGAGCTAGAAGAAGTGCTTGTAATCCGCCGCGGCGTCATGTTTCAATCGATAACCGCTATTCCTTATGGGCGGATGCAGCAAGTAAATATCAACCGCGGTCCATTCCTGCGCCACTATGGTTTAGCCGAGGTAGAACTAGTGACGGCTTCTGCTGAAAGCAATGGAAGCATTCCCGGATTACGGGCAGAAACCGCCGAAGCTCTCCGGATGCGTCTCACTGCTTTAGGTAACGCCAATCGGGTGGAGGGGCTGTGAACGCAGATAAAGTAAGTACCTCAGAATGGCGGCGTTTCCATAAAGTCACTCCGCTCGCCAGTGCTGGCTCTTTTTGGCTAGTGCTACTTTTTGGTCTGTACCAAGTGGCGAGTAATTTAGTGGAAAACGGGGGAATACAAGATTTATGGGAGTCGCTGCGCTCCGGCGATATTTATTCAAAGACTCTCTATATACTCGGTGGGGTAGTACTGATAACCCTCGGCTTAGTGGTATTTTCGGTAATCTCCTGGTGGAGAAAAAAATACGCCATCAATGCCGCCGGTATTCACCTGCGCCAAGGAGTATTTTGGCGGCGTCATTCGCATATGCGCTGGGATAGATTGCAGTCAGTCGAAGTAAAACAGACACTTTTTGGGAGAATCTTTGGTTTTGGTTCTCTGCAGCTCACCTCAGCTGGGGCTAGTGAAGATCCGCTAGAGCTCGGTTTGTTGCGGCTAGCAGATTGCGCAAAACTGCGCAAAGAAATTCTTAAGGGTCTGGAAGCTGCGCGATCTGGAGATACAAATTTCTTTACAAATATAGCGGCGGAGAAATCTGGTGTAACTAGCGAAGAAGATACGCCGGAAGCTCTGCTGCGAGCTACCCTAGCAGCTACTAGCACAGAAACTACCGGAAATTCACTCGCGATTCCGGTATTTGATGTAGATGATGAAGCGGGAGATAACCTCATATTTTCGCTTCCTACCGGCAGATTGATTGGCTCTCACCTATTGGATATGGGTAGTTTATTAGCGGCAATATTTGCAACTGCGCTATTGGTAGTACAAGTGTTGGATAATAAGGGTGGAATACTAGGACTTGGAATTGTGCTTATAGGTGTCTTCCAGCAGATAGTTAAACCATTTTTGAAATCTTATGGCACAAAAGTCTATCTTTCTCCGCAGGGCTTACGCCGCAGGTCTGGGGCTACTACCGTACTTACACGCACTTACCCTCCGCAGCGAATTCATGCCGTAGAAGTAAAGCAGAAAATTCTTTGGAAACCGCTGGGCTGGTGGGAAATAGCGATAACTGCGGCCGGAGAAAAAATGCTCGAAAATCTCTCCGATACTTTTGTGAGTGTCGCGCAGCGTGCGGAAATGCAGCATTTGCTGTGGACGATTTTACCTCAACTAGGGGTGGAAGATTCCGATGCACTCCTCGAAGAAGCATTCCGCGGGCGGGGTAGCGGAAAATACTTTGCCGGGGCGCCGGCGCGGGCGCGACTCTTTGACCCGATTGGTGCGCCAGGGCGGGGAATATTTGCCAATGAAAGAGTGATAATTATGCGCTCGGGCCGATGGGGAAGATCAGTGAGTTTTACTTTGCAAGACCACATTCAATCTCATGCTTTTTCGACTGGACCCCTGCAGCGCCAGCGCTCTTTAGCGAGCATTTCGGTGCACACTATACCGGGAACTACCCGCCGCAAAGTGCGGAATTTAGATGCCGATTATCTATGGAAACTGTGGGCAGAAGAAGAGGCACTTGCGGCGCAAGCGCGCAGTGTGGGCGTGAGTGAATCCTTAAAAGAGTGGAAAAAACGAATCGGTTTTTCGGCTTAAACTATTTTCTTTTACACGAGGAATTGTATGAGCAGTACGGGAAGATTGGGTATTGGTATTATCTCCGCTGGCAAAGTTGGAGCTACTCTAGGTAATGCGCTGCGAGGGCAAGGCCATGCAATTATCGGCGCCTATGCTGCTTCGGAAGATTCGCAAGAGCGTTTAGCTACTTTACTTCCTGGCGTACCGGCTTTAGAGATAACTGAAATTGTGGAACGCGCTGAACTGGTGCTGCTGGCAGTTCCAGATGACGAATTAGCGCCGCTTGTGGCCGGGCTGGCGAAATTATCAGCCTGGCAAGCTGGGCAAATAGTAATCCATACCGCCGGGCGCTACGGCGCAGAAGTATTGGCGCCCGCGCGGGCGCTGGGAGCGCTCTGCTTAGCTATTCATCCGGCTATGACTTTTACTGGTACTTCCCTCGATGTAGCACGCCTGCGGGGCTGCCCTTTCGCCGTGACTGCGCCAGCATCTTTACAGCCAATTGGCCAAGCCTTAGTGGCAGAGATAGGTGGAGAGCCGGTGATAGTGGCAGAAGCCGATCGCACTGCCTACCATATGGCGCTCAGCCACGGCGCTAATCATAGCGTCACGCTCATTAGCCAATCTCTGCAAATACTGGAAAAAATTGGTATAGCCAATCCGGGAGAATATCTCCGCCCGCTCATGCAGGCAGCCGTAGAAGGGGCCTTACAATCTGGCGATGCACTTTTGACGGGTCCAATTTCGCGCGGAGATACAGGCAGTGTGGCTGCGCATCTGCAGGCCTTGCAAGAACTAAGTGAAGAAGATAGTAGCTGCGTACATACGGCAGCAACCTATCGTACTTTAGGGATTGCGACGGTGGCTAGAGCGGCTTGGCGCGGGAAAATTTCGGAGAGTAAAGCGGTGGAGCTACTGGCCTTATTGACGGGTGAAGCTGCGGAGTAATTTTGAGTCAATTTTTAGATTGGCATTTTACCGCGTTTTCAGATTAGTTTTGAGAGCGGTTATAAAGTATCTTTAGCAGAAAGCTGCTGAGAAGGGGGTAAGAATATGCAGGTAGTGAGCACAAAAGCTGATTTAAAGAAAGCTTTGGCTGCGGCTTCCGCGGGAAAATATGGTGCGAGTAGTGCGCACGGAGAAAAGTTGGATAAGCGGGCGTTGGTCATGACGATGGGTGCTCTGCACTCGGGGCATCTGGCTTTAGTGAAAGAAGCACAAAAGCTTGCCACACAGGTGGTGCTTTCTATTTACGTAAATCCGCTCCAATTTGGCCCGGAAGAAGATTACGAAAAATATCCGCGGCAACTAGAGGCAGATTTGCAATTACTTTCGGAGCAAGAGGTAGACGTAGTATTTGCGCCGACTGATGAAGAAATTTATCCGCGGGAGCCACAGGTGCGTATAGATCCCGGGCCCGCCGCCAAGCTTTTTGAGGGAAAGACCCGCCCCGGGCACTTTGCGGGAGTGCTGCAGGTGGTGCAGAAAGTATTACAACTTACCCAGCCCGATTATGCTTTCTTTGGAGAAAAAGATGCTCAGCAGTTGGCGCTGGTAAAAGCAATGGTAGAAGATCTAAATATACCGGTAGAGATTAAAGCGGTACCGATTGCGCGGGCCGGCGATGGGGTGGCACTCAGCTCCCGCAATAGCTATCTAAGCCCAGCGGCGCGCACCGAAGCCACTCAGCTTTATCGTGCTTTACAAGCGGGAGCAGGCCTAGCTCAGCAAGGAGAAAAAGCACCGGCTATTGCCCAAGCAGCCACAGCGGTATTGCAGAATAGCTCTCTTATCAAAATTGACTATGTAGAGGTGGTAGAAGATAGTACTTTCTTGCCGGCTGCTGCAGATTTTCAAGGTGCCGCGCGCATTATTCTAGCTGCGTGGGTAGAAGATACCCGGCTTATAGACAACCTCGCTATAGAAATAAAATGAAGCTGCGCTGCTTATCACGCGCTGGCAGCGGCCGGAAGCAGCAGAAAATTATATACTTAAGGCAAGCCCGCTGGGCGGAAAGATAGGCTTTTTAAGAAAATGAATGGGAACTCCATGAATAGAAATATGCAATCCGGAGAAGAAGATATTCCTGAGCAGATTCAGGTACGGAAAGCTAAGCGGCTGCGGCTTATGGAGCGCGGGCACGATCCCTATCCTGCTGAGCTGCCCATTACCTCTACAATTCAGGAAGTACGGGCTAAATATAGTGATGTGGCGCCGGGAGAAGAATTGCCAGACGAAGTGGCACTGGCTGGGCGAGTTATGTTTATGCGCCCGTCGGGAAAAATTGCTTTCGTAGTACTGCAAGCAGGAGATGGCACTCGGTTACAAATCATATTTTCTCTCACTAATGTAGGGAAAGAAGAGCTAGATAATCTGAAGGCGGATGTAGATCTAGGAGATCAGATTTTCGTATCTGGCCACATCGGAGCTTCCCAGCGCGGAGAGCTTTCTGTCTTTGCACACAGTTGGCATATGGCTTCGAAGTCTTTGCGGCCTCTGCCGAAGACTTTTACTGACGCCGACGGAAATGAGAGCAGCTTAAATGAAGAGACGCGGATTCGCCGGCGGCATCTTGATTTAATTACCCGCCAGAGCGCGCGCGATATGGTGCGTATTCGGGCAGCTCTTATGCGCTCGCTCCGGCGTACTTTTGAAAGCCAAGATTATATTGAGGTGGAGACCCCCATACTGCAGACTCTGCACGGAGGTGCGGCAGCTCGGCCTTTCACCACTCATATCAATGCTTATGATGAAGATTTATATCTGCGCATTGCCACGGAGCTCTATCTGAAACGCTCTGTAGTAGGAGGAGTGGATAAGGTATATGAGATAGGGAAGAATTTCCGCAATGAAGGTGCAGATTCTTCGCATTCTCCGGAATTTACTGCTTTGGAAGCTTACCAGGCTTATGGCACCTACGATACGATGGCGCAGTTAGCGCAAGACTTGGTGCAAAATGCCGCTCGTGATATTTTCGGCACCACCTCCGTCACTCTCGCCGATGGAAGCGTCTATGAACTAGGAGGAGAATGGGCGCAGTTAGATCTCTACGGGTCGCTTTCGGAAAAACTGGGAGAAGAGATAACGGTAGATACACCGCGGGAGCGTTTGGAAAAAATTGCGCAGCAGCACGATATTGGCGTTAAAGATTATGCGGTAAACGGCAAAATCGTAGAAGATATTTGGGAAGAGCTCGTGGGTAATCATCTATATGCCCCCACCTTTGTGCGCGATTTCCCAGAAGATACTTCGCCACTTACTCGCTATCACCGGAGCAAGCCCGGCTTGACGGAGAAATGGGATCTTTATATTCGCGGAGTGGAAACTGGTACAGCTTATTCCGAGCTCGCAGACCCAGTAGTGCAGCGCGAGCGTCTTACACAGCAATCTTTAGATGCCGCTAATGGTGATCCAGAGGCTATGCAGCTCGATGAAGAATTTATCGAAGCGATGGAGTATGGTTTCCCGCCGTCCGGAGGAATCGGGATGGGAATCGATCGTATTCTAATGGCCATGACTGGTTTGGGAATTCGGGAAACAATTACTTTCCCCTTCGTGAAACCGGCGCAAAAGTAGCAAAGTAACAAAAGTAGCAAAAGCAGCGGTTTTTCTAAACTTCTTAAGTAGCGCTGTCTTTTCTATAAAACTGTGCAGAGCTAAGATTTTACGCCGTGCAGAACTAAGATTCTGCATTGTTTTGCGCTACGCAGAAGTAAAATTTTGCGGGTGTAGTGGGCAGGCTTTCCTGCCTCTGCCCAAATGTGCAATTTTGTGCTTTCCTTTTAGGATATCTTGCAGGCGTATACTATAGAAGCAAGATACAACGGAGGAGAAACTCATGGCGGAAAGGCAGAATATCGCTTATGAAGCGGCGGTAATGCACTACGTGCAGGGTGAAACTATGGAATCTATCGCCCGCCGGCTGGGTATTTCACGCTCCACCGTCTCACGGATGGTAAAAAAAGCTCGAGATGCGGGTTATGTGCAGATTACTCTGCACCCGCCCCAGGAACTTGCCGATAATCTAGGGCAGCGGCTTTCCCGCAAATTTGGTATCAATACGCACGTGGTAGCAGTTCCTTTCGGAGCCAATGAAATTCGCCGTCTGGAAGTGGTGGCTACGATGGCGGGGGTGATTATTTCCGAAGCGATTGCTCCGGCGGATGTAGTCGGAGTGGCGTGGGGAAATACCATTGCAGCAGTGGCAGACGCCTTAGTGGTGAAGCCAGCAGCTGGTTCCCTCGTGGTGCAATTGAACGGCGCTGCTAACCAAGTGACCACAGGAATCCCTTATGCGGGGGAGATCATGGCAGCTTTCGGAAAAGCTTATGGCTCTGCGCTCTGCTATTTCCCCGTTCCGGCTTTTTTTGACTACGAAGATACGAAAACAGCTCTGTGGAAAGAAAAATCAATTCAGAGCGTGTTGAATTTGCAGGCAAAAGCGAATGTGGCCGTCTTTGGCGTGGGCTCTTTAGGATCTTCTATGCCTTCGCAGGTTTATGCCGGAGGGTATCTGAGTGCCAGTGAAATGGAGGAGCTGAGCCGAGAAGGAGTAGTGGGTGACGTCTGTACGGTATTACTGCGCGCAGATGGCTCTTGGGAAGATTTACCTCTCAATAGGCGGGCAACTGGCCCTACTCCGGCCGCTTTACAAAAAATCCCGCGCCGAATTTGTGTAGTAGCGGGGGTGGAGAAAGCCATCCCGCTTTTGGCTGCTTTACGGGCAGGAGTAGTCACCGATTTAATTATTGACGAAGATACGGCTGTTAAGCTGGAAGAAATTTGCTGAGAGATAGAGCTACGCTTGGACTATTTTTGGCTGGCAGATCTTAGATAACGGGCTGCTAGAAAGCATCCAGCTGGATTTTGTAATCCTAAAAGAGTCATAAGGAATACGGGGAATAAGGAAAAACCGCTTATTAAGCTAATAATAATTCCGCTCAGCAGCAGTAGAATACCGGCAATTCCGGCTCCAGAAAAAATTTTTATCCACGGGGCAGCAGCGGACACAGGAGAAAAGTGACTTTTCCCGACCGTATACCCGGCTACTCCTAAGGTGGATAGAGCCGGTAGCAAGACGGGGAGCAGTGCTAGAAGAGAGTGGCTGGGGCTGTAAATAGAGACCAATAAACTTACTGTGAGCACAGTGAGAACTAGGAGAGCTAAGAAACTACCTATCCGGATTATTTTTTGAGGAGAGATGCTGCGCATAGCAGTATCTTAACAGGCACGCCTAGAGCAGCAAATGCTTTTCCAGTGCCCCTATTCAAGCTACCGTGTAGAGTATGGCAGAAGGTAAAGATAGCAAGCGTCCGCGATCGAAAAAAATAGCACCGGCGGGAAAAAAGACGCCGCATCTGCGTGGTAGGGAGCGAGCGCAAAACAGCGGACGAGTGCAAAGTGGTAGGCGAGCGCAAAGTAGCCGGCGGCAGCCAACTAAGGGGCGCAATACCGCTATACCTAAGCCTAGAAATGGGCAAAAATCGCGCCGTAACGATATCGCTTCTGCTCTTATGCCGCAGCTGGAAAAGAAAAGCCGGCAAAATAAAAAGGCGGCGCCTGTGCAAAATTCTCGTTCTAGAAGTCGGAACGAGCAAAGCGCATTCTCACGGATGAAAAATAATTGGGCAGAGAGCTCCCAGCGGCAAAAATGGGTTTTACGGCTATTACTGCTCCTCGGAGCGATTTTGGCGGTTTTCTTAGTTATACATACTATTCGAGGTGCGGTGGCAAGTATGCAAGAAAATCGTACCCAACCGAGCGCGGCGGAAAATTTTGCTCCGGTACCTTGTAGCGCTGCCATGCTTGATATCACGGTGGCGCATAATGCGCCAGCCGCGGGAGAGCCAGTTTCTTTTACTATTACTTTAAAAAATTCTGCCGGGCAGAAAGCTTGCTATATCGATATGGGATATGCCAATGCGGAGCTGCGGCTTTGGAGTGGGAATCAGACTATCTGGGATTCCCAAAAATGCCAAGCCGGTGAAGAAAAACGTATATTGCTGCTCGATAAAGGCTTAAGTACCACTCATACTCTGTATTGGAATGGCCATGCGACTGATGCAGGTTGTGCTGATTTGTATCCCGCTAAATCTGGCACCTATAAGATGCAGCTCTATATAGGTGGGGAAAAAGCGGGGGGAGAAAATAGCTTTTTCTTAGGGGGCCGCGGCGGCAGTGCCAATGAAGATAATGCTAGCGAAAATAATACTAGTGGTGTTGGTAATGCAGATGATGCTAGCGGTACGGGAGATGCTTCCAGCAGTGCGGGTGGTGGGGGTAGATAATTCTGCTCCGGCCGCAGATGGTACTCCGCAAGATTAGTGATTCTGTAAGGTAGTAATTCCGCAAGATATATAATTTCGCTATTTAACTTGAAAGAGCAGAAAGAGCAGAAATTTTCTAAATCGCTATTGCGGAAAATTATTATTGCAGTGAATTATTGCGGGCGCGAATTTGCTGCGGTGGAATAGGCAAAACTGCTTCTAGGGCAGCTGCTACGTCATCGATGGGCCGTAAATCCATACCCGGCGGGGTAGCTATTTTTTCGGTGCCGGCCGGGATCAAGGCAATTCGGAATCCTAATCTGCCGGCTTCGTTTAATCGCTGTTGCAGGCCAATCACCGGGCGTAGCTCGCCGGTCAAAGATACCTCTCCAATAGCTACTACTCCGGGGGCGAGTGGCAAATCTAAAGCAGATGATACAAGAGAGAGTGCCACCGCTAAATCACTGGCGGGCTCGGGCGCTCGCGCACCACCTACTGTAGATACGAATATATCTTGCTTTTCAAAGGCAATTCCTAACCGGGATTGAATTACCGCGAGCATCATAGCTATGCGTGAATAATCGACTCCAGAAGTGGTCCGGCGGGGAGCGCCGGGGGCGGGTACGGAAAGTGATTGAATCTCTACCGGCATCGGGCGGCGCCCCTCTAAAGTGACGGTTACGCAAGTGCCCGGCACCGTATTTTTACGGGCTGAAAGAAATAGACCGGAAGGATCGGCCAGACCCCGAATACCGGCATTATGGAGTTCAAAGCAACCTACTTCATCGGTGGCACCATAGCGGTTTTTTACTGCCCGCAGTAAGCGCAGCCGCGAATGGCGATCTCCTTCAAATTGGCATACTACATCCACCAAATGTTCTAAAGTGCGTGGGCCAGCAATAGTGCCATCCTTCGTGACGTGCCCTACTAGCATCACCGGCAGATTTCGCTCTTTCGCCTCGGCAATAAGTGCGGTGGCTACCGCTCTTACTTGTGCCACCCCGCCGGCTGCTCCTTCCACATCGGGGTGGGCGAGAGTTTGCACCGAATCAACAATCAACAATGATGGAGAACTATATTCGAGATGGCCTAGTACTTTTTCTACTGAATTTTCCGCGGCCAGTAGGAGCTGCGGATGCACAGCACCAATCCGCTCAGCGCGGGCGCGTACCTGCGCTGCTGATTCTTCTCCAGTTACATACAGTATGGGGCCCGCGTCATTTTGCTCCGCCGCAACTGCCGCTTTGCCGGCTACACTCAAGAGAAGAGTAGATTTTCCAATTCCTGGATCTCCAGCTAGCAGCATTACCGCTCCCGGCACTATTCCTCCGCCCAGCACCCGATCGAGCTCATCTTCACCACTCGGATATTTTTGCGCTATTTCTCCGGATATTTCCGTAATGGGTTGGGCAGGAGTGTAGGGTAAGCTCGCAGCAATGCGTGCTGCGCCAATACGTTCTGCTTTTTCTACTACTGTGCCCCAGGTTTGGCATTCTCCGCAGCGGCCAGCCCACTTGGTGGTGGTCCAGCCACATTCGGTACACATAAAAACGGTGGTACTCTTTTTTGCCATATCTTCAGCTTAGCTTCCCGCTCCGAAAATTTTTATGTCGGGCGCGGAGAGTGCGAGTGGATTTTAACCTTAGTTGTTATTAGATTTTCTAACCTTAGCTGCGATTGGCGAAGGCTTCTAACAGCGAAGTTTCTCCAGATACTATCAGCACATCTCCAGTGTTAATTTGGGTCTGCGGATTTGTATATTCAAAAGGTTGCCCTGGAGATTTTACGCCAATGAGGGTAATGCCGTATTTTTCCGGCAATTTTAAGTCTGCAACGGTAAACCCAATTGTTTCTTTCGGCGGCAGCATCTTTACAATCGTGAAGTGATCTTCCATCTCAATAAAATCGAGCATCTTTCCGGAAAGCATATGAGCTACGCGCTGCCCGGCGTCATACTCTGGATAGACGACGTGATGTGCACCGATACGCTTCAAAATTGTGCCATGCTCGCGGGAGGTGGCTTTTGCCCAAATTTGTTTAATCCCCAAATCCACTAAATTAGCCGTAATTAGTACGGAAGATTCTAGCGATGTGCCCACGCCTACTACGGCAATTCCGAAGTCTTCTGCTCCCAGCTGCACTAATGCTTCTGCGGAGCGGGCGTCCGCCTCCACTACGCGAAAACGGTGTGACCAAGATTGAGCTAAGACGGCGTTTGATTCCACCGCCAGCACACTTTTCCCCAATTTATTTAAAGTCACAGCGATAGCAGTACCGAAGCGGCCTAGCCCGATTACCAGAACTCCTTCGCTAGTATTATCTTTGCTGCGCGCCATAATTTTCCTTATCTAAATATCTGGGAATTCACTAACTTCTACAACTAGTTTTCTACTATTTAGATTCTAGTGGTTTTCGTGTGCCACTAGCCAATAATTGGCCGTTCTTCCGGGAGGCGAATCACGCGCCGGCGTTGGCGTAAAGCAAGTGCCGCCGCGAAAGTCATAGTACCCGCTCTGCCTAAATACATGAGCACTATAAGTGTGACCTGGGCACTTCCGGGGAGGAAAGGAGTAATTCCGGTACTTAAACCGCAGGTGGCGTAGGCAGAGATCACTTCAAAAAGCACTTGGGAAAGTGAA
Organism: Arcanobacterium urinimassiliense; assembly: GCF_900119495.1. Lineage (GTDB taxonomy): Bacteria > Actinomycetota > Actinomycetes > Actinomycetales > Actinomycetaceae > Arcanobacterium_A > Arcanobacterium_A urinimassiliense. The sequence continues at coordinate 1,447,154 of NZ_LT632435.1, read as the reverse complement.
TATGGGGTAGTTTGCAGCAAAATTATGGTGGCAATTCCCACCAGTGTGGCTCCGAGGAGCGTGACGGAAATAGCTAAGCGGGTGACATTTGCCGATATTCTTTTCCCGAATATCTCGGAATCGCGATCGCCCCGCGCTTCCGCCAGTACCGCTAATAGTAAGACGCTGAAAGTAGTCACTTTTATGCCGCCAGCTGTACTAGCGGAACCACCCCCGATAAACATCAAGATATCGAGTATGAACCAAGTAGATTCGTGCATATTTCCCACATTCACAGTGGAGAGACCCGCCGAGCGAGCACTTGCCGCGTGGAAAATAGAAGCTAGAACTTTTTCATTTCCAGAGAGCCCGCCGTAAGTACCGACGTTATTCCATTCCAGAATCATTAGCGCAAAACAAGAAATGAGGAAAATCCCTAGATAGGTGAGCAGAGTAAGGCGAGTGTGAAGTGTCCACTTTTCTATCTTTCGCCCTGCGGTAGCGATATTTAAGGCTACAGGAAAACCAATGGCACCAATCATCGCTCCGATAATTACGGGAATACAGAAAGCCCAGTTACCGACGAAGGGGCTGATTCCCGCGGGGAGAGTGGTAAAACCAGCGTTGTTAAAGGTGAATATAGAAGCAAAAATTGCATTTCCTACTGCTTCTATGAAGCTTTGATCTTGGGCGATAAAAGTTGGTAAGAGAGCGAGAGCCAAGAGCGTCTCTACTACGGCCGAAGTAATTGCCACTGCGCGCAGGAGTGTGCCGACTTCGCCGAGGCGAGTCTTTGTTTCTCGCGCAATCAATAGCCGCTGAGTTAAGCCGATATGCCGTGCTACCGCTAGACCGAGTATAGAAGCGATAGTCATAATGCCGAGCCCGCCTATCTGCACGGCTAAAGCGATAATAATATGACCGAGTGGCGTCCAAAAAGTAGCTATTTCTACTACCGTCAAACCAGTGACGCAAACGGCAGAGGTAGCGGTAAAGAGGGCAGCTAAGAAGTTGGGAGAGCCGGGGCCGTTATAGGTGTAGGGAATAAGAAGTAGCAAAGTGAAAAAAAGAATCGTGCTCGCAAATACTAGGAGTGCAAAGCGCGCCGGAGAATTGGTGGCTAAGTGATCAATATATTCGCGAAAGCTAATTAATTTTTTTTCTATCTTAGAGCGTGGATGTATCTGAGGAATTGCCGGCACCGTTCCTCCTTTCTTCTGCTGCTTCTGTACCTAGCGTAGACCTAATCCTCAATAAAATATCCTTTTGTGACGGGCGAGGCAAATAAAATTCTTAATTTTTCTGTCCTTTTCAGTATTTTCGTGTAAGCTGGGGTGGTAATCCCGTTTTCCTATCTCTGTGGAAGCAGTGCGTAGGAAAATCCGGGAGCAAAAGATGTGGAATAGCCCCAGATATATATCTGGCTGAAATAAGTAGGACGGACACGGATGGCGCAGCTATCGAATTCGGCTCCGCAGTTTTTTACGGTTGCGGAAGTCGCCGATGTTACGCGGGTTTCGCGAATGACGATTTACCGTATGATACACGCGGGAGAGCTGCCGGCAGTGCGAGTAGGAAGCTCCTATAGAGTGCCTCGTTCCGCTTTAAGTCAGCTGCTCTCCGGGGAATCGGAAGATCAGCAGCGAGAAGTTTTCGGCGCCTAGACTTTCGGGTATTATTCCTAGTAACATTTTCTATGTTCGTAGGTAGCCTAGCTACTAAAATATATTGTGGAGGTAACCGTTGGGTTCCGTAATTAAGAAGCGCCGCAAGCGCATGTCCAAGAAAAAGCACCGCAAACTGCTGCGTAAGACTCGCCATCAGCGTCGCAATAAGAAGTAGCGATAGGCAGTGATTTTAAATGAGGCTCAATCGAAAGATCGAGCCTCATTAGTGCAAAGAGGGAAATCATGGAAGGCAATAAGAACGATATACAGTGGTTAGATGCCGAAGAGCAGAAGTCTTGGCGGTCGTTACTACAGGGTATTTCAAAATTCTTAGTTGCTGCGAATGCTGATTTACAGCAGCAAGAAGATCTTTCTCTCTCCGAGTATGAAGTGTTAGCTTATCTGAGTGAAGCGCCAGGGAGGCAGCTGCGTATGTCGCAGTTAGCGGATAATTTGGTGCATTCACGCTCGCGGCTCACTCATACGGTACATCGACTGGAAAAGCAAGAATATGTACAGCGTTTGAAGTGTGCAGATGATAGGCGCGGGCGAAATTGTATTCTTACGGAAAAAGGCTGGCAGAAAGTGCAGAGCGCCGCGCCAGTGCACGTGGGTTCCGTGCGTAAATACTTAATCGATTCTTTAACTAGGAAAGAATTTTTAGAGTTGGGGCGAATTTGTGCGCAGATTATGCCCGATGAAAAGGAATAAAAGATGGATTTAACTACTGTGCATTTAGTCCGGCATGGGGAAGTGCACAATCCGGAGGGAGTGCTCTACGGGCGTCTTCCTGGTTATCATCTTTCTGCGCTGGGAAATGCGATGGCAGAGCGGTTAGCGGAAGCATTTTCCCAAGGCCATGATATTCGCGCCGTTATTACTTCCCCACTGGAAAGAGCGATAGAAACCGGTACGCCGACGGCGGCCGCTTTGCAATTACCGCTGCAGCAGGATATAAATCTGCTCGAGGCGGGTAACCAATTTGAAGGGGAATCTATTAATAAGCGGGGCGTGCTCGCTCATCCACGTTTTTGGAAACGCTATATAAACCCCGCCCGTCCTTCCTGGGGAGAGCCTTATACCGAGATAGCGCAGCGCATGGCGCGGGCAGTGAAAAATGGTTTAGAGCAAGGGCGTGGGGGAGAAGTAGTTTTAGTATCTCACCAGCTACCTATTTGGGTTTTCCGGCTCTTTATTGAAGGGAAGCCGTATCTTCACGATCCGCGGAAGCGCGAATGTGCTCTCGCTTCGGTGACTTCTTTGAGTTTTGTAGATAATCAGTTAGTTTCGTGGAAATATTGGGAGCCTGCTGCTGAGTTACTGCAGCATGCACAGGATATGACTCCCGGCACCTCTGCGGCGGCTAAAAAGACTACTGAAAAGTAAAAAGTAGTAACTAGAAAATTTCTCTTAGTTCTGCAAAGTAGAGCGCTCAATAGAGTAAATCACTGCGAAAAGTTGCGCTAGAAACCGAAGTTGCGCTAGAAACCGTAGAGTCCTTTGCCGTCGTCTTCATCTTTTTGTTCGGCAGTTTTTTCGTTGCTCTCGGTATGGGGATTTGGCTCTGTTGGTGTCTTATCACTAGGTGATGGGGATTTTTCATCTTTTTCTGAATCGGCAGTCGTTTTCTTATTTTGCTGCCGCTGCTTTTCCTCAAAAGCCTTACGCCGATTTCGAGCTTCGAGGCGTGCCAAAAAATCGGGATCATCATCCGGCGCCAGGGGACCCTTCGCCTTTTTATCACCGCTGCGATACAACTTTTGAAATAAATCTTTTCCTCCGATAGGGGTATCGGAGGTGAGTACTTTTTGATACTTAAAGAACAGCCAAATCGAGGCACCCAATAGTGGGGCAATAGCAGTCAAAAGTAGCCAGAGTGGTTTACTTATTTTCCCCGGCATCGCTTCGGCTGGGGTACGGGCACAATCAATAAACGCATAGATAGTGACGGTGGCCGCCAATAATACAATTGCTACTCTTGCCATATCAGTCATTCTAGTAGAAGTAGGGAGTTAAATGCCATACGCTACGCTCTGAGCGCAGGGAAAGATAGCTCTTGCAAGCAGCGCGGGAATTTCCGGTTTAGGCGCGGGAATTCTTATGCAGAGTGGTGTGGGCAATATCGACGAGGAAGAAAATAAGTCCGCAACTTCCCACTAGCCATCCGGTAATCCCTAAGGGGGCGGTGGCGGGGATTTTAGTAGCTAAGAGGAAAGCCAGTAGCAGAGCAAGGGAAAAGAATAACTCGTAGAGTCCCGTCTTTTTCAACACCAAAATAAGGTCTTTTCCTTTTGCTCCGCTCTGTACCGGCCGATTAATTCTATATATCCACGGGATAAAGGCCAATAATCCCAAAAAGAGTGGATATCTGGGGGCGAGAAAAATTACTAGCAGGAGCGGTGGTAAAGCGGTGAAAATAGCAAAGGCTTTTCTAGCTTTTTTATCTCCCAGCCGCACGGCCAAAGTGCGTTTGCCGCTCTGCACATCGGTCGGAATATCGCGGATATTATTTACCATAAGTAGGGCGCAGGCAATCAGCCCCATAGCGGTTCCGCTAATCCAGCTATGCAGAGGCGCTGTGAGGGTTTGGGTGTAGACGGTGCCCACCGTCGCCATATAGCCAAAGAAAATGAGGACGAATACTTCCCCCCACCCAGCATAACCATAGGGGCGTTTTCCGCCGGTATAAAACCAGGCGGCGAGCATAGCTGCCAAACCTGCCCCTAAGAGCCACCATTTTCCGCAGAGCCAAATCAGGATTATGCCGCACACCCCCGCTGCTGCTAGGGATAATAGCGCGGCTCCTAATACGGTGCGGGGAGTAGCTTTTCCCCCTCCGGTCAGGCGGGGCGGGCCACTGCGGAAATCATCCGTGCCGCGGATGCCATCGGAATAATCATTAAAAAAATTGACGGCTATTTGCAGAAATAGTGCCACTCCGAGAGCTAAAAATGCTCGTAACCAAGAAAAAGCTCCTTCGCTTAGGGCTACCCCTAGTCCCGCGAATACCGGTGCTACCGAAGCGGGGAGAGTGCGAATACGTGCTCCTTCTAACCAATCGTTCAGCGTGGCCACAATTTCTCCTTCTACTTTTCGTGCCGCTCTATTCTACATTCTTTTCTATATAGCCTTTTGCCCAGAGTCGTAGTTGCCGGCGATTAATTTTCCCAGATTCCATACGCGGAAAGAGGAAAGAATTTTTATCCCAGTTTGCAGGCAATTCCGTAAGCGTTGCCGCCGCTAAATCGGGCCAACTTATTACCCGTTTTGGCACCCAACCACCCGTAAATTTTTCTTTTAAGTAGCTGCGCACCACTGTTTCTTCCCGCGGCTTTTCGGTAATGGCAATAACCGCTTCTCCCCATTTTTGGTCGGGGATTCCTACTACTACTGCCGCAGTTGAAAACTGGGCGGCAATAGCTTCTTCCACTATTTTCGGAATAATTGTGAGGCCACCGGTGGTAATGGCGTCATCGATCCGGCCGAGAATTTCTAGCTTTCCGCTGGCAGTAAATTTTCCTAAATCGCGAGTATGGTGGAATCGCGTGCCGGCGTGCAGCGAAAATTCTTTTTCTTCTGCCGGAGGAGCGATCTTTTTCCTTAAATACCCTTGGGCTACGACGCTACCGCCGAGAGAAATCTGCCCATTTTCCGCTATTTTGATTTGGGTATCGCCGATTGCTACGCCGTTGTATACACAGCCTCCACCCGTCTCCGTCATGCCATAACTAGTGACGATACTAAGACCGGCTCTCTGAGCCGCGGCTTGTAAATCGGTGCGGAGAGCGGCCCCTCCTATCAACAGTGCCGTCGCGGGATTCTTTGCTAGTAGCTGTGGATTTTCCAGCATTTCTTGCAGCTGGGTAGGCACCTGTGCGCGATAGATACGCGGGATTCGGGCAATTTTTTCTTTCTCTAGCAGATCTGGCTCTCGGTACTCATAGAAAGGCCGGTATCCAGACAATACCGAGCGCAGTACTGCTTGAAATCCGGCAATATGGTGGAGTGGAAGCCGCGTGATCCACGCTCCGGCTCCGCCCATTGCCAACTGGGATACTTGGGCGGAATATATAAGACTATCCCAGCTGAGAGCTACTATTTTTCCTTCTCCGGTAGTAGAGCCGGATGTGCGCATCAATACCCCGGTTTCAGCTGGGATGTGGAATTGGGAAATTTCTGCCCTCGCCGCTGCTATTGAGGTACGGGGTGGAATTAGAAAAATCGGGGGAAGTATTTTTCCGTTTTCCCGCTGCGTCAAGAAGTCTTCTACCACCGCAGTTAAATGAGCCAGAGCGGCGGGAGAG
>NZ_LT632435.1:1126780-1439147 GCF_900119495.1 Arcanobacterium urinimassiliense | reverse complement strand
AGGGCGGCGGGAGAGCTACCGCCGGTACAAATCACCGGTTCCGGCTGTGGGCACTCGGTAGTAGATTTTCTAGGCATAGTACGGGTAACCCGACCAATCCGGAGAGCGCTTTTCCAGGAAAGCATCCCGCCCCTCTTGAGCTTCTGCAGTCATATAAGCCAAACGAGTGGCTTCGCCGGCAAATACTTGCTGCCCAGCTAAGCCATCATCGGCCATATTAAAAGCAAATTTTAGCATTCGGATAGCTTGCGGAGATTTTTCTGCCACTAAGCGGGCATATTCGAGAGCTTTTTTCTCTAAATCGGCGTGCGGTACCGCTTCATTCACTACTCCCCACTGGGCGGCATCTGTGGCGCTGTAAGTGCGGGCGAGAAAGAAAATCTCACGGGCTCGTTTATCGCCTACTTGCCGAGCTAAAAGTGCCGATCCGTAGCCGCCGTCAAAAGAGCCAACATTGGCATCCACTTGTTTGAAGCGTGCGTATTCTCGGGAAGCCAGCGATAAATCACAGAGCACATTTAAGGAATGCCCGCCCCCAGCTGCCCAGCCAGAAATAGCGCCGATAAATACCATCCCCGAATTGCGCATCAGGCGCTGCACTTCCAAAATATGTAATCTGCCGGCATCTTGCGGATCTACCGATTCTCGTAACGCTAAATCTGCCTGTGGGGAGCTTTGGTCATTGTGGTAGCGGTAGCCGTCTTTTCCGCGAATCCGCTGGTCGCCACCGGAGCAGAAAGCCCAACCACCATCTTTCGGGGAAGGGCCATTACCGGTAAGAATTACGCATCCTACTTCCCGGGTGAGCCGGGCATGGTCGATAGCGCGATAGAGTTGATCAACCGTTTCCGGGCGAAAAGCGTTGCGCACTTCGGGCCGGTTAAAAGCTATGCGCACCACTGGCAAATCAATTTCGCTTTGTAGCTCCCCAGCGGGGGAATATTCTCTTTTTACTCCCCGATGATAGGTAATATCGGCATCTGGAAACCCCTCTATACTCCGCCATTGTTGCGGATCGAATATTTCCGATACTTTCGGGGGCAGTACCCCTGCGTTATTTTGCACCATAAGGATATTCTGCCACGTATATCTCTTAGTTCCATTTTGGTTGCGTATAATTGGGCAGTGATGAGTGGAGAATACGTAGCTGGAAATTTTATTCCGCGAGCTTGGAGCCCTTTGGCTAGTGCTAATTTTGTGCTTACTGCCTGCGTTTATACTATTCCACTGCGCACTAAGTTTCGGGGAATATCCACGCGCTCTGGCATTATCTTGCATGGCCCCGCCGGCTGGGCGGAAGTTTCTCCTTTTTTGGAATACCAGGTTCCTTATGCGGCGCGATGGCTAATTGGAGCTGTGGAGCAGGCCGTATATGGGGCTCCGGAGCCACTTCGTTCTGAAATTCCGGTCAATGTGACTATTCCCGTGGTATCTCCTACGCAGGCGCAGCAAATCGCTATTCAGTCGGGAGCGCTGAGCGCCAAAGTAAAAGTAGTGGAAGAGAGTGGAAGCCGCGCAGCTGATTTATCTCGTCTAGCGGCGGTGCGGGAAGCTTTAGGGGAGCGGGCGCGAATTCGCATAGACGTAAACGGAAAATGGGATTTAGATACGGCATTACTCAATATTCCTCGTTATGAACGGGCAGCTGGTGGTCTGGAGTATATAGAGCAGCCCTGTGCGCAGGTGGAAGATCTAGCAGCTGTACGCCGCCGCGTGTCAGTACCGATAGCAGCTGATGAATCTCTGCGGCGAAGTGTTGATCCCTTGGAAGTGCGCCGGTTAGCGGCGGCAGATATTGCGGTAATAAAGAATCAGCCCCTGGGAGGTGTGCGAGCCGCCTTAGAACTAGCGGCAAAATTAGAGCTTCCGGCCGTGCTTTCTTCAGCTTTAGAAACTTCTGTAGGCTTGGAGGCTGGATTAGCGTGCGCAGCTGCTCTGCCGCAGTTATCTTATGCATGTGGATTGGGTACCATTGATCTTTTTACGGCCGACGTTACTGCTCATTCGCTGCGGGCGCGCCACGGAAAAATAAAATTACAGAAAATAGTTCCGGAAAATCTCGCGGCGGTGGCGGCCACTGGAGAATTAGCTGTATTTTGGCAAGATCGCCTCCAGCAGATGTGGGAGTATTTACGTACCTGGAAGATTTTCGGGCGGGAGGCGCGCTATCGCTGGGTCACTCCAGAGGAATGTGGGCTTGCCTCCGAGTAGATACCGGAAAATACGCAGTAGATACGAGAAAATACGCAGAGACGAAAAGAAAAGGCGGAGAAATGCTGGAAGCTACAGAAACGGCGCGCGGAGTCGTAGCAGCGCTCATTAAAGCGGGGATAAAAAATTTTGTGCTCTGCCCTGGTTCGCGTTCTGCTCCTCTTGCTTTGGCGCTTGCGGCAGCCGAGCAAGCTGGTTTAATTAGTTTAGAGGTAGAGATAGATGAACGAGTGGCAGCTTTCATTGCCCTGGGCATGGGGAAAGCAGGGCAGCCGGCTGCTGTAGTTACTACTTCCGGCACTGCCGTAGCTAATTTACATCCAGCGGTTGCCGAAGCTCTTCACTCCGGTTTACCTTTGCTACTCCTCACGGCAGATCGCCCTCCCGAATTGCAGCAGGTGCGGGCGAATCAGACTACTGACCACTGTGCATTATTGGCTGCTTCCGTAAAATATCAAGTGCAGCTTCCTCCACCGGTGGTGAATTTAGCGCAGCTCGAAAATCAAATTACCCGCGCAGTGCGAATAATGCTCGGCCAAGGAATAGCCGGAGCTAGTGGCCCGGGGCCGGTACATATAAATATCGGTTTTCGCCCGCCGCTCATACCGGAGGATTTAGAAAAAGCGGGGGAATGGCAAAGTATTTATGCTGATTGCACGCCGGTTGTTCTGCAGGCAGTTCCGAAACGTACCGTAGTAATAGCTGGTTCCGATAATGTCTTTCTAGATAAAGTGGGAGTGGAAGAATTTAGCCGGCGGGCAGGAGCTGTTCCGTTTTTAGTAGAGCCCAGTAGTAAGTTGCGCAATAGCGTGCAAGCTATACCGGCACATCAGCTCCTCTTGCGCACGCAGCTTCGGCAAAAAATCGAACGCGTAGTGGTGGTGGGGCACCCCACCTTGACGCGGGAAGTAGCAGAATTACTAGCTGATCCGCAGATAGAAGTAGTGGTAGTAGATGAATACCCTACCTACACGGATATCTCCGGCAATGCGGCGGCAGTGGTGGCGTTGGAAGAAGTATTTTCTTGGTTAACTGGTAGTGCAGAATGGCTAGAAGTATGGAAAGCCGCGGGGCGGGAAGCACAACACTGCTGTAGCGAGTACTTAGCAGCAGGGCATCCGCTAGATTTCCCCCAGATTGCTCTTCTGCTCAGTGAGTCGGCAGTACCTACTTTCCTAGGAGCCTCTTCGATAATTCGCACTGTAAATACTTTTGCACCCGTACCCGGCCCGGTATTTTTTGCTAACCGCGGCTTGGCGGGAATTGACGGAGTGATTTCCACTGCGCGGGGTATGGCGAGTGCGGTAAAGCAGCCGATGCGAGTAGTGGTAGGGGATTTGAGTTTTATTCACGACCTCGGGTCTTTAGTGGCCACACAGGATCAGCCGCTACCTGATTTGCAGGTAGTGGTGATAGATGATCAAGGTGGATCGCTTTTTGCCACCCTTGAATATGGAAAATTACCGCAGCCGCTCTATAACCGCGTATTCCGCACGGCAAAAGATTTCTCGGTACCGGATTTCCTTCCGGCCTTAAAAGAGCGAGTGCGTTGGCGTGAATGCGGAGCAGACGTATCTGCTCTGCGCCGCACTTTGGCAGAGCCAATAACGGGTTTGGAGGTGTTGAGTATAGAGCTCGCCGGTGATTTAGAAGTTTCTCAGCAAAATCATGGAGCAGATCTAGGGGAAGAGATCTGTGTGCGAGTAGAAAAACTATTGGGTTCTGCAGATTCTCAGGTGTAGATAAAAAATAGTTTGGCGCGTTCCGCGGGCAGTTTTACGCTTAAGATGGTTCTCCGTCTAGGAAATTCTCTTGGGAGGGTTATACTGAGGGCGAAAATTATATAGGGTTTCTCTTTTTCTTTTTTTAATGGATTTATTATTATAAAACTCATAATTAAATAGGCTGGGAAGAATCCCGTGGTAAACGGGGTTGCGCATACGATAGAGAGAAAATTTTTGCGAATGGAAACGAGGTTTTTATATGAATAACAATGAAGGTTGGCCGCCGTTGCGGGATGATTCTAATTGGGGAGAGCCACCGGCTCCGCCAACTCCACCGACTCCAGAATCCGCAGATAAGGCTGCTGCAGCTGCTGAAGAAAATATCCCTGCAGATAGCGTGCCGGCACCTGCCACTGCTATGCCTGCGTCCACTCCGGCTTCTGCTGATGGAGCGGCCGAGATGCCAGCTGATAGGCCAGATGGAACTTCAGCAGAGATGCCAGCAGATTCAGAAATAAATACTTCGCTGCCGGCTACTCCTACTGAGAATGAAGAAAATACCTCTTCAGATAGTGCGGCGCCGCAGCCGATATTGGCAATTCCCCCTGTGAAAAAGGAAAAGACCCCTAAGCATCCGGGTTGGGCAGCTTTGTTAGCTATGACAATAGTGGCAGCTCTACTGGGAGGCGTCCTCGGAGTAGGGGTAATGACGTGGAGATATTCCGGTACGCGCCCGGTGTCTGCGGCCGAAGGGGAACCCACTGTAGAGCCAGTGGTAGATTCCAAGGCTGCTGCGCCAGATTGGCAAGCGGTAGCGAAAGCCGTCGGCCCTGCCACAGTAGCTATCGAAGCGCAGAAAGGTGAATCTGGTGCAGCCGGATCGGGAGTGGTGATAGATAAAGAAGGCCATATATTAACCAATCACCACGTAATTTCCGGAGCCGAAAAATTACAAGTGACCTTTAGTGATGGGCGTCTTTATGCAGCAGAAGTAGCGGGAGCAGATGCCGCTACCGATTTAGCTGTAATCACAATTAAGAATCCTCCGAAAGATATCACGGTAGCTGCGCTGGGAGATTCTTCGAAAGTGACGGTGGGGGAACCGGTAGCTGCTATCGGTAATCCGCTCGGATTGGCTTCTACTATGACCACCGGCATTGTTTCTGCTTTAGATCGGCCGGTGCAGACGGTTTCTACCGAAGGGATTACCGACGGAGAAGCAGCGCGCGTGGTTACTAATGCGATTCAGTTGGATGCAGCAGTAAATCCGGGGAACTCCGGCGGGCCAGTATTTGATGCCTCGGGGCGGGTAATCGGCATTGCCTCTTCTATCGCCACTACTTCGCGCGGAGCTAATTCGCAAGGCGGTGGCTCGATCGGGCTCGGATTCGCTATTCCTATTAATCTAGCCAAGCATATCTCGCAGCAACTCATTGAAAAAGGAGTAGCTGAGCACGCCTATCTGGGAGTGGTAATTCGCAACGGAATCGCGGAATATTCCGGAGTTTCTCGGGTAGGGGCGCAGATAGAGCAGATTGAACCGGGCACTCCGGCTTCTAAAGGTAAATTGCAAAAAGGTGATGTAGTAGTGGCCTTTAATGGCAGAAATGTAGTTTCGGCTGTGTCACTTACCGGTTTTGTGCGTCAGTGCCAGTCTGGAGACCAGGTGACGTTGACAATCGAACGTAACGGTGAGTTACAGGAGCTAGACATCACTTTAGCTACGAAAGTAGATAAAGAGTAAGTATTTATCTCTTCTAAAAAGCAATAAACCGGCGGTAGGCAAGCTAGCGCCGGTTTATTTTTTGAATGCGTTTGCTGTAAATAAATTTATTTATTTGTTAGTCTGGAAAAAAGAGGCGATTCATTCCACCTGAATTCCATCATTTATTGGATGAGAGACCCAATGAAACAAATAACTAAAGTTTTATGTGCATCCTTGCCAGTTGTGGGAGTTTTTGCGTTAATTTTTGCTTTTTGCGGGATTATGCCTGCACTCGCAGCAGAGCGGCCTTTCCCAGTATCTGATGTTACTTACGAGCGAATTGTGGGTACTTTGGATCCAAATTGGGATCCAAATAATCCGGTAGGTGACGGGTGCTTGCGGCAAGCTAATCCCACCCTGACACACCTGGAATATTTTGCTAATTCTACTTCCATCAACCCTTGCGATGGAGTGCGGGTGTATGCTCGCTTCCACAACCAGCTAAAAGAGGGGGAAGAACCCACCCGGTTTTTCCGTTTCGGCACGGTGTGGCAGTACCGTGATATCACTAATCCGGCCGCCGGCTACCAGTGGAAGCCAGTAGAGAATTTTTTGATTGACGGCGTACCGGTGGATCCGCAGGTTTATAATCCTGCAAACCAAGACGATGTCGTCATTAAAGATGCACATGGAAACTATGTACAAGCAGATGGTAATGGTTACTTCGAGCCGGAGTTACCTAGCTTCTTCGACGAGTTCGGCACGGGAGAGCACACTTTCCAATACGATATTTATTTCCCGCGCAAAGCAGATACTGCTGCCATGACCTGGGGTACTGGCTCTACGGGCGATGCGGAGGGTGGATCAATCGGAGCTCGCGCTAGCTACTTGCGCATATATCTTCCTGGCAGTGCAGATTTTCGCCATGTAAAAGATTCCGATTACCGGGAATTCCTGAAAATTGCGGATACGGAAAAGGCATTGCCGAACCGCCGGCTCGGTAGTTTTGAAGGAGAAGTTGCTGGAAGTACTCTGTCAATTGAAAAATGCCTAGAAGATCGCCAGCTTGCGCCAGTCACTGCTTCTACAACTGCTAATAAGCTCTATCCGGATCTTCCGTATAAGAGCAATATCGCTTTTACGGATGTTGTGGGTTCTTTCTTATTCGCGCGTCATCCTTATGAGTTCCTCATGTTTACCCCAGGTGATTTTGATCCGTTAGTCGGTTTACGGCCTACTTTTATTGAAAATGGCGAGTTCCAGAGTTATGAAAAAGTTCGGCCCGGAAAAGCGAACTTTGCTTATAAACCGAGTGAAGAATCAATAGTTGCAAAAATTCCCGGGTATTCGTACGTGGATAACGACTTACATAAATATCCAAAAGGTGGAAAACGCACTGCGGAAAGTCGGGAATATGCAGAGGGTAAGAATGTTAAATTTCTCTATAACCATAATGGGGATCGGGTGCAGCATTTTTACTACACCTATAAGCCGAATTTAACTACTTTTGAGTTACTAAAAACGGATGGAAATACGGGTAAACCCGTAGCAGGTGCGCGCTTCGCTCTTTATCGAGAAGCAGATACGCGGGAATATGCAGATACTACAAAGTACGCAAATGATAATCCGCGTAAATATGCCTGCTCGCGGGAGCAATTGCCGCCACTAGAAGATTTGCAGGTGTGTGCCAAAGATTCTGATGCTTCGTCGTGTAAGCTCATGGCGGTAAATAAGGTAGCAGTGCCGGGTGCTGAGGCTGATGGTACTTTCTATACGGATGCGCAAGGAAAATTCGTGCCGAACGCTGCGCAATGGTTAGAGCCGGGAAGATACTACCTGAAAGAGCTGAGTGCTCCGCAACCATACGTAATCAAATCGGCAGTCACAGAATTGACAGTTACGGGAAATGAGAAGATAAATACGGTATCGGTGCAGAATTTTGCGGCGCCGCCGCCTCCACCCGAAATTGCGCGTACCGGATTTGCCGGAATGGGGCTGCTGGGTCTCATGGGGGTAGTTTTGTTGAGCGGAATCGGCTTATTGGTTACTCCGCGCCGTTTTTCTTAGCTACGGGCATTTGTAAAGCTTGTAGAGCAGGAGCGAATTTTGCCTCCGTTTCTGCCAGCTCTTTGCACGGCTGTGAATCAGCCATAATTCCCGCTCCCGCCCAAGCGCGCGCCCGAGTCGGAGAATCTACCTTTAAGCAGCGCAGAGCGACGCACCATTGCCCCCAGCTATTTCCTGCTATCCATCCAGTCGGGCCACCATAGCGCGCGCGTTCACCTGCCTCGATATCTTTAATGATTTTTAGAGCTACCGGGCGCGGTGCACCGCCGAGTGCAGCAGTGGGATGAAGTTTTCCGAGTATATCGAAAATAGAATAATCGGCTTGCAGGTGAGCATTTATATCGGTCGCCAGATGCCAAAGATTGGGGAGCTCTAAAACGTAGGAGAGTCCGGCTTGCGCCTGCGTCATTTCAGATAGTGCGGTGAGAGCAGAATTTACTGCGTATTGGTGCTCTAATTGGTCTTTAGCGGAATTTTCTAACTGCTTTGCCTCTCGCTTTTCTGTTGAGTCAGGTGATGCTTTAGGTAGTGTGCCTGCCAACACTCGGCACTTAAGGAGTGGAGAAGGCGTAATTTTTACCGAATCCGATGTGGTGCTGGCTAAATCGGCTCCGGCACTCTCTAAATCAGCGGCGATAAGCATTTCCGGACTGGCGCCAATTAGTCCATCTACCGCAAAAGTCCAAGTGGAAGGGTAGGCGGCGTGTAGAGAATGTACCAAGCTGCGCTCATCGAGATCTTGCGCTTCAATATTGAGCATTCGTGCTAGCACTACTTTGCGCGCTTCTCTGGTGCGAATCTTTTCGATTACATGCTCTACCTGTGCCATCCATTCCACTGAACTAGGTGTCTCCCATATTTTTTCAATAGTGGCAGTTTTCCAAGGGGACTGTGGGGAAGAAGGGGTGGGGGAAATGCCGGAGAAAGTGGAGGAATGTGTAGTGTGAGTAGGAGCGAAGGGGTGTGCAGAAGAAGAATCTGGGGTGCGGAGCTGGAGGAGATGCAATAAATCGGCGGCTTCCGGAGCTAAGGGTTGGGGGTGCTGGATATTTTCGATTCTAGTTAGCCAGGCGGTATTGCCTCTCTTAGCCACCAATACTTGCGGAATAATAAGAGTGGAACCTGCTGGAGAATCAGAATGAAAAGCAAAGGATCCAAAAGCAAATAATCCACTGCCAGGTAATTGGGTGTCATCGTCTACCTGTGCGCATTGTTTTACTGCTTCCCACCAGTTTGCGGCGGCAGTAAAACGGCTCTCTGGTGTATCGGCCGGCTGGGGAGAGTAGTTAAAAGTAGCGGCCACTCCCGCGCCTACTGCACCGTCTTCCGCGCGTAGCCAAGCTAGCTGGTTGTGAGGTGCAGTTAATAATTCACTCAGCGCCGGAAGAAAATTTAATTTCGTGGTTATTACTCTAAGATTAGGTATTGTAAGCACAGTAATTGATGTTACTTCTGAAAGTTGAAGAATGGGTAGTAAAAGGGCGACGCTGGCGAAAGATCCACAAGATGTGGCGGGAATGTTCGATATGGTGGCCAGTAAATATGATTTAATGAACGGCATTCTCACCGGTGGCTTAGTCAAGTATTGGCGAAAAAAGACCACCCAAATGCTGCAGATACGCCCAGGAATGAAAGTTTTAGATTTAGCAGCCGGTACGGGTACTTCGGCGCAGAATTATGCAAAAGCCGGTGCAGAAGTGGTGGCCTGTGATTTTTCACCGGGGATGATTGCGGAAGGAAAGAAACGCTATCCACATCTACATTTCGTAGAGGGAGATGCGATGAATCTGCCTTTTGCAGCGGATACTTTCGATGCAGTAACTATCTCCTATGGGTTGCGCAATGTGCACGATCCCGCTTTGGCACTGCGAGAAATGTTGCGGGTGACGAAACCGGGAGGGCGAATAGTGGTATGTGAATTTTCGCGTCCACAGAATGCGCTTTTTCGGGGCGTCTATAAAATTTTCTTGCATACAGTTATGCCACTCATCTCGCGTTTCTTCTCTTCGGATGCGCAGGCTTACGGGTATCTAGCGGAGTCTATTCTCGCCTGGCCGCCCCAGCCAGAATTGGCAGCGTATTTAACGGACGCGGGCTGGATGGAAGTGGGATATAAAAATCTCACGAACGGATTAGTGGCGCTACATTACGGGAAGAAAAAATAGTCACTTACAATCGTTATACGCAAGTAAATTATTACGTAAATAGCCAACGGGAGAGTGCAAATTTGGAGGCAAAAACCGTAGACTTACGGGGGTAAGAGAAGTTACTTGAAACCCAAGTACACATATAAAGCGGGAGAGCGGAATGGTAGTTGCGTCAGCTGACGTAGTTATTACAGGGGCTGGTCCGGCCGGTTCCGCCGCTGCACATTATCTCTCTCGTTATGGGATAAATACCATTCTTTTAGAAAAAGCCGAATTTCCGCGCGATAAAACTTGCGGAGATGGGCTCACTCCGCGTGCTGTTTCTGAGCTTATACGCATGGGATTCCCAATTCCGGAAGCGGAAGGGTGGGTGCGCAATTACGGTATTCGCGCTTATGGCGGTGGGCACGCTATCGAGGTGCCGTGGCCAGAATTAGCTTCCCAGCCTAATTATGGAAGTGCACTCCCTCGAAAAGAATTAGATGAAAAGCTAGCTCGTTTTGCGCAAAAGAGCGGAGCGGATTTACGAGAAGGATGCACCGTCACTGCTCCTATTCAAGATAAAGCGGGGCGTATAACTGGCGTAAAGGTAATTCCCACCGCGGATAAAAAAGCTCCAGAAGCGGAGATAAAAGCCAAATTTGTGCTAGACGCGAGCGGTGTTTCTGCTCGTTTAGCGGTGGCCACCGGCAGAGAAAAGAATATGCGCCGCCCGATGGGAGTGGCGGTACGCACCTACTTTGCTTCTCCTTTGGCCAGCACCGATATGATGGAATCCTATTTGGAGCTGTGGGCAGGGGCGGCCGGTAAATCGGAATTATTACCCGGATATGGCTGGGCCTTTGCCGTCGGTAATGGGTTAGTAAACGTAGGGCTGGGCTCGCTTTCTTCTACAGCGCGCCCCACCGGTATTAACTATAGAAAAGTATTCAACACCTGGATGCAAAATGTGCCGCCAGAATGGGGATTTACCGCGGAAAATCAGCGTGGTCCTCTACAATCAGCCGCCTTGCCTATGGCTTTCAATCGCAAACCCCACTACGGAGATGGTTTGTTATTACTAGGCGATGCGGGCGGAATGGTTTCGCCTTTTAACGGCGAAGGAATTGCTTATGCGCTCGCTTCCGGGCGTCTCGCGGCAGAATTTATCGCGCAAGCGCTGGGGAGAAATTCGGTGGCGGCGCAGGATCGGGTACTGCAGCAGTATGAAGCAGAATTACGAGCAGAGCTGGGCGGTTACTATACTCTCGGAAGAATTTTTGCCGCGCTTATTGAGCGCCCGGAAATCATGCATCTTTGTGTAAAGTACGGTCTACCGCGTCCCGTTTTAATGAAGCTGGTAATGAAGCTGCTTTCCGATAACTACGACCGCCGCGGTGGCGATTGGATGGATAAAGTAATCACCGCTTTGACGAAGGCGGTGCCCAAAGCATGAATTATTTTTTGAAATTAGATGAATTTTTACCCCGAGCGGTAGAATTAAAGGTGAATACACTACTAGAAAAGCAGGTACGCGCAGTATGAATCCCTATGTTCCTCTTTTAGTGATGATTGCAGCGGCAGGTGTCGTTGCAGTAGGTGGTCTGGTAGCTTCGGCAATTTTAGGCCCGCACAAATACAACCGCGTGAAAGTACTCAATTACGAATGCGGTCTGGAAGCTACTCCTAATGCTGGAGATGCCGGGCGTTTTCCAATTAAGTATTTTCTTACTGCCATGACCTTTATTATTTTCGATATTGAAGTGGTATTTCTTTACCCCTGGGCGGTATCCCACGATCGGTTAGGGATTCCGGGGTTACTCGCAATCGCGACCTTTTTATTCCTCGTCACCGTTCCTTTTATTTATGAATGGCGGCGCGGCGGTTTGGAATGGAGTGAATGATAAATGGGTCTTGAAGAAAAACTTCCGCAAGGAATTGCCCTCACCACAGTCGAGAACGTACTCGGCTGGTCGCGCGCCCGCTCTCCTTGGCCAGTTACCATGGGTCTGGCCTGCTGCGCAATTGAGATGATGGCATTCGGAGCTGTACGTTATGACGCTTCTCGTATTGGAATGGAAGTATTCCGTGCTTCGCCTCGTCATTCGGATATCATGATCGTCTCTGGCCGCGTAAGCCAAAAAATGGCACCGGTAGTACGTAATATCTATGACGAAATGATGGAGCCGAAATGGGTAATATCCATGGGAGCTTGTGCCTCTTCGGGCGGAGTATTTAATAACTACGCTTTGGTGCAAGGAATCGATCACATTGTGCCGGTAGATATTTATTTACCAGGGTGCCCTCCGCGCCCCGAGATGCTCATTAACGCAATTTTTGAGCTGCGCAACCAGTTAATGGAAAAGCAGCCGCTAGGGAAGAATCGTATCGAGATTTCTCGAGCGGTAGAAAAAGCTGCTTTAGAGGCGGAGCCGCTGCATCTGCAGAAGGGATTATTGGCGTGAAAGAAATAGACGAAAATCTGGAAGCGGCTCGGGAAGATTCAGCCACCGCATCTGCAGGCGCGGAGTTTTTGCGCCGGCGGCAGGGTCTCTGGGGAGTGAAAAATGCTCCGGATACTACTGGCTTTTCCGGGCACGAAGAATCGGTATACATATCTGCTCCTGCTGAGCGCCCCTATGGTGGCTGGTTCGATGAAGTAGTAGATGTCTTGATCGAATTAGCAGAAGAAGCTGGGCACCAAGCGGCAGAAGTAATTGAAAAAGTGGTTATAGACCGCGGGCAATTAGTAATTTTCGTGCCGCGGGAGCACTTACTCGAAGTAGCTCGTTATTTGCGTGATGATCAAGATTTGCGCTTTGAAATGTGCTTAGGAGTTTCTGGTGTGCACTATCCCCAAGATAAAGGGCGGGAATTGCATGCCTTCACTACCTTCTTCTCTATTACTCACAACCGGATTCTCTCGCTAGAGGTGGCAGTGCCAGAATCTGATCCGCATATGCCGTCTTTAACTTCGCTATATCCCGGAGCTGATTGGCCAGAACGAGAGGCTTTTGATTTATTAGGGATTATTTTTGACGGGCATCCCGGCTTGGCACGTTCGGCAATGCCGGAAGATTGGGTCGGCCACCCCCTGCGGAAAGATTATCCGCTCGGAGGAATTCCTGTGGAGTATAAAGGTGCCGTAATTCCGCCGCAAGACGTCCGGAGGGAGTACAACTGATGGGAAATAAAGAAATTTTTGCCACCAAAGCTGCTGACGATGCGCAAGCTACCAGCTATCCCAGTTTCGAAGCTGTGGGTGGCGATTGGGCCAGTCTGGCAAAAGAAGCTGCTGAATTAGGTGAAGAGCACGTAATTATTAACTTGGGGCCGGTACACCCGGCGACGCACGGAGTACTGCGCTTGCAGTTGGAGCTAGACGGCGAAAACGTAAAAGAAGTACGGGCCTCTACCGGGTTCTTGCATACCGGTATTGAAAAGAATATGGAATACCGCACCTGGACACAGGGAGTGGCTTTCTGTACGCGGATGGATTACGTAGCGCCGATTTTTCAAGAAGTAGCTTACTGCTTAGCGGTGGAAAAGCTCCTCGGAATCACGGAGCAGATTCCCGCGCGGGCTTCGGCAATTCGGGTATTGCTCATGGAACTCGGCCGAATCAGCTCTCATATCCTCGGTATCGGCTCCTTGGGCAACGAACTAGGTGCTACCACCATGCTCACCCTCGGTTTCCGGTGCCGAGAAGATATCTTGCGCATTATGGAAGATATCACCGGTTTGCGCATGAATAATGAGTTTATTCGCCCCGGCGGCGTGCTCGATGATATTCCCGAAGGGGGAATTGAATATATTCGGGAGCTGCTGCCGAAGATTCGCAACACTATTTCGGAGATGGAAAGTTTGACT
Organism: Arcanobacterium urinimassiliense; assembly: GCF_900119495.1. GTDB lineage: Bacteria > Actinomycetota > Actinomycetes > Actinomycetales > Actinomycetaceae > Arcanobacterium_A > Arcanobacterium_A urinimassiliense. The sequence goes on along the minus strand of NZ_LT632435.1, from coordinate 1,425,444 downwards.
ATGGCCAACCCCATCTTCAAGATGCGTCATGAAGATGTAGCGGTTGCGCCGCTTTCAGCGCTAATGGCTCTTTCTACTACGGGTGCTTCGGTGCGTGCCGCAGGAGTGCCGTGGGATCTGCGGAAGACGCAGCCTTACTGTGGATACGAAAAATATCAATTCGATGTGCCGGTTGAGGCAAAATCTGATGCCTATAACCGAGTGAAGGTGCGCTACGCCGAGTGCTATCAATCTTTGCGAATCGTTTACCAGGTACTTGACCAGTTGGAGCAAACGGCCGGTGAGCCATTTATGGTGAATGATAAGAAAATTGCTTGGCCGGCTTGTTTGTCGATTAGCTCGGATGGGCAGGGGCAGTCGCCGGCGCATGTACAAAAGATTATGACGGAATCTATGGAATCTTTGATTCATCACTTCAAGTTGGTGACGGAAGGATTCCGAGTGCCAGCTGGGCAGGTTTACCAAATGGTAGAGCATCCGAAAGGTCTATTAGGGGTACATCTGGTATCTGACGGGGGCACGCGGCCTTTCCGTGCGCATTTCCGAGACCCCAGTTTTAATAATATTCAGTCTTTGAATCTTCTTTCAGAGGGCGGATTGCTCGCTGATACAATCGTGGCGCTCGGATCTCTCGATCCGGTGATGGGAGGAGTAGATCGCTGATGGCAGATAACTATTCAGCTAATTACGCACCGGAAGTGGAGGAACGGCTGCGCTCTGACGCAGAAGCAGTGCTTGCCCGCTATCCGCGTTCTCGTTCGGCTATTATGCCTTTGCTGCATCTCATCCAGTCCGAAGACGGCTTCTGTTCGCCGCGCGGTATTGCCTTAGTAGCGGATATTTTGGAACTTACGCGCGCTCAAGTATCGGCAGTAGCCACTTTCTATTCACAGTATCGTCGGCATCCAAATGGTGAATACAACGTCGGAGTGTGCACCAATGCGCTCTGTGGAGTAATGGGCGGAGACGTCATTTGGAACGAGCTGTGCAACCACTTAGGGATTTCCGATAACGAAACTACCAGTGATGGAAAAATTACGCTGGAAAAGCTGGAATGTAACGCCGCTTGTGATTACGCACCGGTGATTATGGTCAATTGGGAATTTTTCGACAATCAGACTCCGGAATCAGCGAAGCAGTTGGTGGACGATATTCAAGCCGGCAAAGATATTAAACCTACGCGCGGCCCGGATAAGGTACACACTTTCAAAGAAAATGAGAGAGTATTGGCCGGATTCGAAGATGGCCATGTGGATGAAGGCGGTCTGCCCGGCGATCCTACTTTGCGGGGTCTAAAAATTGCCCGCGCCAATAACTGGACTGCTCCTCGTAAAGAAGGAGGGGAATTGTAATGGCTGAATTTACGAAGCCAGATTTACTAGCTCCCGTATTGAGCGATTACTGGGATCTCGATAAGTCTTGGACTATTGATACTTATCGCCGGCACGGGGGATATCAAGCTATAAATAAAGGTTGGGAATTGCAAGCACAAGATCCGGCTGCTCTTACTAACTTAATAAAAGAATCCGGGCTCCGTGGCCGTGGAGGAGCGGGATTCCCCACTGGATTAAAGTGGTCGTTCCTACCTCCGCAGGATGGGAAACCGCGTTATTTAGTGGTAAATGCGGATGAATCTGAGCCAGGTACTTGTAAAGATATTCCAGCTCTGCTCGCTAATCCGCATTTGCTTTTAGAAGGCATGATGCTTTGCCTAATTGCAATTGGAGGGCATCACGGCTTCGTATATCTACGTGGAGAAGTGGTGCACGTATATCGCCGTCTTTTAGCGGCCGTACGGGAAGCGCGCGCGGCGGGATTGCTAGGTAAAGGCCTGGGACCCAACCACGATTATGATTTAGATATTACTGTCCATGCGGGAGCCGGTGCCTATATTTGTGGTGAAGAGACTGCTTTGCTCGACTCTTTAGAGGGTTACCGCGGTCAGCCGCGGTTGAAACCACCTTTCCCGGCAGTGGCAGGTCTATTCGCTCGGCCTACCGTAATCAATAATGCTGAATCAATTTCTTCGATTCCCGGTATTGTCAATAACGGTGCCGAGTGGTTGCAGAGCATGGGCGCAGAAACGAAAAACTCGCGTGGGCATGGTATTTTCTCCGTGTCTGGTCACGTGCAGCATCCGGGGCAATTCGAAGCTCCGTTCGGTATTACTGTGCGAGAACTGTTAGATATGTGCGGCGGTATTCGCGCTGGGCATCAGTTAAAGTTCCTCACCATCGGCGGATCTTCTGCTCCGCTCTGGACAGCAGATCATTTGGATGTGCCGCTGGGCTATGAGGAAGTAATGGAAAATGGTTCCATGCTGGCTACCCGCGCTATCCAAGTATTCGATGAGACGGTATCCGTATTGCGGGTAATCACGCGGTGGATGGATTTCTACCAGCACGAATCTTGCGGGAAATGCACCCCGTGCCGAGAGGGCACCTTCTGGATGCGCCAGATTTTACACCGTCTTGAAGCCGGAAAGGGGCAGGAAGGTGATGTAGATTTGCTCTACGAAATCGCGAGCAATATCCAGGGTCGCTCTTTCTGTGCACTCGGAGATGCAGCTTCCACTCCGGTCAAATCGGGAATTGATTTGTTCCGGGATGAATTCGAAGCCGGCTACCACACTGCGGCGGCCGAGATGTTCCCGATTGAAAAATCGGTAGTTTTTAGCGAAGTAGGTACCAAATGACGGCAGAAGTTCAGCAAGAAATGGTCACTATAAAAATTGACGGCAAAGAGATGTCGGTGCCTAAGGGCACGCTCATAATTCGGGCGGCGGAAAAAGCCGGCGTGCATATTCCGCGTTTTTGTGATCACCCACTTCTTAACCCGGTAGCTGCTTGCCGCCAGTGCTTAGTGGAAGTAGCCAGCCCGAACCGGCAAGGGGTAGTGGCAAAAATGCCGAAACCGCAGCCGGCTTGTTCCACTATGGTAGCTGACCAAATGGAAGTATATACGGCCGCTACTTCGGAAGTTACGGAAAAGGCGCAGCGGGGGGTAATGGAGTTCTTACTCATTAACCATCCGATGGATTGCCCGGTCTGTGATAAAGGCGGAGAATGCCCCCTGCAGAACCAAGCTCTTTCAGATGGGCGTACCACCTCGCGTTTTATCGATGTAAAGCGCACTTATCCGAAGCCGATTTCCGTATCGGCGCAGATTCTCCTAGATCGAGATCGCTGCATTCTCTGCCAGCGTTGTACTCGTTTCTCAACGCAGATAGCGGGAGATGCTTTTGTGCAGCTTCAAGGCCGTGGTGGTGGCACTCCAGGTTACGAAGTGCATCACGGTCTACACGGTTCGCAAATTGGTAATTTTGATGGCGGAGTACTTGATTTTACTTCCGCGGATGCCACCTCTGAATCGGCAGCAAATGAATATGCGGGTTCGCGCGGCTTACCGGGAATTGCGAGTGGTTATTGCGCTGGTCCAGTTGGTGCAGCTGAATCTGATGTAAATGGGCATCCTTTCGTATCCTATTTCTCGGGAAATATAATTCAGATTTGTCCGGTTGGAGCTTTAACCTCTGCTTCCTATCGTTTCCGGGCACGGCCTTTTGATTTAGTATCTGTGCCTTCCGTGACTGAACACGATGCTTCTGGATCTGCAATTCGCGTAGATTACCGCCACGGTAGTGTGCTGCGGCGGTTAGCTCTAGAAGATCCGGAAGTGAACGAAGATTGGATTACTGATAAAGATCGTTTCGCTTTCCGCTGGCAGAACGGGGCAGATAGATTGCGTTCTCCGCGCGTCACCGGTTTGGAAAACGCTTCTTGGTTTGCCGCAGTAGACGCGGCAGCTACGCAGCTTCGTAAGTCACAGCGGGCAGGCGTAATTATTGGTGGGCGTTTGCCACTCGAAGATGCATACGCTTATGCAAAATTTGCCCGCTGCGTCCTCGGAACTAACAATATCGATTTCCGTACCCGCCCGGGAAGCAGTGAAGAAGATGCTTTCTTAGGAGCAGTAGTAGCTGGTCAGGGGCAAGGAGTTACCTACTCCGAAATTGAAAAGGCCAGCCATGTGCTATTGGTCGGGCTGGAAGCCGAAGAAGAATGTGGTTCCATTTTCTTGCGTCTGCGGAAAGGCGTATTGGCAAAGAGTACTTCGGTATCAGTAATTTCTACTTTTGCTACGCGGGGCACGGCGAAGATGGCAGCGCGTTTCTTGCCTGCCCATCCGCAAAAGGTAGGCGCTCTACTAGATTCCATCACTGAAAGTGCCAGTGCTGATTTAGGTAATCTTTATCAAGATCTTACGCAGCCAGAATCGGTGATTCTGGTCGGAGAGAGAGCTGGAGATACTCCTGGAGTATTGAGTGCACTCTTGCGTTTGGCAGCGCGTACCGGTGCTCGCTTAGCGTGGGTACCGCGGCGAGCTGGCGATAGAGCTGCAATCGAAGCCGGAGCCATGCCTAATTTATTACCAGGTGGCCGGCCAGTAGCAGATGCAGACGCCCGAACAGAAATTGCCCAGGCTTGGGGCGTGGAAGATTTGCCTTCTGCTCCTGGTTTGAATACCGAGCAGATGCTAGCGGTAGCCGCCGCAGGCGAATTAGATACGTTAATTCTGGCGGGAGTAGAACTCACTGATTTACCAGCTGGAGCTGCTGCAGCTCTCGAGCGGGCTTTCGTAATTCAACTCGAAGTGCGCGATAGTGATACCGCAGCTTTTGCAGATGTACTCTTCCCCGTGGCACCGCCGGTAGAAAAGGGCGGAACTTTCATTAACTGGGAAGGAAGATTGCGTCCCTTCGGTCAGGTACTCACTTCGGTGGCAGAGCCAGATCGGGTAGTGCTAAACGATATTGCGGCTGAGATGGGAATTGATTTACAGCTTTCTTCTCTGGAAGCCGTTGTAACAGAATATACAGCGCTTCCGCACTGGGCAGGAATCCGGATCGCTTCGCCAAATGTAGAAGCAGCACCGGCTAATACTTCCGGAATTGTGCTCTCTACTTGGAAGCAAATGCTTGATGGCGGTGCGCTACAGGGCTTTGAGCCTTATTTAGCAAATACTGCTCATAAAGCGGTGGCTCTGCTTTCGCCTGCTACTGCGCAGCAAGCGGGAATTACCTCGCAGCTGCGTTTGCACGGCCCAGATGGTTACTTAGAATTCCCAGCGGTGCAAGTCGATATGCCGGACGGAGTAGTATGGGCGCCGCAAAATGCGGTTGGCTACTCGCTATCGTCTATCGGCTTGAGGGCAGGAGCGGTAGTTACGCTAGAAAATGTCGAGGTGGCAAAGTGAATACAGCTACGAATCAGATGATTGCCGATTTTTCGCAAGATACCTGGTGGATATGGGTATTAAAAGCAGCCTTTATCGTACTGTTTTTAATATTCTCCGTTATCTTCGCCTTGTGGTTTGAGCGGCGTCTCTTGGCGCGGATGCAGAATCGGCTCGGGCCCAATACGGTAGGTCCTTTCGGTTTGCTCCAGTCTTTCCCAGATGCAATTAAACTTCTTTTCAAAGAGGACTTTAACCTGAAAGGTGCGGATAAGGTCGTCTACCTAATTGCTCCGGCAATTTCAGCTCTCTGTGCTTTCAGCATTATGGCAGTGGTGCCGCTCGGGCCGGGTGTATCTATATTTGGTATTCAAACCCCTTTGCAGCTCACTGATTCACCGGTGGCCATGCTCTTTGTATTGGCAATCGCAGCTTTGGGCGAATACGGATTAGTACTCGGTGGTTGGTCTGCGAAGTCTACGCTGCCGCTCTACGGCTCGGTTCGTTCGGCCACGCAGATGATTTCTTATGAGCTGGCGCAGGGTTTATCTTTGGTGACGGTATTCATCCTCAGCCGCACAATGGCCACTTCTGGAATTGTGTCGGGGCAGCAAGAGCTCTGGAATGTGCTTTTGCTCGGTCCGGCTTTCATAATTTACTTCATCACCATGTTCGGTGAGGCAGGGCGTTTGCCATTTGACCTTATCGAAGCCGAAGGCGAAATCGTAGCGGGTGCCCACTTGGAGTATTCCTCCATGAAGTTCGGTTGGTATTACCTTTCGGAATACATCAATATGCTGAACTTGTCGATGCTCGCCACCACTCTTTTCTTCGGCGGTTGGCGCGCTGGCCCCTTGCTTACGAGTCTTTTCGGATTCTGGGGTGGCGACCCCAATACGGGGTGGTTGCCCATGCTGTGGTTCCTTATCAAGACCTGGCTTTTCGTAGCCGTATTTATTTGGGTACGCGGTACGCTGCTGCGTTTCCGTTACGATCAATTTATGAAGCTGGGATGGAAAGGCTTAATTCCGGCGGCCCTGATTTGGCTCACTCTTGTGGGATGCGTAGTAGGGGTAAATATGGTGCTGGGTATTAACGTGCAAGCAGTCTTACTAATACTTTCAATTGGCTATTCAGTAATCCTTTGCATTTGGGGATTAGGAGACGATCGCTTACGGCCTACGCAAGCGGAGCTAATTAAGGCACGCGAGCAGGAAGAATTTACTGGTTTTGAAAATGGTTATCCAGTGCCGCCGCTTCCTGGGCAGCATCTTCCCCCTTCTGTACGAGCGGGAAGAAGGAAAAATTATGCAGATGCAGAAGCTGCGGTAGAGGAGGTTAAGGATGTCTGAAGAGTATGAGTTTCAGCAACCAGATAAAGCTCTATACAGTCCTAATAAAAAGGGGCCACTCGGTAAGCTGCTCGCTCCAGTAGCCGGATTTGGGGTCACTTTCACTACGCTTTTCCGCCCCACGGTGACGGAGCAGTATCCTTTTGAAAAGATTCCGCCGCGCCCGCGCTACCACGGTTTACATCGGCTGAACCGCTATGCAGATGGTTTGGAAAAATGTATTGGTTGTGAGCTTTGTGCCTGGTCGTGCCCTGCAGATGCTATTTATGTGGAGGCAGCTTCCAATACGCCGCAAGCGCAGTACTCTCCAGGAGAACGCTACGGGCGGGTATATCAGATTAATTATCTGCGCTGTATATTCTGTGGTTACTGTATCCAGGCTTGCCCGACTCGTGCGCTGACTATGAGCACGGAATTTGAGATTGCCGGGCAGCATCGGGAAGAAATGATTTATGAAAAGCAGGATTTGCTGGTTCCGCTGGCAGAAGGAATGCTCAATCCGCCGCATCCGATGGTGGAAGGCACTTCTGATGCAGAGTACTACCGGGGGCAAATTACTGGCCCCACGGAAGCGCAGGTAGATTGGGTGCGCCAGCACCGTCCCAGCGATGAATCTATTTCTACGGCCGTCACTGCTGGTACTGAGGAGGTAAGAGCCTGATGATGCCGAATTTAGAACCTTTAGAAATTTCGCTGGGCGAAACGATACTTTTTGCTCTGCTGGCTTGCTGTATGGTGCTGTGCGCTATTTATGGCTTACTTATTGCTCGAAAAGCGGTATATACGATTATTTCGGTGCTTTTCATTATGGTGGGCTTAGCATTTATCTACACCATGCTCGAAGCGCCTTTTATGGGAGTGGCGCAGGTGGTGGTATACACCGGCGCAATTTTGATGATGTTCCTCTTCGTATTGATGCTCATCGGAGTAGACTCCGCGGATTCTCGGCATGAAACTTTGCCAGCTCCGCGCCCAGTCGCCATTCTGGGAGGGACGGGCATTCTCTTCGTCTTAGCTGCGGTAGTTTGGACTTCTACCTATCCAAAATCGGCTGGTTTAGCGGCTGCCAATGCGGAAACGAATCCACTCGGCGTAGCGCGGCTGATCTTTTCGAACCATATTCTCACTTTGGAACTCACCGGCACGCTGCTAGTAATTGCCGCTCTTGGTGCTATGACTCTCACCCACCGGCAGCGTATTAATAAGCGCATTACGCAAGCCGATTTGGCCGAAAAGAAAATTAAAGATTTCATAGAGCAAGGCGAGCACCCGGGAATTAAACCCAATGCGGGTGTCTACGCTGAATCTAATTCTTCTGCCAACCCGTCGCTTACTGCTTATGGTGAGCCGCTGGAAGGTTCGGTAAATAGAATTTTGCAGATTCGCGGGCAAGCGCGGAGCGTGGAAGAAATTTCGCCCGAGACGGTGGCGCGTATTTCTGCCGGTCAGGTACCTTCTGGTCCCGCTACTTATGGAGTGGTAGGCAGGAGCACTCTTCCGGGAATGCCGGGAGAAAAAGCCCCCGTATATCCGGCAGAATTCGCTGCGGAGGCGGAGAAAGCAGGAGCCGCAGAAGCGGAGGAGCAGAAATAATGAATCTCTTGTATTACGTGATATTAGCTTTAATTCTCTTCGTAATAGGAGGAGCTACCGTACTTATCCGCCGGAATGGCGTAATTGCCTTGCTCGGCGTGGAAATTATGCTTAATGCCTGCAATTTGGCATTTATTACCTTCTCGCGGATGTGGGGAAATTTAGAAGGGCAAGTATTTGCTTTCTTCGTCATGGTAGTAGCCGCCGCGGAAGTGGTAGTGGGCTTAGCAATTATTGTCACCATATTTAAGACCCGCAGGTCGGCATCGCTTGACGGTGTAAACCTGATGAAGAATTAAGGAAGCAGGTGTAATTATTTTGATTACGGAACTTCTTCCCACTGCTCCAGCAGCAATGCCGGCTGTGGGGGCGACTAATCTAATTTGGCTAGTAATTGCGATTCCACTGGCCGCATGTGCTGTTTTACTTCTAGCTGGAAAAGCAGCCGATAAATGGGGGCACTGGTTGGCGATTGCTGCGGCAGTTTGCTCATTCGGTATCGGTCTAGCCGCTACTCTGCAGTTGGTTGCGCTTGACGCCAATGCGCGCATTCTCGAATCCACGCTCTTCACTTGGGTAGCGGGCCCGGATATGGTGGTCAATTTCGGCACGCGCGTAGATCCGCTTTCTCTCACCTTCGTCATGTTGGTGACCTTCGTCGGCACCTTAATCTTCATCTACTCGGTAGCCTATATGGAGCATGACCCCGAACGGCGTAAGTTCTTTGCGTATCTGTGCTTCTTCGTAGCTTCCATGCTTATGCTGGTATTAGGGAATTCTTATTTGGCGCTTTTCCTCGGTTGGGAAGGTGTAGGTTTGGCTTCTTATCTCTTGATTTCCTTCTGGAATCAGGTACCTGAGTATGCCACTGCCGGTAAGAAAGCATTTATTATGAATCGTGTTGGCGATTTGGGAATGCTTATCGCCATGATGGCCATGGTAAGTAACTTTGGTTCAGTAAACTTTACCGATGTAAATGCCGGTCTGGAAAGAGCTTCCTCTGGGCAGCTGACCTTTATCGGTATTTTCTTGCTGCTGGCTGCCTGCGGTAAGTCGGCGCAATTCCCCTTGCAAGCTTGGTTGGGGGACGCCATGGCAGGCCCTACTCCGGTATCCGCTCTCATTCACGCTGCCACTATGGTAACGGCAGGTGTATATTTGATGGTGCGTTCCGGGGGAATTTATAGTGCAGCTCCGGCCGCGGCTCTCGCCGTGACGATAATCGGTTTAATAACTCTGATATTCGGAGCAGTAGTTGGTGCCGCAAAAGACGATATGAAGAAGGTACTGGCCGCTTCGACGATGTCACAGATTGGATATATGATGCTGGCGGCCGGCTTAGGCCCGGTAGGCGCTACTTTTGCTATTTTCCATTTGGTCACGCACGGTTTCTTCAAAGCCAATATGTTCTTGGGCGCTGGTGCCGTCATGCATGCAATGAAAGAAGAAGTAAATATGCGGGGCTTCGGTGGCCTCGGTAAACATATGCGTATTACGCGCGCTACTTTCCTTTGTGGCTATCTGGCAATTATCGGAGTGCCTTTCCTTTCCGGATACTATTCCAAAGACGGCATTATTGAAGCTGCCTTTACGGGCAGTGGAATTCGCCCGTGGATTTACGGATTGATTACGGTACTCGTAGCCGGGCTGACTGCTTTCTATATGTCGCGTCTGTGTTTCATGATTTTCTTCGGAGAAGAGCGGTGGGAAAAGCAGGGGCCAAATGCTTATCATCCGCACGATCCTTCCCCGTTCATGTGGGTACCGATGGCTGTATTAGCTGTTGGATCACTCGGTATTGGCGCAGTTTTGAATTACGGCGGTTTCCTTAACTGGTTAACGCCTGTGATTGGCGAAAGTGAGCATCTTGCTCCAGTGCTGCCGTTGCCCGTGATAATTGGCTTGACCTTAGTAATAGTAGCCGCTGGTGTAGCTATTGCTTGGGCAATGTATATAAAGCAGCCCGTGCCAAAAGAAGTTCCGGCTGGAAATCTTCTCACCCGGGCGGCACGGCAAGATTTGTATCAGGATACGTGCAATGAAGCTCTCTTCATGCGTCCCGGTATGCTCCTCGTATCCGGTACCGCTACTTCTGATGAAGTGTTGGTAGACGGAGCCGGCGAAGGCTTGGGGCGTTTCCTCCAATACTTGGGCAAGTGGATTCGCAAATTACAAGATGGCTACGTGCGTACTTACGCCAGCTATATAGTGCTCGGTCTATTCATCTCTCTTATCGCTGCTTTGGCAGCATCGATGTGAGTTAGGAAGGAAATAAGCTAATGCAAACAGCAATAGAAGCAACCTTTCCCTGGTTGTCAGTTCTTATCCTGCTCGCTGCCGGCGGATCGCTAGGTTTGGCTTTAATAAAACCAGCCGGTCGGTTCGCAAAGCAGATTACGCTGGGTATCTCTTTGCTAATTTTGGCACTTTATGCCGTCGCTTTGCTGATGGATTTTGCTCCCCAGGAAGCGGGAGTGGTGCAGCTAAGCGAAACTTATACCTGGATTTCGCAGTTAGGAGTTTCGCTAGCTTGGGGTGTTAACGGGTTCAGCGCAGTTATGATCGGTTTGGCCGTGTTCCTAGTGCCGCTAGTAATTATCGCTGCTTGGAATGATTTCACTCCGGAAAAGGCAGCAGGTTATTTTGCGTGGATTCTTTTCCTCGAAGCCGTAATGATTGCACTTTTCGCCGCCCGCGATGTATTCCTTTTCTATATTCTCTTCGAATTAATGATTCTCCCCATGTACTTCTTAATTGGAAGATACGGCGGGCAAGGGCGCAAACGGGCTGCTATGAAGTTCCTGCTCTATTCCTTGCTGGGTGGATTTATTATGTTGGTAGGGGTAATCGCCGTTTACTTCTATGGCCCGGGTGGTCCACGCGGCTATATGCTCGATACTCTCCACGCCGGCTTGGCCATACCTCCTGCTGCAGAGATGTGGATTTTCTTCGCCTTCTTCTTTGCTTTCGCTATCAAGGCCCCGATGTGGCCGGTGCATACCTGGTTGCCGGATACGGCTGCCTCTGCGCCAACCGGTACCTCTATCCTCTTGGTAGGAGTACTGGATAAGCTTGGCACCTACGGAATGATTGCAATTTGCTTGCAGCTATTCCCCGTAGCTAGCCGGAAAGCAGCTCTTATTATCATCGCCTTCGCCATCGTCTCCATTATTTGGGGTGCTTTGATGGCTATTAGCTCTGATAACTTGCTGCGTCTGGTTTCCTATACATCGGTCTCCCACTTCGGCTTTATGGTGATGGGAATATTCTCCGGATCAGCCATGGCACTCTCCGGTGCAATGCTCTATATGGTGGCACACGGAGTGGGTACGGCTGCTCTCTTCTTTACCGTAGACTTCCTCGCGAAGCGGGGAGAGAGCCCGGCGATTTCTGCTTACGGTGGTTGGCAGCGCGTCACACCACTTCTCGCGGGTACTTTCTTAATTGCCGGTTTAGCTACTATGGCTTTGCCAGGGCTTTCGGGCTTCATACCGGAGTACCTAGTACTAATGGGTACTTTCCACGTATTGCCGGTAGCTGCGATTTTGGCAGTCATCGGAGTAGTGCTAGCGGCGCTATATATTCTGCTTCCCTATCAACGCATTTTCACGGGGCCGCGCCCCGAGTTGGAAAAAGAGGATTTACGGGGAAGAGAAAAGGCAGTATTAGGAATACTAATCGCTGCTATGCTCGGCCTTGGTTTTTACCCGGCACCTATTTTAGATTTAGTAAATCCAATCACCGCGCAGCAGCAGGTGGTAACGGTAGCTAGTACCAACACTGCTGCGTTGGAAGGGAGCAACAAGTGAGTACGACGAACACTATGATTCAATGGGCAGCTCTCGCTCCGCTGCTAATTGTGCTAGGGGCAGCAGTAATAGCTACCCTATTGGAAGCATTTTTGCCGCGGAAGCTGCGCCCAATCGTGCAGCGCCCCTTCTTCCTGCTCGCCTTAATTGCGGCATTAGCTGCGATTATCTGGCGCGGGACGGTGGCTAACCAACAAGAAGTTTGGGCCACCACGCCGCTTTCCATTACCCAAAGCGGGAGCGGATTTACCGGAATAGCTTTCGTAGAAGATAGTTTCTCGCTTATTGCGCAGGCCATTATAGTGTTAATTACTTTACTGGCTGGGCTAGTAATGCTGGACCGCACCGAATTAAAAGAAAGTGCTTTTGCTGCAGATGCAGCTACTACGCCAGGTTCACCTGCAGAAGCAGAGGCTAGTAAATATGGGCTCCGGCAGACGGAAGTGCTACCGCTGGTACTTTTTGCCGCCGGAGGCATGATGGCATTCGTTTCTGCTTTCGATTTGCTCTCGCTTTTCATTGCTTTGGAAGTAATGTCGCTGCCTCTGTACGTACTTTCTGCTACAGCGCGCCGCCGGCGGTTACTTTCGCAGGAAGCTGCCGCTAAGTACTTCCTGCTCGGCGCCTTTTCTTCGGCTATCTTCCTTATGGGAGCTGCCCTAGTATACGGCGGTACTGGCAGTCTGATCTTCAACGAAATTCTCAGCGTCGCTCTCCAAACTACCGATATTAAGACGTGGCTGCTGCTAGCCGGTACGGTAATGATTCTGGTTGGTTTGCTCTTCAAAGCGGGGGCAGCTCCATTCCACAGCTGGAAGCCAGATGTGTACCAAGGAGCTCCGACTCCTATTACCGGATTCATGGCTGCTGGCGTATTAGTGGCCGCTTTCGTGGCTTTGTTGCGCGTGATGCTCTATATAGCGGGAACTTTGGTCGCGCAGCTCACCATCTTCTTGTGGATTATCATTATCGCCACAATTCTTATTGGTACGATATTGGGCTTAGTACAAGGAGATATTAAGCGACTATTGGCGTATTCCTCTATTGCCCACACTGGCTTTATTCTCGTAGCCATCAGCGTGCTGGACTTAAAGGAAATTACTCCGCAGCAGTACGCACAGACTAGTTCGGCAATTCTTTTCTACCTTTTGGCCTATGGTCTTGCTACGGTGGGTGCTTTCGGCATTGTCACCTTGGTGCGGCAGAAAGATGCGGCCGGAAATATCGGCGGCGAAGCTACTGCTTTGGCGAGCTGGGCCGGTCTTGGTAAACGCAGTCCGCTCCTCGCAGCTGCGATGACCATTTTCCTGCTCTCTTTTGCTGGCATTCCTCTCACAGCTGGTTTTATTGGAAAGTTTGAAGTCTTCAAAGCTGGTGTAGCAGGAGGCGCCACTATTTTGGTGGTAATAGCGGTCTTAGCTTCTGTAGCTACGGCTTTCTTCTATTTCCGGATTTTACAGTTGATGTTCTTTACCGAGCCGGCAGAAAATGTGCAAATAGTGAAATCGGCTGGGTTCTCTATTGCGGCTATCGTCGCAGCTGCTATCCTAGTTTTGGGATTGGGGATTTTCCCTGATTTATTACTGGGCATAGTACAAGGAACATTTGCGTGAATGTAATTGCTGATACTTTGGCTAGCCACGGAGCCTTAGGGGAGAAGATTTCTTCTCGTCTTGGCGAAGTGGAAGCCAAGCTAGAGAAGATAGCTAGCGAAAATACTCCACTTTTGAACGAGGCTACTTCCCATTTAGTACGCGCGGGAGGAAAGCGGTTGCGGCCCCTGCTTTGTCTTTTGACTGCGGAGCTGGGCGCCGAGCCGGATAATGGCGATGTTTTAGATGTAGCAGTGGCGGTGGAGCTCACTCATCTCGCTTCGCTTTACCATGACGATGTCATGGATGACGCCGCGCTCCGGCGGGGAGTGCCTACAGCTCAGAAGCTGTATGGTAATTCAGCCGCTATTATGGCGGGAGATTTGCTTTTTGCACAGGCTTCGCTAGTTATTTCTGGCCTAGGGGAAGCAGCCGTAAAGCGGTATGCACGTACTTTCCAGCGGCTTTGCTATGGGCAGCTGCAAGAAGCTATGGGGCCAGAAGCGGGCAAAGATCCGCGTACGCATTATTTGGAAGTACTTTCGGATAAGACTGGTTCCCTTATTGCGGCCGCGGCCCGCGACGGAGTATTAGCAGCGCGGGGCAGTCAAGAAATAGCGGCCGCCGTCGCTCAATATGCAGAATATCTGGGTATTGCTTTTCAACTGGCAGATGACGTCTTAGATTTACAGGCAGATTCGGATATCGCCGGAAAAATTCCTGGTACTGATTTACTAGAAAATGTCTCTACTATGCCGACTCTTCTCCTGGCTGAGCAAAAGCGAGCAGGTATGTTAGATACTGCGGGAGAAGAAATAATGCGGATGTTAGCTGCTTCGGTCGAAGAGAGGCGGGAGCAGTTGCCGCGCTTACTAGATTTACTTTCACATCATGCAGTGGTGGAGCAGACGCGTGCTATTGCGGAGGAATACTGCCGCAAAGGGCTGGCAGAGCTAGAAATTTTACCGGCAGGGGAAGTAAAAGCGGCACTGACAGATTTCGCTCATATGATGGTAGATCGCCAGCAATAATTGATAATTGGGCGGGAAAAGCATAGAGAGCATAGAATAGGCTCAGTTACCGCTCAAAAAATAAAAACCAGGAGTAGATGTGCGTAAGCTGATAGATAGAGTCCTGCGTTCCGGTGAGGGTCGCACACTTAAAAAGTTGCAAAAAATTGTGGAGCAGGTGAATCTGCTCGAAAGCGATTTTCACGAGTTAAGTGATAGCGAATTGCAGGAAATGACTAATGAATTCCGCCAGCGTTATGCCGATGGGGAATCTTTAGATGATTTACTTCCCGAGGCTTTTGCTACCGTGCGGGAAGCAGCTATGCGTACGATTGGCCAGCGGCATTTTGACGTGCAGATAATGGGTGGAGCTGCGCTACACCTGGGAAATATCGCCGAGATGAAAACTGGTGAAGGAAAAACTCTCGTCGCCACTTTGGCTGCCTATTTGAATGCTATTCCGGGGCGGGGAGTGCACGTGGTGACGGTCAATGATTATTTGGCCTCTTATCAGTCAGAGTTGATGGGGCGGATTTATCGTTTTCTGGGTATGCGTACTGGCTGTATAGTTGCCGGTTTAACTCCGGAGCAGCGCCGCGAAGAGTATGCAGCCGATATTACTTATGGCACCAATAATGAATTTGGCTTCGATTTTCTGCGCGATAATATGGCGCGGGAAACTTCCGGATTAGTGCAGCGTGACCACTATTTTGCCATCGTCGACGAAGTGGATTCTATTCTTATTGACGAAGCGCGGACTCCGTTAATTATTTCTGGCCCGGCGGAAGGCGATGCTAATAAATGGTACAAGGCCTTTGCGCAAGCGGTAATTTCGATGCATAAGAATATCGACTATGAAGTGGATGAAAAGAAGCGCACCGTCGGCATTCTGGAGCCAGGGATAGATAAGGTAGAAGATTTGCTCGGAATCAGCAATCTTTACGAGAGTGTAAATACTCCGCTTATCGGCTATCTGAATAATGCGATTAAAGCGAAAGAACTTTTTTTCCGCGACCGCGATTACATTGTGCAGGGCGGAGAAGTACTCATTGTAGATGAGCACACTGGGCGAGTATTGCCAGGGCGGCGTTACAACGAAGGTATGCACCAGGCAATTGAAGCAAAAGAAGGCGTAGAGATAAAAGCCGAAAATCAGACTCTAGCTACGATTACTTTGCAGAATTATTTCCGTATGTACGATAAGCTCTCTGGGATGACCGGTACCGCGGAAACGGAAGCAGAAGAATTTGCTTCTACCTATCATATCGGCGTAGTGGTGATACCGACTAATAAGCCAATGATTAGGCAAGATCATACTGATTTGGTTTACCCCACGGAGCGAGGAAAATTCCAAGCAATTGTAGAAGATATTCGCCAGCGCTACGAGAAGGGGCAACCGGTACTGGTAGGTACGGCTTCGGTAGAGAATTCAGAAAAGCTTTCCGCGCTCTTGAAAAAGGCTCATATTAAGCACGAAGTATTGAATGCTAAGCAGCATAAACGCGAAGCAGCGGTAGTGGCAATGGCAGGGCGTAAATACGCGGTCACAGTAGCCACTAATATGGCTGGGCGTGGTACTGATATTATGCTCGGCGGAAATGCTGAGCATATTGCAGTAGGCATGATGGAAAAACGGGGTCTTAATGCGCAAGAGAATCCGGAAGAATACGAGGCAGCTTGGCCGGAGGTTTTGAAAGAAGCGCAAGAAGTGGTGGCAGCTGAACACGATGAGGTTGTGCAGCTAGGAGGACTTTACGTATTAGGTTCGGAGCGGCACGAATCGCGGCGTATTGATAACCAGCTGCGCGGGCGTTCGGGCCGGCAGGGAGATCCGGGCGAATCGCGTTTCTATATTTCTTTAGAAGATGACCTCATGCGCCTCTTCGCCAATTCCCGGGTAATTTCTCCTTTGCGTAATGGTCCGGAAGATCAGGCTTTAGAGTTGAAGATTTTAGCTAAGACGATTCGCCGGGCACAGACTGCTATCGAGGCGCGCAATGCGGAAATTCGTAAGAACGTCTTGAAGTATGACGACGTTATGAATGAGCAACGTACCGTGGTCTATGAAGAGCGGCACCGCATCCTCAATGGAGAAAATCTGGAAGAGCAAATTCAATCTTTTATTGATTTCGTAGTAGAAGATGTGGTGACGGCGGAAACTGCTGGAAATTCGGAAGATTGGGATCTACACGCACTCTGGGTGGAAATACAGTCTTACTTTAAGCCATCCTTTACAGCAGAAGAGCTTTTAGCTGAATACGGCGGCCAGCATAATTTGGAGCGGGAGAATCTTCTCCAAGAATTAGATACCGATGCTCACAATATTTATGCAGAGCGCGCCGAAGAGCTCGGTGATGAAACTATGCGGCAAGTGGAACGGCAAGTATTGCTGAATGTGCTGGATCGGAAGTGGCGCGAGCATCTTTACGAGATGGATTATTTGAAAGAGGGAATTGGCTTGCGCGCTATGGCACAGCGCAATCCTTTGGTGGAGTATAAGCAAGAAGGCTACCAAATGTTCCAGTCGATGAACGATGCTATTCGATCGGAGACGGTGCGCTTTCTCTTTAATTTTGAGCTTCCTTCCGAGCAAGAATCGCGTTTGCAAGCGGAAGCTGCTGCTGCGCAACAGCAGGCAGAGTTACAAGAGGTAGGAGCATCAGTATTGATGCAGCCGAGTAAGCGTGCAGAAAAAATGGCAGCGCAGATGATTGGGGCGCAGAATACGCCGGAGCAAAAGATGAACTACACTTCGGCGGCTAATTCTGGCGCGGGGGCGCAGCAACCGCAGAATAATTCGGTGCGTACTAATGCTGCCGATACAGATGCAGCTGCCTATTCGGGGATGAACCGAGAGCAGCGGCGGGCGGCGAAAAAGGCGCAACGCCGGCGCGGGCGCTAACTATAAAATTATATTCTCCCCTGATCACGTGGCTGGCGTGGAGTAGTGCCCTTAGAATAGGGCAGCTTCATGCTGCTGCGCTGCAGGATTAGGGCTAGTACTGGGCTTAGTGCATGGCTAGTGCAGACTTAGTGCGGGGCAGAAATTAAATAATTTCTAGCGCAGTCACTTGCCAATTTTCGCGCCGAGCTTCTAAACGGAGAGCGGCGGCACGCATTTTTATTCCATCGTGCACAATTACGCATACTTCGGCGACACCTGGGCGGGGATAGCAAGCGCGTACGCGGCGGAGCCGCGGTAGCGGGCAGCGTTCTGCCTTTCCGAAAATTCGCATTCCGAGGCTGGCTCGCCGCGCTAGTGCTTGGTATACCTGTGGATTTAGCCAAGTTTGTAATTGACGAAGCGGGCGTTTTCCTTGCAAAATTTCAATTGCTTGAATAGTTATTTGGGCAGCAAATTTTCGCGCATTTGGTCGCGGTTTTTTCGCCGGTATTAGCGGGGGTGCTTCTTCTTCGAAAAAAGCGGCAGTTAGGGATTTGTTATTGCTCACCGCGTGCAATGCTATGCGGTCATAAGTGCTAGATGTAGGTGTAGCGGGGATAGCTTTATTTGGAGCAGGTGTAGCTGCTCCAGGTCTAGCGGGAGCGGATTTAGGAGGAGAGGCTTTTTTCGCGGCAGAATCATATTGCCAAATTGGGGGCGGCGAATCTAGCCCGATATCTCCCAATTCTCGTTTTAGTTGGGGAGCATTGGGGTGTGCATTACCGGTACGAATATCGCTGGTATGAGCAGGGCGAGAAATATGTATATTGTTGTTTGCGCTGCTCGCGCTTCTTGCCTGGTTCGCGTTCTTAGCGCGGCTACTGCGCGGGAGTCTATATTTTTTGGTAGATGCAGATATTTTTTGTGCTTGCGAAGCAGAAATAGAGTGCGAAAGCGTAAAAATTTCTTCGGAACTGGGCAGTGTATCTGTAGGTATTTCGTCGGTAATGGCCTGTTGAGCAGACATAATTATCCCTATCTTTTATCAGCTCTCGACCGGAAAGAGGTGTGAAACTATTAAGAGCGTGGATACATCAATAGGGGATAAAAGATGTAAAAGGGAGCGCCACGTAAAAATTAATTGGTATTTCTTTATGTATACGAAGTTATTTAGTTCATAGCTACCGTTTATACACGGTAAAATATGAAGTTCGCGCGAGAGCTGGGGCGAGATATTTTATAGTTATTTTCCGCGCGAAAAAATATGACTTAATATGGATATATGCGCATTTACATACCGCTCACGGCAGCAGATTTGGCAGCTGCGGAGATTTCGCCGCGTCGAATATATACAGTAACTCCTGAGTTTCGTAGCTCTTACCCCGATTGGGGAGAAGAAAACTTAGAAATGGCTACTACTTTAGCTGCTGCGGATGAATCTTTACGGCGCCTAGCGGAGGGCTCGAAAAGTTATCGCCGTTTAGTGGGCGCAGGGGAAGTGCCGGCAGAAGCGGTAGTTTTTGCGGGGGAAGAAAATTTTGCGGCAGAAAATGAATTAGGTGCCGGAGAGCTGCGCATGCCCTTAGCTTGGAGCAAGATTGAATCTCTTTTAGTGGATGAAAGTGGCTGGGAAGATTTAGTACAACGGGCTATAGCGGGAGATGAAGAAGCTTTTCTGTATACGGAAAATATAGATTTACTTTGGTATGATGCTGCAGAGCGGGCTTTGCTGTATGCCGAGCTCAATAAATAGTGCGCATTTCCATAAATAGTTGGTATTTCATTAAGTGCGTGCATTTTAGCAAATAGTGCGCAGTTCAGAGCCGCAAGTAGGTGTAGGAGATATGCTGACTCGGCTGGGAATAATGCTCTTTAATTCTTCAACATGTGAAACTATTCCCACTATTCGCCCTTGTGCAGTGAGAGTGCGTAAAGTCTGCATTACCGCATCGCGTACTCCAGCCGAAAGTGTGCCGAAGCCTTCGTCGATAAGGAGAGTATCGATGCGAATACCTCCGTTTTCTTCTTGCACTATTTCTGCTAAAGCTAATGCTAGAGCCAAAGAAGTGTAAAAAGTTTCCCCTCCGGAAAGCGAAGCCGTCGGGCGAATAATATCCCCAGTGGGTGATCCGTCGTGATCAATTACCGAGAGCCCTAAGCCGGTTTTTCGTATCTTCTTTGATTCATCTTCGCTGCGTATAAGGGCATAACGCCCAGCAGATATATTCTCTAAATGCTCATTCGCCCGGTTTACCACTGCTTCGAAACGGTGCAAGAGCACCCACATATTCAGTGGAATACGGGAGGTAGAAAATTCTCCCGCATTGGCAATACTGGCTAAGCGAATAATCTCCGTAGCTGCTTGCGCTTTTTTATGCCAAGTGCGAGCAGATTTTTGCACCGGCACTAGCAAACGCCGCGCATCTTCAGCTCCCTGCTTAGCACGGCCAGCTTGCTGTTCTGCCTCTTGCTGGGCGGCACTGGCTTCTTCCCAAGCAGCGGCAGCGGCAGTTAAATCTGGGGCGGGGCAGCGGGGGAGCTCTTGTAACTTTGTATCCTGGCGGCGAATTTTATTCTTAGTACATTTTTCTTGATAGGTAGTTACTTTTTCTGTTATTTCTGCCAGAGAATCGGGCGGCAGATAGGTTGCTTCTAGCTCAGTTGTGCTGCCACATTCTCCTGCTGCTAATTCTTCTAAATACTTCTTGCCCTGCCGGCGCACCTCTGCTGCAGTTATTTTCAAAGCACTTAGCTGTTTTTGCAGCAGTTGCAGCGATTTTTGCTCTTGTGTAGCGGCATCTGCCCGTTCCGCTACCGAAGTAAAATCTCCGCAGGCGGCAGCTATTTCGCAGCTGGCTTCCGCAATTTCTTTTTCTATTTGTTTCTGGCGTTCTTGCCCGGCAATCATTTTTTCCGCTAAGGAGCTGAGTAAAGTATTCTGAGCTTCTAGCTCCGGGCGGAGTTTTTCCAGCTGTTCTTGATATTCGCCCACTTCTTGGGCTGCCGCCTGTGCACTCGTTAATTTTTCTGCTAGTTGGCGGGATTTTTTAGCTAATTTTTCTTCCTCATCCGCCGGTAGTCGTTTCTCTAAATCATCTTTTCGCGTGTTTAGCTCCAGCAAAGATTTATCATACTTTTGTACTTGCTGGCCTTGTGCCTGCAATTTTTCCTGCTGGGAAGTAACTTCTTCATAAGAGGTGTAGTGGGCAGAAATAGGAGCGGGATTTGGGTGGTCTTTCGATCCGCATACCGGGCAAGGATCTCCCGGAGTTAAATCCTTTGCGAGGGAAGCCGCCGTCGAATTAAGCCAATTTTCACTTAGCTGGTGTAAAAGAGCTTCTTCGCTTCTATAGCTTTGCTTTTCTATCTCTAAAGCGTTTTTTACCTCCGCTATCTGCTCTTTTATCTCTAGTTTTTCGGTGCGTAGCTGGGTAGCTAGTTCCAGCTCCGCTGCTTCTTTTTCCAACAGGGGGAGTTTCCCCTGCTGCAGTTGCTTAGCCGGTAATTCTCTTTCTAAAGTAGCAATTTCTTTTTGCAATTCTGCTTGTTTAGCTTCTGCAAACTCTTGGGATTCTTTTTGGGTCTGTAATTCGGTGCGCAGTTTTTCCACTTCTTTGCGGTGCTGAGATAGTTCTTCTTCCAGTTTTTGCGGATAGCTGAGGCTACCGAGTAACTCTGCTGCGCTCTGCAGATGTTCTTGCAGCATATTTTCCGCATTATCGGCCAAGAAATCTGGCATTTCTTGCTCCAAGGCCGCTGCTGGGGGAGAAAAAATTTTTGCTTCGAGCTGGCTTACCGCTGCGGAAAAAGTTTCGCCGATTTCCCCTATTGCATTAATTATTGTGGTGGCTGCCCTTGCTTCCGTACCGGCAGCCTCTGGAGAATCTAGCTCAGCAGCAGATACTGTAGATTTCTCGGTAGTTTCTGTATCTGCAGTTGCTAATAGTTCCGTTAGCTGCTCTGTGTAGTTTTCCTGCTGCTGGCGCCAGCTTTGTAATTCCTTGTAGGCGGTAGTACTCTGCTGGTGTTTTTCTAGTTGCTGGCGCAGATCAGAGATTTTTGGTTTCTCTTTTTGCAGTTCTTCCCACTCCGCTTCTAATTTTTCCCGTAACTCCAGCGCTGCTGTTAAATCTTTCGCTGCTTCCCAGCGGCTGCGAAATTCTTCGGCAGTCGCACGCGCTGCTTGGGCATTATCTGCTTTTTTAACTGCACTATCTGCCAGGGCTGCCGCGCCCTGAGTTAAAAGCGTCAAAAGCTTTTTATCGCAGCTAGCGCTGGCGGGAAATATTTCGGTTAAATCCGCGCGAGCAGCTGTGATCTCTGCGCGAATATCACTATCTATCGCCTCAATCCCCAACCAAGTTTCGATAGCGTTTTGATAGGAAGTATAGGCCGCCGCTATCTCTTTTTGGGTTTTGCGGGCTTCGCTTTGCAGCAGCTCCGCCAGATTTCGATACGGAGTAGTGGCAAAAATTTTTTCTAAGAGCGGCGCCCTTTCTGCAGATTTCAGCCGCAAAAAATCGGCAAACTGCCCTTGGGGTAGCAGCACGGTTTGTAAAAACTGTTGCTTATCTAGCCCAATAATTTCGCGTAGCTCCTGATTAGACTCACGCGTCTGTGAGCTGATGGCTTGGGTGTCTTCTAAATTTCCACTTTCTAATGCTGCTTCCGAAAGTTTCCAGAGCCGCGCTTTCTGTGCCTGCTCTGTAAAGCCCTCCCCGCGTTTCTTGGGCTTTTTCCACGCTGGACTGCGCCACACTCGATAAGTGCCGCTGCTAGTGGTGAAGATTAAATCTACATAGGATTCTTCTTGCGCTGATGCATAGGTGGAGCGGAGGCGCTCGTCGGAGCTATCTTTCCCCGCTACGCTCCCATAGAGTGCAAATACGAGGGCATCTAAAATACTTGATTTTCCGGCACCGGTCGGGCCTTCTAATAAGAAAATCCCATTCTGCGTGAGTTCGGTAAAATCAATACTCTGTTTTTTCCCAAAGGGGCCAATCCCCGAAAATTCTAGCCGCCGAATAATCATAATTCTTGCTCTTCTTGCTGGGCTTTCCTCCACAGCACATCGAGAAGTTCTTTTTCTTTTTTCGCGAGCGCTGCCGCACCGTTGGCAAGGAAGAACTCTTCCAGTATTTCTTGCGCACTCGCGCGGCTTGGGGCAGATATTCCAGAATTCTTCTGCACGGCGGTTTCCCCATTTCCCCTATTTTCTCCCTGCGCCGTATTTTCCGCTCCTAAGTGGTATATCTCCAAAGCATAGGGAAATTTGCGGCGCAGATTGGCATTCATATTGAGAGGGCGTTGTGCATCTTGCACGTAAATACGGAGAAAATGCTCTTGATACGAATCGTACTTCGCGGAAAGCAAAGCATCGTAGCTATCTTGCAAGGTAGCTAAAGGTCTATAGACGGGTGATGGTAGAAGCGTAATTTTCGGCGGAAGTTCGGGAGAATTTTCTGCAAATTCCAGCAGCACGGAGCTCTTTTTGTGGTGCTCTTCCGAAAAAGAAAAGGCAATCGGAGAGCCACTATAGCGCATCAGCGGTGCCTGTTTAGCAGTAATTTTTTGGGGGCTGTGCAGATGCCCGAGGGCAATATAATTCAGTGGTTCCTGGTCATTAATTGCGGGAAGATGGAATATCGAAGCGGGGACGGAATCTACTCCACCAATATGCAGATCTACTTCTGAATCACTACTCTCTCCGCCCGTCACAAAAGCATGCGCCATCACGATACGAGGGAGGGGAGCAGTGGCATATTCGCCGTTTTTAATGCTGCGGTGGATATTTTTTAATGCCGCGCCTACTACTGCACTGTGGCTGCGCGCAACTTCCTCTTTTGAAGTAGATAAACGGCTACTTTCCAAATAGGGATCGAGATAAGGAATTCCATATACCAAAGCTCCTATCTCTCCTACGGCATTGCGCAAGGGGATAGCTTGGGAGCAGGCAGCGGCGTTGGTGCGGATATAGAGCCCGGCGCGCAGCAATTCGGAAGCAAAACCTAAGCGCCCGGGAGAATCGTGATTTCCAGAGGTAATTACCACCTGAGTATGCTCTAAAAGCCGGTGGAGAGTTTGAGAGAGCAGCTCTACCATAAGCACTGGTGGCACACCGCGATCATAAATATCTCCGGCAATAAGCACCGCGTCAATTTTTTCGTCTTTAACTAACTGCACCAAATAATCGCACCATTGGGTAAAAGCAGGAGTTAAATCTGCGCCGCGCAGGCTCCGCCCCAGATGCCAATCAGAAGTATGCAGAATACGCACAATTAATCGTTATCCCGCACTGAGTGAAGTACTTCGAGTGCATCGGCGTGCAGAATTCCATTCGTTGCCAGCGCACAGCGCCCGTACGGCCCTGGATTTCCTTCGAGGTCAGTGAATTGCCCGCCCGCTTCGGTGAGTATCGGTACGAGTGCCGCCATATCGTAAAGTTCTAGTTCCGGCTCGGTTGCAATATCTACGGCGCCCTCTGCTACGAGCATATACGACCAAAAATCACCATAAGCGCGGGTGCGCCAAGCGGCCTGGGCGAGGCGGAGAAAAGCGCGCAATTGGTTGCGCTCTTGCCAGCCTTGGAGAGAAGAATAGGAAAGAGAAGCATCCTCGATACGGTTCACTCGTGATACCTGCAACGGCTGGGCGGTGGTCCAAGAACGTCCGGTATAGGCGCCCAGCCCTTTTACTGCCCACCAGCGGCGATGTAAGGCAGGTGCGGAGACCATCCCTAAGACCATCTCTCCGTCTTCCTCTAGGCCGACTAGAGTGGCCCACACCGGCACGCCGCGCACAAAATTCTTGGTGCTGTCGATAGGATCAATAATCCACCGTCGGTTAGAATATCCGCTGCTTTCGCCCTCTTCTTCTCCAAATATGGCGTCTCTTGTCCGGTATTTACCCAGCATATTTCGGATAATTTTCTCTGCGCCACGGTCGGCATCAGTGACGGGAGTGAAATCTGGTTTAGTCTCTACCTGTAAATCTAAGGCGCGAAAGCGCTGCTTCGTAAAATGATCTACCTGATCAATTATGCCGGAAATTACCTGTAAATCGTCGGAAAGTCGAGAACGTTTAGCCATAGCCATATTCTACGTGGAAATATGAGCGAGTAGGTACTATCTCAGTTTTTATCCCACTCCGGTACGTCAATAGCTGCCAGAAGACGGTGGAAAGAAGCTACGCGCCGGCGTAGATGCGCTTCGGATACTTCCCCGAGGCAGCATTCTAATTCTCCTTCTCTATGCCGGCATCCGCGGGGGCAAGCAGCTGCTATTTCTGCTAGATCTGGAAAACTAGGCAGTAGTTTTTCCGTATCGATATGGGAAATTCCAAAAGTGCGGATACCAGGAGTGTCTATCACTACTCCGGATTCCGGTAGGGCAAAAGCCATAGCGGAAGTGGAGGTGTGCCGGCCTCTGCCCGTCACTTCATTTACGGCTCCGGTATCCCTATTAGCGCTGGGCACGAGGGCGTTAATCAAAGTAGATTTACCTACTCCGGAATGCCCAATCAGTACGGAAACTTTCCCCTCCAGGTAGGAGCGCAATTCGCGGAGGCTCTCTGCGTTAATCTCGGCTTTTTGCTGTGTATTTACTTGCGCAGAGGTGATGACGGTGGGGAGAGCTAAATCTTGGTAGGTAGCTAAAAGTGCTGCCGGAGAAGCTAAATCCGCTTTTGTGAGCACCAAAATTGGGCGGATATTGCCGTCATAAGCAGCCACAAGGCAACGGTCAATCATGCCGATGCGCGGCGGGGGATCCGCCAAGGCGCTAATAATAAGTAGCTGATCTACGTTGGCAGCAATTACTCTTTCTTCGCCGGTTTTCTCTCCTTCCGCGCTGCTCCGGCGTAATACGCTCTGGCGATCATCCACTTTTACAATGCGCGCCAAAGTATTCTTTTTTCCAGAAAGATCTCCCACTACCGCGCAGATATCGCCTACCACTACGCTTCCCGGCGGAAGTTCGCGCGCTTTCACTCCTACGAGTGGTGTGCCATCTGTAAGTAACCGCATATGATAACGGCCACGATCCACCCGATATACGCGGGCGCGAGGAGCGCGGGAGTAATCAGGGCGAATTTTTGTACGCGGGCGGGAGCCTTTACCTGGGCGCACCCGTACGCGATAGTCATCAGTGCCGATATCTCTTCTCAACGGCAAAATTCCTTCCATTGCCGGGGAAAATCTGGAAAAGTTTTCGCAGTGGCCGCTATGCCTGCTATCTTAATACCCGCAATGCGCATTCCTAAAATAGCTCCGAAAGTGGCTAAACGGTGATCATTATGTGCATCAATAATAATATCGGGCGCCGCAATATCGCGCGGCGCTCCATTGGGCAGACTAGGGATATTAGGCAGATTGGTTGCATTGGGCTGGGAGCGGGGAGGAGTGATCTCTAAGTCAGTGCCCCCAACTATGCGTGCTTTTACACCTACTTTCGCTAATTCACTACTTAGAGCTGCTAAACGGTCACTTTCATGGCCGCGCAGATGAGCGATATTGCGCAGATAAGAAGTGCCGGCGGCAAAGGCACATACAGCAGCTAAAGTGGGCACTAATTCGCCAATGGCGCGGCAATCTACATCTATTTCTTTTAGAGTGGATGGGGCAGTGAGAATTAGATTTCCGCTGTGATCTTCGCAGTGGCAGTGCGAAAATTTTCCGCCCATCTGGCTAAATATCTCCCGATAAGCTATCCCTGGTTGGTGGCTGTGTGCCGGCCAATTTACGATGCGCACTTTTCCTCCGCTCACCATAGCTCCCGCGAGAAAAGGCCCGGCATTACTGAGATCAGCTTCTACCTTTTGGGCAGCTACTTGGAGTGAGCTCGGCGCTATACGCCAATGATATGCGCTCGCGGCAGAGTTTATTTCTGCCGAGTGCAGTTCGGTAATTTTTCCTCCCGCTTGGCGGAGCATATGTGCCGTCATTTCGATATAGGGAAATGACGGGAGCGGAGCAGGAGCTACTAGCTCTAAACCGCGTTGGAAACGAGGTGCAGCCAAAAGTAAGGCAGAGATAAATTGGGAAGAAGCGGCCGCATCAAGCTGAATTTTTCCGCCGGTTATTTGCCCGCTCCCTTTTATACGTAAAGGAAAAGTGGCAGCGGGGGAGTTGCCGGCTGTTTCTACTTCGACACCTAAATCTTTTAAGGCAGTTATTAACGGATAAATTGGCCGGCGCGCAGCTTGTTCAGTGCAGTGAAAAAGGCTTTCCCCGTTTGCTAAGGCAGCTAGCGGCAATAGGAAACGCATTACCGTGCCAGCTAATCCGGTATAAATTTTTTCGCCGTGTAAAGGTGCGGGATATATTTTCCAAGCAGTATCGCTTTGCTCGATTTTCACCCCTAAATTACGGAGAGCGCTCACCATTAAATCAGTATCTTCCGCTTGGAGTGGGGAATAGAGAGTAGTGGGTCTTTCACTCAATGCCCCTAGTATAAGCAGACGGTTAGTAGCGGACTTAGAAGCAGGTAAATTAATATCTCCGGCTACTGCTCCGGCAAGAGGGGCTGGCCATAAATCAGGCATCAGGATTTTACTTCGCTACTATTTGTGGCTGGCAGAGCGATATTCATTGCTCCAGCCGGCAACCTGTGCTGCGTAGAGCAGAAGGGCATCTGATAATAGGTAGAGAATATCGAAATTCTTTTCTGAATTTTCCTGCTCCCAAAAAGGGTGCCGAGCTAGAGAAACTGGTATCTGCAAGGCGAGAATCCCGGCTGCAGCGAGTCTTCTAAATCGACCCGCGGCCAGTGCGCTGCTGGCGGCAAGCATGGCTCCGCCGCTAATCCGAGTAATAAGAGGTAAATGCTCTACGGGGAATTTGATGCCGATTTTCTCTAGCCAAGTGGCAAATTTTTCTCCCTGCTTTCGATGGGCTTGGGAATTCAGTAGGGCATCAGCTCCAGATGCAATATAGGGAGCGGCAATTAAGAGACGAGAGAAAGCAGACGAAGCTGGCATAGTAAATCCTTTTCCGCTTATAGAGAGGGCGAATGATTTGCATCTTAAGTGTAGGCATATTTTTTAGGTGACGGCATATTTAGCTCTAATTTTCTCTAAAAAAGTAATACCTTGTGAAAGTGGTTTGCGGAGAAGTAGGAGCGCGGCGTTTTTAGTATCCTAGAAATGATGAATAAAGAAAAAAATGCAGTTCTTGCTCCGCCCGCGGAGTCTGCGAAAGAGCTGGAAGAAAGATTTGCTCGGGAGGCTTTGCCGCTTCTCGATCAAATCTATGCGGGTGCTCTGCGTCTTACCCGCAATAAACAGGATGCGGAAGATTTAGTGCAAGAGACTTTCACCAAGGCTTTTGTTAAATTTCACCAATATAAGCCGGGCACGAATTTGAAGGCTTGGCTCTATCGCATCCTTAACAATACTTTTATTTCTAATTACCGGAAAAGTCAGCGCCGACCGCAAGAATCTGACCATGCGGAAGTAGAAGAATGGCACGAATATCAAGCCGCTTCTCATCACGCTGTGGGGTTACAGTCGGCAGAGGCAGAAGCGATAGAGAACCTGCCTAACCAGGAAATTCAGGAAGCTTTTTACGCCCTTCCGGAAGAACGGCGCACAGTAGTCTATTTAGCTGATATTGAGGGTTTCTCCTATCAGGAAATAGCAGAGATTATGGGAACTCCGGTGGGCACGGTGATGTCGCGTTTGAATCGGGGGCGGATGCAGTTGCGAAAAATATTGCGCGATTATGCTCGCAAGCAGGGCTACCAAGCAAAGGAAGAAAAATGAGTGGGCAATCTGCAGAAGAAAAAATCGCTGAGTTAATGGCGGAATTAGATGCTTGTCCGTGTCACGGTGGTTCCGATTGTACTTGTGGAGCCGCCTGCCGCTGCGATGAATTACTAGAACATCTTTTTGAATTACTCGATTACGAAGTGCCGGCGGAGTATGCGCATCGACTGCTGGAGCATGGTCGCGGTTGTGAAAATTGCTTAGAGACGATCCGAGCAGAATTGCGAGTGCGCGCGGTTATTCGCCGTTCTTTCACGGATCTTGCTCCGCGCTCGCTGCGGCTACGCATTACACAGCTGACTATTAGAAGAGATTGTACGGATTAGATTTTGTCAGTGCCGGAGAAAGCGAGAGGAATACTACTTTTATGCTTGCCACTTTCTGATGCTGAAAGCAGTATTTTTCGCTACACTGGATAACCGGCAGTCAATAATTTTTAAGGAGCAAAGTTATGTCTAAGCGGGCAGATAAACGGCGTACACGCCGGAAGAAGAAAGCAAATCACGGTAAAAAGCCCAATTGCTAAATTAGTAAAATCAGAGGTGAGAAACTCCGTTTCTCACCTCTATTTTTATTTTTGAAAGTTTATTTTTTAAAGTCTATTCGGAAAATAAATCAGCAGAATTTATTCCGAGCCATTGGTGCCAGCCGTGGTGCAAAACTAGCCAAGCTATTAGCCCGTATCCGGCTTGGCGAGGGGTATATCCGCCGGAAATAGCCATATCGGTAGCCCACTGGGCGTGTTTAGAAAGAGGCTCGTAGGTATCCACGTAGGGAATATCTCTGCGAGAGCAGACTTCGGAAAACGCTCGCGATAATTCGGCAAGGCGAGCCGGTTCCACATCGGGGCGCGGCGGCGGCCCGACTACAAATGATGCCAGTTGATGGCGTTCGGCATTGTCCAATAAATTCGCTAGATACAGCCGAGAGCGAGCTGAGCTCAAGCCGGCGTCTAAATCGTGGGAGCCGAGGCCAATTACGAGGCGATTATCGGCATTCTTGCTGCGCCGGGGCAGCACTTCTTCTTCCCAGCGATTAGTTAAAGCAGCAGAAGATTCGCCCGGGAAAGCCAAATTGATAGCTAATAGTGGGGGATCCAGCGGAGTGCGTGCCACCACCCGGCCGCTCCAGCCGAGGGCACGTTTATCACCTAGTCCGGCAATTAGCTCGTCTCCTACAAAAAAGACTCGTAGATTTCGCTTCATGATTACCCTTCAGCTGCTTGTTTTAAAGGCACTGCCCATATTCTAACTATTTTTCGCGTAAAACTTATAAAGAAATGCCGCCGCAGGTACTTACTTTATAGAGACAAAGGTGTTGCTTTGGCGATAATGAGCTCTGCTGTTTTGCGGTAAAAGGGGTTTACTCTGGAGAGTAAGGCGCTGATTTTAAGAATGAAAGGCTTTGTTGTGCCGGCGATGCCTGAGCTTTATTTGCTGGCTCTAAATAGCGCTCTTACCAGCGATAAATTCCAATATATAGCGGCAATAGTTTCTTTCATTTGGGCTAATAAAATAGGTGTGGAGGGTATCACGGAGAAGATACTCGTAACCGCTAGCCTTTCCGTTATCAAAACGTTATTCTTTAAGATAGCGGAGCGGCCGCAAATGATGAAAATAACGACGAAGCGGGGAAAATTTTGGCAATAGATAGCGCTGGGCGGAGGTTACCTTCCCGCCGCGAAATCCGCTTGGCGGCGCAGAAAGCTTCGGCATCCCAAGTATCCGCTGTTTCGCCAGATTCGCCTCAGGAATTCATTGCGGCGGCGCCGGAAAGTGCTTCTGCGGCCGCGGTGACTGCCTATATGCCAGCTTTGGCGAAATATCCTCCGCAAAAAAGTAGTTTTCCAGCTAAACATCTACAGCAGGTTCGCCAGAGTTTGCCAGTTCCTTCTTTTATGTCTAGCTTAATAGCAGCAGGAGCTGCAGCTTTGAGTACTATGGCGCTCGTGCAAGTGCAAGCAGCTATTGCGGCTCCTAAATTCACCGCTGCGCAATCCTTGCTCTCGGAAGTGGTAGTAGATTCTGCCACTACTCCCGATACTTTATTGGCTGCGCCCGGAGCAGATGAGACGGCAAAAATGCAGGCTGCTTTAGAGGCGCTCCATTCGGGGCGGGCACATTGCTTGCCGCAGGTAGGAGCGAATTCCCTAATTGGGGCACTCGCTCCTAGCGCAGAAGAAATTATTTATTCCCCCATGCGGAGCGGCACTTATACGATTTCTTCTCCTTTTGGGGTGCGTTCTGATCCCTTCAGTGGTGCTGCTAAGATGCACGAAGGTCAAGATTATTCAGCTCCAGCTGGTACCCCGATTTATGCGATTGCGGATGGTACTGTATTGGCTGCGGGGAAGACAGCGGAGACTGGCTCTGCGAATATAATTGTGATTCAGCATGAGATAAAAGGTGAAGTATTCACTAGCTGGTATCTGCATATGTATGACGACGGTATCCATGTAGCTGCGGGCGATAAAGTAAAAGCAGGGCAGGTAATTGCTGCTGTGGGATCGCAGGGGCGTTCTACGGGCGCGCATTTGCATCTGGAAATCCACCCAGGAGCTGGGATGAAGACCAGTGCGATAGATCCGGCAGAGTTTTTAACTAAGCACGGCGCGGTAGATATCGGAAGTTCCTGCCGGTAAACCGCTTAGAGATAAATTTTTTCCGATAAAACTTTTATTTCGGAATTTTTTGCCGGTAAAGCTCTTATTTAGAGAAATTCTCGTTGGTAAAGTTCGTACTTAGAAAAATTTCTGTCGGTAGAATAAGAGCAGAGCGTATTATGCGAGCGTACCCGGAAAGGTTTGATTATGTCTGCTACCGGTAGAATGTGGAAATTACAGGAAAAACCAATAGTTCTTGCACATCGCGCGGGGGGAAACGAGGCGCCCGAGAATTCGCTTCTCGCCTTTGCCAATATGGAAGAAAAAGGTTTTAAGTATATTGAAAGTGATGTGCACGCCAGCCGCGATGGCGTAGTAGTAATTTTTCATGACGATACTTTGGAGCGCACGACGAATGGGCGCGGAAAAATTGCGCATAAATCTTGGGCAGAGTTGACCGAGGTGCGGGATCACTCGGGGCATTCTCTATTGCGATTTGCAGATGTTTTAGAAAAATTTCCGCAGCTAGTCTTGAATATTGATTCTAAAGAGTGGCAGGTAATACGGCATTTAGTACGGGAAATTAAAATTCATGATGCGCAGGAGCGGATTTCTCTCAGTTCCTTTAGTGAAATGCGCTTGAAAGTATTGCGCCGTCTTCTCCCAGGAGTTACCTCTTCGCTCGGGGAAGGAGCGCTGGTTTTGCTGGTATTAGCTGCACACTTGCCATTTCCATTGCAAAATATTCTTTGCTGGTTTGTACCTGGCAATAAGCAAAAAGTAGAAGCGGTACAAGTGCCGGTAGCAGCTTACGGAATAAAAATTATCACTCCGGCTTTTATTCGGCTGTGCCATCAGCGGGGTCTAGCGGTGCACGTATGGACTATTAACGAAGAAGTGGAGATGCGCCGGCTTTTAGAGCTCGGTATAGATGCTTTGATAACCGATGAGCCGAGCCGGGCGCGGTGCGTAATAGAGGAATTTTGGGCATCTAAGGCAGAAAATCGGCCCGAGTAATAGAATGCGATTAGGCGGAGAATGTTCTGTCGCTTTAGTTTGTATTTTTAACTCACCGATAAGAGAGAATTCAATGGCGAATCGTAAGGAAGCCGATTTACTTGGCGAAAAAGAAGTGCCGGATAGTGCATACTACGGAATCCACACGCAGCGGGCGTTGGAAAATTTCCAGATTTCGAATAAAAAAGTGCGGGATATTCCGGAATTTGTGCGCGGGATGGTGCAGGTGAAAAAAGCCTGTGCACTTGCGAATGCTGAGTTAGGAGTACTACCAGAAGATATAGCTGCAGCTATTGTGGAAGCGTGCGATGAAGTTCTGGAAAAAGGGCGCTGCCTTGAGGAGTTTCCAGTAGACCTATTTCAGGGTGGTGCGGGTACTTCTACCAATATGAACACCAATGAGGTGATTGCTAATTTAGCTTTAGAAGCACTGGGGTATGAAAAAGGGCGTTACGATATTATTCACCCCAATGACCACGTGAATAAATCTCAATCCACCAACGATACGTATCCGGTGGGGATTCGTCTCGCTGTATACCAAGAAGTATTGTGTCTATTGGAAGAGCTGGAAAAGCTGGAGGCTGCTTTAGCTGCAAAAGGTAGAGAATTTGCGGGGATGCTGAAAATGGGGCGTACCCAGTTGCAAGACGCCGTGCCGATGAGTCTCGGGGAGGAATTTCAAGCCTTCGCCAGTTCTATTCAGAGTGCCAAAGCGGCCTTGGCGCAAGATGCGGAAAAATTGCTGTACGTCAATTCGGGAGCCACGGCAATCGGCACTGGAGTAAATACGCCGGATGGTTTTTCGCAAGTAGTGGCAGAAAAACTAGCTGAAGTTACAGGTTTAGCTATTAAAAATGCTCCTGACCTGATGGAAGCTACGTATGACAACGGCGACCATGTGCTTATTCATTCGCATTTGAAAAGATTGGCACACAATCTTACTAAGATCTGTAATGATTTACGGTTACTTTCTTCGGGGCCGCGAGCGGGATTGAATGAAATAAATTTGCCGCAGATGCAGGCCGGATCTTCGATTATGCCCGCAAAAGTAAATCCGGTAATTCCGGAAGTGGTAAATCAAGTTTGCTTTAAGGTGATTGGCAACGATACGGCAGTACTACTGGCGGCTGCGGCCGGCCAGCTGCAGCTAAATGTGATGGAGCCAGTGATTTTGGAGGCGATGAGTGAGTCTTTCCAGTTGCTCACTAATGCTTGCCGTACGTTGCGCCAGCGCTGCATTGAGGGAATTACGGCGAATCGGGAGATTATGCGCTCCTACGTCATGAATTCTATCGGTATTGTCACCTATCTCAACGATATTCTCGGGCATGAAAAAGGCGATTTAATTGGTAAAACTGCCGCCCAGAGTGGGAAAAATATAAAAGAAGTGGTTTTAGAATTAGGGCTGCTCACGGAGGAGGAAATCGATACCTATTTGTGTGAAGAGGTATTTCTGAATCCTAAGTTCTCCGGGAAGATTTATAAGCCGGGTGAAAAAGGTTTGCCGCCCACCCCGAGTGCGAGCTGAGTTCAGAATTAACTGAGTTTAGAATTAGCTGAGTTCTGAATTAACTCTTAATCTGCGCCCCGAACAGGATTCGAACCTGCGACCTTTCGCTCCGGAGGCGAACGCTCTATCCCCTGAGCTATCGGGGCAGATATATTTGCGATACTTTTTGTATCGGATTTCAGTGTAGCAGTGAACGCCGGCAGATTCCGAACTAAGTTTTTGAAGTGTCACACGTAGCACATTGCAGCCGAGCAAATTACTTAATGGCTAAGTTCACCTCCGCTCGCTAGAGGCTCTGCCGCACGGCTCGGTAGAATGCAATTATGACTCCTGAGGAACTTGCTGAACTTATTGCGAAATCATTGCACCAAGTGCGTGCGAATAAAGAAATTACTTTTGCGGATACGGATATGCCTGCCGTGCGAGTAGAGCGCCCGCGGGCCCGAGCGCATGGCGATTGGTCTACTAATATCGCTATGCAGTTGGCGAAAAAAGCGGGACTAGCTCCACGCGATTTAGCGGAGATTTTAGCTGCTGAGCTGCGTAAGGAAAGCGGTATTGCCAAAGTTGAAGTAGCGGGCCCGGGGTTCCTCAATATTTATTTGCAGGCGGCAGCAGCAGGAGAATTAGCGCGCAGTATTGTGGAAGCGGGAGCTGCTTATGGTACTTCTACCGCCAATAAAGGGCAGAAAATTAACTTGGAGTACGTTTCCGCTAATCCCACTGGCCCAATCCATATAGGCGGTGCACGCTGGGCGGCTGTGGGTGATTCTTTAGCGCGAATCTTGGCAGCTACCGGTGCGGAAGTGGTACGTGAATACTATTTCAATGATCATGGCGCACAAATAGATAGATTTTCTTCTTCCCTTCTTGCGCGCTCGCGTGGAGAGGAAGTGCCAGCAGATGGCTACGGTGGAGAATACATTTCTAATATCGCTGCTCAGGTGCAGGCGGAGCATCCGGAAGTGGATTTCGCCGGACTTCCGCGCGAAAAAGCGCAGGAGCTTTTCCGTAAATACGGCGTCGCACAGATGTTTGCAGAAATAAAAAAGGAACTTATCGATTTTCGAGTGGAATTTGATGTTTATTTTCATGAAGATTCTCTTTACTCCTCGGGAGAAGTAGAAGAAGCCTTAAAGCAGTTAAGAGAGCGGGGTGCCCTCTACGAAAAAGATGGCGCGACGTGGGTGCGCACTAAAGAATTCGGCGATGATAAAGACCGGGTAGTAATAAAAACTAACGGAGAGACTGCTTACTTTACGGGTGATATCGCTTATTACCTCAATAAACGCCGGCGGGGAAGCGACTGTGCCATCTATTTGCTAGGGGCTGACCATCACGGATATATCGGGCGGATGTATGCGATGGCGCGCGCTTTTGGAGATGAAGCCGGCAGCGGAAAAAACATGGAAATCCTCATTGGGCAATTGGTGAATCTTCTGCAGGATGGGGAGCCGGTACGGATGTCGAAACGAGCCGGCAATGTGGTGGTGCTCAGCGATTTGGTAGAAGCAGCCGGAGTAGATGCGGCGCGCTATTCGTTGGTACGCAGTGCAATGGATACACCTTTGGAAATTGATTTAGCACTCATATCTGCGCACACCAACGATAACCCCGTCTATTACGTACAGTATGCGCATGCGCGTATCTGTTCAGTAGCGCGCAATGCACAAGAGCATGGAGTAGAACGGCGTGATTTTGATCCGGCTTTATTAAATACGCAGGCGGATAAGGATCTGCTCGCCACTTTAGCTCGCTATCCGGAAGTGGTAGCTCAAGCAGCTGAACTGCGCGAACCGCACCGAATTGCGCGCTATATCGAGGAAGTAGCGGGGGCCTATCATGCTTGGTATGGTAAATCGCGTGTCACTCCGCGTGCTAGTGATCCTGTGACTGCTACGCATCGGGCGCGTTTATGGTTGAATGACGCTGCCGGGCAAGTATTAGCAAATGGATTACAGCTTCTGGGAGTAGCAGCTCCGCAGCAAATGTGAGAGTAGAGAGCCAGAGTCGCATCGGGCAGAGCAGGAGGAAAAGATGAATTTGGAAAATGTAGCTGCCCCTCGCCCAGATAATAGCTGGAGCGGAATTTGGTCGCAGCAGGTGGAAGTACTTCCGCAGGGGGAGTATGCGGTGGCGAAAATTCCGGTAAGTGATTTAGCTGCTCGTTTTGACACTCCGCTTTATATTCTCGATATTGCAGACGCCCGGGCCCGCGCGCGGCGCTGGAAAAAAGCTCTCGATAATGTTTTTGCTGATCTTGCGGGTGGAGACGTCTATTATGCTGGAAAGGCTTTTCTTTCGAAGGCTTTTGCCCGGTGGATGTGGGAAGACGGGCTCTATATTGACGCCACTTCGGCGGGAGAATTACAGATTGCTTTGGCAGGCGGAGTGCCGGGAGAGCGCTGTGCTTTGCATGGCAATAATAAATCCCGTGCGGAAATTACTGCCGCCTTGGAGAATAACCTCGCTCATATCGTGGTTGATTCAATAGCGGAATTGGAGCTAGTAAATGAGCTGGCTGCTGCGCAGAAAAAAATAGCTCCCATATACCTGCGTCTCACCTCGGGAGTACATGCCGGTGGGCATGAATTTATTGCCACTGCGCACGAAGATCAAAAATTCGGTATTTCAATTCCGAGTGGAGCCAGTCATCTAGCCATAAAACGCGCCCTAGAGTTACCTTATATCCGCTTACAGGGCTTACATTCGCATATTGGATCGCAGATTTTACAATTAGATGGTTTTCGGGCGGCAGCTCGCATTCTTTTAGCGGAAAGAGCTTGGGCGATGGCGCAAGGAGCGGAAATATCTGAGATTGATTTCGGAGGTGGCTACGGAGTGCGCTACACCGAATTAGATAGTATTCCGCCTACTCCAGAAGAATTTACCTGCGCCTTAGCGGCAGAAGTAGGCGCTCATATTGCGGAAACCGGATTGCCAGCTCCGCGCGTATCTATTGAGCCGGGGCGTTCGATTATCGCGCCAGCTGTATGCACTCTCTATACGGTAGGTACGGTTAAAGAGGTGGAGCTAGCCGACGGAATTAGGCGTTATATCTCCGTCGACGGAGGAATGTCAGATAATATTCGCCCAGCTCTCTATGCGGCCGATTATACCGCGGCACTCGTATCGCGCACTTCTCTCGCTCCCCTAGAGCGCGCCCGCGTAGTGGGTAAACATTGTGAATCCGGTGATATTGTGGTGCATGATGTAGCTTTACCTGCGGATATTAAAGCAGGGGATTTATTAGCGGTACCGGTGACGGGCGCCTATGGAAGAGCAATGGCGTCTAATTACAATATGATTCCTCGCCCCGGAGTGGTAGGGGTGAGAGACGGAAAAGCAGAAATGCTTATTCGCCGGGAGACAGTAGCAGATTTATTAGCTCTTGACCTAGGGTAAACTGAGAAGAGTCGGGAAAAGAATAGCGAGGAAAGCAGTGGAAAAAAGCGTAAAAGTAGCTCTGTTGGGCTGCGGTACAGTGGGGAGCGCAGTAGCGCGGCTGCTTAGCGAACAGGCAGATATTCTCGCGGCGCGCGCAGGAGCTCGTCTCGAATTAGTGGGAATTTTAGTAAATGATTTACAAAAAGAGCGTCACTTACCGGTAGATCCGGCGTTATTTACCACCGATGCCTTGGAGCTGATAAAGAAAGCAGATATCGTAATCGAGCTTATCGGTGGAATTGATCCACCGCATGCTTATGTACGGGCCGCTTTAGAAAATGGAGCTTCGGTAGTTACGGGCAATAAAGCCCTTTTGGCTACTCACGGGCCGGAACTTTATGAACTAGCTGCTGCTAATGATGTAGATCTTTACTACGAAGCGGCGGTGGCCGGAGCGGTGCCGGTAGTTTACGGCTTAAGAGAATCCTTGGCGGGTGATCGAGTCCAGCAAGTACTGGGAATTATGAACGGCACTACCAATTTTATTCTCGATCAAATGCACACCACGGGAGCAGATTTTTCCCAAGCGCTTGCACGCGCGCAGGAGCTAGGTTTTGCGGAAGCAGATCCGAGTGCCGATATCGACGGCTTAGATGCGGGCGCGAAAATCGCTATTCTGGCTTCGCTAGCTTTCCACACCCGGGTGCGGCTAGATGATGTGGAAATAACTGGTATTCGAGATGTGACTGCGGAAGATATTAAGGCGGCTGAAAAAGCCGGCTACGTAATTAAGCTAATTGCGGCGGCGCGGATTCGTAAAGACACGCAGGGGCAAGGTGGAATCGAAGCTAGCGTAGCTCCTACATTGGTGCCGAAAGAAAATCCGCTGGCCACAGTGAGTGATTCTTTCAATGCGGTAATGATTGAGGCCGAATCTGCCGACCGTTTGATGTTCTATGGCCGTGGAGCCGGCGGAGCGCCTACTGCTTCTGCGGTGCTTTCAGATTTGGTGGCGGCAGCTGGAAAACGAGTATATGGAGGGCAAGCTCCGCGGGAAATAGTCTATGGTTCCCATCCGATACTCGCTAAAGGGGATTTCCGTTCTCGTTACTACATCAAGTTACAAGTGGCAGATAGGCCGGGAGTGTTGGCAGAGATGGCGAGCATATTTGCGCAGCACAACGTCTCTCTTTCTACCGTGAGCCAGGAAGGTCAGCCGCAAAGCGATAAAGATAATGCTGCGCAGGTGCAGAAGCAGCCGGTAGAGATTATCTTTATTACGCATATGGCGCGGCGGGCGGATATTGATGCCGCGGTAGTTGAATTGAATAAATTAGCGGCGGGCGCGCCAGCAAAAGTACTGCAGGTGGAGGATAAATAATGGCACATCAGTGGCAAGGGGTTATTTACGAGTATTTAGAGCGGATGCCTTTTTCGGATTCCGATCCGGTGGTTACCCTGCAAGAAGGGGGCACTCCGCTCATTTATTCCCGTTCTTTGAGTGCAAAGGTTGGAGGCGAAGTCTACATAAAAGTAGAGGGAGCAAATCCGACTGGATCGTTTAAAGACCGAGGAATGACGGCAGCTATTAGCCACGTTTGCCAAAGCGATACGAAAGTAGTGGCTTGTGCTTCTACCGGTAATACCTCCGCTTCAGCTGCGGCCTACGCGGCGGCGGCTGGTTTGGAATGCGCAGTAATTTTACCGGCTGGAAAAATTGCGGCGGGAAAGCTGGCCCAAGCGATTGTGCACGGGGCAAAGTTGATTGCTATTGACGGCAATTTCGATGACTGCTTGCGGATTGTGCGGGAGCTGACGGATAAATATCCAGTGGCTTTAGTTAATTCTATTAATCCCTATCGCTTACAAGGGCAAAAAACTGCCGCCTTTGAGATTGTAGATGCCTTAGGAGATGCGCCGGATATTCACGTATTGCCGGTAGGAAATGCGGGAAATATAACCGCTTATTGGATGGGGTATATGGAGTATGCAGGGAAAACTACTGCTGCTTCTCTGGATGATACTGCGCGGCGTCTCCCTCCGGTGGCGAAAAAAGTGCCCCAGATGTGGGGAGTACAGGCTTGGGGAGCTGCTCCGCTAGTGCTAGGGCATCCAGTGGAGAAACCGGAAACACTAGCCACGGCGATTCGAATTGGTAATCCGGCTTCTTGGGATTACGCCGAAGCTGCTAAGCAAGATTCGCACGGTTGGATAAGAAGAGTGAAAGATAGTGCAATCTTGCAGGCACAGGCACTCTTAGCGGCCGAAACCGGTATCTTTGTAGAGCCAGCTTCCGCTGCTTCGGTGGCTGGTTTATTGGCGGCGGCAAATGAGAATGAAGTGCCGGCGGGGGCGCAAATCGTCTGCACCGTCACGGGAAATGGCTTAAAAGATACGGCCACAGCTCTGCAAGGCCGAGAATTTACCCAAGAGCCTCTTCCGCCGAATACTGCTGCGGTACGCCAGGCATTGCAGCTGTAGTGGGAGAAAATTTTTCTAATCGGAAGTGCACCGGAAGTAGAAAAGAGCGAAAATGCGGATTGTAAAAGAAAATGCGCGGGTGCGAGTACCTGCTACTTCGGGAAATCTCGGCTCAGGTTTCGACTGTCTCGGAATGGCGCATGATTTGTGGGATGAAGTTTTCGTCTCTCTCACTACTGGCCCGACGCGGGTTACGGTACTAGGTGAAGGGAAAGATACGGTACCGCGCGATGAATCGCATCTAATCATCACGGTAATTAACGATTTATTAGATAAATTGGGATTGCCCCGCGCCGGCTTAGATTTGATTTGCCGAAATCATATTCCGCACGGAAGAGGCCTCGGATCTTCTGCAGCGGCGGTAGTAGCCGGAATCATGCTGGTACGTGGCATAATAGACCAGCCAGAGGTGCTAGATGATAAGACGGTTCTGGAATTGGCTACTTCTTATGAAGGTCATCCAGATAATGCCGCTCCCTGTATTTACGGAGGGGCGACTCTTTCCTGGGTAGAAGGAAAAGAGATAAATACGGTGCAGCTACCTGTTTCAGAAAAAATTCACACCACCTTATTGGTGCCACAGGAGGTACTTTCTACCGCGGCCGCACGCACGGCTTTGCCGGAAAAAGTGCCGCATACAGACGCCGTTTTTAATCTCTCACGCGCCGCACTCTTAGTGCATGCGTTAGAACACCGCCCAGATTTGCTTTTTTCCGCTACCGCTGATCGTTTACATCAAAATTATCGAGCGGAGCAAATGCCGCACAGTGCAGATTTGCTCGCGGCCTTGCGCAAAGCCGGCTGGCCGGTAGTCGTTTCGGGAGCTGGCCCCACTTTGTTGCTTTTTGCCGAGGTGCCTGATGCACTCGCCCGCACTATCAGTGAGCAAGGTTTTACATTGATATCTTCGCGCCCGGCCGCGGGTGCGCAATTACTCTAAAAGGCATCTTTAGCTGTAGGGAATGGCACATAGCAGGATTCAGTGCTTATTTTATTTTTTTCTTTAAATGTGCAAGAATATGAAGCAGGCAAGAGCGAATCTGAATAAAATTCGTTTCGCAGCGTATTCGGCTTATTCCTAGAGGATGGCATATTCTTGGAGGATATTTGATAGCCGCTTTGCCTCGATATCACTTCCGTAATTTTTAGTGATTAGTAAAAGTAATATTTGCATACCTTATAGAGGTACTTAGCGAAGGAAAGTAGTGAGCGAAAACTCCCAGAAGTCCGGCAATTTAGCTGGAAAACTCTTACCGGAATTAAAGAAAATGGTGGCAGAGCTCGGTATTAAGATGCCGCCCCGCTCCCGAAAAGCTGATTATATTGCTGCTTTAGAAGCGCATATGGATTCGAGTGCCTCGGCGAAGGCGCCGCGGGTTTCGGTAGAAAAAACAGAAGATTTAGAAATTCCTGCTGATAAGCAAGCGGCTTTAGAGGCGATTGGTGACGCTGCTGCGCGCCGTGCCCAAGCGCATCGGAATAGAGATAAGAATAAAGAAGATGCTGCAGGGGACGAGCGTCCGCAGAATAAGCGGGAACGCCACCGCCGTGATCGCGCGCGGAATCGCAACGAGAAGAATCGCGATCGGCATAGTGAGGCCACTGCGCGGGTAGAGAAAAACTACAGTGCAGATGATAGTGACTATGAAGAAGAAGAAATTTTAGCTGCAGCAGATGGCAATGAAGAAGTACTGCTGCCGGTGGCGGGAATCCTCGATCAAGCTGGAAAAAATGCTTATTTGCGCACGGGCGGCTATTTGCCAGGCAAGAATGATGCCTATGTATCGCAGCAGGTAATTAAGAAATACGGTCTGCGGCGCGGCGATGCCGTCTCCGGTTTTGTGCGCCCAGCAAAGAATAATATGCGCCGGGGGCAGCGGACTCATAAATATAACCCGCTAGTGGAAATCAGCGCTATTAATGGGCTCTCTCCGGAAGAATCGGCTGAGCGTCCGGAATTTAATAAACTGACGCCGCTTTATCCGCAAGAAATGTTGCGGATGGAAACCACGAAAAAAGGGCTCACCACGCGTGTAGTCGATTTGATGGCTCCAATCGGAAAGGGGCAGCGCGGGCTGATCGTATCTCCTCCTAAAGCGGGAAAGACCATTATTATGCAGCAATTGGCAATGGCAATCGCGCATAATAATCCGGAGGTACATTTAATCGTGGTGCTGGTAGATGAACGCCCCGAAGAAGTTACCGATATGCAGCGCCTGGTAAATGGGGAAGTAGTAGCTTCTACTTTCGATCGGCCGGCTTCCGATCACACCATAGTGGCAGAACTGGCAGTCGAGCGCGCCAAGCGGCTGGTGGAATTAGGGCAAGATGTAGTAATTCTGCTCGATTCACTCACTCGGCTTTCGCGCGCCTACAACTTAGCAGCTCCAGCTTCTGGGCGTATTCTCTCGGGTGGAGTAGACGCAGCGGCACTCTATCCGCCAAAGAAGTTTTTCGGAGCAGCTCGCAACATAGAAAACGGTGGCTCGCTCACTATCGTAGCTTCGGCATTGGTAGAGACGGGCTCGAAGATGGACGAAGTGATTTTCGAAGAGTTCAAGGGCACCGGCAATATGGAGTTGCGCCTTTCGCGCGAGCTAGCAGATCGGCGTATTTTCCCGGCGGTAGATGTAAATGCTTCGGGCACTCGTCGGGAAGAACTTCTCTTCAGCCCAGAAGAGCTGAAGATTGTGTGGCATTTGCGGCGGGCTTTGGGCACTTTGGATGTGCAAGGTGCTTCGGACTATCTCCTCAATAGAATGCGTAATACCGAGTCCAATAAGGAATTTTTAATGTCCATTGTGCGCGGTATGCAGAATGCAGGTGAGTGATTACTCACCTAGCTGGAAAATACCTAAAAAAAGTGTTGTAATATACCGTCGGCTTCTGGTTCACCGCTAGCCGTTTTCGGAAGTGGACCCAGAGCAGAAAACGATCCAAGGAGTAATAATGAAGCAGGGAATTCACCCCGAATATACAGATATCCACGTCAGCTGCACCTGTGGGAACGAGTTTGATACCCGTTCTACGCTGGAGCGCGATCATTTGCGGGTGGATGTATGTTCTGCATGCCATCCTTTCTACACCGGTAAGCAGAAGATTCTGGATACCGGCGGGCGGGTAGCACGCTTCGAAGCCCGTTACGGCAAGCGTAATAAGTAGTTTTGTATTTTCGAACGCCGGTACTCTGGTACCGGCGTTCGGCGTATAAAAACGTAGTTAGCAAAGCAAAGGCGGAACGGTGGAAGAGCAGAAAGTAGATGCGCAGGCGGAATTTCCGGCAGCGGCAGCCATATTGGCTGAATACAAGGATATTGAAAAGCAGATGGCTTCTCCGGAGGTGTTGGGAAAGCCAGAAAAGCTGCGCTCTTTGGGTCGGCGCTATGCGGAACTAGGGCATATTGTTAATCATTACCTAAATTGGCAAAAGACCCGGCAAGATTACTTAGATATGCGAGAAATCGTAGCAGCTGGCGGAGAAGATGCGGAGCTTTTTGCTCCGGAATTGCCGGCTTTAGAAGAAAAGGTGGCAGAGGCCGCTACCGCTTTGCGCGATGCACTTATTCCGCGCGATGCCGATGATTCTCGCGATGTAATTCTAGAGGTCAAAGCGGGAGAAGGCGGAGAAGAGTCGGCTCTTTTTGCCGGAGATTTATTGCGTATGTATCAGCGTTATGCAGAAGGGCGGGGCTGGAGTACCGAAATTCTCTCTGCCAATCTCACCGATATGGGTGGATATAAAGATGTGCAGCTTGCTATCAAAGCGAAACAAGTGCCGGAAGATCCAGCGGCAGGAGTTTGGGCGAGCATGAAATTTGAGGCGGGCGTACATCGAGTACAGCGGGTGCCAGTCACAGAATCTCAGGGGCGTATCCACACTTCAGCTGCCGGAGTATTGGTATTTGCCGAAGTAGATGACCCCGGAGAAATAGAGATTAATGATAATGATTTACGTATCGACGTCTACCGTTCTTCAGGTCCGGGTGGGCAGAGCGTAAATACGACTGATTCGGCAGTGCGTATCACCCACCTTCCTACGGGAATAGTGGTGTCGATGCAAGATGAAAAATCTCAGATTCGCAACCGCGAAGCAGCTATGCGGGTATTGCGGGCGCGGTTGCGCCAGCAACAGTTAGATGAGCAGGCCGAAAAAGAAGCGGCGCAGCGGCGTTCGCAGGTACGTACGGTCGACCGTTCGGAGCGGATACGTACCTATAATTTCCCGGAAAATCGGATTTCCGATCATCGTACTGGCTATAAGGCTTATAACTTAGACGCGGTGCTAGATGGCAATCTGCAAGAAGTAATTGATTCGCTCATCGACGCCGATAACGCCGAACGGCTCGCGCAAGCAGCGGAAAATGAGTAACTTTTTAACGAAAGTTGCCTAGATGTGCGAGCAAGAATGGCGTGAGCAAGTGCAGCAGGCGCCGCAATGGCAGGAATTGATTCGCGCTGGAGTAGCACAGCTGGCGGAAGCTGGGGTGGAAAGTACTTTCCCGCAGGTGAAATGGTTGGCGGAAGCAAGTGTAGAAAAATTCCCCGAATCTTTTACTGCTGCGCGGAGCTATTTTTTTCACCTACTCACTCAGC
The DNA here is from genome assembly GCF_900119495.1 of Arcanobacterium urinimassiliense. GTDB lineage: Bacteria > Actinomycetota > Actinomycetes > Actinomycetales > Actinomycetaceae > Arcanobacterium_A > Arcanobacterium_A urinimassiliense. Next base: position 1,381,618 of record NZ_LT632435.1, on the reverse strand, counting down.
GCGCGCACCACGTGCCACTGGCACATCTCCTAGGGAAAATGTGGTTTCGTTACTTAGAATTAGAAGCGCGCCCGGGAGTTTTCATTGTGCGCCCGGAGACGGAGTTGGTGGCGGAAACTGCTTTGAATTTTCTCGCTAAGCGGGAAAATCCGCTGGTAGTTGATTTATGTAGCGGGTCAGGGGCGATTGCTTTGGCGCTAGCTACGGAGTGTCCCCGCGCTAAAGTGTATGGGGTAGAGATATCTGCTATCGCCTACGAATCCGCTCTTCGTAATAATGCTCGCTATGGGAATCCCGTTATTTTCTTGCAGGGTGATGCTCGCACTGCGCTGTGCGAACTAGCCGGTCAAGTGGATTTAGTAATCACAAACCCACCGTATATTCCCGCCGGAAGAGAACTGAGCCTAGAAGTGCAAGCTGATCCAGAGATTGCCCTCTTCGGCGGAGGGACGCGCGGCGAAGAAATACCCCGACAGTTAATTGCGCATTCCGCGCAGCTGCTCAATTCCAGTGGGGCTCTTATAATGGAGCATGACGATACGCAGGGAGCAGCGCTGCGCGCGGAGGCGAAAAAGTTTTTTGCGCAGGTGCAGACTGGCCAGGATTATAACGGGCGAGAACGCTGGCTCTATGCAGAGGGTATCGCCGCAGATGCGTAAGTGAGCTCAGAAAATTCGGCGGGGCAGCTGCCCGAATTTCCTAAATCTGAGTAGGATATAGGCGGGAGGAAAATATGCAGATATGGGATTGCCAAACCGCGGAAAAGCGTTCGGCTGCAATTGCGCAAGCACTGGCAGCGGTAAAACGCGGAGAAGTAATTTGCCTTCCTACGGATACGGTATATGGCATTGGTGCTGATCCTTTTAATGCCACCGCAGTGAACGCGCTTTTAACTGCTAAATCGCGCACGCGCCAGAAGCCTTCTCCCGTGCTGGTAGCAAATATCGAGCAAGCTCTGGAACTAGTGGCTGATTTTCCAGACCCAGCCCGCGCTCTTGCCGCAGCATTTTGGCCAGGTGCCTTGACGATGATTTTTTCGGCTCGCCCTACTCTGGGCTGGGATTTAGGAGAAACGCACGGCACGGTCGCTTTGCGAATGCCCAACCATCCTTTTACTCTCGCTCTTTTAGAAAAGACGGGCCCGCTCGCCGTCACCAGTGCCAATAAGAGCGGAAATCCACCGGCTCTCCGCGTTGAAACGGCGCAAGAGCAGCTTGGAGAAGCGATAAGTCTCTATCTGGATGGTGGAAAATCTCCGGGTGGCACGGCTTCAACTATTGTGAGCTTCTCGGATACTGCTCCACAATTACATATTCTTCGCGCCGGCGCTATTCCGGCGGCAACACTGGCAGAAGTTACGCAAATGGAGGTAGCGGAGTGAGAGTATATCTGCTGATTATGCTCTTTGCAGCAGTAATCACGTATCTCCTCGTACCTTTAATACTGCATATTGCCCTTTCCGTCGGAGCTATTACGCAGGTGCGGCAGCGAGATGTGCACAAAGTGCCGATAGCCCGGTTGGGAGGTACCGCAATGTATCTAGGGCTACTTATCACTTTTGTACTTGCTTCTCAGATCCCTTTTTTGCAGGATGTCTATTCTCCCAACTCAGCTGCGTGGGGAATTGTGCTCGGTTCCGGATTTATGTGTCTGGTCGGCACAGTTGATGATATTTGGGAATTGAATTGGTATACGAAACTGGCGGGGGAGGTTCTCGCTGCCGGAATCATGGCTTGGTTTGGAGTGCAGCTAATTTCTTTACCTTTTCTCGGTATCACTATCGGTTCGGAGCGTTTTACTCTTATCGGCACAATTCTGGTAGTGGTGGTAGTGGTGAACGCCGTCAATTTTATTGATGGCTTAGATGGCCTCGCCGCAGGGGTAATCGGTATCGCTGCCTGTGCCTTTTTCTGCTACGCCTACTATCTAGTACGGATATCTTCCCCGGGAGATTACGCTTCAGTGGCCACTGCAGTGGTGGCAGCATTGGTGGGTGTATGTGCCGGATTTTTGCCGCATAATTTTCATCCCGCGCGGATTTTTATGGGGGATTCCGGGGCTCTTATGCTCGGAGCGGTAATCAGCGGGGCGGCTATTCTAATTACTGGGCAGATAGATCCGGCGAATGTAAATATGCGAGTGGCGATGCCCGCCTTTATGCCACTCCTAATCCCGGCAGTTATTCTCTTAATCCCGCTCATAGATTTTTCTTGGGCGGTAGTACGGCGTCTACGTCAAGGGCGTTCTCCTTTTATGGCTGATTCTGGCCACTTGCATCATCGGTTACTTCGCAGAGGTCATTCACAAGTGACAGCAGTTTTAGTGCTCTATCTCTGGGCGGGAGTAGCTTCTTTTTCCGGAGTTATATATACGATTTTTCCCTATTCTTGGGTGCTAGCTCTGATAGGAGTGGCGATACTGGGCAGTATTTACTTGACCGTCCAAAAATTCTCCGCAAAACACAACCCCGCAATCGCAGCTGATTCTGCACCTGTAGCTGATTCTGTGTCTGCGGTTGACTCTGCCCCCGGAGTTGTTCCCCCAGCGAGAAATAGCTACTGATGTTTCATAATTTCCATTTTCACCGCCGGATACCTGGAAAACGGCGCGATGCGGGAGAAATTCTGCGTCTAGTTTCTCTTCTCTCCACCGGCATCTGTTTCTTATGTGCTGCCCTGGGAGGAATTTTGGGAATAATTTTGGGAAAGCCCCAGCTGGGAATCGGAGTAGCAATCGGTCTTTTTGCAGTGTGCATTTCTAATATGTTTTCTTGGATATTTGAGGCACATATTACGGCTAAATTCCCGAAATACAGCGTCCTTTCTAGTCTTATCAGCTACGGCGGGAAAATACTTTTAGTTTTTATAGCTCTCGTAGTGGTACGAGTAGGAAATTTTGCCAGTCTCGGCGGAGTTTGCGGCGGTTTTATAGCCGGACTCTTGATTTCACTCTGCATAGCTTCGCTGGTAATTTTGCGCGCCCCCGGCCCGGATTTTTCTACTTCTGATCTTTAAAAAATATCTTCGTTTTTACCTGCCCCGGGGCTGGCTGATACGGCAATTCTCATGTAGAGTATTAACGTTAGGTTTTGCTCCGGATCCAGCGATGCCGCGTGGGCGGAGGCGGAAAAATTTTTAGAATAGGATTAAATGGATAGTGAATACTCCGCTTAGTCTCATCGTCCCTGCTTACTTCACCGCTACCGCGGGAAATGATTTTACTGGCCCTTCTTTGGCAGGAGAATTTGATCCAGCCCCGATTCTTTTTGCGGGCACTCCTTTTGCCTTGAATCGTATTATTTTAGTGCGGCTAATCGCGGTGCTCTGCCTTTTCCTAATTATGTTCCTCTATTCGCGGCGCGCTCGCTTAGTGCCGGGAAAAGCACAGAGTGCGGTGGAATCGCTTTTAGAGTTTTCACGAGTACAAATCGGGGAGCAGATTCTCGGGCCTAAAGCCGGCCCCTATCAGCCTTTCTTAGCCACACTTTTTCTCGGCATTCTTTTCATGAATTTGACGGGCGTGATACCCGGTTTGCAAATAGCCGGCACTTCTCTTTTCGGTATGCCCCTTATCTTCGGCATCTATGCCTATATCGGCTTTATAGTGGCAGGCGTAAGAAATTCGGGTATTAAGTTTTTCCGCAATTCACTTATGCCCCCAGGGGTACCGGCTCCGCTCTACATACTGATGATTCCGATTGAGCTATTTTCGACCTTCATATTGCGCCCAATCACCCTTGCCTTGCGTCTTTTAGTGAATATGGTTTCAGGGCATTTCATCCTGGTGCTTTGTTTCTTAGGTACTAACTACCTCTATTTCACTATCTCCGGTGCTATCGGGGTGGGGGCTGGTACGCTCACGCTGCTAGCCGGAATCGTCTTTGTAGTATTCGAAATTTTCGTGGCCGCTTTGCAGGCATTCATCTTTACTATGCTCTCCGGCGTCTACGTATTGATGTCAATATCGGAATAAACTTTCATAAACAGATAACAACACAGAAAAGGAAATTAAATATGACTGGTAGCATCGCCACTATTGGATATGGTATCGCCACCCTAGGACCTTCGCTGGCTATTGGTATGATTGGCGCGAAGACGCAGGAATCTACCGCTCGGCAGCCAGAGCTGAAGGGATATCTGCGTATTAATATGTTTCTGGCCATCGCCTTTGCGGAGGCACTGGGTCTGATTGGCTTCGCCGCTGGATTCGTATTCTGATGATTATGGAGACGGCTATTTTTGCATCCGCCTCCGCTTCTGCCAGTGGCTTCCAGCTATTGGTGCCGGCTTTGCCGGATTTGCTTTGGGGTACGGTCGCTTTCGTAATTGTGGCAATTGCGATTTATAAATTTGCCTGGCCTACTTTCTCCCAGCTTTTAGAAGAGCGGGGAGAAAAGATTGACGCCGGCTTGCAGGCTGCGGCTGCTGCGCAAGAAGAAATCGCGGCAGCGCAGGCACAGTTGCGCAAAGAAGTCACCTCTGCTCAGCAAGAAGCGGCATCAATCAGAGAAAAAGCTCAAGAAAATGCGCGGATGATTATTGCTGATGCCCAGATGAAGGGGCGCGATGATGCTGCTGATATCGTTGATTCTGCTCAGCAGCGTATCGTAGCAGATCAAGAAGCTGCCTCTCGTACTCTGCAAGCTCATATCGGACTTCTAGCTACTGATTTGGCGGGGCGGATTATAGGCGAAGCAGTGAGTGATAAGGAATTGGCTGGGCGGGTCATTGATCGATTCTTAGATGAATTAGAGCAAGATTCGATTCGGCAAAAAGCAGATTCCCGGGAGGCTTAGTGCGTACCGGAAGTGAAGTTGCCTTAAGAAATTTAGTGGATTCCTGGAATGCTCTTTTACGAGAGCACCCAGAGCAGGAAGTAAAATTTGCGCAGGAAATATATGCGGTGCGCGATCTTTTACAGCAGAATGCCACTTTATTAGGAGCTCTTGCTGATAGTGCTCGCCCAATGGAAGACCGCCAGCGTCTGGCAGCGGAAGTATTTGCCAATAGCGTGAGTGGAGCAGTACAAGATCTGTTGAGCGGGGTAATTGCTGCGAACTGGGCAGAAGAAAAAGATTTTTGCGTGGCGCTAGATAATTTAGCGACTCAATCGGTGCTGGCAGGTGCGGAGCGCGTTAATCTTTTAGAGAGTACGGAAGAATCACTGTATAAGTTACTGCGGCTGCTCAGCCGGGAGCGCGATTTACGTATCACCTTGGCTGATACCCATATCGAACTGGCGGCGCGGAAAAAACTAGCAGAGCAGGTATTCTCTGATATTAATCCTTATGGTAAAGAGCTTATTTTCCGGGCTTTGCAGCTGAGCGAAGAAGAATCGTTTACTCGGGTTATCAGTAGATATATGGATATTGCTGCGGAGCGGGGAGCACATTTGGTGGCTTCGGTGTTGAGTGCAGTGCCCCTGAGCAGTGAGCAAGAAGAGCGATTGTGCAATATTCTCAGTAGGAAGTATGGAGCGGATATACGCTTGCATACCACTATTGATACGAGTATTGGCGGCGGATTGCGCATCCGCGTGGGCGATGAGGTAATTGACGGTACTTTAGGAGCACGGCTGGCAGCGGTGCGGGAAAAATTTGCAAAAAATCTTAAATAAATGCGGCGGAGGCCGCTGAGAGTGAACGAGGAAGAGGAATGGCTGAACTAGGCATCCAACCCGAGAAAATTCGGGAGGCGCTGAGCAACTTCGTAGAGTCTTATGAGCCAGCTCAGGTGGCTGGGGAAGAAGTCGGGCAGGTACTGGAGACGGCAGACGGTATTGCGCGTGTGTCCGGGCTGCCCGGTACGATGGCGAACGAGTTGCTGACATTTGAAGACGGCACGCAAGGTTTAGCAATGAATCTTGAAGAAAAAGAAATCGGCGTGGTAGTGCTCGGTGATTTCTCGATGATTCAGGAAGGTATGGAAGTACGCCGTACCGGCGAAGTGCTTTCCGTGCCAGTAGGCGATGGTTACTTAGGGCGAGTGGTAGATCCACTAGGTAATCCCATTGATGGTCTGGGAGATATCACTAACCTGCAGGGGCGGCGCGCTCTGGAATTGCAGGCTCCCGGCGTGATGATGCGGAAATCGGTATGCGAACCGCTGCATACGGGATTAAAAGCAATTGATGCCATGATTCCGATTGGGCGGGGGCAGCGGCAGCTCATTATTGGCGATAGGCAGACTGGAAAAACGGCCCTCGCTATCGATGCTATTTTGAATCAGAAAGAAAACTGGGAGACTGGCGATCCACAGAAGCAAGTACGTTGTATCTATGTGGCAATTGGGCAGAAAGGTTCTACTATTGCCTCGGTGCGCGCTACTTTGGAGCACGCCGGAGCTTTGCAGTATACGACCATAGTTGCCGCACCTGCTTCTGATTCGGCTGGTTTTAAGTACTTAGCACCGTACACTGGCTCTGCTATTGGCCAGCACTGGATGTACGATTCTAAGCACGTATTAATCGTTTTCGATGATCTTTCTAAACAGGCGGAAGCTTATCGTTCGATGTCGCTGCTACTTAGAAGACCTCCGGGGCGGGAAGCTTACCCGGGCGATGTATTCTACTTACATTCTCGCTTACTGGAGCGTTGTGCGAAACTTTCGGACGCTTATGGCGGCGGTTCAATGACTGGCTTGCCGATAATTGAAACGAAGGCGAATGATGTATCGGCGTATATTCCGACTAACGTAATTTCGATTACGGATGGGCAGATATTCTTGCAGTCGGATTTGTTTAATGCCAATCAGCGCCCGGCAGTAGATGTGGGTATTTCCGTATCGCGTGTGGGTGGAGATGCCCAGATTAAGGCGATGAAGAAAGTGGCCGGTACGCTGAAGATTACTTTGGCGCAGTATCGGGCGCAGGCAGCTTTCGCGATGTTCGCTTCCGATCTGGATTCTGCCACTCAGAAGCAGCTCATTCGTGGTGAACGGCTAATGGAACTGCTTAAGCAGCCACAAAATACGCCTTATCCAATAGAGGAGCAGGTAGTTTCGGTGTGGGCAGGTACGCATGGGTTTATGGACGATATACCGGTGATAAAAGTACATGCTTATGAAGCGCAGCTTTTGGATTATCTCCGGCATAATTCTCAGATACTTTCCACAATCGCGGATACGGAACTGCTCACCCCCGAGACGGAAGCAGAATTAGAGAAGGAAGTGAAAGCTTTTCACGAGAGCTTCCTGGCTAATTTAGAAGCCAATGCGGCTAAGCTTCCGGAGGAAGAAGTGAGCGCAGAATCTGCGCAAGAGAAAATTGTGCTTAAGAAGTAGGGAATACCGTGGGAGCTAGCCAGCGAGTTTACAAGAAGAAGATTCAAGCTACCTCCACGCTTGAAAAAGTATTTCGGGCGATGGAGCTAATAGCTGCATCTCGGATTGGGAAAGCCCGTAAGCAGGCTTTAGGAGCTGATCCCTATACGAAAGAGCTCACCGCAGCTCTGGCAGCTGTAGCTGTGCATGCGCAGACTAACCACCCTTTGGTTAATGAGCGTAATGATACTAATAAGGTAATCGTATTTGTGATTACTTCTGATCGCGGCATGGCGGGAGCCTATTCAGCTTCTGTGCTGCGGGAAGCGGATGGGCTTCTTGAAGATTTACGTGCCGCCGGTAAAGAGCCAATACTATTTGTATTTGGTCGGCGGGGAGAATCTCATTACTCCTTCATGGGTGAAAAAATAGAGAAAGCCTGGACGGGAGAATCAGATAAGCCGTCTAATGAGACTGCCCTGGAAATTGCGCAGCTTTTCTTAGCGCGATTTTTAGCTCCGGCCGCAGCTGGGGGCGTGGCAGAACTGCACGTGGTATCGACTCGTTTTGAATCGATGGTGCGCCAGACGGTAGAAATTCGCCGTATGCTGCCGCTGGTTGTGGTAGATGAGGAAGAAGATAGCGCAGAAGAAAGTGCGGATAAGAGTTTTACTCAGTATCCACTCTACGAATTTGAGCCTTCGGCGCAGGAGGTTTTCGATGCCTTACTGCCGCTGTATGTGTCGCAGCGTATCCATTCGGTATTGCTGATGGCGGCGGCTTCGGAATTGGCTTCGCGCCAGAGAGCGATGCAATCGGCCACCGATAACGCTCGTGAACTTATTAATGATTATGTCCGGCAAGCTAATAATGCTCGTCAGGCTGAAATTACTACAGAAATAACAGAAATTGTTTCCGGTGCAGATGCGCTGGCTGGCAAATAAATGCGGTAGCGGTAGCTGCCGGGAGCAAAGAGGAAGAGATAAATGACCGTCGAAGATAAGACTCAGAATACAGACGCGCGTCCCCTCTCAGATGGGCGGATAGTGCAGGTAATTGGGGCGGTAGTGGACGTAGAGTTTCCGCCGGATGCTCTGCCGGCGATTAACTATGCTCTCACCACCGAGGCACAAAATATCAATAGCGATAGTGCCAGTGCAGATGCGCAGTGGCGGAAGATGACTCTCGAGGTGGCGCAGCATCTCGGAAACGATATTGTGCGTTGTATTGCCATGGCTCCTACCGATGGTTTGGTGCGGGGAGCAGTGGTGAAAAATACGGGTGCTCCAATCACAGTGCCGGTAGGGGAAGCTACAAAAGGGCGCGTATTTAATGTGGTGGGCGATTGTTTGAATCTGGAGGAAGGCGAGAAGCTAGAAGTAAAAGAGCGCTGGCCGATTCACCGTTCTGCTCCGGGCTTCGAACAGCTGGAGCCAGAGACAAAGATGTTCGAAACGGGCATTAAGGTAATCGACTTACTCACCCCCTATCTTCAGGGTGGAAAAATTGGTCTCTTCGGAGGTGCTGGTGTAGGGAAGACGGTACTTATTCAAGAGATGATTCAGCGCGTGGCCCAAGATCACGGTGGTGTATCCGTATTTGCGGGTGTTGGCGAGCGTACCCGTGAAGGTAACGATTTGATTATGGAAATGGAAGAAGCGGGCGTGCTGGAAAAGACGGCGCTGGTCTTCGGCCAGATGGATGAGCCGCCGGGGGTGCGTTTGCGAATTGCTCTTTCCGGGTTGACCATGGCGGAGTATTTCCGTGATGTGCAGAATCAAGACGTATTGCTCTTTATCGATAATATCTTCCGCTTCACCCAAGCCGGTTCTGAGGTATCCACGCTGTTAGGGCGGATTCCTTCGGCAGTAGGATACCAGCCCACTTTGGCTGATGAGATGGGTGCTTTGCAGGAGCGTATTACTTCTACCCGCGGTCACTCGATTACTTCTCTGCAGGCTATTTATGTACCGGCTGACGATTACACCGATCCGGCGCCGGCTACTACTTTCGCGCATTTGGATGCGACTACGGAACTTTCGCGTGATATTGCTTCCCGCGGTCTTTATCCGGCAGTAGATCCGCTTTCTTCCACTTCGCGTTTGCTTGATCCGCAGTATGTAGGGAAAGAGCACTATGAGGTAGCTACGCGCGTCAAGCAGATTCTGCAGAAGAATAAAGAGTTGCAAGATATTATCTCCATTCTCGGTGTAGACGAGCTGAGCGAGGAAGATAAGATTACTGTGGCACGGGCGCGCCGGATTGAGCAGTATTTATCGCAGAATACCTATACGGCAGTGAAGTTTACAGGTGTAGAAGGTTCTACCGTGCCGGTCGCCGAAACGGTCGAGGCATTCCGGCGTATCTGTGATGGCGTATATGACCAGGTACCGGAGCAGGCTTTCTTTAATATCGGAGGTATCGAAGATATCGAACGCCGCTGGTATGAGATTCAGCAGGAAACTAAGTAATGAAACTGGATATAATATCGCGCCGCGGAGTTATTTTCACGGGTCAAGTATCCGAAGTGGTGGTGCCGGCTTATGAGGGAGAAATGGGAATTCTTCCGGGGCATGCACCGGTATTGGCGGTACTAGTGCCCGGAAAAGTCCGTTATACCACTGATTCTGGCCAGAAAAACTATGCAGAAATTAGTAATGGGTTCATGACGGTGGATTCCGATAATATCCGGATACTAGTGGAGAGCGGCCACGCGATAGAGGAATGAGATGATAAGCTGATGCGCTTAGTGATAACCAAGTGCGCAGTGGATTATGCCGGGCGCTTAGATGCGCATTTAGAGCCGGCTATTCGCCTAATTATGGTGAAGGCAGATGGCTCGGTGCTCGTACATGCTGACGGGGGCTCTTATAAGCCTTTGAATTGGATGAGTGCGCCCTGCGATTTACATACTCGGGAAGCGACAGCAGAAGAAGCCACTGCGGGTATAACTGAAGTTTGGGAAGTGGTGCATCGCAAGACCGAAGATAAATTAAATATCCAGGTCTTTAGCGTCTATTCTGATATTGAATATGAATTTGGCAATGAACCAGGCCTGCAGAAAGACGGGGTAGAAGCTCATCTGCAAGCGCTGCTCGCGGAGCAAGTAGAGCTAGTAGGCGCAGATATGCGCTTAGTGCGCCGCGAATACCCCACTCCTATCGGTCCGGTAGACCTCATGCTCGTAAATTCTTTAGGAGAGCATATTGCCGTGGAAGTGAAGCGGCGGGGCGAAATAGATGGCGTAGAGCAACTTACGCGCTATTTAGAGTTCCTGCGGCGTGATTCTACAATTACTCCGGTGCATGGGGTATTCGCGGCGCAAGAAATTAAGCCGCAGGCACGTACCTTGGCAGAGGATCGGGGAATTTCCTGCTTGATTCTAGATTATGATGAAATGCGCGGATTGAATGATGCAGCAGATAGGCTCTTTTAAAGATAGGCTCTTTTAATGCGGAAATCTCGCAAATATAGCCGAGTGGTGCGCCCGCTTAATACGGAGCGTATTCTGGGCTATACGCGCCAAGAAATAGGCAAAGATGGCCGTGAGTATAAAGTGCATCATATTCAAAGTGCTAAAAAGCGCTATATTTGCCCTGGCTGCTCTGGAACTATATCTATAGGGGAAGCGCACGAAGTGGCGTGGACGGAAGAAAATTGGTTTGGCAGAGAAGCGGGACTGCGGGAGCGGCGGCATTGGCATACTGCTTGTTGGCGGGCGCGCGGGAGAAGATAAAGCGAAGATAAAGCGAAGATAAAGCGTTGATAAGGAAAATTTCTAAAAGAGAAGAGATAGCTAAGATGGAGAAAATTCTGGCCTATAAGCGCAGTGGCCCGGAGAGTGAGCTTCCGTTAGTGTTGCTACACGCCCTTCCTTTAGATGGGAGTATGTGGGATAAGGTGCGCCTACTTCTAGATGATATTGATGTGCTCACGATAGACGCCCCCGGCTTTGGCTGTTCGCGCCCGGGGCAAGAGTTCTCCGCAACTGGAAGTATTAGTGCCTACGTGGAGGCCTTAAAAAATACTTTAACGAAGCTCGGAATAGAAAAAATTGCACTGGGCGGGCTCTCTATGGGAGGAGTGGCAGCTGCGGCATTTACTTGCAGCCACTATGCGCAAGTGCGAGCTTTAGCACTTATGGATACGAATATTGCGGCTGATACTGCCGCCCAGCGGGCGCGCCGGCAAGAGATTATTGCCCAAGCTGCACAGGGGCAAGGAAAAATTGCGCTTAGCGATTGGCCGGAGACTATGCTTTCGCCGGCGGCGACTGCTGAAATAAGGCAGGATTTACGGTTACGTTTGGCAGCTATACCAGAAGACGGGCTGAAATGGGCACAGGAAGCCATGGCAGGGCGCGCTAGCTATGAAACAGCTGTAGAAAAAATTTCTGGGCCGATCTATCTTATTCGCGGAAGTGACGATCCTACCTGTGCGCGCGCTGCTCTAGCTGCTTGGGGAGAGCGGAGTGCCAATGCTCAGCTCAGAGAAGTGCCCGCCGCCGGGCATTTTACCGCTTTAGAGAATCCGCTCGCTTTAGCGAAGATTTTACGCGAATTCTATGCGGCAGCGCGCGCTGCGTAATCTGCACTCGCGCGCATCTGCGCTATTCTCCCGCCGCTGCCTTTTCTGCAGCTGCTTTCAGCATTTCGTCTAGTGCGAGAGAATTTTCCGAATTATTCAGCACTCCACGCATATCCTCTAAATATGATGTGAGAGCGGCGCGCTGTGCCTCTAGAGATTCTACGTATTCAGCGGCGGCGCGACGCTTAGCGGTGCTTTCTTCTTCAGCTGCCGCCCGCAGTTGCTGACTTTCTGCCCGTGCTTTTGCCAGTATATCCGCTGCTTCCGTGCGAGCTTCCGCAAGTATTTCTGCCGCTTGTTGCGTAGATTCAGCGCGCAACTCGCTAGCCCGTTTTGTAGCTTCGGCTACGCGCGCTTCAGCCTGCTGAGCAGTGTTTTCAGCTGTTTGCAGCATTGCTTCGGCTTTTTCGCGTAAATCGGCTTCTTGTGCCGCTAAAGCCGCAGCTGCCGCTTGGTTGCGCTCGGTAATTTCTTTTTCTGCATCTGCCCGCATTGTAGTGACCAAAGTTTCGGTATCTGCCCGTAATTTTGCAGTTTCTTGTGCGGCAGCGCTGCGCATTTCCGCTACTTCTTTTTGGGCAGCGCTGCGGAGAGCAGTAGCGGCACTGGCAGCTTCTACTTTTAAAGTATTTATTTCTTGTGCGGTCTGCGTGGTGAGAGTCTGGGCATCTGCTTCGGCGCGCGTGCGCATCATTTCCGCTTCACGCCGCGCCGATTCCAGCATTTCACTGCTAACTTTTCCGGCGGCAGCCGTCTTCTCTTCTGCATTTCGTTTGGTGGTATCAGTTAAATTAGCGGCGTCTTTCTGTGCTTTTTCTAAAATATCACGGCTTTCCCGCTCTGCCTCTGCCCGCAGATTCTCCGCTTTGCGCTGGGCATCTTCCAGAAGTTTCTCGGCATCCCGCCGCGAATGCGTCATCACATCTAAAGCTTGTTCTTCAGTGGCGCGCAGCAGTTTCTCTACCCGCGCTCCCAAGCCGGCATAAGAGGGGCGGCTATTTTCCCGCAGTTCTGCCTGTGCTTGGGCAAGTTTTCCGGATAGCTGCAAAATCTGGCTATCTAATTCAGCCACTTGCGCACGAGTCTGGCCGAGTATATCAGTAAGTTCCCCTACCTTCTGATCTACCTGTGCCCGATCATAGCCGCGCATAACTACGGAAAATTCTGCTTCTTCGCCACTCATGCTTTTTTTCTCCATTTCGGCCAGATATTCATATTCTTTGCCCGATTCGCATCGGCACATAGTCCATATATTATTATAATTGATGAAGAACGGAGTTTTATACCCGGGAGAAACCTACCTTATTAGAGAGCGTAACTGTGGAAAAAGCATCGATAAAGAAGATGGCCGGTATCGTCTGTGCTGTAGGCGGTTTACTGTTGGCATTGCTATTTCTTATATTGGGAATTGCCCACAGTAACGATAAAGCTCAGATGCAGGTGCCAGCAGGAGAAGGTAATTTTCTCATCACTGCTCCTGGCCTTTTGAATGAGGAAATGAGCAATCTCCATATTAAAGTTTCTGCGCCAGATGCCCAGATTATGTGGGGAATTGGCAATAGTAAAGATGTGCAATCCTATGTAGAAAATTCTCATTTTACACAAATAAAGGGAATGAAAGATGGTAAGGCGCTACTAGATACGCAGGCGGGGGATGCCGAAGTAGCCAAAAGTGACGCGGCGGCCTTAAAAGCTGGTACTTTTGCCTTGTCTGTATCCGATATGTGGTTGGAATCCGGAAAAGCCGAGAATATGGCTGATATAACCTATAAAGTTCCGGAGAAAGCTAATCGTTCTCTTATTATTGCCACTTCGCAGGCCACTACGCCAGAAATTACTATTAGCTGGAAAGTGCAGGAACGGGGATTCTCCACGATACAGCGTATTTTCTTCGGCATACTTATTTCCCTAATTGGTTTGTATTTACTCTTTAGCGACGGCACCGAGCGACAGCGTCTAGCATATTTCATTCAAAGAGAGCGGGAACGGCGCCGGAATAAAGCAACTAATGCTGCGGCAGAAACTACCGTATTGCCAGTATTCAAAGGGGATTTAGCTGATCCAGCTACCGATCGAGAAGTGCAAGTGGCTCACACTAATCATGCCTTAGGAGCTGCTATTTTGCCGAGCATTGCGAATGCGGAGCAGCTGCGGAATCGAGAGTTGGCAGCCGAAGAGCGAATTGTCATTCTCCCAGAGGATCAGCCAGAGAATCAACTAGCGGAAGATCCCGCTGGTGATACGCCCGCGAATGACTATTTAGAAACCGCAGTTGCGGTGGATAAAGAGGCAGAGCAGGTGGTATCTGATCAAGACACAGATGCGCAAGAGGTGGATAATCAAGCGGAAACTGATCAGGATACGGATGCTCAGGGTGCAGATACTTACGGAGCAGATGGCCAAGAAGTAGCTGAGCAAGATGATGAGCAGGATGCAGCTGAGCAAGTCGGCGATAAAGACGCTGATGATGAGTCAGATAAAGACGGCGGGTCTTCTGGAGAAGTGCGTAGCTGGAAAGATATGTGGAATTTCGTAGATAAAAAATTTAGTGATTCGAAATCTTCTCGTACGCAAAAAGATGCGTCGAAAAAATGGGAAAGAGTAGCGCGTAGAGTATTCCCGCTTATCTTTACTTGTGTATTTGCTGCTGCTTGTAGTGCCCCTAATTCGCTCCAGCCCGCCCCGAATGAAGCGGGAGAGACTATCCTTCCGAAAGCAAAATTTCAGAGCATAGTAGAGGCTACTGCTGGAGCAGCTGCCGAAGCCGATTCGGCTCTAGATATCAATAAACTAGGAGGGCGAATTGCTAATCCGCTGCTTGCTTATCGCAGTGCGCAATACGAATTGAAGAAAATTCGGGGTGAGAGTTGGCAGCTACCGCAATTAGTGCTCGAAAAGTCCGCAAATCCCATATTCTCTGGTGCGGCTTTTCCGCGTACAGCAGCAGTAGTAGCAGAACCGGCTGCTGGGCAAAACCTCAATACGCTCACTTTTTGGCGGCAAGCTGGCCCGCGTGGGCAGTATCAACTCTGGGGGCAGACCGGTGTATTTCCCTCGGCCAAATTGCCAAATTTACAATCTAAGCTCAACGATGTACCAGGTTTCCCGCAGGTAGAAGCAGATAAATATGCTGTAGATCCGGCGGCAGTTTTACCCGCCTATGTGGAATACAATAAGGCGCGGAAGCTGGGAGATATCAAATTTACCACGGGAGATTTGCTCTATACCGAAATTGCCGCGCAGCAGGATTCTTTGACTAGCACGGTCGGTAATTTGGGTACGGTAAAGACTACCTTTGCTCCAGGGGAGCACGGAGTAGCGGGAGTTGCCACTGAAGACGGCGGTTTAGTGATTATGGGAGAACTGCGCTATAACGTAGAAATTACCCGCACTGCCGCCGGAGCTAAATTACAGTTGCGCGGAGATATTGGGGCGATGTCTACAAAAAATAATCAAGGAGTGGTGGCGGTAGACCATCCGGTCACTGCTTCCTATGGGGTATTAGTGAGTTTCTATATTCCACCCGCAGATGCAAAGGATAAAACAGTCGGAGTAATCGGTGCTTCTATACCGACTCTATTAGGTGTGACGAAAGCAGAGTAAAAGTGGATATGAATTCTTTTTCGGGATCTTTAGCTGGCGCAGTAGATCTTTCTGGATTACAAAATAAAAGTGCGACACCGAAAGCTCCTGCCGCCGGGCAGAAAGTGCCGGGGGAGTGGATTGTAGAGGTCACGCAGAGTAATTTATCTGCCGTACTGAGTACTTCTACGCAGGTGCCAGTGGTATTGGCTTTCCATACCGCGCAGGCCTCTAATTCGGAAAAATTATTGACGCTGCTGCGCCGCTTAATATCTGATTATGCGGGGCGGTTGCAGCTAGGGATAGTGGATTGCGAAAAAGAGCGAGAAGTGGCTGCCGCCTTTGGGGTAGAAGCTTTACCGGCGGCTGCTGCTCTGTTGCAAGGCCAGCCAATTCCGCTTTTTACCGGCGTACCGGAAGAAGCAGATGTAGCGCTCACGTTAGAGAAACTGCTTGAAGCTGCAGCTAAATACGGAATTACCGGGGTATTAGACGGAGAAGATACTGCTCCAGCTGCTCCAGAAATTCCCCCTTTACACCAAGAAGGGCAAGCTGCTCTTGCGGCAAATGATTTACCGGCGGCGCGGCGAGCTTATCATGCGGCGTTAAAGGAAAATCCGCGCGACGCCGTGGCTAAATCTGCTTTGGCACAAATTGATTTATTGGAGAGAATACAAGCGCTTAATCCGCTGGGAGAACCGAGCGGGCTACAGCAAATTTTAGAAAAAGCTAATGCAGCGCCGGCGGCAGATATAAATTCTCATCTTGCTGCCGCGGATGTAGAGGTAGCGATTGGAAGACCCGAAGCGGCTTTTGCTCGACTGCTAGATAGAATAGCGGATAATACCGCCGAATCTCGTGAAGAACTGCGTAAACGGCTATTAGAGTTATTTATGGTAGTAGGTAGCGAAGATCCAACTGTGAAGCAAGCCCGGCGTGAGCTTACTAATTTGCTGTTCTAGTAATTTCCTGTTTCAGCCATACGCCGTTCTAGCTGGCTAGTTGGATAATTAGCTAGTTGGATAATTAGCTAGTTGGATAATTAGCTAGTTGGATAGTTGGTTAATTGGATAGCTAGTTAGCTAGTTAAAACAGCCATTCTAGCTGCGGTTATTTTTATTTACTGGCCCTGCTGAACTGCGCACAATTAGCTCAGAAGCAAAGCGCATAGAATTATTTATCGTATTGGTGCCTTGGATATTGGTAATTAAGGCATTAATAGCTGCTTCGGAGATAGCTTTCACCGGTTGCCGGAGAGTGGTGAGTGGCGGATCGGAGAAAGCGATAAGTGGTGAATCATCATAGCCAATTATAGATACATCTTGCGGCACGCGAATGCCCGCGTGATGGCAAAAGCGAATTGCTCCGAGTGCCATTACATCCGAACCACAAATAATTGCCGTACAGCCGCGTTTTATTAAATCTTGTGCCGCTGATTGCCCACCTTCTACGGTGAAAAGAGTAACGGCATGCATAGGAGGTATATTGGGTAAGAATTTCTGCAAGGCATCGCGATAGGCATCGGCTTTTACTTTGGCCGGTACGAAACGTAGCGGGCCAGTAGCGAGTCCAATGCGGCTATGGCCTTGAGCTATTAAATAACGCATAGCCTGGGTGACAGCAGAATAATCGTCAGCTGAAAAATCAGGGGCGTCTAACTGCGGATTTGCGCCGTTGATAGTCACAAAAGGAATACCGCGCGCAGTAATTCTTTCATATCTTTCTAAATCAGCCGTTAAATCGGCGTGGAGACCAGATACGAATATTAGGCCTGATACCCGGTGGCGCAGCATGGCCTCCACATAAGCATCTTCAGTGGTAGCTCCCGCTACTTGGGTACCAAATAGGGGAGTGTAATTCTGCATGCTCATCATGGTCTGCAGATGCTGGGCAAAGCTGGGAAAAATCGGATTGGTGAGTTCCGGCAGAATCAGGCCGATTAGCCCGCCGCCGCGCTCTCGTAGCCGCTCCGGGCGTTCGTAGCCCAATAAATCTAAAGCAGCTAGCACCGCGTGGCGAGTTTCCACCGCCACTGATCCTTTGTCATTCAGCACTCTAGATACGGTGGCAGTAGAAACTCCTGCTTGCTTAGCTAAATCTACAAGTCGAATTTTTTTCGTCATTGCTCAGTCTCAGAGATTCTTATTCTTCGCTAGCAGTTTCCTTATGCGGAGTAAAATAAACCACTCCAAACGGAGGAAGCTGCATCTTTACTGAATAGGGGCGGCCATTCCAAGTAATTTCTTCTGCCTCTAGTCTGCCCATATTTCCTACTCCGCTGCCGCCGAATTCGCAGGCATCAGAGTTGAAAATTTCATCCCAGGTGCCGCCGCTCGGTAATCCTACCCGGTAGTCATTATGTGGTATTCCGGCAAAATTACATACCGCTACTACTACTTCTTTTCCGTCTGCAGATTTACGTATATAAGAGAGCACATTATTATCTCCGTCTGATACGTCAATCCATTCGAAACCGGAATTAGTGAAATCATCTGACCAGAGAGCCGGGTGGGCTTTATACACTTCATTGAGAGCTTTTACGCAGCACATTACGCCGTCATGCCCCGGATTATCGGTAAGCCACCAATCCAAGGAACGATTATCGCTCCACTCATCAATCTGCCCGAATTCTTGCCCCATAAAGAGTAGCTGTTTACCTGGATGCGACCACTGATATCCGAAGAGTAGGCGAAGTCCAGCTAGTTTTTGCCAGTGATCTCCTGGCATCTTCGTATACAACGAACCTTTACCGTGTACGACTTCATCATGTGAAAGCGGCAGGAGGAAATGCTCCGAGAAAGCGTAGACCAGGGAGAAAGTGAGCTCCCCATGGTGCCAACGCCGATTGATGGGTTTTTCCTGCATATAACGGAGGGTGTCGTTCATCCACCCCATATTCCACTTGAGGCCGTAGCCCAGCCCGCCATTTTCCGTCAAACCGGTGACGCCACCCCAAGACGTAGATTCCTCGGCAATCATCATGATCCCCGGATGGCTGCGATAGGCAGTAGCATTTACTTCTTGAATGAAGGAAATAGCTTCGAGATTCTCCCGTCCACCGTAGATATTCGGCTGCCACTGGCCATCTTCGCGGGAGTAGTCTAGGTAGAGCATAGAAGCTACTGCATCCACGCGGATACCGTCAATATGGAATTCCTCCAGCCAATACAGCGCATTAGCCACTAAGAAATTCCGCACCTCATTGCGCCCAAAATTAAATACATACGTACCCCAATCTGGGTGTTCGCCGCGGAGCGGGTTGGGATCTTCGTAAAGCGGCGTACCGTCAAAACGAGCCAGCGCCCAATCGTCTTTAGGGAAGTGTGCTGGCACCCAATCTACGATTACGCCTATTCCCGCTTTATGCAATTCGTCGACGAGATAGCGGAAATCATCTGGGGTGCCGAAGCGTGCCGTGGGAGCGTAGTAGGAAGTCACTTGATAGCCCCAAGAAGGCCCAAAAGGATGCTCCGCTACGGGGAGAAATTCTACGTGTGTAAAACCGAGATATTTTACGTGCCCAATCAATTGGGCAGCTAGTTCGCGATAGGAAAGTCCTTTTCGCCAAGATCCGATATGTACTTCATATATAGATATCGGCCCAGAGTGAACATCCTTCGTTGTCCGTTTCTCCATCCATTCATCATCGTCCCAGACAAACTGAGAATCAGTAATCACAGAGGCAGTAGAAGGAGGTTCTTCTGTGCGCCGCGCCATCGGATCGGCTTTCTGATGCCAAGAGCCATCCTGATACTGGATTTCGAATTTATATTTTTGCCCCTCTTTAGCTCCCGGCACGAAGAGTTCCCAAATTCCCGAAGTTCCGAGGGTACGCATAGCCGAAATTTCGCCATTCCACGCATTAAAATCGCCCACTACCCGCACGGCGCGCGCATTAGCCGCCCAGACGGAAAAACTGACGCCCGTTACTTCGCCCAGTTCCGTCTGATAATCCTGTAAATGTGCGCCCAGTACTTTCCACAGTTCTTCGTGGCGTCCTTCTCCGAATAAATACTTATCTACATCGCCTACTGTGGGTAAAAAGCGATAACCATCGTCAGTTACCAGCTCATCTTCTCCGTAGGTGGCTCGGATTCGATAATCTACAATATCGGAATTTTCTAAGACAGTTACCCAAATTCCGTTGTGTTCGTGTGTAGCTGGATACTCCCCATCTGCAGTAATAATAGTTACGGAATCAGCGAGTTGGCGAATCACACGAATCGTCAGATTTTCTCCGTCCGTATGCGGCCCCAATACGTCGTGCGGGGAATGATACGCACCTTGCGAGACTGCGTATAGGACTTCAGGAGAAACGGGAATAGCTTTGGAGTTCATGGTCTTATTCTTTCATGTTTTCAAATTTACTGGGGGATAACTGAAGAACTTACACAAAAAACTAGGGATTATTCAGCAGTTTTTGTATTCCGCGAATCGGAATAGGGAGCCAGCGCGGGCGATAAGTAGCTTCGTATACTACTTCGTAAAGTGCTTTTTCCAGGAGGAGCGCGCGCAGTAAAATTTGCTCTCGCTCAGCCAAGGCTCCGTAGCCTTGGATAAACAGCTGCGTGGCTTCTTGCTCCCACGGGCCAGTGGCAGTGCTCGGGCGGCCAGCTAATTCTGCCGCTCCTGCTGCATAGGAGAAAGAGCGTAACATGCCTGCTACGTCGCGCAACGCTAATCCAGGAGCGGTGCGTTCGGCTAAAGAACGGAGTGGCTCTCCTTCAAAATCTAGCGCCACCCAGCCTCGTCCGGGTGCATTCAACACTTGCCCTAAATGAAAATCTCCATGCATTCTTTGCCGCAACGGCCAGGGTACCTGCGTGGCAGCGGTGAAAATTTCGGTGATTTTTTCGCGGTATTTTTCCAGCTCGGGAGCTTTTTCCACCGCTTTCTGCGCCTGGTTAATCCAAGTGGAATAGATATTTTCTTTTACAATTCCGTCTACTTCGGCAGTCGGGAAAATCTGTGCCAGTACGAGGTGAATATCGCGGGTAAGGCGGCCTAAAGCTATAATTTCGGCTGGATCAGCTACTTTTCCAGAAGGAAGTGCTAATTCTTCTTGGAATACTTGCCAGGCATCTTTCGCTCCGGCAATGAATTCCTGCGCCGTCATAATGGCCGCGGTGCCCGTTGGTAGTTGCATTTCTGCTGCTCCGTACTGCTTTGGCACTAATCCGGGAGCCGCTTTATCTAGCGCTTGCTGTAGCTCAATATCAGGATTAGCTCCACAGTGGGCAATGCGGAAAAGTTTTAGAATAATTCCTGCTTCGTGCGGTGTATTAGTACTAGTGTGCTCAGCTTCGGGCGCAGCTGGAAAATAATAAATAATCGAGGTATTCGATTGTTCCGAGCGCAATGGCTGTATTTTTTCAATTCCCGGCAGCCCGGCGGTACCGCCGCGGAGAGCTTGGGCAGAGATATTGCCAACCTCGCCCGGGTGTGCTGTAGCTGGGCCAGTTTCTCCGAAACAAGTTTGTAATAATGCAATTTGCCCTTGCGGATCTTCAGTAGCGTCGATTACGGCATATTTTTCTCCGCCCTGCGCCCATTCTCCTAGTAAAGCTTGGGGATTATCGGCGAGAAGTGCGGTAGCAATTGGGTATTTGCGGAAAGTTAGCGGCACTAAATAGGTGGTATTGCCACTCCGGACGTTACACAGAGCAGTAAAAGCATCTTCTTGCTTAGCTATTCCAAAAATTCCGGTAATAGCAGCTGCGGGATTTTTTCTTTCTCCCGTAAACCAGCGCCGCGCCCCTATCCAGGAATTGAGCAGTATTTCTAAATCTGCTGTACCCTCGGGGCGGATAAAATCGGCTATATTTTCTTCAGCAGTTTTCATCAGCAATCACCTGCACATTTAGAATATGAGCTACCCGGCCATGGGGGTCGAGGCGCACATAAGGATGACTATTCCAGTAGTACGTTTCTCCAGAAATCTCATCATATACTTTCAATACCGCGCCGTCATCGCTGCGTCCATGTGCTCCAAAAGCAGAAAGATCCAGGTAGAGAGTAGCTTCGCGGGAAGCATAGGGATCTAGATTTAGCACCACGAGCACGGCATCTAACTTGCCGTTATTTTCTTCCGGGCGAGCAATTTTAGAGAAACACAGAATCTTATCGTTACTGGTACCGTGAATCTGTACATTGCGTAAGCGCCGCAGGGCAATATGCCGAGCGCGGATACCGTTTAGCATCTGCAGTAAATTAGCTATGCCATTTGCTTCTGCCGCTGCGAAATCGCGCTCTTTTAACTGGTACTTCTCGTTGTCGATTTGTTCTTCAAATCCGGGGCGAGCCACATTCTCTACTAGCTCATATCCAGAATAGATACCCCAAGTAGGGGAGCCAGTCGCGGCGAGTACGGCGCGAATAGCGAAAGCGGGGAGGCCTCCCTGCTGCATATAAGGAGTAAGAATATCGTGAGTAGTCGGCCAAAAAGCAGGTCTAATTCGGTAGTCGCTCTCGTGCGATACTTCTAATAAATATTTTTCAATCTCCGTTTTTTCATTACGCCAAGCGAAATAAGTATAAGACTGATGGAATCCCAGCATGCCCAGAGTTTGCATCATCGGGGGCTGGGTAAAAGCTTCGGAAAGAAAAATTACTTCCGGATGTACCCGATGGAAGTATTCCAAAATTCGTTGCCAGAAGCACAGTGGCTTGGTATGTGGGTTATCTACTCTAAATATAGTTACCCCATGTGCCACCCAGAGCTCGAGGATGCTTTTAATTTCCTGGTAGATGCCTTCTGGATCGTTATCAAAATTGAGCGGGTAAATATCCTGGTATTTTTTCGGTGGATTTTCCGCAAAAGCAATTGTGCCATCCGCACGGGTAGTAAACCATTCTGGATGTTCCTTTAACCACGGATGATCGGGTGAACACTGCAAGGCAATATCTAGCGCGACTTCCATACCTAGCTCATTCGCCCGGGCCACAAAAGCATCAAAATCAGCAAAATTCCCTAAATCGGGGTTAATTGCATCATGCCCGCCCTCGGCGCTGCCAATTGCATAAGGAGAACCGGGGTCGTCCGGGCCGGCAATCAAGGAATTATTTTTACCCTTCCGATTGGTAGTGCCAATTGGGTGTACCGGCGTCAGATAGACGACGTCAAACCCCATATCAGCAATCCGATCCAAACCAGCGCGTGCAGTTTGTAGAGTACCGGAAATCCACTTTTGCTGTTGCTTATCGAAGTGGGCTCCCACAGTGCGCGGGAAAATCTCATACCAGGAGCCTACGAGAGCTCGTTCTCTATCTACCTGCAGCGGGAACTGTGCAGAAGTAGAAATAAAATCGCGCAGCGGATAGCGGGAGAGTGCTTCTTGCACAGCTGCGGATGTGGCGGCCGCATAGCGCTGGAGTGCGGGAGTGCGCTTTTTATTGACTATTTCTAAGGCTTGCCGCAAAGTTTGCCGCTCGGCAGATCCCCGTGGCATATTCTTCATAGCTCTATTTAAGACGGCGGCGGCCTCGAGCAGCACTAAAGGCACATCCATATCCGCATTAATTTTAATTTCCGCATCGTGATGCCAAGTAGCATAAGGATCTGACCAGGCACGTACAAAAAATTTCCATTCGCCCGGATAAGTTGGCCGGAGCCATCCCTCATGCCGGCGCAGCCCAGGAGCGATATCGACCATCGGCGCAGTGGCCACTTCTTCGCCAGCGGGATTCACGAGCACGCATTCACAGCCGAATTGATCGTGGCCTTCTCGGAAGATAGTGGCGCGAATCGGAATAGATTCATTTTCTACCGCTTTTGCTGGAAGTGCTCCGTTTTCTAAAGCGGGGTATACATTCGTTATGGGAATTCGGCCAATACGGTAGTAGGGGGCAGGTTGCTGGGCAGGCGGAGAAACTGGCGCAGATTTACGAGTGTTTTCTCGATTATTTTTTCTGCTTTTGGATGGCTGCGGAGAAGTAGTTTTCGCTGCCGTCTTTTTCACCATGGTATCCACCTTCACTGCCCAAAATATCTTGTGAACTGCGCTACTGATTCTATTTATAGTATTCCAGAAGCCTAACGCTTTAGGAAATGGAAATTTCGAAATGCGCTAGGCTTCTGGAATAGAAATTATGGATTTAGATAGCGGAAGGAGAAATCTTCCAAACTTCTTCCGCATAGTCACTGATGGTGCGATCGGAAGAGAAACGCCCAGATTCGACGATATTCTTCCAGCACATCTGGGCCCAATGCCGCCGATCACTATAGAAATCTGCGGCCATCTGGTCGCGAGTTTCCCGATAATCAGCAAAATCACCGAGCACGTAGTACACATCGGCTTCTTCCCACCCGTTGGATTCGAGGAGGGAAAGCTGCAAATCATGGAAAATGCCGGTACCTTCATCACTGAGAGTGCCATCGGTAAAGGCATCTAGCACGCGGCGCAGTCCCGGAGTTTCTTCTGCCACAGCTTGTGGATTGTATCCACGGCGTAGCTCAGGCAAATCTTCCTCTAGAGCTCCGAAAATATAGGCATTTTCTTTTCCTACTGCTTCGGCTATCTCCACATTGGCTCCGTCCATTGTGCCTAAAGTGAGCGCGCCGTTCATCATGAACTTCATATTGGAAGTACCAGAAGCTTCTTTTCCAGCTGTGGAGATTTGCTCCGATACATCTGCAGCAGGAATGATGTGCTCAGCTGGTGATACGTTGTAGTTTTCCACAAATACCACTTTTATAGTCTGAGATACCACTGGATCATTATTGACCAGTTTGGCAATTTCATTCAACAACTTGATAATCGCCTTCGCCCGTACATAGCCGGGAGCGGCTTTAGCTCCGAAAATAAATACGCGCGGTGGGAATTTTTGTTCCGGATTATCTTTGATGCGGAAATACAAATCCAGAATGTACAATCCGTTCATTAATTGCCGCTTATATTCGTGCAATCTCTTAATCTGTACATCGTAGATAGCTTCTGGATTAATTTCGATACCTTGCCGCTGCTTAATCCACTTCGCAAAATCGCGCTTATTGGCTGCTTTTATTTCATTCAGCCGCGTGAGCACAGTGTCGTCTTCTAGGTAGCTTTCCAAGCTCTGGAGCTTATCGAGATCGCGTACCCAAGAATCGTTGCCAATTAGTTCCGTAAGTAGCTGCGAAAGCCGCGGATTACATAAATCGAGCCAGCGGCGGGGAGTCACTCCGTTTGTCTTATTATTGAACTTCTCGGGCCAGATATCGTGCCAATCGTGGAGCGTATCCCGCTTGAGAATTTCGGTGTGCAGCGCTGCCACGCCATTGATTGAATACGAGGCATAGCAGGCAATCCACGCCATATGCACCATATTCCCGCTCACGGGAGCCATGTAGTCAATCTTTCCGGGATGGTAGCCGGCAGCTGCTAATTCGGAGCGGAAACGATTATCGATTTCGTAAATGATTTCCATAATGCGCGGGAAGAGCCGCTCGAAAATAGATATTTCCCAAGTTTCTAGCGCTTCAGCTAATACGGTGTGATTAGTGTAGGCGAAGCTGTGGCTGACGATATCCCAAGCCTCTTCCCAGGTCATATTGTGCTCATCGAGCAAAATACGCATCAATTCTGGAATTGCCAGCACCGGGTGGGTGTCGTTGAGCTGCATGCAGTTGTACTTAGCGAAGTCTTTGAGGCTGCCGCGCTCTTTCAACTCATTTTCCACAATAGCTTGGAGGGAGGCAGAGCAGAAGAAGTACTGCTGGCGTACCCGGAGTACTTTTCCTTCGAAAGTGGAATCATTCGGGTAGAGTACGCGGCAAATATCATTTACGCGCTCCCGCTCTACAATTGCTTCGGTAAATTTTTGCGAATTGAAAGCGTTGTAATCGAAATCTTCCAGTGGCTCTGATTTCCACAGCCGCAAGGTATTCACGTTCTTCGTGCCATATCCGGTAATAGGCATATCGTAGGGGATAGCGCGCACTACTAAATCGTTGTAGCGCACCAGCTTCTGCTCTTCTTCTCGGCGAATGACGAAGGGGTAGCCCTCTTCCATCCACGCGTCCGGCTTTTCTTCCTGGTAGCCGTTTTCAAAATACTGTTTGAACAAGCCGTAGCGGTAAAGGATTCCATATCCGCGCACAGGTAAATTCAGGGTGGCGCAAGAATCAAGGAAGCAAGCTGCTAATCTTCCCAAGCCGCCATTTCCAAGTGCTGCATCGTATTCGGCGTCTAAGACATTGCTTAAATCTTGCCCATAATTTTCGAGTGCGGCACGGGTATCTGCAATAAGCCCCAAATTATTGAGGTTATTGAGCATTGCTCGCCCCATTAAAAACTCTGCCGAGAAATAATGTTGCATCCGCCCGGAATTGTAGGTCTTCTCAGTTTTTTCCCAAGAATCCGCCAATTTTGCCACAATCGCATTCGCGGTAGCGGTCCAGTACTCCATATCTGTACCTGCAGCAGGGGTGCGCCCAGAAACAGTACGGATTTGTTGGCCAATGGCGGAGGTAGTATCAACGTTAGTCATGACTCTCCTTGCAATCAGAAGGCAATCAATACCTTTTGGCATAAATTTGCCTAAGCTGTCACTGCAAGCATATACGAGAAAGAGCTTTCTACAAAGCCTTGTTCTTGCAAAAAATTACGTAAAGAAAATCTAAGCCCCTGCAAGTAGCTTTAAATTAATGAAAAATTTTACATAAAAATTTTCGGATTAGAAATATACCATATTTAAGGCGCGGTGTACTTGCCCCAAAGTAGCTTGGGCTTGTTCCCGGGCCTTTTCCACTCCGCGCTGCAAAATTTCTTCTAGATATTGCGGATTTTGGGCATACTCAGCTCGCCGAGCACGAATTGGGGCAAAATGCTCATTAATTGCTTCCGTGGTCATCTTCTTTAGCGCCCCGCCGCCGCCATCGCCAATTTCTGCTGCGAGTTCTTGGGGATCTCTGCCACTGGCTAAAGCGGTAAGGAGAAGTAAATTCGCCACTTCCGGGCGATTTACCGGATCGTAGGTGATATGGCGATCGGAATCCGTCACCGCTTTGCGAATACGCTGGGCAGTTTCATCGGCGCTCATGCCGATTTCAATGGTATTGCCGCGCGATTTACTCATCTTTTTCCCATCGAGTCCTAGCACCGTTTCCGCTTCGGAAAGTAAAGCCTGGGGGCGCGCAAAAATTCGCGCCTCTTCTGAGCCATCGGTATAGCGTTTATGGAAACGATCAACGATTAGGCGCGCCTGTTCCAAGTGGGGAAGCTGATCTTTTCCTACCGGCACTACATTTGCTTTGCAGAAGAGAATATCGGCAGCTTGATGTACCGGATAAGTGAGTAATAAACCACTTAGCGCCCGCCCTTCGGTAGCTTCGTGTTCTGCTTTCACCGTCGGGTTGCGGCGTAATTCTCCGTCGCTCACTAAAGAGAGAAACGGAAGGAGTAATTCATTTAATTCCGGTATTTGCGAATGAGCAAAGAAAGTGGTCTGCTCCGGATCCATACCGATTGCTAAGTAGTCAGTAAGCAGTGAATAGACGCGCTCGCGAATTGGCCCGACGCCGTCGCGATCAGTGATCACTTGGTAATCGGCAATCAATACCCAAGTGTCTACTCCTTGTTGCTGCAGATTAAGGCGATTGAGCAAGGAGCCAAAATAGTGGCCAATATGCAGATTCCCAGTAGGTCTATCTCCCGTGAGTACTCGGAAAGAGGAAGGGTCTTTGGCTATAGCTGCCTTTATTTTTTCACTTACGCGATGTGCCTGCGCCAAAGAGGCAGCGGAAGTAGCGTCTTCGAGAGCAGTAGCTGAATCTTGCGCACTCATAATTCGATTCTCTTTCCTGAAATAAATAACTTGCCATCCCAATTTTGCCTATATGGCATTTACCCACGGTGATGTGCTCTTGGGTAGTCCGCCCTCATATTATCCTTACTCCGGGGGAGAAGTGAAATATAAGCGGAGAGAAAGTGCTTCTTGCGCACTAGAGCTGCCCGGCGCATAAGCAATATGCTCTTGCTGGGGATTTTCCCATTCGGAGCTCCAAACCAAAGTGAAATCTTTGCCTTGCCCTTGCGGGAGGGTAATTTCTTGTGCAGTGAGATTACCATTTAGCACCAGCAAGGCATCTCCATCGGCTTTGCCGCCGGCGCGCAGCATTTGCAGGGTGCGGATAGAATTATCGAACCAACTGTATTCTTCCATTGGTTGTCCATCTTTATTAAACCACTCTAAATCGCGTACCTCGCCTTCGGAAATAGCTTCGCCGGTGTAGAAAACCTGGGGGCGCAACACCGGATGCTGGCGGCGTAGTTCCGTTAAATAAGCCACGGTGGCAGTGATATTTTCCCAATCGGGGTCGATATCCCAATTTAGCCACGAAATAGGGGAATTTTGGCAGTAAGCATTATTGTTTCCTAGTTGTGTTTTCCCTATTTCATCTCCAGCGGTAATCATCGGAGTGCCCGCCGAGAGTAGCAGCGAGCCGAAAAGATTGCGAATAGTTTTTTGGCGATTCTTTTGGATTTCCCGGTTGGTGGTATCGCCTTCGATGCCGTGGTTCCACGCGAGATTGTTGCCAGTGCCGTCTTTATTATCTTCTTTGTTCAGTTCATTGTGTTTGTCGTTATAAGACACCAAATCGCGCATTGTGAAGCCATCATGCGCCGTAATGAAATTAATCGAAGCATAGATTCCGCGCCCGCCCGGTACCCGACCGCGGCCGAAAAGATCGGCAGAGCCGGAAAGGCGCGTAGCTAAATCGCGTAAATCTGTGCCGGGGGTGCCAGCGGTAATTGCGCGCGGTTGGGCTACCCAGAAAGAGCGCAGAGAATCACGGAAGCGGTCGTTCCAATCTGCGGTGGGAATCGGGAATCCGCCAGTCTGCCAGCCGCCGTAGCCAATATCCCACGGTTCATTAATTAGTTTTACGCTAGAGAGTATGGGGTCGCTGGCCATGGCCACGTACAAGGGGTGATTGTGGTTAAAAGAATCGCCTTCGCGCCCTAAGGTGACGGCTAAATCAAAACGAAAACCGTCTACTCCCACTACTTCTACCCAATAGCGCAGCGAATCTAGCGTCATTTTTATTACGGTGTCGCGCCGAAAATCTAAAGAATTTCCACAACCGGTGGTGTCTTTTAGCACTCCCGGATGGTGAGAATCGTGGCGATAGTAGCCAGTATTATCTAAACCGCGCCACGAGAGGGAAGGCCCGTCTTTTCCGCCTTCGCAAGTGTGGTTGTAGACGACGTCAAGAATTACCTCAATCCCGGCGGTGTGGAGTAGTTCTACCATGCCTTTTATTTCTGCGAGAATCGCCAATGGCCCAGCGGCCTGCGCAGCGGCAGAAGCGTAGGAGGGTTCAGGGGCGAAAAAAGAAAGCGTATTGTAGCCCCAGTAATTTTCTAAACCACGCTGCGCTAAGAAAGGCTCGCTAAATTTAGCGTGAATCGGGAGTAATTCGAGTGCCGTGACGCCGATTCTTTTTAGGTGGGCGATGGTGGCGGGGTGGGCGGCTCCCGCATAAGTGCCGCGCAGCTCCGGAGGTACTCCGGGTAGATTTTTCGTCAATCCCACTACATGCGCTTCGTAAATAACGGTGTCGTTCCAAGGAATACGCGGATGGGAATCGACTTTTTCGTCGGGGGGAGTGACCATGCCTAAGGCGGCAAAAGGCGCTGAATCGCGCTTATCGGCCTGCATATCCGGATTAGGAATAAAGTGCTTATCTACAGTTTTCCCATATAGCGCCGGGTGTAGAGTGGGTGTCTGCGCCAAAACGCGCGCATAGGGGTCGAGGAGTACTTTTGCTGGATTGTAGAGCATTCCAGAATCTGGATCCCAGTGCCCGAAGACGCGAAAACCGTAGCGGGCTCCTACCGATATTCCCGGTATATGCCCTGCCCATAGGCCGTGCAATTGACGATGTAGCGAAAAAGATTCTGTGCATTGGCCGTTTGGGGAGAAAAAGCAAATCTCTACTTTTTTTGCTAACCCAGCGTACACGGCTACATCGATGCCATCTCCTACTAGATGAGCTCCTTCGCGTAGCGGGTATGCGCGCGGCGGGGCGGCCCAACTGGAAGACTGTGAGATAAAATCAGCTACTTCCAAATCTTTTTCCACAAGGTTCACTGTATTATTCTGGCAGTTTATTCTCTAGATTTCATAATTTAAGAAAAACACCACTGCTTTAACTGGGAATTTTCGCGCTAGAATACCCTTAAGAGGAGCGGCGAGATAAGAAAACGGAGAATCTTTAGAAGTAGAGGTATTAAACCAGCGCGAAATCTTGGAGAACTGAGGGAGAGTTTAGGAAATATGGATTTTGTATTAGGAAGAGCTAAAGCTTTTCGAGATGCTCTCCGGCGGGCTGATCCGGCGTATTTACAAAATATGTGCTCTGCCCAGGCTGCTCGATTTTTAGTTACCGATGAAAATAAAATTGCTCTGCTCGCTGCGCCTTCTGCGCAGAACTCAGAAGCAGAAGTAAGTAGTGGAGCAGAAGTAAACGCCAAAGGCGCTGCGCCGCGCCAGTTACTTTTACTCTCTCATTCGCAAGTTCCTTCGGAAATTGCCGCTCAAGCTAACTATCTCGGTATTTATTCGCAAACTCCCTACTTCGGTATTGAGCTGGGGAGATTGACGGCAGTAGAAAATAATTCGGCCGCGCCGTCTCTTGCTGCAAATATTCCGCCGCTCGTTCTTCCTCCGCATAGTGAATTTCTACCTCTTTATACGGTGGGCCCGAAATTGAGCGATTTAGAAGTGGGCTTAGCTACCGCGCAAATCGCGCTCGGTAATTGGCAATTGAGTCAAAAATATTGCAGTATCTGTGCCGCTCCTACTTTTTTCCAAAACGGCGGCTGGGAGGCGCATTGCGCGCGCGGGCATATTATTTTCCCGCGTACTGATCCGGCGGTGATCGTAGGGGTATTAGATGCACAAGATCGCCTACTTTTAGGGCGGAAGGCCGGGTGGGATAAGCGGCGTTTTTCGGCTCTAGCTGGTTTTATCGAGGCGGGAGAAACCGCCGAAATGGCAGTAGTGCGCGAAGTGCAAGAAGAAGCAGGTATTGCGGTTGAAGATGTGCAATATCTGAGCACACAGCCTTGGCCTTTTCCGCGTTCGCTTATGCTGGTTTATACGGCGCGCACCTGCGATTTCGCTCCGGAGATAAAGGTAGACGGAGAAGAAATAGTGGAAGCGCATTTCTTTACGCGTCAAGAGTTACAGCAAAAGATAGCAGATGGAGAGGTAACTTTACCGAGTCGGAGCGGAGCGGTACACGTAATTTTACGTGCTTGGTATGCGGGGCAAGAAGAGGCCTGAAATGCCACCGGATAATCTTTTAGCGCAGTTAGATGAGAATCAAAAGCAGGTGGCCACCTATTTCTCTGGGCCGCTCTGCGTAGCTGCCGGTGCCGGCACCGGCAAGACGCGCGCTATCACTTATCGTCTCGCTTATGCAGTAGAGCAGCAAATATATCGCCCGCAACACATCTTGGCCGTCACCTTTACTTCGCGTGCGGCAGGGGAGATGCGCGCGCGTTTGCGTACCCTCGGGGTAGGGCAAATTACGGCACGTACTTTCCACTCGGCGGCTCTAGCGCAGCTTCGGTATTTTTGGCCGCAAGCTATTGGTGGTTACGTGCCAGAAATTAAAGAAAATAAATTTGCGTTAGTCGCCGGAGCAGCTACGCAGCTGGGTCTGCCTACCGACCTTCCCTCGGTAAAAGATTTTGCGCAAGAGATTGAATGGTCAAAAGTTAGTCTAATAACTCCCGCGGATTATCCTGATCAAGCGCGGCAAAATGGGCGCGAGGGAATTGGGGGGCAGAGCCCAGAAAAGCTCGCAGAGTTAATAACCGCCTATGAAGAGGTAAAGTGCGAGCGCGGAGTAATAGATTTCGAAGATATTATTCTCACCCTCATCGGAATGCTGCGCGATAGAAAAGATATTCGCGATTTAGTGCGCGCTCGTTATCGGCATTTCGTGGTAGATGAATATCAGGATATTTCTCCTATGCAGCATCGACTTTTGCAGTTATGGCTGGGAGATAGCAGAGATATTTGCGTAGTGGGTGATGTATCGCAGACTATTTATTCGTTTGCGGGGGCGAGTGCTGCATATTTAGCTAATTTCGCGCGGGAATTTCCGACCGCTAAGCGGCTAGTTTTAAATAAAAACTATCGTTCTACTGCGCCGGTAATTAGTTTAGCGAATCGTATAAGCAGTGTTGAATCGCTGCCGGGCTCCGTCTCTCTAGAGGCTATTCGCCCAGATAGTGGGCAGGTTTACTGGAAGAAATACCGCGACGCCAGCGCGGAAGCAGCCGGAGTAGCGGAAAAAATTACAGCTTTGCTCCGGGCAGGAGAAGCTCCTGCTAATATCGCGGTGCTCTATCGCATTAATGCGCAGTCGGCAGTATTTGAAAATGCTTTGCGGGAAGCGGGAATTCCTTACGTAGTAAAAGGTAATGTACGATTTTTTGAACGTCGAGAAATAAAAGAAGCAATGATTAGCCTGCGAGCTGAAGCTAAGACAGCGGGTGACCAGCCACTTCCACAGTTTTTAGACGCGGCTTTCTACAATTTAGGCTGGCGCCCAGAACCTCCAGCGCAGCAGGGGGCGGCGCGAGAAAAATGGGAATCTTTGCGAGCTTTGGCGGAAATTGGCCGGCAAATTTGGGAAAGCCGGCGCGGAAGCGTAGCGGATTTTCTGGCGGAGCTAGCAGAAAGAGCTGAGTATCAGTACGACCCGCAGTTGCAATCGGTAGTGCTTTCCACCATACATGCCGCAAAAGGTTTGGAGTGGCGGCAAGTATTTTTAGCCGGAGTGCAGGAAGGATTGCTGCCACTTACGCACGCTGGGAGCGAGGAAGAAATAACGGAAGAGCGTCGCTTACTCTACGTGGGTATCACTCGCGCGCGCGATAATCTCTATATTTCCTATGCGGAGAAAAACGGGAGCGACCGCGGGAATTGTTCCCGCTTCTTAGCTGATATTTGGCTGCGCTCTACGAACGCTAGGCAAGTGCGCCCGACTGCTTCTGCCGTGGCCACTCCCTTGAGCCCAGCTGCGGAAAAACTTTTCCAAAGTTTGCGAGCGTGGCGGAAAGAAACTGCGCAAAAAACGGGGCGGGCAGAATATCAGATACTCAGTGATACTTCGCTGCGGCAAATCAGTAAGCAGCAGCCGCAAAATTTATTTGAGTTGAGCCAGGTAGCGGGAATCGGTAAGAAACGCCTCGCCACCTATGGGGTAGAGATTCTTCACTTGCTAAATTCTTTGGATAGTTAGTGTGCGGCTTTACGCAGCTAGTGTGCAGTTTTAGCTAGCTAGTGTGCAGTGAGATGAGCTGGTTGGCAGCCGCACTCTGGATGCGGAGGCACCGAAATAAGCTGTACTTTTTCCGGAGCGGGAGGAATTTTCCAGACGGCGTAGCGAATTTGGGTGGTATGAAAATCTATTAAATTCAGTAGCTCTCTCCCCGCTAAGCTGGCAGCTAACTGCAGACTGCTCATTTCTGGCACTACCGGCCGCCCGTGTAGAGCCTGTGGTACTAACTTTGGCCAGTTCTGATCAGCTGCGCAGCGGTGCTGATAGAAGCAGTTGGCGCAAGTGCCCAGATGGGGGCTGCAGAGAGTGCCGATATAAATATCTAATTCTTCTACCCAGCACTGTAAGCAGGTAACTCCACGCGCTAAGTATTCGCCTACTACTATCGGGTCTAAAGTGTGCGAGCCAGATAGCACCACGATATCTGGTAAAAATTCAGAATCTTTTTTGTTTGAAAATGCGATATGTGGATTAATCTGCCGCAAAATAGTGGTAATTCCATGTATGCGCGGCAGGCCAAAGAATTGGGCTTGCAATTGGAAATGGTCAAATTCTCCTATTTTTTGCATATCCGTAGAGTTGAGAAAATTAATTCCTGCCGCCGCTAAATACATAGCGATAGAGCACCCTAGCTGGTCAAGGCGGGGTAGAGAAATTTTTATTTTTTCGCGATGGGTAGGTAGCTTGCGGTGTAGGCGTTCCCAAGCTAGTCCGTCAGTTATAGCCGGCTTCTCTTCGTTTAAAAGCTCATTTTCTTTAAGCATCTCTAAAATATCTTGGAGACGTGCCTCCGAAATGCCTCGCTTTGCCGCCAGTCTTCTTATCTCAGAAAGGGTATGTGGAATAGTGAGCATATCTATAAGTTGTAGCTCGGCTCGGTTATAAGTAGCTAACTCTACTTTTCGCCGTGTATCTAATCCTATCTGTGCTTGCTGGGGGCTTACCCAGTAGAATCCGATCCCCGGGGTGATATGCATGGCGGCTCCTTTGCGAAATACTTAGTTCAGGGTGTATCTCGACTCTAAAGAGCTTTGCTGGTGGCGGTAAAAAGTATCCGCAACTGTGGAAAAGAAACTATACGTAAAACGAAAAAGAGGATAATTCCGCAATTAGCGGCGGGATTTTACCTAGCTACTTATTCCGCAGAGTCAGGGGTAGCGGAGGAATCGGAATTATCAGGTTTATCAGTAGAACCGGGAGCGCCGGGAGAAGTGGGCGGCATAAATTTTGGTTCATGCGGTACTTCTCCCGTGTTTTGCGGGTTCTCGCTGAAAAGATCGGCGAGGAAAGAATCCAGTTCGGCTTCGATATCGGTATTTTTTTCTTGGGCGAAGAAACTTTCCGGGTCAGCCAAATCTGCCGCAGTGGGCAGTAAATCTGGGTGCTGCCAGAGGGCGTCGCGCTCAGCAATGCCGAGTTTCTGCTCTGCCATTTGCCAAAAAGTAATCGAATTTCGCAGTTGCCGCGGTGCCATCTCCATTCCTAGCTGGGCTTCCCAGACGTGCTTAGCCGGATTGTCGGTGGCGTAGCGGCGATTAAACATTTCCCGTAAAGGTACTGCATTAGGTAAATGAGGTGCTACGGCGCGCGCGGATACTTCCGATACCCAACCTTCTATTAAAGAAAGGAGGTGTTCGAGGCGCTCTAGTGCATCTTCTTGGGCCGGGCTGAGCCCGAGTGAAAAGATGCCGTCTAAATCAATTTCTTGGATAGCCTGGGGGTTGTCCAGGCTAATATCGCGAATCTTATCTTCTATGGCGCTAGTATCTATTTCGATTCCTTGGGCGAATTCTGCCACTGTGTCTAAGACGCGGGCTCGTAGCCACGGTACCCCAGTATAGAGCCGGGCAGCAGCTACTTCGCGTACTGCAATATAGCTGAGTATTTCGCTAGCGGGTACCTCTAAATCTTTTGAGAATTCGGCAATATTGGCTGGTACTAGGGCAGCAGTGGAACCTTCGGTGAGCGGCAGGCCCGTATCGGTAGATCCAAAGGAAGAAGCAGCTAAATCTGCCAGAGCACTTCCGTACTGCATTCCCAGCATCGAGGCCGTGATATTCTGCAGCAGCGAATCAGTGTTTGGAAGTAGGTTACGCATCTCTTCCGGAGCATATTCGATTTGCGCAGTAAAAGATTCTCCGAAGGCGCGCGCAATATTTTCTCCTACTGGATCGAGGAGGCGCTTAAAAGTGGGCAGAGAATGGGCAATCCAATCTAGCCGCGTCCACGCCATATTCGGGCCGGAGAGTGGATTGATTTCACTCGCTGCATCTAGCCAGAGCGAGGCGGCGCGCAGAGCTTGCCGAGCTGTTTCTGCTTCGCCGGCGGTAAGTTTATCCAGTTTTTGCTGAGTTATTCTTTCGCGGGCTACTTTTTCTGCGATATTCCAGTTGACGGCGCCGGCGCCAGAGGAGCCTAACATTTGTTGAATCTGCTGGGTAATAAGAGTGAAATTTTCATTGCTAAATATGTCCGGCAGTGCTCCCGGATTTATGCCTTGCCCATGCAAAGCCTGTAGCATCTCTTCGGCGGCCGCGTCTCCCAGTACAGCGCGCAGCATTTTTTCCCAATCGGGCTTGCCTGGCTCATCAGGGGAAAATTCACTCATTTTTACCTCCTAGGATCCTTCCTCAGGTAAGTCTTTCACAAATCTAATCTATAAGAATAATTCTCCGCGAGTAGCGAACTGCAGAGCCGGCGGTTTTGGTAGAGTAGAAAATCATTATGGAATCAGCCTGCGGAATGAGAATGCAGAAGAGGAATAGAGAAAGCGCAATGAGAAGAATAGATCTACGAGATAGTCGGCAGCGGATAAAGCTGGCGGCAGTGGTGTTTATTGTGCTGATAGCGCTGGGAATGGTAATTCCCTCTGGTTACGTAGTAGCTTCTGCTGGCCCCGCTATAAATGTAAATTCTTCGGTAGAAAACAAAGAAGTAGTGGAAATTAAAAAGGCGCAGACCTATCCGAGTGATACGCGGTTATTAATGACGACGGTGGCTGCGCAAGGCACAGCAGATAGAGGAGTGCTGGGGGCGCAGGCTTGGTATGCGTTATTACGTAAAAATAAGCAGCTCTTGCCGGTAGAGGTAATGTATCCGCAGAATTTAAATGCCGATGAGTACAAAGAGCAGAATAAAGAATTGATGGAGTTCTCTCAAGATTCTGCGGCTCTTATTGCTTTTGAATTAGCTGGATATAAAGTATCGATGCAGATAAAAGTAGTAGGAGTAGATCCGAATAATCCTTCCGGCAAAGTCCTCAAAGAGGGCGATATTATCAAGGGAATGAAAATTTTCCCCCAGGACTCCTACTACGAGCTGAAGACCCAAAATGAACTTTCCACGGTGATAGATAGAGTTCCGCCGAACACTACCCTCTATTTCCAAATCGTGCGGGATGGAAAAGAGCAGGAAGTACAGTTCGAAACAATTCCGTACAAGAAAGACGCCACCGGTTGGGTACATCCGGGTTCGCTGCTCGGAGTGAGTATTGAAGCGATTAACGTCAAGATACCGGCGACGGTGAATTATTTACTGAAAGATATTGGTGGGCCGAGTGCAGGGAATATGTTTGCGCTGGCTATATACGATAAACTCACCAAAGGTTCGCTCGGCGGAGGGCATACTATCGCCGGTACGGGTACGGTAGCTTGGGATGGCGATGTGGGGCCAATCGGAGGTATTACTCATAAAATGCGGGGAGCCGCTGCCGAAGGGGCGCGTGATTTCCTAGCTCCTGCTCTGAACTGTGCCGAAACTATCGGATATGAGCCGCCGGGAATGCGCGTATGGGCAATACGCAATACGCAGGAATCTATCTTGGCGGTGGCAGAAATTGCGCAAGGAAATACGGAAAAGCTCACTAGTTGCCGAGATTTAGTTAAAAAGCAGCAGCAGGCGCGCCCTTAGTCTGGAAACGCCTCTTTTCTTTAGCCAAGAAACGCCCCGCTTGGAAAACGATCTCAGTCTTGAAAAGTCTGTGCTAAAGCTTGAGTGATTCCGGGGGCTAATTCGGCGCCGGAAAGTACCATCTTCTCGGTGTCATAGGCACGGAGGCGGATAATACACCAAGCATCTCCAGAGCGAGTGACGCTAGCAGTGATGCGTGCTTCTTGTTTATCAGGATGATTTTCGAGAGCTTTTAAGGCTGCTTGCGGATCTTTCGGTAATTTTGCTTCGGCGGCCGGCGGCAATAAAATTCGCTCTACAGTTAGGGCGGCGCCATCGACCGTATCCGGCCAGGCAATTTGCGCCAATAATTCTCCAATTCCGGCTGCTGCCGGTAGGTTTTCTTGCTCAATCGAGAGCATAGCTTGTGGCGAGTTCAAATCTTCGCTGTTTACTCCCGGTGGTAAATCAGCTTTTAAAGCGGGATTTTCTGCCAAGGCTTTCTGCGCTTGCACCAATGCAAATAGATGTATCTGCCCGTCCCAGCCGCCGCGAGCTACATATTTATCTATTTCCCGCGCCGTGGCTTCTAAAGAATTAATTGCGTCCATGATTCTATATTGGCATAAGCAGTTGCCCGGCCTCACTTTTTCGCTCTGGGCGCTTTTTTCACCTTCGTCTTCTCACTACTCCCTCTTTTAAGTTAGATTAGTCTTAAGCAGATATTTCTATACGTAAGTTGAGGTCGGAATTTGGCTACTTCAGCAGCAGCAAAATTGAGAACTCCCGCAGGGGGAGGAAAAAAAGCAGGTAAGAACGGTGCTTTTATCCCTACTTTAGTGGTACTTGCATTAATCCTAGCGGCAGTGGTATTTCTCTCCGAATTTTGGACAGAAGTGCAGTGGTTTAAGCAGATTAATGCTTTGCGAGTGTTCTGGACGCAATACGGAGCAGCCCTCTTGGTGGGTTTAGTCGGTACTTTAATCGCTGCTCTGGTGTTTGCCCTAAATATTCGGATCACGCTTGGGAAGAAACCGCAGTCAGAGGCGGGGGCAGAAGTGGTGCTGAAGCCCCGTCCGCAAGATACCTATCTAAAGGCATTGCGTTCGCATAGCTGGCTTACATACGGAGTTATTCCCTTGGTGCTGGGGCTCGTAATCGGAGGTCGCCTCGGCTTTTCTTGGCGCACCGTATTACTTTGGCTACATGGATCTTCCTTCGGCACTAAAGATCCGGAGTTTGGGCTGGATGTTTCGTTCTTCGTATTTACTTTGCCTGCGCTGCACTTAATTCTGAGTTTCCTAATTACCTTGTTAATTGCCTGTGTGATTCTCGGCGTTATCGGTTACTGGCTCACGGCGAGCCTGCCGGAGAAAAATACTCGTGTGCGCTTGCCGAAGCGGATACAGATGCATCTAGCGGTATTGAGCATATGCTTTGCTTTTGTAATAGCCGCCCAGTTCTGGCTCGCGCGCTACGATTTATTGCTCGGAAATAATCAGCGTTTTTCGGGCGCCAACTTTACGGCTATCAACGCTTCTAAGCCGGGATACACCATTTTGGCTATTTCCGTCTTCCTCATCGGTATTCTGCTCATAGTTGCGGCTGTAAAGCAGCTCTGGAAACCGGCTCTGGTGGGAGTGGCCGCCACCGTCACCGCCGCTTTGGTACTCAGTGTGGTATATCCGCTCCTGGTGCAGAATTTCAAAGTGAATCCGAATGCGGTGGAGTTAGAGTCGAAGTATATACAGCGCAATATCGATGCCACGCTAGCTGCTTATGGTCTAGAAAATGTGGAATCTCAGCAATATGCCGCGCGCACCGATACCAAGAGCGGGCAGTTGCGCCACGATTCTGAAACCGCGGCACAGATTCGTTTGCTCGATCCGACTATTGTGGCTCCGTCTTTTAATCAGCTACAGCAGAATCGCCAGTATTACGAATTCTTAAATCCGCTTGCCGTAGATCGCTATGCAATTAACGGGAAGATGCGCGATACGGTAGTGGCGATGCGAGAGCTAAACCTGGATGGTTTGGATAATTCGCGCCGTTCGTGGGTAAATGACCATACGGTATATACCCACGGATTCGGAGTAGCTGCCGCTTATGGAAATACTATGACCACGAAAGGTGATCCTACTTTCTGGGAGGCAGGCATTCCTTCGGCAGGGGAGATGGGCGATTACGAATCGCGCGTCTACTTTGGAAAGAAATCTCCTAGTTACTCCATTGTTGGGGCTCCCGAAGGCACTGATCCTTGGGAATTAGATTATCCAGACGATAAGGCTCCGAATGGGCAAGTGAATACTACCTATAAGGGCAACGGCGGGCCAAAGATTTCCAATGTCTTCGACAAACTGCTTTATGCGGTGAAGTTCCGCTCCACTGAGCTTTTCTTCTCGGATCGAGTCACGAGCGAATCGCAGATTCTTTTCGATCGTGATCCGCATAAGCGACTAAGTAAAGTAGCTCCGTACTTGACGCTAGATTCTAAGGCACTGCCAGCAGTGGTAGATATGGATGATAATCCGGATACGCCAAAAGAATTGGTGTGGATTATCGATGGTTACACTACTTCTAATAACTATCCATATTCGGCGCGCGAGACTTTAGCTGAGGCGACGATGGATTCGCGTACCCGCCAAGTCTCTAGTACAGCTCCGGAAGAGATAAATTACATTCGCAATTCAGTAAAAGCAGTGGTAAATGCTTATGACGGAAGTGTAAAGCTCTTCCAGTGGGATCAAGATGATCCGATAATTAATGCTTGGAAGGGAATTTTCCCGGGGCAGATTACTCCGCTCGCGAAGATGCCGGGAGATTTGATTGCGCATGTGCGCTACCCAGAAGATCTCTTTAAGGTACAGCGCACTCTGCTCGCTCGCTATCACGTAAAAGATGCAAAATCTTTCTACTCTGGCGGTGATTTCTGGCAGGTGCCGCGCGAGCCCACGATGGCCGTGAAAGAAAATACTCCGGCGCAGCCTCCGTATTATATGACGCTGCAAATGCCAGGGCAGGATGCCGCTTCCTTCTCGATTACCACTTCTTATATTCCGGGTGGTAATACGAACCGAAACGTAATGACGGGATTCTTAGCGGCAGATTCTAATGCGGGCAATGAGACCGGAAAGATAGCTGATTCTTATGGCAAACTGCGACTGCTCGAAGCTCCGCGAGATTTGACGGTTTCCGGGCCTGGGCAGGCGGAAAATACTATGCTCACCAATCCGGATGTCTCTACAGCTCTGAACTTGCTTCGCCAAGGAGGCACGGAAGTGCTAGAAGGTAATCTGCTTTCCTTGCCTATTGGCGGCGGTTTACTCTATGTACAGCCAATATATGTGCAGGCTTCTTCCGGTACGCAGTATCCGACCCTGCAATATGTGCTGGCGCTCTTCGGTGACCAAGTAGGATTTGCTCCTACTTTAGACGAAGCCTTAGATGAGGTCTTCGGCGGAGATTCCGGAGCAAAAGCGGGGGATGCGGCAATTGCCGGAGCGAAAGATGCCCCGGTAGCTGGAGATAACAAGCAAGGGCAAGAGGCAGCTAAGCCGGCGGAAGGCGGCGCTGCTCCAGCTCCAGCAGCAGGTACTCCAGAGCAGAGATTGACGAAAGCTCTTCAAGATGCACGCAGTGCGATACAAGAAAGCGAAACTGCGCGAAAGAATGGTGATTGGGCAGCCTATGGTAGCGCGCAAGCTAAATTAGCGAAAGCTATTGAAGATGCCAACGCTGCTCAAGCAGAAACTAAGAAATAAGGGGAGATTTATCTACTAATAGTGGCGAGAAGTTGGTGAAAAGCTGGTGAAAAGCTGGTGAAAAGCTGGTGAAAAGCTGGTGAAAAGCTGGTGAAAAGCTGGTGAAAAGCTGGTGAAAAGCTGGTGAAAAATTGATCGCCCAGAGGAGATAAGCCCTTAATTTCGGGAATTAAGCAAGGCGGGGACGTGAGTAAGTACACGTACCCCGCCTTGCTATTAGAAGTATTTTTTATCTAGAGTAATAGATACCGACGCGGGGTGGAGCAGTTCGGTAGCTCGCCGGGCTCATAACCCGGAGGTCGCAGGTTCAAATCCTGTCCCCGCTACGAAGAGAAATTCCCGATGCCTGGTGTGGCATCGGGAATTTTTGTTGGTGTAGGCGGTTGTTATCTATTGATTTTGTTTGTGTCGCCTACCTTTGTCAGTGTTTGTTTATTGGAGGAAGTCTGCTATTGCTTGCATGAGTAGCGCGAAGGATATTGCTCCTGGATCAGGAGTTCCGAGAGAGGCGTCTCCGTGGGTGCGGGCGCGGCCTTTCCGGGCAGTGATATTCGCGGTTGCTTCGGCTGCTGTTTGAGCGGCTTCCGCGGCAGTATTCCAGATTTCTTTCAGTGATTTCGAAGAAGAAATATTTTCTTTTAGTGAATCAGCGAAAGGAACGAGCGCGTCTACCATCGTCTTATCGCCTACTTTTGCTCCTCCCATATCGGTTATGGAGTTAGCTCCAGCGATTGCGGCGGTAATTATTTCTTCTTGGGTGGGGGCGGTTTCATCAGAGAATACTCCGCCTGCTGCTGCGAGGGCTCCACCCCAGAGAGCTCCGGAAGTGCCACCTGCTCCTTCTGACCAGGCTGCGCCAGCGCGGGAAAGCAGGGTACGAGCTCCAGCTTTGGCTGCTAGAGATTCCCGCGCTGATTTTGCAGCGGCGGTAGTGCCGAGCGTCATTCCTTGCCCGTGGTCACCATCTCCGGCTATAGCATCAATTCTGCCTAGTTCTGGTTCGGCTGCTCGTGCAGTTTTTTCAAAAAGTTCTAAGATCTCAGCGAGGCTACGAGCAAATTCTGCGGAAGCGGGAGCTCCGGCCGGTATTACACTATTATCTTCTGCTTCTACTACTTTACGAGTGCCAGCATTTTCAATATTACCGGTACGGAAAGCAGGAGTATCTGCAGGAGCAACCCAGTATTTCTCTAGTTCTTCGTCTAGATACATAAGCGAAAGAGATACGCCCGCCATATCCAGCGAAGTTACTTGTTCGCCAACTATCGGTGCTACTACCGTTAAATCATGGTCAGCTAAAAGCTCAGATATAGTTCCATAGAGCACGAAAAGTTCTTCATACTTAGTGGCACCCAGACCATTTACTACCACGGCTACGCGGCCGGTATAGCCATTTTCCCGGGCGGGTTCTTCCGCTAAAACTTTTTCTACCAGCATCTTCGCGATATCCCGGGCAGGCATCATCTCATGAGAAGAAATTCCTTGCTCACCATGAATGCCTAAACCTAAACCAAAAGTACCGGGTTCTACCGTGAAAAGTGGCTCTTTAGCGCCAGGCAAAGTACAGCCAGTGAAAGCAATTCCAATCGTGCGCGTACGGGTATTAGCACGCCGAGCCAGTTCTTCTACTTTATTAATATCCAGCCCGGCTGCAGCCGCTCCGCCAGCTACTTTTACTACTAATACATCCCCGGCAATCCCGCGGCGATCATCATGCTTATCGGGAGTATTAGAAGCAATATCATCAGAAATAGTCACAATTCGTACATCAATTCCCGCTGCCCGCAGCTGATTAGCGCCATTACCAAAATGAAGCACGTCTCCAGCATAGTTACCGAAAAGTAAAATAGTGCCACCACCGTTATCAGCAGCTTTTACTACCGAAGTGACCTGGGAAGCAGAAGGAGAAGCAAAAATATTTCCGCATACTGAACCATGTGCGATACCGGGGCCTACCCAACCAGCAAAAGCGGGATAGTGGCCAGATCCTCCACCCACAACAACAGCTACCTCACCACGCGGGCTTTCAGTAGCACGCACTACACCTCCATGTACCAGCTGTACATGATTAGGAAAAGCAGCCGTAAAACCTTTCAAGGAATCGGCAGCAAATTCTTCGGGGTTATTTACTAAAAATGTCATTTCCTGCTCCATTGCTTATGACGGTAAAGGTTGATTATTTATTAGTGTAACTAGAAAGTCGCGGTGTCTATAGTGGGGCACCCCACTACGTCATAGACACTCTAATATATCCTATATGATATAGCTTGTTTAGATGTGGCGCAAGACGCAAAAGACTGTATGAAAAGTTTGCAGGAAGATGCGATTAGTTTGGGTAGCTTCTCGGTGAAAATTAGTTATCTATTACTACTGTGGATTTAATTATTTTATTGCTGGCAGTGGATCTATTTAGCACATTTAAAAGGTGATTCGTCATTGCATTTCGAATTTGTTCTACGTCTCCGTCTTTAAATGCGTCGAGTATTTGCTGGTGTTCTGCTACCGCTATGAGTGCATCGGAAGATTTAGTTAATAAATCTTGCCTGATGCGATGGATATTAAATGAAAGATTATCGGCAGTTTTTTCTATGTAGCTATTTTCGCAGTATTGCAAAATTGTATGGTGGAAATTCCAATCAGCGGAAAAGTAGGGAATTAAATTTTCTACTGCTAATTTTCCTGCTTCAGCTAGTTTATTTACTTTATCTGCCTGTCTAGCATGTTCTTCGTGGGCTATTTGCAAATCTGGAAATAATTTTTTTGCATTTTTTGCAGCTCGTTCTGCTGCCGCATTTTCGAGTACGAGGCGCATATCTATAAGTTGCGATATTTGTTTATTAGAAAGTGGTTCAGATACTCGGTAACCTTTTAGGGCGGTACGGGAAATTAAAGAAGTATTTTCCAGTTTTACCAGGGCTTCTCGCACTGGAGTGGGGGAGATATCGAGTTCTTTAGCTAACAGACCAATCTGAAGAGGAGATCCCGGTGCATATTTTCCAGAGATAAGGCGGTGTAAAAGTAGGTTATATACTTCATCCCGTAATGTATCGCGTTTAAATCCCAGAGGAATCATGCTATTTATTGCTTTCAAATAAAGTAATAGAAACGTAATTTATAATACGTGGAATTTTTAGCTACAGCTAGGTACTTCAAGAATAATTTTCTATCGAGCATTGAGAGTAGCTATTTATAGATGAGATTTACGAAACAAAAATGGTGCGAAAAGTGGTTGCACTCACTCGATATATCCTATATCCTATAGGTACTTTATAAATTTAAGCTTGGTTATACCGAATGACTAAGTGTGTATAAACCACCTCATACTGCGACGGAGCAGTTAGTTAAGAGGAGAATAAATGAAATACACTGCCGAAAATTGGCCTATTGCAGCTGCACTACTGCAGTTTCCTGCAAAAAGAAGCAATGGAATGCTAGAACAGGAAGCTCCGGCTTCCCGGTGGCGAGATGTAGCGCGAGAAATCAGTCTTGAAGGATTTGCGCATATAGATTTAATGGATACCTGGCTTCGCCCTGCAGACCTTTCGAAAGAAAGAAAAGTAGAGTTAAAAGAGAGCTTCGATGCTTATGGGGTAGGCTTTGCCGCTATCTCCGTCATTCGTAAGTCGGTAATCGATCCTGATGAGGAAAAAGCGCAACGAAATTTTGATTATATTAAGCGCACGATTGATACAGCTGCTGAGTATGGGGTGTCAATTGTTTCCATTGGTTTGCACAGAGATTTATTTCCAGCTCAAAAAACTGCGCAGTGGTTCTGGGTGGAGCCGGGCGCGATAGATGAGCCGAATAATCCCGAAAATTGGAATCTTTGCGTCGATAGAATCGGCCAGCTTTGTGAGTATGCCAAGCCTTTTAATATCGAGCTTTCTTTAGAGATGTATGAAGATACCTATATTGGTACCGCTGATTCCACCTTGAAATTAGTTTCGGATATTGGGGCTAGTAATTTAGGAATTAATCCTGATATCGGGAATTTAGTGCGCTTACATCGCCCCATTGAAAACTGGGAAGAGATGTTTATAAAGCTTCTGCCGCATTCTAATTATTGGCATATGAAGAATTACTTCCGTGATGAAGATCCAAAGAATGGGTTGTACACTACTACTCCTGCTCCTATGGAATTCGGATTTATAAATTATCGGCGTGCGATAGAAATTGCTTTGGAATCTGGCTACGAAGGCCCTCTTTGTGTGGAGCACTACGGTGGTGATGGGCTATCTGTGACTGCCACTAACCGTGAGTATATTCGCAGAATCTTGCGAGCGAAATTAGCCAAGTAAGAAGAAGGGGAGAGGGTAATAATTATGAGTAACAAGGTTTC
Organism: Arcanobacterium urinimassiliense; assembly: GCF_900119495.1. Taxonomy (GTDB): domain Bacteria; phylum Actinomycetota; class Actinomycetes; order Actinomycetales; family Actinomycetaceae; genus Arcanobacterium_A; species Arcanobacterium_A urinimassiliense. The sequence continues at coordinate 1,336,921 of NZ_LT632435.1, read as the reverse complement.
TACGCCTAGCAAAGCTGTGCCTTTAGTTGCTAAGAATCCTATTAAGGCAGCTATTAATCAGTATCGAATTGAGCTAGCTATTTTATTTGCTTTGGTGATTCTAGTAGTTAGCTTGAGCATTATTGAACCACGCTTTTTAATGCCCGCCAATATTGAGAATGTTCTATCGCAAGTAATGGTGTTGGGATTAATTGCTATTGGGCAGACTTTTGTAATTTTAACTGGTGGCATTGATCTTTCGGTAGGCGGTATTGCTGCCATATCCACCATGGTGGGCGCAATAGTGATGTTGCAATGGGGATTCGTTCCTGGGGTAATAGCTATGTTGCTGGTCGGAGCCTTGGTAGGCACTATAAACGGGTTTTTGGTATCAAAAATAAAATTAGCTCCTTTTATCGTTACTTTAGCTACTGCGTCTATAGCAGTATCTATTACTTACGTAATATCTGATGGTTCCACCAAAACTGGTTTACCTGCAGAATTTGCCAAGCTCGGATCTATGAAAATTTTTGGTACCTATGCGTACCTGTGGTTGTTAGTGATTTGCTACATTTTGGCTCATATATTCCTGACTAGAGCTAAGTACGGGCGCTATCTGTATGCAGCTGGCTCTAATGCGGAAGCTGCTCGGCTGGCGGGTGTGCCGATAGACCGCGTGCTGATGTTCCCTTATATAGTCACCGGCGTGCTGTGTGCAGTCGCCATGATGATTGAGGCTTCGCGTTTAGGAGCTATTGATCCTAATACGGGTACGGGCTTTGAGATGAACACAATCGCCGCCGTCGTGATTGGTGGTGCTTCGCTTATGGGAGGTAGAGGCACTGTAGTAGGTACTTTCATCGGCATATTGCTCATTGGAGTGCTCTCTAATGGTCTAAACCTTTTAGGAGTGAATGCGTTCTGGCAGGGAACTGCGCTGGGAGTAATCATGCTTCTCGCCGTGGTACTCGATCGGGTAGTGAGAATTAGAAATTCTAAAAAATAACATACTTTGCTGCGCATATATTGCGCAGTAATAAAAATAACGATTCGTTTTCAAGGGGGAAAACATGCTGAAAAAGAAAATTACCGGTATTGTGCTGGCATCTGCTTTGGCTCTTACAATGGCTGCCTGTGGCGGCAGTGCAGATAAGGGCGGCGATGCAAAAGAAGCGGCTTCTTCTTGTAAAGATGCAAAGCTCGCGTATATGACTGTTTCTACTTCGGTACCGTTCTGGAGATCCATTGCGGTGGGAGCAGAAAGTCAAGGTAAAGAAGAAGGTGCGCAGGTAACGACTTATGATTCTAAACTGAGTCAATCTACGCAGATGAAGAATGTACAAGATATCATCACTTCTGGCGCCGATGCCATTATTATTTCTCCGACTGACTCCGCAGCAGCGGTTGGAGTTTTGGATAAAGCTAAGGCAGCTGGCGTACCCGTAGTTATTGCCGATGTGGGCACCGATGGCGGTGAATATGCTTCTTATGTAGCCACTGACAATGTGGCCGGAGCGGCTAAAGCTGCCGATATGATGCTGGAAGCCCTGAAAGAAAAGGGTATTACCAGTGGCGAAATTGGTATGATTTCTATTTCGCAAACTCGCCAGAATGGTAAGGACCGCACTAAAGGCTTTACTGAGAAGGTAGAGGCTGCAGGATTCAAGATGATTCCGTTGTTAGAGTCCTCTGAGTACACACGTTCCGAAGGGCTGAAGTTCACTCAGGACTTAATGACCGCGCATCCTAATATGGTGGGTCTATTTACTCAGCATGACGAGGCAACTTTAGGAGCAGTTACCGCTATTCAGACTGCTAACGCTAAAGGAAAGTTCGTCTTAGTAGGCTTTGATGGTAGCCCAGATACTATGCAAGCTATTAAAGACGGAATTGTATACGGTGCTTCGATGCAGCAGCCGGTATTGATGGGTGTGGAAGCAGTGAAGGCTGCCTGCTCAGTAATTACCGGGAAGACTCCGGAAAAGAGAATAAATGTGGATACTTTGCCCATTTCTTCGTTAAATGTCCGAGATAAAGAAGCTGAAGCTTCAAAGACTGTATTTGCTAAGTAAGTGCTATTTGTAAAAAAGAGGTAGGGAGAGATGCTCGAATTAGAAAATATACACAAGAGTTTTGGTTCTAATGAGGTACTTAAAGGTGTTAATTTGAGCATCTCTCCCGGAGAAGTCGTATCGATAGTTGGGGAAAACGGAGCCGGAAAATCCACTTTAGGGAAAATAATTGCCGGAGTGCATAAGCAGACTTTAGGCACAATAAAGATGGATGGAAAAGAAGTGTCCTTCGCTTCTACTGTGGAAGCTAGAGAGCACGGAATTTCGATAGTATTGCAGGAATTTAATTTAATTCCTGAAATGACGGTTGCCGAGAATCTACTGCTAACTCAACCAGCTGGATACTCGAAATTAGGGTTCAGATCTTTAAAATCGCAAGTAGACACTATTCGGGAAGCAGTAGATAGACTGAATGTACCTTTTCAGCTTCCGCTTGAAACTCCGGTAGAGGAATTATCAGTAGCGCAGCAGCAATTAGTAGAAATTGCACGAGCTCTTATCGCTGATTCTTCTATTTTGATATTGGATGAGCCTACTTCGGCTCTCGGTGGAAATGAAGTAGACGAGCTTCTCGATTGTGTAGAAGCTTTGCGGGAGCGCGGTAAAGGTATCGTACTCGTTACTCATAGATTGGATGAAGTATTCCGAGTCTCTGATCGTATTGTTGTCTTGCGAGATGGAATTTTCACCGGCGAATTTAAGCCGGAAGAAACTACTTCCAGTGAAGTAGTAAATGCCATGGTAGGAAGAGAACTATCTTATGATTTGGAGACAGTGCGTACGATACAACCTAGAGGTGAAGTAGTTTTAGAGGTTAAAGATCTACAAGTAGCGGGCACTGATTCGAAAATAAATTTAGTTGTGCATTCTGGTGAAGTAGTCGGAATTGCTGGTTTAGTGGGTTCTGGTAGGACGGAGCTCATGCGGGCCATTTACGGAGCTGATAAACGAACTGGTACTGTGAAAGTTGCTGGTAAAGAAATAAGAAATGGTAAACCAAAAGATGCTTTAAATAAGCACGTGGCTTTGGTTACCGAAGATCGTAAGCATCAGGGTTTATTTTTAGACTTAAGTATCGAAGACAATATGATTGTCTCCAATGAAGCAAAGAATAAAAATTTCTTGGTTGCGAAGCGTGAGAATAGGCGCGAGATCTCTAATCTTATTGAAAAGCTGCGCATAAAATTAGCTGGAGTGGATTTACCTGTTACCGCTCTTTCTGGAGGAAATCAACAAAAAGTCATTTTAGGGAAATGGCTTATGACTAATCCAAAGTTGTTAATTTTAGATGAGCCTACCCGGGGAATAGACGTAGGTGCGCGAGCTGATTTCTATCACGTAATTGACGCATTGGTGAAAGAAGGAATGGCCGTATTATTGGTTTCTTCAGAAATGCAAGAGGTGATTGCTTTATCAGACCGGCTTTTTGTGATGAGTAACGGGCGTTTTGTAAATGAATTTAAACGTGGAGAAGCAACCGAGCATAACATATTAGCATCTGCGGATGGAATGGAGATTTAAAATGGAAACGATGGATGGAAGAAAAATTATTGATTTATCTCTTCCGTTGGGAGAAGAGTATCCAGTGACCTGGCCAGGCCATATGTATTTTCAAAGTAAAGTGTTTAACTACTTTGAAAATATAGACAGCATTACTCAGCCTAAATTTCAGGTAACGGGTAGATATCACACGCGGTGGCTCGCTATGGATGAGCATACTGGCACCCATTTTGATGCTCCCGCGCATTTTTTGCCTTCTTCTGATTCTGGATTGCCGGATGGTAGTCCGGCTGGGGATATCACAGCAGATAAAGTGGATATCAGCTCTTTCATTGGCCCTGCCTGCGTGATTTCTGTGACGGATTTAGTGGGCACAGAAGCGCCGGGAATAAGCCCCAGAATTACAAAAAAGCATATTGAAGATTGGGAAGCAAATAACCGAGAACTTAAGCAGGGAGATATCGTACTTTTCCGTGCTGATTGGGACTATCTCTTCTTCAAGAAGGGCTATGAAGGCAAAAAGTATTGCTTCAATCCCTTTATCTTGAAAGAAGGAGATGCGTGGCCAGCTCCCTCTCCGGAGGCAGTTAAATACTTAGTCGATAAAGGTATTGCTTGCGCAGGTACGGATGGGCCATCGATGGGGCCAGCAGATTCCGGTGAAGCTACCCATACAGCTGGGCTTGGTAAAGGAATAGTGTTCTTGGAAGGCATGGCCAATTTACGTGCTTTGCCAGCTACCGGAGCGCAATTCATATTTTTACCAATTCGTCTGCTAAGAGGCTCAGGAGCTCCTGGGCGGGCAATTGCCTTAATCTAAAGTTCTAGACATAAGGGGCAGGTTCCATTCTGGGAGCCTGCTCCCTTTTATTTGTTCTTTCTAATTTTGCTACTTAGCTTGCTTATATTGCAGCTTTAATAGATATGAATATAGATATTGCCCTGGCGTAGGCTTAGGTCCTAAAAGCGTGGTACTCTCCGCAAAATATCTGGAATACCTTTGCCCGGTGGTTGAAAGTGGCATAATAAACACTTGTGTAGTTAGATACACGCAATATTGAAAAGAGAAAGTATGGCTAAAAACAAAACAGAATCTTCACCGCAGGCCGCTACGAGCGTTCGAGAGCTCACGCTGCGGGCAGTAATAATTGGCGGATTAATTACCCTAGTATTTACCGCTGCAAATACTTATTTAGGATTAAAAGTAGGGCTTACCTTTGCCACTTCTATCCCCGCTGCCGTTATCTCTATGGCAGTGCTGCGGAAATTTTCTGGGCATACGGTAGTAGAAAATAACATCGTGCAGACCATCGCTTCGGCTGCCGGTACGCTTTCCGCAATTATTTTTGTGCTTCCCGGTTTAGTAATGATCGGTTGGTGGAGCGGGTTTTCGTATTGGACCACTATGTTCGTCTGTGCCATTGGCGGTACTTTAGGCGTCATGTATTCCATACCGCTGCGTCGGGCGCTGGTGACGGGTTCTGATTTGCCTTACCCCGAAGGAGTAGCAGCCGCCGAGGTGCTAAAGGTAGGCGATGAAACTGGCTCGGCAGAAGAGAATAAGCGCGGCTTAAAGATAATTATCGTCGGTGCTCTTACTTCCGCGGGCTATGCTTTAGCTACTGCTTTTAAAGCTGTAGCTGGTTCGCTTTCCGCCGCTTTCCGTATTGGAGGGAGCGGTACTATGGCCGGCGCTTCGCTTTCTCTCGCTTTAGTCGGGGTCGGGCATCTAGTTGGCCCGGCAGTAGGTATTGCCATGATAGTCGGTTTAGTGATTTCTTATGGCGCTTTGCTCCCCATTTTTACGGCCGGAGAAGCTGCAAACGCCGATTCTCTGCTGGATTTTGTAGGTACCGTATTCCAGCATGATGTGCGCTTCGTAGGCGCCGGAGCAATGGCTATAGCCGCTATTTGGACTTTAATTAAAATTATTGGCCCCATCGTAAGTGGAATGAAAGAATCGCTCGCTTCCTCCCGTAAACGCGAAGAAGGGGAGACGGTGCCGCTCACGGAGCAAGATATTCCGTTTAAGATCGTTTTGCTCGTGACGCTACTCTCGATGATTCCAATCGGTTTCTTGCTGTGGAATTTCCTGCATTCTTCACCGATCAGCCATCACACGGCGATACTGCTGATTTCTTCTATTCTTTTTGTGCTGCTAGCTGGCTTAATAATTGCCGGTATTTGCGGTTATATGGCCGGTTTAATTGGAGCTTCCAATTCTCCAATTTCGGGAGTAGGAATTATCGTAGTAATTGCTTGTGCGCTTCTCACGCTGTTAGTGACGGGGAGTGAAAAAGATATGAACCCCACGGCTCTTGTGGCTTATACTCTCTTCACCACTGCTATCGTATTTGGAATTGCCACAATTTCTAACGACAATCTGCAAGATTTGAAAACTGGTCAGCTGGTAGGGGCTACTCCTTGGAAGCAGCAGGTGGCTTTAGTAATTGGTGTAGTCTTCGGTTCTTTGATTATTCCGCCGATTCTCCAGCTTATGCTCACGGCTTTTGGATTCCAAGGCATGGAAGGGGCGGGCCCGGATGCGCTGGCTGCGCCGCAGGCGGCCCTACTTTCTTCGGTAGCTCAGGGTATATTTGGCGGTAACCTCAACTGGGCGCATATTGGCTTAGGCGCTCTTATAGGTATGGGGGTAGTAGCCATAAACGAGGTACTTATTCGTACCACTAAATACTCTTTGCCTCCTTTAGCGGTAGGCATGGGTATGTATCTGCCTTTCAGCTTGACCATTATGGTGCCGCTCGGGGCGTTAATCGGCTATATCTACAATAAGCGGGCAGATAAGCAGAGCAATCCAGCGCAGTCGAAGCGTTTGGGAGTACTGCTTGCTACTGGCCTTATCGTAGGTGAATCGCTTTTCGGAGTATTAAACGCCGGTATTATCGGAGCTACGGCGAATCCAGATGCGCTGGCAATTATGCCAGAAAGCTTTGCGGGAGCCGCTATTCCACTCGGCGTAATCGTATTTATAGGTACGCTGATTCTTAGCTACCGGTGGGTAGAAAAGAAATCGCAGGAAGTGAAGTAGCGCTTCACCTTTAATTATCTGTAAATAATTTGGGAGCAGACGGCCAGTCTGCTCCCAAATTGCTAAATAAGTGCTTTTATTGAACGCTTTCTGTCGAGTACTTTTTGCGAATACTTTTTACCAAGTATTTCCTATCAATCAGATCAGGGATTGAATTTTCTCCACTTCCATTTGCGCCGCCTCAGCCACTGCCGCCGTCAGCGCAAAATCTGCGGTATTTTGGCGAGTGTAGAGCGTAAAGCGGTAATTAATTCCTTTTTTTGATTGCCGCCAAGTAGGAGCAGCAAGATCCTCTACCGGAGGATTTTGGTAGTATATTTCCCACGCTGCGTCGATCTTTGGCGCGAAGGTATCAGCTTCTGGCACCTCAATATCAATATCGGTCACCGCCAAGATATCTGCTTGTGCCAGCGCGTGCTTATAGAGAGAAGCCCCGCCAATTATCCAGCTGAGATGCAAAGGATTGTTATCCGGCGTATCGCTAACCTGCTCAGTAACTGCGGCCGCGGCTGCGATAGCGCTTGCTAAATCGGGACATACGTGCGCGCCCTCTGCCTTATAGTCACTTTGCCGCGTGACTACAAAATTTGTTCGCTGCGGGAGTGGGCGAAATTTATCGCCCAAGGATTCCCACGTCCGCCGCCCCATAATTACGGGATGGCCGATTGTGAGCTGTTTAAAAATCTGCATATCTTCAGGAACTCGCCACGGAATAGTGCCCGATTTCCCGATAGCTCCAGATTTTCCCTGCGCCCAAATCATTCCCAGCATTATACGGCCACCGGAGCTTTAATAGCGGGATGATGCTGGTAGCCTTCGGAAGCGCGAATATCGTCCATCTCATAGGAGAAAATTGAGGGCGCTTTCTTTAGCTCTAGCTTCGGGAAAGGATAAGGAGTGCGCGAAATCTGTTCTTTTACCTGCTCAATATGGTTAGTGTAGATATGGCAATCCCCTCCGGTCCACACAAATTCACCTACTTCTAAATCGCACTGTTGCGCCACCATATGCGTGAGCAAAGAGTAGGAAGCTATATTGAAGGGCACTCCTAAGAAAAGATCGGCAGAACGCTGATAGAGCTGGCAAGAAAGCTTTCCATCTGCCACATAGAACTGGAAAAATGCGTGGCAAGGCATAAGCGCCATTTTTTCTAGTTCGGCCACATTCCAAGCAGATACAATAATGCGACGTGAATCGGGATTATTGCGCAGCGTATCTATTACTTGTTGGATTTGGTCAATATGTGCACCATTCGGAGCTGGCCAAGAACGCCACTGATAGCCGTATACCGGGCCTAAATCGCCGTTTTCGTCTGCCCACTCATCCCAAATAGTGATTCCCTGCTCTTGGAGCCAGCGGATATTAGTGTCTCCGCGCAGAAACCACAGTAATTCACCTTTTACTGCTTTCATTGCAACGAATTTAGTGGTGATACGGGGGAAACCTTCTGTCGCTAAATCGTAACGGAGCTGCTTTCCAAAAAGGGAGAGGGTACCGGTGCCAGTGCGGTCGCCTTTCGCTGCCCCATTTTCTAATACTTCAGCTAGGAGGTCTTCATACTGTCTATTAATTATCGCCATAGTTCTATCCTAAAGGAGATAAGTATTTAGTTGCCTAAGATGTGCATAATCAGATCTTTATCATTTTCGAGTACCTGCGGAGCGTAGCTCAGAATTTTCTTCTCAATTAGGCGCCCGAAGAAAGGATCACTCGCTTTTAGGGTGCCGCTATAGATGATTTTACTCCCAGGTGCAGCAGGGAGAGCTACTCCTTCTAAAGTTATGCTGAGCGGTGCTCCCTGAATATCGATTTGGTAATCCATATCCATTTTTGCGTAATCACTATCAGTGTGGAATATGGCGGTGAGGTTAATATCAGCTCCGCGCGGGAGTAGATTTCTTGCCAAGCCGGGCAGCTGGGTATTTTCAATATGTGCCGCAAAGGTGATCTCTGTATCGGCCGGAGCGCTGCTCGGGGTATCCGCAGCAGCGCTGGCAGGGGCATCCGGAGTGGAGCTTTCCTGCAATTCATAGGAAGTAAGCGCTAGTTTTTCGGCGCGCGCGGCAAAAAGGGCTCGGCTCTTTAGCACTGGGCACAGCTCGGAGAGTTCTGCTGTAAAAGTCATCTCATATCTAAAATCCATACTCCTATTAAATCGAAAAACCGTCTATCCTGAAAGTGTGCCTACTTTGACAAAAATTTTAGAGCGCTCTGGGCGTCTCAATGCAGGAGAGCGGGAACGCTTACATTTACTTATTGGAGATTGGTCTACCATTGCCGATATCTCTTTTTCGGATCTATTGCTCTATGTGGAGACTTCTGCTGGTTACGTAATAGGTGCTCACTCGCGCCCCGCTACGGCAGCAACCATTATCGAAGCTGATATCGTGGGAGACCGGGCTGCTCGTATAGATTCACACAATATCGAGCAGGCTTGCCGTGATAAAAATATATTTCGGCAAAATCGCGACGGGGTGCTTCACACCTATATTCCAGTAGTTTATAAGGGCTCGATAATAGCGGTAATGCAGGTAGTGACGGCAGAAGTGCCAGATAGAGTGCCTTCGCAACGCCACGAAAACTATGAAGAAATTTCCCAGACATTATTCCATATGGTGGCGAGTGGAGAATTTCCTTTTAGTGATGTCCCCTTAGGGGTGCGGCGAGGTGCACCTCGGGTATCAGACGGAGTAATTCATTTAGATTCGGAAGGGGTCGTAATCTATGCGAGCCCGAACTCGGTATCGCATTTTCGACGGCTTGGCGAAGAAAAGCCTCTCGCGGGGCAAGTGCTAGCCGAAGTAGTTACGGGGCATTTGGAAGAATATGCAGTGCCGGATGAATCTTTGCCCCTAGTGCTCACCGGAAAAGCGGCCTGGAATTCAGAAATTACTACGCACGGCGTCACTGTTTCGGTGCGCAGTGTGCCGCTCTTAGAAAATGGAAAAAGACTGGGCGCAATTGTGATGAGCCGCGACGTCACGGAGCTGCGCCGGCAAGAGCAGCAACTTCTTTCCAAAGATGCCACTATTCGGGAGATAAATCATCGAGTAAAGAATAATCTGCAGACAGTTTCGGCGCTGTTGCGCTTGCAGGGGCGGCGTGCATCCAATGCGGAAATTAAAGAAGCGCTCGGGCAGGCTCAGCGCCGTGTAGAGATGATTGCCCTAGTGCATGAAGGGCTTTCGCAGACGGTAGACGAAGTGGTGGAATTTGATTCCGTATTCGGTTCGTTGCTACGCATGGTGCGCGATATTGCGGTCACTTCTAATAATGATGTGAGTATTGATTTTACGGGTAGTTTTGGGAAAGTGCGGGCTGAGCAAGCTACGGCCTTGGCGATGGTGCTAAATGAAATAATTTCTAATGCGGTAGAGCATGGGCTTTCTGCGGGCGGCGAGATTCAGGTACGGGCGGCACGTACAGATAATCTTCTTCATCTTGAGGTGCAGGATAACGGAGTAGGAATTGGCGATAAAATGCCCGGAGATGGTCTCGGTACGAAAATCGTTAAGACTCTGGTAAACCACGAATTAGATGGCCGGATTAGTTGGGAAAATGCTCCGGAGGGGGGCACGCTCGTAAAAACTACTATGCGTTTGCGTTAAATATTGCGTTAAACAGTGCGGTACTAAAAATTGCGCTAAATAGTTAAATAGTAGAGGTTGGTAGCATTAGCCGACGCGGCGGGTGCGCACATTTCGGCGGCGAATAGCCCGCCGTTCGTCTTCCGACATTCCGCCCCAAACTCCGGCATCTTGGCTGGTATCTAGGGCCCATTTTAAGCAAATGTCCAGTACAGAGCAGCTGCGGCATATCTGCTTAGCTTTCTCTGCCTGCGCTAAAGCAGGGCGCGAAGAACCGATAGGGAAAAATAATTCCGGATCTTCATTTAAACAAGCTGCTCTGTGGCGCCAATCCATTATTTGCCTCTGCCTCCGAATACGGAATCGATTTCATTTACCGGATATGCTTTTACATATCTTCGTGAACTACAGTTAATAACTTTTGCAGGTTTGTGGGTGCTAGTAAAGAGGTAAAACTGTGATTCTTAACAGTTGTGCTAGAAATAGCTCACACTAGAAATAATTGGGTGATTTTTCTGCTGCCTACCCATAGGTAAATCTTTTCGCAATAATAGGAACTGTGAAAGAAAATCTGGATTTCGCGGCGGCGCAGCAGCGGTGGCAAGAATTAGCTCCTCTGCTGGAGCGCGCCCAAGCGGCATACCATCTAACGGGAGAGCCGATTATGGTGGATGCAAAATATGATTCGCTCATGTATGAGATGCGGCATTTGGAAGATGAATTTCCGCAGCTCTGGTCGGTAAATTCTCCTACTATGCGAGTCGGAGCGAAACCAACTGGGCCGGAGAGCATTCCGCGGAAGCACCGAATGCAGATGTATTCTTTACAAGATGTATTTTCCCGCACGGAGCTGCGGACTCGCTTAGAGAGTTTAGAAAAAGAAATACCTGGCCGCCCAGAGTTTACTTTAGAAGTAAAGATAGATGGTTTGGCGCTAAATCTTACCTATAAAAAAGGCATACTAACCACTGCTGCCACGCGTGGAGATGGAGTGACCGGGGAAGACGTGACGCAGAATGCTTTAGCTATTTCCGCTATTCCGCATCGTTTGCGGGGAGAAGTTCCAGATATTCTGGAAGTGCGGGGCGAAGTATTTTTTCCGGTAGCCGCTTTTAATGAGTTTAATGCACAAGTAGCACAGCGCAATCAGCTTATTGACGAGCGCAATCAGCAAATAAAAGCCGAAAATGAGCGGATAAAGCGGGAAAATAAAAAAATTGCGCAGCAGAATGAATCATTGCCGGAAAAAGATCGCTTACCGCTTTTAGCGATAAAGCGGCGAGAGGCAAAATTAAAAACTTTCGTAAATCCGCGTAATGCCGCCTCCGGGTCATTGCGGCAAGAAGATACCACCGGTTTCGCTTTGCGTTCTTTAGATTTTATTGCCCACGGCATCGGCGCAGTGGTAGGGGCGCCTCCAGAAATAGAGAAATATCTGCAGAAACAGAGCAGTATTTATGAGCTATTTACCAAATGGGGGCTGCCTACTTCTCCCGAAACTGTGCTGGCACATTCTCAGGCAGAAATAGAAAGCTATTTAGATAAATACGCGCAGGCGCGAAATTCTTTACGTCATGAATTTGACGGCGTAGTTATTAAAGTAAATAGTTACGCACAGCAGCAAAAAATTGGATTTACTAGCCGAGTGCCGCGCTGGGCCCTAGCCTATAAATTCCCTCCTCTGGAGGTGGAAACTCGGCTACTTGATATTCAAGTACAGGTAGGGAGAACCGGGCGCGTCACTCCTTATGCAATTATGACGCCGGTAATGGTAGATGGCTCGACTGTAGCGCAAGCAACTTTGCATAATCCGCAAGAAGTAGTGCGTAAAGGGATATTAATCGGCGATACGGTAATCGTGCGGAAAGCTGGCGATATAATTCCAGAAATTGTCGGGCCAATTTTGGCCGAGCGCGACGGCACGGAAAAAGCCTTTATTATGCCGGATACTTGCCCAGCTTGCGGTGCGCCGGTGCGGCCAGCGAAAGCGGGAGATGTGGATCTGCGCTGTGAAAATACGCGTTCTTGCCCAGCGCAGCTCACGCAGCGGATAGCTCATATTGGGGGGCGGGGTGCGCTCGATATTGAAGGTTTGGGAGAAAAGACGGCGCTGTGGATAGCTGATCCAGATAGGTACCGGCGCGATGCGTTAGTAGCGCTAGCAACCGGGCATAAAATCTTCCTCGAAAATTCCCGAGCAGATAGTAGCTATTTGCAATTTTCTGCTTCAGAGCTACAGGAGTTGGGAATTGTCGATAAAAGAGGAGTATTTAAATATCCGGAAGAGATAATTCCGCCCGCGCTTATTTCCCAGTTAGGCTTGCCGGAGCCGCAGCAGCCAGTGCTTGATTCCGAAGCAGAGCTTTTTGCTCTGAACGCCGAAAAAGTGAAAGAAGTGCGAATCTGGCAAGAGTTGCGGATAAATGGCGAGCCGAGTGGAGATTACCTCTATACGCGTGCTGCTTGGGTAAGTGACGCTAAAGATGGTCAAGCGGCGCTAAATCCCACTAAGAATACAGAAAAATTATTTGTCGAATTAGAGAAAGCTAAAAGTAAGGAGTTCTGGCGCAAACTAGTGGCACTTAATATTCGCCACGTCGGGCCGGTAGCCGCTCGGGCTCTCGCGAGCCGGTTTGGTTCTTTGGACGCTATTAAACAAGCCGATATTGCGGAAGTAGCCGAAGTAGAAGGAGTAGGAGAAATAATTGCTTCTTCGTTAAAAGAATGGCTAGAAGTGGATTGGCATCAAAACATAGTGCAACAGTGGGAAGCCGCAGGCGTAGTATTTGCGGATAAGGCGGATGCTGCAGAATCTGCTAGCGATACTCCGGGCATTTTATCTGGAATGACGGTGGTGGCCACTGGATCGCTAGAGCACTTCACTCGGCAAGGGGTACAGGAAGAGATTCGGCGGCGCGGAGGAAAAGCTGCTTCCTCGGTATCAAAAAACACTACTTTTGTAGTGGCTGGAGCTAAAGCAGGTAGTAAAGCCCAAAAAGCTGCAGATCTCGGAATTCCGATTCTGAGCGAAGCGGAATTTTTAGAGTTTTTACAGGGCGAACGCGGCCTCACCGAGTAGATGCGCCTGCGCCAAGGAGCTGTTGCCACATTAGGGAGAGTGGCTGCATCAGTTAAGAGAATTATTTAGTAGGCATATTTGCTAGTTGGTAGTTTTACTAGTTTGCCTTTGCTCGTGCCTTAGAGAAGTGGGCCTAAGGGGCGAAGTATCTGTTCTGCTAATCGGGCCCAATTAGAGCGCTCTTCCCATATCTCTTGGGTCAATTCTGAAGCATTAGTCAAATCGTGGCGGAAGATTTCCTCCATAGCTGTAGCCATATCGGAAGAAAATATATTCATATTTATTTCAAAATTACCGGCCATCGAAAGGCGGTCGATATTAGTGGTACCCACGGTAGACCAGATTCCGTCTGCCGTCATTGTTTTAGCGTGAATCATGGCGTCGTGGTAAAGGAAGATACGCACCCCATGTTCCAGTAGTTCGCTATAGTGCGGTTTCCCCACCCAGTCTGCCACAATATGGTTGGAGTATTCCGGAATCAGAATTCTTACATCTACTCCGCGCTGTGCAGCCTGAATTAAAGCCAAACGGAGGCCTTGATCAGGAATAAAATACCCCATCGTTATCCATACGCGTTTGGAGGCGCGATCGATCGACTCTAAATAAGAGGCCCGCACCGGATGCGAATTAAAGGCAGGAGTATTCACAATCGCCCGTAAATCTGGGTTCCAATCAGGGCTATTGCGGTCAAGTAGCGGAGTTTGCTTCTCACTATGGTAGAGATTCCACATATCCACAAAAGCGTTTTCCAGCTCCCACACCTGGGGGCCGGTGATCTTTATATGGGTATCTCGCCAGTGTTGGGCATAAAGTTTACCGATATTGTATCCGCCTACATAGCCGACCTTGCCGTCTGCCGCCAAAATTTTGCGATGGTCACGCCCTTTCTGGCGTGCTTGCCCGGTTAAAATTCCGGGGCGGATAAGTGGGAAGTTAATTACCTGGATGCAGGGGTGGGGTGGATAGGTGGAAATAGTAGGTGGCTGATTTAGATTTCCCCAAGAATCTTGAATAATAAATACTTTTACTCCGCGTTCCGCCGCGCGAATCAACGCCTCCCGAAAAGCAAAACCTACCGGATCGGCCTTGATAATAAAGGTTTCAAAATAAATGTATTCTTGGGCGCGTTCAATAGTTTCTAGCATAGAATCGTACAGGCGCATCCCGTCGGTATAGATAGTCACTCGGCAATCTGAAATTTGTACCTCTAACGGGGGGCTGGCCGGGAATTTTCCACTCTGCGGATTACGCCGTTTCCGGTGTTCATCCACGGCGGTGACGGCAGCAATTGCAGTAAGCTGTGCTCCGAAAGTACCGAGAGCTCCATATTTAATTACTGATTTTAGAGTCTTTTTTCCAATTCTGCGCCTGTCATTCATAACTACTAGTTTAATCGAAAACTTTCTTTCACAAAGTGCTGGTAAAAGTAAGTAATTCGCTACCCGTTCGCATTGCGCCGAATTTAGGCACTACAATAAAGGTATGTCGACATTTTCTAGAGAAGAGGTAGTCCGAGTGGCTGACCTCGCGCGTATTTCTTTAACAGAAGCGGAAGTAGATCAATTTACGGCAGAGCTAGCTGTGATAGCTGATGCTATGGCAAAAGTATCTGAAGTGGCTGCCCCCGATATTCCCGCTACTTCTCATCCTATTCCTCTCACCAATGTCTGGCGAGAAGATGAAATAGGAGAAGGAATAAATCTGCCAGAAGTTTTGGAGATGGCTCCAGCAGTAGAAGACGGAAAGTTTGCCGTGCCGCAGATTTTGGGAGAGGAATAGTAGATGGAAATAGTGAAAAAAACGGCGCGGGAATTAGCTGAACTTATTCGCGCTGGTGAGCTGAGCTCTGTAGAAGTTACGCAAGCATTCTTAGCGCGTATAGAGAAATTAGATACCCAGTTGCACGCTTTTCTCTTTGTAGATAAAGAGGGAGCACTCGCGGCGGCAAAAGCAGTAGACGCCGATTTAGCGGCTGGGAAAGAGTTACCTCCTTATGCGGGAGTGCCGATTGCGATAAAAGATAATATCTGCCAGCGGGGAATTCCCACTACCTGTGGTTCTGCCATGTTGGAAGGGTGGAAAGCTCCTTATGACGCCACAGTAGTGCGCAATATTAAAGCCGCCCGTCTCCCCATTCTTGGGCATACTAATATGGATGAATTCGCGATGGGATCTTCTACCGAGCATTCTGCTTTCGGGCCTACTCGCAACCCGTGGGATACGAGCCGTATTCCTGGCGGTTCTGGCGGTGGAAGTGCTGCAGCGGTAGCGGCGTATTTAGCTCCTTGGGCTTTGGGTTCCGATACTGGCGGTTCAATTCGCCAGCCTGGGGCAGTTACTGGCACCGTCGGAGCTAAACCGACCTATGGAGCTATATCGCGTTATGGGTTAATTGCGATGGCTTCTTCTTTAGATCAAATCGGGCCGGTGGCGCGCACGGTAGAAGATGCGGCAATTCTGCAAACTCTCGTAGGCGGGCACGATCCTCTTGATTCTACTTCGCTTCCGGATACGGAGGTGGATTTACCAGCTGCTGCCCAGAAAGGTAAGCCGGCAGATTTGCATGGATGCAAGATTGGCATAGTTAAAGAAACTCTCGCTGCCGGATATGGAGAAGGTGTACTAGAGGTATTCTCCAATACTTTGGATTCTCTGCGGGAGCGGGGAGCAGAAATTGTGGAGATTTCTTGCCCCTCTTTTGAATACGCTTTAGCGGCTTACTACTTAATCATGCCGGCGGAAGCCTCTTCTAATTTGGCGCGTTTCGATGGGGTGCGTTACGGCAACCGGGTAGAGCCAACGAGTGGTCCCGTGACGGCAGAAACGATGATGCGTGCTACTCGTGAAGCAAAATTCGGGGTAGAAGTAAAACGACGCATTATTCTCGGCACGCACGTGCTTTCCGCTGGCTTCTATGATTCTTACTACGGTTCGGCGCAAAAAGTGCGTACCTTAGTGCAGCGCGATCTGGCAGCAGCTTTTTCAAAAGTTGCGGTGCTGATATCGCCTACTGCGCCTACTGTCGCTTTCCGTTTCGGTGAGAACATCAACGATCCGATGAAGATGTACTTAAACGATATGACTACCATTCCGGCTAATTTGGCAGGAGTTCCTGCTATGACTATTCCGGCTGGCTTGGTGAACGGTTTGCCGGTAGGAGTACAAGTAATGGCACCAGCCCATGCAGATGCCTCCATGTATGAGTATGCGGCGGCGGTAGAGGCGCTCGCGCCGGCCGCAGCGAGTGAATGTCCGGTAGCTATGGGAGAGGAAAAGTAAATGGATGAACTTATGGATTACTCCGAGGTAGTAGCACAGTTTGATCCGGTGCTGGGTCTGGAAATTCACGTCGAACTCGGTACTAAGACGAAAATGTTTGACAGTGCTCCCAATGCCTTCGGTGGAGAAGCAAATACGCATACCACCCCAGTTTCATTGGGTTTGCCCGGTGCCTTGCCAGTAGTTAATAAAAAGGCTATTGAGTATGCGATTCGGCTCGGTTTGGCGTTGAATTGTCATATTGCGGAGAGCTGCCGTTTTGCGCGGAAGAATTATTTTTACCCAGATTTGTGTAAGAACTTTCAGACTTCGCAGTCCGATGAGCCTATTGCCTATGACGGATATCTAGATATTGAGTTAGACGATGGCGATATATTCCGCGTAGAAATTGAAAGAGCGCACGTGGAAGAAGACGCTGGTAAAAATACGCATATCGGAGGCAGTGGCCGTATTCAGGGAGCTGCCTATTCACTGGTAGATTACAACCGAGCGGGCGTGCCCTTGGTGGAAATCGTGACGCGCCCGATCGAAGGAGCTGGGGCACGCGCTCCAGAAGTTGCGGCGAAGTATGTGCAGACAGTGCGGGATATTGCGAAAGCCATTGGCGTTTCACAGGCGCGTATGGAGCGCGGTAATGTGCGGGCAGATGTAAATGTGTCCTTACGCCCGGATCCGAATGCTCCTTTAGGTACGCGGACGGAGACGAAAAACGTCAATTCTTTCCGAGCTATTGCTGGTGCGGTGGAGTATGAGATGCGCCGGCAAGCAGTCATATTGGCGCGGGGTGAAAAAGTGCTGCAAGAGACGCGGCATTGGCAAGAAAGTAATTTCACTACGCTCCCCGGTAGGCCGAAATCAGACGCAGAAGATTATCGGTATTTCCCAGAACCAGATTTAGTGCCCCTGGCCCCGGCGCGGGAATGGGTAGCCGAAATAAAGGCTTCCCTGCCAGAATTACCCGCTGTTAAACGCCGGCGGCTACGGGAAGAGTGGGGAGTTTCTGCTCTGGAAATGCGCGATATAGTCAATTTAGGAGCCTTAGATTTAATTGAATCTTCGGTGCAGGCCGGAGCGAGCGCGGAAGGCGCTCGCAAATGGTGGATGGGCGAACTGGCTCGCTATGCAAAAGAGCAGGAAATAGAGCTGGCGGATGTTCCGGTAACTCCTGCACAGGTGGCGCAGCTAGATGGATTAATTTCTGCTGGCCGACTCACTGATAAATTGGCGCGTGAAGTGCTCGCCGGAGTACTAGCTGGTGAGGGCGATCCGCTCGAAGTAGTGAAAGCACGCAATCTGGAAATCGTATCTAATGACGATGAGCTGATGGCGGTGATAAGCACCGAATTAGCAAAGAATCCCGATATTGTGGAGAAGATCCGGGGTGGCAAGGTGAAAGCTGCCGGAGCTATAGTCGGTGCAGTTATGCGCGCCACACATGGAAAAGCAGATGCGGCAAAAGTAAATGCACTTATCGCGGAAATGGTGGCAAAAGGCCTAAATTAATAGCCGATAAAAATAGTTATCGTAGAGGAGCGGGAATTGTAACTATTCTCGCTCCTCTCTTATTTAACGTATAAAAATCAAAAAAATTTTGGCAACATTAGGAAGTCGCTACTGATAGGTACTGACAAATAGTTTCGTGAGTGTATATAGATGCCGGGAGGTCGGTTTAGATGAACCTGCAACAGTTAAATGCGATTAAAGACGTGCATCGGGGCGGAAAAATTGCCATATCTTTGCGCTATCCTATTACCGATGCGGCAGATCTGGCGCGCGTCTACACTCCGGGAGTGGCACAAATGTGCACAGCTATTCATGAAGATACGAGTTTGGCACGCGAATTTACGGTGAAGAAAAATTCGGTAGCGGTGGTAACGGACGGCAGTGCAGTGCTTGGCTTGGGTAATATCGGGCCGAAAGCTGCTTTGCCAGTGATGGAAGGAAAAGCGGCACTTTTTAAGCGCTTTGCCGGCGTAGATGCCTGGCCAATTTGTTTAGATACGCAAGATACAGATGAAATTGTGCAAATCGTAAAAGCAATTGCGCCTGGTTTTGGTGGAATAAATTTAGAAGATATATCGGCTCCGCGCTGCTTTGAAATCGAAAGAAAATTGCGGGCTGAGTTAGATATACCAGTTTTTCACGATGATCAATACGGCACGGCAGTAGTGGTCTTAGCGGCTCTCTATAATTCATTGCAAGTCGTCCGGAAAAATATCCAAGATATTCGGGTGGTCGTATCGGGAATCGGAGCGGCTGGTACGGCAATTATTAAACTTTTAATGCATGCGGGAGTGCGCGATATTATCGGTTGCGGCCGGCAAGGGGCAATTGGGCGTTTTCGCACTGAGAAAGGTGCCGATCGGCAATGGCTTGCACAGCATACAAATCCACGCAATGTGCAGGGGAGTGTGCAGGAAGTCTTGGCAGGAGCCGATGTGTTTATTGGGGTATCTAGTGGTAATTTATTGCAGCTAGCTGATATTGCCCAGATGGCTGAGCACGCGATTGTATTTGCACTTGCCAATCCGACTCCGGAAATAGATCCGCTCGATGCATGGAAAGAAGCCGCTATAGTGGCCACTGGGCGTTCCGATTATCCGAATCAGATAAATAATGTGCTGGTATTTCCAGGTTTGTTCCGCGGCTTATTAGATGCGGGAGCAAAAGAGATAACTATCGATATGCTTTCGGCAGCTGCGCGGGCAATTGCCAACATTCTGCCGGCACAAGAAGTGCGTCCGCGGCGCGTGATTCCAGAAGTTTTTGATTTACACGTGGCGGAAACGGTGGCTAATGCGGTAGTAAAAGCGCATGATAAAGCGGTTTTGGGGGTGTGAGCAGAGCCACCGCGTTCTTATTTGACGTAAATACTCAGATGTCGTAAAGTTTTTTCTTGTCGCCAAGACCTAGGTCCTCTGGAGAAAATCTGGAGTTCCGGGAAATAGCGGCCGATATCACAAGATTTTTGAGTCTTTTCATTTGGAAAGTTTTTTCAAAAATATTAAGATAGAGAAGTTGCTCCTCCGGCACTGATTCGAAAATGAATTAGGAGTCGGGTGTGGGTGTGTTGTTTGGGATCTCAATAGTGTGTCAGCTTTTTTGTTGTATTTTTTGGTTGGCTTCTGGATTCTGGTTTTGCTGGTTTTTGGGGGTTGGCTTTTTTGACTGGTGGTGCTGCTTTTTTTTGGTGGTGTTGCTGGTTTTTTGTTTTTTGTTTGAGTCGTTTTGGGCTTTTTGCAAAATTTTTTGGTTTTTTGTGGAGAGTTTGATCCTGGCTCAGGACGAACGCTGGCGGCGTGCTTAACACATGCAAGTCGAACGGAAAGGCCTCAAGCTTGCTTGGGGTACTCGAGTGGCGAACGGGTGAGTAATACGTGAGTAACCTGCCTTCTTCTTTGGGATAAGCCTGGGAAACTGGGTCTAATACTGGATATTCTGCTTCTGCCGCATGGTGGGGGTTGGAAAGGTTTTTCTGGTGGGGGATGGGCTCACGGCCTATCAGCTTGTTGGTGGGGTGATGGCCTACCAAGGCGGTGACGGGTAGCCGGCCTGAGAGGGTGACCGGCCACATTGGGACTGAGATACGGCCCAGACTCCTACGGGAGGCAGCAGTGGGGAATATTGCACAATGGACGGAAGTCTGATGCAGCGACGCCGCGTGGGGGATGAAGGCTTTCGGGTTGTAAACTCCTTTTGATGCTGAACAAGGCTCTTTTTAGGGTTGAGGGTAGGTGTTGAATAAGCGCCGGCTAACTACGTGCCAGCAGCCGCGGTAATACGTAGGGCGCGAGCGTTGTCCGGAATTATTGGGCGTAAAGGGCTCGTAGGCGGTTTGTCGCGTCTGCTGTGAAAGACCGGGGCTTAACTCCGGGGTTGCAGTGGGTACGGGCAGACTAGAGTGCGGTAGGGGTAGCTGGAATTCCTGGTGTAGCGGTGGAATGCGCAGATATCAGGAGGAACACCGATGGCGAAGGCAGGTTACTGGGCCGTTACTGACGCTGAGGAGCGAAAGCATGGGGAGCGAACAGGATTAGATACCCTGGTAGTCCATGCTGTAAACGTTGGACACTAGGTGTGGGGCCTTTTCCATGGGTTCTGCGCCGTAGCTAACGCATTAAGTGTCCCGCCTGGGGAGTACGGTCGCAAGGCTAAAACTCAAAGGAATTGACGGGGACCCGCACAAGCGGCGGAGCATGCGGATTAATTCGACGCAACGCGAAGAACCTTACCAAGGCTTGACATACACTGGAAGACTGCAGAGATGTGGTTGCCTTCGGGCTGGTGTACAGGTGGTGCATGGTTGTCGTCAGCTCGTGTCGTGAGATGTTGGGTTAAGTCCCGCAACGAGCGCAACCCTTGTCTTGTGTTGCCATCACTTCGGGTGGGGACTCANCACTGGTCTAGTGATTCTGCGCCGACAATGTAGCGGGGCTAAGTACACCGCCGAAACCGTGGCAATATTTTGTATTGGGTAGGGGAGCGTCGTGCGTGAGGTGAAGCGATGGTGTGAACTTGTTGTGGATTGCGTGCGAGTGAGAATTCAGGCATGAGTAGCGATTTGATAGGTGAGAATCCTATCCGCCGTATGACTAAGGGTTCCAGGGCCAGGTTGTTCCGCCCTGGGTTAGTCGGGTCCTAAGGCGAGGCCGTCAGGCGTAGTCGATGGGTGACCAGTTGTTATTCTGGTACCGGTGTAGAACCGTCCGTGCTGAAGCGAGGGATACTAACCATCCCGGATATTGCTTGACACTTTCGGGTGTTGGGTGGTTGATGGCGTGGGAACTGATCTTGTGGTAGGCAAGCGTGTTAACAGGGGTGACGCAGTGAGGTAGCTTCCGCGTGGCTTATGGCTTGCCGCGTTTAACAGTGTGGCCTGTTTCCTAGGTAAATCCGGGAAATGTTTAAGGTGAGGCTGGATGATGACCTTTTTTTAAGGGAAGTAGGGTGATCCTGTACTGTCTAGAAAAGCCTCGACGTGAGGTTCGAGCCGCCCGTACCCGAAACCGACACAGGTAGTTGGGTAGAGTATATTAAGGCGTTCGAGTGAATCGTGGTTAAGGAACTCGGCAAAATGCCCCCGTAACTTTGGGAGAAGGGGGACCGGAACCTTGAGGCCTTTTTGCAGGCTAGGGGTGATGGTGGCAGAAACCAGGGAGAAGCGACTGTTTATCAAAAACATAGGTCTGTGCGAACACGTAAGTGGATGTATACGGACTGACGCCTGCCCGGTGCTGGAAGGTTAAGAGGACTGGTTAGTCATCCTTGTGGTGGCGAAGCTGAGAATTTAAGCCCCAGTAAACGGCGGTGGTAACTATAACCATCCTAAGGTAGCGAAATTCCTTGTCGGGTAAGTTCCGACCTGCACGAATGGCGTAACGACTTCTCCACTGTCTCAACCGCGAACTCGGTGAAATTGCATTACGAGTAAAGATGCTCGTTACGCGCAGAAGGACGGAAAGACCCCGGGACCTTTACTATAGCTTGGTATTGGTGTTTGGTACGTTTTGTGTAGGATAGGTGGGAGACTGTGAAGCTCAGACGCTAGTTTGGGTGGAGTCATTGTTGAAATACCACTCTGATCGTGCTGGATGTCTAACCTTGGACCATGATCTGGTTTAGGGACAGTGCCTGGTGGGTAGTTTAACTGGGGCGGTTGCCTCCTAAATTGTAACGGAGGCGCTCAATGGTTCCCTCAGCCTGGTTGGTAATCAGGTGGCGAGTGTAAGTGTAGAAGGGAGCTTGACTGTGAGACTGACGGGTCGAGCAGGTACGAAAGTAGGAACTAGTGATCCGGCCATGGCTTATGGTAGCGTGGTCGCTCAACGGATAAAAGGTACCCCGGGGATAACAGGCTGATCCTGCCCAAGAGTTCATATCGACGGCATGGTTTGGCACCTCGATGTCGGCTCGTCGCATCCTGGGGCTGGAGTAGGTCCCAAGGGTTGGGCTGTTCGCCCATTAAAGCGGCACGCGAGCTGGGTTCAGAACGTCGTGAGACAGTTCGGTCCCTATCCTCTGCGCGCGTTAGAAACTTGTGGAGGGCTGTCCCTAGTACGAGAGGACCGGGACGGACGAACCTCTGGTGTGCCAGTTGTACCGCCAGGTGCATGGCTGGTTTGCTACGTTCGGTAAGGATAACCGCTGAAAGCATCTAAGTGGGAAGCCTGCTCCGAGATAAGGTTTCGATAACCCTTTAGGGTTGGGAGGTCCCCTATAGACTATAGGGTTGATAGGCTAGAAGTGGACAGGCCGAGAGGTCTGGAGCTGACTAGTACTAATGACCGATCACTTACCAACAAATCTATAAAAGTTTTATTTAATGTTTCGCATCCACTATACAATTCCCGGCCACCAACCAAAAAAAGAGGATTCTTTTCAGAAAGAGTGGCTATCCAACCGTTTTGGCGGTGGCAATAGTGCCAGGGAAACGCCCGGTCCCATTCCGAACCCGGAAGCTAAGCCTGGTAACGCTGATGGTACTGCACTCGAGAGAGCGTGGGAGAGTAAGAAACCGCCGCCATTCAAACCTAAAAAACGAACGGGGCTCCAAACAAATGGAGCCCCGTTCCCACACCCCCAAAAGAAAATAAAGTAGTGAAAGCGGAAGTACAGAATCCTTTTTTACAGATAGGTGGCGGTGCTGCTGCCTATCGCGATGTACGTCCTAGCTATCCAGCAGATATTATTTCGCAGTTGCCGCTCAGTTCTCATACTCCAGTTGCAGATATAGGAGCAGGTACGGGGAAACTCACTGCGCAGCTTTGCCAGATAAGCGATTCGGTCTGGGCGGTAGAGCCAGCTAAAGAATTCCGGGAAATTTTCCAGCAGGAGCTTCCAGATTTTCCTACTTCTCGTTTAGTCTCTGCTACCGCCGAAAATACGGGGTTTGATCCCGCTACTTTTTCACTTCTCACTTATGCCCAGTGTTGGCATTGGTTAGATGCAGAAAAAGCGGCCCAAGAGGCGGCGCGAATTTTAACTCCCGGTGGCGTAGTGGCGATAGTTTATAATCAATTCGACGTCTCTATACCGTGGGTATTGCAGCTTTCGCGAATTATGCGTTCCGGGGATGTACATCGGTTTGATAAACCGCCTAAACTAGGAAAAGATTTTTCTTCTCCGCAGCTGGAACGCAGCTATTGGATAGATACTCTCCGAGTGTCAGAACTCTTTGCTCTTGGCACCACTCGTTCTTCGTGGATTAAATCTAGTGCAGAAAATCGGCAGAAAATGCGCGAAAATTTGCGTTGGTATATCTGTGAGGAGCTGGGGATAGATTTTGCGGAAGGAAGAATCCGACTTCCGTATCACACTCTGCTGTGGACAGCATATAAGCAGTAATAAACTAGACAAGCTAAGGGAAAATTTGTCAGCAGTTTTTAATAATAGATAGTATCTTTACGTATGAGCTTTACGTATGAGCTGAGTATTTAAGAAATTTGAAGCGGAGTGATGCATGGCAGCGGAAGTGGCAGCGAACGAAAAAGATTTTAGTACCTCTGATTCACTTGCAGAAAAAGCGGCAGCGATATTAGATTTTGGTAGTCTGCTTCTGGCTTGCGGCGCCGGTGGTTACCGAGTGAAATCTTGTTTGGCTCGCGCGGCAAAAGCACTAGGACTCACCAAATACGAATCCCATATTTCGATGAAGCATATTACTGCTACAGCTTGGGAAAACGAAAAAGCCCATACTCAGTATACTGAGCAACGGCAGGTGGGAGTAAACGCAGAAAAACTAGACCGGCTCATGGTTTTTTCCGAAAAGCTTCGCCCGGGGATGACGGTAGCAGATTTTCGCAGTACTCTGAAGCAGCTTTCTGCAGATGATTGGCATTATCGGCGCTGGGTCACGGTATTCTTTGCTGCCATTGCCTGTGCAGCTTTCTGCTTTTTGAACGGTGGATATGTTGTGGAATGTTCTGCGGTATTCTTTGCTGCGGGAGTCGGGCAATATGTACGAAAAGTAATGCTGCGCCGCAACTATGCGCATTTTTTAGTGTGGATTGTCTGTGCGATTGTATCTACTCTTCTTTATATCGGAATTCTTAACTGCTATGAATACTTCCAGCTAGCTGGGGTATATATGCACGAGGCGGGAATAATATCTTCAATACTCTATCTAATTCCCGGATTTCCTCTTACCACTGCGATGTTGGATTTAGTGCGCGGCGACTATCAATCCGCTATTACTCGTTTTAGCTACTGTATCTTAGTGATTGGCTCTGCCGGGCTTTCAGTCTGGTTGGTATGCCACTTTGCAGATTGGAATGTGGCTAATCCAGCTAATCATCTGATAGATCCTGCTTTGCGAAATGCTCTGCGCATATTGTGCTCCTTTATAGCAGCATACGGCTTTGCAGTTCTTTTTAATGCGCCGTGGAAAGTGGCAGCGGCCGCCGCCGGGGTAGGAGCTTTTGCTAATGCCGGGCGTATTATCGTACTCCAAGAATGCCTAGATATACCTTGGCAAGTAAGTGTAGGTATGGCCGCTCTAGTAATCGGCATTCTCTCCACAGTTATTGCTTGGAAGACGGCGCATTCCCGGGTATCACTTTCTGTGCCAGCGGTAGTGATTATGATACCGGGAGTGCCTTTTTACCGAGCTCTAGTGGCAGCCAACGAAGGAAATGTATTAGATGCACTTTCTTCGTTAGCAGAAGTTTTCTTCGTAGTGATGGCTATCGGTTTCGGCCTTGCTTTAGCTCGGACTATCTTAGACCCGGATTGGCGTATGGATATTGATACCTCTACTTTGCCTGATTCTTTAGAGCAGAAAAATTTTCAGTCGGTATAAGGTTGGAATAGTTTGAGTATTTAAGGATCTGAGTAATTAAGAATGTGGGGCCTAGCAATTTAGATACTTAGAATTTAGCTTTAAAGATTTTTCTGAAGAGCTTTGGGATAGGTATTCAATGCTATAAGAGATTTAGAGAAGCGTAAATAAAAATGCCTGGGGGATTTCCCCAGGCATTTTTATTTCTAGAGCTTTTAGAGCTTTTAGAACATCGCAAAAGATCCCAAAATCTGCCCACAGAAAATCTTTACCACCATCGCAACCGGATATACCATGGCATATCCGAGGGCTACGCGCGGATCGAAATTAGTGCGGTCATTGGAGAAGGCCAGTACGGCCGGCTGGGTTTGGGTACCAGCCAGAATACCGGAGAGGCGAGTACCGCCAACTTTTCCGATGTATCGCATCGTGAAATAGAGCCCAGCGCCCATAATCATGGTGACGATTGCTCCTAGGATAAAGATCTTAATCCAGGAACCGCCGGTAAAGGCGTTGAGAATTTGCGAGCCGGCTGTGGTACCCGCATAGGCAAGGAATATTAACAAACCGAGCTCAGAGAGTACCTGGCAAGTAGCATGTGGAATAGTGGTGATGAAATTGCCTACTTTTCCTAGCTTGCCCATAATCAAGCCCACGATGAGCGTCCCAGCTGCCGAACCGATGGAGAACTTCAATCCAGTAGGAGTGAGGAATTCTAATTCGCCAATCAAAACGCCGAGCGCCATTCCTAAGCCCAACGCAAAAGGATTGATATTGGTGAGTCCATGTGCAGAATCGCCGAAGAACTTAGAAATTTCCTTCATCTTAGTGGCAGGAGCAATTACGCGGATTCTATCTCCGAGCTGCAGAGGTTCATTAGCATGCGCAATAATATCTACGTCGCCCCGGCGAATACGAGAAATAGTGGCATCGTATTTTTCTTCCAGATTTACTTCTTGTACCGTCATATTGGCTAGCTTTGGATTGGAAAGCGTAATGCGGCGGAAATCGATGAAAGAACGATCAGCGAGCAGCGAATGAGAAGATTTATGTCCGAGCAAAGCAATTGCTTTATCGACGGCGGAAGAAGTGCCTACTACCGTCACTAAATCGTCATTCATCAGCACATCGGCATCAGTAGGTACCCAAATGGGGCCTACCTCGCCACGGCGCAGCCGCGAAAAAGTAGCTCCGGTACCGATCTCTTTTTGTGCCTTGGTGACGGTAATCGGTTCTTCCATATCCACCCGAATAGTGCGGTTCACAATCGGGGAAGGGGCGTCGGTATCACTTGCGCGCTTTGAGAGGGCCAGCATAGCCCAGCCCAGCATACCGATTACGCCGAAAAGATAGGCGATTGCGTAGCCAACAGTGGCAGTAGCCGGGTCTCCAGAAGCCTGACCCGCAGCGGAAAGAGCTGGGGTGTTAGTGACCGCTCCGGCAAAGGTACCGGCGATAAGTGCCCAGTCCATTCCCAATAGCCGCCCGATTAGGCCAGCAGATACGGCCGCAGTGGCTACTACGAGCAGCATCAATAATACGGGTTTTACCGAGGACTTTAGGGTCTGGAAGAAGGAAGGGCCGGAGCTGATGCCAATTGCGAAAGCAAAGAGGGCTAGACCGAGCACGCCGAGATCGTGCTCTACTTTCAGCTCGTATCCCATACTTAAGCCCCAAGCAGTGAGGGCAATTGCGAAAAATAGTACGGCAGCGGCACCTAGCGAAATATTCTTTACTCGTACTTTCGCAAAGAGTGCACCGACCCCTACTAATACAAATAGGAGTAACACTTGATTTTCAGCAAGTGTAGAGAAAATTGTAGATAACAATATATTTCCTTCGAAAAGTGAACGTATATACAAACTATATTATCTATGAAAAAGAGATTCTTCATCTTCTTTTACTGTGATTACGGCGTAATATTTGCAGGTAAATAATGGCAAATTTATGTGCGGGAGGGCTTGCGCCGCTAGCTCGCTAGGTCTGCGTGTGCTAGTTTGCGCCGCGGCTGCTTGGTTAAGCTTGCGCCGCGGTGAATCTGCTCTGCAGGTAGCTTCTTATATTTGCTTGCGCAGAGCGAGAAGTAGGCTGCGTAATTCTGCCGCAGCGAGGGAAGAATCTGGCCATTTATTCACTGCTCGATCGTAGGTGAGGAAGCCATTTACTTCATCTTCTACGTCACTGAGCTGGGTATATACGTAAGCTGATATATCTTTACCCGTATTTAGCAGGAATCGGAAAAGTTCTAGCACGGCTTGTTGATAAGTAGCGATATCTTTATAACGCCGATACCCGAAGCTGTGGGAGCTGTAGCAATGCCCGGGTACTGCAAAGCTATAACCGCCAAATTCACTCAGAGCTAGTGCTCGCCCTTTTTTATCGAGGCGCATCCGCGGTTTGCGGAAATAAATATGCCTACTCTTTACATCTCCACCACCCTGGTCATGCCAGCCACTGGCGTGATCTACCAATCGGGTAGGATCTAAATCGCGAATTTTCTTTGCTGCGGCTAAAGCGGAAAATTGCCCCCATCCTTCGTTAAAAGGTACCCATAAAGCTATGCTAGGTACGGAATAAAGCTGCTTTACAGTGCGTAATAATTCCTGGTTATAGAGGTCTTTACTTTCACTATTACGGCGCCCAAAGAGGTGAGCCCAGCGCATATCGTTAAAATGAATACCCAAAAAAGGCAGCACTGAGATAGCAGGTTTACAGTAGGGGCCACCGCCTGACACCATATCTTGCCAGATAAGCATACCCAGTCGGTCGCAGTGATAGTAGGCGCGTGCGGATTCAATTTTTATATGTTTGCGGAGCATATTAAATCCGAGCGCTTGCATACTCTTAATATCGGCAATTAAATCGGCATCGCTCGGGGGAGTATAGAAGCCCTCACTCCAATATCCTTGGTCGAGTACTCCCATATGTACATAGGGGCGGTTATTGAGAGCTAGCCGTTGTACTCCATTTTTCGTGCTGATAAGGGAAAACTTCCGCATTCCAAAATAACCTTGGAGCAAGTCTTCTCCATACTGAAGTTCGTAGCGGTAAAGATAAGGATCTTCTGGACTCCACGGGCGAAAATCGGGTGGTAACTTCCCATATAACGTAGCAGTGGAAGTAGAAACAGCTTTTATTTCGAAAGAACCGAGCTCTATAGATTCTCCTTGCAGACCGGCAGCCGCAGGTGCCAAAATTTTCCCTTGGATTGGTAGAGAATTAGCAGTAGTGCTAGCAGCAGCATTAAGGGAACTATCGGGAGTAATGCCAGTGGCAGTAGTGGTAGATAGGGGTGATTCTATCTGTACTTCTAATTCGACGGCACCGCTATCGAAATAAGGCGTAATTTGCACCGCGGAAATATAAGACGTGGGCACTGCTTCTAGCCATACGCTCTGCCATATTCCAGAGCTGGGGCGATACCAGATATTTCCCGGTTGTAGAGATTGCTTACCGTAGGCGCTTTGCCCCTGATTGCTGGGATCTTCTACTACTACTTGAATCTTTTGCTCTCCGGCTTGTAGATAAGGAGTAATATCCAACGTAAAAGCAAAATATCCGCCGCGGTTTTCTCCGGCATAGTGGCCGTTTATGAATACCAAACAATTCTGGTCTACGGCGCCAAAATGCAACAAAAGTCGCGCGGGCGGGTACGCGCCGGAAGGGGAATCTGAATTGGGGAAAATAAAACTATCGGGAAGCTCATCGGGGGAGAGAGTGCGTTCATAGTAGAGTAATTCCCCAGGTAATAACCTTTTTCCTGCACCGGAAAGAGGTGCTTCCGGAGAGAAAGGTACCAGTATTTTCTCGGTAAGTGGAGGAGGGCAGAATTTTTCTCTCTCGTTAGCGGTTGCTTTTTCCCCATAGCGCTGCCGTAAGGCTGCTAAATCTCCCGCTTCTATGCCGTAGCGCCAATAGCCATTTAGTGATTTCCACGTGGTGGCACTGCGCTGGAGCTGGGGGCGGGGATACTCGGGCAGTGGAATCTGTGGTTTAGCAGTGGAAGAAATATCAGGCATGGTTCTGAGTGCCTTTCTTTAAGAAATACAAAGGGATTAATACGAGTAGTGAAACAAGTGCGGCTGTAAGGAAAATAGCGGGAGTAGGCACTTGCTTTACTACTCCCAAGTCGGTGTAGTGCAAATCGGAATTTTTTATGACGCTGCTGCCGATAAAAGGCCCGATAATCATTGGAATCATAACTACGAAAATCATGCGCACTCCCTGGAATCTTCCTCCCATTTGGGCGGGAATATTATCAAGCGTCAACGCCATTAGGGCCGCGCTCAATGCCATAAATCCGGAAAGCATTATCAGACCGGAAATAGTGGTCGGAAGGGGATTGCGCGCAAAGTACATCGCTAGCAAGCCGCAGCCGTGGAGTAGAAAAGCGCCAAAAGCAATAGGTACTTTGCCAAATTTATCGATAAGTCTTCCTGCTATTACCACGGCGATTGCGCTGCCGAGTAATACCACTGCCAGGATGGGCACATAGTTTTTAATCTGTAGATAGTTTTGAATATAGATAATTAAGTACGGCATATAAATTTGGTTGGCGATACTTATGAGGAGAAGTGCACTGTAGGTAGTGTATAGCCGCGGTAACTGGCGAATAGTGGAAGGGCGGAAACCGTAAATTATTTTCTTCCCCAGAGATTCGGTGCGGGGAGTTTGCGGAGATTCGTGAATGAGGAGAATCCCGATTCCGCCTACGCAGAGAATAATTACGCCGATTATTAAGAAAAATAATTGCCAGCGCCCCGCCTGCGTAAGTGGATCGAAGACGGCGAATATGAGCAGAATAGCAAATAACGGTAAGGCAGTGACTACGCCTTCTACGCGCCCGCGGTTAGTCTTATCGGTAATATCTACAATCCAAGCGTTATAGGCGGCGTCATTGGCAGTAGAGCCAAAGAAAGTCATCACACAATCGAGCAGGATTACGAAGAGTACCGCACTGTGGGTGGCGGCAGCAATATCTGCTGCTCCAGCTGGCACTTTAATAAAACCGAAACCAATCGTAGAGAAACCCCAAAGAATATAGCCCGCTACAATAAATGCTTTGCGCTTTCCAAAATGATCGGATACTCCACCCATTAATAAGGTGGTGATAGTAGCTACTACTGCAGAGGCAGAGACGGTGGCAGCGATAGCACGGGGATCATCGGTAATCGTATTGTAAATAAAGATATTTAAATACATATTTTCTATAGTCCAGGCAATTTGCCCTACTAACCCGATAAGAATAACGGCGAACCAATTACGGCTTCCGAGTGGAGTGATTTGTCTTGTCATAAAAAACGCCACCTTGCGATATTTTACAAACCTTAAATTATGTATATTTTAGCACTTAACTTAAAAGTGCTGTTCTTACCGTTCTCATTTTTGCCGGCTTAATTGCGCAAAACAGCTAATTTAGTTACCTTGATATGGTGGTTAAGAGAGGTAAACCTAAGATAATTTCGGCAGCTGGGCGTTGGGGCACTCGGCAGGTGGCAGTTTTACGTTTAGCTAGTCTGCTAAGCGCAGCAATCACTATTATCTGCATTGGAAAATTGCTAAATACCTATATAGCAAGCAATAAATACGTATTTATAGCTTTGTTGGCAGCGATTATAGGTGGTATTTGTGCATTTCTAGAAGTTCTCAGCGGGGTATGGGCAGCCCGGCGCGAAGAAATCCGGCTGCGGCGGGCGCTTTTAGAATCTCTCTATGCTTCTCCGCAGATGGCGATACGGGAAGCGGGTGCCTATGAGCCAGCGCAGGTGGTGACGCTACTAAATGATCACGTGGAGCGTACTACCGAATTTCGGCAAAATTATTGGGGATCTACCCAAGCTGCCTTGTTGGCGCCATTCTTAATTTCTTTTTATATATTCTTCGCAATAGATAAGCTCCTCGGAGGATTATTTTTTATAGCTTTGCCAGCTGTGCCGCTTCTAGCGGGGGGATTTATGCGGCTTTATCGAAAGCGATCTCGGCTTTCGCGCGCGCGCCGCGCCCAGCTGGCGGGGAAGTACCTAGATGCCATTCGTAACTTAGTACCTATCCGGCTCTTAGGGGCAGGTGAACGGGTAGAAACAGATTTGCGGCAGGTGGGAGAAGCGAATCGGCGTTCTATCATGCGTATGCTAGCTGGAAATCAGGTAGTGATTATTATTCTGGACGGAGCAGTCTCGTTGTTGCTCATTACGATGAGCATTGCGGTATCTCTGCTTCGTTTACAGGCGGGAATAATTACGGTGGGTGAAGCTATTACCGTCGTGCTGCTTCTAATGATAATTTTAGAGCCCATTGAGCAGGTGGCCGGATTTTTCTATGTGGGAATGGGTGGTCTAGCGGCGCAAAAAGCTCTCCGTAGATATTTGGCAGCGCACCCGCGCTCAGTGCAGAACTTAACTACTGCTGGGGATTCTGCCCGCGTGCCCTCTATTTCGGCAGATCCAGCAATTAAAGCGCAGCATATTTCCTATGCGTATGGAGAGAATACGGTATTAAAAGATGTAAATTTAGAAGTTCTCAGCGGAAGCACGGTCGCTATAATTGGTGATTCAGGCTGCGGAAAAAGTACCTTTATTTCCTTACTCAGTGGCCAGATTCCAATGCAGGGCGGCGAGTTAGAAATCGGCGGAGTGTCTGCTACTTCCAATAATGTGGCGTCAATTCGGGCGGCTTCGGCCACCGTAATGCAGCGTTCGTGGCTATTTAGCGGCACTATTGCGGAGAATCTCTACTTTGCAAATCCGCAAGCTACGGAGGCCGAGCTTTGGCAGGCTTTAGAGGCAGCTAATATAGCTGCGGATATTCGCCGTATGCCCCAGCAGCTACATACTGACGTAGGAGAAGGGGGAGATTTGCTTTCCGGTGGGCAAAAGCAACGGATATCTCTGGCACGGGCCCTGCTCAGTGGGCGAGAAATTCTCTTATTCGACGAAGCTACTGCACATGTGGATTACGAATCGGAGGCTTTGATCACCAAAGCTATTGCTTCTTTAGCTACGCGGAAAACGATTGTACTGGTGACGCATCGGCATTCTTTATTGAAAATTGCCGATGTTGTGTACCGCTTAGAGGGTGGCGTCTTAAAAAAGGTGGATATTGCCGGCATGGAGTATACGGAAATGGCCAGCGGTGAGGAGTAGAAAATGCCCAAAATAAAAGTGCGCAAGATACTACTTTGGTTAGCTTCGATTACTCGCCCTGTACATAGAGCGCTCTTGCTTTCTATTGTGATGCGATTTTGCTCCCAGACCCTGAATATCTTACTTTTTGCAGTGGGAGCAGGCGGAATAATAGCCGTGTGGAGAGGAAATGCTGAATTTTCCAACCTTTTGACGGCACTGGTGGTAATGGCAGTATTAAAAGCAATCAGCGCTTATTTGGAGCAATTCTCGGGGCATTTTGTGGCTTTTAAGGCCTTGGAATTGCTTCGTACGCAGGCTTTTTCTTTGCTCTGGCCAAAATCGCCTTATATCGTCACCCGCATTAAATCTGGTGACATGCTCGCTTCTCTTACTCGCGATATAGACCGCATAGAAGTACTCTATGCGCACACAGTAGCACCAGTGCTAAGTGGAATTTTTATTCCGCTTTTCTTCACCATTGGCGCCGGAATTTGCTGGGGCTGGAATTTGGTCTGGGCTCCCTTGCTTTGCGTACTGCTAGCTATTTTCGTGGTTCCCTTTATCGGGTTTCGCGCGGGTTTAGCGGAGACGGAGCAATTGCTGCAGGTGCGCCGCGACCTTGCCCAGCACGTGACTGATTCGGTATTCGGTGCTGAAGAAGTGACGGTATATGGACAGGAAAAAGTCCGGGTAGCAGAGATGGGGGAGCTCGGAGAAAAAATAACTTTCCGCGCAGTACGCAGTGCAATTCCTCCCGCGTTGCGCAGGGGAATTAGCTTCACGCTGCCATTATTTTCTATGCTGGGAGTTTTCGTCAGTGCGCGCAGCGCCGGTACTGATCCTTGTTTGCTAGCTGTGCTGCTCGGAGGATGCTTGAAACTTTTTGCGGGGACGCGCGATATTGCGGCGGCGGTAGACGATGGGAGCTTTTCCTTGGCGGCGGCACAGCGGCTCTACGAAATCTGCCACGCGGATACCAAAATTAAAGACGGAAATATAGTATTTTCCCCTACGGCTCCGGTAGCAGTGGAGTGGCGTAAAGTCAGCTATAGCTATCCGGAATCCGGTGGAAAACCAGTATTGAAAAATCTTTCTATGCGAGCGGAAGCTGGGCAAAAATCTATTATTACGGGTGCTTCGGGAACGGGAAAGTCTACGGCGGTGCAGCTGCTTCTGCGCTATGACGATCCAGATGCGGGAGAAATTTTCTTAGACGGGCGGCCTGTCCAAGATTACACTTTAGATTCTCTCCGCCGCGGTGTGGCTTTCGTGCCTCAGCGCGCGCAGCTACTCAACTCCACTATTGCAGAGAATTTACGCTTAGGAAATGCGCAGGCTTCTGCGGCTGATTTATGGAAAGTGCTGGAAATAGTAGAACTAGCTGACTACATTTCTTCTTTGCCACAAGGTCTCGATACTCCTACCGGCACCGAAGGAACTGCTCTTTCGGGCGGACAGCGTCAGCGGCTGTGCTTGGCGCGCTCCTTACTAACTAATCCGGCAGTTTTAGTATTAGACGAATTCAACGCCAATCTAAATGCAGATTTAGCAGAGAGAATCCGCTGCCGTCTAGATAGAGAATTTCCTTCTCTTACCACTGTGGAGATCACTCACCGGGCCGATATAAAAACTCCAGCAGATTCCTTATTTGTGCTAGACGACAGCGGATCAATTAGCTAAGTTTACCGACCTTCCATAATTACCTGAATTTCATCGGGGTTAATTCCCACCATTGCTTCGCCGAGCCCCCGGGATACATCAGCAATAAGAGCTGCATCTTGGTAATTAGCTACCGTACGTACAATAGCATCTGCACGCTTCGCTGGATTTCCACTCTTAAAGATGCCGCTGCCTACAAAGACGCCTTCTGCTCCTAGCTGCACCATTAAGGCAGCATCTGCCGGAGTGGCCACTCCGCCGGCGGAGAAATTTGCCACCGGAAGTTTGCCAGTGCGGTGAATTTCTTGCACTAAGGCAAGTGGAGCCGCTAGTTCTTTGGCGATAGTGAAAAGTTCATCTTCGGGCAGGGCTGCTACTTTGCGCATTTCAGCTTGGATGGTGCGCATATGGCGTACGGCTTGAATTACATCGCCGGTGCCGGCTTCACCCTTTGTGCGAATCATAGCTGCACCTTCAGCTATCCGCCGGAGTGCTTCTCCTAAATTACGTGCTCCGCAGACGAACGGAGTGCGGAAAGAATGCTTATCGATATGGTGCATATCGTCGGCGGGGGAGAGCACTTCGCTTTCATCGATATAGTCAATCCCGATTGCTTCCAGAATTTGCGCTTCTACGAAATGCCCAATCCGGCATTTGGCCATGACGGGAATGCTTACGGAGTCTTTAATTTTATCTATTAAATCCGGATCGCTCATGCGGCTGACTCCGCCGGCGGCGCGGATATCGGCGGGAATCCGCTCCAGAGCCATCACTGCCACTGCTCCGGCGTCTTCGGCAATTTTTGCCTGTTCGGCCGTGGTGACATCCATAATAACTCCGCCTTTGAAAGTTTCAGTTAAGGCGCGTTTTTCCGCTATATTGATTGATTCTTTTGCAGTTTCCATAAGTCATTCCTTATATTTTGGCTGATAATTCTTACAAAACTTGACCTTAGCCGTAGACTAGCCTTAATGATAGATGCAAAATAGGATTATTCGTTAATGCCAGATATAGGGTCAGAGAAATGCTTGCTTATGATTTAACTAAACGGGGGTCCCAGCCTCTCTATGCTTATTTATATGCTTTAATCAGGGCAGATATTGAAAGAGGGGTGCTTAGAGGGGGAGAAAAATTACCAGCGAAACGCACTTTGGCGCAGCAACTGGGTATAAGCCAGATTACGGTAGAGGGAGCCTATAACCAATTACTGGCGGAAGGATATATCTACACTAAAGAACGCCGCGGTACTTATATAAGCGATTTAGCTGCCCTGGAATCTTCTTCCACGGCGTCGGCATCCGCAGCAAATTTTGGGCAAAGAGTAGCAGCGGTGGGTACTGAAGAGAGACAAGCAGTTAATCGGACAGCTGGCCAAGCGGAGGTATTCTCGGAGAAAAGCTTTGAAAGAAGTTTTACGAGAAGCGCCGAAAGAAGCTTTGCGAAAAGTGTTTCTTTTACGGGATTTCCGCTGCGGAGTTGGGGTAAGACGATGCGAGCAGTGCTTAATCAGTTGCCGGAAGCTAAATTGGCGGCTCCAGCCCCACCGGCCGGGATTCCCGAATTGCGGATAGCGATTGCGCGGCATTTACGGCAAAACCGTTCTCTTTTAGCAGATCCGCAAAATATCTTAATCGGAGCGGGAGCGCAGGTGCTCTATGGGATAATTGCGCAACTACTAGGGAAAAATAATTTATACGCGCTCGAAGACCCCGGCTACCAGCGTCTTACTAATCTTTACGCTGCTCAGAATATTCCGACAGTGCATATCCCGCTCGATACAGAAGGAATAGAAATAGGAAGACTGCGTGAAAGTAAAGCACAGGTGGCTCATATTATGCCCTCGCATCAATATCCGAGTGGTTTAGTCACTTCTGCTTCGCGCCGTTATGAAATACTGGCGTGGGCACTAGAAAAGCCAAATCGTTACATCATCGAAGATGATTATGACTGTGAATATCGCTTAGCTGGCTTGCCGATACCGCCGCTGCAAAGTATTGATACCGGTGGGCGGGTAATCTATACCAATACTTTTTCTAAGACGTTGGGGCATTCGCTGCGCATTGCCTATGCGATATTACCGCCGCCTCTTATGAAGAAATTCCAAAAAAACTTAAGTTTTTATTCCTCTACTGTTTCCACAATCGAGCAGTTTGTTTTAGCGAAATATATTGAAGACGGAGCTTATGAACGCCACTTGAATCGTTCGCGTACTTCCTACCGGCATGTTCGCGATACGATAATTGCTGAGCTCAATTTAGAGAAATATCCGGATATAAAAATTTCTCACGCTGATTCCGGCTTGAGTTTTTTGCTTATGATTCCATCTCACTGGTCGCTGCGCCGGGATATGCTGGGGAAATTCCCAGCTGGAATGGGATGTCTAGCCGATTTTTCGGCAGCGCCGCCGGCGCAAGCTCGCCGTTATGAGCGCCAGTTAGTAGTAGATTACAGCGGAATCAGCAAAGAAAATGCCGCGCAAAAAGGCCGCGAAATGCACCATTTCTTGCAAAAACTACTTCCAGAATTTTCGATAGCTAAGTAGTGTTTCGGTAGCTAAGTAATGTTTCGATAGCTAAGTAATGTTTCGATAGCTAAGTAGTGCGGAAAAAAGAATATGTGGCTCTATTAACCGAGTGCCGCAAGGTACTTTTCCGCGCCGTTGAGTAGGCTGAGAGTGTTATGAACGATAAAGCAGTGCACTCTGCCTATTTGGCAGCCATGGAAAGAATACAGCAGCGCCTAGAAGCAACGGAAAAATCGGCGGAAAAACCGCAGCCAGCAGGCAATTCTGGAGGCGATTTGCAGTCGCGCGGAGTAGCGGGAGAGGCAGCGCGCGCGGCAACGGGAGAAAAATTTAATTCACAATTGGCCCTACCGCGCCAGCCGGCCGTAAATCCGTATTTGGCGGAGCGGATAGAAAAAATAGTAGCCGGGCTTAACCCACGTCAATATGAAGCAGTTGTATATGAAGGTGCACATCTTCTGGTAGTAGCGGGGGCGGGCAGCGGTAAGACGCGCGTACTGACTACTAGAATTGGTTTCTTAATTGCGAGTGGTAAAGCAAATGCCGAGCAGATTCTCGCTATTACTTTTACTAATAAAGCAGCTAAGGAAATGCGCGCGCGCCTAGCTACTATGCTGGGAGCAGTGGGGAAGGGAATGTGGATTTCTACTTTTCACTCTGCCTGTGTGCGTATTTTGCGTGCAGAGCACGATAAATTGGAGATACGTTCTGCTTTTACTATCTACGATACGGCTGATTCGCGCCAACTCTTGAAAATCGTTTGTGCAGAAGAAAATATTGATAGCAATCTTTATAAACCCAGCCGGCTATTGAATCGGATATCGAAGCTGAAAAACGAGATGGTTTCGGCTACCGAAGCAGCAGAGCGAGCGCAGAGTCGGGATGAATTAGTAACGGCGCAGGCATATTTGGGGTATCAGCAGCGTTTACGGGCGGCCAACGCCATGGATTTCGATGACCTCATTATGAATACGGTATTGCTCTTTCGCCGTCACCCGGAAGTGTTAAATAACTATCGGCAGCGATTCCGCTATGTGCTAGTGGATGAATATCAGGATACGAATATCTCTCAATATGAGTTGATTAAATTACTGGCCGGCGATTCCAGAAAGCCTATTCAGCAGGATCCGCTTCTTGGAGATACCCCAGCCGTATCACTGACGGTGGTGGGAGATGCCGATCAGTCTATATATGCTTTTCGGGGCGCCACTATTAGTAATATCGAAAATTTTTCGCAAGATTTTCCCGGCGCACAGACGGTGCTTTTAGAGCAAAATTATCGTTCTACCCAGAATATTCTTACGGCTGCCAATGCCGTAATTTCTAATAATTCACATCGACAGAAAAAGAATCTCTGGACGGAACTCGGGGCGGGAGAAAAATTAACTGGCTACGCGAGCGGAACGGAGAAAGAAGAAGCGAAATTTGTGGCGGAAGAAATTGCGGATTTGGTCGATTCTGGATATGCCTATGGAGATATCGCCATATTTTATCGCACTAATGCGCAGTCTCGAGCTTTTGAAGATCAGTTGGTACATGAGCATATTCCTTACCAGGTAGTAGGGGGTACTAAGTTCTATGACCGGAAAGAGATCAAAGATGCTCTTGCCTACTTGCAGGCAGTCGCAAATCCAGACGATACCGTGTCGATGCGGCGAATTTTGAATGAGCCGAAGCGGGGATTGGGAGCAAAGACGGAGGAACTCCTGGCGGCGCATGCACGCCAATGGGACATTTCGTTTGGGTCTGCTCTGGAAGATGCACTGGGGGAAACTGCCCGAGAAGTAGTGGGGATTTCTCCGCGGGCGCAGAAAAAAATTCAAGAACTCTGGGATTTACTAGTAAAGGCGCGGAAGCGGGCAAAAGCAGGAGATTCTCCCGTAGAAATTTTAGACGATGTGCTGGATGAGAGCGGATACCTAGATATTTTGCAAAATTCGAAAGATCCGCAAGATGCAGCGCGTTTAGAGAATCTCGCTGAGCTGCGGGCAGTGGCAGAAGAATTCCGGGTGGCGGAGCCAGAGGGTACGCTGCAAGATTTCTTGAGTCAGTTAGCGCTCGTAGCAGATACTGATCAGCTCCCCGCGGAGGAAGATAAAGGCGAAGTAGTGCTGATGACGGTGCATACTGCCAAAGGTTTGGAATTTCCCGTCGTCTTTGCTACTGGCTTTGAAGATGGCACTTTCCCCCATAATCGCTCTAAGAATTCTCCCGAAGAACTGGCCGAAGAACGGCGGCTTGCTTACGTGGCTTTGACGCGCGCGCGCCGGCGGCTCTACATTACTTTTGCTTTACGCCGGATGCAGTGGGGGGCTCCGCAAGATTTGCTGCCTTCCCCATTTATTGCAGAAATACCGGAAGAAGTAATTACCTGGCGCCAGCAAGTAGATGAGGTGCCGAGTGGTGATTTTTCCTCCTCTTATCGCAGCTACGGGCGCCGTGATATTTTTGATGGTTATCGGGAAGAAGATTTTGCTCCTCCTATTGGTTCTGGTCGGGCATTCGTGCCGGGGCGTTTAGATGGTGGTACGGAGAATGAAGTACATTCTGTGCGCAGAACTAATGGAGCTAGAAGTACAGGTAGTGAAGCTAAGGATAGGGCAGTAGTATCTGCAGCTTCATCTGCATCGCGGCTTTCTCCGCGGGCGGCAAGTGAGAAAACGGGCGGCAGGGTGCAAAAATCGCTAGCGGAAGTAAATAGCGCTGCGGCGGCGAGTAACTCGGAGGAAGTAAAGCAAAACTCGGCTTCGCGCCGAGCCACGCCCACTCCGCAAACCGGGGGATTGAAAATTAGCGATAGAGTAATCCATAAGACATTTGGAAAAGGAGAAATTCTGGAATTTACGGGCAGCGGAAAATCTACGGTAGCGGTAGTGAAATTCACGAGTGGAGCTACTAAACGGTTACTGCTGCGCTACGCTCCCTTGGAAAAATACCATGAAGCAGAGTAAGCAGACTAAACAGCCTAAACAGGCTCAACAGGTAAGAAAGCCTTCCGCTCGGCAGTATTTGGCCCACGATCCTGGCGGTTATATTCCGGGACTAGATGGGTTGCGAGCTTTTGCCGTCTGCTTGGTAATTCTTTACCACATATCGCCAGCTGTATTTCCAGGCGGCTTTCTAGGCGTCGATATTTTTTTCGTGCTTTCCGGATTTCTCATTACCACGCTACTGGTGCGAGAGCTGCGGAAAAATAGCCGCATAGATTTGCAAAATTTTTGGAAACGCCGTATTCGTCGGCTGCTCCCGGCGCTGGTTTTTCTAGTAATTACGGTGGTGCCGCTGGCGCTGCTCACTAATAAAGATTTGCTGGTAGGAATTGCGCGGCAGGTGCTCGGAGCCCTCACTTTCTCCACCAATTGGTTAGAAATAGCGCATGGTAGTTCCTATTTTGACTCCACCACTCCTTTACTTTTTAAGAATTTTTGGTCACTCGCCATCGAAGAGCAGTTCTACGTATTGTGGCCGCTGTTTTTCCTGCTTCTCTTAGCGATTTTTCGCAATCCGCGCCACCGCCTCCTGGTAGTGGCGTCCCTCGGAATCGCCTCCATGATAGCTATGGCAGTTTTGTACAATCCTGCCCAACCTACGCGAGTATATTACGGGACTGATACCCATGTCTTTGGTATTAGCTGCGGCATTATTCTCGCGTTGCTATGGACAGGGAAAAGTAGCACTGTGCTTTCCCATCCGCATTGGGTGCAAAACGGTAAATATTATGGTTACGGCGCACTGGCTCTGCTCTGCGGGGCGGCACTGCTTCTGCCCGGAGATAGTGCTTTCGCTTTTCGAGGAGGAATGCAGATCACTGCACTGCTCGTATCGGCATTGCTCGCTTCACTTCTGCAACCGCAATCTTGGTTGGCAAAAGTAGGAGAACTGCGCCCGGTAAAATGGCTGGGAACCCGTTCTTATGCCGTATACCTCTGGCATTGGCCGATTCTCGTAATCTCGGGGGTGCTTTTTCCAGCCGCCGTCTCCAGCTCTGCCTACTGGATACGTAGCTTACTGGCAGTGGTGGTTACGGGAATAATATGCGAATTTTCCTATCGGTATATCGAGAATCCGGTGCGTACAAATGGGATTCGCGCTAGCTGTAGAGCTGCTTATAAGGCAGTGCGCACCTATCTCTATCCGAAGATAATTGCCTTCGTAGTAATAATTTTACTGGTAATGACGGGCATAGCTCTGGGGGTTGCGCCGGAAAAAAGCCAAACGCAACTCGCCATTGAAAAGGCCGAAAAAGAAGCTGCTGCAGCGCCAAAACAAAACGCGCCGGAGCCTGTTTTGGATATTCCGCCTGCCCGTCCG
The DNA here is from genome assembly GCF_900119495.1 of Arcanobacterium urinimassiliense. Classification (GTDB taxonomy): domain Bacteria; phylum Actinomycetota; class Actinomycetes; order Actinomycetales; family Actinomycetaceae; genus Arcanobacterium_A; species Arcanobacterium_A urinimassiliense. The sequence continues at coordinate 1,295,982 of NZ_LT632435.1, read as the reverse complement.
GTAGAAAAAACCGGAATGGATAAGCTATCTCCGCAGCTCAATACCTCTCCGCCAGCACCGGAGGAAGTCACTGCTATTGGGGATTCGATGTTTTCGGCAGCTAAAACCGGTTTGGATTATGCTTTACCTGGAATTAACTTGCTCGCTAAATCTAATCGACAGTGGAAAGATGCTCCGCAGGTAGTGGCGGAAGGATTAAAAGCAGGTGAAATTCGCCGAGCTGTAGTGATTTCTTTCGGCACTAATGCGGGGGTAACGGATCCGCAGTATGTACATCAAGTAATTCAACAGCTGGGGCCAGAGCGAATGATTCTCTTGGTGAATCTATATTCACCTTCTGATTTTATTGACAGCTCTAACAAAGCCTTAGCAGATATAGCGCAGCAGTATGCCAATGTTTCTTTAGTCGATTGGCATAAAGTCGTCTATGAAAATCCAGATTTATTGCAAGTAGATGCTACGCATCCCTCTATTGCGGGCGCTAATGCGCTGGGGAATTTAATTAAAGAGAGCTTAGCGCATCAAGCGGCAGAATTAGCGGCACTGCAAAATAAGACCGTATCTACGCCTTAAGTAGCATAGGCTTGAATAGTAGAGAATACTGATTTAACTAGTTAAGGATGCCGCAGGATATGGAAAAGCCAGTCTTTAATGCCCGGCGAATTGTTTTGTTGGGTAAGACGGTATTGCCGCCTTTCCTTTTTTCCAGTGTTTTTACGGTGTTGCTGGTATCTCTCTGCTATGCGCCGACTGCTTCTGCAGCTGCTCTTGGCGATACTACTTGGGCAGATGCCGCGCGTTTCGGGGCACAATGGTGGCTGATGGCTTTTGGAGCCACTATTAAAATTCAAGGTGCAGCGCTTTCCTTAATGCCTACTCTTATTACCGTCTTGGTGCTAGCAGAGCTATATCGAGGTTTACGAAAAATAGATATTGCCAGCTGGGGAGAAGCCGGGCAAGTGGTGGGAATAGTCTTGGCCTTCATTGCGGGGGTTGGATTTATTGCTCGGCCGGCCGGTCCCTGGTGGACGGTCTTTATTGGCGGCGCCGCACTTAGTTTCGTCATTATTGTGGCGGCAGCCGGAAAAAATTTACTCCCGGCCGGTACCTGGCAGAAGTACCTACTTGCGGCAGTGCCACGCCTGCGCTGGGTGGTAAAGGTGGTACTTATCTGTGGAATACTGGCTTTGGCAGCAGGGGTCATAAGCGGCTGGGAAAAAGTGGCAGAAATTCACAGCATGTATCAGAAAGGCCTCGGGGGAAATCTGGGCTTAGTAGTGGTACAGATATTCTATTTGCCAAACTATCTAGTTTGGGGAATTGCTTGGGCACTAGGTGCCGGGGTGCATTTAGGATTAGGCTATACATCTTCTATTTTGGGTACCCAGGCAAATCTTTTGCCTGCTTTGCCAGTATTGGGCATACTTCCGGCGGGGAATATAAATACTCCCTGGCTGGTATTACTGCCAATTCTTATTTTTGCCATACTCGGAGTGCTGCTTACGCGCGTAGGTAAATTTAATACCGAAACTTTAGGAGAGTTAGTGCGCAGTACCCTAATTTCTACTCTGCTGGCGGCATTGCTATTAGCACTATTAGCTTTAGCTACTTCTGGTTCGCTCGGTGCAGGGCAGATGGCTTATTTTGGGGCGCGCCCGGCTGCGGTGGCGGCCTTTACGTTATTAGTAGTGGCTTTGCCGATGCTATTGGCTTCGGTATTGGCACACCCACTTATTGGAAAAATTACCCGCGCGCGGCTGCGCTATTGGCGCGGGCTTTACGGCGAGCGCAAACAAAAAAATGCGGTTGGTTCTGCGCCGCTTAGTAGTTCTGCGCCTGCTGACAATTCCGCAGTTGCCAGTGCGAAAAATGCAGATGGTGCAGTTAATGCACCGAGTGTAGCCAGCTCATTAACTACCTCGAGCATGTCCAGCCCCGTTAGTATGCAAAGTGCAGTTAGTGCAGAGAGCCCGGCTAGCGTACAAAGCGAAACTAGTGCAGCGCGCGCAGATGCGGAGATAAGCGCGGTCACCGCAGTAACTGCCCCTACCACTGCAAGTGCTCCTAGTGCTCCGAGCGCTGACAGTCCGCAATAGTCCGCAATAGCGTGATCAGATGGCCACTATTTCTTTCCTAACTCTATATCCGCTAAAGTGGAGAGCATGAAAGGTCTACCGCCTATCGGATATTACGGAGTGCTCCTAATTTGGCTTTTGGTAGCAATAGGGGCTGCTTTTCTTGCCAATGTGCGAATTGCCGCTTTAATAATTGCCGGAGGGTTACTCGGGCAGGGAGCACTGCGCCTTTCAAACCGGGAATACTTGGTGCCGCAGGTGCGGGGAAAATTTTTTGATGTCGCACTTCTGTTGCTCTGTGCAGGAGGATTATTCTATTTAGGAATGTGGGGCACTGCCCAGTGAATAGTATTTTGCTAAATCTTTTCTTTGTATTTCTTTTTACCTTAGTTGGAGCTTTCTTCGCTGCCTCAGAGATGGCTCTCGTATCTTTGCGGCAGACGCAGATAGATGCCATGGCGGAGAAATCAAAAGCGGGCCGAAAAATTAAAAGTCTCACGGCAGATTCCAACCGTTTTCTCTCGGCCGTGCAAGTCGGAGTTACTTTAGCAGGTTTCTTTTCCGCTTCGTTTGGAGCCGCCCAAATCGCACCTTTAGTGGCGCCGTGGTTTATGGGATTTTTAAGCAAAGGTGCCGCTTTGGCGACTGCTTTTATTCTCACCACTATTTTTATCTCCTATTTATCGATAATTTTCGGGGAATTAGTGCCAAAACGCTTGGCACTGCAGAGTGCAGAAACGTTTTCCCTACTAGTGGCCTACCCGTTAAGCTGGATTACTTCTTTACTGCGTCCGGTGATTTGGTTTCTCGGGTTTTCCACCAATTTGGTGCTGCGGTTATTGCGCCGCGATCCCACCGCACAGCGGCAGGGAATGGATGCGGAAGAATTGCGCTCCTACGTATCAGGCTATGAGGCGATACCGCAGACAGAGCGGGATATGCTGGTAGAAATTCTCTCCGTCAGCAATCGCTCGGTGGAAGAGATAATGACGCCGCGTACGGAAGTAGATTTCTTAGACGCGACTGAAAAAATTGCGGACGTGCAGAAAATAGTAAATTCTTTAGAACATTCGCGTTATCCCGTGCGTGATAATTCTAATGACGATGAAATTATTGGTTTTATTCATCTGCGCGATTTAATTAATCCCGATCCTAGCTTGCGCACCGTCCGAGAATTAGTGCGGCCAATTATGTTTTTCCCCGAAGGTAAACCTGTATTGGCGGCACTCACCGAAATGCGTAATCAGAATGCACATTTGGCGGTAATTGTAGACGAATACGGCGGTACAGACGGTATCTGCACTATAGAAGATGTGGTCGAAGAATTTATTGGGGAAATTCAAGATGAATACGACCGCGAATTACCAGGAGTGCGGGAAATGGCCACCGGTGGAGAGGTTTCCGGTTTGCTCGGGCGCGCCGAAGTACATAAATATCTCGGCATTGAGCTTCCAGAAGGGCCTTTCGACACCTTGGCTGGATTTCTTATAAATGAATTGGGAAGAATGCCGCAAGTGGGAGATAAGGTAGAGTACGGAAATTATCGATTCACCGTTACTTTACTTGATGAACGCAGGATAGATCGAGTGTACGTGGAAGAAAAACAGCTCGGAGCTAATATAACTCCGGCCAGCCCGGCTGCTCCCGCGGCAGATTCTGCAGAGTAGCATTCTATCTCGGTAGAATTAACTGCGCGAAAATCCGGAGATACGGAAACTTGGAAATACGGAAATATGGAAATCCGGAAACCCGGAAATCCGCGCGTGCGAAAATCCGAAAATTAAGTTTTCGTAAATTGCTAAAAATTAATCTTCGAGAATTTCTAAGGCGTGTAGCGGGCGCTGAAAATTAGGATCTGCTACTACGTAGAGTACATCTTCCAACCCTAGCCACCAGGTAGAATAGGGGAGGCGGTCTTCCATATCTATATAGTCAGTCATATGCTTGAGCGGGAACGACTGTATCTTCCCATCTTGCTGACCAATAAACCAAGAGCGCTTCCCGTCGTTTTCCAGTTCGGTGCGCAGTACGTCGATAGCCGAGTTGACCATACGTACCGCCAGGGTCCTGTCGAAGGGAGAAGGATTACCGCCTTGCTGCATATGCCCCAAAATAGAAGAGCGCACATCGAATAGTCCGCCTCCTTCTTCCTCAAAAATACGGGCAATAAAATCACTCGTATAGTAGGCAGAAGCCATTTCGTTGCGAATCACTAAGTAGAGTTTTCTCCCTTTTTCAAAAGCGTTAATCATGCGCTTGGTATCGTCTGCTAATTGGGTAAGGGTAATGCCGCGTTCGTAGAGATAGACCTGTTCAGCTCCAGTAGCTATCGCACTCATTAGTGCCAAATAGCCATTCTTCCGTCCCATAGTTTCTGCTACGAAGCAGCGTTTTGATGCTGAAGCGGATTGTTTAATTCTATCCAGAGTCTGCACCACATTATTAAGGGCAGTATCAGCACCGATACTCAAATCAGAGCCAGGTAAATTATTATCGATACTAGCCGGTACGCACACCATCGGAATCCGGAATCCGGGGAATTTATCCCGTTCCTGAATCATATCGTATACCGCTTTATATCCTTTGAATCCGCCTATTACGAGCAGGGCATCTAATTTCAACTCTTCAATTGCGCGGGAGAGTTTATAATATTCTTCTACCTCTGCAATTGTGCGGCGGGTGCCCAGTTCCGCGCCGCCATCTTCTGCCCAGCCTTCTACGTCGCTCCATTCTAAATCGCGAATTTTCCCTTCCATAAGCCCCGGGAATCCGCCTTGAATTCCCAGCATATGGAAGCCGCTATCGATTCCCAATTTTACCGCCGCTCGCGCAGCTGGATTCATCCCGGGAGCTAGACCTCCCGCGTGGAGAATTGCGACGCGAGGTGGGTTGGAGAAAGTAGCATTTTGCCGAGGCAAAGGGGAAGATATCGTATTGAAAATTTCGATTGCTTTTCGATAGCCGCTACCGCGGGAGTCAATTGCCTCTTCCCAATTTTGCTCCTGTAGATAGGTCTTTATCTGCCGGGTGTTCTTAATTGTTTCCATCATGGGAAGTTTCCGCAGCTTATTGCTGTCGGTAGCGATAATGAAAGGTTCATAATCGCTGCCGGCGTGGATGGTCTCATAGGCGGCAGTGTATCCCAGTAGGGTAGACATCCAGCGGTCATAGGCGGAGGGAGTGCCGCCGCGCTGCACATGCCCGAGAGCAGTAATACGAGCGTCTTCCCCGAGATTCTTCTCCAGTACTTCCTTCACCATCAGGGAAGTAATGGGGTTTCCTTCCCGATCAGTGGCGCCTTCTGCCACAATTACCAGTGAATCGCGCCGGCCATTTGCCCGTCCGCGCCGCAGCTTCTCACACATATCGTTTTCCCAGCCGGGAACCGGGGGAAGCTCGGGAATAAATACGTAATCGCAGCCGCCGGCAATTGCGCTCATAAGCGCTAGATAGCCGCATCTTCTGCCCATTACTTCAATAATGAAAGTGCGTTGATGAGAAGCGGCAGTAGAAGAAATAGCGTCAATCGCCTCTACAATTCGGTGGAGAGCCGAATCGGTGCCGACCGTCATATCGGAACCGACTAAATCGTTATCAATAGAGGCAATTACCCCTGATATATAAAGTTTTCGGTGCGCTGCAGCTACTTCGGCCGGTATTGCTCCCTCTGCTACTAATTCGTCTAACAGCTCTGGCCAGAGTTCCCGCAATTCATCGGCCCCCGATTGGGTGCCATCGCCACCAATGATGACCAGCCGGTCTATGCCCTGCTTTACTAAATTACAGACGGCCTTTTTGATACCGGTGCGCTCGCGAAATTCGGTGCTTCGGGCGGTACCAATAGCAGTGCCACCTTTAGAGAGAATACCAGATACATCGCGCCAGCCCAGTTTTTGAATAAAATCTCCGCCGCTGACTGCCCCTTTCCAACCTTCGCGAATAGCATAGGGAGTAGCACCTTCCTGCAAAGCAGTACGTACAACGGCGCGTACTACCGCATTCATACCTTGTGCGTCGCCTCCGGAAGTGAGCACGCCTATTTTTATATCTTTGCCCGCGCTGTGGGGGCTAAGCTCCGCCGCTGGCTGCGGGGAATTAGAGGTGTTCTGCACGGTAATCTCCTCATTCTGTGCATTGCGGAAATTTTTCCTAACCACCCTGAGTTTACGCCATTACCAGAGCTTTCGGGGATTTAATCTGCGAAAAATTTGCAAGTCTCGCTCGATAGCGAATTTTAATTAATTAAAATTGCGCAGCACGTTAAACTACTTATGAGAGTTACCTATATAAGGAGATAGTTATGGGAGAAAAGAATTTAGCGAATCCGCCAATCGACCCACAGCAAACTGCGGCGTGGAAGCGGCTGGCAGATTTACAGAAAAATATGGAAGTAGATTTTCGCACCTGGTTCTCTCAAGATCCCCAGCGAGCGCAGAAATTTACTTTCCGCGCCGGCGATTTATTTGTCGATCTTTCGAAGAGTTATTTGACAGATGAAGTAAAAGAAGCCCTCCTAGAGCTAGCTGCCGAAGTGAAAGTAGCACAGCGGCGCGATGCGATGTTTGCCGGAGAAGTCATAAATGTGACGGAGCAGCGTTCAGTATTACATACTGCATTGCGTCGGCCGGCTGGCGATACTTTAGAAGTGGGCGGAGTAGAAGTAGTAGCGCAGGTACACTCGGTATTAGAGCGTATTTATGATTTTGCGCGGAAAGTCCGCAGTGGTCAGTGGGTGGGAATTACGGGTAAACCACTCACCACGATTGTGAATATAGGTATAGGTGGTTCCGATTTAGGCCCGGTCATGGCTTACGAGGCGCTCCGGCCCTATGTGCAGCCCGGGTTAGACTGCCGTTTTATCTCCAATATCGATCCCACGGACGTCGGTGAAACTTTGCGAGATGTAGATCCGGAACGGGTACTTTTTATTATTGCTTCTAAGACTTTTACGACTCTAGAAACTCTGACTAATGCTCGCCAAGCGCGCAACTGGTTCCTCACTCAGCTCCAGCAGGCCGGTATCTCCACCACCGGTGCCGTAGCAAAGCATTTCGTTGCTGTTTCTACCAACTTAGAAAAGGTAGCGGAATTCGGAATCGATCCGCAGAATGCTTTTGGTTTTTGGGATTGGGTAGGAGGGCGCTACTCAGTAGATTCTGCAGTGGGCACCGCACTGGCAATCGCTATCGGCCCGGAGAATTTTGCAGAGTTTCTCGCGGGTTTCCATGCGATAGATAAGCACTTTTGTACTAGTCCAGTGGAAGAAAACGTGCCGCTCTTAATGGGCTTACTCAACGTGTTCTACTGCAATTTCTGGAAAGCGGCCACGCACGCCGTCTTGCCCTATGCGCAGTATTTACATCGTTTCCCGGCCTATCTGCAGCAGCTGACGATGGAATCGAACGGGAAACGGGTGCGCTGGGACGGCACGCCTTGTACCACTACCACCGGAGAAGTATTTTGGGGAGAGCCAGGCACAAATGGTCAGCATGCTTTCTATCAGCTTATTCACCAAGGTACGCAATTAATTCCGGCGGATTTTATTGCCTTTGCTAATCCGACTTTCCCCTTAAAGGACGGCGCCCAGGATCAGCATGAACTTTTCTTGGGTAATTTCTTTGCACAGACGAAAGCTTTGGCTTTTGGTAAGACGGAGAGTGAAGTGCGGGCCGAGGGAACTACGGAAGAAATCGTGACTGCGCGAGTATTTCCGGGGAATAAACCGACTGTCTCAATTATGGCTCCGGCTCTTACCCCCAGCGTACTCGGGCAGTTGATTGCACTCTATGAGCACATTACTTTTGTGCAAGGAGTGGTATGGGGAATTGATTCCTTCGATCAATGGGGAGTAGAGCTGGGTAAGCAAATGGCAAAAGAGCTAACTGCTGCTGTGGCCGGTGATCGGGAAGAGATTGCGCGGCAAGATTCTTCTACCCGTTCTTTGATTGAGTATTACCAAGAAGAGCGCCGGAGAAGCTAATATAGATACTGGTGGATATGCCAAGTGGGTTTCCACTTACGATAATAATTTTAGGAGTGACATAGATGGCAGAACTCAAAAAGCCGGTAAGCGTAACTGTGACCGGTGCTGCTGGAAATATTGGCTATGCTTTGCTTTTCCGCATTGCTTCCGGAGCGTTACTTGGAAATGATGTGCCAGTGCGTTTGAATCTTTTAGAGATTCCGCAGGGAATAAAAGCTGCAGAAGGCACCGCTATGGAGTTGAACGACGCCGCTTTCCCGCTGCTGGATTCAATTAATATTTATGACAATCCCAATCAGGGATTTGAAGGTGCAAATATCGCAATCCTAGTAGGTGCGCGTCCGCGTGGAAAAGGCATGGAAAGAGCCGATTTGCTCGAAGCAAATGGTGGCATTTTCGGGCCGCAAGGTAAAGCGATTAACGATCACGCTGCTGATGATATTCGCGTATTAGTAGTAGGAAATCCGGCCAATACCAATGCGGTGATTGCCGCTCATTCGGCTCCGGATGTACCGAAATCTCGTTTTACCGCTATGATGCGCCTCGATCATAATCGGGCAATTGCACAGTTGGCCGAAAAGACGGGTACTAAGGTAGCCGATATTGCCAAGATGGTGGTCTGGGGTAATCACTCTGCCGATCAGTATCCAGATATTTCTTGGGCTACTGTAAATGGAAAAGCTGCTACGGACTTGGTAGAAGAAGCTTGGTTGCAAGATTACTTTGTACCGACAGTGGCTAAGCGGGGCGCCGCCATTATTGAAGCTCGGGGTGCTTCCTCGGCTGCTTCAGCGGCTGCAGCAGCAATTGACCACGTCTACAACTGGGTAAATGGCACTCCAGAAGGCGATTGGGTGACTGCCGGTGTTTGGTCGGATGGTTCTCATTACGGAATTCCGGAAGGTCTTATCTACGGTATGCCAGTTACCTCTCGCGGTGGAGATTGGGAGATCGTGGAAGGCCTGGAGCTTTCTGAAGCTACGAAAGCACAGATTGCCCACAATGCGGATGCGGCAGAAGCAGAGCTCGCTACCGTACGTAAATTAGGTTTGATTAAGTAACCTGATATTGCATATTTGAAAAGCCGGAGCCGGGAAATTACTTCCCGACTCCGGCTTTTATTTTCTCATTATCCTATTTTTCGCTCTCTACTTCTAGGTTGGGAGAGTCAACAGAAGTAGTGGCGTTTTTATTGGTGGGTAAGAATACTCCCAGCAGGATTACAGCGGCGAGTGTTATCAGGGTGACGATAAGTAGAACTCGTAGATCTATAGTGCAACCGGTACCAAAGAGAATGGCGGCAATCCCCATAATCATCGTCAAAGTACCTAAAATCGTGGTAGATATTCTCATTTCTCTAATCCTTTCGTCTCTACCCAAGCTTTCTCGTCTACTCCAACTGGAGGTTCTCCATACACCTGTACTTGCCCAAAACTGAGATACATATATACGTGGGCGGCATGGCTGCTATCTTGCACTGCAGCAGGTGAATAGAGAGTAGTTTCTTCGTCTTCATATAAGCGGTAATAAGATTCGGAATCTATTACTTGGTCGGTATCCACCGGGTATTCATCAGCTATGGTGAAAGTATTTTCGGTGAAATAGGGGCGGCGCGGAGCAGCACTAGCTGGTGGAGCAGTATTTATCTTTGCAGCGGGAAGCAGCGTGCTCTGCCCTTTTTCCACTACTTTCCAACTGCGTAGATGATAAATCTGCATCGTGCCGTATTTTCCACCCTTTATATGTAAAATTACGGGCACATCTTCATTTATGTTTATCTCGGTCGTCCCAATGGCTGCCTGGAAATGGTAGGTGTTATCCGGCTGAAATCCGCTCAAAGGTCGAGGTGGGATCAGGAAAAGTGCTTGCACATTCTTTGTATTTCCGGTGATCGGGGAAGCGTAAAATACCTGGGTATTTTTTTCGGTCAAGAATTGGGAAGGAATACACGCCGCAAACGTCACAGCCGGCAGGACAGCGAGAAGCGATAACCAAGTGAAAAAGGTGAGCCAAGTGGCGCGCTTACCGCGAATACCGGCTACAGTTACGGAAATTCCCAATACGGTGAGTGCTCCGCCGCTAGCTGCGAGCCAAGCTCCGAGCGTGGAAGAGTAAAAGAGGAGAATCCCGGCAAAGGTCAAGAATATCGCTACCACAGTAAGTGCAATATAGCGCGAAGATACTTGTGGGGTAATGGGGAAGTGGTCAGCTTCGGAGAAAGGCTCATCGGTTGCTTTCACCGCAGTGGCGGGGGCGGAACTGTCAGTAAAAGTGGAGTTATCGGTAAAATTATAGGCATTTGCGCTGGAGTAATTGGTAGTATTCTCGGCATTTGTGCCATCTGAGTTTGCGGTAGGGGCCAAATCTGGGTTTAGTGCAAGATTCAGATCCGAGTTTGGAGAAGGTGGCATATTTGTGTTCTGGTTTTGGCGTAACTCAGGGTGTTTACGTGCCCGCCCCCACGCCAGAATAGTTATAAAAGCAAAAGCTATTAAGCAAATAATGGCGAGCGGCGTCAAGAAAACCTGGCTTATTCCTAAAATTGCGCGGAATACATAGCTGGTGGAAGAAAAACCGAGGATGATAAAAATTATTGCAATAGCGAGACTCGGAGTTGGTTGCCCGTTGAGTGCATCTTCTAAAACAATTTTTTCACTTCGGTATTCGGGAATAATTAGCCAAAATACTCCGTATAAGAAAAGTGAAATTAAACCGACGGGGAGTAGCAGCAGTGCTAAGAGGCGTACGAAGGTGGGGGCTAAACCCCAGCGATGTGCCAATCCGGCACAGAGCCCGCCGAGCATCTTATCGTTTGTGCGGCGATAAGGATAAGTCCGCATAGTTGCAAAAAATGTTTTCATATTTCTTATTCTTAATGGATACAGAAGTGCTATCTACCCTGAAACACCCCGAATTGTCCCTGATTTATGGAGAAAAACCCTGATTTATCTGGAAAAGATTTCTCGTAATTAGAAAAAGATGAGAATATCAAAATATGAGTTCTTTACCGCAGGAAGAATACGCAGATTTACGAGCTACGTGGGCAAAAAATCGCCCCGTATTGGCGCGGCGGCATCCCTATATGATTGCTGGAGTTTGCCGAGGTCTAGCCGTACATCTGGGCGGCTCGGTAAAGTGGTGGCGCCTTTGCTTTTTAATTTTTTCTTTTACTCTGATCACGCCATTTCTCTATATCTTCTTCCTATTTACTCTTCCACATATCGCGAAAAATGAGGAAATTCCGCTCCAGCGCCGGCGGTTGATTCCTCCGTTACAGGAGAATACCAAGACCAGCGATCAAAGAATTTATGTAGCTATTTTATTGCTGTTGGCAGCAGTAATTTTAAGTATTTCTTTTGTAGATTCCTGGGCATATCCCCGCCGAATCACGTTTCCGATTTTACTTATAGTGACGGGAGCGGGAATAGCTTGGACGCTCCCCAGCGCGGCTAGTAGGAGAGATATATTATTTGCGGCCGGTGGATCAGCCGTCGCCGCTATCGGGGGAGTATTAATGGTCACCGCGGGCAGCGAATTATCTCCAGTATTGGCAGGTCTGGAATCCGGAATTGCCGTAGTAGTGGTATTGGCATTGGTGCTTTATCCAGTAGGAATACGCATGGAGCGCAATTTGCGCCAAGCAGCAGTAGAAAAAAGCCGTGCCGATGCCAGGGCTGATATAGCTGCGCATCTGCATGATTCTGTATTACAGACTCTGGCTTTGCTCCGGGCACGAGCTGATGATGCAGAGGCAGTGCGCCGTTTAGCACGCACGCAAGAGCAAGAATTACGCAGTTATCTATATGCCGATAGAAAAGACAGCGATACTTCTGCTGCCACCAAGTTACAAAAGATTTCCCAAAATTTGGAGCGGCAGTATGGGGCGGAAGTAGAAACAGTAATTAGCGGCGATATAGTGCCCACTTCTGCCATTCAAACGGCTTTGGCAGCCGCGCGCGAAGCGATTACTAATGCCTGTAAATACGGTGGCAATATGCCGATATCCGTCTACGCAGAGTTTGGGGAGCAAAATTGCCAAATTTGGGTGCGTGATCGGGGCCCGGGATTTGACCCTGCTGATATTCCCAGTGACAGAGCGGGAATTCGGGATTCTCTTATCGGAAGAATGCAGCGAATCGGGGGAGAAGCCCTAGTGCGTTCTCCTTTACCGAGTGGGGGCACGGAGGTCTATATTGGTTATCGGCAAGGAAAACCAGACTTAGATGTGCCGGTGGAAGAAAAATCTACACCGATTGCTGATAAGCAGATAAAAGCGGAGTAATTTTTCTGCGCTAATAACTAGCGGAATTCTGGAAGCGGGAAAAGAGACATTTAATGAAAATTATTTGTGTAGACGACCATGATTTAGTGCGAGAAGGCATCGTACTGCAGATTACCCAGCAGCGCCCAGATTTCCAAGTGGTAGGAGAAGCTGGTTCAGTAGAAGAAGCTATAGAAGTAATTTCTACTACTCCCTGTGATGTCGTATTGCTAGATGTGCATCTCCCGGGTGGAAACGGCGGCGGCGGAGTCGAAGTAATAAAGAGAATTCAGCATCAGCTGGCATCTCCTCCTAAATTCCTCGCACTCTCGGTATCGGATGCGGCGGATGACGTAGTGGCTGTAGTGAGAGCAGGCGCGCGCGGTTACGTCACTAAGTCAATAAATGGTAAAGAGCTGACTGCTGCTTTGGAGCTGGTAGTAGGAGGTGACGCCGCTTTTTCTCCGCGATTAGCTGGATTCGTTTTAGATGCTTTTGGAGGCGGCCGCGCCGAAGTAGCGACCTACGATGAAGAATTAGATAAACTTTCGGCGCGAGAGCAGGAAGTAATGCGGCTAATTGCGCGCGGCTATACTTATAAAGAAACTGCGGCGGAGCTTTTTATATCTATAAAAACAGTTGAGAGTCACGTATCGGCAGTGCTGCGGAAACTACAACTCTCCAATAGGAAAGAACTTTCCCGCTGGGCAGGTCTGCGCGGTTTGGATTAGGGGCGCGCTATTTAGATAAACAGCGCAGAGCACAGTTTTAGTATCGTGCAGCATAGATCAGCTATTTAAGAATCTAATTAAAAATAACTGTACGAGTGCCGTTGAGAAGTATGCGATGCTCTGCATGCCAGCGTACCGCGCGTGAAAGTACTTGCCGCTCTACTTCCGCGCCTTTTACAGCTAAATCAGCTGGAGTATCGTCGTGATATACGCGTACTACGTCTTGCTCGATAATCGGGCCTTCGTCTAAATCAGACGTCACGTAGTGAGCAGTAGCGCCGATAAGTTTTACCCCGCGGGCATGGGCTTGCGCATAGGGACGGGCCCCCTTAAAAGAGGGCAGGAAAGAGTGATGAATATTTATAATGCTTCCCGCCAGTTTCTCGCAGAGTTCTGGAGAAATAATCTGCATATAGCGCGCGAGCACCACCAGTTCCACTTTTCTTTCCTCGATAATTTCAAGTAATTTTTCTTCCGCAGCTGCTTTTGTCTCTTTGGTAATAGGAATATGAAAATAATCTGCTTTATAAAAATCAGCTAAGGGGCGGAGAATTTCATGGTTACTTACCACGCCGGCAATTTCAATGGGGAGCCGCCCATCATGCTGTTTAGTAAGTAAATCAGAAAGACAGTGCGCCTCTTTAGAAGCCATAATAAGAGTGCGAGTGGGGCGAGGAGCTTCGGAAATGGTGAAAGTCATTTGAAAATTAGCTGCTAACTGTGCAAATGCTGCCTCGATAGTGCTGCGCCCACCCGGTACATTTGCCTTAATACGAATAAAAAACCTATCGGTAGCGGCATCGTTATATTGCTGCGATTCTAAGATATTTCCGCCTACCGAAGCCAGTAAACCGGTTACGGCGTAGACGATACCGGGCTGGTCGGGGGAATACATAGTGAAAATAAGCGTTTCCGAAGTCATTTTTCCAGCATAGAGGAAAGCGGAGAAAAATCGAAATTAGCCACAATAGGATAAACTTATATTTTGCTTTAACCACATCGTGGGCAGAAAATGAGGAGCCGCTTGCAGTGATATATGCTGAGGAAGTGGAAGTGCCGCCGGGTAATAGGCCGGCAGCAAAGGAGGAACTTTTATAATGGTGGAAGATTTATTAAATGCTCCTTTAGCAGAGCTGGATCCGGAAATCGCTGCTGTACTGGATAATGAATTGGATCGACAGCGCCATACGCTGGAGATGATTGCTTCGGAAAATTTTGTGCCCCGCGCAGTAATGCAAGCACAGGGATCAGTACTTACCAATAAATATGCGGAAGGATATCCGGGGCGGCGTTATTACGGTGGTTGTGAATTTGTAGACGTCGCCGAAAATTTGGCAATCGAAAGAGCAAAAAAAGTATTTCATGCCGGATTCGCGAATGTGCAGCCACACTCGGGAGCGCAGGCCAATGCGGCGGTTTATCATGCTCTAGCTAAACCGGGTGATACGGTGCTGGGATTAGAACTCAGCCACGGCGGTCACCTCACACATGGGATGAAAATTAATTTTTCGGGCCGCACCTATAACTGTGCATCTTATGGGGTAGATGAGCAAGATTATTTAATACATATGGACGCAGTGCGGGAAAAAGCTTTAGAAGTGCGCCCCCGGATAATTATTGCAGGCTGGTCGGCCTATCCGCGGCATATTGATTTTGCTGCTTTCCGCGAAATAGCTGACGAAGTGGGCGCCTACTTGTGGGTAGATATGGCACATTTTGCGGGGCTAGTGGCAGCTGATCTCCACCCCAGTCCGGTTCCTTATGCCGATGTAGTGAGCACTACTATTCATAAGACAATTGGTGGGCCACGTTCGGGAATGATTTTAGCTAAATCGGCGGAGCCGCTGGGGAAGAAAATCAATTCCGCCGTATTCCCTGGGCAGCAAGGCGGGCCACTTATGCACGTAATCGCCGCCAAGGCTATTGCGTTGAAAATTGCACAGACTGAGGAATTCCGGAATCGCCAGCTTCGCACTCTGGAAGGTGCGCGCATTCTGGCGGAGCGTCTACTGGAAAAAGACGTGGCAGATGCAGGCGTTTCGGTACTTTCGGGCGGTACAGATGTGCATTTAGTATTAGTTGATTTGCGTAACTCCGCAATGAACGGGCAAGAAGCGGAAGATCTGCTGCATGAAGTGGGAATTACGGTAAATCGGAATTCTATACCTTTCGATCCTCGCCCGCCGGCTGTCACTTCGGGATTGCGGATTGGTACTCCAGCTCTGGCCACGCGAGGCTTTGGAGAAAAGGAATTCCGGGAAGTGGCCGATATTATCGCTCTTACGTTGCGCGAGGGGAAGAATGCCAATGTGGAACAGCTACAAGCGCGCGTAGCTAAACTGACTGCGGATTTCCCTCTTTATCCTGGCTTGGAGCAAACTAAATAATATGGTTGCGCAAAAACTAGACGGACGCCAAGTTGCGGCAGAGATAAAGGCAGAGCTGCAGCAGCGGATAAAAGATTTACACGCAGAGGGAATTTTTCCGGGTTTAGGCACCATTATCGTAGGTGAAGACCCCGGATCACGTATTTACGTGGCGGGAAAGCATCGCGACTGCGCAGAAGTGGGAATTAAATCCATGCGCATCGAATTGCCAGAAAATGCCTGCACCGAAGATGTACTCTCCGCGGTAGATTCTTTTAATGCTTCTCCGGTTTGCACTGGATTTATTGTGCAGCTGCCATTACCAGCTGGAATCGATACGGAGCAGGTGCTGGAGCGGATATCTCCGGAGAAAGACGCAGATGGATTACATCCAATTAACTTGGGTCGTTTAGTGCTTAATACTACGCAGCCACTCTGCTCTCCGGCTCCGTGTACTCCCCGGGGAATTGTGGAGTTAGGTAAACGTGGGGGAGTGAATTGGGATGGCGCAAATGTCTGTGTAATAGGGCAGGGGAAAACAGCTGGGCGCCCACTTTCACTTTTCTTGACGCGGGCAGATATTAATTCCACCGTCGATTCTTGCCATATTGGTACTACAGATTTGGCTGCGCATACGCGCCGAGCCGATATTGTAGTGGCAGCGGCAGGTGTGGCACATTTACTTACAGGCGATATGGTCAAACCAGGAGCTGCAGTATTTGATGTGGGAGTTACGCGCTATGCAGATGAGGAAGGAAAAACTCATATTATTGGCGATGTGAGCCCAGAAGTAGCGGAAGTAGCTGGTTATATGAGCCCGAACCCCGGCGGAGTCGGGCCGATGACGCGCGCTATGCTGCTGGTGAATATCGTAGAAGCTGCGGAGCGGCAGCTGCACTCTTGTGCTTAGGATAAGGAAATATAAATGTTAGTAGCTACCTGTAATGTAAATGGAATCCGCGCCGCAGTGCGAAAAGGATTCTCCGCTTGGCTGGCAGAGACTTCTCCCGATGTGCTACTTCTCCAAGAAGTACGCGCGCCGGAGGATTTATTGCCGGAGCTAATAGGGGATTCTTATCAGGTATTTGCTCATGCATCTGCGCTGGCAGGCCGGGCTGGGGTAGCTATTGCTTTGCAGAAAAAATATGCTGCGGGAGAAGTGCAGATAGGTTTGCCGGCTGCGGCAGGCGGAAGCGCGGCGCCGGATGTAGATACGGGGCGCTGGCTCGAGGTAGACGTACCGGAATTAGAAACCACTTTCGTAAGTGCCTATCTGCATTCAGGAGTGGCTGATAATCCGGAGAAAATGCAAGCTAAATATGCACATTTAGATAAAGTGAGCACTCGCTTACAGCAAATACCGGCTTTTCCGCGGCAAAAACATATTTTGGTGGCTGGAGATTTCAATATCGTATATGGCGAAAAAGATATAAAAAATTGGAAGTCTAATCATAATAAGACTTCTGGGGTATTGGATAAAGAAATTGCTTATTTGCATAAGTGGTTTGGCGAATTTGGATACGTGGATGTGCAGCGGCACTTAGCTGGAGATATACAAGGGCCGTATACGTGGTGGTCGCAGCGGGGGAAAGCTTTTGATAATGACGCTGGCTGGCGCATAGATTATCAGATGAGTGACGCTGATTTGGCTGCTCGTGCTGTTATGCAGCGAGTAGATCGGGCTCCCAGCTATGCAGAGCGTTTTTCCGATCATGCGCCGCTCGTAATTGAATACAAATAGCTAGAAAATTACTTACGGAAAATATGGTAGATAAAAATTTTTCTGCTTCGCCGCCGGCTTCTGATATTTCGCTTCACTCGGAAAAGCAGCAGCTGAAAAAGTGCCGGCGGGAGCAGGGGAAAACACGGCTCGCAGAGGTTTCTGCACAGATTTTGAATCTGCGCCTAGTGCGGGCAATGCAGCGCTACGGAGCGGTACGGGGAAACCTATTAGCAGGTGGCATCGCCTATACAGTAATTTTTACAATTGCGGGTGTACTCACCTTAGCTTTTACTTTCTTTTCTTTTTTCTTGGGCAGCAATCGAGAATTTTTTCTTCGCCTAACCGCCCAACTCAATAGCCGTTTGCCGGGCTTATTACAAACTCCTTCCCATCCAGAGGGCTTAATAAATCCGGAAAATTTAATCATTAAAGAATCTTTCCCCTTACTCACGATTCTTTCCCTGCTCTTATTGCTCTGGTCAGCACTTTCCTTAATGACGGCGCTCCGTTTGGCCATTCAATCAATTTTCGGAATCGCTAAATTTCCAGCTACTTTCCTCACCGGAAAACTCTGGGATCTAGGAGGATTTTTCGTCCTGGGCTTTGCCCTCATAGCAGCAAGTTTTCTCACCGGTGTTACTTATTTTTTCGGAGTCCCGCTTCTAAAACTACTCGGATTTTCTTCCGCAGCCGGGCTATTCCTGCTGCGCCTTTTTAGTCTCTTCTTGAGTGCTGTGCTCGACGGAGGAGTCTTAATTTTTCTTTTCCGTTTCCAAGCGCAATGCCGCCCGCCGCGCCGCGATTTGCTGCTCGGTGCAGCGGGCGGAGGAGCAGCAATCACTATTTTGCGCACTCTAGGCACTGCCGTCATCTCTGCTGGAGCTGGCAATCCATTACTGGCTTCTTTCGCTGCTCTAGCCACCTTATTACTCTGGGCGAATCTAACGGCGCGTATCACCCTTATCGCGGCTGCTTTTACCGCTAATCCGCCTGCGCAGCTGCGCCCAGATAAGGAATTTTTTCCGCATATAGAAGAGTGCCCTAACTACGTCACCAAAACCGTTCCAGCTACCCTGGAGTGGCCGCATGATCCTTTTACTGGAGTAATACTGCCGGCAGAGAAGTAGGATTTTTGGCTTAGTGGATTAATGTAAAAGCTGCATAGTAGGGTGGAAGAAAATAATAACTCTAAAACTGCAGCTGAGAAAAAGAAGAAAGAAAGGAAAATAGCATGCGGGAAGATTTTTATGCCATTATTCCAGCCGGCGGAGCCGGTACTCGGTTATGGCCAATTTCGCGGCGTAATTTTCCGAAGTTTCTTACTGATTTAACCAACAGTGGCCAAAGTATGCTGCAGGAAACGGTGCATCGCTTAGCTCCGCAGGCAGCGGAGCGCATTGTGATTGTGACGGGGGCAGCGCATTTACCTATGGTGCGCCAGCAATTGCCGCAGATTGCGGCTGAAAACTTACTTGCAGAGCCCAGTGGGCGTGATTCCATGGCTGCTATTGGGTTAGCGGCAGCGATTTTGCAGCGGCGGCACGGAGAAGTGATAATTGGTTCTTTTGCCGCCGATCACCACATCGAAGATACACTAGCTTTCCAGAGAGCATTGGATTCTGCGATTGCGGCGGCTGCTGCTGGCTATGTGGCCACTATCGGCATTACCCCAGATTTTCCTGCCACCGGATTTGGTTATATTCATGCTCAACAGCAATTGTCTATTCCGGCGGCGCGGGCAGATTTTCCCGTTTTTGCAGTAGCAGAATTTTTAGAAAAACCGGAAAAAGAAATCGCCACCAATTATTTTTTAAGTGGCGAATACAAATGGAATGCGGGAATGTTTATCGCGCGGACATCTGTGCTGTTGGCCGCGCTGCAGCGTTTTCAACCGGAATTAGCGGCCGGCTTGAATGATCTCGCTGCGGCCTGGGATACTCCCAATCGCGGGGCGGCTATCGCTGATATCTGGGAAAAATTGCCGAAAATAGCTATCGATCACGCAATCGCCGAGCCGCTAGCTAAAGAGGGCGGGGTAGCTACAGTGCCAGTAGAAATGGGTTGGTCAGACGTAGGGGATTATAAATCTTTGGCGGAAGTCTTAGCGAAAAAAGCTCCAGCTGCGGCGCCGGGTAATCCTCTGCAACTGCCGCGGGATGCAAAAGCTTTGGTGCAGACGCTAGCGGCTCCGGATGCGCTAATATACAGCGCGGAAAAGCCCGTCGTCGTCTTGGGAATAGAAAAAGCGGTAGTGGTGGAATGTGCCGATGTACTTTTCGTGACCACGCAGGAGCAGGCGCAGCGAGTAAAAGAGGTAGTGGATAATCTGCCAGCTGCTTTAGAAAATTTACGCTAAAGAAAGCTGTGGGAGTAGTTTTGGTATTTTTTGGGTTTTACTATTCACAATCGATATTCTGAGAGTGTGAAGAAAGTAGAAAGACAGAATAAGAAATATCAGAAAGGCCCCATATTTTTTCGGGGTTCCCAGATTCCTACTGAAACCACGGATGCGAATTTACTGCGCCCCCGGCAAGATACCGAATTTGTGCACTCAGATAATTGGCGAGTACTGCGCATCCAAGCGGAATTTGTAGAAGGCTTTGATGCCTTGGCCAATCTCGGCCCGGCGGTGTCTATTTTCGGTTCAGCTCGGACTGCCCGCGATAGCGAATTTTATAAACTGGCTGAAAAAATAGCTGCGCGGCTGGTGGAGTTAGACTATGCAGTAATTACGGGCGCTGGCCCGGGAATCATGGAAGCAGCTAATAAAGGAGCTGCGCAGGCGGGTGGCGTATCAGTTGGGCTGGGAATTGAATTGCCTTTTGAGCAGTCAATGAATGAGTACGTAAATCTTGGAATTAATTTCCGTTATTTTTTTGTACGTAAGTTGATGTTCGTCAAATATGCTTTAGGATTCATCGTAATGCCGGGAGGTATTGGTACTCTCGATGAACTTTTTGAAGCTTTCACTCTCGTGCAGACGCATAAGATATCTTCATTCCCAGTAATTTTAGTGGGGAGAGAATACTGGGCTGGTTTAGCCCAGTGGATTGAGAAGCGCCTTTTAGCTGAGGGAATGATCAATGAGAGCGATATGGAGTTATTTACGGTTGTAGATACTTGTGAAGAAGTGATAGCTGCTTTGCAAAAAGGCATCCATCGCCTAGCTGACGAAAAAAGAGCAGAAAAAACAGCTCGGTAGTCGGCAGAAAAATTTACTTCTTGCTTTTCCGTTATTTCGCGTAGAATAGAGAGTAATGCGAGTAATCGCGGGAAGGAGAGAACTAATGGCAGCAATGAAACCGCGTACTGGAGATGGCCCCTTAGAGGCGGAGCGTGATATACGCGGTACCACTTTGCGTATTCCTCTCGAAGGCGGTGGACGCATGGTATTAGAGTTTGGAGAAGAAGAAATAGCCGAACTTTACGAAGTGCTGGGGAAAATAGTTAACCTCTAGAAGATTAACGCAACTCGCACTGCTACTTAACGCAACTTGCACCGCTGTCGATTCAGCTATTTTTAAGGGCCGGCGGTAGTGAAATAGGGGATAGTCGTCGTGATTAGGGCTAGCGGTAGCGAGTATTTGGGGTTAGTCGTCGTGATTAGGGCTAGCGGTAGCGAGTATTTGGGGTTAGTTTAGCGTTTTACAGCTACGAGTAGCCCATCTCCTAAAGGAATCAGAGATGAGTGCAGTGCTTCTGATTCCAAAATTTCTAAGCCTAAATTGCGCAGACTTACTGTAGCTTCATCGCGGCGAGCCGGATTAGCTACTCTATCGCCATTTAGAGCGTGGGCTACGAGAAGAATTCCTCCCGGTCGCAGCATACGTACTGCCTCTTGAGTATCTCCGGCTGCTTCTAAAGGGTCTCCGTCAATAAGCACTAAATCATAAGCGGCATCGGCAAGCCGAGGAAGTAAATCAGCACTACGCCCGTTGATTAGGCGATACCGGGAAGTGCGCAAACCGAGTTGGGAAAAATGCCGGCGGGCATAGTTTTGTGCTTCTGCTTCAATATCGATAGTAGTAATAGCTGCCTGCGGAGAAGCTCCCAGCATATAGAGAGCACTTACGCCAGTGCCGGTACCTACTTCAGCAATACTATGAATATGAGGTAGAGAAGCTAATAGAGCGAGAAATCTGCCGGTAGCCGGAGAGAGAGAAACAATTCCCAACTCTTCCGCTTCTGCGCGAGCCTGAGCAATCAATTCCGGCTCATTGCTCTGCTCTTCTGCATAAGCCCACGAAGCGGCTTTATTTTGCCCCATTAATAAATCCTCTCTGCTCTGTGCTCTCTATTTTAGCCCGGAATAGGCTAAAGTGGAGAAATTCCGAGGGAAAGTCCGGCTAAACCGTGGGCACGCTTACCGAGCTGCTCTGCCACTTCCTGGAGAGCTCGCTGGGCGGGGCTAGATTCTTCTTGTATCGCAATCGGTACGCCGGCGTCTCCGCCTTCCCGTAGCGCCTGCTCCAAGGGAATTTCTGCCAATAAAGGCACCTTGTATTCTAAAATACTACTCAGCTGCTCTGCCACTTCTTTTCCGCCGCCACTGCCAAAAATAGGCATTCGGGTATTATCTGGCAGTTCCAGATAGGACATATTCTCTACTACGCCGACTACTCGCTGCTGCGTCTGTTTCGCCATTAATCCAGCTCGCTCTGCTACTTCTACGGCAGCAGTTTGGGGAGTAGTGACGACTATAATCTCTGATTTCGGGATAAGCTGAGCAATCGATATAGGTACATCGCCCGTCCCCGGAGGTAAATCAATAAAGAGCACATCTAAATCACCCCAGTGCACATCAGCAAAAAACTGCTCTAAAGCGCGATGGAGAATAGGGCCACGCCAAATGACGGGAGTATTTTCTTCCATGAACATGCCGATAGAAATTACTTTTACGCCATGCGCTACGGGAGGAATAAGCATTCCTTCGAGTACCTGCGGAGGAGTAGTTACCCCCATCATTTGGGGAATAGAAAATCCGTAGATATCAGCGTCTACAATTCCTACTTTTTTCCCGTTTTTCGCCATTGCCGCCGCGAGATTAACCGTGACGGAAGATTTCCCTACGCCGCCTTTTCCAGAGGAAATAGCGTATACACGCGTCAAATTTTCTTTCCGGGTAAAAGGAATAACTTTTGGTGCCACGCCTCCGCGCAGTTTCTTGCGCAAATCCGCTTTTTGCTCCGCACTCATCTCCGTTAAAACCACTTCGACTTGCGAGATTCCCGGCAGAGCAGAAATTTTTTCTTTTACTTCGCTGCTTATCTGATCTTTTAAGGGGCAGCCGGCAGTGGTGAGCCGAATTTCTATTTTTGCCACCCCTGCGGGGTTAATATCTATATCTCCCACCATATTTATTTCCGTAATAGGGCGGTGAATTTCCGGATCTACTACGGTGGCGAGAGTCGCGGTTATTTCTTCTACAGTCGGTAAGCTCATATATTTATCCTAACTGGGCTAATACAGGGGCGATATTAAGAAAGTCACTTAGAGAGAAAATACTAACCATGCAGTTCCGCTTCTAATTTGGCGATACGGGCTTCCAACTCGGCAATGCGTTTATTCTTATCACTTAAAGTGCGCGGTGGAATCTCTGATTTCTTAATATCTTCTACTACATCGCGTAGCTCTCCGCGAATAAAATCTCGCGTAGCTACTTCCGAAATCGCGATACGGAAAGCGGCAATTTCGCGCGCTAAGTATTCGGTATCTTCCAAATTCTGGGCTGCCACCTGCCGGTCTCTTTGGGCAGTTACCCGATCGCGGTCATCTTGGCGGTTTTGAGCTAAGAGAATTAGGGGCGCGGAGTACGAAGCCTGCAGGGAAAGCATTAGCGTCAAAGCAGTAAAACCAATTTCCACACTGTCAAAACGCCAGGCTTCCGGGGCAAGAGTATTCCACCCTATCCACAGGGCGACGAATACCGTCAAGTAAATCAAGAATTGGGGAGTGCCAGTAAAACGGGCAATGCGCTCTGCCACCACCCCAGTGGCGTTACTATCCCAACGGGAGCGGTTAGATCGAATTTTGCGCGCATTCTTATCTAGTGGTTGATCAAAATTTTCGGCCATTTCTCACCCCTCCTGCAAAGCTTCGTGTTTTGCTGCTTTAGTGTGCAGCATTCCGTGGCGTTCATCTATTGCCGCATCCAGCACGCCTTCGTCGTATTCGCGCCAATCGGCTGGCAGCAGGTGGTCGAGGACGTCGTCTACTGATACTGCGCCGAGAAGAATACCTTCATAAGTTACGGGAATAGCCGTCAGATTATAGGTTGCTAATAAGCGGGTCACCGTACCGATACCGTCATCATGGGAGACCGGTTCGATATCTGTATCTAAAATTTCTCCCAACATTGTGCCGGGTGGTTCTCGGAGTGCACGCTGCAGATGTACCACGCCCAGGAATCGACCCGTCGGAGTTTCAAGAGGTGGACGGCAGACGAATACCATCGTTGCCAGTGCGGGGGGCACATCGGCACGTCGCGAGTGAGCAAGTGCAGTAGCTACCGTGGCATCTGGCGGTAGTACGATTGGCTCAGTAGTCATCAAGCCACCGGCAGTCCTTTCTCCATAGGACATCAATCGGCGTACGTCGGCGGCGTCATCCGGTTGCATTCGACTTAGTAAAATTTCGGCTTGGGCACTAGGCAGGCTGGCCACTAAGTCGGCGGCGTCGTCTGGTTGCATTTCTTCGAGCACGTCGGCGGCGCGCTCAATATCTAAGCCCGCTACGATGATTTCTCGATCTTCTTCACCCAATTCTTCGAGCACATCGGCAAGGCGAGCATCGCGGAGCTGACTGGCTACGGAGACCATCCGGTGATGGGGAAGTTCCCGCAACACATCGGCCACATCTGGAGCTTTTAATCCTTCTAACTGGGAAATTAACGCACTCGCTTTTTGGTTTTCAATTTTGGAGGCTAAACCAGTCACTTCGGAAATAGGGGTAATGATCTTATTTCCGGCATCTTTCCCGCCTTTTGCCATGCGCACATAGAGGTAGGTGAGGCGCCATTCGCGCGCGCGAGTGCTCTCCATCGCCACATCTTCGATAAAAGCTTTCCCACTGCCATCTTTAAAATCAACTTGGTGATCGAGAATTTCTCCCACCACTAAAGTTTCGGTAGAGCGCTGCGAAAAACGGCGTAAATTGACCAGCCCATTGGATATTACTTGCCCATTTTCAATGGCGATAATGCGGGTGAGCGGCATGAATACGCGCCGTTTTCCCGCTACCTCTACTACCAAACCCACCACTAAAGGGGCAGAGAGTAGACGGAAAAGCACCACTACATCCATCACTTTCCCTACCCGATCGCCGATAGGGTCGAATACGGTAGTGCCTGCTAGCCTGCCAATATAAATGCGGGTCGGGCGCTCTTCTTTACTCATTTTCCGGTCTTTCCTCTAGGCAGTTACCCTGTATTTCTGCTATCCAATTCTCCACTGCGGTGGCACTGCGCGGTATAAATTCCGAGAGCCGGCGGACTCCGGATTCTGTCACCAGAATATCATCTTCTATGCGCACGCCAATTCCGCGGAACTCCGGAGGGACTTTCAAATCATCTGCCCGAAAATACAAACCGGGCTCAATAGTGAAAATCATGCCTGGCACGAGTAGCGCTTCTTGATACATTTCCCGGCGTGCTTGGGCACAATCGTGTACATCTATTCCTAAATGATGGGAAGTTCCGTGGGGCATCCAGCGCCGATAATATTGCTGCATGCGAGCAAACTCTCCCGCTTCGCCGTCCGGAAGAATTCCCCAATTTTGCAGGTTTGCAATTATTACTTCCATAGC
Source organism: Arcanobacterium urinimassiliense (assembly GCF_900119495.1). Taxonomy (GTDB): domain Bacteria; phylum Actinomycetota; class Actinomycetes; order Actinomycetales; family Actinomycetaceae; genus Arcanobacterium_A; species Arcanobacterium_A urinimassiliense. The sequence goes on along the minus strand of NZ_LT632435.1, from coordinate 1,271,040 downwards.
GGCACTGTGTACATCGCGGAAGCGCACCCCCGGCTCACCAGCGCGCACAAAAGCTGCATCTGCCGCCGCAAGTACCGCATTGTAGATTTTCTTTTGTATGGGCGTAAAAGAACCGCTGACGGGGAGAGTACGGGTGATATCTGCTGTATAGAGAGAATCTATTTCGATTCCTGCATCAATAAGAATTAAATCGTCTTCCCGTACCGGGCCGTCATTGCGAATCCAATGCAAAGTATTGGCGTGGTTGCCGCTAGCCGCAATAGTTTCATATCCCAGCCCATTTCCTTCTTCGCGGGCCCGAGCGCTAAAGGCTCCTTCCACTACTCTCTCTCCGCGTACATGCTGGCGCGCGCGCGGCAATTCTTTAATTATTTCTTGAAATCCGCGCGCAGTTGCCGCTATAGCTGCCTCCATCTGGGCAATTTCCCAAGCATCTTTCCGTAAGCGCAATTCGGAGGCGGCTTCTTCCAATTGGAAATCTTTTTCCGCACTTTCTGCTTCCGCTATTTCCGGCAAAAAGCGAGAGCGCAGTTTTGCCACTTTTTGTTCCCAGTTTTTATCTACCCGGCGAATAATACGCAGATTTTTTACCTCTTTGCCGAGATTTTTTTCTAAATCTGCTTCTAGTTCGGTAATATTTTTGACTTCCAAGCCGGTGAGTGTGCTCATTTCTGCCTTAGAAAGTCGCGCTCCTACCCAAAATTCTCCGTACTGTGGATCGTTATAAAATTCGGCATCGGTGCGTGCGGTGCGCGGATGAAAATAGAGGACGGCACGATGGGTGATACCGCTGGTGCTGTTGTTAGCGTTTCCGCTGGTACTGCTTTCTTTTTGGGGGTGCAGCACTAATACCGCATTAGGCTCTTGCTCAGCGCTTAGACCCGTTAAATGTGCGAAAGCGGAGTGGGCGCGGAAACGGTAATCGGTGTCATTAGAGCGTACTTTATAAATGCCCGCGGGAAATACGAGCCGTTCTTCCGGAAATAGCTCTCCGAGTTTTGCTCGGCGAGCGGGAGTATAATCTGCTACCTCTGCTCGAGCTGGCCCAGCGGGTCTTTCTCCCCAATCTTCTCCGATAAATTTTTGGAAAGCACTATTTTCTGGGCTATGGGAGCGAGCCCGGGCTCTTTTTTCAATTTCAGCGGTTATTTTTTCTGCATCCCTCATATAGGCAATTATTCCACGTATCCTTTATATATGCTTATTGATTTACATGCGCATACGAACTGCTCAGATGGTACCGATACGCCCCAGCAGCTCCTATACTCTGCCCAAAAAGCGAGCTTAACAGTAGTGGGAATCACTGATCATGACACTATCGCCGGTTGGCAAGAAGCTGCTGCGCAGGTAAATAGCAGCGGAGTGAGTTTAGTGCGGGGAATGGAAATCAGTACCCGCTGGGAAAATATAAGCGTGCATCTGCTCGGGTTCCTTTTTAATCCAGAGTTTCCCGAATTGCGGCTACATCAGGAAAAATTGCGTACTTCTCGCCAAGAGCGTGCACAAAAAATGGTGGAAAAAATTGCACTCGACTATCCAATTACCTGGGAAGAGGTAGTGGAGGAGGGAGAGCGGAGCCGCTCTCTAGGGCGGCCACATATTGCTGATGTCTTAGTGAAAAAAGGCTACGTGCCGGATCGTAGTGCTGCATTTGCCACAATCTTGCACCCGAGTGGTAAGTACTATTTACCGCAGTATGCTCCTAGTACATTAGAAGCTATCGAATGGGTAGTGAAAGCCGGTGGGAAAGCGGTGCTGGCGCATCCCCGCGCCCCGAAACGTGGGCAAATGATTTCTGATTCTGCTTTCTCCATTTTCAGAGATGCGGGGTTATTCGGAGTAGAAGTAGCGCATCGTGACAATTTACCCGAGTTGCGTGATTCTTTGGCGAAGCTGGTATCGGAGTTAGGCTTAGCCGCTTTAGGTGCTAGTGATTACCACGGGCGGGGGAAACCTAACCGATTAGGAGAAAATTGCACTAGCCCAGAAGTATTTTCTGCTCTCTGCGCCGATACTTACTTACCGGTGTTGCAGCCAGAAATAAAATAGTTACTTATTTGCGGATTCGCTTCCGCTTCCGCGGCGAAGGTGCTTTCGCCGCTGCACTATTTTTATCTCTTTTACTTCCTCGGGCAGCTTTGTGGGTGCGGCGTCGGGATGTTTTTTCACTAGAGCGGCGGCGCGAACCACTAGCTTGGCTCGAGCGCCTCCGTTTGCTCCGAATACCAGTTTCCCCTAAATCCTCAATTTCCTCTGCCGCCAACCCAGCTCGCAGCTGCTTATCGCGCGGCAGTTTTCCAGTCACTTCCGTCGGAATATCTAAATCAGTGTAAAGATGTTCCGAAGTGTGATAAGTCTCCACTGGCGTAGGGAAATTTAATTTCAAAGTATTGTTAATTACTGCCCAACGGGTTAAATCTTCCCAATCTACGAAAGTAATTGCGGTGCCTTTATTGCCGGCTCGGCCAGTGCGCCCAATCCGATGTAAATAAATCTTGGCATCTTCTGGGCATTGATAGTTGATGACGTGGGTGACGTCGTCTACATCAATTCCCCGCGCTGCCACATCGGTGGCCACTAATACATCTATCTTTCCTTTTCGGAAAGCTCGCATCGCCTGTTCGCGCGCTCCTTGCCCCAAATCTCCGTGGAGGGCACCGGTGGCGAAACCGCGCTTTTCTAAATCTGCTGCCAGCTGAGAAGCTGTGCGTTTAGTTTTCGTGAAGATAATGGTCAATCCGCGCTCGCGAGCTTGGAGAATCCGCGCTACCACTTCTATTTTATTCAAGGAGTGGCATCGATAGACTACTTGCTGCACACTCTTTACCGTGGTGGAATCATCGCGCGGATCTTGCGCGCGAATATGCGTCGGTTTGCTCATATAGCGCCTGGCCATGGCGATTACCGGGCCCGGCATAGTGGCCGAAAAGAGCATAGTATGCCGATTAGGAGGAGTGGCAGCCAGAAGCGTCTCCACGTCCTCTAGAAATCCTAAATCGAGCATTTCATCGGCTTCGTCTAGCACCACAGTTTGCACATTTTGCAAGCGCAGAGTGTGCTGCTTTAGTAAATCAATCAGCCGCCCGGGAGTGCCCACTACTATTTCCGCTCCCGCTTTTAAGGCTTCTACTTGCGGTTCGTAAGCTTTTCCGCCGTAAATCTCTACTATCCGTACGTGGCGTTTTGCAGCTGCGTCACGTAAATCATTGGCTACTTGCTTGGCCAGCTCTCGGGTCGGAAGTATTACAATCCCTTGAGGGTCTCCCGGGTTTTCTAAATCCTCCCAGCCGGTTTCACCTTCTCCTACTACGTTTTCTAACATCGGCAAACCAAAGCCGAGAGTTTTCCCCGTCCCCGTTTTTGCTTGACCAATAATATCGGCTCGTTTCAGGGCAATAGGCAAAGTAAGAGCCTGAATAGGAAAGGGGTGGACGATTCCTTTTTCCGCTAAAGCTTCTACCACTGGCTGTGAAATATGAAAATCTGCAAAACTCTTTTTATCTAGCTGCATTTCTTCGCCAGTGCCACTAATATCAGCAGCTGTTTGCGGTTCTTGTGGAACGGCGGAGTGAGAAGTATCAACAATTCCGGATATTTGCGTCATTACTATAAATAAACTTTCTTTTTAAATAAAGCCAAACCCTACCCGCCGTTGCTCTTCTTTCAGAATTTTCACATAGCTAAGTGAAGAGGCCGGTATTATAAGTTGGCTGCCATCTTTCCCAGGTAATTTCAGTAGTTTTTGTTCCTCTAAGGCTTCAGTGATGGCGGAAGTAAGTTCTTCTGCATTCATATCTACATCCAGGGTAAGCGTCACATCTGAATGGTATACCCCTACGCTAATATCCATAGCAACCTCGCTTTTCCGCGGCTCTGCCCGCCTGAGATTTAATTTCTTTCTTTGATTATTCGTATTTAAGTCTAGCGCGTGGGGCAGGGAAGCGGAATCTGAGGAGAGCGGGCTCTCTTTTCTGCTTTGGCTAGGTGGAGTCTGCTTTGGGTAGGTGAAGATTCTCCGGAGGCAAAAAATTTTTCGGAGGGCTCAGCTATTCTTAAAAGTAGAAATTCAACGCCGAGCGGATAGAGGAAAAATTGGTGCAATTAGATTCATCGCAACAAGCGGTATTAGAGGCATGCCTCCCCGCTTGTGCTTTATCTGTACTAGGCGCGCCTGGTAGCGGCAAGAGTACCCTGTTGGCAGCTTGTGTAGAGCAAATTGCGCGTAAATATCCGGGGGCGCGAATTGCCGTGCTAAATGCAGATAGAAAAGCAGCTGGTGATCTGCGTAATTCTTTATCGCGCACTCTCGGTGGGCTTCCAGATAACATTTCGGTGCAATCGGTTGCCGCTTTTGCTTTCACTATTCTTTCTACTTTTGCTCAGGCAGTAGGGCGAGAAGAACCGCAGCTACTTTCGGGAGCAGAGCAGGATCTAATATTAAAAGAAATTTTTACCTTGGCGGGCGGAGCAGAGAATGCGGAGGCGATTTTTTCTTTTCCTGGTTTAGAAAAATTTAATGCTGACGCACAAGGATTACCGGATTTTCGTTCTGAATTTCGTGATTTATTAATGCGCGCAGCGGAATTAAATCTAACTCCGGCAGATTTGGCGCAATTAGGGGAGAAGTACCACAACCCAATTTGGGGTATTGGTAGTGAAATAATGGCTGCTTATGAAAAATCTTTAGCGGCGGCGGCTGGAATAAAATCAGCTAATCCAGATCGGATAGATCATGCGCGGCTAGTGAGCAGTGCCGCAGGAATACTTAGGCATTGGACGGCGGCTTTCGCGGCAGCAGAATTAAAAGCTTTAGATATGAAAAAACCCCGCTGGGATTGGGTACTTATAGATGATTTACAAAATGCTTCACTGTCATTGCTTACACTTCTAAAGCAGTTGCAAGCGGATGGTTCCGCAATAGTAGCATTCGGAAATCCCGATCAAGGTGTGCAAGGCTTTCGAGGCGGAGTAGCTCGATTTTCTGATTTACTTACCCGCCCCAAAAAATCCGGTGGCTTAGAAGCGCAGCGTTTTTATTTAGAGTTCGGCTATCGGGGTGGAGAAGAGTTGCAGCGGTTGCTTGCAAAAATTTCTTCTGGAATTCATACTGCGGGCGGCGGTAAACAGCGTAAATATAAATTAGCTGCGGAGGTTGCAAAGCTGGATGATGCAGTAGAATTTCGCAGTTTTCCTAATGAAATTGAAGAAATTAATTATATTGCTCAGCATTTCCGTAGGTTGCATCTGTGTGAAGGGGCGCCTTATGGGCAAATGGCAGTGATTACCAGATCGCAAAATAATCTAGTGCGTTTACGGCAATCTTTAGTGCGCTTAGGGGTTCCGGTGGCGGTTTTGCCAGCTACCCAGCCTTTGAAAGATTATGCAGTGGTAGAATCCCTGCTTGTTCTGTGCCAGATTGCACTTTCGAAACTGGACGATTTAGAGTTGCGGGAAAAAATTACTCCGCAGCTAGTACAAGAATTATTGGCGGGAAAGTTTTTAACTATTAATCCGGGGCGTATGCGCTTAGCAATTGAGGAATTGCGGGGTTGGGAAATAGCACAGGGCGGAAGCCGTAGTAGCGATGAGTTAATTGGTTTGTTGGCTAGGAATCCGCAAGATCCGATATTGGCGAAAGTTCCGGAATTTGCACAGGCAGCGCAATTGGTAATTGCTACCCAAGCGGCAGCCAATGCAAATCCAGAGGATGCTCTGTGGCAAATCTGGGAGGCGATAGGGTTAGCGGAAACTTGGCAGAAAATTGCTCTCTCATCGGGGATAGCAGCTGAAGTTGCAAATATGGATTTAGATGTGATGATTCAGCTTTTCCGGGTAGCACAGCGCCTATATGAGCGGGATCCGGAAAATTCTAATCTGTATACGCTACTAGAGTATTTAATCACGCAAGATGTGCCGGAAGATAGCATTGCTCGCACGGGTCAAGGAGGAGATGAGGTTACTCTGATTACTCCTTCTGCTAGCAGTGGGAGATCTTGGGAGCATGTGATGTTGTATGGAGTAGACGAGGGGACCTGGCCGGATACACGTCTTCGAAATCCGCTTACGAAAGTGCCAGAGCTCTGTACCGTCACTCTGGCTGCGCATATAGCGGGGGCAGATTTAGATCCGCAGCAGACTTATGCAGATGTAATTGACGATGAATTGCGAATGTTGCTGCAAGCAGCGAGTCGGGCGGAAAAATCCCTGTTTATAGGGTGTTTAGACAATGAAGAAGAAAGTCCTTCGCGCTTTATAGATTGGCTTACTAGTGCGGATTTTGTTTTACATCATCAGGAAGAATCGGCTTTGCCGCTAGATAAAGAAAGTTTACTGGGAAGTATATATCGATACCGAAAGAGTAAAAATGCGAGCTTAGCTGCGGGAGTGGAAGCTATTGCGGAAGATTTGCAAAAATCAGGGCTACTTAGAATACCGGAGTCTGTAGCAGAGCTGCCTATCAGTACGCAGGAGCCTTTAGGCGAAGATAAATGGCGAATTTCTCCTTCGCGTACGGAAATGACGATGAAGTGTCCATTGCGTTCTTTCTTCTCGAGTATTGATGGAGCGCGCGCTAGTGATACTTTGAGCCGGGATATGGGGATATTAATTCATTCTATTGCCGAGAATCATCCGCGTTTAGAAGGAGATTATACGCAAACTCTGCAAGTACTTTTAGATGAATTAGCAGCTCGGTGGGCAGAATTGAACTTAGATCAATCTTTGGCTTCTACGCTCTATCTACGGGAAAGAGCGGAAGAAATGTTGGAAAAGTATTGCGATTATTTGCAGAATTTGCCGGATAATTTACAGGAAGTTTATCCGGAATTACGGGCTCAGTATCGTGATAAAGAGATAGAAGTTAATTCCAAAATAGACCGTCTAGAATATGATTCACAAGATCCAACTCAAGTGCGGGTGGTCGATTTAAAGACGGGGAAGAATGCTCCTGCAAAAGATGAGATACCGGGTCATCCGCAGTTGCGTATTTACCAATGGTTGGTGAACAACGGATCAGTAAAGCTGCCCCCAGGTAAAGAAAAAGAGAATTTACATTCTGTGGGAGCTGCTCTACTTTATATAAATACCGACGCGAGGACCATACCGCCCCGAGAGCAGGAGCCAAGCGAGGAAGCAGCAATTAGAGATACTTACCAACTTCTACATGAAGCAGCACAGCTAGAGAAAGGGCCAAATTTTTTGGCAGTTCCCAGTTCTGATAATTGCCGGAGTTGCCAGTTTAAGGCACTGTGCCCTGCGCAAGAAGGGGAGAGAATATTTTCATGAGCTCACTAAGTTTTACTGATTTCGTCAGTACTTTAAAATTTCCTCCTACTCCAGAGCAAGAAGCAGTAATTTGTTCTAGCGCCCCGGCAATTTTAGTAGTAGCGGGTGCAGGTTCCGGTAAAACTGCCACTATGACGCAGCGTATTGCTTGGAAAGTGGCGAGTGGAGAAGTAGCTCCCCAGGAAGTACTAGGGCTGACTTTTACCCGCAAAGCTGCAGGAGAATTAGCGGCGCGGGCGAGCCACAGTTTACAGACGGTGAATAAAAAGTTCCGCATAGATAATTCTTTCCACTCTTTGGAAGCAAATGAGCAAGCGGCGAAGATACATGCACAGTTGCAGCGCCCGACCGTGAGTACCTATAACGCTTTTGCTTCTGATTTGGCCACTTCTTATGCCATGTTGATTGGAGAAAATGCGCGCGCCCGGCTTATTACCGATGCAGAGCGGTGGCTGATTATGCAGGATATAGTACGCAATTTTTCTGTTGCGGAAGATATTGATGAACTGCGGAGAATACCAGCTAGTACTGTGAGCGGTGCTGCTTTAGCCCTGACAGAAAAAATTATTGGTAATCAATTACAAACTTCGGAAGTGCGGAGCGCTTTTCTGGAAGAGGCGGCAGCTACAGAGGATTTATTGAGTGGGCAGAGTTTTCGAAAAGATCCTTTTCGAGGTACCGAAGCTAGCACAGCGCGTACAGACTTAAATAAAGCGATAGAAAAACTCCGTAATCGAGCTGCTTTCTTACAAATAGTGGAGAAGTATTTTCAGTATAAAAAAGAGCATTCTTTAATTGAATACGCTGACCAAGTAGCTATAGCTGGGCGAGTATTGCGGGAAGTACCGGAGATTGGGGAAGAACTACGGAAAAAATACAAATTAATAATTCTTGATGAGTATCAAGATACTTCTATTAATGAAGCCCAATTTTTAGCGGCAGCTTTTCGCGGAAGCTATTCTCTCTGTGCGGTGGGGGACCCAAACCAGGCAATATATGGCTGGCGAGGTGCAAGTGCCAATGCACTTAGTGATTTTATTGAAGCTTTTTCGGTAGCAGAAGAAAATGTTCTTTCTTTATCCACTGCTTTCCGGAATGGAAAAAATATCCTCGCGGCTGCTAATCGCATTACCAAAGGTTTTTCTAAAGAGCCGGATATTACGAAAATATATGAAAAAGTAAAAAATTTTAATTTACAAGAGCGCCCTTGGTTAAGTAAGCCGGCCAGGATAACTACTCCTGCGATGGAGAAGCTTCATAAAAAATTGCCGCAACTCAATGCAGCTCCGGGAGCTGCCACTGGGAAAGTGCTTTATACACACAGAATACTTCGGCAAGATTCTTATCGAGCTATTGCACAGAATATTGCAAAATATTTTCAAGCTGCTGGGGTAAGTGAAGAAGGAAAATTCTCCGGAAAGTCTCTCACTGCCGCAGTATTGCTACGAAAAAATAGATATATACCAGATGTGGTGGAAGCCCTTAGGGCGGAAAACCTAGAAGTAGAAGTGCTCTCTGGAGAGGCAATAATTACTTTCCCAGAGATAAAAGTAGTGCGGTCACTACTGCGTATTGCCATCGATACCACTCGCAATGATGACCTGCTTTATTTAGAAAATTTCTTTCATCTAGGTGCAAAAGATCTCTATGCTTTTTCCCATCTTGAAATAGCAGATAATAGCGGCAGTAAGGAAGATGGGCCTCGAAAAGAAAATGCTAATACCCGGGTCGAATATTTAGATTATGTGCTTAAGCCGCATTTGTTAATTGGTTGGGAAAATATATCTGCAGTTGGGCAGGAGCGTTTTTGCCATATAGCAAAGCTAGTGCGGAAAATTCGGCAAAATTTACAATTGCCGCTGCCGGAATTGATCCGGCTGGCAGAAGATCTCTTAGATTTACCTATCTATGCAGCTAGCCGCGGGCAGGGAAGTGCACAAATGCGCACGGCCCTGCAGATATTTATAAATATGGGAGAAGAGTATGCCGCTGCGCAGGAGCGCACTGCTTTGCGAGATTTTCTGGATTGGCTAGAACTAGCTGCAGAAAAAGAAAGTGGCGATAATATTACCTATGGTGTAGATGCTGCGCCTACTGAACTATATACAGATATAACTCCGAGCCAGGGAGTGGTGCAGGTACTTACTATGCATTCTGCAAAAGGCTTGGAATGGGATATCGTAGCTATTCCAGAGATGATGCAAAGAGAATTTGGAAAAGCGAGCGGTACTATCTGGAATACAGATTCTCAATCTCTTCCCGTATCGCTGCGTCTAGATAAAAAATATATTCCTAATTTCCAAGTAGCTGGAGCAGAAATTCCGCAGATAGCTTTCGAAAATGAAATTGATCCAGAGTATTATCGCGCAGGAGTGCTGTGCTGGATGTATTTTCATTATAAAAATCGGTTGGTGCCTAAGTATGCGGCAGATGAAGAGCGGCGGCTTGCCTATGTGGCTTTTACTCGCCCCAAAAAACTGTTAATTCTCGCTACTTATATTTACAAAGATAATGAAAAAGCTTTGCAGATAGCTGAATCTTGTTTAAAACATATAAAAGAAGCTACTGAGTGGAATGGTAATCCGCTGCTTACAGATTCGAAAGAAATTTACTCGCCGTTTTTGGTAGAGCTTTTTGATGCAGAAGATGAAATAACAGCAGAAAATAATCTTATAGAATGCGATACGGAGAACGAGGGTGTATTCCGCACTGAAGAGCATCTCTTCGATATGGAAAGTTATCTCAGTTGGTGTAAAAAAAGATTTCCCCAGTGGTGGGAATCCCAGTCGGTTGCCGTAGACGCATCTGTAGCAGGAGATTCTACTGCTAGTACGCCTAAATCTGTATTTCCCGAATGGCCGGTTGAGAAGTTATTGAAATCAGGAGATGATCTCCGCTATTGGCCAGCAGATGTACAACGAAGTTTAGAGACGGCTGCTGAATCAGAGACTGAAATGACGGATGCTGCTGCGCAGGAGCTGCTGGCGCAACTCCGAGCAGAGGCGGAGCTACTCGTGGCAGAAAAAGAAGCAGCGGAGCAGGATACCGAAGAATTAGAACTAGGGCCTTATCTCACAGCTTCTTCTTTAGTAGCTATCAGCGGCAATGCGCAAGAATTTCTTTTACAGCAGCTCCGGCCGTGCCCTACGCGTCCACTTCGGGCAGCGCGGCGTGGTACAGCTGTGCATGCCGCTATCGCTGAGTATTTTTCTACCCCGGCAGTGCTTGATATTGATGCCGTAGCTGAGCCGGGTGAAATGCCGCTAGATGCGGCTAGTGAAATTACGGCGGCAGATGAGAAAAAGCTGTATCAGCGCTTTTTAGATTCTCCTTTTGCCACCTGCCAGCCGGTAGCTATTGAGCAACCAGTAGAAATTACCTTAAACGATACGCCTGTACGGTGTGTAATAGATGCTGTATTTGATACTTCGGAAATACCGGGACATCGGCCTTTTACTATCGTGGATTGGAAGACGGGGAAGCGCCCCGGTGCAGCAGATTTACCCAGTCGTGAATACCAGCTGGCTATTTATCGTTTAGCATGGGCACACGCGCGAGATATAGATTTAGAAGATATAGAAGTTTGTTTCTACTATCTAGGGGAAAACGATCCGCAGCGGCGGCTTCTGCGGGGAAGAGTTATGAGTAGAGAAGAAATAATTGCAAATATGGATAAGAATTTGCGCGCTGCCCAAGCTACCCTTTTCCAATAATTTCGCTAGAGCTCACAAGTATAATTTGCCTTGTCTTAACGCTTATCTGAGCAGATCACAGCGGGCAGATTACAGTGGCAGATTGCTTTTCGGTACGGCCACTCTATTTATTCGGCACTCTCGGCGCTATGAGGAGTATTGATACTCTCGGCGCTGTCATCACTTGCCGCGCTATCGGGGGTATCGGCGCTGCTAGTATTCGGAGCACTAATAGCGCTCGGAGCGCTGGCGGCACTTAATGCAGTCACTGCAGTAGAGGTGGAAATTACCGTTTCTATTTCTGCGTTAAGGGGAGCTACTTCCCAGCTCGGCTCTGAATTTAGTTCAGGGTCAGCCGCCACCGCCTCTAATAAATCATCGAGCATCTTCTGCGCCTCGGTAATGATTTTTTCATCATGCGAGCGCACCCCGTGCATCAACCAGCGGGGAATAGCTAATTCACTCATCAAGAGGCCGCGGGTGAGGAAATTTTCATCTACTTCCTCTTCGCGAGCATTCTGATACGAAGCAAAGGCTGCATCGAATACATCCTCAGGTAAAGCTGCCGATAAATTGGCAAAGTCCCGGGCTCCGTCACTCAAATTTGCTTCTCCGAACCCTAAGAAACAAGAAATTTGCCCTTCTGACCAAAGAATATTTTCTTCTGCTACATCTCCGTGACTCACACACGGAGAAAAATTCCACAGCGCAGTATCTTCTAAAGCCCGTTCCCAGCGGCGTAAAAGCAATCCTGGGATAGTGGCACTGGTAGAGGCATCGTGTAAAGCGGCAAGGAGGCGCTTTCGCCAAGCGTCGGCAGTATAGGAGGGCATGCCGGCTTTATTTATCACTTCTGGATTTAGATTGTGAATCGCTGCCAAGGCTCTGCCTAGTTCTTGAGCATCGTCGAGCGTAAAATCGGAAAAATCTTTTGCTCTTCCTACCGGGGAGCGGTACACCATTGCTCGCCCATGCTTTACAGCCGTGAAGCCCGCCGGGCGTAGTACGTCAAAAGGAAGTTTTCCGCTTTGCAGTTCGGCCAGTAAAGCGGGCGCAATCCCAGCTTCCGCTTCGAGAATAGTCCCAGCTTGGCTATGCCGCGGATATTTCACAGTCCATTTTCTTCCTTTACTATCCAGTACGCCGGTGTAGAGGAAATCGTCAGTGCGCGAAATGGGCGGGCGGGTGCCCACTACTTCAATTTCGTCTCGCGCAGCCACCGCCAAAGCAGCCAGATGTAAAGGAGTAATATTCACATTTCTACGGTAGCTATCTTTTTCGAAAAAAGGAAAATACACACCGATTGCTTTCCGAATATAAATAAATACCGATAATACCGTAGACTTTGGAAACGTGGTCACCGATTATAAAAATGAAATTCGCCAGCTGCGTCATTCTTTTGCGCAAATAGCAGCCGTCACGGATATACCGCATCTACAAGCAGAGATTTCGCGGCTCACTGCGGCTTCGGCAGCTCCTGATTTCTGGGAAGATACCGAAAAAGCGCAGAAAGCTACCGCCACTATTTCCCATATGCAGGGGCGTGTAGATGAACTAAAAGAAATGGAACGGCGTCTCGACGACCTAGAAACTCTAGTGGAAATGGCAGAAGAAGAGCTGGGGAGTGATCCAGAAACTGCCGCTGAGCTATATCGCGATGCAGATAAACAACTACCGCTAATTAGCGAAGATTTAGCTAGCTTGGAAATTCAGACTTTACTTTCGGGAGAATATGACGAGCGCAATGCGGTAGTGACTATTCGCTCCGGCGTGGGCGGTATAGATGCGGCTGATTTTGCACAAATGCTGCAACGCATGTATTTGCGCTGGGCAGAGCGGCATAATTACCCCACGAAAGTTTTAGATACTTCTTATGCGGAAGAAGCGGGAATTAAATCCACCACTTTTGAAGTATCAGCTCCTTATGCTTACGGCCGGCTTTCGGTAGAGGCGGGCACCCACCGCCTGGTGCGTATATCTCCTTTCGATAATCAATCACGCCGGCAGACTTCTTTTGCGGCGGTAGAAGTAATTCCGCTTATTGAATCTACTGACCACATCGAGATTCCAGAAAGTGATTTGAAAATCGACGTTTTTCGCTCTTCCGGCCCGGGTGGGCAGAGCGTAAATACTACTGATTCGGCAGTGCGGATGACCCATTTACCCACCGGAATCGTGGTATCTATGCAAGATGAAAAATCGCAGATTCAAAATCGAGCGGCCGCTCTGCGGGTACTGCAATCGCGGTTGTTACAGCTACGCCACGAAGAGGAACAAGCAAAAAAGAAAGAACTCGCAGGAGATGTGAAAGCCTCCTGGGGTGATCAGATGCGCTCCTATGTGTTACATCCGTACCAAATGGTAAAAGATCTACGCACCAACTGCGAGGTAGGGAATACGGATGCAGTTTTCGACGGCGATATAGACGCTTTTATCGACGCCGGTATTCGGTGGCGGCAAGCAGAGGCGCGCGCGGAAGCTAATTCTGCTGCAAATTCTTAAAAGTTAATTCGGCTCTGAAACTGCCGGATAAGGGTGATTTTAAGCAGATATCGGCGTGCCTAGCTTACTTCGGTGGCGCAGCAAATTAGTCTAGCTAGAGGTTAGGCAAAACTATAGAGGGTAAAGCTGGCAGATGATAACTTTTGAAAACACTACCAAGCTCTATATTAAAGGCGCACAGCCGGCTCTAGATAGAGTAAATCTGAATATAGAGCGCGGCGATTTCGTATTTTTAGTTGGAGCTTCCGGTTCCGGAAAATCTACAATGCTTTCGCTTATTTCTGCTGAGCTGCGCCCGACTGCCGGAAAAGTATATGTATTAGGGCGAGATTTAGCTACCGTTTCCCAGCGGCGCGTGCCTTATTTGCGCCGGCAAATTGGGTATGTATTTCAGGATTTTCGCCTACTTCCGGATAAAAACGTCTACGAAAATGTAGCTCTTGCCATGCAGGTAATAGGGAAAAGGCGGCATGCGATTCGCAAGCAAGTGCCCTTGGTGCTGGAAATGGTGGGCTTAGCTGGAAAAGAAAGACGGCGTATGCACGAGCTCTCCGGTGGAGAAATGCAGCGGGTGGCAATTGCGCGAGCGATGGTAAATCGCCCCGAGTTACTATTAGCAGACGAGCCTACTGGTAATCTCGATTTTGAAACTGCCTCTGATATCATGCGACTTCTGGATCGGATCAACCGCCAAGGTACTACCGTGGTGATGGCCACTCACGACCGCGCTATCGTAGATCAGCTCCGCAAACGAGTAGTGGAACTAGTAGATGGGCGAGTTGTGCGCGACCAAGAAGGCGGAGTGTACGGAGGTGGGCACCGATGAGATTACGTTTCGCTATTTCGCAAACTTTCAAAGGCCTGCGCGGCAATATCGCGATGGCGTTTTCGGTTCTTCTCGTGACCTTCGTGTCGATGCTTTTTGTGGGGGCAGCCGTTCTCTTTCAAATTCAAATTAACGACTTAAAAGACGACTGGTACGACAAGGTAGAAGTATCGGCTTTTATGTGCCCCACTGATTCGGCTAAACCGCAGTGTGCAGCGGGAGAAGCCACAGATGAGCAAATAAAAGCGATTGAAGAGTATCTAGGTACTGGTGAGCTGAAACCCTATATCGAAAAAGTATATTTTGAATCGAAAGCAGACGCTTTAGCTTCTTTTAAGAAAATTATGGCGGATTCTTCCTGGGCAGAAGCTATGACGGAAGATCAGATGCAGGCTTCTTTCCGGGTGAAACTCGTAAACCCTGCAGAATACCAAATCGTAGCTGATGCGCTCGAAGGGCGAGACGGAGTAGAAGTAGTAGTAGACCAGCGGAAACAGCTGGAGCCGCTTTTCAATATTTTGAATCGTTTTACGCTGGTATCTGGCGGTTTAGCTTTGATTATGATTTTGACGGCTTTGCTCCTCATTCCTTCTACAATTCGGCTTTCGGCTATGTTCCGCCGGCACGAAACTGAGATTATGCGCTATGTAGGAGCTTCCAATACGATGATTCAATTGCCTTTCGTGCTGGAAGGCGTGATTGCCGCCTTTACGGGAGCTCTTTTGGCTGCGCTCAGTCTCGGGGCGGTAGTGGAGTTCTTTATCCAAGATTGGTTCGGCGCCACCTGGGTAAAGATTGTGAATATGCATGATGTGCTGCTTGTAGCTCCGGTTTTACTTATTTCGGCAGTGCTTATTGCTTCAGTGACTTCTTTTGTGGCTTTGCGCCGCTATACACAGGTATAGAAAGGGAGGAAGATTATGCGGAAAGTATCTTGTGCAATAGTTGGTCTACTTACAGCAGTAGCCGGAATTGTGATGCTGACCCCGCTGGGTGGCTTTGCTGCTGATCGCGATGATTTAGTCAGCCAGCAGGAGAGTAAAGATCGGCAGATTTCCTCTTTACAGGCACAGCTCGAGGGAGTGGATACGGAGCTGCAAAAAATAATAGTCGAATTGGAAAACACGCGGAGCCAAGTACCGGCAGCTGAAGCAAAGTTGGCGCAGGCAGAGAGAGCAGTTTCTGCAGCGGAGCGGAAGGTGGAAGAAAAAGCAGCTCTGCTGGAGGCGGCACAGAAAGAGCTCGCTGATATCACTGCTCAGCAGCAGCAGGCGGATGATTTAGCCGGGGAATCACGGGAATCTTTAGGAGCTTTAGCGCGTGCTGCTTACCGCGGCGATACTGGCCCCTCTACTCTGGATTTAATTGTGGGATCTTCTTCGGCAGAAGATTTTCTTGCTGCTTTCTTAGCTAATGAAACGATTGCGCGTACGCAGTCCGCAGCCTTCACTTCTGGGCAACAGACTGGAGCGGCTGCCCGCAATGGCGCAGCTCGCCAGAAAGCGGTAGAAAAAACAATCGCTGATTTGAAAGCGGAAGCGGATGCGGTCTTAGCGGAAAAAGAATCTGCACAGCAGGCTGCGCAGGCCGAGCGTACCAAGCTGGCTGATTTAGAGAAGCAAATTAATGCGCAGAATGCGCAATTGCAGGCACGTAAAGGCGATTATGAGGCCTCTTTAGCGCAAGTAAAGACGGAGCGGAATAATTTAGCTGCGCAAATTGCGCAGATTGATGCCGCCAATCGGGCAGGTGGTAATAATTGGCAGCCGGCTGCGGGCGGGGGAGCCTATTGGTTAATGCCACCTATTCCTAAACCTTTCTATATGACTTCTCCTTTTGGAGGGAGAGTTCATCCAGTTACTGGCTATCGCACTTTCCACTATGGAGTTGATTTAGGTTCTCCATGCGGCCAGCTTCAAACAGCTGGAGCGGCTGGTACCGTAGTAGAAACGGTTCCGGCGCATCTAGGCGGGAGCGGTGGAGCCCAAGTAATGATTAATCATGGTACAGTGAACGGTTCTTCTTGGGTGACGGTACATCTGCATCTATCGGCAATTAGCGTATCTCCTGGGCAACGCGTGGCGCAGGGTACTGTGATCGGGCGGACGGGTGCTACCGGGCGCGTCACCGGATGCCACGTACATTATGAGGTATGGCAGAATGGGACTCCTATTAATCCGATGAGCTTACCCTCTTTCCAGTAGTAATAATTCATACGAGTAGGTAGCTGTGAATTCTGCACAAGCAAAGGCGAACGCGGCAGCTAAAAAAGCGATTGCGCGCAATAAAAAAGCCTTGCACGATTATTTCATTGATAAAACTTTCGAAGCGGGTTTAGCTCTTTCCGGTACGGAAGTAAAATCTTTGCGCGCCGGAAGAGCATCTATTAATGAAGCATGGATAGATTTTGATCGGCGTGGAGAAGCTTGGCTGGTGGGGGCCAATATTCCAGTATATGCTTCGGGGTCTTGGACTAATCACAATCCGACCCAAAAGCGGAAATTACTTCTACATAAGAGTGAAATACGTGAGCTAGCTCAGAAAGTAAAAGCGAAAGGTACCACCGCAGTGCCTTTGGAGCTGTACTTTATACGGGGAATAGTGAAGGTAGAAATTGCCTTAGCACACGGGAAGCAGGATTGGGATAAACGAGAAACTTTGCGGCGTAAGCAAGATGAGCGGGAAGCTGCGCGAGCTGTAGCGCGGTTCCGAAAAGGATACCGAAATTGACGCTGCTTAGTGCAGTAGATTGGCGCGAGAGATATTCATGCATAATATTCTAAAAAATGCTGTATTTAGCTATGCAGTTACCGAGAAGGCGGAAGTAGAATTTGCTCAGCATCTACCTTTAGCCGAAAATCTGGTGCTTAACTACACCGAGGCGACGGAAGTAAAGTGGGCAGAAAATGACTCTAAAACGCACCGTGTGGTCGTGTTGGGGTTATGTGTAGATGCGCATGGAGAATTAACGCGCGAGCAAATACCAGATTTTTTAATGAAAAGTAGCGAGCAAGGCGGATTGAGCCAAGCTTGGACGGCAGCAAATAGATGTGCAGGAAAATTCCTTATTTATTTGCAATGCCCCGCAGGTAGTTTTATATGGGGAGATGCTACTTGCGCTCTCGGAATTTACTATACGCATAGTTCTGCTGTGCCTGCTGTAGCAGTTAGTGAAAATTTAGCGGCGTATTACGGAAAAATTACCGGCGGTAAGCTTAATGAGGGAAAAATTGCTGCGGAGCAAGAGCTCGATATAGAGATTACGAAAAACGCTCCACTTGGTCAGCCTTTGCCGGCAGACCGCTCGAGCTATAAAAAAGTGCGGATACTGCTTCCGAATCATGCTTTAGATTTAAGCACCTATCGGGCGCGGCGTTTATCCTTACCGGCAGTGAAGCCAGTTGCTGATATAGAGGATATTGCGGCTATCTCCGAGCGTCTAATAGCAAATATATATCGGGAATATGCTAAGTATTATCAACTTACTTGCCCGCTCACTGCCGGATACGACAGCAGGATGAATTTTGCTTTTGCGCAGAAAATGGGCGGAGATATTCCTTACTACACTTTCAAGCATCCCGGCTTTTCGGAGCAAACTCCTGATTTGCAAATAGCGCAGCGTCTTTGTGCTGCTTACGGAAGAGAACATCAGGTAGTAGCAGATTTACAAATGCCGCCAGCAGAGCAGGAAAAATATCGTGCACTAATTGGCCGCGATTGTAGTGAATATGCCTTGCATTTGGCTTATACCTATAAGCAAGCTTTCGGAGCGCGAGCTCTGCTCAACGGAAATAATATAGATCAGATTGGGAAAAGCGTCACTGGTAATAGTATTCCGCTCCCACTTATCAGACCGCATTTTTTGCGGGCGCGTATTTACAATTCCGGAAGAGCTGCACTAGCTATTCTCAAAGAGTATTTAGCGCAAATACCGGGAGCGGAAAGAAAGTATCTAGCAGATTTAGTAGCTTGGGAAAATGATTGTTGCCGGTGGGCAGGGCAAAGCGAAATCACTTACGGAATTTGCGGAGTGAATATGCTCAATCTCTACAATTGCCGAGAGTTACTCATGCTCTGGGTGCAAGTGCCGAGAAAAAAGCGCGTCGCCAAGCAAATTCATCAAGCACTGTTCCGGCGGCTGGATACGCAACTTTTAAGTTTTCCCTTCACTCCGGAAAGTCGCATAAAGCGTTTCCTGCGCTTGCATTGGTGGGCGTTCTATCTAGCTGCTTTCCCGTATGCGGCGCTAGTGACGCTACGCAGCCGGCGTTAGTTCCTCTTATTTTTCTATTAAGCGGCGTCCTTTTAGCTGCAAGGTAATATCAGCAGCTGCCGCCAGTTGCTTCGAGTGCGTTACCACGATTACGCATTTTCCATTGCGCGCCGCATTGCGCAAAATCTCAATCACTTCTGCGGCCGTAGTTTCGTCTAGATTTCCGGTAGGTTCATCAGCCAGAATAATCGGGGCCGGAGATACTAGAGCTCTTCCGATAGCTACGCGCTGTTGCTGACCGCCAGAGAGCTGTAGTACATTACGGCGAGCTTCCTCTTTGCTCAGTCCTAATTCTGCCAGATTTTCCCAGCTAGCTTTTTTATCTACTAGACGCAGGTTCTCGAGCGGGGTTAAGTAATCGATTAGATTGTAGTTTTGGAATACGAGCGAAATTTGCTCCCGCCGATGCTGTGAATATCCAGTTTCGGCAATATCTTTTCCTTGGAACTTTACCGCTCCTTTGGTAGGAGAATCTAAACCGGCGAGTAGGCTCAGTAAGGTTGATTTACCGGCTCCCGAAGCTCCGACTATGGCGTAGAACTTACCAAGCTCAAAATCCATGCATAGATCGGCCAGTACTTTCGTATTGGATCCGGGATAAGAATAGCTGATGTGGTCGAGTTGTAAAATAGTCATTTATTGCTCCTAGCTCATTTGCGAAAGAATAGATTTTGGGGTTTTACGGAAAATAGGGAAGAGGGCGGCGCTGAGGGAAATAAATATTATTGAATATCCCCCCGCCAAGGCGGCTAGGGTAGAGAGAATACCGCCAGATTCAGCAGAGAGAGCGGCGAGAGTAGCATCGCCGGATCTTGCCAATAAAGCCGTGCTGAGTGAATTACTGAGGAACTGGCCGATTAAGAGAGCAAGGAGGGCGGATAGCGCTCCGAGCAGTGCAATCTCAATAATGAATTGCGCTAAGATATTCAGCTTTGATTTACCGAGAGCCAGCAGAATTCCTATTTCGCGAATTCTCCCGCGCGCCCAGAAAATCAGGACTAGCCCGAGGATAGCTGCACTGGCTAGGCAAAAACCTATGAGAAGATAGCTAAGCATTTTTTCCACGCCCGAAATAGATTCTAAAATGCCTGAGAATTGGGCAGAGTTATCTTCTAGCTGTAAATCTGGCAGCTCCTGCCGCGCCTTTTCCAAGGTAGCGGGTAAAGTGGAGGCATCTGCGGTGAAATAGCGAGCCAAAGTATAGGTATCTATGCCGCTTAGTTGCCGGTAAGAGGCAAAATCAAGAAATACTTTATTTTCAGAAGCTCCCGCCGGCAGGCCAGTGGGATTTTCTGCTTTTCCGCTAAAAATTCCTTGCACCGGAATGCGCACGATTTTTTCACCTTGTTGCAGGATGAGTTCGCTTCCGATTTGTAAATTATTTTGAGTGGCAAATTCCTGATGAATAAGGGCACCCGCTTTTTCTTCCGTTACTGCGCTCCCCGCTGTAAGGCGATAGATACGCCCCGTAAACTCTGGATAAAGCTCAGAGTTAGTGGTGCCGGTGATAGCAATATCTCCGGCAAATTCTGGATCTAGTTGTACACTTCCGGTATTTTCTACCGGATGTGCATTCTGGGGGCGCCCCAGCGTCTCTCCTTCATATACGTGCTCTTTCACTCCGGGAATTTGCGTCAATTTTTCTGCATTTTCCGCGGTGAGTGCGCCGGCAGGGGAGGTAGCGGTAAAGCCAGCCCCTAAATTAGCATCAATTGCTTCGCGCATGGTGCTCATAGTGGTGCGCACGCCAGCTTGAGCTACTAAAGCGGTAAAAATTACCACCATAATCAGGAAAATAATAAGACTGCGCGCCGGCCGGCGGCTAAGGGCATACCCAGCTCGCCGCGGCAAAGATATGCCTTTCATTTAATATCCACCAAGAGAGCTCGCGGAGATTTTCTTAGCATCGGAGCAGCAGAAATCAATACACAAAGAGCAATTACCACTAGAGCGAGTAGTCCGACGCTAATTAAATCCTGCTGCGTGATGTGCACGGAAAGGCTGTCTAGAGTGCGGGTAGCCATCGAAGATTCCATATCGGCACCCGCCTGCTGCCCTTTAGAGAAACTTTGCTGCGCCGAGGCATTTACCGAGTTGAGCACGGAGTTGCCAATTTTCTGGGCAATTGCATTTGCTCCGAAATAGGAAATAAGGAATGCAGGCAGAGAAATCATAATTAGCTCAGTAAAATATTGTGCCACCATACTGATTTTCTTGGTGCCAATAGAGAGTAATACGCCGGTCTCTTTTTTCCGCTCATTCATCCAGAGGAAGAGCACCAGCGTGAGAATAATTGTCGCAAGTAGGAAAGTAGCTATGCGGGCCCCGTGCATGACGCTCCGCACTCCGTCTACCGCTCCGGTGATACCAGCTAAATATTGGGTGCTGCGGGCTAGCTGGTAGTTGCGCCAATCGATATTGAGCTTAGTGGCCGATTTCGCCACTTCTTCCAGCTGGTCTGCTTTATCTACAAAGAAATTAGCATCTTGATAGATCTCCGTCGCCGCATCCATACCGTAGAGCGTGCGGGTAGTATCGAGGTCGGTGAAGATAGTATTTGCAAAAAGTTCGCTCCGCTGTGCCGCTGGGCGAGTATTGTTTCCAGAAACTAGGCCAACTATTTCCGTCTCCACTTGTGCGGTAGAGTGCTTCTGATTATCTACGTCGTATGGATTAGCTTTTAAGGTAATCTTGCTGCCGAGAGAGAGCCCATTCGCCTTCGCTAAATCAGCGTGAATTATTGATTTATGCTGGTCGTTTTCTTGTAGATGCCGCCCAGCAATTAATTTTAGGGCGCCGCTGCGGAAGTTATTATCCAGTTCGGTGCCATTTACACCCCACACATTTGCGGCATTACCAAACTGGGCTTCTTTTTTCGCATCGTATTCTTGCTGGGGAAGTTTTTGTACTTGCGCATTTACTAGATCCGCCGTCACGTTTTGCCGCGCGACATAGTTTTTTACTCCAGCTAGCTGCGCTATTTTCTTAATATCTGCGCCTTTTACGGTGCCAGCGCCGCGGGGAGTGCCGGGATTAACTTGGGGATTATTTTGCAGTACAAAACCAGCACCGGTGCGGGCAGATACTTCTGCTCCCACTCGATTGGCGGATTCGGTTACGGCTCCTGTAGCGAGGAGTACCGTCATCATAGCTGTTAAAATACCCAAAATAATTAGCGTCTTGATTCTTTTTCTAAAGACGTAGCGTCCAGCTCTTCCCAAAAATGACAAGTAAGTACCCTTTCCTAGGTGTGCAGAGTCAGTTAGTAAGCGAGAGTATTACGATTCATGAAAAATGTAAATGGGAATGGATATCGATACATGCCGGATTTGCATATTTGCTGAGTATAGGGGAGCGGAGGCATTCATATATGCCAATTATGTAAAAACATAGTTAGGAGAAGTGTGGGAGCTACATAGGTGGGAACGGACTAGGTGGGATTTGGGTAGGTGGGACGGGATAGACGAGAACGGGATAGTAGGAGTAGATGGGATATGGGTGTGGAATATTACGGCTTGGGCAGAATAAGCGGTAAATATTTTGCTATACTGTAAGGCACTTTGGTGATTTATAACTAAATATGGGGATGATCGGTTTCGACGGTATTGATTGCCGGAGAGAAGCGGGTAGAGGAAGCAGAGTCAGCTCTTTAACGATTCTCTGCAAAAAATAGTTGCTAATAAGCATCATAACGATTTCGCCCTCGCTGCCTAAGCACGAGCGCATTTAAAGAAATCCGTCAGCCTCGCGTAGCTTTCGCGCGAGATTCCTGGCGTCGTCTTTAAGGAAGCCACTGTGTTTTCTGCAGGTTAGCGGTAGGAAACATAAACTTAGCTAACTAGGTTCGCCAGCGACTGGTTTGCGTGAGCGCTGGAGCCGAAAAAAGCGTCTAGCAAACTGCACCCGGAGAAGTCTCAGACATTCCGTATCGGACCGGGGTTCGATTCCCCGCATCTCCACTAACTGCCTGCTGGTGTTGATACAATTTCGCGCCAGCAGGTTTTGTTTTGTCATTTTGCTCCAAAAATTGCTTGTTTGCTCCAAAATAGGGGTTACGCGAAATTGTTGTGTTGAGCTGGGGAAATAGAAAGCCAGCAACCGAAACGGTCGGTGCTGGCTTTTGATTTCTGGCCTTTGCCGCTATTGCTCTGGTGTACTGAATCTCGTGTCATAATAATGGCAGAGGCAAACAGTTCAGTTAGATTAAAGGTTTTGAAGCTTCTACCAAAGTTAAAAACTGAAGAATTGGAAAGAGAGGATGAAGTGAAAAACATAGATGTGTTTGTATGTGAAAAATATGATGGAAGTGATTATGAAAAAGTGGCAGAGCACATTTATAAAACATACGACGCTTTTATGAAAGAGGATTGCTTTGTTGCGTCATTAAAATTTATTCAAGAACCTGAATTGGGTGAAGGGGATAGTCCAAAGAATATTTCTCAATATCCATTGGAAGATATTTTAGACAAATTTGGTGTGGTAGTTCAAGATTTTTATGAAGATTTGAATGATGTTAGCGACGATATCTGCTATTTGGAATTTTCCAGTCCGTATATCGAGTCTATACAGAAGCTACTTGGGATTGTAAACAAACATGTATATAACAAGGAAGATGGAGACTTCGTAGAACTAGTAATTGAATAGTATTATTCTCTGTTTTTGAAGTATTTATTAAATTGATAAACGAGAAGATTAAAGCGGTGTAGAGAAATTAGAAAATAAAAGCGAGAATAAGATGAAAAGTATATTAACAAAATATACAACTTTTTGCTTATGTGATAAGCATAATAAAGCTAGGTTATCGATGTATTTGCCGATGCAATATTCTTTAGCTGATATATTACATATTATAAGTGAATATACAGATTATAAAAACAAATTTAGTTGGAATATCCATAATCCTTATAGAAAAGAATTAGTTATAAAAAATGCTATGGAAAAAGATGAGCTGGATCATATTTCATTTGCACAATTTAGAGACACAACACCGGGGATTGTTGTAACATATGGCTCAACTTGTATATTAGTTGAATCTCGTAAAACGAAAAAAAGTAGCAAAGTGTATCCATTTGAAATTAAAGCAAGCGGAAACTTCCCAAATGAAGAAAAGGTTTCAAAAAAAGAATTATCAGAAAAATTTTTGTACGATTATAATGAATTGCATAGTCTTATTTTAGACGTGAGCACAGAAACATTCTGTAGAGATGATGACGTATTTAATGATTTTCAGCTAGCTATCGTAACATATTTTAAAAATAAATATTATCTTGCAGATGAAATAATAGACGGTTTTTTCGGAAAAGAAAATGAATTGAAAATGCTAAAATTGTAGAGCAGAAATTTCTTTTTTTATGATGTTTCCTTTTTATGATGAGCCAAATACAGTAGCTATTTTATGTAGTCATGTAATAAATAGAGATGAACCAATTTTATTTGTATCACATGATGAAGATGATGGTATGTGGCAATTCTTATGCGGAAAAAGGCACGAAGCAGAGGACGCTAAACTAGTTTCTTTACAGTCTGTATTTGAGTTAGATAATTCGATAGGAACTTTGGCAGAAATGCCTTGTGGATATTGTGCAACAAGAGAAAATCAAGAGGCTGAGTGGATAATCAGAGAACTTTAAATCCCAGTTTGTCTAACTGAATAATAAATTGCTCTTAAATATAATGATTGGAGGAAGAGAAGAATGGGTTTATTCGGACTGTTTGGAAGGGAAAAAGAATTTGAATTAGATAAAGTAAAAGATGTCAAAAAAGAAAAGTTCTTAAGAGAAGATAGTGATAATAATACAGAAGAAATATTGTACTTTGATAATTTGAATTTCAAACTGGCTATAGTTGAAGTGTTGATGTACGAGTTGAATTTATTAGAGCCTTGTTTTGATATTTATGATTTTGCTGATGAATACAAAGAGAAAGAGATAGATACAGACAGTTATACTGTAATAGAACCAGCCCTTAATTTCTTTAGAGAAATTTCTATTCCAAAGAAATTTGCACAGTATGTGGAACAAATCTACATGGATGGTGGAAATGAAGTATATATGAATATAATTCCACAGTGGGATGGAGAAGATGACTGTTTTGATTTAAATAATGTGACTATTTCAGAATTAAGTCAATTTCCAAATCTTAGAAAAGCAACAATAATGAGCAGCGATTTTGATAAAGTAAAGGAAATTTTTGATGCTGAAAATATTGATGTCGAATTGCTTTAAATAAATTGCTACATACAACTCCCAGTTTGTCGAGCTGAATAAAATTAAATACTGAAGATACAAGGCGATTAAGAAATATAAATCTTAGTCGCTTTTCTGAGTTAATACCCAAATGACACTTAGCCTGAAATGATCGGTGCTGGCTTTCTATTTGGGGAGCTTTCTGGCTATTGCGCTTGTGTGCTGGTTCCGTCTTTCCAGATCACGGTCGCTTTGCCACTTGGTGCTATCTCGATGCGTTGGCACAGGGCGTGGAAGGTGGCGGGGTTAAAGTCGCCTACACTTTCTAGTGTGGTGAGGGTGCGCCGGTAGTGGTTGAGTGTGGCTTTGATGCCTGTGCGCCGTTCAATCTCCGCCGTGGTTGCTTCGTAGGCGGTAATGGTTTCGCGCTGGCGGGTTTCGAGCTGGGCGAAGCGCTGGTGGTAGTCGTCTTGGTTTTGGGAGTGATGTGCGGGGCGGCGCAGGTGCCGCGCTTTAGGTGGTTTGTGGCGCATTCCCAAACGTCCACGCGATTCGGGGTGCGGGCATGCCAGGTTATGTGCCCATATTTACAGCCGCAAGATTCGCACTCAATCAGCCCCGATAGTTGCACGCCAAATGATTGTTTACCGCCGAGTGGTAACGGCGCTCTCGGCGCTGTGCGCGTGAGGCCAAGATCGGCGATGAGTAGGTCTTGCGCATCGCGGACGTTTCCCCACATGAGCGTGCCTTCTAGGGCAAGATTCGTCAGAAAGAAGTCTGCCAAGCAGTAATCCATCTGCCTCGCTTGAGTCGGCTGTGAGGCTATTGTGGCGTGCATCTAGCTTCCCTTCACGTAGTGATTTCGCTAGTCATATACACGCTCTAAATCGCCCACTAATCCAGTTGTTTCGGCAGCTAATCTGTACCTTTTGGCGACTCTCGCACCTTTGCGCGAGTCTCGGCTCCGGCAGTGCCATCGGGTTCACTGGCGCTAATCGCCCTTTACCCTTGAAAATAACAGCAACCCGAATCAGGGTAAGAAGCGAGCGTCGAACGCGCAGCCACGAGCGCCATTTTGCCTACTATCAAGCCAAAAGCTCGCTCGGCTCACAGGCGAGCGCCAAGCGCCCTTGTATCCAATACGGACGCTTGTGCGAAACTTACTGCTCGGATTGGATACAAAATAGCGAGTGTCTGGCGCTCGCGGCTTAGCAGGTTCAAAATAGGTGGTAGGGGTTCAGCTATTAATTGGCTGCTTGGAGCAAAACAAACAGGTTCCTATCAAAGGGTCACCATCTTTTCGAGGTAGATGCTTCCAACCGATTCCTGCCCAGAATTCGTCGGGACGGCTGAAGGAACAAGAAAAACGTCAACCAAACCTTCAGCAGTCCCAAACATAAGCCTTGCAACTCGCGGTTGCGCTAAGTTCAAGGTGCGCTTGGTGGTATGCAACCGCAATAACTGTCAGAATTTGATTGTCCGGACAGAAAAAGTCGCCACCACGAAGGAGGAACGCACATGATACTCGCCGATAAGATCATCGAGCTACGAAAGAAAAATAACTGGTCACAGGAAGAACTGGCTGCAAAGCTGGGGGTTAGCAGGCAAGCCGTATCAAAATGGGAAAGCGTGCAGAGCATTCCTGATCTGGAGCGCATCCTGAAGATGAGTACGCTATTTGGTGTCAGCACGGATACACTCATCAAAGATGAAATTGAACTCTCTTCAGCCCCTGTCTATGACACGGAGGACGCAGAACACCCCTTGCGCGTCTTAAGCATGGAAGAAGCTAATGCCTATCTTGCGCTCAAAGAAAAAGGCACCCGCCCCATCGCCTTCGGCGTGATGCTCTGCGTTATGGCCATCATCCCTATTTTGTTGGCTGACGATTTTGTAAACGCAGCCGTTGCAGAGCCGATTGGGGTGATCCTTGCCTTCCTCATTGTTCTCGGTGCGGTGGCTTTGTTTCTTGTAAACGGCTTACCCTTGAATGCCTGGAAGTGGATAGAAAAAGAACCCTTTGAGATGGCTTATGGCGTCTCTGGCATGGTGCGTGAAAGACAGAACGCCCTGCAACCCAGATGGATGGCCCATATTGTTATTGGGGTCTGCCTTTGTATTTTGACGCTCATCTGCTTCATTGCCTCTGATCTGTCTGGGAATTTGATCAACTTGCCGGAATCGTATTTTACGGCCTTTGGCTTCGGAATCGCTGCCATCGCCGTCTATCTCTTTGTGAGCGTCGGCATCCCTTACGGTGCCTACAAACGGCTTCTTCAGGAAGGCGACTTCAGTCCAAAGGAAAAAGCCATCGATCGTAAGATGGGCCCAATCATGGGCGTCTACTGGCTGGTGACGACAGCCATTTTCCTCGGATACAGTTTTATTACGATGGACTGGGGACGTAGCTGGATCATCTGGCCAGTTGCCGGTGTTCTGTGCGGCGTGTTAGCCATTGTGCTGACGATGGTGTATGGGAACAAGGATAAAAAATAAGGGAGGCAAAATGAGACACTCCGCTTTTCCAAGATTCAAAAAACTGCTAATCGTTTGTTTAATCATCATTGTCCTTTTAGCTGGCGTTGTTTTCGCCATACGCCTCTATAATCAAAACAAGTACCAATCCGCCTATTCCCTGGCTTCGCCAACTTATTACAAAAGCCCTTCTGATTTGAGCCTGTATCCGACAGAACTGGAAGGTGTCACTGTAACGCATGTTGATCAAGACGAGCCATCATGCAAGGCATACAGCGTCTAAGCGGGTCACTGGCGGTCTGAGGTAAAACCTCCAAACCTTGTGAATTGTGCATAGCAACAAGCGGTGAATCTTTAGGACATCAAGTCCTTCAGGTTCACCGCTTTTTTGTTTTCAAATTCAAGGAGGTTTTGATTATGCAAGAGAAATTGAAGAAAACAAAGAAGGGCGAACTCACCTATCCAGAATATGCAGGACTTCTGCTCGCCCTGTCCCAGAAGACATTTTTGACCATCGACGAGGTATGCGACCTGTACGGTATGAGCCGCCCTCATGTGCTTCGCATCATGGGGCAGCCTAACGCTGACTTCTCGTACTTCATCGGCAAACTTGGAAAGAGCAGAATTATTCTCTTTAAGCTCACCCTCAAGACCATTCAAAGTCGCCTGAGCGTTATTGAGCTGAATCTGCCAATTCTTCGTACGAGAATCATTTTCCCCAAAACTGGTAGCAGAGTTATCAAGAGCGCTCTTCAGGGTCTGAATCTTGGATTTTTGCGCCTCAATCTCTTTGCCCAAAACCTGGTTACGAGAAGTCAACGCTGCGGCAGACTTATCGTTCTTATCGAACTGAGAAGCCACCAACTTCATCTCAGATCCCAAAACCCGCATCTCACGATTAATATCCGTGATCGCGCGCTTAAACTCCCGCTCACCCTCCAGGCCAATCTTCAAACCAAAAGGCGAATCAGCCATGGGAGGGATCCTTTCATAAATAATGTCAAACACACTTGACGTAAAGTGTCTTTGACATTAGGGTGGTGGGTGTTAGAGCAGATCAGGAGAATGTATGGAGCCCATCATGGAAGAGGTAACTACCAAACGACCAGCGTGGGGGTATGTGCGCAAAACGAAGATTCCAGCGATCTTCCCGGCGGTGCCCGTAGGGGCGTTACTGGCGATTGGTGCCGCCGTGTTTCGGGTGGCGGCCAACCCGACTGGCCCGTACCGGTGGGCGGCGGTGGCGATACTCGCAGCCTGTTTGGCCGGTCCTCTCATCGCCTTGGTGTGGATGCTAATCGTTGACCGCTCAAGTCTGCCGGGGGTGACCGCCCATCCAGAACAAGCCGTGGAGCATCACTGGCACTCGCTCGCAGCCACGAACACTTTCCTAATCACCATCGCAGCAGCAGGCATCGGCGCAGCAGTAACATCAGGTAACGTCTCATTCGTGTTGGCAGGAATCGTCGTGTTCGAATTCCTTGTCTACGGGATTTCCTATTTGTGGGCGAAACACAGGTAAGTCGTGAAAAACAATCTCGTCACGCTCCGCAAACAGGCCGGCTGGTCACAAGAAAAACTCGCCGAACTACTCGGAGTCAGCCGCCAAACCGTGATCTCCATCGAAAAAGGGCGCTTCGACCCCTCCCTGCCCTTAGCCTTTACTATCGCGAAAACCTTCAACTGCAAGATAGAAGACATCTTCACCCCAGACGACGCCTAGACCCCATCAGGTAGCACATCATCAATAAACCAGATGCGTTTCGGCTGGGCTCTGCCGGTTTCGATGCGCCAACAATCCACCAGGTCCAATAGTTCGCCGAATATGGTCAGGTCGATTTGCCTGCGGGTCAGTCCCAGGTGGGCGAGCCCGATATAGGTCAGGCGGGTAAAGATTGCCTCGTCACTGTCTATTAGGTGTCCTTTTTCTTGGTTTGCCCTTTTGGGTTGGGGGTCTCGGTCATGATTGCTCGCCGGGTGCCGCGTTGGAGTGCCTGGGCGATAGTCTCTCGATAGTCAGCTAAATCTGCAGGCACAGTTAGGAGTTAGGAGTTCTACTGCTTCTTCGGTCAGCTCTGGGCGCTTATCGTCTGGATGGGTGAGGTTGTGTATTTGTACGGACTGGTTAGCGAGCAGGGCGATAAGCCAGATTACCTCACCGAGTGACTTATCCATATCTTCGCTAGTTTCCAGGGCTTGACCTAAATGTTCTAGCCCTCCGTAGCGTTGAGTTATAAGGCGGGTAGCGCGGGTAGTGAGGACGAGTTCGTATTCTTGACCTGCGATAGTGATTGTCGTGCTTTTTAAATTGGGGCTATCGGCCGGGCTGGTTTGGGTTTTCTCTGTCATGGCTTACCTGCTGTTCTAGTTGTTTGTCGGTTTAGGGCTGCTTGTAGCGGCAGGCTCATACACCTGGGAGTACCAGCCAGTAATGGTTTCTGGCTTGACGCCGACTGCTCCTTCGGTGACTTCGGCTTTCCACGGGTGCTTGCCGGTAGCGTCTGGTTTGTTACGGCGCAGGATCGTTCCCTCAATACTCGGGGTAGAGAACGTGATTGAATCAGCTTTGGTTGCCAGCGTGGTTCCCGGCAGAGCAAATTTGACGCGGTAAAGCCAAAAATACTGGTACTTCCCGTTAGAGCGTGCAGCTCTAAAACCGATAGCCACTGGTGTACCGCCATCCTCAGAAGTGCTGATAAGTACCCCGTTCGCGTCCAGTCTCGCACCAGTTAAGGCAGCTGCAGCCTCGGATCCTAGATTATCCACGCCAAGAGTGAGCGTTCCAGATTTGAATTCCTTGACAATCTCGGATGCCCCGTCATCGGCATACAAAATCGCCTCTGCCACCTCCATAGACAATTCTGCAGATATTGCTTTAGCGAGCGGTTTAGGAACGGCATAGGTTTCCTCA
The DNA here is from genome assembly GCF_900119495.1 of Arcanobacterium urinimassiliense. Lineage (GTDB taxonomy): Bacteria > Actinomycetota > Actinomycetes > Actinomycetales > Actinomycetaceae > Arcanobacterium_A > Arcanobacterium_A urinimassiliense. Next base: position 1,240,892 of record NZ_LT632435.1, on the reverse strand, counting down.
CCGCTGGTGGGATCTTCGCTAATACTCGCGTAGTAGAGCTTGTCTAAACCAATAGTTGCCATGATGTTTCCTTTCTTTTGGATCCTCATATTGAGGGGTGATCTGTTTATCTCGGTTATTCTTGAGGCTAGGTGCGTGCGAACGAGGGGCGTGGATGTGATGGCGCGTGGTAAAGCGGTAGAGCTTTTTCTGGTCGATGGAACCCCAGGTGGTATGGCTACTGCGGGGATAGCGGATTGGACGGGCATTCTCATCTCTGCACGCCGCGCTCAACTTTCCCAGCTTTATAAGCGAGAGGAAGACAATAGTGGAAGATTTCGTCGGCTTCTTTCTTCACGTTGATGTTCGTCGAAGAGGTAAACCAGAAGTCGAGATGGAGGTTTCCTCTTCGTCCATACGCAATAGGGTGGGCTCAGTATTCAATATAGGCTGCGGATTCCTGGGAGAAGCCTATGTACTGTGAAGGGCGATAGCTAGTTCATTGGTGGTGCCGTATTTGACGTAGTCGTACCTGTTGTTTGGGAAGCTCCGAACATGGTGGATCTTCTTGTATTTATTGGGAAATCACAGGAAATAGAGGGAGAGGCTGAAAGGCTCTGTTCTTAGCTGGATGCCTTGCGATTTTGGGCAATATTTTATGCGTATTGATGATTTCTCTTGTTCACGGGTTTGTTAGGCGTTTTCGCGAGGCAAGATTGCTATCTCTAAACCGGCGAGTACGACTTCTATGATGATTTCAAAGTATTCCTGACTCATGCGGTCTTCGTTTTTCGGGTTGGCTAGCGGAATTAAGTAGCCTTGGATGATGTCAGCCAGCGTTGTGGAGCAGGCAGCTAGGGGCTGAAGTTGGGTAATCATTTGGCCTAGGTCGTGGCGCTGTTCCTGCTTGGTTGGACTGCGCAAGTTGCGAGCAGTAATGCTCCACAGCATCGTGTTGATGATAATTGTGTATGCGATGTGAATGTACTTGCTAAAACCAGCGTCCCGTAGTTTTTCGTAAGCCACCTCCAAGATTGGTATAAACGCGGCGTCCATATGTCCATACATCAGTTTGTCGGTGACTCCGGGGAATTCAAGAAAGACGGGCCTGACATTTTCTGCTAGGGAGATGAACCAATCTTTCCATTCCAGCTGCTCGTCCGGTAGCTCGATGGTGCTAGCGATTTCGCCGATTACAGAAGCGGTAATGGCGTCACGGTTTTGGTAATGGTGGTAGATGACAGAGGGAACAACTCCCAGACGCTGCGCAAGGTCACGAATCGACCAATTTTCTAGACCGCACTCTCGGGTCAGTTCCATTGCGGTGTACATGATCTTTTCCTGCGTCAGCCAGGCGCGTCTACCCGTGTTTACCCGCTTGTCTTTATTTCCCACGAAAACAGTATACCCTCAACCTCGACAATACTAGAACATTGTTCTAGTATTGTTTTAGCTTGATTGGCTGCTCACTTTGGAAAGGATGTTTTAATGTGCGCCACTAATGAACGAAACGAGAAAGTCGAATCAAAAATAACGGGACTGTTTCCCTTGTTTTTGACGGTGTTGCTGGCATATATGGGGCAGATGATTCTTAATCCAATTCTGGCTCCGCTATCGCGCGAAATTGGGTTGAAGGAATGGCACATTGGCGCCACCATTTCGTTAGCAGCCGTAATGTTTTCTCTTACCTCCACCAGGTGGGGACGGGTCTCATTGCGATGGGGATCTCGGCGTATCTTGCTTATTGGCATGCTTGCCGGAATCCTGGCTCTAAGCGGATTCGCTATGGTGGTGTGGCTAGGATTTAAGGGTCTGCTCACCGGCATAGTGTTGATCATAGGAGTAGTCATAACTAGGGGCGTGCTGTACGGCGGTGCCATCGCATCAGTTTCCCCAGCCGCGCAAACCTACGTTGTGACTCATACCTACAGTGAGACGCAACGGGTAAAAGGTCTGGGAGTCTTGGGCGCTGCACAAGGATTCTCGTCTATTCTTGGAGCCTTATTGGGCGGCAGCCTTGCAGCTATAGGAGGTTTCATGATGCCCTTGCTGGTGATGCCTCTGGTCATGCTTTTAGGTGTTGCCGTTTTGCTGCTAACATTCAAACCCACAGGTGGTGAAGAAAAAGTCGCTCAACCGGCAAAAGTTTCCTATTTTGATTCAAGAGTATTCGTGTTCCTGGCTTGCGGTTTCTTAATGTTTACCGCTTTTTCTACCGTGGCTACACTTTTCGGCTTTTTACTGCAGGATGTTTTGAAGCTAGCGGCCGGCGCAACAGCAGGGCTCACCGCTTTGTGTATGTCAATAATGGGTGTGGTGATGATACTGGCGCAGGCCTTGGTGGCTCCAAGGTTAAACTGGGGTGCTAAAAAACTCTTTAGAAGAGGATTAATAATCGTTCTTCTCGGGTTACTACTCTTGGTTTATCCACTAAATCTTGGACTGTTCATCGTGGCCAGCATCTTGACAGGCTTTGGTCTAGGCCTGGCGATGCCTGGCTACAACACGGCGCCTACTTTGCAAATGAAGCCCGAAGAGCAAGGTGGGCTGGCCGGGTTGATTAATGCTAACAATGGTGCAGCCTATGTAGTGGCACCGATAGCCTCCACCGCACTTTACGGACTCTCTCCGTGGCTACCAATGACATGTTGCACAGTCCTGATAGCTGCGGCAATTTTGCTGAGTTTTTACCATCCCGAGTTCCGCAAATAATCTCTTTATGATTAGAAGCAAAACCATAAAAATCCCTGCTAAAGCGGTGTTCACTTCAGCAGAACTATGATGTCTAGTCGCTACGATATTCAAACAAACTCAAACCTCTCAAAACTCATGCAAACACGGGGTCATTCAGCTCAATCGCTTGTAATGGTGCGTATATTCTTCTCGGTAATGATCCAGAATCAATTGAGAACACCTGGTGCTACATAGGTAAAACGGAAAACTTTGTAGAGCGCCTGCGCGATCATGACAAAAAACCACAGTGGGAAAAGGTCGGGTTAATATCCAAAAGTTATTATTGCTAATTTGCAACGGTCTTTTAACGAGGGACATTGGAGTTATTTAGAATNTCGGCTCCGATAGTAAAAAAGGAACGTTAAGACTGAGGGCAGGGAAATGTTAAATTTTCGTAAAACAAATTGTGCGTGACAGTCGGACGGCTTTTCATCTGTGCCGGCTTAAAATTAAAGTATTTTACTTTACAGGTTTATAGGCCGGTTAGTTTCCATATTTTCCGAAATTAGAGTAAAATTTCGGCTATCCGAAACTTTTTAGAAGGTAACCCGAATTTTAGGAAATAGGGGAAGTACTAAGCCGTATTGGATGAAGCTCTTTCCCATAATCTAGAAAGATGAAGCTGGACGGATGGATAAGAAAGAAACTAGAGATTCTCAACCTGTTCCCGATGCGAAGACGGCGGCTACGAAAGGGCTGCTACCGTTACTAGGGCCAGCATTTGTGGCGGCAGTTGCCTATGTTGATCCGGGAAATGTGGCGGCCAATATCACTGCGGGGGCTCGTTACGGATACCTACTGGTGTGGGTATTGGTGCTAGCTAACCTGATGGCAGTAGTTATTCAATATCAAAGCGCTAAATTAGGTCTGGTTACGGGGAAATCCCTGCCAGAAATTTTGGGGGATAGGCTTCCTAAAGCAAAGCGAATCGCCTTTTGGCTGCAAGCGGAAATAATTGCGGCGGCCACCGACCTGGCGGAAATTGTCGGGGGAGCGATTGCTCTGCAGCTTCTCTTCGGCTTACCGCTTTTGGCGGGTGGAAGCATCGTCGGCTGTATTTCTTTACTGTTGTTGGTTTTCCAGAATGAACGCCGGCAAAAGCAGTTTGAAAGCATAGTGATTGCTCTGCTGACGATAATAACTGTGGGTTTCCTTTCTGGGTTGGTAATAAGTCCGCCTGATCCGGTGGGGGTGCTAGGAGGATTAATTCCGCGATTTGCCGGCACTGATACGGTGCTGATTGCTGCTTCTATGCTGGGTGCCACCGTCATGCCGCACGCAATTTATTTACATTCATCTCTAGTAAATCACCGCTTTCCGCAGCGCAAACCCAGTGATCTTCCAAATCTTTTACGAGCTTCAAAACACGATGTGGCATATGCGCTAATAGTAGCGGGGGCTGTCAATATTGCATTGTTGTTGCTGGCAGCTTCGGCATTAGCTGGAATAGATGGTACAGATACCATTAAGGGAGCCCACGCAGCCATTGAAAGCGCCCTTGGAAGTGGAATAGGGGTAATCTTTGCCATCGGTTTATTGGCTTCTGGTTTAGCTTCTACATCGGTCGGAGCATACGCAGGATCAGAAATTATGGCCGGTCTGCTCCATATCCGGGTTCCGCTATTTCTTCGCCGGCTGGTGACTCTAATTCCGGCTCTGCTTATTCTTTGGCTCTATCCCAACCCCACTTGGGCCTTAGTTATTTCCCAAGTCTCTCTTTCTTTCGGTATTCCACTGGCAGTAATTCCGCTCGCTGCTTACACCAGAAAATCAGAATTGATGGGGAAGTTTAGCGATACCCGAGCCATGAGTTGGGTAATGGGTATGATTTCGCTTTTGATAATTGCGCTAAACTTGCTGCTGGTAGTACTTACTTTTAGCGGGGTAGACGTATAACCTGACGCCTTTTTAAATGACGTATAGCCGCACGTTTTCTTAATTATTGGCATACAGTTTGGATTAAGTCGCCTCCGCAGTTAGTTCTGCAAATAATATTTTGGCGAGAGTTTAGGTCAATTAAGTTTCCTTGCACCTAGTGGAGCCTGCGGTAATGTAAGGAGCACTTGTCTAAAACTAATAGTGATGCGGTGTTTTCTCGTCTATTGGAATTTCGTACTGTGGATTGAGCTATTCTTTCTATTATTCTTAGAATTAGGTGCTTATGGGCGAAGGGTGTGGTTGTAATGGCGCATGGCAAAGCGATAGAGCTTTTTCTCGTCGATGGAACCCCCGGAGGTATGACTACTGCGGGGATAGCGGATTGGACGGGTATTCTTATCTCTGCTCGCCGTAATCAGCTTTCCCAACTTTATAGTAGAGAAGAAGCGAAGAGTAACGGCGTATATATTCTTCTCGGTAATGATCCAGAATCAATTGAGAACACCTGGTGCTACATAGGTAAAACGGAAAACTTTGTAGAACGCCTACGCAATCATGATAAAAATAAGCCGCAGTGGGAAAAGGTCGTCATTATCGCTAGTCTGCAACGGTCTTTTAACGAGGGACATTGGAGTTATTTAGAAGCCCGTTTGGTTGATATCGCTAAGAATGCTGAGCGTTGTTCTATGCCTGATAATAAGCAAATCCCTCGTATTAGGAAGCTTTCTGAAGCACAACAAGCATCCGCTGAGTCTTTCTTAGATAATATGAAGCTGATTTTGCCAATCCTGGGAGTCAACGTTTTGCGATCCCCAGAAAATACTGTGCAACCAGCTACCGCTCAGATAGCTTCTTCACCTATTTTTCATCTACATAGACAAAAAGATGGGGTAGACACCTTGATGCAGCTGATTGATGGCGAGTTTTTCCTCCTCAAGGGATCCATCGTGGTTGCTAGCTGGGAAACCAGTAAAGCCAGAAGCCAGGCAACGGTCAATTCGTATGCGGCGATAGCTAGTCGTCATCAAAAGCTAGTTAGTGATGGGGGTATAAAGTTGCCACATTGCTCCTGACCAGTATCCATCTGACCAATATTTTGGTTTTCTCAACCATCCTAAAGCGTAGTGACCCGCTTCACCCGCCGAAGGAGTCTTAAAAACAAGAGAAGCGTAATCGGAAGCGTACTGTTTTTCAACAGATGCGATCCATTTAGCAAAAGGTTCCGTGATCTCGCTGCTAGAGTCATCGCTAGATTCTTTCACTGACACGGTGCTTACCGCTGGTATGCGTCCTGAGTAAGCGACTCTGTCCAAGTCCCATTTACCTTTGTATCCGCTGATTTCGTGGAATTGGTCGAACACCCAATTCTTGGGAATAGAAAATCCGAGGTTTCCTGAAAAACCGGTGGACATGTCGGAGACGAAAGACGCAACCGAATACCCTGCTTCAGCAACACGAGCATAAATATTACGCGAAGCATAAATACCTACACGATACCCGCCGCCAAGGTTCGCGTTAACTGCGCGGAAGTACGGGAGAATGTTGCTTGTCACTTCTGGATCAGTGGCGTCATAATCAACCGCAAAATAGATTACTGTTGCTGGTACACCGAGTCGTTGTGCGGCTGCTTGTGCTTCATGAGCATGGCGAGCACCATTTTCTGCACTAAAATGTCTCAGTTTAGTCGAGTACTCTTGGAATATTGGGAAATATTTTAATCCGTGACGAACAATTCGCTCTAACTCTCCAGTGCGTAAGGCCTTAAAATAGTCAGCCTCAGCAGTGTTCTCTTGACCTGGCTCTCTCAGGTAGCGTCCCACAATCTGGTAGCCGTCTGCTTTCAAATGCTTGGCTAGTTCGTCTGTGATCTCGAACCTTGTGTCACACGCTACGCAGGCGCGGTTCGGGTCTCCTTTAGATGTGAGTAGACTCATCCACGTGGTGGGGTCAACCATACCGCTGGCAGGTAATGCTAAATCATTCTGGAATGTACGGATTGTTGAAGCGATCGTAGAGTTCTATGTTGATGTGGGGGTTACAGAATACCCGTTACATACTAAAGCCATTGATGCTAGCCACACCCACTGGCTCGAGCCACCACTAATCGTTTGTAGGCGTGAGCGGGTGCCGTTACCAAAGTTACCAGTCGCTTCCGCCGGGCTGAAACCCTCGATAGCTTGCAACACTTGGATTAGGGCAGTGTTCATTTCACGCCCATACAAACCATCAGTTGGAACGATACCCGTGTATGCCTTGTATTGGCGATTTACTGCTTGCTGCGCCGTTCGAATAGCAATCTTTCCACCATATGCAGACAATAGTTTGAACTGCTTCATGGATAGCAGTGCCATCATCAGTTCCAGATCAATCGTGGAAGATGATGACGATAACCCGATATCGTTCTTCAAATCCCGAATCGAGGAAGCAACATTATCAGTAAACTTAGTTGTGATACTTCCGTATTCTGCTGGGTATCCTTTACACTAACTGCCTGCTGGTGTTGATACGTTGACGCGCCAGCAGGTTTTGTTTTGCTTAGGTGGTTCATTTTGCCTCTGGCTTGTGAGTGTTGGTTTGCCCGGTTTTTATGGGACAATGGGTTTATGGCGAAGAAGAACAACGATCCCATTGGTATGGTGCTGGTTTGGTTGGGTATTGCTCTTGTTGTGATGGCAGCTGGTGTTGATCTTGTTGCTTTTATCGTCAGCAATAATTACTGGAAGCTCGTAGGGCTGACGGCTCCGATTTGGGCGATGGGTATTTTGTGTTTCGTTGTGTTGGGTAAGCTAAGCGAGAACGAGAAGAAACGGAAAGATAGTAGCAAGTAGCGCTAATGCGCGGGGATTGTGGTGCCGTCTTTAAATATGACGATTACTTCGCCGGTTGGCGTTATTTCGATGCGTTCGCAGAGTGTGTGGAAGGTGGCGGGGTTAAAGTTACCTGCTCGTTCTAGCATGGCAGGGGTTGCCCTTGCCTTTCGTGGCGGTTTCGCACCACCAGTATTTATAAGTCGAGTGAGTCAGACGGCGGGTGGGAATCTTCCACAATATATTTATCCAGCTCGCCGTGGTTGATGGCAGTGTTTGATTTACCCATGGGGAAACGATAGTAGCCCTCGTGGTCGAGTGTTTTCCGTCTAGGTTTGTTCCATTTTTAACCATCGAGTCCTCACAATGTTTCGGTATTTATCCTGTTCACGCAGGTGGCAACCGCCGGTAGCTGGTAGGAAATCTCGCGTAGCCATGTGATTGCTTGCGTTTGCCTCCGACGCGGTAGACGCTTAATAGTATTAAACCGATCGAAGAGAAAGTATGATCATGGCACTTGCTGAACGAATTAAAGAATGCCGCACTAACCTCGGCTTCTCGCAAGCAGAACTCGCTGAGAGAATTCATGTCTCAAGGCAAGCAGTCACGAAATGGGAATCCGGCAAAGGCTATCCAGATATCGATAACCTCAAAGCCATGTCAGTGTTGTTCGATGTTAGCGTTGACTACCTACTTGACGAAGAGCCTGGCCCTACTACAGGTGCGAAGATGCGAGTACCGATTGATCTGGAAAATGTGACTGCCGGGCATGCATCTACCAGATCCAAACAGGCAAAGTATGACGCAGCAGTTCGGCATGTATTCCCGAATGCGACCATCAGGCCACTATGGCACAAGCACAAGAACACAAAAACTGAGTCAGCAATCGAGTGGATCATTTCTGCGTTGAGCTACTTCTTCATCGACATTTTCCGTATTTTCAATATTAAGGATGGTATTGAGAAGCTCAATGAGCGCTATTACCTAGTTGAGGATAAGAACCGTCAACTCCTTGCAACCGTGACCCCAGTGGCCGTCATCGCTGAAGAACTTAGTCACCGTGTGGACAAGAAGTTCCAAATTGGTCAAGACGCATACCGCGTCGTCAACCGCACAATTTGATCATGATGACCAGCGACAAGCCCCTTCTCGCACAGCGTTCAGCGATAAATTGGGTCAATACCCTGTTTGAATCGGTGACTTTGTGCACGGTTGGCCCCGCCCGCTGTCCAGTACCTCATCCCGTAGAGATTCGACCGCCCCTACCAAAACTGAGAGAATAGAAACCATCAATAATTAATCGTGGTGAAAGGTGTCTCATGGGTAAATGGTTCAATCAAGCAGCAGAAATCGATAAACTTCGCAGTGAAGTCCAACGTCAAGCAGCCGCTATCGAGCAGCTCCGTTCACAGCTCGCTGCCGCTGGCGTGCCAGCACAGGTTGACGCCTATGGCGTGACGGCTGAGGAACGCGAGCTAGTAGCGAACGGCCAACCCGTGGTAGCGATCAAGAAGTTTCGGGAACGCACCGGCGCTGACCTCGTCACCGCGAAACGAGCCATCGACTCCATCGCCTAAAACTCATAAACATCGCGCTTGGTAGACCTTCCGCTACGCCAGCGGTCACCGTCCAAAGCGGAGATCCGCGAGTGGCAGGGCTTGCATAATGCCATTAAATTATCGAAGTTGTGGTTTCCTCCGCGTGAGAGTGGTCGGCGTAAGCTGTGGGAGAAGTCCATGAGTAGTTTGCGGGATTGTATTTTCGGGCTGGCGGTAGGCGATGCACTGGGTGTTCCCTACGAGTTCTTGAAGCGAGACTCCTTCCTTTGCACGGACATGATTGGGCATGGTTCCCATGATCGGCCTGCTGGCACCTTCTCGGACGATACAGCAATGACGCTAGCCACATGCGATTCGATCCGGGCAACAGGCCGTATAAATGTTACAGATCTGAGGCAGAGATTTGAACAATGGGCATATCTAGGTTTCTACACACCAGACAGGGCAGCATTCGGTATAGGTCAAACAACTCTGCGTGCCCTGGTGAATCGAGCAGGGCAATCTAGCGAGCGAGATAATGGCAACGGTTCGCTGATGCGAATCGCGCCACTGGCTTATACACAAGCTACCAACGAACAGATCCGCAACGTTTCGGCCATTACGCATGCACATGAAATTTCGATGCAAGCGTGCGTCGATTTCGTGAAAATCTTACGGATTGTTGTGTGTGGGGAGGAACCAGATCTCAGCGAGTGGTTAGGTAAGCCCCGCGAACAGATCGAGTCAACAGGATACGTAGTACATACCTTAGAAGCGTCCTTATGGTGTTTCGCAAACACAACGAGCTATGAAGAATGCGTACTCGCGGCAGTGAATCTTGGAGCTGACGCGGATACGACTGCTGCAGTTGCTGGCGCATTAGCAGGTGCCAGGTACGGGGCAGAATCGATACCTACCAGGTGGATGGAAACACTGCGCGGTAAAGACCTCATCGAAACGGCTCTATTTTGATCGCCGACTCAAAGATTCAAGCGTGTGCACTCCTGGAGACTACTCGTGCTCTAGAAGGTGTAGCGCGTCACAGAATTCGTGACCGTTCCACCTGCCATATGCGGGGTGAGTTGGATAATAAGGAGCGTTCTTCGAATAAACGGCTTTAGTCGCCGCGTTTGGCTTCTTGAACGTCCTAATCAGCTCTTGGACGATAGGAATGATGTCGCGTTTCCAAGGGAAGTTGCTATCCTTCGGATTGCCCCACATGAGAATGATATGGTCTGCCTCAGGCACGATCAATTTCATTACGGTGATGGTGATTTTCAAGGAGGAGAGGATCTCATTCTTCCCCGACGAAAGATTCCAGTCGGGTAACTGGCGGCCCTGACCAACTAGCGGGATGAGGTTGATAATGCTCATCCACCGGGCATCGATGGGGCGCTGGCGGTCATCAACTGGGAAACGTTTCAAGATCGCCGCGGTCGTCGGGTCTCCGCCTTGAACCTTAGATGCTGCCGCGAATGTGGTTGCGGTAGAAGGATTGATTCCAACAAACAGGATCTTGGAATGGTTCTCGGAATTCTCAGCAGTACGAAGGAACCACCGCTGACCGTGTGCCATGGGGGTGGCGGGATAAACAAGGCGGCCTGATTCCCAGGCTTGAATGAACCCCTGCTCCGTCAAATTCTCCACCCCCTTATTCTTACATAGGAGTGCCCATTTATGAGTTTTCTAGATTAGCTTCGCGGTGATACCGAACGTAAAGCTGAGGATTATCAGCTTTCAAGTATCTACAGTTTCTTGTTCGGCCCCACTACCTCTGAGTGGGAGGTAACTGAACGCTCTGCGATGCAGATGACAGCGGTCTATAGCTGTGTGCGGATTTTGGCTGAGGCTGTCGCGTGCCTGCCGTTGCATGTCTACCGCACAGAGAAAGACGGGTCGAAGATGAAAGCCACCGACCATCATCTGTATAGACTGTTGCATGACGAACTGAACTCTGAAATGACTAGCTTCGTGTTCCGCGAAACCCTCATGACGCATTTGTTGTTGTGGGGAAACGCCTACGCCCAAGTGCTGCGCAATGGCCGTGACGAGGTGATTGGACTATATCCCTTGATGCCCAACCGGATGAACGTTGGCAGAGACAAAAACGGACGCCTCTATTACTAGTACCAGACGTCCTCAGACGAGCCATGTGGGCAAGTGGGAACGCATCCGGCTCACACCAGCCGATGTGTTGCATATTCCAGGTCTTGGGTTCGATGGGTTGGTGGGCTATAGCCCTATTGCGATGGCTAAGAACGCGATCGGGATGGTACAAGCTTGCGAGGACTACGGCGCGAGCTTCTTCGCTAACGGTGCTGCGCCTGGCATTCTTCAAGCCATTGAGATAGGGCAGAGAAATCCCCGCCGAATATCCTCCACTGTATTTAAAACACCATGGCAGAAAATGACATATGGGCTGTCGATTCAGGCAACAAATTTCGGCTCTCGTGCGTTTGATAAAATCAGCTCTTTTCCGGCGATTTTCATAGCAGACATTTCTGACGTTCTGTTAGTCTTTGTCAAAAGGGTGCGAGCAACTATCGTCATGATGGAGAGTGTTAGCGAAAAAATTGATCAGATTTTTCTTCAAGTTGAAGAAGAAGTAAACTCTTCGAACTCAGGAAGTGAAATCGCAGCGTTGTTTGGATTCGCCCTAGACCAGTTGGGTGATAGTAGAAATGTACTATCTCAATCCGCAAGAGCTATAGAGGACTACAATCATCAACAAATGCGCTCCTGACTCTATTAGTTGATGTTGGTTCACTGATGTCTTCGTAGCTTTATTGCGCGTCTTCTTTTGATGTGGCGCAACCTTTGCGGGCAGACCCAACAATTTTGCGGCAGAGTGTTTCAGTGAGGGTGAGTGTGCCAAAATTTCCGTAGGCGTATTGGGCGCCTCCGTGTGTCATTCGAAAAGCCGTCGTTCTCACAGCTACAGCGGGCGCTCTTCAAAGATTAGTTTGGCTTGTTATCAAGCGAAAAAGCCACTCCGCCCACTGTTACGAAGTCCCTCACTTTGTATCATCTTCGGCAGCTAGATAACTATTAAGGCGCTCACTTTGCTGCAAAGTGGGCGCCCCAGCTATGAGCATAGGGATTCGAACCCCTGGCCTTTTTCATGCTATGGAAGTGCGCTACCAACTGCGCTAATGTCCCGAAGGTGTCTAAACGGTATGTATAAACCAGGCTGTGACAGCAAATTCGGGTGTATTGTTTTTACCGCTAATCGAAGCCTGATTTAGTCTGTTTCGGGGAAGGTGACTTCGATGCGCGTGCCTTTGCCCGGGGTCGAGTTAACCGCGATTTCCGCTGCATGCAGGATAGCGGCATGCTTGACGATAGACAGCCCTAAACCCGTACCTCCGGTCTGGCGCGAATGCGACTTATCCACCCGATAAAAGCGCTCAAATACGCGCTCCTGATCCTCGTAAGGAATCCCGATGCCTGTGTCGGTCACAATCAGCTGAGGTCTGCCTAGATGCATCCCCGCCCAAACGCTTACCTCGCCGCCCTCGCGATTGTACTTAATCGCGTTGTCTACCAGGTTGTATACCATCTCACTCAGGAGTATCTCCACCCCGGTGAGTGCCGTATGTGAGCCGGATAGTGTCATCTTCACATCGAAAGACGTGGCGCGGGGCTGCAGCCGCTCCACCACCGTGCGGCACAAATCGAACAAATCGACCTCTTCGGCTTCTGAAAGCAGACCACCCTCGTCCAGTCGAGACAACTCCATAATGTCGCCAATCAGGTCCAGCAGCCGGGAGGACTCCTGGTGAATGCGCTCGGCAAAGCCTGGAATGTCTTCGTCTTTCACTAAACCGTTGCGAATAATTTCGGCATATCCAGAGATGGAGGTCAGCGGGGTTTTCAACTCGTGAGATACGTTAGCGGAAAACTCGCGGCGGGAACGTGCGGCCGCTTCCTTATCTCGATTCTGATGTTCCAGACGCTGCAGCAGTGGCAAGAACTCGGGGTAAATCGGGACCGTTTCGTGATTCTTGCCGTAGGCTTTGAGCATATCGTGGGGCAGGGGAGGCTCCGCAGGTTCAGGTTGGCCCGGCTCTTCATTTGTTGGCGGGTCGAGGTAGGCTCCCGAATTGAAGAGCTCTCCACTGCCGAAGCCGCTGGAGTTTCCGAAAATCTCGGTGTGCCGCTCAATCTCGGGTAGCCGGTCGCGGTCATAAGGGGTGCCGGAGAGCGGGTGATCAAGGTCGATTTGTTCCAGTGGCGCGACAATAAGGCGGGCTTGACGCCGAGCAATCAGGAAAGACAGTCCGAACACACCCAAGGCGATGACACCCAAAATCGGCAGCCCGGATAGAGCCGTGGCATAAAACGTGCGGACGGGACGCGCTACGCGGATAGTTTTGCCCGATGGGATAGCTCGCGCGTAATAGCACATATCCTCACCGAGAGTGTCAGAATCACGCACCTCGATATCGGAGCCTAACCCGGAAGCCTGGCGTTTCTGGGCCGAGATGATCTCGGGCCGGTTCGCGTGGTTAGACATTCGCGTGGGGGCAACTTCGGAATCATAGAGCACCTCGCCGTCATTGGCTACCAAAGTCAGACGGACATCTGGTGTTTGCTGATGGAATTCGTCAAGTATCTGAGCTTGCATATCGTCGGTATGGTGTTCCAAGCTTAGCGCCAACAAGTTGCCCTCCTTGGTCAGGGCGTTCAAAATGTTGGCGCGGTTTGTCTCGTAAAAGAACAGCATGGAACCGACATAAGCAAAGAGCAAAGCTATGGCAGAAATACCTGAGATAGCCCCCAGAATCTTGCGTCGCATGTCATCTCCCTTGATTCGATGGCGATTACGCTAACAGCGCCTCATTCGGAAATTTTGTAGCCGACGCCGCGCACGGTTTCAATGTGTTTCGCGGCCGGACCGAGCTTCTTGCGCAGCGTACGAATATGTACATCGACCGTGCGTGTCTCGCCGTGGAAACTGTATCCCCAGATGGAATCCAGCAGCCGGTCGCGGGAGAATAAAATCCCCGGTTGGCTCATGAGTTCCTCTAGCAATTCGTATTCCTTTAGGGTTAGTTGCACTTTTTTACCTGCCACAGTGAGAGTGTGGCGGGGAAGGTTTAGTTCAATAGTGCCGATGGTGAGAATTTCTTCGTCCTCATCAATGAGGTCGGTCGAGCGAGCCACGCGGCGCAGTACCGCCCGGACCCGCGACACCAGCTCCATCATGCCAAATGGTTTGGTGATGTAGTCATCCGCACCCAAGTCCAAGGACTTGACCTTGTCGAACTCAGCGCCTTTGGCAGTAACCATAATGACTGGAATGTTCTCAGTTGCAGGGTTAGCCCGAATCCGGCGCAAAATCTGGATACCATCAACGCCAGGCAGCATAATATCCAGCAGAATCATCTCCGGAAGCAGCTTCGCCATCGCTTCGCGAAATTCCTGGTAATTAGCGAAACCCCGCGCGGTAAAACCGGTGGAATTGAGGGTGTAAACAACCAAATCTCGAATGTTGAGGTCATCCTCGACAAAATAAATCACGCTTCCATTATTCCAGGCAGCGCCAGATTCAGGCGGATTTTGTGTCAAAGACGGCATCATGTACCCCCGTAATCGCGAAATCTACCCATTCGGCGATGTTCGTGGCGTGATCCCCGATGCGTTCCAGATATTTGGCAATCATGATGACGTCGATAGCTTTTTGCGCATCCGCAGCATCAGCATGCACAATAAAATCAATCATCTCGGTGGTAATTTCATCAAACATGTGATCCACTGCGTCGTCCGCCGCCTGTGTGGCGGTAGCCAAAGCCAAGTCGCGGTCGACGAAAGATTTCACCGCGTCATGGACCATTTCGGCAGTTTTCGCTGCCATCTGCGGAATCTTGGGAAATCCCCGCACCAGGGACATATCCGTAGATTTCACGATTTCCGCAATATCGGCTGCCTGGTCGCCGATACGTTCCATATCGGTAATCATTTTGAGAGCGGCGGAAACTTGGCGTAAATCCCTAGCTACGGGCTGCTGCTGCAACAGCAATTTCAGACACAGGTGCTCAATGTCTCGCTCCATCTGGTCGATGTGAGCATCCGCCCGGATGACTTCCCGGGCGATTTCATCGCTGGAATTGGACAGCGCCACCATGGTCTGATTGATGGCCTGTTCACAAAGCTCTCCGGTCTCAACCAGCATTTCGTTGAGCTGCATGAGTTGTTGATCGAATCGGAATCGCATTACTTATCTGCTTTCTTTTCTTAACTCAGAACTGACTTTATTTAGTGAGGGCGTGCAGGTTGCGCCTGACGGTGTTAGCTGAACCTACCTGTGATGTAGTCCTCGGTGCGTTGGTCCGAAGGTATACTGAATAGGGTTTCCGTGTCGTTGTACTCCACCAGTTCGCCCAGCAGGAAGAATGCCGTATTGTCGGCGATGCGGGAAGCCTGCTGCATATTGTGGGTCACGATCACGATGGTGTACTCCTGAGCCAGGTCTACGACCAGGTCCTCTATTTTAGAGGTAGAGATGGGGTCGAGGGCGGAGGTCGGTTCGTCCATCAAGATGACGTCCGGTTCGGTGGCCAAAGCGCGGGCAATGCACAGGCGCTGCTGTTGCCCTCCGGAAAGCCCTACGGCGGACTTGTTTAAACGATCTTTTAACTCGTCCCAAATTGCGGCTTGACGCAGGGAACGCTCCACGATGTCACTCAGTTCCCGGTGATTGCGAATCCCGTTGATGCGCGGCCCGTAGGCGATATTATCAAATACCGACTTGGGGAACGGGTTGGGCTGCTGGAACACCATGCCCACCCGTTTACGCAGGGCTATGGCATCCATATCCTTGAAAATATCCGCGCCTTCCAGCAGTACCTGGCCGGTGATGCTGACGCCCTTGACCAGGTCGTTCATTCGGTTCAAGGTTTTCAGGAAGGTCGACTTGCCGCAGCCGGAAGGGCCAATTAAAGCCGTAATTTTGCGAGGCTGAATGTCGATGTTGATTCCTTTGAGAGCCTCAAAATCGCCGTAATGTAGGTGCAGGTCACGCGCGGAAAACTTGGCGGTGGTGGAAATTTTGGGCGCTGTGGGAGATTCCACGACGTTGGTTTGCGCAGTCACGAGTGGTTATTCCTTTCCTTCAGAGTGGAAGCGGTCGGTGAAGTTCGTAGCGTCAATAGTTGGTTCGGGAAGATTCACCGTGTAGGTAACGGGGACGGGAGTGTCGGAGTTGGCCTTACGCCATTTGCCTTTGCCACCCTTGGGGGTCTGGTTAGACAGGCCCGTGAGGTTAGCGTGAACCCGCTTGGTAATGGTGCGAGCCAAAATCGAGAACAGGAGGGCAATCAGCACCAGCACCGCGGCTGAGAAGTTGGCAATGTCTACCGCATTTGGTTCTACCGCCTCGGTACGCATGGCCCATACGTGTAGCGAAAGGGTTTCTCCGGGACGCATGGGGTTGAATGCGTTGGTGGGGGAAGTGATGTCTGTGGAGGACCAGTTGATGTTGGTGGACATACCGGCCGTATAGAGCAGGGCGGCAGCTTCTCCGAAACCACGCTCTGCTGCCAGTATCACCCCTGTCATCAGGTGGGGGAGGGCTGCCGGGAGCTGTACTCGCACGATGGTGGTCCAATGGGTGGCGCCCAAGGCCGCCGAACCATATTTCAGGTCTTGGGGCAGTGCACGGATGGCCGACTCGGTAGACGTGGTGACCAGGGGCAAATTCAGAATCGAAACCGCCAAAGCACCAGCTAATAAGTTCCACTGTTGCCCTATCATCAGGATAAAGACCAAGTAACCGAACAGACCGACCACGATGGAGGGTAGGGAGGATAGCGACTCGATGGAGATGCGGATGAAACCGGTCCAGCGATTTTCGGGAGCGTATTCAGCCATGTAGATTCCGGCGGGAACACCGAGCGCGATGGACACAATCAGGGATAAAAACACCAGGTAAACGGTGTTGAACACCTGGTTCATGATGCCGTCACGGCTGAAACTGAGGAATACGGGGTCAAAACTCAACAGGCCACGCACCACGATGTAGGTCGCCAAGGCCACAATCAATATCAGGAAGAAACCCCCGATAGTGCCAAAGACGCCGGTCATCAAGTTGTTGACGCTCTTGGCACGGCGAATGCGGTGTTCCATTTGGGTGGAAAGACCCGAAACGGTACTCGTAGCGGTACTCATTGATTCTGCTTCCTTTCCGCGCCGATGATGTGGATTACAAAGATAAAGAACATCGAAATGAGGAATAGCAGCAAAGCCATGGTCCACAGCGCCGAGTTGTGTTCGCCACCGTTGCTGGTGTTACCCATGTCGGCGGTAATAGCCGTGGTTAATGAACTGGTTGGAGAAAGAATATCGGCCGGCAGGGCGCGAGTTTTACCGATGACCATTGCGACTGCCAGCGCTTCGCCAAAGGCACGAGCCAGACCCAGTATAATGCCGGTCAAAATGCCCTTCTTGGCCGCGGGCAGGACGATGTGGTAAATCGACTGCCAGCGGGTGGAGCCCAGACCGTAGGCCGCCTCCCGATAATCGTGAGGAACCGCGGTAATCGCGTCGGCAGAAACGGTGGTGATGGTTGGGAAGATCATGACCGCCAGAACGATGCCCGCCGCCAGGACCGAATAACCACCCAAGGGGGCGTGGAAATAGTTACGAATAAAAGGCACCAGGACAGTCAAGCCGACCCAGCCATAAACCACGGAAGGGATGCCGAGGAACAGTTCCACCGCGGGGCGGAACAGGCGCTCACCCGCGCGCGGGGCGATTTCCGTGATGAAAACGGCAGCACCTACCGCGAAAGGCGTAGCGATGGCTAGGCCCAGGAAGCAGGTCATCAGGGAGCCCAGAATGAAGATGAGGGCGCCGACGCTGCCGCGTAGAGTCAAATCCGGGCTGTCCTGCGGTTCCCAGTCTGAGGAAAATAGGAATTCCCCGACGGAATGTTGGAATGCAGTGAAGGTAAAAGAACCTTTGTACAGCAGGAACAGGCCAATAGTGACCGTGAGCACGATGAGAAAAATACCTGCAATCGTCACGACACTGCCGCCGATTTTGTTTGCCAAACGGAAACGTTTGTCCGCCCTGCTCGAGTCGAACTGTGGCCGGGCAGGAGATGAATTTGCCGTGGAATTACGCGCCTGCGGGAGCGCTGAATCTGTGGATTCAAGACGAGTGGACATATCCGGTTCAGTCATCTCAATTTCCGTCGATCCAGGCTCCCGCACCGAAGAAGCCATGCTAGCCATTAGTTCAGTTGTGCCTTATCTTTAGGCCGCGGGGTCAGGGTGAGTATCAGTGGCTTCCTTGGACATCTTGGAAGACACGCCATATCCCATCTTTTCCAGGTCGCCAGCGAACTTGTCGCCCATCATGTAGTCGAGGAATGCTTTGGTTACTTTATCGGGCTCACCCTTGGTGTACATGTGCTCATAGCCCCATACCTTATATTTGCCGTTGTAGGTATTTTCCAAGGTCGGTTCCACCCCGTCGATAGCGACGGGCTGAACTTTGTCCTTGCCAACCAAGTAGGACAGTGCCACGTAGCCGATAGCACCTTTGTTCTGGGACACGGTCTGTAACAGAGTGCCGGAGTCGTCAGTTTCGAGCGACTGGTTGGAGGCTTCCTCGGCACCGCCCAGTGCCCAGGTCTTAAACAAGGCGCGCGTACCAGAGGAGGACGGACGGGTGACCAACACAATCTTTTCGTCCGGGCCGCCAACTTCCTTCCAGTTCGTGGTCTTGCCGGTAAAGATATCGGTCAACTGGGCGGTGGTGAGGTCTTTTACACCCAAATCCTTGTTGACCACCGGAGCCATCGTGATGGTACAAACCTTGTGGTCGACCAAGCCGGCGGCCTGGGTCGCATCGAGCTTCTCAGAAGCGAAAACGTCAGAGTTACCAATGTTTACGGAACCGGCCGCAACCTGCTTGAGGCCTTCACCGGAGCCGCCGCCGTTCATCGTCACGGTCACATTGGGGTTTTCCTGCATGAAACCATCGGCAGCAGCTTTTGCTAGAGGCAGTAGTGCAGAGGATCCGGAACCGGTGATGGTACCGCTCAGGGTTGAGGCTTGTTCGCCGGAGGTGGCCTTATCGCCATCGCCCGCACAGCCGGTCAATATAGACACAGAGAGTAAACCAACGCCAAAAATAGCGCCAATACGAGAGAACTTCATAGTGTTCCTTTCTTATTATCAAACTTTTACTTTCGGCTCCGATAGTAAAAAAGGAACGTTAAGACTGAGGGCAGGGAAATGTTAAATTTTCGTAAAACAAATTGTGCGTGACAGTCGGACGGCTTTTCATCTGTGCCGGCTTAAAATTAAAGTATTTTACTTTACAGGTTTATAGGCCGGTTAGTTTCCATATTTTCCGAAATTAGAGTAAAATTTCGGCTATCCGAAACTTTTTAGAAGGTAACCCGAATTTTAGGAAATAGGGGAAGTACTAAGCCGTATTGGATGAAGCTCTTTCCCATAATCTAGAAAGATGAAGCTGGACGGATGGATAAGAAAGAAACTAGAGATTCTCAACCTGTTCCCGATGCGAAGACGGCGGCTACGAAAGGGCTGCTACCGTTACTAGGGCCAGCATTTGTGGCGGCAGTTGCCTATGTTGATCCGGGAAATGTGGCGGCCAATATCACTGCGGGGGCTCGTTACGGATACCTACTGGTGTGGGTATTGGTGCTAGCTAACCTGATGGCAGTAGTTATTCAATATCAAAGCGCTAAATTAGGTCTGGTTACGGGGAAATCCCTGCCAGAAATTTTGGGGGATAGGCTTCCTAAAGCAAAGCGAATCGCCTTTTGGCTGCAAGCGGAAATAATTGCGGCGGCCACCGACCTGGCGGAAATTGTCGGGGGAGCGATTGCTCTGCAGCTTCTCTTCGGCTTACCGCTTTTGGCGGGTGGAAGCATCGTCGGCTGTATTTCTTTACTGTTGTTGGTTTTCCAGAATGAACGCCGGCAAAAGCAGTTTGAAAGCATAGTGATTGCTCTGCTGACGATAATAACTGTGGGTTTCCTTTCTGGGTTGGTAATAAGTCCGCCTGATCCGGTGGGGGTGCTAGGAGGATTAATTCCGCGATTTGCCGGCACTGATACGGTGCTGATTGCTGCTTCTATGCTGGGTGCCACCGTCATGCCGCACGCAATTTATTTACATTCATCTCTAGTAAATCACCGCTTTCCGCAGCGCAAACCCAGTGATCTTCCAAATCTTTTACGAGCTTCAAAACACGATGTGGCATATGCGCTAATAGTAGCGGGGGCTGTCAATATTGCATTGTTGTTGCTGGCAGCTTCGGCATTAGCTGGAATAGATGGTACAGATACCATTAAGGGAGCCCACGCAGCCATTGAAAGCGCCCTTGGAAGTGGAATAGGGGTAATCTTTGCCATCGGTTTATTGGCTTCTGGTTTAGCTTCTACATCGGTCGGAGCATACGCAGGATCAGAAATTATGGCCGGTCTGCTCCATATCCGGGTTCCGCTATTTCTTCGCCGGCTGGTGACTCTAATTCCGGCTCTGCTTATTCTTTGGCTCTATCCCAACCCCACTTGGGCCTTAGTTATTTCCCAAGTCTCTCTTTCTTTCGGTATTCCACTGGCAGTAATTCCGCTCGCTGCTTACACCAGAAAATCAGAATTGATGGGGAAGTTTAGCGATACCCGAGCCATGAGTTGGGTAATGGGTATGATTTCGCTTTTGATAATTGCGCTAAACTTGCTGCTGGTAGTACTTACTTTTAGCGGGGTAGACGTATAACCTGACGCCTTTTTAAATGACGTATAGCCGCACGTTTTCTTAATTATTGGCATACAGTTTGGATTAAGTCGCCTCCGCAGTTAGTTCTGCAAATAATATTTTGGCGAGAGTTTAGGTCAATTAAGTTTCCTTGCACCTAGTGGAGCCTGCGGTAATGTAAGGAGCACTTGTCTAAAACTAATAGTGATGCGGTGTTTTCTCGTCTATTGGAATTTCGTACTGTGGATTGAGCTATTCTTTCTATTATTCTTAGAATTAGGTGCTTATGGGCGAAGGGTGTGGTTGTAATGGCGCATGGCAAAGCGATAGAGCTTTTTCTCGTCGATGGAACCCCCGGAGGTATGACTACTGCGGGGATAGCGGATTGGACGGGTATTCTTATCTCTGCTCGCCGTAATCAGCTTTCCCAACTTTATAGTAGAGAAGAAGCGAAGAGTAACGGCGTATATATTCTTCTCGGTAATGATCCAGAATCAATTGAGAACACCTGGTGCTACATAGGTAAAACGGAAAACTTTGTAGAACGCCTACGCAATCATGATAAAAATAAGCCGCAGTGGGAAAAGGTCGTCATTATCGCTAGTCTGCAACGGTCTTTTAACGAGGGACATTGGAGTTATTTAGAAGNCAAATTGTGCGTGACAGTCGGACGGCTTTTCATCTGTGCCGGCTTAAAATTAAAGTATTTTACTTTACAGGTTTATAGGCCGGTTAGTTTCCATATTTTCCGAAATTAGAGTAAAATTTCGGCTATCCGAAACTTTTTAGAAGGTAACCCGAATTTTAGGAAATAGGGGAAGTACTAAGCCGTATTGGATGAAGCTCTTTCCCATAATCTAGAAAGATGAAGCTGGACGGATGGATAAGAAAGAAACTAGAGATTCTCAACCTGTTCCCGATGCGAAGACGGCGGCTACGAAAGGGCTGCTACCGTTACTAGGGCCAGCATTTGTGGCGGCAGTTGCCTATGTTGATCCGGGAAATGTGGCGGCCAATATCACTGCGGGGGCTCGTTACGGATACCTACTGGTGTGGGTATTGGTGCTAGCTAACCTGATGGCAGTAGTTATTCAATATCAAAGCGCTAAATTAGGTCTGGTTACGGGGAAATCCCTGCCAGAAATTTTGGGGGATAGGCTTCCTAAAGCAAAGCGAATCGCCTTTTGGCTGCAAGCGGAAATAATTGCGGCGGCCACCGACCTGGCGGAAATTGTCGGGGGAGCGATTGCTCTGCAGCTTCTCTTCGGCTTACCGCTTTTGGCGGGTGGAAGCATCGTCGGCTGTATTTCTTTACTGTTGTTGGTTTTCCAGAATGAACGCCGGCAAAAGCAGTTTGAAAGCATAGTGATTGCTCTGCTGACGATAATAACTGTGGGTTTCCTTTCTGGGTTGGTAATAAGTCCGCCTGATCCGGTGGGGGTGCTAGGAGGATTAATTCCGCGATTTGCCGGCACTGATACGGTGCTGATTGCTGCTTCTATGCTGGGTGCCACCGTCATGCCGCACGCAATTTATTTACATTCATCTCTAGTAAATCACCGCTTTCCGCAGCGCAAACCCAGTGATCTTCCAAATCTTTTACGAGCTTCAAAACACGATGTGGCATATGCGCTAATAGTAGCGGGGGCTGTCAATATTGCATTGTTGTTGCTGGCAGCTTCGGCATTAGCTGGAATAGATGGTACAGATACCATTAAGGGAGCCCACGCAGCCATTGAAAGCGCCCTTGGAAGTGGAATAGGGGTAATCTTTGCCATCGGTTTATTGGCTTCTGGTTTAGCTTCTACATCGGTCGGAGCATACGCAGGATCAGAAATTATGGCCGGTCTGCTCCATATCCGGGTTCCGCTATTTCTTCGCCGGCTGGTGACTCTAATTCCGGCTCTGCTTATTCTTTGGCTCTATCCCAACCCCACTTGGGCCTTAGTTATTTCCCAAGTCTCTCTTTCTTTCGGTATTCCACTGGCAGTAATTCCGCTCGCTGCTTACACCAGAAAATCAGAATTGATGGGGAAGTTTAGCGATACCCGAGCCATGAGTTGGGTAATGGGTATGATTTCGCTTTTGATAATTGCGCTAAACTTGCTGCTGGTAGTACTTACTTTTAGCGGGGTAGACGTATAACCTGACGCCTTTTTAAATGACGTATAGCCGCACGTTTTCTTAATTATTGGCATACAGTTTGGATTAAGTCGCCTCCGCAGTTAGTTCTGCAAATAATATTTTGGCGAGAGTTTAGGTCAATTAAGTTTCCTTGCACCTAGTGGAGCCTGCGGTAATGTAAGGAGCACTTGTCTAAAACTAATAGTGATGCGGTGTTTTCTCGTCTATTGGAATTTCGTACTGTGGATTGAGCTATTCTTTCTATTATTCTTAGAATTAGGTGCTTATGGGCGAAGGGTGTGGTTGTAATGGCGCATGGCAAAGCGATAGAGCTTTTTCTCGTCGATGGAACCCCCGGAGGTATGACTACTGCGGGGATAGCGGATTGGACGGGTATTCTTATCTCTGCTCGCCGTAATCAGCTTTCCCAACTTTATAGTAGAGAAGAAGCGAAGAGTAACGGCGTATATATTCTTCTCGGTAATGATCCAGAATCAATTGAGAACACCTGGTGCTACATAGGTAAAACGGAAAACTTTGTAGAACGCCTACGCAATCATGATAAAAATAAGCCGCAGTGGGAAAAGGTCGTCATTATCGCTAGTCTGCAACGGTCTTTTAACGAGGGACATTGGAGTTATTTAGAAGCCCGTTTGGTTGATATCGCTAAGAATGCTGAGCGTTGTTCTATGCCTGATAATAAGCAAATCCCTCGTATTAGGAAGCTTTCTGAAGCACAACAAGCATCCGCTGAGTCTTTCTTAGATAATATGAAGCTGATTTTGCCAATCCTGGGAGTCAACGTTTTGCGATCCCCAGAAAATACCGTGCAACCAGCTACCGCTCAGATAGCTTCCTCACCGGTTTTTTATCTGCGTAGACAAAAAGATGGAATAGATGCCTCTATGCAGCTGATTGATGGTGAGTTTTTCCTCCTCAAAGGGTCAATAGTGGTTGCTAGCTGGGGAACGCATAAAGCTGGAACTCCGGCAACGGTCAATTCGTATGCGGCGATAGCTAGTCGTCATCAAAAGCTAGTTAGGGATGGGTCAATCCGTATAGATAATAATCGCGGCGTGGTATCTCGAGATATTGCTTTTACTTCTCCCTCTGCTGCAGCTGCCATAGTCTTAGGTACCTCCGCCAACGGTAGAGTGCGCTGGGTGAATGAGGAGGGGCAAAGTTATGGAGCTTGGGAAGAAAGCAACAACTCCTAGCAGGTAGCGTTAGTAGACGAAAGCGCTAAGTAAATACAAATAAAAAAGCTGTGACGAAAATCTTGTAGCGCTTTTTATCCTTATTTTTACCCGTAAATAAGGGAGTGTACCGGTGTAACTCCCTAGTAGAGACGCAAAAAATTTTACAACGGTTTTTACAATTTTGTATTTTATTAACTCGATAAAGTGTTACTTTATGGAAATTTTTACTTAACTAATTCGAAGGGATAATGAATGAACGAAAACAAACGGTCTATCCGCTTGCTTACGTTGACCTTGGCACTGTGTTTGGCCATGTCGTCGCTACTTTTTGCCAACTTCACTGCGCGTGCTTGGGCGCAGGATGCTGAGCAGACTAAACACATTACCGAAATTTCTTTTAACTTAATTGGTTACGAATCCGGGCAAAGCGTCAACGGCGTTCAGGTTGGTTCCCAAACTGAAAACGTATTTGCTGAATCCAAAAAGTTTTTACAGGCTGATCCAGATGCAGATACTTGGAAAGAAGCCACCGGTACTTTTGCTTCTCAATCTAAGTACCGAGTGAAGATTACCTTCAGCACCAAGGCTGGCTATGACTTTGCCGGTCTTGTAAAAGAGAAGATTAAACTCGAAACTGGTGAAACTGCTGTGGAATACGATGCCGCAAATAAGGCAGTTACTTTTGAGCTGAAGCGTATTCCCGCAAATCATACTCTCACCTTTGAGACTAATGAAGGAAGCGCTATTGCTCCGGTGACTAAACCGGAAAATACCATTATTGACTTGACGCAGTATGTACCAACCAAAGCTGGTTTTAAATTTGTAGGTTGGTATGGGCAGGCAGAACTTACGCAAAAAATGGACGAAGTGGCCTTAGGTCAAGATATTACGGTGTATGCGAAGTGGGAAAAGGATGAAACTGCTGCGCCGGACAATACAAAGCCGGGTAATACGCAGCCGGATAACGCCCAGCCGAATACACCCGGTGATTCGGGGAATAAGCAGACTCCTGCGCCCGGATCTAAGCCTTCTACACCTGGCACCGCAGATTCTACTGCAGATTCTGCGGCTGGCTCCGCTGCCGCTGATTCTTCTGCTTCTGCTTCATCTCCGGCTGCTAAAGGTGTAGCGCCGGCAAAGTCTAAACCAGCGGCATCAACATCGCAGAACACTAAAGCGGCAGCTCAGTTGCCAGCTACTGGTAGTCAGTCTCTACTTGTGGTAGTGCTTTCCTCTGCATTGCTAGCTGCAGGTGCCACGCTAGTTATTTCGCGGAAGCGGGATAAACTAGCTGCTTGCTAGATTGTTATAGTGACGGGTCGGCAGATTATAGCGAAAAATTTTAGCGAAAAATTTTGGAGAATCTGCTCCCGCACTTCCAATCTCCATATTTAGTTAGTAGACATAAAAATAGAGCTGATAATCTTCGTGATAATCAGCTCTATTTTTATGTTCTTGCTCGGTATTACCGGTAAAAGTGGCTAATTTAAGGGAAATAATTTCTGTTTTGTGGGAAAAATAATTTTCGTTACTGTGCCTCTGGGGGAGCTAGTGCGGTACGATTATTATGTTCTGAGGGGAAACATGTATAAAAAATTCTTACGCATATGCGGCACTATTTTACTTAGTATTTTTCTATTAAATGCCGGTGCACTAAGCGCTTCGGCAGTAGAACCACTTACGTGGAACAGCATTATTGACCAAGCAGCTTCTGGTGGCCAAATAGCTCTCAACAGCGATATTACGCTTAGTGATGCAGATTCGGAACTGGTGGTAAAAGCGGGGCAAAATGTAACTCTCACCGGTTCTGGAAAAGTCACTGGCGCTGGTAAGAGCGCTATTCGCGTAGAAAAAGGTGGCAAATTAATTCTTGCTGGTCCGTCTTTTACGCAGCTGCAATTTATCGTTAACGGTGAGATGGATTTTAAGGCCGGAGCTATCCACGATACTTCTATACACGGTCCGGTAATTTTTGTAGACGGAGGTACTCTCGCAATTGCGAATGCGGCCGATTTTTCGCACAACGACGTCACCAGCACGAAGGGCGCGCTGCAACCGCAAAATATTCGGGAAAATGAATATGCTCCTATTACTTGCTATACGGGTAATGTGCAGATAACCGGTGGTATATTTCAAGATAATCGCGGCTTCCAACGGGGCGGCGTATTAGGTATCTGGGGCAGTGCAGATAATCCAGGGAAATTAGAGATCTCCGGCGGTACCTTCACTAAGAATCTTGCTTCCCATCCAAATCTCAATGCCTTTGGAGGAGCTATCTACGCTAAAGATAGTGATGTCACTTTGAAAAACGGTGTTATTAAAGATAACTCGGCCGAAATGGGTGGTGGTGCCTATATAGAAAACGGGCACTTCACTATGGATAAAGGCACTTTCCGCGGAAATAATAACGGCGAATATAGTGGCAAAGGTGGAGCTCTTTACCTTTCCACGGTAGATGCCACAATTTCTGGAGGAAAAATTTCCGAAAATAAAGCCAACGGTTTTGGTGGCGGAATATATGCGTGGAGCGGTACCACAAATATCAAGGGAGGCACTTTTAGCTCCAATACGGCGCTAAAGAGTGGCGGTGGAATTGCTTTTATGGACGCTTCCGAGGCGAAAATATCTGCCGCCATTATTGAGAATAATCGCGCCACCGGATTTTGGGGAGGTGGCGGTATCTATAATGATAATAAAGCCACTCTCACCATGTTAAACACTGCTATTACTGGTAATTCCATAGCAGAGAAAACCTATTTAATTGGAGCTGGCGGCCATCCTGTAAGTAAACAAGGTGGAGGTTTATGGAATTGCCCGTATGGATCCACAATTTTCCATATTACGAATGGGGTGGCAATCTTTGATAATAAAGCGCCTAATGCATGTGAAGATAAGAGCTGCATTGGAGCTGGAGATGATTTCGCCAGCATTACTACCCACTTTGCTACGACTCCAAAAGAAGGTCAGCCTGTTACCTTGAGCGAGCGCATGCTCGGAGGTGGGAAGCGTGCTTGGTTCCAAGATGGTTCCATATACGGAATTCATGGTAATTGGGATAAAGGCCAACAACTTCCGCGTTATATAGCGGGTGGCGAAAATACTCTAATTCCATTTGATACGCCTATAAATGAGAACAAAGCCTTTAAGTCGGTGCCTTCTGCAGATGCAAAGGGTTTAGCAAATAAATTAGCTACTGTTGTGGTTCGGGGTAACGTAACTGGTAATGACCAGAATTTCACTGCTGGGCTCGGCATTAGCGGAGGTGGAATCACCAATAATGGAAAACTTATTTTCGGTACTCCAGATACCTGGAAATTGCGCATAAATAAAGCTTGGCAAAGTGACGATCCGGCTTCACGCCCAGCCAAGCTAGAAGTAGATGTGCTTATTGGTGGTTTCAAGGTAGATCATGTGACGCTTTCTCCAGAAAATAACTGGAGCAGCGAAGTGCTCAATTTCCCCAATCTGGACACTCTGAAAGATCCGCAAACGGGTAAACTTCTCCCCATCACTTTCCAGGAGAGTGGTGCAGATGGCTATACGCTGAGCGTAACCCCGAGCACCGATGAGAAAGATAAGGTATACACATTCAACCTCGTCAACAGAATTCTCACGGAAGTCCCGGTGGAAAAAGTCTGGGATGATGCAAATAATGCCGATAATATCCGCCCTGATAGCGTCACGGTGGAGCTGCTTGCCAATGGTGAGCCTATGGGGAAGGAGCTTACGCTCAGTGCCGCGAATTCTTGGAAAGCTAAGTTTATGGCATTGCCAAAGTATAAAGATGGCAAAGTTATATCTTATAGCGTGCGAGAAAAAGCGGTAGCTGGGTATAAAGCGCAGATTTCTGGCGACGCTGCTAAAGGGTTCGTGGTGAAAAATATTCATGAGCCGACTACGCCGCCGCCCTTGCCGAAGACTGGATCTGCATTAGCGGGGATACTGCTTTTGAGTTTATTACTGCTGGGCGGTGCTGTGCCAATGTGCCGAAAGGCGCGGCGCGCCTAGATAAGGACGCAGCGGCTAGTAAGTGTATTGAATAATTTTCTGCGAATATAAATTGCCGTAGGAACAATATATATAATGTGAATAATTCAGTTTATCTTCAGAGGAACTGGATAAATTACTGCGGGTAAATGAGTAGAGTGCCTGAGGCGTGCCGAGGATATTTTCAAAAATATTCTCGCCAGGTGCTGAATACTTCATTAAACGGGAGACTGGAGTGATGAAGAAATACGAAAATATTTTTACCAATCCGCAAGTCACAGAAAAAATTTCGCAGATAGAAAACTCTCCGCAGATGCAGGAAAAATTAGCTGCAATAAAAGCGGATATGAAGAGTAAAACCTCTAATCCATTTTTAGTGGGAATATTCTTTGTATTTTCGATAATCGTTTTGCTGGAGTATACGCATCCTTTTCTTTCGAATATCTACGAAAATCTCAGCAGTTTGCAAAGTTCCCCGTACTACCTCTATTTAATCCTCATTCCGGTATTTTTTATTGGGCGCCCTATTTACGAGAAGTTCACCGCAAATAAAGCTGACGTCAAAAATTCGTATATAAATAATTTTCTCACGCCCGTCTTAGAAGAAATTTTTCCCGGTACCACCTTGAACTATTCAGAGGGGCTCAGCTTGGAGGTCTGCGATAGTTTACTGCCTAATTCGAATCATTATCAGGGTAATTGCCATATAGTCTTTGCTGATGAACTCCGGACGGAGTTTTCTAATATGTATGCCTTCCACTACATCAGAAACAGTAAGGGAGAGAGAGAAGAGTCGATAGATTTTATTGGGCAGGTCTTTTTGGTCCGGCTAAAGACTGGAGTAAATGGCCACCTCCGGGTGGTTCCAGTAAAAGAAAAAGTCTGGATGGGTAAGAAAACCTACGGTGTCTATGGCGGCAGAAGGAAAGACGAAGAAGAGATTCAGACGGAATCGCTGGCATTTAATGATGGCTACTCCATATTTGCCACCGATGATTTTTATTCCAAGTTGCTATTAGACCCGCAGGTTATCGAGATCTTTAATAGCTGGATGAAGAAGATGGACGTGGCTTTGTATATGAATGCAGAGTATATCGCTCTAGCATTTCAATCGAGTAGGTATTTATTTTCTGTACCTACCACTAAAGGAGAAGTGGAGAATCTTTCTCTCGCTGGAGAATACGAAAAAGTTCGAGATAAGTTAGCAGATTTTTATGAATTAGTGGCGGCAGTTGCCGAAAAAATTTAAGGAGCAGTTTAAATGGATAGCAATATTTATTTAGCGGTCGTAGCGTTACTAGTTTTAGTGATTTTAATCCGTTTTATTAAGGCGTCAAACCGGCTAAACAGGTATCAAGTAGTTGTAAAAGAATCAAAGAAAAACGTAGATATTGCGCTTGCAAAACGCTACGACACAATCTGCGAACTGATAAAAGTGGCGAAGTCTTTTGCTACACACGAAAAGGCAGTCTTTGCAGATCTGGTGCAACTGCGGGGCGGGAGCGTGCAAGAGATAAATAAAGCGCTACAAAATCAAGAGCAGGCTTTAGGGAAAATCTATGCGCTGGCGGAGGCCTATCCGGAGTTAAAATCCTCAGCGGAGTTTGTGAATTTGCAAGAGCAAATAGATGATGAAAATGAGCAGCTAGCGGCGGCAAAAAGAATAGTTAACGGCAATATAAGTACTTTCAATCAAGAGGTGGTCTCTTTCCCGGTATCGATTGTGGCGAAATTGAAGGGAATGAGTCAGCTGGATTTTTTGGTAGAAGAGGATTTAGAAAGTAAAAAATCTATCGATAAATTCGATTATGAAGTTTGATATTTAGAGTAGATATTTAGCAAAAAATGCGGCCCAGAAATAAATTCTTGGCCGCATTTCTATAAATTTTCTCGGATTGATGCGTATCAAATTATTTAGTTAAAACTTCTTGTTTTTGCCAATTCTCGGTGGTAGCGTCAAGTCAGTGCAAACGTTTGTGTAAATGTTTTGCATACTATTGAAAAAGGAGAGACAAAGATGTCGAAGAAAATAATTCTTGATTGCGATCCGGGGCATGATGACGCAGTAGCAATGATGCTCGCACAAGGAAATCCAGAAATTGAATTGCTGGCCGTCACCACTGTGGGAGGAAACCAGACGCTCCCGAAAGTTACCGATAATGCTCGGCGTATTGCTACCCTCATTGGAATGCATGATGTGCCGATTGCCGCTGGCTGTACTCGGCCCTTGGTATGGCCGGTAGAGGTAGCTCCGGATGTGCACGGCGATAGCGGGCTAGATGGAGTAGTGCTGCCCGAGCCAGCTCCGCTCGTAAATAAGCACGCAGTAGATCTGATTATCGACACCATAATGGCGCATGAGCCCGGGGAAATCACTTTAGTGCCGACAGGGCCTTTGACTAATATCGCAATGGCCGTGCGGAAAGAGCCGGCAATCGTAGAGCGGGTAAAAGAAGTCGTTTTAATGGGAGGCGGTTACCATGTAGGTAATTGGTCGCCAGTAGCTGAATTTAATATTAAGGTGGATCCGGAAGCAGCTCATATCGTATTTAATGAGCCGTGGGAAGTGCTGATGGTTGGTTTGGATTTGACCCATCAAGCACTGGCTACTGATGAAATAACGGCAAAGATTCGCAATCTCGGCGGGCCGATTGCCGATTTCACTCTCGATCTTTTCAAATTCTTCCGCAAGGCCTACAAAGACGCACAAGGCTTTGAATTCCCGCCGGTACACGATCCTTGCACCGTCGCTTACCTAATCGATCCGCAAGTAATGGAAACTGTGCGGGTACCTATAGATGTGGAGCTGAAGGGTGATCTTACCGTGGGTATGACGGTGGCAGATTTCCGTGCTCCAGCTGGTCCGGACTGCCATACTCGCGCTGCTACTAAGCTCGATTTTGATCGGTTCTGGGATCTGGTAATCGACTCCATTGATCGTATTCAGCAGGATTTAGCATAATGAATACCAATACCAGCACTAAAAAACGTTCCATAGTTGGAATAATGGCTGCGTTGCTCGCAGCGTGTTTCGCTTTTCAGCTCAACGCTTCCATGCTTTCGCCGGCTTTGGTGATTATGGAAAAAGAGTTGAACACTAATGCGGCGACTATTGGTTTGACGCAAACCGTATTCTTTACGGCTGCTGCGCTCTTTAGCCTATTCTTGCCTCGCTTAGGGGATATGATCGGGCGGCGGAAACTGCTGACTTCTATGTTGGCTTTGACCGCTATTGGGTGCTTAATTTCTGCTTTTGCTGGAGTTACCGGTTCGGTGGCGCTCCTCTTCGTCGGGCGTATCATCCAAGGTGTTGCAGGGCCCACGGTTCCGCTGTGTTTAATTATGCTCCGGGTCGCGGTGCCCGATCCGAAGCGTTATGGCACTCTGATGGGAATCATTGCAGCTGTAAATGGCGGCATTGCGGGTATTGATGCAATTGCCGGCGGGTGGTTGGCTCAAAACTTCGGTTTCGAAGCTGTATTCTGGACCATGGCAGCGGTTGCAGTTATTGCCGTTATTTTAGTTCACTTTTTGTGCGATGAATCTACGGTGCCTAATCCGGAGCGCATGGATTGGCCGGGTACTATCACCTTAGTGATTGCGGTAGGTTCGCTATTGACTGCAGTTAATGAGATTGCCAAGTTGGCAGATGCGAACTGGATACTAGTAATCGTGCTGGCGCTGGTCTCTGCGGTATTCTTCGTCGCTTTCTGGAATCGGGAGAATAATGCGGCTGCGCCACTGGTCAGCACCAAATATCTGCGTTCTCGTAGTACTTGGGCATTGTTAATGACCACTACTTTGACTATGACGGGAATTTTCGCCATTATGAACGGCATTATTCCATCTATTGCGCAAAACGCGGAGTTTGGAGCCAATATCGGAGCAGACGTTGTTTCGTTCTGGACTTTGACTCCTTATGCTTTAGCTGGTTTGGCAATGGGGCCGATTGCTGGCACCTTAGCTGGTAAATATGGGTATCGCCTCGTGCTGCGTATTGGTTTAGTGGGGTCTTTAGCGGCGATTTTAGTTCTGGCATTTTTGATGACTAATATCAACGGCTGGATATTACTTGGAATCTCGCTATTTGCCGGCATCGCCTATGCTGGTACGGTAAATATCGTATTAAACGGCTTAGGAATTGTGCTCTCCCCAGAAGATAATCCGGGTTACTTGCCGGGATTAAATGCGGGTGCATTTAATCTAGGGGCTGGGATGTCTTTCGCAATTCTCTATGCGGTGATGACTTCCTTCGGGGGAGCAGCAGGAGGCCATCTTGCTGCAATTATTACCGGCGCGATTCTATTGGGTCTAGCTCTGCTCTCTTCGTTCCTGATTCCAAAACCCGGAGCAAAAATAGCAGCATAAACTCAGGAAATACCGTGAAAATATCTGCGACGGGTATGTTGAGGCAGAAAAATGGGCGTCACGATTAGAGATATAGCTCAAGAATTGGGCATTAATATTTCTACTGTTTCGCGCTGCCTCAACAACTCCCCGCAGGTATCAGAAAAAACGCGTATAAAGGTACTTTCTACTGCTCGTCACCTCGGCTATCGCCGCGATGCGCGCGCCCAGGCTTTGCGTACTGGAAAAAGCGGCATAGTCGGGGTGGTGGTAGGAGATATCGTCAATCCGTTTTTTGCCCAACTTGCCGATCAAATCGAGAAAAAAGCGCGTGCCCTCGACTTACGGATCATGATTTGTAATGGGGGTGAAGATCCTCTTAAACAGGAGCAAGCGGTAGCTGCTTTGCTGGAGCAACACGTAGATGGGTTACTGTTGACTCCCGCTGGTTCACCTACGAGTGTCTTGCGGAGCTACGTAGCGGAAATTCCGACGGTGGCGATAGATCGCAGTCTGGAAGCTGAAAACGTAGATACCGTGGTTGCAGATGACGCCCAAGCCGTTACCGAGCTGATGCAGTATCTAAAAAACGGAGACTATACCTCTGCTGTAGTGATTTCTGGCCCGTATACCACCAGCACCGGCCGTATTCGCCAGCGTTTATTACAGCAGGGATTGAGCGAGATTGGAGTGAAAACTCGCACGGTCAATATCGCCTATCAGGAAGAATCTGGCGAAAAAGCCATAGTGGAATTTATACAGGAAGGCGTGCCAGATTTAGTGCTCTGCGCTTCCGGAGTGATTACGTTAGGCGTCATTGAGGGGCTACGTAGCCGGGGGATACGGGCCGGGGTTGACGTAGATATTGTTACCTTCGATCGGCTCGCTTGGCTCTCGGCTGCTATTCCTGCTGTGATCACTATCGATACAAAAATCACGGAAATGGCTGATTTGGGGATGCAGATTCTCCAACAACGAATAGCGGGGTATACGGGCGCCCCGCTTATAAAAACTGTAACTTCTCAACTAGTACTACCGGAAACTAGTACTACCGAAAATAGTTGGTGAGCCGTTTCGGCAGCCAGCGAAGGGAATATTATGAATATCGAAGAAACTAAAACTACTGCGCGGGAAGTGCTCGCTCTCTTAGGCAATCCTGTAGTGGTGGTTGGGTCAATTAATGCAGATTTAACTGTAGAAACTGCGCGTTTGCCACGCCCAGGAGAAACCGTGCCCGGAGGCCCGCTGGCGACTTTGCCGGGCGGAAAATCGGCTAATCAAGCGGTGACTTGTGCCCTGCTCGGGGCAAAAACTAGTTTTATCGGAGTGCTGGGGAGAGATGCACACGGTGATTTGCTCTATCAATCTTTGCGTAATGCTGGAGTGGATCTTTCGGGTACTTCACGTGTAGACCATCCTACGGGCTCGACACTTATTACGGTAGATTCGCAAGGGGAAAATACCATCGTTTACTCGGCCGGAGCAAATGCTGCTTTGAGTGAAGGGCAGGTATCTGCACAAGCAGAGGTAATTAAGAGCGCGCGGGTATTGGGGCTGTGCTTAGAATCTCCGCTAGAGGCGGTACAGGCGGCGGCGCGTACTGCTCATGAGGCCGGTATAGAGGTAGTGCTAAATTATTCGCCAATCACTACCGTTTCGGAGTCTTTATTAAAATTGGTCGATGTACTGATTGTAAATGAGCATGAATTGGCAGTTTTAGCGGGTGCTCCAATTGATCCTGCCAATCATGAAGAATTGCAAGCTGCGCTGGAAGGTCTCGGCTTTGCGCGCGCAGTTTTGACGCTGGGGGCAGACGGAGCCTTAGTGCTGGAAAACGGAGTTTTTGTGCCGATTCCTGCCTTCCCCATAACTGCCGTGGATACTACCGGCTCGGGAGATGCTTTTATGGGTTCTCTGCTAGCCGCCCTCGCGGCAGGTGAATCTCTTGCCCGGGGAGCATGCCTCGCTAGTGCTGTAGCGGCTTTAGCTGCTACCCGTATGGGGGCGCAGGCTTCTTATCAGCCTGCAGCAGTAGTCGCGGATTTCTTAAATAATTAAGGTTTTATTTTAGGAATGCGGCGTCTGCGGGAGCGCATATCCCAAAGGAATTTATTTCAGAGTGTTTGTTTCGAAGGAGTATTTTTTCCTACGGGTGGATACTCTCTTTGAAGTGGGCATTTAATTTCTCTCCAGTCGATTGTGGTAGATTTTGAGAGCGGAATAGTTAAAAATGCAATCTTTATAGGAGAATTATGGCGCAGCCTTCTTCGCCGAAAAAAGTACTCATAATTTTTTCAGTAATAATTTTAATGCTGCTGGCACTGGCGCCGACTTTTGCGGCGCGCGCTGCGGCGGCGGATCGCCCATTTCCTAGCTACGACCTCAGCTTCCAGGAATTACACGGAGAAGTGGGAGCAGACGGCTCTTGTGTACAGCCAGCTGATCCGAAGGTTACGCATTTAACTACTCTGGCATTTCACGCAACTGTAAAGCCATGTAACGGCGTGCGCACCACAGTGAAATTTTATAGTTCACTTGGAAAAGATGAATATCCTACTCTAGAGTTCCGTTGGGGTACTACCTGGCAGTATTTAGATAAGAATAAGCCCGGAGAAAACTACATTTGGAAACCGATAGAAAATCTCACCTATGATGGCAAAGCTGTGCCGGAAGAAAAATATCCGGTTAATGATTTCAATGCGGTCACTGAGGAGTGGGGTGGCGATCGGCGGATGTCGGGCGGGTGGTTCCGGCCGCGGCATTTTATTTTTGAAGATTCTTTTGGCGACGGCGAAGTGCACACTTTCCAATACGATGCTTGGGTGCCGGCTACTGCCAGTGAAGCTGGGCTCACCTGGGGTACCGGTTCTACTGGCGACGGCGGTGGCTCCATTGGGGCTACTGCTAACGGTTTAACGGTAGATGCGAATGATTATCCACTTGCAGCAGCAGATTTCCGCTTTGTGAAAGATGCCGATTATCGCTTATTCCACGGAGTAGATGCTAAGAATAAGAATCTTCCGGGGCGTGAATTTAACCGAAGAATTACTTTAGGCGATGAAAAAACTCCTTTTGATCTTATTTCTTGCCTAGAAGATCGCCAGCTAGCGGGGATGCGCGATCGGATAAAAACTAAGGAAATTTATCCCGAGCTTCCCTACGATACGGAAATTCCTTTTATAGAGGAAGTACAGGAATTGGGCCTTGCGGCTTGGCCTTATGAATTTTCGCTCACGAATCGGGTGCCTGGTAAATATGATCCTATGGCGGGATTGCGGCTTATGAATTACAACAATAGCGGGCATAATCCGCAGCAAGGGCATCGTTACGGATTCGATAGTTATGAGTTGAGCAATCCAGGGAAAGCGAATTTGCCTTATCGCCCGACTATTGAATCAATAATTCGAGATATTCCTACTTATAAATACGTAGATAATGATTTAGATACCATTCCTGTATTGGATGGAATATATCCCGCTATCGATTTAGCTAATCCTTTCGATGAAGATAAGACTCCAAACTATAAAGCGGGGAAAAATATCTTTTATGCCGTGCACGATTCCGGTGCTTCTGTGCAGCATTTCTACTATACCTATAAGCCGGTATTGGGTACGTTCAAGCTAGAAAAAACTGATAAAGCTGCTGGAACACCGGTGGCGGGAGCCCGTTTTAAGCTTTATAAAGAACCGGATATGAAAGAGTATCTGCCGGCTGCAGAGGGCGGATATAAATGTAAAAAGGAAAATCTGCCGGAACTCGTAGACTTACAGGTATGCAAGAGTACCGATCCGAATAGTTGTGAGACTAAGAAAGTTTTACCAGTTGCAGTGCCTGGCGGTGAAAAAGACGGAAGCTTTACTTCCGATAGTGAAGGCTCTTTTATTCCGAAAGAAAATAACTGGATGGAAAGTGGCACTTATTTCTTGCAAGAAATTTCCGTGCCTGCTCCCTATGTGGTAGGTAATCCTATTTCACAATATAAAGTGAATTTTAATGAGCCGAAGGAAGGTGAAGCGCTCTTTCCGGCGATTTTTGCGGTGACTAATGAAAAAGATACCCCACCACCGCCCCCGCTTGCGAAGACTGGTATCAACGCAATTGCAATAGGGGAGTTTGCGGCGGGGGCGGCGCTCTTGGGAGTAATTATCTGGAGAGTGCAGCGTAAGCGGCACAGCTGCTAATAGTTCTGCCCTCCAGATTCCTCCGCTATTCTTGCGGTGATTTCTTTTTTGCTGGGAAGTCCCGCTAGCAGAATAATTCCCGCGAGGGAAAGTAAAGTGTAGAACCAGAAGAGGCGGACGAAGCCTTCATTTAAGCCAAGCTGGAATGCTGATTCTATCTGCGCGCGATTATTCTCGATATCTGCCAGGTATTGAGAATGGGCAGCTGCAAAAGCCGGCGGAATCGATCCCATTTTTTCCTGCATCTGCGCTGCTTGCTCGGAAAATATATAATCAGCCAATTCTTTAGAGCGATCTACCACGTTGGTCACATCGGCCGTCTTGATTTTGTGCTGTAAAGATTCTGGTAAATCACTCATCTGGAAGCTAGGCGGCATCGCTCCCGCCATTTTCTTTTCGGAATTTCCCGCTATTTTCCCTGAATTTGCTGTAGGCGGCGAATCAACCGCCATTGGAGATCCAGTGGAATCGGTAGGCATGGCGGAGTTAGATACTGCGGCGGCGGGCGGTATCGGCATTTCGGGGAGAGCGGCCATTACTTTTCCGGAAAGTCCGCCCATAGCGGTGGC
The DNA here is from genome assembly GCF_900119495.1 of Arcanobacterium urinimassiliense. Lineage (GTDB taxonomy): Bacteria > Actinomycetota > Actinomycetes > Actinomycetales > Actinomycetaceae > Arcanobacterium_A > Arcanobacterium_A urinimassiliense. Next base: position 1,203,812 of record NZ_LT632435.1, on the reverse strand, counting down.
CAGTAACCCCACTAGAATTGCGGGAGCGAGTGTGATGCCGAGCGAGCGAATTAGTGAGAGGGTAGCTTGCCCGGAATTGGCGTCAGTCTCCGGCACCAGATGCAGTACTAAGTAGGTGAGCGGAGCTCCCATGAGGAATCCTAATCCGAGACCCATTACAAAAATAGAGATAGAAGTAGATAGAAGACCAGGATAAGGGCTTGCCCAGAAAATTAACAGGAAGCCAGCGGCGGCGGCGATAGCGGTGCCTAATCCCAAAATTAAGCGCGGACCGAAGCGGTCGGTGAGACGCCCGCTGATAGGCGCTCCTATTGCAGAAGCAACGCCGATAATTATGGTCGGGTAACCACCGGCACCAGCAGGCAAACGGAGAGAATTTTCGGCAAACTGCGGAATAAACATCACCGTCATCATTAAGATGCCGGAGAGGGCTCCGAAAAGCAAGGTGGTCGCCATATTTATGGTAGCGAAGTACTTAAAGTTAATAATGGGGTCTTCGGCGTGATTTTCGGTAATCCAAAATGCCGGTATTAGTGCCAAAAATATTAAGAAACCGAGCCAGACGTTTTTATCTTGCACAGAGGTAGCTATTTGCGTGAAATCCAGATTCTGGAAAGCCCAAAGCAGTGCAGTAATCATTATGACGAGGAAGAATATCCCCGGGAGATCCAATTTGCGAGCCGAGTTTTCCAGTTCTTGGGGGAGTGCCCAGATTCCCAGCACCACCACGAGAAGTGCAATAGGTACATTGATGTAGAAAATCCACTGCCAATTTGCTTGCCCGGCAATATCTAAAATTAACGAACCGGCAGAGGCGCCAAAGACCGAAGCTACTCCATATACCATTCCTACTAGTCCGAGTGCCATGCCACGTTTAGCGGGTGGTACGGTGGTGCCGACGGCTGCAGTGGCTACCGGAACCATTCCGCCCCCGCCGATTGCTTGAATGGCGCGGGAAGTGAGTAGCAAGGGAAGAGAAGAAAAATCTTGGGCGAGCCCGCAGCCGAGTGAGCCGATTCCAAATAGGCCAATCGCCAATACATATACTGGTTTGCGCCCAATAATATCGGCAATTTTTCCAATAACCGGAATAGCGGCGGCGTAGGCCAGAGTGTAGATAGTAAATATCCACACTCCCACTTTGTCATCTACTCCGAGGCCGTTCTGAATTACCGTCCGTGCCGGGTTCACTATCCCCATATCGAGTGCACCCATTCCGATGCCGGCAAGATAGAGCGTTAGTACTAAACCCCAGCGTTTTGGGGCAGTAAAATTTTCTGTATTCATGATTTTCTAATTTCTATAGTGCGATAAAAATTAATTTTTGAAATGAATTAGTCTTCGAAATGATAAGTGCGGGTAAGAGATCCCATAAACTCCTGCAACATGCTAGAGAAAGTAGCTAATTCTGCACTGGATCTCTCTGCGAATAATCCTGTCAGCCCTTCCTGCATCGGAGCAGTAAAATTATGGCCAATTTTTCCGCCACTTTCGGATATGCGTAATACCGTTTTGCGCCGGTCTTTCGAATCGGTTTCGCGGTATATGTAGCCGGATTCTGCGAGTCTTTCAGTTAGATAAGTGACGGCTGCTCTCGTTATATGTAACTGTTCGGCGAGTTCCGAAGGAGAGAGCGGGCGGTTAAGAAGTTCTGCTTGCCAAATTTGCAGTAGCGCTTCGCCGTCTTTACTGTGCATCCCCAAATTTGCTGCATAATGGTTGATTAAATCGTGCGAGGTAAAAATGAGGCGGTGTAGCTCAAAGATGAGTTGGTTTAGCTCCGCAGAGTGGGTGGAGTTAGCTGCAATATCCTTATCCATGTAATTAAGTATATTAATAGTTAAGTTACTTAATCAAGTTAAGATGTGGTTCGACTTCGACTTTTTGGCTATATTCTGCGGGTATTCTTTTTTGGAATACCCTCGTCATAAATAATATGTATTAGAATTCACATTTTTCTTTCGTTATGGTGAAAGTGATGCATTAAAGAAGATGCAGCGGCTCAGAAAATTTTTGAGCAGTATCTTAATGGCGAGAGGATGGCTGAATAATGGCCGAATTTTACGATCGTTATGTTAAAGATGCATGGCGAGAGCCTGACTTTGATATATATAAGAAATTTTCCTTAGCTGGAAAAGTAGGTATGGTTACGGGCGGCGGTGGCGGCATCGGACGCAACACTGCAGCTGCTTGGGCAGCGGCTGGTGCGGAGGTGGCCCTGGTGGATATTCCTGCTGCCCGAGAGCGTATAGATAAATTAGCTGCCGAGCTGGCGGAGAAATTCTCGGTGCGGGTAGAGCCTTTCTACTGCGATGTTTCCCAGCCAGAACAGGTAGAAAAACTGCGGGTAGATTTAGTGGAAAAGATGGGCACCATAGATATTGCCCATATCAATGCCGGAATCTGCATGATGGGTGACGATGTCGATGCCTCGCTAGAGGTGTGGAATAAAACCGTCGCCGTGAATCTGACGGGTGCGCATCTTACCGGGCAAATGGCGCAGCAGATAATGCGCGAGCACGGGCACGGTGGATCAATTATTTTTACTTCTTCACTTTCGGGTTACAACGCTAACTTCATTGGCGGTGGACCTTCCCCTGTATACACCTATGGTGCTACTAAAGCAGCTATTTCGCAGCTGGCGCGGTACATGGGTGCTGCTTTAGCTCCCTACAATATCCGGGTAAACACCATTGCTCCCGGGTATGTGTGGTCGGGAATTCATGAAGGAGTAATGAACGAGCAGGGGCATGATATGTGCCTAGAAGTAGTGCCGATGAAACGTTTCGGGCTTACCGGAGATTTACAAGGTACTTTACTTTTCTTGGCCAGCGATGCCTCTTCCTATATCACCGGAATAAATATTCCGATCGATGGCGGATATTCAATTTATTAAAAAGGAGTACAGATGTCTGTAGTTAAAATTGACAGCGTCCCGGAACTGGTAGAGAAAGCCGGCGAGATTCGCCGCAAGCTCGCTCTCGGTACCCGGCGTATTGGAAATGTGCATATCGGCGGACCGCTTTCCGCCACGGATGTAGCAGTAGCTCTCTACTATAAATATCTGGAGTTCGATCCGGATAATCTAGACGATCCAGAGCGGAATCGCTTTATTCTGAGTAAAGGCCACAACGGAATCTTACTCTTCACCATTTTCTGCGATATGGGAATGTATGAGTGGGATTTGCTTTTAGATACCTACAATACGATTGGTCATCCCTTCGGTGCCCACCCCAACCACAATACGGTACGGGGAATTGAAGTATCTACCGGTTCGCTAGGGCACGGACTTTCCTGGTGCTGTGGTATCGCCACCGCCAATCGGGATAAAGATATTAAATCGCGCGTATTTACCCTGCTGGGTGACGGCGAAATGGAAGAAGGCTCGAACTGGGAGGCCATTCAGTATGCGGCTTCCAAGGGGCTAGACAATATTGTGGCAGTAGTTGATTACAACCACGCTTCTGCCGCTTTCAAAGCTGGCGAAAATATGCACTGGGGAGAAAAAGGCGGGCCAGAAGGCTTAGCTGATTGTTTCCGGGCTTTTGGCTGGAATGCACGGGTAATAGATGGCGCTGATATGCGCGAAATCGATACGGCACTTTCGGAGCTGCCGGAAGTTACCTTACAGGGCAAGCCGAATGTAATTATTTGCTCCACTATTAAAGGACAGGGTATTAAGTTTATGTCTGACCGCCCCGTCGCCTGGCATATTGGTGGACTAGATGATGAGCATCTGGAATTGGCATTGCAACAAATTGATGAATACACGGCGCAACGGTTGGCGGAGGTGCAATAAATAATGGCAGGATTTAATTTTTGTTCTGGTGATATGGGTGCCATGATGGAATCCAAGGGCACGATGACGGCAGAAATTCTCGATATGATCGAGGAAGATAAGCGGGTTGCTTATATTAATTCTGACGCAACTATCCAGAGCGGACGGATGGGCGAGCTAATGCGCAAGTATCCGAACCGGGTGCTGGATGTGGGAATCGCCGAAATGAATATGGTGACGATGGCTGCTGGTTTAGCTAAAGAAGGCTATATTCCATTCGTGCAGACCTTCGGGCCTTTCCTCTGTGTACGAGCCCTAGATCAGATTCATAACGACGTGGCCTACAACAACTATCCAGTGCGTCTAATTGGTACGCACGCCGGTATTTCCTCCGGGTATGGCCCTACACACAATACGATCGTGGAATTCGGAATTATGAATTCTATTCCGAATATGACCATGATTGCGCCGGCAGATGCGGTGCAATGCCGGAAGCTGCTGCGGGCATCTCTGGATTATGATAAACCGATTTATATTCGGATTCCACGTGGTGAAGAGCCAATCGTCTACGATCAGAATCTGGAATATGAGATTGGGAAAGCAATAGAAGTTAAAGCTGGAAAAGATTTGACCTTTATTGCTACCGGCATGGGAGTGCGCGGAGCCATCCAAGCTGCACAAGAGCTGGAGAAAGAGGGCTTCGATATTGGCGTACTCGATATGCATACGATTAAGCCGGTCGATAAAGAGGCTATCTGCAAGGCAGCCAGCTCTACTGGGGCCATAGTGACCATTGAAGATCACAATATCCTCGGCGGATTGGGCTCTATCGTGGCTGATGTGCTGATGGAAGCCGGAATCTATACTCCGCTTACCAAGATTGGTATTCCGGATGAGTTTGTGAATTTCGGTTATCCGGAAGAACTTTATCCCTACTACGGCATGGACGGGCAGGGAATTGCTGCTACAGCACGGAAAGTGCTGCGCGGCTAGTTGGCAAATTTGCGGAGGAGCGGTTTTCCGCTCCTCCGCTTTCCATTTACCTCCCAGAGCGGAGGCCTCTTCAGAAATGAGTTATATATGAAAAACGAGTCATCTTATAGGTGGGTAGTTTTAGGCGTTGTGAGCTTGACCGTTTTCGTTGGCGGTTTTACCCAGTTCATGGTGGCCCCCTGGGGAGCAGAGATTGCGCAAGAACTAGGCTTTGCTGCTCCTAATATTGCCGGTATTGTGCTGGCTCCGATGATTGTAGGTGTGCTCTTTAGCTTGCCAGGTGGTACTCTTGCTGATCGTTTCGGTGTGAAAAAAGTATTGACGGCGGCGCTAATAGTGGCCACTTTAGGCGCATTTTTGCGCATCTGGGCAGATTCTTACGGGATGCTCTTCTTTAGCATGTTCCTCTCGGGTGCTTCCGGTACGCTCGCAATGGCAAATTCTCCGAAGATTTTGAGCGCTTGGTTTAAGCCAGAATCTTTAGGCTTAGCTTTCGGAATTTTCATGGCCGGCGGCGGTCTCGGATCGACGATTGGTATGGCGGTAGCGCGGTTGTTCCCCACCTACGGGCAGGCATTCTGGGTATCAGCTTTCATCATGTTGGCTGTTTTGATCCTGTGGGTGCTCTTACTAAAAGATCGCCCAGAGGGAGTGGAAGCTCCGCCGCGGGCAGCTTCGGCTATTTCTGGCCTAGCGAGCGTAATTAAACTGCCGCATGTCTGGCTGCTCGGAGCGGGAATGGCTTTCTTTACCGCTGCTAATATGACGTATTCTTCGCTGTTGCCGACGGGCTTACAGGCTGATAAAGGTATGACGCCGGCGCAGGCGGGAGTAGCTGCTTCGGTTATTATGCTCGGCTCTTTACTCGGCAGTTTGGGTGCGCCTATTGCTTTGAAGATTTCGCGCGGCCTAGCCAAACCAGTAATTCTCAGCAGTGGAATAGCCGGAGGTGTATTCCTTTTCCTCGCTTGGTTTACTGCGCCAAATCCGGTATTTATGCTTTTCCTCTGCTTGGGTGGAATTTCTCTCGCCATGGCAATGACGGTAATTATGTCTGGGCCTTCGCAGCTGCCGGAAGTGACTCTACAGTCGGTAGGTGCCGCTGGCGGGCTTATCTCTACTGTGCAGATGGCGGGTGCTTTCGCCATTCCTACTTGGATTATTACCCCAATCGGGGGCGGCAACTATACGCTAATTTTCCTGTTGGGAAGCCTCTGCTCTCTGTTAATTACCGGTGCGCTTGCCTTTATCCCAGAGTTTAGTAAAGCTCGGCAAGGTGCAAATAATTAAGCAAAATGCGTGCGCAGGAGTTCGAGAAATTCTTGCTCTACTGCGCAAAGCTCTTCGCTCCGACGCCGTACCGCAATAAGTTCGGTTTCGGCGTCGGAGCTGGGAGATACAGGAATGCAACGCAATGGGGCGGGGAAGCAACCGCGCGTCCACTTCGATACGAAAAGTAGCGAATCAGTGTGGTGAAGAAAATCTTGGCAAGCCGCAATTGAATTAAAGGCGACGATTTGATCAGTGGGAGAGTAGCTGCGGGAAAAATCATCAATCTGCATATCTAAAGTGAGCAGGCTACCTTTTTCCACTTCGCTGCGCGGCACGGCTTTTGCATTATAGTAAGGAGATTGCGGGCCTGCGCATACGTATATAGGGCCAGTATCTAACGGGGTAATTTCGAGAGTGCGGATATCGGCTGGCCACATAAAAGTTTTATCGTCCAGTGCGGTGCGTACTAAAATTCCGAAAGTTACTTTTCCGCCCGTCACATTTTCTATTACTTCGCTGCGATTCGTCTGTTGTAGATTAAAGCGCAGCGAATTATCTTTATTGTGCAGATAAGCGTCTAAAAAAAGTTTTGAAATGAAATCGAATTGCTGGCTGGCTACGCTGAGTCGTTGGATGCGGGCGGCATCTTTATTTTCCAGCGCCAATCTCATATGGGCTACTGAGGTAGTTATTTCGCGGGCGTGCCGCAGGAATTCTTTCCCGTCTGCTGTGAGCTGTACGCCGTGTGGAGTACGGAGAAAAATTTTCGTGCCGAATTCATGCTCCAGTGCAGCTACAGATTTTGTAAGGCTAGGTTGGCTAGTAAAAAGTTCATAGGCAGCCTGCGTGATTGATCCGCATTCTGCCACTTTAATAATCTGTTCTAACTGTTCAAACCGCATCTGGAGCTGCCTCTATAGTTACNATCTTATAGGTGGGTAGTTTTAGGCGTTGTGAGCTTGACCGTTTTCGTTGGCGGTTTTACCCAGTTCATGGTGGCCCCCTGGGGAGCAGAGATTGCGCAAGAACTAGGCTTTGCTGCTCCTAATATTGCCGGTATTGTGCTGGCTCCGATGATTGTAGGTGTGCTCTTTAGCTTGCCAGGTGGTACTCTTGCTGATCGTTTCGGTGTGAAAAAAGTATTGACGGCGGCGCTAATAGTGGCCACTTTAGGCGCATTTTTGCGCATCTGGGCAGATTCTTACGGGATGCTCTTCTTTAGCATGTTCCTCTCGGGTGCTTCCGGTACGCTCGCAATGGCAAATTCTCCGAAGATTTTGAGCGCTTGGTTTAAGCCAGAATCTTTAGGCTTAGCTTTCGGAATTTTCATGGCCGGCGGCGGTCTCGGATCGACGATTGGTATGGCGGTAGCGCGGTTGTTCCCCACCTACGGGCAGGCATTCTGGGTATCAGCTTTCATCATGTTGGCTGTTTTGATCCTGTGGGTGCTCTTACTAAAAGATCGCCCAGAGGGAGTGGAAGCTCCGCCGCGGGCAGCTTCGGCTATTTCTGGCCTAGCGAGCGTAATTAAACTGCCGCATGTCTGGCTGCTCGGAGCGGGAATGGCTTTCTTTACCGCTGCTAATATGACGTATTCTTCGCTGTTGCCGACGGGCTTACAGGCTGATAAAGGTATGACGCCGGCGCAGGCGGGAGTAGCTGCTTCGGTTATTATGCTCGGCTCTTTACTCGGCAGTTTGGGTGCGCCTATTGCTTTGAAGATTTCGCGCGGCCTAGCCAAACCAGTAATTCTCAGCAGTGGAATAGCCGGAGGTGTATTCCTTTTCCTCGCTTGGTTTACTGCGCCAAATCCGGTATTTATGCTTTTCCTCTGCTTGGGTGGAATTTCTCTCGCCATGGCAATGACGGTAATTATGTCTGGGCCTTCGCAGCTGCCGGAAGTGACTCTACAGTCGGTAGGTGCCGCTGGCGGGCTTATCTCTACTGTGCAGATGGCGGGTGCTTTCGCCATTCCTACTTGGATTATTACCCCAATCGGGGGCGGCAACTATACGCTAATTTTCCTGTTGGGAAGCCTCTGCTCTCTGTTAATTACCGGTGCGCTTGCCTTTATCCCAGAGTTTAGTAAAGCTCGGCAAGGTGCAAATAATTAAGCAAAATGCGTGCGCAGGAGTTCGAGAAATTCTTGCTCTACTGCGCAAAGCTCTTCGCTCCGACGCCGTACCGCAATAAGTTCGGTTTCGGCGTCGGAGCTGGGAGATACAGGAATGCAACGCAATGGGGCGGGGAAGCAACCGCGCGTCCACTTCGATACGAAAAGTAGCGAATCAGTGTGGTGAAGAAAATCTTGGCAAGCCGCAATTGAATTAAAGGCGACGATTTGATCAGTGGGAGAGTAGCTGCGGGAAAAATCATCAATCTGCATATCTAAAGTGAGCAGGCTACCTTTTTCCACTTCGCTGCGCGGCACGGCTTTTGCATTATAGTAAGGAGATTGCGGGCCTGCGCATACGTATATAGGGCCAGTATCTAACGGGGTAATTTCGAGAGTGCGGATATCGGCTGGCCACATAAAAGTTTTATCGTCCAGTGCGGTGCGTACTAAAATTCCGAAAGTTACTTTTCCGCCCGTCACATTTTCTATTACTTCGCTGCGATTCGTCTGTTGTAGATTAAAGCGCAGCGAATTATCTTTATTGTGCAGATAAGCGTCTAAAAAAAGTTTTGAAATGAAATCGAATTGCTGGCTGGCTACGCTGAGTCGTTGGATGCGGGCGGCATCTTTATTTTCCAGCGCCAATCTCATATGGGCTACTGAGGTAGTTATTTCGCGGGCGTGCCGCAGGAATTCTTTCCCGTCTGCTGTGAGCTGTACGCCGTGTGGAGTACGGAGAAAAATTTTCGTGCCGAATTCATGCTCCAGTGCAGCTACAGATTTTGTAAGGCTAGGTTGGCTAGTAAAAAGTTCATAGGCAGCCTGCGTGATTGATCCGCATTCTGCCACTTTAATAATCTGTTCTAACTGTTCAAACCGCATCTGGAGCTGCCTCTATAGTTACTCGGTATTTAGAATATTTTATTCCATTGGGTGGCAAATATGTAAGGTGAATATCTAAAGGTAAATTTCGATTTTTTATTTGCAAGCAGGAAATAAGGCGGGTGCCGAAGCGGATAATTTCCGCTTCGGCACCCGCCGGTTCCGGTTCTTTTTAAACCGGAGATATTGATTTTTACTTCACTTCAAAAGCACGGCTAGTACCGGTGTAAGGAGTAATTATTCCCTTCCAATTCTTCCAATCACCGTTTTGCACTAGTCGATAAGTGCCCGGATGGGTGTTGGGGTTAATTCTCCATTCAACAGTGGTAATAGAGCGGCTCGCTCCATCGCGCTGCCAGTGGTAGGAAGTATCCCAATCGTGATCATCTAGGTAATCTTTCCAGTTACCGTTTTCTAGCTTCTGTACTTTCGTAAAGCTATCCATTGTGCGGTAGTTATTCTTCGGGTGGGCGCCACGGAACTTCGCAATCGCCGTTTCGCCGCCTTGATAACTTTCATTTGGCTCTTGGAGTACTTGCCCGAAGGTTTCGCCATTCTTAGTGTCATCGCGTACTACGCCGGGGCGCTGTGCGAATAGCTTAGTATTAGGAATCTTCGGGAGAGCTTCGTCGGTGACTTGCTTTCCATCCAGCATGGCATTGGCAAGATAGCTTATTTCTTGCTTCGTGCCGGCGAGCTGGTAAGGGCCAAATTCGGTAGAAGCACCTTCGTAGTTTTGCTTAGCGTATTCGGCGCGAGTGGCCATATATCCGGCATAGGCATTCGCTGGGCTGGAAAGAATTACTTTCTTTACGCCGTCCGCTTTCATAATGTCGAGCGTCATTTCTTGTAGATGCCGCGCCGGCATAGTTGCTACTTCAAAGGGGATAGCAATGATAGCTACTTCGCCAATACGGAGTACCTGGAAGGGGAGCTGCTTGGGGCTCCATCCCAGCTTTCCATCTGCAATAAGAATAGGCTTTTCCGCTTGGCACGGATCTTTGCCGAGGGAAATAACTTTTCCGATTCCGCGGATTAAAGATCCTACGAAGCTTTGATCTACTTTCATATTGCGGTCGAATACGTCGAAATTGTCATTCGTCATTCCCTCGTATACGCCGGGGAAATCTGATGGACCATTTTCAGCACCTGGAGCGAAAGAATAACCACGGGCAGAGGTGCAGAGCTTCTGCTCGCCGTCCCCGTCAGTAAATTCTGGAGCTACCGTCCGGCCAGGCATCGTTATATAGCGAGCTCGTGCATCTAAATCGCCTTGTAAGCGCGTGCCGCCAGATTGGAAGAGTTCCCACGCCTTTTCAAATTGTGGCCCGCCGGCTTTCTCGGCATTTACGAAATCATTGGCATCGCCTTCAAATCCGGGAGAAGAGTAAGAATTACCAGCTACTGCTACCACATCTCCCAATGAGGAATTGGCGAAGGCAGCTACGAAAGCCTGTGGGTCTTTGGGGTCGCTCCCCATCTTCTGTTCGAAGAGATACTGGGCGTAGCCCTTATTATCTGCAGAAACGTGCGTCTGCTTTAAAGAGAAAGAAGTGGGGTGCACGCCGAACCAGTTGATGACGCCAAGCGGCTTTCCATCTTTTGCGCTAAGAGAAAGCTGCTCCATATCTTCTCGTACGTTGGTATCGTACTTGGAAGCATCGGGGTTATTTGCGTATGCTTCTGCAGAACGATTCTTCGCCACTCCGGAAAGTTTCCCTTGCTGGAAATCAATATGGCCGGGCTGGAGATTATTATGTGCTCGCTCAATAGCGGCCACAATTCCATTCACCATGGTGTCTACAATGCGCTGATCGTAGTTGAATCCAGCTCCGTCATTACCAGCAATCCGGTAGAGCTGATCAGTGGCCATACCAGAATTTCCCACGTGGGTGTGGGTAGCAGTAATCATTACGTTTTGGCTGGTGTAAAGATCACCGTACTTATCTTTTAAGCGGTCCAGTACGGCCAATCTAATATTGGAAAATATTGCCCCCGTATCTACGGATACCATGGCAATACGTTTCGTGGAATTGAGGTCACCTACGATAAAGGCGTGAGCGTAAAGACGCCCATTTAGACCATTCATTTCCTGGCCAGCTGCATAACCGAAAGATCCAGTCTCAGCTACAGCGCCAGTTACATCATAAATGCCAGCTCCTACCAGATAATCGGCATCAGCTGGAGCCGCACTGGCAAGGGGAGCGGCTGTGAAAGCAAGGACGGAGAGTGCGATGGTAGCCAAACCGGCTCCCAACTTCCGCGCGATAGATGATTTAGCCATATAACTACTCCTCATTGAGTATTTTGTTTTGGGGGTATTCCAGCAGCTTTGCATTATTGCTAATGACGCCGAAGCTAAAAGCTAAGATGGGATACCCAAGAAAAGAGTGGGTACACAGATTTCTATTTAGTACTATACATCACAGAAAAAATAGATAAGAGGTTTCGCAATAAAAAATGGAAATTTGTAAAAGTTTACAGTAAATCTCGGGCATCAGCAGAAAAGTTGCTGATGCCCGAGAAAAGTGAAAACAGCGAAAGTAATTTGTGGATTAATTTCTTTCCGAAGAATTCTGCAGCTTTACCAGTGGCTGTGGATCGGGTAGATCGCGTACCTTATGCAAAATCGCGAAAGAAATAAACAGAATGCAGATATAAGGAATACCGGCAATCCAAGCTACTGGCATAAGTTTCAAAAGGGTAATAAAGATGGCAGCGGAAGCCACAATTACCACAATATTTATTACCGGCGCACCCCGCAGGAAGGCTGGGGGGCGCTCGTCGTCAGTATGCTGCTGTTTCCAGTGAGCCCGGAAGCGCAGATGGGTAAGCATAATTACTACCCAGTTAATTAGAATTCCCACGGTAGCGCAGCCATAGAGATACATGAAGGCTTTATCGGGGGAGAGGATAGAAAGTGCCGAGGCAATTACGAAGCAGATAGTGGCAATGATTACGGCCCCGCGCGGCGCGCCTTGCTTCGAAGTATAAGCGGCGAAATGCGGAGCCATGCCGTCGGTAGCTAAAGAATGGATCATGCGCGAAGCGGCATAGAGGCAGCCATTTGCGGCGCTGAGTGCGGCTACGATTAAAATCGCATTCATAATATGCCCAGCGATTGGGATACCTACCAGTTCCAGTACTACTACGAAAGGCGAAGAATCGGCATTACCTGAGGCAGCTACGGTCGCCGTCCAGGGCTGTAGCGTCACTATCACGAAGGTAGCCAATACGTAGAAAATCAGGAGTCTCCAAATCATGGTTGAGGTGGCGCGCGGAATATCTCTTTCCGGATGTTCACTCTCAGCAGCGGATACCGAAACATTTTCGATGCCACCGAAGCTGAATACGGCCATGCAGGCAGCCAGGAGTATTCCCGTCACTCCCATGGGGGCGAATCCGCCGTGTGCGCTGAGATTGGAGAACCCGATTGCGCCGTGCGGGCTAGGCCAGCCGAAGAAAATTACTGATAAACCAAGCAAAATGAATACTACAATTGCCGTCACTTTAATCATGGAAAACCAGTACTCGGAGCTGCCGTAGAGGCGTACTGTGGCCATGTTCAGCCCGATAATGAAGAGCGAACAAAGTACCGTGCCTAGTCCGAGCGAGAGATTTGGAAACCAATGCTGCAGATAGGTGGCGGTGGCAGTAACTTCGGCGCCGACGGCGGTAAGCCAGGTGACGGAGAAGTTCCAGCGGGCGATATAGCCGCCCAGTTTTCCTAGGTGTTCGGCGGCAATAGCTCCATGCCCACCTGGTACGGGGTGCACAGATACCATTTCCGCCAAGGCAAAAACAACGGTGAGAGCTAGAGATCCAGCCAGTACATAAGAAATGATAGTGGCTGGGCCGGCAAAGGAGATAGTAGATCCGGAACCCAAAAAGAGTCCGGTCCCCAGTGCGCCGGAAAGCGCGATCATAGCAACTTGTGGACTTGTTAAGCGCCGCTTTAAATGCGTGCTTCTAGATTTTTCCGTCATTTTTCTCTCCAATTGATATATACAATTGCGGTATAGGCGGGGGAAATTAGGGTAATCTCCACCCAAAATACCTATATCTGTTCAGTTTATTGGTAGGAGAGCTTTAAAAGAGCAAGAAAATAAAAAATGGGATATGTATCTCCTTGTGCTCACAAAGCACAGGCAGAACTTTCACACCAGCAAAACGTTCAAATAGACAGAACTTTCAAGTGGGCAGAGAAATAAAAAGAAGGCCTCTACGAGACCTTCTCTTTATGGTTATCAAGTATTTCTGCTAGATATTGCGCGTAACCTTACCTGCTTTTAGGCAAGAGGTGCAGACGTTCAGCCGCTTGGGAGTGCCATCTACTAATGCGCGAACCCGCTGAATATTCGGATTCCAACGACGATTGGTGCGCACGTGGGAATGCGAGACGCTCTTGCCGAAACGCGGACCTTTACCGCATACTTCACAAACAGCAGCCACGATTATCTCCTCCATCGTTTGGGCACAGGCCCATATAAGAATTGCAACTAAAGAATCATAACTTAAAAACTGCTCTGAATCCAAGGCGATAGCAGTGGGATAGGGCACTTTGCGGAGAGAGGGTATGCTGGAGAGTATGGAAAGCCAGAAAAAACTTGCGCCCGCAGGAGCGCCTGCCTCAGCTCTGCCCGCAGAAGACTACACCTTGCTTTCCACTCCTTTGGAAAGGCTCATCGGGAGGCGCTCGGCAAAAGCCTTAGAAAAACTGCAGCTATATACGGCCGAAGATTTGCTTTTCCACGTGCCTTTCCGCTTCGCGAAACGCGGCGAACTTTTGCCAATTGAGGCAGTGCGGGAGGGGGAAGACGTCACCGTAGTAGCAAAAGTGGTAGAAGCTAATATACGCCCTATGCGGGCCCGCCGCGGCTTTATTTTGCGCATGGTAATTAGCGATGGTGCACACGATCTCGGGCTGACTTTCTTTGCAAAAAATTCGCGACCTCTGAATTTTCACTTAATGCAATTACCAGTGGGGGCGCGTGCCGTCTTTTCTGGCACTATTTCCACTTATCGGGGGGCTCTACAGCTAAATCACCCGGAATATCAAGTACTGAAAGCTAGTGAAGATGCAGCTGCTGCTCATTTTGACCAGCCAATTCCTATTTACCACGCCACTGCAAAAGTGCCTTCGTGGAAAATAGAGAAAGCCGTAAAAACGATTTGGCCCCTTTTTAATCCGCAGCAGTTTCCAGATCCGCTTCCAGAAACTTATCGGCGGCAGCATGAATTGCCAGATCGTTATACAGCTTTACGGCAGCTGCATTGCCCCGATTCGGAAAATTCCTTAGCGTCGGCGCGCCGGCGTATGAAACATGAAGAAGCGCTGATACTGCAAACCGTCCTGGCGCGGCGAAAAGTGCAGGCACAGGGGCAGGCGGCTCCGGAATGCCCGCTGCGCTCGGAGGGATTAGCTGCGCAACTACTTTCGGAACTGCCTTTTGCGCTTACGCCGGGGCAGGTGCAAGCAGGAGTAGAAATTGCGGCAGATATGCACTCTGCTACTCCCATGCGTCGGCTTCTGCAAGGCGATGTCGGATCGGGAAAGACGGTAGTGGCGTTACGGGCAATGCTGCAGGCAATCGATAATGGTAAACAGGCAGTATTATTGGCTCCCACTGAAGTATTGGCCTACCAGCACGCCGCTAGCCTGTATCGGTTGCTTGGCGATTTGGCTTCTGCTCGTTATCACCCTTGGGATGGAGAAAAACGCGCCGACTGGGAGCGTGAGTTACATATTGAGGTATTGAGCAGTTCTCTGAGTATGAAGGAAAAAAGGGCTGCTTTAGGGAGAATCGCCAGCGGGCAAGCGCAGTTAATAGTGGGCACACATGCGCTTTTACAAGAGCGGGTGCAGATCCCCGATTTAGCTTTATTAGTTATAGATGAACAGCATCGCTTTGGCGTAAATCAACGAGCAAAATTGGCAGCTGGGGTGCATATGCTGGTAATGACGGCTACGCCGATTCCACGCACTATCGCTATGACCACTTTTGGTGATTTAGAAATATCAACGCTTCCCGATTTACCAGCCGGCCGCCCCGAAATAAGTACCTTCTTGGTGCCTTATTGGGATAACGCTTTAGCTGAACGAGTATGGGAGCGGGCACAAGAAGAAATTGCGGCGGGAGGAAGAGTGTATGTAGTTTGCCCGCGTATTTCCGCATATACGGCAGAAACAGCTGCGGAAGGAGAGCTTTTTGCCGAAGCAGGGGAAGCAAGGGGGTCGGCGGAATCAGGGGGAGTGCCAGTTATCGATTCAGTAGGTGATACCTTGTTACCGGCCTTTGCGGAAAACTCAGAAAACTCAGAAAACTCAGAAAAACCATTGCATACGGTGGAAGACGTCTACCAAATGCTGCAAGCACGCTCGGGCTTCGCCACCTCTAATTTGGGAATACTGCACGGGCAACTGAGTAGTGAAGAAAAAGATGCCGCCATGGCTGATTTTGCCGCCGGGCGTACTCCGCTTTTAGTTTGTACCACAGTGGTGGAGGTGGGGATTGACGTACCCGAAGCGACCATGATGGTGATTATGGACGCGGAAAGATTTGGACTTTCCCAACTTCATCAGCTGCGCGGGCGAATTGGGCGCGGAAAAAAAGATTCCCTTTGTATAGCCCTGCATCAATCTCCGCCGGGCACTTTTGCATTTGCTCGTTTAACTGCTTTTGCGGCCACGCGAGATGGGTTTCAACTGGCAGAAAAAGATTTAGAATTGCGCGCAGAAGGTAATGTGTTGGGAGCGCGGCAATCGGGAAAGCAGACAGCGCTGCGTTTTTTGAGTGCACTACAGGATGTCGATATTATAGCGGCAGCAAAAGAAACTGCTCTGCAGCTAGTGGAGGCAGAAAGCACTGAAAGTGCCGAAAGCTGCCCAGAGTTATGGCGCTTAGTGGCGGAGGCAGAGCAAGCTGCCGAAGTGGATTATTTGGAAAAGAGCTGAAATGACGCGCATCGTATCGGGTACAGCTAAAGGAAGAAAATTAAAAGTGCCGAAAGCAGGTACTCGCCCCACTTCGGAGCGAGCTCGGGAAGGTATTTTTTCGCGGCTAGAGCATTATGGCTATATCAAAGGATGCTGCATACTAGATCTCTATTCAGGCTCGGGAGCTCTGGGGCTGGAAGCGCTTTCCCGGGGAGCTGCGCGCGTCATATGTGTAGAAGCAGCTTCGGCTGCTGTGCAAATAATAAAAGAAAATCGCCGTTCTTGCGATCTTCCTGTGGAGGTAGTTGCCCAGAAAGTACAGAGTTATTTACAGCAGGAAGATTTACCTAAGTTTGATCTAATTATGCTCGATCCTCCTTATGCTTTAGAAGAATCCAAGCTAACTGCTGATTTAGAGCTATGTGCTATGCATTTGGCGGAAGATGGAATGATTCTGGTGGAAAGAAGCAAAAAATCTCCTGAACCGGGCTGGCCGGCTGGAATTTTTCTCGATGATTGTAGAAAATGGGGAGATACCCGGGTGTGGAGTGCCGTGCGCGGGGAAAATCCAAGTATGCTAAATACATGAGTATTGCGGTATGCCCAGGATCTTACGATCCCATCACCTACGGCCATATTGACGTAGTAGAGCGCGCGCTTGGTATGTTTGACGAAGTAATCGTGGCAGTAGCCCGAAATTCGCAGAAGAAATATCTTTTCAGCGCTGATGAGCGGTTAAAGATGGCACAGGAAGTAATGGCTCCGCTGCAGCGGGTACGAGTAGAGATAGCGGAAGGTCTGATTGCTGATTTCGCAAAAGCACATCAGGCAGCCGCTATAGTGAAAGGGTTGCGAGGAGCGGCAGATTACGACGGCGAGCAGGCGATGTCGCTAT
This sequence comes from Arcanobacterium urinimassiliense, assembly GCF_900119495.1. Classification (GTDB taxonomy): domain Bacteria; phylum Actinomycetota; class Actinomycetes; order Actinomycetales; family Actinomycetaceae; genus Arcanobacterium_A; species Arcanobacterium_A urinimassiliense. The sequence goes on along the minus strand of NZ_LT632435.1, from coordinate 1,186,939 downwards.
TGAATCGGCATCTATCGGGCATAGAAACGGTATTTATTATTGGAGATCCCAATCTAGCTCATATCGCTTCTTCTTTTGTAAAAGATATCGCTTTTTATGGCGGGAAAATCGATGATCTGGTGCCAGGCGCCGTAGCCAGTGCACTGAAAGAGAAAGTCAGGAAAAATGCAGGAAAATAATCCAGAAGTAGAAAAATCTGAATCCGGAGCTTCGCTATTAGAAGTATTAGAAGAAGCTACCACTCTGGTAGATGAGGCAAAATCGATGCCTCTTTCTGCCTCAGTATTAATCAATAAAGAAGAAATGCTCGATCTTTTAGAAACTGCTCGCGCTATTGTGCCGGCGCAAATAGTGGAAGCAGATTCAGTATTGCAAGATGTAGAGCGGGTATCGGATGAGGCGCAGGAAGCAGCTAACCGCGTCACTGCGCATGCTAAGAAAAAGGCACAAGAGATTGTGGCGGAAGCACGGGAGCAGGCTTCGCGCCTAGTGGCTCAGGATTCCATCACCGTGAGTGCTAAATCGCAGAGCACGAAGATAATAGATGAAGCAAAATCGCGCGCGGCAAAAATAAAGCGCGGCGCCGATAAGTATTCTGCCGATACTCTCAGCGCCCTTGCTGAGCAGCTACAAGGCGTACAAGAATATCTCGCGCAGATACAAGCGCAAATCGCGGCCGGTCAAGAAATGTTGGCTGAGCGGGAGCAAGGAGCTCAGGCTGAAGAAGATGCAGAATAATTCACCTTTTATAGTTTATTTAGCCGATATTGCGGCGGCTGCTGGCGGCATTTTCTCTTATCAAAAAGTTCTGCCTATTTCGGAGGAGATTTCGCTAGATTTAGTGGAAATTCCTGCTGGCACCCCGTTAGAAATTGATTTGCAGTTGCAGCTCATATCGGAAGGCGTGCTAGTACAGGGAAGTATAAAGGTGGAGGCGCGCGGCAAATGCGCTCGCTGCCTAGATCCTTTGCAGATTTTCCTCGACGAACGAGTCTCAGAAGTAATTTTCACTCCGGAAGAAATTGCCCGGCTCCTTGCCGAAGGAGATAGTGAAGCACAAGATTTCCCAGCAATTCAAGATGGGCAAGTAGATTTGGAGCCGCTACTGCACGATGTAGTGGTGCTTGCTCTGCCACTCCGCCCGCTGTGCCGAAGAGATTGCCCAGGGCTTTGCCCTGGCTGCGGAGAGAAATGGGACGACTTGCCCGATTCTCACCACCACGAAGTGCTAGATCCGCGTTTTGCGGTTCTTGAGGAGCTACGTGCGCAGCTGCAAGCAGAAGAGGCGAAAGAAACGGATTCTGAAGATAATGCATAATTCCGACCGCACTCTGCTCCTGGAAAAATGGGGAGCAGATATTGATCCGCAGTTACTGGAGATTGCTCTTACGCATCGTTCTTGGGCGTATGAGAATGAAACTGAGCATAACGAGCGTCTTGAGTTTCTCGGAGATTCAATACTGGGCTTTATTGCTGCAGATCGGATTTTTTCTGACTATCCGCAGAGCTCAGAAGGGGATATGTCGAAGATAAAATCGGCCAGTGTATCGGAAAAAGCTTTGGCTGAGATTGCGCGCAGTCTCGATTTAGGTGCTTATATGCGCCTTGGAAAGGGAGAAGAAAAAAGCGGCGGTCGGGAAAAAGATTCGCTGCTTTCCGATACGGTGGAGGCGCTAATTGCCGCTACCTATAAAACGCAAGGAATGGATGTCACCCGCGCGGTAGTGGAAAAACATCTCGTGGCGCAGATTGCGCAGGCGCGCGAAATGGGGCCAGCACTAGATTGGCGCACTGCGGTCGATGAATTAATTCGCGAATTGGGAATTAGCGAAGAAGTGAGTTATCGAATCGAAGCGAGCGGTCCCGATCATGCCAAACGCTACACTGCCTATGTGCTCTTGCACGGATTAGAGTGGGGAAAAGGACAGGAAACATCGCAAAAGGCAGCTAAACTGACTGCTTGCCGGGATGCGTATGCGCATTTTCTAGCTGGAGAGCCTTTGGGGAATTCACGAAACGATGCCCTACTTGCGGAGCACGGAGTAGATATGCTTACTCCAATGCGGGAAGCTGCTCGGCAGTGGCAGGCACGCCAGCGGAAGGCAGCAAAGTAAAATGCCAGAGTTGCCAGAAGTGGAAACGATTCGGCGCGGGCTGCTTCCACATGTGCTCAACAAAAAAATTGTGCGAGCGGAAGAATTTCATAAGCGCGTAGCACGGAAATCGCCTGCTGGTCTGCAAGAATTAGCAGGAAAACGCATAAAAGAGGTGGCGCGGCGCGGAAAATTTCTCTGGTTTGTATTAGAGGAAGAAAACCAGCCCGAAAAGGAAGCTTTAGTGGCGCATCTCGGGATGTCGGGGCAATTTCGGATAAATAGTGCTCCTAGCCCACATCGGCGTGCCGCTCTGCACTTAGAAGATGGCACGCGGCTTGATTTCATTGATCAGCGCACTTTCGGTTATTTACTTCCCGATATTTTAATTCCTACTTTTGATGAGAAAGCGGGAGGATGCGGCACAGATTTAGCTTTTATTCCTCGCAGCGCGGCTCATATTGCCCGCGACGCACTAGACCCGGCAGTAGATATTTCCGCTTGTGTAGAGCGGGTAAAAAACCGGAAAATTTCGATAAAAGCTCTGCTTCTGGAGCAGAATTGTATCTCTGGAATTGGCAATATCTATGCCGATGAAGCCCTCTATGCCGCACAGATCTATGCGGGCACGGCAGTTGATAAGCTCGCGGCGGCGAAAATAATTATGCTTTATCAGCAGGCACAAGAAGTAATGCGCGCGGCGATAGCAGCTGGTGGCACTTCTTTTGACGCGCTCTATGTGCACGTAAATGGCGAATCCGGTTATTTTTCGCGTTCTTTGCAGGCTTATGGCCGCGCTGGGCAGCCTTGCGCGCGATGTGGCACACTTTTAGTAAGAGAAAAAATTTCCGGACGATCTTCGTACTACTGCCCACAATGCCAAAGGCCAAGATGAGAGGAGAAATCTATGAAGAACAAATTGATTAATGTGATGATTATCGATGACCACGAAGTGGTAAGACGCGGAATAGCGGAAGTCATAGACCGCTCTGAAGGGCTAAATGTGGTGGCAGAAGCCGGTACTGTAAGTGAAGCTTTGCGTCGGGCGGAGCTTATGCAGCCGGAAGTAGCATTAATTGATTTACGTCTGCCGGATGGAACCGGGCTAGATATTATCGAGCAGCTGCGTGAATATTCTCCGCATACACAATGCATTGTGCTCACTTCTTTTGATGACGACGACGCCGTAGCTGAATCCCTCGAAGCGGGCGCAAAAGCTTTTCTGCTTAAGACGGTGCGCGGGGCAGAAATTACGGATGTAATTAAAGCAGTAGCAGATGGGCGGGTCTTATTAGATGAACGCACTGTGACGCGCCGGCGGGCTGACCATGACGATCCAACCGCTGATTTAACTCCTTCCGAGCGGAAAGTACTCAATTTGATTGGGGAAGGGCTCTCTAATCGAGAAATTGGGGAGAAACTCGGAGTGGCAGAAAAAACCGTGAAGAACCATATTACTTCGTTGCTGTCGAAAATGGGGATGGAGCGCCGTACCCAAGTGGCGGCCTGGGTAGCTGGGCAACGGGCTTCTGGTTGGCGCCAACAATAACTCTGATTACAGTTGTAATTTAACGCATTGATTATGCGCTATTGACTAGTGCCCGGAGCGGCTGGTTCTAACTTTATATAGCTTTATTAAGCGAGTGGCACTTGCCAGTAAGTGCGCGTACCCCGGGTGCCATCGCGGCGCGGGCCAATCGTGAAACTGCCATGATGCCGCCGGGCGCGGGCTGCTAAATTAGCCAATCCAGAACGGCGAGCTGCCGCCGCAGTAATACCCACGCCGTCATCTAGTACTTGTACCTCTATCTGCTGGGCATCTACATTAATCTCTACTATTACTGAGGCAGCGTGGGCGTGGCGAGCCACATTGGAAAGACCTTCTCGTACTACTGCCGTCACATCGTCGGCAATATCAGCTCCGATTAAATCGTCGATAGTGGTGTAATCAAAATCTGCCGGTGGTATTTCGCCATCCTTTCGGATAATTAGCGAGGGAGCGAATCCCAGTGACTGCAGTGAAAGAGTAGTTTCATGTTGGAGACGTTCGAGCAGTGCCGCCGCCGGAGAATCATCGCGCAGCGAACGCACTATTTTTCGAATCTGCGTCACCGATTCGTCTAAAGCCCATATGGCATTATCTAGAGCGTTCTTTACTTCTGGGCTGGCATTGGCATCTAAATCTTCTTTTACTGCCGTAATATGCATGCCGGAAGCAAAAAGTTGCTGAATAGCTAAATCGTGTAAATCGCGGGCGATGCGGGCGCGCTCATCTAGCTCCAAAGCCATTTCTTGTGCGTGGCGAGCCTGTACTAGTTCCATCGCGAAAGCGGCTTGTTGGGCCACATTTTCCGCCATAGTTAAATCATGCAAATCAAATTCTGCAGCCTTTAGATGCCGCAACAGGATAATTACTCCGCGCCCTACTCCTTTCGATACCAGTGGAGCATAGAGCGCCGGGCCATATTCCCGCATTAAGGGAATACGCACAGTAGTTAGACGCTGCATAGAGTCTATTACGAGCCCATTTTGCTCTCGAATCACCGTCTGGGCGCGCCCATCCGGAGGAAAATTGAGGCCGCGGAATTTTTCACTTCCCGCTCCAGCCACTATTTCACACATCCAATTATTCTTTATAGACGGCAGAATCATCAACGCCACATCGGCGCGGGCAGCTATGCGCATTTCCTCCGTAATTACCTGTAGAGATTCTTCTTCTTCGGTACCTTCGAGAAGGGAGGAAACGATATTTTGCGAAGCAGCTAGCCAGCGGGCGCGATTTTGCGAAGCTGTGTAGAGATAGGAATTTTGTACGGCGATAGATGCGGCATGAGCCAGCATCTCCATCTTGGTGGCGTCGTCTTTCGTGAATCCACCCGGTTTATCGGTCAGATATAGCCGCCCCCATACTTGCTCATTTACCGGTACTATTACGCCTAAAAAGTTTTCCATATGGGGATGGTGCTTAGGATATCCAGCGGCGCGGGGGTGATGCGGCAAATCATTTATAATGAGTGCTCCTTGGGCGGGAATCTCAGCTATTATTCCTAGCCCCGCAGGTGGAGAGCCGATTTTGCTGGCATGCGTTGCGTCTAAACCGGAAAAGAAAAACTCTACGGTATCTCCGTGGGCATCGAGTACTCCTAAGGCGCTGTAGTGCGCTCCAGTGAGTTCACGGGCAGTATCGACGAAGAATTTCATCGCCTCGGGTCGCTCTAATTTTCCGGTTAATTCTAGCGCCTTGGCCAGCAGCTCGGTAAGAAAAGAATTATCAGGCATCTATTTACTCCTGTTCTGCAGACCAGCGGTAAATTGGGAGTTGCTGCATTACTTCTTTGTGGGTGCCTCGGGCTAGTATCCGTGCCGGATGTTCACCTAAAACTATCACTTCATCAGCGGCATCGAGTGGATGTAGACGATGCGTAACCAATATTACCCCGCGTTGTTTGGCGGGAATAGAAGAGATTTTTTTGTTTTCCTCGGAGGTATCAGTGGCTGTGGCTGTTGATTCTACTTCGGCAGAAGCAAGCATTTGCGGAGAGAGAGGAGGATTTCCGGCAGCTAGTAAATCGCGAATCAACTTATCTGCCGTTGCAGAATCGAGATGCTCGCCGGGCTCATCGAGGAGGAAGAAATCTGCTGGAGACGCGAAAGCGCGCGCCAGTAAAATGCGGCGGCGTTCTCCGCCGGAAAGAGTGCGAGAATTTTCGCCCAGCACCGTCTCTACTCCTTCCGGTAATTGTGCTAGCCATTCTCCTAAGCCGGCCGCTTCCAGGAGTTCTACGGCTTCTTCCGGAGTAATATCGGCGCGTGCTACGCGGAGATTCTCCAGCACTGAAGTGTGGAAAATATGGGCATCTTCCGCTGTGAGTGTTACTTTATCGGCTACGGTAGTGCGTTCCAGGGCCGCGATATCGGCTCCCGATATTTCTACTACGCCTTGATGAGGGCGAATCATCCCGGCCAAGGTGTAGAGCAGGGTAGATTTGCCGATTCCCGAAGCTCCGACTATAGCAATAGTTTTCCCAGGCACGAGGCGCAGATTTAGCTTTTCGCTAAGATCGGGGCCGCTAGGCCACCCCAGTACAATATCTTTTGCCTCTAAAAGGGGAGTATTTGTAAGAGGAGTACTTGTAACCGGAGTTGTAGGTGTGGAAGTTGCGGCTTCGGAAGTTACGGGTGTGGAAGACATGGGGGTGGAAGGTGCAGGCGAGTGTAATTCGGTAGCTACCTCATCATTGGCGGAATTTGTAGCAGTATTTTTGCCGGTATCTAGCAGTTCGGTAATGCGCAGGGCGGCGCGGGCAGAGCGCACTAGTTGAATAGCGGCATCTGGCAATCTTTGAGTGGATTCAAAGGCGGAAAGGGGCGTGAGGGTGCAAACTACTAACCCCACCGCAGATAAATTGCCGTTTAATACTTGCCCACTGCCAATTAAAATAGCGGCAATTACGGAGATTCCTAAAGCGAATACATCTATGGCGCTGGCAAAAGCAGTAGAAAAAGCAGCTTTATTTCGGTTTTGCTGAATCAATTTTTCGGTTTTTTGCTGCGCTGCTTCTAAGTGTGAAAGTTTGCCGCTTACCCGCAATTCACTAGCTGATTCGAGAAGTGTGAGAGCTTCTATATTTAGCTGACTGCGTTCCTTTACCTGGTTTATTTCGGCTCTGCGTGCGCTGCGAGCGGCAAAATACGGGCCAGCCAAGCCAGATAGTAATAAACAAAAAGCCAATACTAGACCGATAGGTAAGCAGAGAGCGCTCACAATTGCAATAGAAATAAGCGAAGTTACCACAGCGATAGCAGCGGGAAGTAGCGATTTCACCACTACCTGCCCGATTTCATCTACATCCGAGCCTGTGCGCGCCAGCAGATCTCCGCGGCGGATTGAAGCAACTACATCGGTTGGAGAATCAGCTAGTTGGCTATATACCTGGGTGCGGAGTGCCGCCATGCCGTTGAGAGATACACGGTGGGAGGAAATGCGTTCCAGGTAACGAAAAATAGCTTTTCCTACTCCGAAAGCGCGCACAGAAGTGGCAGCAATAGAAAGATCGAGTACCGGGGGAAGTTGGGCAGCGCGCGCAATTAGCCAAGCCGAGACGGCACCTAGTCCCACACCAGAGCCAATAGCTCCGGATCCTAAGACTATAGAAAGTCCAAAGCGTTTTTTATCGATCTCCAGCATATGCAATATCCGGCGGAGGGCGGCCCGCTCAGCGGGCGGAAATATAGATTCAGTCATTATTTCCTCCGGTCTTTTTTCCCCACGAAGTGGGCAGTGCATAGTCATATTTTTGCATTTCCCGATGTGCTTTAGTGGCAGCATCTTCTGCCTGTTGTTTCTGTAGAGCAATCTCTGTGGAAATATCGCGAGTACCGGATTCAATATCAATCACGGTATCTGCTAATTTAGCTAGCGCGGCGCGGTGTGCGATTACGATTACCGTATGCCCGCGCGCTTTCAGGAATTGCAGCGCATTTGCCACGTACTCTTCACTAACTGCATCTAGATGAGCAGAAGGTTCGTCTAAAATTATTATTTGTTTTTCCGAGATAAGCGCGCGCGTGAGGGCGAGGCGCTGGCGTTGGCCGACAGAAAGCCCCACTCCGCCTTGCCCGACCTTAGTATTCCAACCGGCGGGAAGAGAGTGAATCACCTCTAAAAAGCCGGTGAGTTTTGCGGCTTCTAAGAGGGGGAGATTGTGTTCGGGATCAGTTACCTCTAAATTTTCGCTAATAGTGCCCGGCACCAACACAGGTTGCTGCGGCACCCACGAGATATTTTTCCACCACCAATTTTTATCAATCTGGGAAAGTGGAATATCGTCGATAAAGACGGTGCCGTTATCTGGGGAAAGTAGCCCTAGAAGGACCTGCACAGTGGTGCTTTTACCAGCTCCGCTTGGCCCACGCAAGACGGTAATTTTTCGGGGGCTGATTGTTCCACTCAGGTTAGATGGAGCTACCGTAGCGCGCCCAGGAGCGTAGACGCTTAAGTCTTCTAAGCGTATTACCGTATTTTTTAAGTCTAAATCTACTGGTGAATCAGAGCTTAGTTCAGAGATATTTTGTGCAGAAGCAGCGGAATTTAAAGTCGGATTCGCCGTAGCTGGAGATAGAAGTTTAGCGGACGGTAACTGCGCATCCGCCGGCAACGGGGTATCTGCTGGCAAGGGCGTTTCTAAAATAGCGAAGGCTTGCTTTGCGGCGGCCATGCCGTTTGATGAAGCATGGAATTGGGTACCTACTTCGCGGAGGGGCTTGAATACTTCGGGAGTGAGCATAATCAGTACTAATCCTTCAAAAAGCATTAGTTGCCCGGCCACCATTCGGAATCCTACTTCCACTGCCACTATGGCGGTGGAAAGGGTGGTGAGGAATTCGAGAGCAGCTCCAGAAAGAAAAGCTACATAGAGAGTCTGCATAGTTTTTTCGGTAAAAGCTTTCCCAAGTTTATATACCCGCTTCTGTGGGCCTTTTTCGCGCCCGACCGCTTTCAAAGTAGCTAAACCTGCTAGTAAATCTAGCAACTGCGCTCCTAGCTTCTGCATAGCGCGAAGCCGCTGCCCCGAGTAGCTAGCGGTCATTTTCCCAATCAAGATCATGAAAAGTGGTATGAGCGGAATACAAAGCACTACAGCTAAAGCTGATACCCAGTCGATAGCCAGCATAACTACTATTAGTACCGGAGAAGCAGTGACGCAGAGAAATAATTGGGGAAGGAAAGAGACAAAGTAAGCCTCTAAATCGTCTAAACCGCGAGTAGCTAGGGTGACTACGCGCGTAGTATTTCCTTGGGAAAGCCAGCGCTCGCCTAGATTTGCAGCGTGACGCAATACCTGGGTGCGGAAAGTGCTTATTACTTGTAAAGCAGCTCGATGTCCGACGCTGCTGCGCAGATATTGGAGAGCGGTACGGAGTAAAAAGATTAACGCCAACCAGAGTAGTAATGGAATAATATCTGCCCGGTTAGCTGTGCCATAAAAAATGGGGGAGAGTGCCGCGGCAATGAGAATAGTTTGTATTGCTATAAGTAGCGTCATTATGAATCCCAGCAGCACTAAAAAAGCAATATAGCGCCGGGCGCTGTGGGCGTATTTTAAGAGACGAGCATCAAAAGGTTTCACTACCAAACTTTCCTAAAGAATTTGTAAGTGATTATAGGTGGATAAAATACGAAGTAAAAGGTGGAGGGCCATGTGACCCTCCACCTTCTACATTTTTATAGCTTTAATTTAAGCCTGCGTGGAAGCAAATTCTCGCACCTCGGTAGGATGTAGTCCGGCAAATTCGTCCGGAATATTCTGTACCGAAATACGCTTGGTGAATATGCTATAAGCCCAAGCAGTGTAGCCAAGTACGATTGGCACGAAAATTACTGCGGCAATAAGCATTACCGTATGGGTAGGAGCAGTAGCGGAAGCCTGTACCAAAGTGAGGTTATAGGCTTCGTTAATGCTCGACTTCAGAGCGTTGGCCCCGAAAGTCAAGAATATGAAGGCTACTGCACCGGCTAGTGCTCCGAAGTGTACGAAGAAAGCGCCTTTCTCGTTACCCATCCAGGTGAGAACCACTGCGCCAATAAGCAGTACCGCAGTGAGCAGGAGCGGAATCCAAGCCCAGATACTAGCGGAGTATGCAAATTGTGCCCAGAGTGCCCAGATAGCGGTTATTGCGGTGGAGAAGATAGAAGTCTTCTTCGCCAGAGCAATTGCCCGAGTCCGGATATCTCCTTGCGTCTTCAAAGCAATCCAGAGAGCTCCATGGTTAAGGAAGAGGCTGCACACTACCACGCCACCGACAATGGTAAAAGGCGTGAGGAGGGAGAAAAATCCACCGGTGAGGAAGTGCTGTGCTCCGTCGAGCAGGGCAGCATCTACATTTTCGGGAGCAGCGGCGATAAATTCGCCATCTACGTAGTTTCCTACTTGAATCTGCATTCCTTGTACTAAATTAGCGAAAGCTACGCCCCAGAGTATCGATACGATCCAAGCTGAACCGGTATGCAGGTTATCCCATACAGCACGCCAGCGCGCTGAATTAATCTTGCCACGCCATTCAATTGCGCATATGCGCACAATCAGCATGACCAGTACTAGTACGAGTGCTAAGTACATTCCGGAGAACATAGTGGCGTACCACTCGGGGAAAGCGGCGAAGGTGGCACCGCCTGCGGTGAGGAGGAATACTTCGTTTCCATCCCAGTGCGGTCCAATTGAATTGAGCAATGCCCGCTTTTCTTTTGCATCTTTTGGCAAAATATTGAGGAGCATGCCGGTGCCGAAGCCGAAGCCTTCCAGCGTCACATATCCCGCCCAGAGGACGATGATAAGGATAAACCAAATGATTTGTAAGATTGAAAGTTCCATTATGATTTCCTAACCTGCATTCCTCAGTAGACGAAACTCAGCTTGGCATCTTCCGCATCTACATCAATAGTTTCTACTGATATTTCTGCGCGCGGATTGATGCCCTCTACTACATAGCGCTTTACCAGTAAGAACCAGACGATACCGAGCGCCAAGTAAAGGAGAGTGAAAATGATTAACGAAGCCAGCAGTTCAATGCTGAGTACGTTCTGCGATACACCATAGTCAGTAAGTTGATTAATTAACTGCGTAGGCGGAGTGCTTTCCATGGGCTGGGCTTGGAAATTCGGATATACCACCCAAGGTTGGCGACCCATTTCCGCGAGAATCCAGCCGAATGTAGAAGCGAGATAGGGGAAAGGAATCGTCCATACGAAAAGCTTTGCTAAACCCTGGGAATCAGGTAGCTTATCTTTTCGCAGTACGAAGAGCCCTAGCAACGCTAGCAGAGTCGAAGCAAAGCCCAGCCCCATCATGATTCGGAACGAGTAGAACGAGATGAAAGGATTGGGAAGATAGTTTTGATCTGCTCCGTAGGTATCGGCAAAGTACTCTTGGAACTGCTTATTAATATCGTCAGCTCCGGTGATCTGCGATTCAGGGCCACTGAAGTGGTTGGTGACCATAAAGGATTCTAAGCCCGGAATCGGCAAAGTGATTACTGAATCCGCATTGAGCTCTGTGCCCTTCATAATTAAGCCGAGTGGCGCCGATTCTTCGGTCTGGGAGATTCCCATTGCGGCAATCATCTTCGTGGGCTGAGCCTTATAAATATGCTGCCCCATGAAATGCCCGGTAGTGATGACGAGTAGTGCGCCAATCAGCATAGCAATGAAACCGAATCGAGCGGCAGGCTTCCAGTACTCGAGAGCTTCGGCTTTGTCGCCAGCCTTTACTCTCCGCACTAGCCACCACATGGACACTCCAGCAATTAGTGAGCCAGCGAGTAATAAGGAAGCGGTGAAAGTATGTGCAAAGGCGTACATCGACGTGGGGGAGAAAATCACATCTAAGAAGCCGGTGGCGCCGTCAAGTTCGGCCCGCCCCGTCTCCGGATTAAAGATGGCTCCCACTGGATTCTGCATAAAGGAATTTGCGGCCAGAATAAAGAGGGCCGATACATTCGTGCCGATGGCGAAGAGCCATACCGAGGCAGTGTGTACTTTCGGCGATACGCGCCCCCGACCGAAAATCCAGACGCCCAAGAAAGTGGACTCTAGGAAGAAGGCAAGCAGAGCTTCGAAAGCGAGGGGGGCTCCGAAAATATCTCCTACGTAGCGGGAGTATTCCGACCAACCCATACCAAATTGAAACTCTTGCACAATACCGGTGGCCACGCCGAGTGCGAAGTTAATTATTAAAATTTTGCCAAAGAACTCAGTGATTTTTAGCCATTTAGCTTCACCACTCTTGAGCCACTTGGTCTGCATTATTGCCACTAGCAGGGAAAGACCTATGGTCAGCGGTACCAAAATAAAATGGTAGACCGTGGTAATTCCAAACTGCCACCTGGCAAGGTCTAGAGCTTCCACCTCGATTACCTTTCGTCAGACGTATAAATTTACAGCTATGAATAGGCGCCGGCATTGGCTCCCCGAAACGGGTGCTATGCCAGCGGAGCCGGATAATGCGAAAATCTAAAGGCTGTGGGACCTAAGGCACTGTAACGCCGTGTATGCCAGAGCCAGTATTTTTTCGGGAAAAATCCGTTCAACTGCGTTGTTATCTACTTTCGAAGTAAAAACTTACGCGTTGAATACTATTCTCGTAACCTATTATTACACTTATTCTTTAGAAAAAATCCCGCGGCAGGCACTAAGTAGGCAGGAAAACTATTTTTGCAAGGAAAGTCTTTCATAATTAGGTGGCTAAGTAAGGAAAAATGCTTACTTATTCTGATTTTACTTATTTTTTAATAGTGAGGGTGGCTCGATATTTTTAGCTAAGTGAGCGGTACTTTATCGATAGGGGAAGTTGGCTAAATAAATAGGAAATTGCGAGGTAAGTGAGTAGCTCCACAAGCGATTTTGAGATAGTCAGCTTTGCTATGGTGGTTGGAGAGCGGAAGCGTGCTAAAGTAGCATTAGGCAATTTGAGCGAGCATCAGCTTAAAATTTTCCTTACCTGAGCGCCGCGGTTTGTACTGCGTAGCTGCCGGAGGGAAATGCCCCCATAGACTTTTGCAGCCGAAGTGGTTGCGGGAAAAATTGCTTCGCTAGTGGTCAGATGCAGGCGGCTACGGAGCAGGGAAAGTACCTTTTAAATGGTTGCTGATAAGAAATCAGAAGAAAAATTAAATAACACTGCAGAAAAGCGCCGGCGGCGCAATGTGAAAAAGTTGAATGCCGATATTACTTTTTCGGCAGGGCTCAGCGAGATGCCGGCGGAAAAAGAGTCAAAGCCGGTAAAGCCAGTGCAGAAAGCAGCTCCTCTCACCACTTTGCTCTTCCAAGAGCCAGACGTTACGAAAGTGGCAGAAGCGCGGAGAGTGCGCCGGCAGAAGAGCCAAGAAAAAGCGGACGCTGCTGGCGAAGATTTTTCGAGTGCTGTAGAAGATAATTCGGAAGCATTGGTAGAAGAGCCGGCTGCTACTTCGCGGCGTTCTCGGCGTGGATCGCGTGGGGGTACTCGCAGTAAACGGCGCCGCGGCACAGAAATAGTGGAAAACGAGAATACGCCCGAAGATTTAGAAAATAGTGCAGAAGAAGACAGCGTAGATAAGGGGCAGCGCGGAGCAACATCTAAAGGTGCTGGTTCGAGAAGCTCCAAGCGAGCAGAAGCGAAAGCGGAAGCTGCCGAGATAGACGCAGCAGCGGGTGGAACAGAAAAAGCGGCAAAAACTTCCGGAGAGAGTGCTGCTAGTGGCGAGAATGATGAAGAAAATTCTCCCAAAGTGCGCCTGCGCCGGCGGCGGAGTGGGAATAAAGCTGGAGCAGAAGATGAGGTCACCGCTCCGCGTGGTTCTACTCGATTGGAAGCGAAAAAGTTGCGGCGGAAGAAGAAGCGCGCGGCAGGGAAACGGCACTATGCCGTATCTGAATCGGAATTCTTGGCGCGGCGCGAATCAGTGCAGCGGGAGATGCTCATCCAAGAGCGGGATGGCTTAAATCAGATTGCTGTAATCGAAGATGGAGTGCTAGTAGAGCATTTCGTGGCCCGGCATACCCAAACTTCTATGGTTGGAAACGTCTATTTAGGGCGAGTACAGAATGTATTGCCCTCTATGGAAGCTGCTTTCGTGGATATAGGTAAAGGCCGCAATGCGGTGCTCTATGCCGGAGAAGTGAATTGGGAAGCTACCGGAATCAAGGGGCAGCCGCGCAAAATTGAAGATGCACTTAAATCTGGTGATCCGGTATTGGTACAGGTCACGAAAGATCCAATCGGCCATAAAGGGGCTCGATTGACGGCGCAGATTACCTTGGCGGGGCGGCACTTAGTATTGGTGCCGAATGGCAATATGACGGGAATTTCGCGCAAACTTCCCGAAAAAGAGCGCACGCGGTTGAAGCGAATTTTGAAGAAGATAGTGCCGGAAGAGTACGGAGTAATTGTCCGCACGGCGGCAGAAGGAGCCACAGAAGAGCAGCTTACAAGTGATATTGAAAGACTGCTGAAGAAGTGGAAAGATATCTCGGCTAAGTCTAAGAGCTCGAAGAATGCGCCGTCACTATTAAAAGCGGAGCCCGAATTAGCTGTGCGGGTAGTGCGCGATGTATTTAATGAAGATTTCGCTTCCCTCACAGTTTCTGGGGAAAATACTTGGAAAACTGTAAAAGAATATGTAGAAGAGCTTTCGCCTGAGTTGGAAGAGCGCCTCATAAAAGCCGATAAAGACGCAGATATTTTCCACAAATATCGGGTTGATGAGCAGTTGCAGAAAGCTTTTGATCGAATCGTATTTTTGCCTTCTGGCGGTTCCTTAGTAATAGATCGAACTGAAGCTATGACGGTGATTGACGTAAATACCGGTAAGTTTACTGGTTCGGGGGGCACCTTAGAAGAAACCGTAACTAAGAACAACCTGGAAGCTGCAGAAGAAATTGTGCGGCAGCTGCGTTTGCGCGATATTGGCGGAATCATAGTCATTGATTTCATCGATATGATTATGGAAGAAAACCGGGATTTAGTGCTGCGGAGATTGATCGAATGCCTGGGGCGCGATCGCACTCGGCACCAGGTAGCGGAAGTTACTTCCCTAGGATTGGTGCAGATGACGCGGAAACGGGTCGGGCAAGGCCTAGTGGAAGCTTTCTCGACGGTCTGTACTGCTTGTGCGGGGCGTGGCTATATTAGCCATGACCATCCGATTGAAAAAGGCGAAGAGAATAGCGAAGAAAATAAAGCTACTTTGGGCGGAAAGGTGCATAAAGCTCCCGAGAAAGAAGACCCAAAGCAGGCAGAGGTGAAGGCAGCTTTAGCCAATATTGCTGCGGCGGCAGCCCAGAAACATGAGCAGGAAGCAGAAGAAGAGTCAGAAGAGACAGAAAAATCGGTAGAAAAACCGGTAGGAAACTCGATGGAAGATTCTGCGGAGCAGCAGCTTAAGGCGGAAAAAGCAGCTAAGGCGAGAGGGCGAGAAGCGGCGAAAGAGTCGCGTAAAGCGCGGGCGCCGAAAGAAACTGCGCCGAAAGATGCGAAGAAAAATACGCAGAAGAATGTAAAGAAAGCTGCGCAAAAAGTTGCTCCGGCAGCTGAAGCGGCGGCGCCCGCTGCAGAAGAAAATGGGCATCGCCGGGTCAGCTCTGCGGGTACTATTACCCCTGTTTCCGCTGATTCTTTTACTATTATGAGTTTCCCAGTCGAAAAGAACTAGGAAAAACTAAAGAAAAATAGGGAAGAAATGGCGGCGAAACAGATAAGAAAAAGGCACCTGATTCCAGAGTGTGGTGATTGTCGCGATTTCTCCACTTGTTAGTGGTGGCGAGATTTTAGTAGAGTGATGTGTCGGCGCATTTATGCGCTAAGAATTTTCAGGGTGAATGTGTAAAGCATTCATAATCAAATCGACAGAGATGAGCAGAACGTGGTTTACGCGATTGTAAAGGCGGGCGGACACCAGGAGAAGGTGTCTGTAGGTTCGATTCTTTTAGTGAATCAACTAGAGGGCGAAGCCGGCGATAAGGTAGAGCTGGAGCCGATAATGCTCGTGGACGGCGAAAAGATCACCACTGCTGCAGAAGGAATTACCGCTAAGGTAACTGCAGAGATTCTCGGGGCGGCAAAAGGTCCGAAGATTAATATCGTCAAGTACAAGAATAAGACGGGCTATCGGAAGCGCATGGGGCATCGCCAAGCATTGACGCGCCTGCAAGTCACCGCTATTAAGTGATCTGATTCTCCGGAATTTTCGTTAACGAGCTTTTAACTCTAAGGGAGCAGGATAAAATGGCACATAAGAAAGGCGCTAGTTCTACTAGCAATGGTCGCGATTCTAACGCCCAACGTTTAGGAATTAAGCGTTTCGGCGGTCAGATGGTAAATGCAGGAGAAATCCTCGTGCGTCAGCGTGGCACTAAGTACCATCCAGGTGCCAATGTGGGTCGTGGTAAAGACGATACGCTCTTTGCGCTGGCAGAAGGTACCGTAGAATTTGGAGTTCGGCGGAACCGGAAGACCATCAGCATCGTACCGAACGCCTAGGAGCAGTAGGCGCCGATTCACGGTAATAATATTTTAGGAAGGGCGGAGAGCTTTAATCTCCGTCCTTCTTGTATATCCTAGAGATAGCTATTAATTCGGAAGACGAGAAAATACTAGACGAGAAAATACTCAGAATTAGAATTTCGGAAAAAGCCAATACATTCTGGGTGAGCACTCTTTAAGAAAGAAAACGCAATGTTTGTAGACCAAGTGACTTTGCATTTAGAAGCCGGTGCCGGTGGAAACGGTGTAGCTTCGGTACGCCGGGAAAAATTTAAGCCACTCGGAGGGCCGGACGGAGGAAACGGCGGGCATGGCGGCGATATTATTTTGCGGGTAGATGGGCAAGAAACTACTTTGTTGCATCTGCGCCACAGCCCGCATCTGCGTGCAGAAAAAGGTGCTCCGGGAGCGGGAGATTTACAAAATGGCAAGCGTGGGGAAGATCTGGTTGTAAGCGTACCGGCGGGCACAGTCGTAAAAGATATGGAAGGAAATATTCTCGCTGATCTAGTGAATCTGGGAGCTGAATACGTAGCTGCTGCCGGAGGGCAGGGTGGATACGGAAATGCCGCTTTAGCTTCCCGTAAGCGGAAAGCTCCTGGTTTTGCTTTGCTAGGTGACATCGGGGAGAAGCGCGATTTGCGTCTAGAGTTGAAATCGGTGGCGGATGTGGCTCTAGTAGGTTTTCCCTCCGCAGGTAAATCTTCTTTAATATCTTCTTTGAGTGCTGCTCGCCCGAAAATAGCTGATTATCCTTTCACTACTTTACAGCCGCATCTAGGGGTAGTAGAAAAAGGGGATATGCGCTATACCATTGCAGATGTGCCGGGGCTGATTCCGGGTGCAGCGCAGGGTAAAGGCTTAGGGCTGGAATTTTTACGCCATATCGAGCGCTGCGCAATTATTTTGCACGTAATCGATTGCGCCACTTTAGAAAATGGCCGCGATCCGCTCAGTGATTTAGCGGCAATTGAATATGAACTTACGGAGTACAGCCAGCAAATTACCTATGAGCCGGGAATTGTGCCACTAAGTGAACGCCCGCGGGCAGTGGTGCTGAATAAAGCTGATGTGCCAGAAGCTAAAGAATTAGCCCAGTTCGTGGCCGGAGATATAAAGCAGCGGGGTTTGCCGGTATTTATCGTCTCCGCTGTCAGTCGGGAAGGGCTAGATAAGCTGGGCTATGATTTAGGGATTATGGTTAAACGAGTGCGGGAGCGCGAAGAAATAGTGGCAGCTACGCAACCACGCCCAGTGCTTCGCCCGCTAGATAAACGCAGCGCTTCTATTAATGTGCAAAAGCAGCGGCAGGGAGATCAGGAATTTTATCAAATTCGCGGCGATAAGGCGGAGCGCCTAGTGCGGCAAACTGATTTTAGTAACGATGAAGCAGTGGGATATTTGGCAGAGCGTTTAGCTGGTCTGGGTATTGAAAAGGAGCTGGCACGCCAGGGTGCGCGAGCCGGCGATATGGTAGTAATTGGTCCGCTCGAGGGAGGAATGATTTTTGATTGGGAGCCGAGTGTGCTCTCTGTAGAAGAGAATGTAGCTCCGCGTGGTGAGGATTCTCGTTTGCTTCAGCAAATGCGCCCCACGCGGCGCGAGCGGAAAGCTGCCTATCACCAGTCGATGGATGCAAAAGAAGCTGCCCGGCAAGAGCTACAGCAAGAGAGAGAAGCTGGGCATTGGACGAATCCGGAAGTAGAATCTGCTTTGGATTAAGGAAAGAATATATCGCGAGAGTATTCCGGAGTATTCGCAGTGGAAATATTCTTGAACTAAGGGGAGAAATATGCCGATTGAGTTGGCAGCGAGAAAAGCTGCTGTATTAGGTAGCTCAGAAAGTATGCTCACGGCTGGTGATGCCGATAATACTGGTGAAGTAGATATTCGCCGAGAAGTATTTATGGGTATTGATCTTTCTCCCTTGGGTGCTCATAGTATGCGGGTGCCGGGTGAATATGGGGTAGAGGAATTAGCTGGGCATCTCAATTTGCCGCGCCTAGCAGGGGCGATTAATGCTGCGCAGCAAGGAGGCTTGGATTTTGTAGCTTTAAAGCAAGATTTTCATATCCAAGCTGCCGCAGAGCAAGCTACGCGGGGTGACGATTCTTCACTAGATAAGCGGCTTGCAGTAGGTGCACAGCGCCCGGCCAGCGGGAATTTTGCTACAGGTAGGCAGCCTATTGCTAGCAAGCAGAGTGCTAATTTTTTAGACGGGCTAAAGGCAGCGGCAAAGTTGCAGGATTTGATTCCGCCGGCTACTCTCGCCGTAGAGATTCCGCTCGCCGCCGCTTCCGAAGTGTTCAGTAATTCGGCTCTTGACTTAAAGAGCTGCCGCGAAATTCTGCTGCCCTTATCGGCGGCAGATTTCCCCTCTGCAGAGCAGTTAGCTGGCTTTGCCCGCGGCGCAGTTGCACGAAAAGTACAGTTGAGTGCGGTAATTACGGAAGCGGAGCTATTGCAGAATAAATCTGCTCTCCTCAGTAAATATTTTCAGGCGGTGTGGTGCCGGAGTGCGGATATAGAGGGAATTCGCCGCGGGCGTATCTCCCTGCAGCAGGAGCGAGCAAAAAATAGCGCGCCGTTGCCGATAATTCTAGAACTAGGGGTGGCTATTTCGGCTACTCTGCGGGCAGCGGAAGAAAGATTAGTGCTTATTGAGCAACTTACGCAGCGTCCGGCTTTTTCGGATATTGCGGCAGTAATCGGTACGGTATACGACGCTGCGTATCAGATAGAAGACTATATAAAGAGGGGAGTGGCGGACGGAATCGTATTCCGCCCAGCTTCACTCCCCACCGATTTGGCTTCGATTATGCGTGGCGTACTGCCACTACTCCAAGAGCGCGCCAAAGGGCAAAAAGATTTGCCGTTATTTCGCTATTAGCGCTCTTAGTTCGCACTCCTAGTTATTATTTTCTTGTGCGCGCACTTTATCCATATCCAGATCTTTTACGCGCCCAATTAGATCTTCTAAAGCGTTTTTATCGAGGGCGCCTGGTTTCGAATAAACTTTAATGCCATCGCGGTAGACCACGAGGGTAGGAATCGACATAATTCCATACGACTGAGCTAAATCGCCGTTCTCTTCCGTATCTACCTTTCCAAAGGTAACATCAGAATGATTTTCCGAAACTGCCTCGAATACTGGTCCAAATTTTTGGCAGGGCCCGCACCAAGGTGCCCAGAAATCCAATATAGTAATGCCGTCTTTCGTCAATTCTTCAATATTCTTCGCGGTTACTTCTACGCTTGCCATGAAATATCCTTTCAGTTGTGTGCAGGTTCTGCGTTACAATTGTCATTAACTACAACGCATAATAGCGTGAAATAATTCCTTAAGGTTAGGCTGTGGACGAAATAAACGCTTTCACCTCGAATAATGTAAATCCCGCGCCGGGGCGTCGCCGTATTGGAATTATGGGTGGTACTTTTGATCCTATCCATAACGGGCACTTGGTGGCAGCATCGGAAGTGCAGCACTATTTTTCTTTAGACGAAGTGGTGTTTGTGCCTACTGGCCAGCAACCTTTCAAGCAGGATGCAAAGGTGGTTTACGCTGAGCACCGGTATTTAATGGCGGTGATTGCTACAGCTAATAATCCGCGTTTTTCCGTATCGCGTGTAGATATCGATAGAGGCGGTATTACCTATACAATCGATACGCTGCGAGATTTCTCTAAACAGTATCCAGATGCTGATTTATTTTTTATCACTGGTGCAGATGTACTTCCGCAGATACTGCGATGGAAAAATAATGATGAACTTTGGGAATTGGCGCATTTCGTAGGGGTCACTCGCCCCGGGCATAAGCTAGATATCTCGGGATTGCCGGCAGACGGGATTACCCTTCTGGAAGTGCCAGCTATGGCTATTTCTTCTACCGATATTCGCCACCGGGCGCATAACAATCGGCCGGTGTGGTATTTAGTGCCAGATGGCGTCGTACAATATATTAGTAAGTATAATTTGTATCAGGACGGGCAGTTAGATACTACTGCTTTAAGTGGTGCCGGTATTTCGGAAGCTACAGAAGAGAAGTTAGAAGAGTTTGAAGGAAAGGGACTGTAATGAGCGATACCCCGCGTTTAACTCGTAAACAGCTACGTGAGTTGGGAAAATTGGAAGTTAAATCTCCTGATGCTCCTTCTCTTACTGATACGCAAGAGCTGCGTTTGCGCCGTCCATCTCGAAAAGAATTACGTGAGGCAGAGAAGCTGCGTGCTGCAGCTCGGGCGGCAGCAGAGGCGCCGGAAAAGTTAGAGCGGAAATCCGTATTTTCGCGTTTTCAAAGTGAAGACGGAGAAGTGGAAACGCCGGCAAGTACAGCGAATGGAGAATCACCGGTAATAACGGCGGAGGAGCCAATTGTAGTGCAGCCAGCTGCGGCGGAAAAACTTACCGAAAAACCCGAAAGCACCGCTACACCTGAGAAAGAGCTGGATAAAGAAGCAACTGCTGATGCAGATGCGGCTGCGGATGCTGATATAGATTTGGATGCAGCTTTAGCAACGGATGCTGATAACGACGCCGCTCCGCGTAGCTTGCGTGAGCGGCTGGTGATGCGTACGCGGCGCGATAAGATTAAAGCGAATGAGAGCCCTGCGGCAGAAGAAATATCTGCAGAAGAAGTAGAGGCAGCTGCTCCAGAGGTGCCGAGTGGGAAAGCGGCAGACGATTCTGCTGCCACTGCGCATGAGGAAAATTCTGCAGATGAAAATCTGGAAGCAGCAGCTAGCGAGGAGAGCGTAGCGGGCGGAAAAGTAGCAGCGGCAGAGCTTGTAGAGGTAGCCGAGCCAGCAGAATCAGTAGAGCCAGCAAAAAAGGTGGATACAAAAGCCGCCGCTGCCGTAGAAGAAAAAGCAGCGGAGATAAAATCCGAAAAGAGCGATAAAGAAAAGAAAGCTAACAGCGGTGGGGAGCGTTCTTCCCGCCGAGCCTGGTTTGTGCTATTCGTGCTCATAGCAATCGGGATTATTGTCGGCTATCTAGGCGGCTCGCTAATAAATTTATTCTTTTTCAGTGCCGCGGGAGAACTAAGTGATTTTGCGGTGAGCACCGCGCTATTACTCTAGAGAAGCTCTTTGGAAATATAAAAGCGGAAAAGCTAGCGCAACTATGGAAAAATAGTTGTTTAAGTGTTTGCGGTGAAAATAATGTGGCGGAGAAGTGAGAAAAATTGCCGCTGAGGAAAGGGAATAGTGAGCGCTACAGATAAAGCAATTGAAATGACGATACTGGCCGCGCGCGGCGCTGCGGAAGTGAAAGCTACTTCTCTGCAGGCTTTAGACGTGTCGGAGCGGATGGTGCTGACGGATGTCTTCTTGATTTTAGCTGGATCCACGGAACGGCAAGTACGAGCAATTGTGGACAAAGTGGAAGAAACACTCGGCAAAGCAGGATATAAGCGGCTGCGGCGCGAAGGCCTAGAAGGGGAAGCGCGCTGGGTATTGCTGGATTATGGTGAAGTTATGGTGCATGTTCAGCAAGAAGAAGATCTTGCCCACTACGCCTTGGATAAATTGTGGGGAGATTGCCCGAGTATAGCTTTGCCAGAAGATATAAAGGCGGCTCCGGCGGCTGAGATACCGTTGGCTAATTATTTTGATTTTACTGATTTAGGATCGGAATAGCTGGAGCATATGACTATAAAGCGATTAATATTTTGGCGGCATGGGCAGACTGATCAGAATATCCAGCTGCGCATTCAAGGCTCTACCGATAATCCTCTGAATGAAGCTGGCGTGCTCCAGGCGCAAGAGGTTGCACCAGAATTACTGAAACTTCACCCTACGCGAATCTATACTTCACATCTGCGGCGCGCGCGAGCTACGGCAGCTGTATTACAGGAATTAGCGGGAGTACCTCTCGAAGTTGATGAGCGGCTCAGCGAGCGCAGCTATGGGTTATGGGAAGGGCTCACTAATGAAGAAATCAAAGCCGGCTGGTACGAGCAGTGGCAAGTTTGGAGGCGCGGGGAACAGCCGGATGGAGTGGGGCTGGAGACGCGCGAACACTGTGGAATTCGTTTTCGTGATGCAGTACTAGATGCAGTGGCAACGGTAGAAAAAGCTGATTCCGGGCGCGAAGAAAATCTAGTTTTCGTATCGCATGGGGGAGTTAGTGCCAACGGTATTATGAGCTTGCTTGGCATGAATCCCTCTACGTGGGTGGGTTTTCAAGGAATGGATAATTGCCATTGGTCAGTGCTCGTGCCGCGGATAGGAGCTAATCCGCCGTGGAGAATCAGCACCTACAATAGAAAATATGCCGATACAGCGGTATTTGATCGCCCGTGGTGAGAATCACCGCCTAATCTGAGATGCGAAGTGGCAAAATTTCTGCGCTCTGCATATCATTAAACAGTTGGCTGAATTATTTTAATTCTGCGGGGCATTGGCGCAGTTGGTAGCGCGCTTCCATGGCATGGAAGAGGTCAGGGGTTCGAATCCCCTATGCTCCACCAGTGCTTCTGCTAGGTTTTCTAGGCAGAAGCTTTTTTCTATGAACGCTCAATTTTATTCGTTTATTTGTTTTAAGGTTTTGTAGTCTTGCTTTTAGCGCGCAAATTTTATTGCAAAAATAGCTACTCGTTAATTTGTATTTAAATAAAAAGTTCGAGGTAAAAATATCCGTACTACGGTTTTCCTATCCTACAATTTATCTGCTGGATTTACATAAGATACCTCACCATTTATTGAAGGATATATCTTTTAAAACGGAGATGATAGAATTGCCTTGTATTGTCTGTAAATGAAGATATGTTGGAATGCACTATGCTTAACTTTCAAAATAAATCCGAAGTTTTTTCCGCAGAGAATTCGGGTGAATTAGCGCGTAAACGCGGCAGTATTTACCGGAAACTGCTAACTATGTTTCTTTTCTGTGCCTTATGCTTTACGCTGGCTATGCCAGCTTTGGTGCAGGCAGAAGATTTAGAGATAAGTGAACCGCTCGCTAGCCAAAGTGTGCGTGCAGCGGGCGAGCCGAAGGTCGATACAATATCTGTCGGCAATAAAACTATTTCCGGAGACATAAAAATGGGTAAAGGTCAACGGACACATAAAAACCTAACCTTTACGATTACTGTAACTGTGAATCGCAAAGCCGGAGGAACCGAAGAAAAAACGGTCTCTATCCCACCCACCGAGCGAAAAACAAAATGGAGTGTAACTTTAGGTAGTGCCCTTGCCGAAGGTGACAAGGTAACTGTGACGGAAGTAGGCGAGACCTCTAAGACCATCACTATTGAGGTTCAACCATCTTTAAAGGATCAGCATAAAGATGATTTGAAAATGCCAAAAGGTGAAATTTGGATAGAACAAACTTCATCCAACCAAGTTAGTACAGATGAACAAGCAGAAGCTGTTCAAATGTTGAAAGATGCAAACACTGCAATAGCAGGGGATATTAAATCAGTTGAGTTTTCTATTGATGGTACTGACCATGCTTATTATGAAGTAACTTATACTGATGGTTCGACATCAGGCAAAGTTGAAGCTACGGACCTAAAAATCGAAACGGTAACGGATACATCTGCCGCTCCGACAATACAAAAAGTTCAGGTAACAGACGGACAGATTATCGTTACGCTTGATAAAGAGGTTGCCGAAGGTACGAAATTTTATTTTGTCAAAAATTTTACGGATGGAGAGGACAAGAATTTTAGCGAAAATGGAAGCTGCAAAGTGGACAAATCTACCTCAGATGATATGTCTCAAACAGTATCCAAAGACGGAACAACAGTTACTTTCCCAATCAATGATAAGGTTAACGATTTAAAACTCGGAAAAGAGTTCGGTATCCTTGTCAAAGAGCCACATAAATTCCGTTCTTGCGCGAAGTCTGAGCCGGTAATAACAACCCCCGACAAAGTCGCCGTGAGGGATCCTCACAAATTAACTGATGCCGATAAAAAAGCCATCGAGAAAGCTATTCGAGATGCCAATACGGTAAATGGTACATCTAAACTTCCCGATGGGACTGGAGACTGGGATGGGGTTCCGGCAGTTATACAATTTGATGACAACGGAAACGTTAAGATATTTAGCGGTAATGATGCGGAAGTTACTTATGATAGTAATTGGAATCCGGTACCTGTAAAAAATGCAGATGGTTCAGTCAAGGTAAAAGACGGAGCTGAACCAAAAGGAACAATCCCAGCCAAGGATCTGGTGAAAAATATCAAACCTAATTCTCCTGCGATTGCGGTAGATACGGATACTGGCAAAGTTACCATTACTCCACCGGCTTATAAAGATCCCGGTGATGATACCGACTTGCTGTCTTACACCGTCACCTATAAGGATGCTTCTGGAGCAGAGAAAACCGTCACCGCAACGCGAACTGTGGACGAAGCTTCCGGTAAGACCACTTGGTCAGCAGATAATGCCACGGTTGATGCGAACACCGGTGTGATTACTCTGAAAGTTGAAGACATCGAAGTTGGTGGAACTGTCACGGCAAAAGCGAAAGATAAAGGCGGTCTGGAGGGTGACACCGATAAGCTTGATTCAGCTCCGGCAACCAAGACGCTCGAAACTGCCACTGTCAGCTATGACCGCAACGGTGGTAAGGGCAGTATGGCTGGGAAGACTCTGAACAAGGGCGTTGAGTATGCAATTTTGGCTAATATCTTTACTGCTCCTAATGAGAATCAAGAATTTAAGACCTGGCAGATAGGCGACAAAGAATATGCTGCTAATGACAAATTTATAGTCAAGGCAGATACGGTAGTTAAAGCTATCTGGAAAGACATCCAGGTCACTGTCACCTACGACGGTAACGGCGGTACCGGTGCAACAGAAGGTGCGACTATGAAGAAGGGCAGCACTTATAAGTTGGTTGCTAATGGCTTTACTGCTCCTGAGAATCAGAAGTTTAAGGGCTGGAAGATTGGCGATACTGAGTATGCTCCTGGTGATGAGATTACGGTTAAGGAAGACACCAAGGTAGAAGCTGTCTGGGAAGACATTCCCGCTCCTGCTCCGGATGCGAAAGGTTCAACTCCGGGTGGTAACGCAGCGGGGAAGAAGGGCAATTCTTCTCTTCCTAAGACGGGAGCAGAAATCGCATTCTCCGCGCTTGCTTCTGCAATCCTCCTTGCGTCCGGTGGAGCTCTTACTCTGAATAGAAAGAGAAGAATCGAACGCTAAAATCTAAAAATAGATAGCTAAGATCTAAGAAATAGATAATTGAAACCGCCCATATGTGTTTTGCGTATGGGCGGTTTCGCTCTATGCAATGGAGCTGGATGAGAAGTATGGCAGCGCTATTTTGCGCCGTATGCCGATTACACGGGTGATTCAGCCGGGATTACTTGCCTGCACGGCGGAAAAGAACATGCCTATCTTGATCTAGTGAAAGAGGTGGAATGTGAGAAATAATTGTTTTGCTATAACGTAAGTGCCGGTTAGATTTGCCAGCTAATGAAACTCCTTACCTGCCAAGGATTATCCCGATGTAAACCATATTTCTTCTAGGCGGGACTTAAATCCAAATTCGCTTCAAAATTTTCGGTTAAACTAAAATTATTGTTCAGACTACCGAAAATAGGAGTGTAAATATGGATAATATTGCCAAGATTCTCAGCGACGCCGGGCTGAAAAATCCTGCAGTAGCTGAGTACGTAGCGTACTGGGCCGGAATTACCGAACCCGCTGCCATCGAAGTCATTTCTGCAAAGGATGACGACCGGCTCATCACTGAAGGCCTATCCACCGGTGAAATCGCACCTGCGGGCGATGGACTCTACTACTCCCGTTCCTACTACAAGGACACGGCGCGCAGCGAGGAACGCACCGTCGTTGCCACCCACAATCCGCAGGAAGCCGGAATCTACAACAACTGGTACGACGCCACGGAAGTAACTGCCCGGCAGCTGGAAAGCATGAAGGGGGCCTCCCGGGGTAAAACAATGTACGTGGTGCCCTACTTGATGGCACCGCCGAAATCGCCGCTAGAAAAGTGGGCTCGCGGGGTGGAGCTTACCGACAACCTCACCGTGGTTCTGCACATGATCCGCATGGCTCGGGTTGGCATAGAACACCTGAACAATTTGGAAGATCCGGGACAATTCGTGCGTGCAGTGCACGTGACCGGCGACCTGGAGAACTTGGGGCAGGGTACCGATAAGGATAAGCGCCTGTTTGCCACGGTGGCCGACGAGCGCACAATTTTGCATTTCGGTTCCTCCTACGGCGGCAACGCGCTGCTCGGGAAGATTGCCCACGGTCTGCGCCAAGCCTCTTACGATGGCTGGGCTTCCGGGGAATTCCTTTCCGAACAGTTCATGTTGATCGGTATTAAGGATAAGCTCAAGAATCGCACCTACTACGTGTGCGGCGGCTTCCCCTCAGCTTCCGGTAAAACCAATCTCGCTATGATGCTAGCCCCCGACGCTTTGGGGGAGCGCTACGAAGTTTACTTCTACGGCGATGACATCGTGTGGTTGCGCGTTGGCGAAGACGGCAAGCTTTACGGCATGAACCCAGAATACGGCGCGTTCGGCGTGGCAAAGGACACCAACTGGAACTCTAATCCCACCGCCATGGACGCCATCAAAGAAGGCTCGAAGACGCTCTTCACCAATGTCGCTTACAACCCCGAAACCCAAGAGCTGTGGTGGGAAGGTAAGACCCCGGATTACCCCGAAGATGTTACTGGCTGGCTGGATTGGAAGGGCGAAAAGATTTCCGACCGCCCGGCCGATCGGCAACGCTCCGAGGCCAAGGGCGACGAGTGGGCACACCCCAATTCCCGCTTCACCACGTCTTTGGCTAACGTGCCCAACGTGGCCCCCGACTATGAAGAACCGCAAGGTGTGCCAATTGACGCCATCATCTTTGGCGGACGAGTAAAGGACAGGGAGCCGCTTATTCGGGCAATCACCGACCTAACCGAGGGGGTTTACGACGGTTTGACCCTGGGTGCCCAGGCTACTTTCGCGGCCGAGGGCAAGGAAGGCGTGTTGCGTTATGATCCGATGTCGATGCGCCCCTTCATGTCCTACCCCGAAGGGGACTACGCGGCCCACTGGTTGGAGATGATTGGTTCCGCGAGGGAACAGCCTATTTTTGCGCACGTGAACTGGTTCCAACGCGATCCGGAAGACGGCCACTTTCTCTGGCCTGGCTACCGCGACAACCTGCGGGCGCTGCTTTGGTTGCTAGATGTTAAGGAAGGACGCGCTGAGGGCGTGCAAACGCCGGTAGGTATTTTGCCGAAGAAGGAAGAGCTAAATCTGGATGGTTTCGAAGGTGACGACGCCGATCTGGATAAGCTTCTTTCCATTGACACTGAACTGTGGAAAAAGGAGATGGACTACCGCCGCGAACACCTTGCACAGTTCAAGAATCTACCTGAGCAAATCTGGGCCGCGCACGAGCGGATAGCACAGGCGTTTAACGCCTAATTGGCCATCTGGTTTTGTACTAGCGACGGGTGGATTTCCTCTAGGCGGGTTAATTCCAGCGGGTAGTTACGGCTCCTGTTGGGATTAACCCGCCAGTTTCTATCTAGCCTTAACTAATAAGCGAATAAAGTTAGGCAGAAATTTTTCGCATAGCCACTTTATAGAATTCCTTATATGTATAACACATCGCAAGAAAGTTCAAAATTAAAATATCTGTTGTATTTTTGATAAACTGGAATAGAACTACTGGAGTGAAAGAAATTTACTGCAGTAGCTGACGAAAACAAACGCGAATAAGAAAGGAGCGTTTCATGGGTCAGCTAATTGGAATGATTATTACCGGTGCTATAGTAGGAGCCTTAGCCCGATTCTTTAAGAAAGGTGAACAGCCTATTGGTATTCTGTGGACTATTATCCTCGGTGCCTTAGGAGCGGGGCTAGGAGGCTGGATAGTAGGCCTATTTGGTTACTCTAATGCGAACGGCGGTATTTCCTGGATACAGTGGATCGTATCGATAATCGCTGCTATGGTACTTATCGGAATCTACA
This sequence comes from Arcanobacterium urinimassiliense, assembly GCF_900119495.1. Taxonomy (GTDB): domain Bacteria; phylum Actinomycetota; class Actinomycetes; order Actinomycetales; family Actinomycetaceae; genus Arcanobacterium_A; species Arcanobacterium_A urinimassiliense. The sequence continues at coordinate 1,158,863 of NZ_LT632435.1, read as the reverse complement.
TGGGTTTTTCTGCAAAAGATAAGAAGTAAGCCCCTGTAGCAAAAATATATTTTCTAAAGAAAAATTTTCTTACCCTCTGGATGGTTTCGACCTTTCAGAGGGTATTTTTTACCCTAAGAAAGCCCCGTAATACGGCCATCTTCAGCTACGTCAATAGAATTTGCGGCTGGTACTTTCGGAAGCCCCGGCATAGTTAGCAGGCTTCCCGAATAAGCCACCAAGAAACCAGCACCCGCATTTACTTTAATATGCCGCACATGCACCTGGAAATCACGCGGAGCTCCACGGAGCTGGGGATTATCTGAGAAGCTATATTGGGTCTTCGCCATGCATATAGGTAAATCTGCAAAGCCTAACTCTGTGAGCTGAGAAATTTCTCGCCGCGCTGCCGGAGCAATATCTACTCCGGAACCGCCGTATACGTTCTGCACTAGCAGATTAAGTTTTTCGGCTATCGGCATTCCAAGTGGATAAGCAAAGCGAAGCAGATCCAAATTTTTGCGGCCTGTTTCGTTTCCTTTATTTTCTTCGCAGAGGCGCACCACTTCCTGAGCTAGCTCCTCTCCGCCAGCTCCTCCATCTGCCCATACCGTAGAGTTCACTAGCTTCACTCCAAGCTTTGCACATTCGGTGCTAGCCAAAGCTATTTCTGCCGCCGTATCGCTGGGAAATACGTTTAAAGCCACCACAACTGGCAGATTAAATACATTCTGCAAAGTGGAAATATGGCGCAGTAAGTTAGGCAGCCCCGCCTGTAAGGCAGGCAAATTTTCATACTCTAAATCCTTCGTATCTACTCCGCCGTGCATTTTTAAGGCGCGAATTGTGCCCACTACTACGGCGCAATCTGGCTGCATACCACTTAGGCGGCACTTGATATCGATAAATTTTTCGGCCCCTAAATCTGCCCCGAAACCGGCTTCTGTAACTGTGTAAGAGCTGAGAGAACGCGCCATTTTTGTGGCAATAATTGAATTACATCCGTGGGCGATATTAGCAAAAGGTCCACCGTGCATAATCACCGGCGTCCCTTCTATACTCTGCACTAAATTCGGTAATAAGGCTTCTCTAAGCAAGGCCGTCATGGCTCCAGCTGCCTGTAAATCAGCGGCCGTCACCGGTTTGCCGTCTTCATTATAGGCGACGATTATTTTCCCCAACCGGCGTTTTAGATCAGCTAAGGAAGAAGCTAAGCAAAAAATAGCCATCACTTCGGTAGCTACAGTAATTTCAAAGCCGTCTTCGCGTTCTCGCCCGTCGCTGGTCTTTCCCCGACCATCTACGATATTACGCAATTGGCGGTCGTTCATATCGAGGCAGCGCTTCAAGACGATGCGCTGAGGGTCGATACGGAGCTCATTTCCTTGGTAGATATGGTTATCTAGCAGGGCGGCTAGTAGATTATTGGCTGCTGAAATAGCGTGAAAATCGCCGGTAAAATGTAGATTTATATCTTCCATCGGAAGCACCTGCGCATAGCCACCTCCGCAGGCGCCGCCTTTCAAGCCGAAAACTGGCCCCAAAGAAGGCTCACGTAAGGCTGCACATACTCGTTTTCCGATGTGCGCTAAACCATCCGCTAGTCCAATTGTGGTGGTAGTTTTTCCTTCTCCGGCCGGAGTAGGAGACATCGCGGTCACCAGCACAAGCTTATTACGGGTAATCTGCTCGTCATTTATCAACTGTAAATCTAGCTTTGCTTTAGCACGCCCATAGGGTACGAGGTATTTTGCGTCGATTCCCAGTTTTGCGGCAATCTCTGTAATAGGGCGAAGCTGGGATTGCTGGGCAATCTCAATATCGGATAGTTGCGCCACTTAAATGAATCCTCCACTGCTGAGTGCTATTTTGGCCGAAGCTTTTCGCGGTATATTCCACATTCTTCCAATTGGCTATATACCGGAATTAGCTACGAAAGTAATCCACTGCCGCCGCAAAAATTTGCATATCATAACGGCCGGGTACATTTTGATAGGTGCCAGCGGAGAAACGTTCTGCGTGCCCCATCTTTCCAAAAATACGCCCACAATCAGATACCATTCCTTCGATAGCTAGCTGTGAATCATTTGGATTGAATCGAATATCAGAAGTCGGAGTGCCCGCTAAATCCACATATTGGGTGGCTATATTCTGCGCTTTTACTTCTCCGACGATTCGCCCTTCACCATGCGATATGGGCACTTGATAAATTGCGCCCATTTCAGTTTTTTGCAGCCACGGACTGCTCGTATTGCAGATACGCACATTGACGATTCCCGATTGGTGGCGCTCAATCGTATTATAAGTGAGAGTAGGCATATCAACTTTTGGTTCACAAATTCGCCCAGTGGGGAGTAGCCCTAATTTAATTAAAGCTTGAAAGCCGTTGCAGATGCCACCAATTAGCCCATCGCGTTCTTCCAGCAACTGGTTAATTTCCTCTGCTACCTGTTCATTGCGCATAAACGAAGTAATGAACTTAGCTGATCCATCTGGTTCATCACCGCCCGAGAAACCACCCGGAATGAAAAGAATCTGCGCTGCTGCCAACTTAGCAGCAAACTCGCTAATACTTCTTTCAATATCCGCCACTGTAAGGCTCTTGACGACCATAATATCTGCTTTGGCCCCAGCCTTTTCCCAAGCCCGTGCCGTATCAAATTCACAGTTAGTGCCAGGGAATACCGGAATTAGTACTTGGGGATTAGGGTGCGGCTGACCGCTATATTTGCGGGCGGGCAGGTTGTTTTTAATCCACGGATAGCTTTTGACCTCTGGCCGGAGCGCGGGGGTGGAATTTACCGGTGCTAGAGAGTCTGCTAGTGAGTCTGCTGCCGATGAAGAATTAGCCCCAGACCCCGCATCCGGAGCTGGAGTATGTACGTGATAGACCGGTTCCAACTTGGCCTCATAGCCTTTTTGGAGCTCGGCAATAGCTACTTTTTGTCCAGCTGCCCGTAACTCATACGGAGAAATTACTTCTCCGATTTCTTGTATCTCTACTAATTCTTCTTCGGCTGGATGAGGTGAAAAATCTGCCGCTGCCTCGAGCAGGAAGCCGCCACAAATAGGGACAAACCCCGTCTCTGGCGCAAAATCAGAGTTAAATTGAACTCCTAGCTGGTTTCCGAGTGCCATTTTGAAAGCTGCTTCATGAATCGAAGAACCAGTCAAAGAGTAGGCAGCCCGGATCTTTCCGCTCGCCAGCAGCTGAGCTACTTTCAGGAAATACGCCTTAGAAAGTTTGGTGCCTTTGCGCGGGGCAGCAACTAGTAATTTTCCGCCTGCTTCTTTCAGCTCCGGGGAAATCACCTGATCAAGTTGGGCTAAGGTGACGGCAAAAGATACCAGAGTAGGAATCACTTCTAAATTTTCGAAAGTGCCGCTCATGGAATCTTTGCCACCGATTGCGGCCATCTCTAAATCTAGCTGGGCTTGAAAGGCCCCCATAAGTGAAGCGAAAGGCAGACCCCATTTCTCTGGATCTGTTTGGAGAGAGGGGAAGTACTCTTGAAAACTTAAGTGTACCTGCGCGGGATCTCCTCCTGCCGCTACTACTTTCGCTACTGAATCTATTACGGCTTCATAAGCGCCGCGGTAGGGGTCAGCTTTACTGATAGTGGGATTGAAGCCATAAGCCATGACGGAGCAAGTAGTGGTTTCTGCTCCCAATACCGGGAATTTATGTACCATAGCTTGAATAGGGGTCTTTTGTAGCTTTCCTCCTAAAGGCATGAGCACGGTGCCGGCTCCAATAGTGGAATCAAATTGCTGAATTAGGCCTTCTTTCGCGCAGTGATTCAAATCGGTAAGCATATCGGCTAAGCGGCTGCGCCAATCCGCATGAGCAGATATTTCTGCGGTATTTGCTTCCGCCCGCGTAGCTGCTTTCGGCTCGGCTACTTTCACATCTATCTGCTTCGGAGCGCCATTTGTATCGAGGAAAGAGCGCTCAATATTCACCACTTCTTGCCCCTGATAGCTCATTCTTAGTACTGGTGCTGCCGTCACATCGGCCACCACTGCATAGCGTAGATTTTCTTCTGCGCAGTATTTGGCCAACTCCGCTAAATCTTTTTTGGCGATTACTAGCGCCATGCGTTCTTGAGATTCGCTCACCGCAATTTCGGTAGCATTCAGTCCCTCATATTTCTTATAAACCGCATCTAAATGGATATCGAGACCCGCAGCTAATTCTCCTACCGCTACACAGACGCCGCCCGCACCGAAATCATTACATTTCTTTACGAAGCGCGTCACTTCTGGCCGGCGGAAAAGTCGCTGCAATTTTCGCTCTTCTGGAGCATTACCTTTTTGCACCTGTGCTCCACATTCCGATACGGAATCTAAATTATGTGCTCGCGAAGAGCCAGTAGCTCCGCCGATGCCATCCCGGCCAGTAGCTCCGCCTACTAGGACTACGATATCGCCCGGAATGGGAGTCTCGCGTTTAATATCTGCTTGCCGTACCGCTCCTAAAACTGCCCCGATTTCCAGGCGCTTTGCGGCATAAGAGGGGTCATATACTTCATCAATAAATGAAGTAGCCAAACCTATTTGATTACCATAAGATGAGTAACCATCGGCAGCGGTAGTTACGATTTTCCGCTGCGGTAATTTTCCAGGCAGAGTATCTTCTCGGCTTGTGAGCGGATCAGCTGCGCCTGTGACGCGCATAGCCGCATATACGTAAGAACGCCCGGAAAGTGGATCGCGAATTGCTCCACCAATACAGGTAGCCGCACCGCCAAAAGGCTCAATTTCAGTGGGGTGATTATGAGTTTCGTTTTTGAAAAGGAGTAGCCAATCTTCGTTTTTCCCGTCTACATCTACCGCTACTTTTATAGTGCAAGCATTAATTTCTTCCGAAATATCCAGCTGCTCCAATTTCCCTTCCCGCCGCAATTGCTTCATCGCCATAGTCGCCATACTCATAAGAGTGACGGGGCGGTCAGGGTTAATTTCTTCCTTAATCTTCAGATAAGAATCGTAGGTGGCTTGTACGCGGGCATCTGCAATTTCTACCTGGCGCAGGGCAGTATTAAAGGTAGTATGCCGGCAATGGTCAGACCAATAGGTGTCAATTACTTTTAATTCGGTTTCGCTCGGATCGCGCTGCACCGATTGGAAATAGCTCTGCACTAGCTGCAAATCTGCTAAATCCATCGCGCAAGAATTATCTGCTAAGTATTTTTCTAAACGCTCCGTATCATAAGAGGTAAAGCCGTCAATAATAGGTACAGGAGCGGGGGGAGTAGTGCGCAGCTCTAGGCTCTCCGGCATCTCCAATCCCACTTCTTGGGAATCTACCGGATTGATTAAATATTTTTTAATTTCGGCAATTTCGGCGTTAGTGAGCTCACCTTCCAGCAGATATATGCAGGCATAATTGACGAGCGGTTTATCTACCTGTGCCAGCATCTGAATACAAATCGCAGCTGAATCTGCCCGCTGATCGTACTGCCCCGGCAGATAGCTGACAGCGAAAGCGGTAGTATTAGCGGGAATCTTTAATTCACTAAAGTAATTATCGAGTGGGGGCTGGGCAAATACATTAGTAACTGCGGATTGGAATACTTTGCTGCTCACTCCCTCCACATCGTAGCGATTAATAATGCGCAGACCCACTAAATTGTGAATTCCTAAGAATTCTCGCAGTTCGCCAGCTAAAGAGGCGGCTGCCGGATTAGTTTCTGCTTTTGCTTCTACATAAATTCGGTAAATCATTTTCCTGCCTCAATCTCTAGAGCCCGTTTGCCAATATCCCGGCGGAACTGGCATGAGCCGAACTTTACTTTTTCTACATTTTCATAGGCTTTATTCAGTGCTGCTGTTAGAGAATCGCCGTATCCTAATACGTTAATTACGCGCCCGCCGTTACTTAACAGGGTGCCGGCTGCGCTGCGCTTTACTCCGGCAAATACTAGATAGGGGAGTATTTCTGGAGGATAGGTAATTTCTTGCCCTTTTTCTACCGGCCCCGGGTAGCCCGCCGCCGCCATTACTACGCAGGCGGCATGCTGGGCGGTGGATTCTACTTTTACTTTTTCGAGTTCTCCCCGAGCCACAGCCTGGAAAATTTCCAAGAGATTTCCGCGGAGTAAGGGGAGTACTACCTGCGTTTCTGGATCGCCGAAGCGCGCATTATACTCAATTACTTTTAACCCGGAAGCGGTGAGCATTAGCCCAAAATAGAGACACCCCCGGAAATCGATATGCTCTGCCTGCAATCCGGCCAGAGTAGGGAGCATGATTTTTTCTTGAAATTCTTGCGCCACCGCAGTGCTAAATACGGGATTAGGGGCAATTACTCCCATACCGCCAGTATTCGGCCCTTTATCGCCGTCATAAATCCGCTTGTGATCCATAGAAGATACCAAGGGTTTAATTGTTTTACCGTCACAGAAACTGAGTACCGAAATTTCGGGCCCCGTCAGATATTCTTCAATCACCACTTGCCGCGACGATTCCCCAAATTTCTGCCCGAGCATGAAATCGCGCAGTACTTCTTCTGCGGCAGTGAAACTATCTGGAATAGCTACACCTTTGCCGAGTGCTAGCCCATCAGCCTTAATCACCAAAGGATAACTGGAATTACGGGCATACTCTAAGGCGGCCGAAAAATCGGTAAAATGTTGATATTTAGCAGTAGGAATGCCGTGGCGCATCATAAACTCTTTAGCGAAGCTCTTGGAGCCTTCCAGCATCGCTCCGGCACGGCGAGGCCCAAAGCAGGGAATTCCCACTTCTTCGAGAGCATCTACCATACCGAGCACTAGCGGGTTATCGGGGGTGACCACGCAGAAATCAATTTTTTCTTTCTGGCAAAATTCGCGCACCCCAGTGATGTCTTCTGCAGTAATTTCCGGATGGATATAGGCAAAATCTTCCATTGCGGCATTTCCGGGCAATATGTGCAACTCCAGCTGGGGATTATCTGCTAAAAGTTTTTGGGCGATTGCATATTCCCGCCCGCCGCTGCCAATAATGCTCAGTTTCATAGCTATTTTCTTTCTTTGTGCATATGGAAATTTCTGGTAACTAAAACTCAGTGATGGAAAAGCCGTAGATGGTTAAAGACCATTACTATTCCGTGCTCATCACATTCAGCAATTACCGCATCGTCTCGAATCGAGCCGCCCGGTTGCGCTACATAAGATACGCCGCTTTTGGCTGCGCGCTTGATATTGTCGGAAAAAGGGAAAAAAGCATCCGAAGTGAGGCTCACGCCGGTAATTTTTTCCAGGTATTCTGCCTTCATCTCCGCACTCAGCGGGGTGGGGCGGCTCGTGAAATACCGTTGCCACGTGCCTTCAGCGCATACATCTTCTTCGTTCTGGTTAATATAGCCGTCAATCAGATTATCGCGTTCGGCGCGGTGGAGTTCAGCGCGGAATGGTAAGGCAAGTACCAGCGGATGCTGGCGGAGAAACCACGTATCAGCTTTCCCAGCCGCTAAGCGAGTGCAGTGGATACGAGACTGCTGGCCGGCTCCCACACCAATGGCTTGCCCATCATAGGAAAAACATACTGAATTAGATTGAGTATATTTCAAAGTAATTAGGCCAATAATCAAATCTAAGCGGGCTTGCGGAGGCAAATTTTTATTTTTCGTCACTATCTCTTGTAATAAAGATTCGTCAATCTGCCGGTCATTCCGCCCTTGATGGAAATGAATTCCAAATACCGTCTTTATTTCTTCTGCGTCCGGGGTATAAGCGGGGTCAATTTCTAAGACAGTATAATTTCCCCCGCGTTTCGCGCGTAAAATTTCTAAAGCGGCTGGATCATAGCCAGGGGCAATCACGCCATCGGAAACTTCTCGGCGAATTAGTTGCGCAGTAGTTACATCGCAAATATCTGAAAGTGCAATAAAATCCCCGAAAGAGCAGAGCCGGTCGGTGCCGCGGGCCCGTGCATAGGCACAAGCGAGCGGAGAATCATCTAAACCAGCTATATCATCTACAAAAACTGCCTTTTTCAACTCTGGAGAAAGCGGCTTGCCTACCGCGGCGGAAGTAGGAGAAACGTGTTTAAAAGAAGCGGCGCAGGCTTGCCCGGTGGCGGTGCGCAGCTCGCGCACCAGTTGCCAGGAATTTAGCGCATCTAATAGATTAATATAACCCGGCCGCCCGTTGCGTACCGCTAAAGGTAAATCATTGCCATCTGGCATATCGATATAGGCGGGCTGTTGATGGGGGTTATTTCCATATTTCAGAGCTAAAGACTTCATATTCTTAACTTCTCTTTTCTATTGGCAATTTTTTAGCGAGGTTACCGGGAGGAGAAAGTATTAATCTCCAGTGTGGCGGTTAAAAATTCGTATACTTTGCATTTCCCAAGTGTGCAGGTCTAATACACATTCCAGAAGCGATATTCGATAATTCGGATTAATGGCTTTCCAAACTTTTTCTCCTAAGTCAGCGGTATACGGGAAAGCGATTGGTTCGCCGCAAAAGCTCGGCAGGGGATTGCCGTCGTCGATATATGTGTGGATACAGTGGCCAAGACCAGGCAAATAGGGAAAACGATAATCGAAATGTAAGGATTTTTCCCCAGCTTTGGTGGCAGCCTTAATGATATTTAATCCGTATCCCTGGGGGTCAGTAGTTAAAGAAATACGGGGAGTAAAATTAGGTGCATCTGGTTCACATTCGCGCTGCAATAAGGCCTCGGCAGGGGCAATACCAGAATGAAGAGCCTGGTAGATAGTAGCAGTCTGATCACCATTGGTGACGATATGAGTATTTCCGTAGCGTTTATAGACCGGATAGATAATTAGCCGTGGATCTTCGACTTTCGATTCATCGAAAGCCTGCGTAGCCACGCTCTCTCCCTCTTGCACAAAAATACGGTTCTGACTATTGGCAGAGCGCCCCATAATGAAGTAAATAATTGTGGCGCTGCTGCCGGTCGGATCGCTGGCTATTGCCAAGGTGCGCCCGGGATAAGATTTTGCGCCAAGATATTCCGTAAGTTGCTGCAGAGCCATATTCTTTCTTTCTTTTCTAGGTGTTTGGGCTGGTTTGTTGCTTAGTGAAATACGGTTAATTCGGGGAGGAACTGGAAGGACTAGAAGTGCTGGAGGAAGAAGAGCTAGACGTGGAGGTGCTAGGCGCTAAGAAATGAGGCGAACTTTGGCCAGTAATCTCTTTACTGAGTTGCTCGATAACGCGCGGAAAAATTACGTGTTCGACTTCGTGGAGGATTCTTTGCTGTAAGGTATCGGGAGTATCAGATTCCTGTACGCGCACCGTTTCTTGCGCGAGAATCTGCCCGCCGTCGCAAACTTCATTTACCAGGTGTACGGTAGCGCCCGATACTTTCACCCCTGCTGCCAGGGCGGCTTCGTGCACTCGCCGGCCGTAAAATCCAGGGCCAGAAAAAGCGGGTATAAGGGAGGGGTGGATATTTACAATCGGGGCGGGGCAGTGGGCGATAAAATCGGCGCTGAGGATAGATAAAAATCCGGCCAGTGCTACTAGATCGATATTTTGCGCGCGCAGAATCTGGAGCAGAGCAGCTTCCTGGCTTGCTTTGGTGCTATATGTGGGGCTGGCTATTACGGCGCTAGGAATTCCAGCTGCTTGGGCGCGTTTTAGACCGTAGGCTGTTGCCTTATTGCTCACCACTAGAGCTATCTCTACATGGGGAAGCGCGCCAGATTCTACGCCATCTATGATGGCTTGCAGATTGGTGCCGCCGCCGGAAATAAGCACCGCTACGCGCGCTTTTTTCTTCGTTTCCTGCCGCTCGCTCGTTACTTCCATATCTCTAACCTGCTACCACTCTATTACTCAACCAGATACCTACTTTGCTAATTAAGTGCCTACTCCGTAAAAGTTATTAGCTGGGAAGATTTCACTACTTGACCGATTTTAAAGGCTTTTTCTCCGTGCTCCGCCAAAATCTCTATTACCGTATCGGCATTTTCGGGAGCAACTATGGCCGTCATTCCGATTCCCATATTGAAAGTGTTAAACATATCGTGTGCGGAGATATTGCCAATACGCTGAATTAGCCGGAAAATTGGCAGTATTTCCCAAGCGCTCTTATCTATCACGACTCCGTGGCCACTCGGCAGGGAGCGAGGGATATTTTCATAGAAACCGCCGCCCGTGATATGAGCTAGGGATTTCACTAGCTTGCACTGGAGAAGCGCCCCAACTGCTTGCACATAAATTTTTGTGGGCTCTAGTAGTACTTCACCGAGATTTAGCTCTCCTAACTCGGGAAAATGCTGTTCGAGCCCAGTGCGGGTAGTGATATCGAAAATTTTCCGCACCAGAGAAAAACCGTTGGAATGCACCCCAGAGCTGGCAATGCCGATCAGTACATCGCCGCTATTTACCGTATTTTTATCTAATACGTCTGGTAAATCTACTATGCCGTTGCAAAATCCGGCTAAATCATATTCGTCTTCTGGGTAGAAGCCCGGCATCTCAGCAGTTTCCCCGCCTACGAGTGGAATATTCGCTTGCCGGCATCCCTCGCTTACTCCCTGTACAATAGCTTCTATTTTTTCCGGAAAATTCTTACCACAAGCGATATAGTCGAGAAAATTGATGGGAAGTGCGCCGGCGCAGAGTACATCATTTACGCACATTGCCACACAATCAATACCTACCGTATCGTGCTTATCCATTAAAAAAGCAAGCTTCAGTTTCGTCCCCACTCCGTCAGTCGCGGAAATAATATAAGGTTGGCGCATTCCCGCTACGGCCAAGGGAAGCATGCCGCCGAAACCAGTGCTGTCAAAAGACATCCCTCCGGGCAGGGTAGTCTTAATGTGCTTCTTGATTCGTTCTACTGCTTCGTAGCCTGCTTCAATATCAACGCCGGCCTCTTTGTAGCTCTGTGACTGAGAATCACGCATTTTCTTTCCACTCTGTTCGTAGGTATTTATTACTTAATTTTTTAGGTCTGGGTTGGGCTGTGAGTTTTGCTTAAGGCAAGGGTCAATGCCGGAATTTTCTTTTTGTGATGATTGCTCCGGATTGGTTGGTTGCGTTGGATTTTCGGATTGCGCTGGCTGCTCTGGGTTCGTTATTGCGGGATTTGCTTTATAGCTACTTCCAAAATCGGCTTTATTGCCACTCCAACAGTAGGTGCAGAGTTTACTGCGATCTATGCCGATTGCTTTAATAATGCCCTCTAGAGACTGAAACTCGAGGGTGGCAAAATTGAAACGCTCCGCCAGAATTTTTCGCAGTTTTTGCCCACGCTCCGTATGAGTATCGGCGTATTCATCAATATGGGAAAAGCCGGCTTCGCCTTCACATTCCATAATGATGCGCCGAGTAATTAGCTCCATCTGGGAAGTAGAAGAAGAGAAATTTAAGAACGGGCAAGAGTACATCATCGGCGGGCAGGCGGAGCGCATATGCACTTCTTTCGCACCATTAGCTTTTAAGAACTCTACCGTTTCTCGCAGCTGCGTGCCGCGCACTATCGAGTCATCTACAAAAAGAATATCTTTTCCATCAATTAGTTCTTTTACCGGCACCTGTTTCATCTTTGCTATGCGATTGCGGGAACCCTGCAGATGCGGCATAAAAGAACGCGACCAAGTGGGGGTGTACTTAATGTAGCAGCGCGCAAATTTTACCCCGCTGGCAAAAGAGTAGCCGAGCGCATGGGGAGTACCGGAATCTGGGACGCCGCATACGTAATCGAGTTTTTGGAAAAAGGCTGGATCTTTTTCATTAGCTGCCATGATCTCGCCGTTCCGATTGCGCATGATTTCCACATTTACCCCTTCATAAGTAGAGGTGGGGTAGCCGTAGTAATTCCACATAAAGGCGCACATCTTCATTTCGTTGCCCGGAGGAGCTAATTGGCGAATTTCTCTAGGGTGAATCTCTACAATTTCCGCCGGCCCCAGTTCATAACAGTAGGTGTAACTGAGTTTTTCAAAAGCAAAAGACTCCACCGAGAGGGCATAGCCATCTTCGTCTTTACCAATAATTATCGGCAACCGCCCCAAGCGATCGCGGGCGGCGATTAGGGTGCCATCTTCCTGCATTAGCACCAAATTACAGGTACCAATAATACGTTCTTGGGCATACTTTATTCCGGCGGCGAAATCTGTCTGCGTATTTATAAGTGCTGCTATGAGCTCAGTTGGGTTGATGCGCGCTGCACTTTGAGCATTAAAATGAATGCTTTTACTATTCAGAAGCTCATCGCGCAGTTCACAGAGGTTATTGACTACTCCGACGAAACAAATAGCGTATACCCCAAGGTGAGAAGAAATAATGAGGGGCGAAGGGGCGTCGTCAGCAATACAGCCAATGCCAGCAGTACCGCGTGCTTCAGAAAGAAAATCGGAGAAACGGGAACGGAAAGAATCTTTTTGAATGCTGTGAATTTCCCGTTGGAAACCGAGCTCTTTATCCCAGAGAGCTAGCCCAGCGCGGTAGTTGCCTAAGTGGCTATGGTAATCAGTGCCGAAAAAAATGTCTTCGCTAATTTGCCGGCGAGAGGTCAGTGCAAAAAATCCACCCACAGCTATTCTTTCAGTTTGTATCTTTGCGCATATGCGTGCAGATTTCCGATATTTGGTTTGGCAGGCGGCTCTATTTAGAAGCGCGCTGGCGAGCGGGAGGTCGCGCGCTCTCTAGCTGTGCCGGCCTCCCGCAGGCAATTTTATAAATTGAAGAAGAGCTTATTTAGCTCTAGTGGTTCCACATACTCGCCGTCGCGATATACGCGCATATTTCCGGAGGCAATTTCATCAATCAGGATTACTTCGCCCTCCGCATCGTAGCCGAATTCGAACTTAATATCGTAGAGTTCTAGGCCGCGCTTAGTCATTTCTTCTGCTACTACGGCCGTAATTTCCTGCGTAGCTGCTTTAGTGGCATCGTACTGTTCACCGCTCATTACCCCTAAATCTACGAGGGCGTCTTTGGTGACTAGCGGATCTCCCTTTTCGTCATTCTTAAAGGTCATTTCCACATAAGCGGGAAGATCCTGCCCCAGTTCACAGTATTCGCCGTAGCGCCGATAGAAAGAGCCGACTGCTTTATAGCGGCAAATCACTTCCAGCCCTTTACCAAATACGGTACAGGGGAGTACTTCCATGGTGGTGTTTTCCATATCGGAAGCTACCCAGTGCGTCTTGATGCCTTTTTCTTTTAAAATTTCGAAGAAGTAGGTGGTCATCTTGAGGTTAATATCTCCCACCCCCGCGATGGAAAGCCCTACCTGATTTTCCCCGGGATCGAACTTACCGTCTTTTCCGGTCACGTCGTCCTTGAATTTCAGCTCGAAATTGCCATTCGGAAGAGCAAAGAGATCTTTGGTCTTTCCTTTATAGACGAGCTTCTTTTCCATACTTACTCCTTTGAGTTAGTGATTTGTGTTTGGGATGGTTAAAGATCTAAGTGGTTAAAATTTGGTGCAAAAAGATTTACTAGTAGCGGAATCGTCAGTGAGAGGAATACTCGGCGTTAATCTGGGCGTTTTTTTCTAAAATCGCCTGCGTATTGGCGTGGCGTTGTTCTTCTAAACGCGCCGCTAAATCCGGATCGGTAAGAGCAATAATTTCACAAGCGAGAATAGCGGCATTTTTGGCGCCGTCTATGCCTACCGTGGCCACCGGTATTCCTGGAGGCATCATTACCGTGGCCAAGAGAGCGTCCATTCCTTCCAGAGCTTTTGCTTTACAGGGAATGCCAATCACCGGCAGGGTGGTATTGGCAGCGAGGACGCCGGCGAGATGGGCGGCCATACCTGCCGCACCAATAAGTACCCCGTAGCCATTATTTTTTGCATTGCGCGCGAAAGCTATTGCTTCATCAGGAGTGCGATGTGCGGAATATACATTGACTGTAAAATCGGCACCTACTTCCTGCAAATATTTGATTGCTTTTTCGATAACTGGGAGGTCAGAATCTGACCCCATTACGATGCCAATTTTTTTCACGAGCCCTCCGAAGTCTCGGCGTGGAATAAAGACGTGCTTTTTAGAGCTGCCAGCAGCTCTAGCTGGAACTTTGGTGTTTGTGCGCCCAAAGTATCCTTTAAAATCTAAAGCCGTATTGACATCTTTTAATATAGCTGGCGCGCTTTATAGATTCCACGCCAACGCTATCTATTTCATATTTTGATACAAATACGGCAATCTATGTTTCATTATTTGGAAAAAGATATTTAGATGGGCGATATGGAGGGGAAAAGTAGCAGTCGGAGATTTTTTACTGATTCTATCTGCGCATTTTCCATCTGTACGTTGAATACCGAGGTTGAGCAGTATAGAATTGAGGTACTGAATAAAAATCTTCAGGGCAGGGTGCGATTCCCGACCGGTGGTTATAGCCCACGCGCCGCAAGGCATGATTCGGTGTGATTCCGAAGCCGACCGTAAAGTCTGGATGAAAGAAGATGAAATTCTGAAAGCGAAGCAGCTGTGGAGCTGTGGCTTGCCGAGTCAGCTAAGTGCTGGCGTTGAATAGTGCCCCGAAGATTGGGGCATTTTTTATACGAGAAAGGCAACCGGTGCGCATATCTTCTACGCAGATAGCAGCTCAGCAACGGAATGATGCTGTCTTTATGCGCCAAGCCATAAGCCTTGCATGGGAAGGTACCGGGTTCGTATCTCCTAATCCCTTAGTGGGAGCGGTAATTGTAAAAGATGGGCAAGTGCTAGCGGCTGCTTGTCATCAAAAATACGGAGCAGAACACGCCGAGGTGCGTGCAATCGCTGCGGCCGGAGCAAATGCCCGGGGCGCTACTTTGTATTGCACTTTGGAGCCTTGCTGCCATCAAGGTCAGCAGCCGCCCTGCACGGAAGCGATTAAAAAATCCGGAATTACGCGGGTGGTAATCGGCTCCCGCGATCCGAATCCGCTCGTCTCCGGAAAAGGGCAAGCTGAATTAGCTGCAGCTGGAATTGCGGTTACAGCTGATTTTCTGCGCGGCGAATGCGATAAGCTCAATCCGATATTTTTTCATTACATCACCACAGGTCTTCCCTATGTGGCGCTTAAATATGCGATGAGCTTAGATGGGAAAATCGCAACTTGCCGCGGTGATTCGCAATGGATTACCGGAGCTGAAGCCCGTAGTTATGGTCATCGGCTGCGGCACAAGTATAAAGCGGTGCTAATTGGGAGAGGTACTGCGCAAGCTGATGATCCGCTCTTAACTGCGCGTTTTAGCGGTGCTAATCAGCCGGTGCGCATTGTATTAGATTCACAGTTACGCATTTCTCCGCAAGCTAAGCTAGTGGAAACTGCTGGCGAAATTCCCACTATTATTGCCACTGATTTTCTTTTGCCCTTTGCTGAGAAATCTGCGGCGTCGCTCTCTAAGGTAGCTCAGGGCGCTAGTGCAGTTCAGTCTACTAGTACAAATCAGGCGGCACGCGCAGAAAAAGCGCAGCTCTTAGAAGCAAAAGGGGTGCAGATTCTGCAGACGGAGTTGGTGGATGGGCAAATAGCTATTGCCCCCTTATTGAAGAAACTAGCCGCCCAAAAAATTGATTCAGTTTTTGTAGAAGGCGGCGGCCGTGTGCACTGGTCTTTTATAGAAAGTGGTTTAGTAAATAAGGTTTATGCATTTATTGCTCCGGTGATTATTGGTGGAGCTGCAGCTTTGACTCCGGTAGAAGGAGCGGGATTCCCGATACTTGCGGAGAGTTGGAAATTGCAGAACTTGGAAAGTCGGAAATTGGGGAAAGATTTACTTCTCACCGGAGAAATACCGAGCTCAGCTGCCGGCGCCCCGGCGGCCGAAAATGCTGCTGATTCGCTATTTTTTCTCAATAGCTCTGTAACGTCTAATAACGAAGAAAAGAGGCCCTAATGTTTACGGGAATTATTTCGGAAATAGGTGAAATTCGCGAGTTAGAAGAAGGCGCGAACGCGCGGCGTTTCTTAATCAGCTGCCGCGAAATAGGGGCAGGCTTAAAAATTGGTGATTCTATAGCGGTAAACGGCGTCTGCCTCACGGCTACCTCTTTGCCGAGTGGTGGTTTTACTTGCGATGTGATGCACGAGAGTCTGCAGCGTTCTAATTTAGGGGATCTACGTATTGGCAATAAAGTGAATTTAGAGCGTCCGCTCCTAGCTAATGGCCGTTTTGATGGGCATATTGTATTAGGGCATGTAGATGGGGTAGCGCAGCTGCTTTCGCGGCAAGTTGATGGAATTGCGCAGATTTATAAATTCGCTGCTGCGCCGCAGTTGCTGCGCTACATAGTGGAAAAAGGTTCAATTGCTCTCAACGGAATTAGCCTCACGGTGAGTGCAGTAGATGAGAGTACTTTCTCCGTCGCCGTAATACCGCATACCTTGGCGCATACTAATCTGCCGGAAGTGCCGTTAGGCGGAGGGGTGAATGTGGAATGCGATGTGCTAGGAAAATACGTGGAAAAAATGCTGCACGCTACGTCTATCGATACTGCGCACTCGCAGGTGGATGAGGAAATAGATGCGGAATTTTTAGCAAAAAATGGATTTTAAGGGAATTACCAGGAATTATTTCGACTTCGGAAATAGAACAAAAGGGATATAGGGATGGAAAAATTTGCTTCGATAGAATCAGCCTTAACGCAGCTAGCTGCCGGTGGGCTCATCATTATGGTGGATGATCAAGAGCGAGAAAACGAAGGAGATTTCATCGCTGCTGCGCAGTACGCTACTAATGAATTGCTTAATGAAATGGTGACTATTGGCAAAGGGTTGCTCTGTATGCCAATTAGTGAAAAGTATGCGCAAAAACTGCAGATACCGCAGATGGTGGAGCACAATACTGATAATCACAGCACTGCTTTTACTATTTCGATTGATCATGTATCTACCCGTACCGGTATTTCCTGCCGAGAACGAGCGGTGACGGCGCAAGAATTTGTAGCGGAAACGGCGCGTCCGGAAGATTTTCGCCGGCCAGGGCATATGTTTCCCCTGGTAGCTAAGAAAAATGGGGTACTAGAACGCAATGGTCACACCGAAGCTACCGTGGATTTGCTGCGCTTGGCGGGTTGTAAAGAAGTGGGGCTTTGCTGCGAAATAATCGGCGCAGATGGCGATATGATGCCGCGGAGTGAATTGCACGCTTTGGCGGAAAAGATGCAAATTCCGATTATTAGCATTGCCGATTTACAGCATTATCGAAAGACCCACGAAAAATTTGTGGAGCGGATAGAGGGAGTACATCTACCGACTGCGTATGGAGATTTTACTGCCTATGGCTATATTGATCATTTACATCAAGAAAACCATATTGCGCTAGTAAAAGGAGATATTAGTAGTGGGGAAGAGGTGCTGTGCAGAGTTCATTCTGAGTGCCTAACTGGCGATACTTTCTCTTCTTTGCGCTGCGATTGTGGAGAACAGTTGCACAGTGCTTTGCGCGCTATTGAAACGGCCGGCCGGGGAGTCTTGCTTTATATGCATCAAGAAGGGCGCGGAATTGGTTTAATTAATAAACTGCGCGCCTATAAGTTGCAAGAAGAAGGCATGGATACCTTAGAAGCTAATTTGGCACTCGGACTGCCGGGAGATGCCCGAGAATACTATATCGGAGCACAAATTTTGCAAGATTTAGGGATTAAAACTTTGCGTTTACTTACCAATAATCCCGATAAGGTATACCAGCTCCAAGAATTCGGTATGGACATTGTGGAGCGGGTACCTATTGAAATTCCGCCTACCAGTGCAGATGAAAATTATCTTCGTACTAAGAAAGAAAAAATGGGGCATATTCTCGATGCTCTATAAGATATCTGTTTATAAAGAAATTGCTTATAAATAAAGTGGAAAGGAAAATTATGCAGGTATACGAAGGAGACTATACGGCGAGTGGAAAGAAATTTGGCATCGTCGTCTCTCGATTTAATGATTTTATTACTGCTCGGCTTTTAGAAGGAGCGCTTGACGGATTACGCCGGCATGGGGTGGCAGAAGCGGATGTGGAGATTGCCTGGGTGCCAGGAGCTTTTGAGATTCCTTTGCTGGCGAAAAAGATGGCGGAAAGCGGTAAGTATGATGCAGTAATTTGCCTCGGAGCGGTGATTCGGGGCAGCACTTCGCATTATGATTACGTATGCAATGAGGCGGCAAAGGGAATTGCGCAAGTGAGTATGGAATCGGGCATTCCAGTGATGTTCGGGGTGGTCACTACCGATACAATTACGCAAGCTATCGAGCGAGCTGGCACTAAGGCAGGGAATAAGGGATATGACGCCGCTTTAGGAGCTATCGAGATGGTGAATATCTGCGCGAAATTCGCCTAAATTTGCAAAAAATTTCTGTGGAAAACTGCTTTATTTGCGAGTTTTGCTTGCTATAGTAAGCATACGCGGAGAATCCAAAGAAGCGGATTTCACCTACCGGAGAGGTGAAATATTAAGATAAAAGGGGAGGTCTTACCGAGGTCTTTGGATTCTCCGCACTTTATTTTCCTAAAAGTATGGTTTTTAGAAATTAGCTTGGCAATTTAGATAATTGCTTTATAAGGTACGAAAATAGCCTGCACTTTATAAGGTACGGAAATAGCGTGCGGTGCGCAAAGTAAGTAGTGCAGTTGGAATATTGTGGTATCCCGGGGGTACTGTGATATCTCCAAAATAAGGGAAAGAAGTAAAGGATATGGCAGATAAGGCAGAAATGCCGGAGGTTGCGCCCGAAATCTCCGATACTGAATGGGTGGAACTCCGGCGAAAATCGCGCCGGAAAGCGCTTATAGTCGGTTGTGGGCTAGGAGCAATACTAATGACTTTAGGGTTTTTTGCCGGCCGGGCGGTGCAAGCGGAAAAAGAACCTCACGCATCTGCAGTAGTAGTATGGGATTCGGATTTCTCTTATCTAGGAATATCTGCCGGAATGGAAAGGATGTAGATGTTTAATCGCCGCAGAGCGTCTTTACCGGATTTTATCTATGCTGCTGCCACCCAGCCGCCGCTCGCTGCTTCAGTGCTCGAAACTGCCGCTGATACCGAGCTCTGGCTTGCCGCTTGGCCGCAAAAATTGGGAATTATTGGCGCCGAGGTATGTGACTTTATTGAGTGGGCTGATTTCTTGCGGGGAACTTGGGATAGTGAATCGCGCACCCTCACTCTCACTTTTGTGAATCCAAAGCTAGAGGCGCTTATATTTCAATTTCCTGCTGACTATGACGAAACCCTTATTTTAATGATTCGGGAGCGCATTGATCGCTCAGTTGTTTTCCAGCAGTTTACTGAATTGCCGAGTGGAGGAATTGCGCGCGGGCAAGTGCGGCGCAATGCAGATGAATCGCTTTTTACCCAAATAATTGCTGATGCGGCTCCTGCTCCCGAAGATCAAGAAGTTTTGTGGAATTTAGAAGCAGATTTACGGGACGCGGCAGGTCTAAACGGGGTGGAGTAGGTAGTGGTAGGTAGATTTTCTGCCGTATTCTTCCCTAGATTTACCTGTGTTGATTAGCACAGTCTACCTAAGCTGCGGTTAAGAATTTGCCTACCGGCAAAAATTTGGTATCCTAAATGAGTTCCAATCCTGCGTAGCTCAGCGGCAGAGCTCCCGACTGTTAATCGGGCGGTCGTTGGTTCGAATCCAACCGCAGGAGCCATTAGTTTTTAGATAGCGCATAGTTTGCAAATTATTTTGATTCGAAAATTATTCTGATTCTAGGCAGCGCCTAGTTTTAAAATTATTCGGCTAAAACTAATTCGTCGCTAAAAGTGGCTTGAAAAATAATATTTTTAAAAATCCCGTAGAATATAGCTATGACTTATAGAGATATCCGCGTAATTGGCGATCCGGTACTACGCACGGTGTGCAGCCCTATTGAAGAAATAACTCCTGGAATTCACCAGCTGGTAGAAGATCTTTTAGAGACGGTGAATGAGGATGGTCGAGCTGGTTTAGCGGCGAACCAGATTGGGCAGACCTATCGGGCTTTTTCGTGGAATATCGAAGGAAAGCGTGGTTATATTCTAAATCCGGTGATAGTGGAACTTTCGGAAGAGGAATATCAAGATGGGGAAGAAGGATGCCTTTCCGTACCCGGTTTATGGTATCCCTGCGAACGAGCCTGGTATGCCAAGGCAGAGGGAATTGATCTTAATGGTGAAAAAGTGGTGCTAGAGGGGGAGGAAATCTGGGCACGGCTTATTCAGCATGAAGTGGACCATCTCGATGGTCATATTTACATCGATAGATTACAGCGCAAATATCGAAAAGCTGCCTTAAAAGAGATGAGTGAGCGCGGCATATAAAGCGGCATATAAAAGGGTGTGGCGAATAGATTTTTTTGCTAATTGCCGATATTCTAAAATCAAGTGACCCGGTTTAGGTGTTAAGGGGAATTTCACCCAAACGCAGGAGGTCACGGTGAGCAAAAAATACACCACCCGTGGTGTCATATTTATTCATTCGGTTCCGCCCGCTGTGCAACCGCACGTAGAGTGGGCTATTACTAGTGTGCTCGGATACCAAGTCTATATTGAGTGGACGAAACAGCCTGCCCTCCCAAATATGAATCGGGGAGAATTATCTTGGACAGGTGAAGCTGGTACCGGCGCTATTTTAGCTTCGGCCTTAGGAGGCTGGGAGCATCTGCGTTTTGAGATCACCGAAGAAGCTACTCCAATCTCTGACGGTGGGCGCTGGTCTTGCACCCCCGGATTAGGTATTTTTTACGCTCAGACTGATTTAGTAGGAAATGTGGTAGTGCCCGAAAATCGTATTCGGGCAGCTATTGAGCAGTCGGCAGGGGATGCGAACGAATTGCGGCGGCTCCTCGATGTGGCCTTGGGGCAGGCCTGGGATGATGAATTAGAAGTATTCCGCTATGCAGGTGCCGGAGCGCCAGTACGCTGGTTGCATCGTGTCGGTTAGGAAAATAGCGTCTTTGCGGGCGTCTGGTACTTTTCACATACGGAGAAATTTTGTGCGCGTTTTGGGTATATGGAGAACTTACATGCGCTTTTTGATTACGCCAGTGCTAGCTATTGAAAAAATTAGCTAGCTCTGCGGTAGCTGCGGCAAGGGCATCGGCTTCGGTGGCTGGCGAATTAGGCGATGAATCTGCCGCGGATATTTTCGTATCTGGAGATAAAGTAGCGGATATAGCTGCGGCAGTTGCAGTATTTTTCGCCGTTGATTTAGTATTTCCTGCTCCGGAATTTGCTGAGCCTCCAGTAGAACTAGGCGAAACTACCGCGGAATCAGGAAAGGTAGGAGAATCCTGGATAATGAGTTTCATTAAATCGGCGACGGTGCCGGCCTGGGAAATGTCGGCGTCTTTTAGCTGTACTTTACAGAGGCGCTCTAAGGCAGTGGCTAGTACCCAGCGAGAAGGAAGATCGAGGCAAAGATCTTTTTCTAGCTCAGAATCTGGGAGAATTTCTACTTCCGGAATTTCCGGAGCGATGTGGGATAGCTCTACGCGAATTTGGGCTAAAGCCAACTGCTGATCCGGTTGGAGAGATGAAATGCTAGGCATCAATTTCCTTTCCCAATGCCTCTTATCGTATTGCCAGTATATAGCTAGAATATAGAGTATAGAAAAGTAGTTGGCACTACGGGCAGGAGATTACTATGGCAGGCTATATAGAAATTCATCCCGATAATCCACAACAGCGGCTAGTGAAAAAAGTGGTAGATCGGTTACGCCGCGGAGAAGTGGCTGCTCTTCCTACCGATTCTGGTTATGCAATAGTGTGTGCCTTGGGAAATAAAGCTGGCTTAGAAAGAATACGCACGATTCGGCAAGTGGGAGAGAAGCACGATTTTACTTTGCTCTGCCACGATTTTGCGCAACTCGGGCAGCTGGTAATAATCGACAATGCTTCGTTCCGGCTCATTAAATCGCTCACTCCGGGGCCGTATACATTTATTCTTAAAGGCACGAAAGCAGTGCCGCGTATGAGCTTAAATCCGCGGAAATCCACAGTAGGAGTGCGGATTCCGCAGCATAAAATTATGCAAGCTATTTTGGCGGAAATGGGAGAGCCTTTAAATTCATCATCGCTTATAGTTCCTGGTAGTACTGAACCACTTACTGAAGGGTGGATAATAAATGAACAGCTGGGAAATGCACTTGATTTAGTGGTGGAAGGCCCCGTGGGTGAAAAAGGGGCGACGACGGTGCTAGATCTTTCTACCGGCGCAATTGAGGTAGTGCGGCAAGGTGCAGGGGATACGGCATCTTTTCTCTAGCGAAAGTAGGGAAAATTTTTGGGTAGGAGTACGTAAAATTTCACTCTTTTGCCGGCTTAATGCCAAAATTTATTAATTTCTTCTGCACGATATACTGATAAGGAAAATAGTGTATTTTACGGAAGAGAGTATTAGCGTATGACGCAGCTACGCGCAGTTATTTTTGATCTGGACGGCACCCTTATAGATTCAGCGCCTTTAGTGACGCAGGCAATTCAGCAGACGATGATAAATAAGACGGGTAAGCATATTCCGCTTGCTGATTTGCAACAATTCGTAGGTCCGCCGCTTTCTACCACTTTTCGGAATTTAGGGGCCGGGGCAGAAACTAGCGCTTATGTAGAAGAATATCGGCGTCTCTATTCACAAACTATCAATCAGACGCCACTCTTTCCGGGGGTGCGGGAGTTGCTAAAAAAGCTGCAAAATAGCGGAATTTTCATGGCGATAGCCACTTCGAAGCGAGAAGATTTAGCACAGCAAATCTGCGCAGAATTAGATATTGCGCATTTCTTTACAAAAATTTGTGGTGCAGATTTGGCAGATAAAAAAGCGGATAAAGCCACAATTATTGGAAGAGCTTTACAAGGATTTTACGAAGCTGGGCAGCTAGATAAGCCTAGCGATGTGGAAAATTATCGTTCCGATGTGGTGATGGTAGGAGATAGAATCTACGATATCGTCGGAGCAAAAACTCATAATATAGCTACTATTCTTCTTACTTGGGGAGCAGCTCCGGCTGAGGAGTATCAGCAAGCCTATCAGCTAGCAGATTCAGCACTAGATCTAGAAAAGCTATTGCTCGCCTAATTGTGCCTTATAAAGGTGATAGTAGGCACCGTGGGCGGCTAGTAGTTCGGTATGCTTACCCTGCTCTACTATTTCTCCGTCTTCCATCACCACTATTTGATCTGCCTCCCGAATTGTAGAGAGGCGATGGGCGATTACAAAAGAAGTGCGATTTTTACGTAGTCTTTTCATTGCCTGTTGAATCAGCATCTCGGTGCGAGTATCCACCGACGAAGTTGCTTCGTCGAGAATTAAAATTGCTGGATCAGCTATATAAGCTCGCGCAATCGTCAAAAGTTGCTTTTCGCCGGCAGAAATTCCACTTCCTTCGACGTCAATAAGAGTGGAATAGCCGTGGGGAAAACGCCGAATAAGTTGATCAATTCCCAGCTCGGTTGCTGTTTTTTCAACTTGATATATATCGGCATTTGGATTTCCAAAGGCGATATTATCGCTAATAGTGCCGGAGAAAAGCCAGGTATCTTGCAGCACCATTCCAATCTGGGCGCGCAGAGATTCGGGAGAGATTTTTTCTATCGGTATGCCGTCAATTGCGATAGTGCCGCTGGTGCTTTCGTAAAAACGCATCAATAGATTGACGAGAGTGGTTTTTCCGGCGCCCGTCGGCCCCACAATAGCTATTTGTTGCCCGGGTGGTACTTGGAGATCGAAATTTTTAATTATTGGAATGTCGGGATTATATCCGAAGCAGAGATGAGAAAATTCTACGCGGCCTTTTTGCTCCACACGTGGAAGTAGATCTTGGTAGCGCGGAAGCCTCTCGGTTGGCATTTCGGGGAGATCAAGGAAATCGAATATTCTTTCGCCGGAAGCAGCTCCTGATTGCAGTAAATTTGCCACTTGTGCGATTGAAGAAATCGGATGATTGAGTTGGCGGGAGTATTGCATAAAAGCCTGCATTCCGCCAATAGTGAGTGCGCCCGAAATCACTTGTAAACCGCCGTAAATGGCCACTACTACGAAACTTAAATTAGAAATAAAACTCATTATGGGATAGGGAAGTTGCGAGAGAAATTGCCCGCGAAAACTTGCTTGAAAGAGTTCTTCGTTCGCTTGGGTAAAGATCTCGTCACATTCATCTTCCATAGTGAAAGCGCTTATTATTTCTTGCCCGGTAAAAGATTCTTCAATAATGCTGGAAACTTTTCCGGTTAATTCCCATTGCCGATGAAACTGGGGGCGCGAACGGCCTAAGACTTTCCCGATAAGAAAAATTCCGATTGGGAAAAGTAGCAGGGAGATTAGGGTGAGTCGCCAAGAAATCCAGAACATGAGGGCGGTAATTCCCAATATGGTATAGAAAGCGCTAATAATGCTGTTGAGAGTCTGCATCAGACTCTGATGAAGGTTATCTATATCGTTAGTTACGCGCGAAAGTAGATCGCCTTTCTTTTGACTATCGAGCACCGAAAGCGAGAGTCGGGCAATTTTTGTCTGCGCTTTTTCCCGCAGCCGATAGGCGATATTCTGCACCACAATTCGGATTAGGACTCCACCTAAAAAGTTCATAAGTGCGAAGACGCTATAACAAATCAATACCGTAATTAAAATACAGGAAAGTGCCGAAAAATCTATTCCATTTGGGCTCTGGATGCCAGCCACTATTATATTGGTGCCATCTCCGAGTAGCTTCGGGGCTATCACGTTGGCACTCGTAGCGAGAAGTAATAAGAAGAGGATTGCAAATAGGCGCCGGCGCTCCGAAAAAACTAAATGTAAAATACGGCGCAGCGCGTAGCGGCTATTTTTTGCCACCGCAGCGGGATTAGCGGGTGTAGCTTTACTCATTATCTTCCTCCGCTGCGGCGCCTTGAGAATCGACAATTTCTTGATAAATACGGCAGGTAGCTAGTAACTCTGCGTGAGTTCCGCGCCCAGCAATTTTTCCGGAGTCTAAGACGATAATTTCTTGGGCTGCTTGTATAGACGCTACGCGCTGTGCCACGATCACTATGCCGATGTGGCTCAACTCTTGGCGTAAATTTTTGCGTATCGCCGCCTCTGTGGCGTAGTCGAGAGCAGAAAAAGAATCATCCAAAAGCAGAAAATCGGCTGCGTTTTCTCCATTCGTATCAGATAGGCAGCGATAGACGGCGCGAGCAATACTCAGGCGTTGGCGCTGCCCGCCAGAAAAATTACTGCCGCTACTCTCTACTTTGCTCTCTATTCCATTGGGCAATTTTTCTACGAAATCTGCCCCCGCTATATGTAGTGCTTTTTTAATGCGCGGAATAGATACTGCATATTGGCGTGCCGCTGCGGAGCTGCCGGGTAGTGATCCAGCTATATTGCTGGCAATCGAACCAGAAAAAAGAAATGCTTTTTGGGGTACATAAGCTATTTTTTGCCGTAGCTCCGGCAAAGCAAATTTCGTGAGCGGAATATTCCCCAGATAGATCTCGCCGGCACTGGGATCAATTAGGCGGGGGAGAAGCCGCAGTAAAGAAGATTTTCCCGCTCCGGTAGAACCGATAATTCCGTAAATCTTCCCTGGTTGCACTGTAAAATCTATATTTTGCAATACGGCTGCTTCTGCCTGCGGATACTGCAGAGATACTTTGCGTAGCTGCAGCGAATGTGGCTGGGCTGGCAGGGGTTGCGGATGAAGCGGGGAAGCGATAGCCGGTTGAATTTCCAGTATCTCTTTTATTCGGCGAGCCGATACTTCACCGCGCGGTAGCACCATGGCCATCATTCCGGCCGCCATTATGGAAAAGAATATGAGAAGTAAGTAGGTAATATATGCAGTAAGTGCCCCTATCTGCATTTTTCCAGCGGCGATACGCGATGCCCCTAGCCACAGTACCCCGGCGCTGCTCCATCCGACTATTAGCGAAGTACTTGGAATAAGGAAAGCCCAGAGCCAGCCAATTTGCAGGCCAACTTGGCGTAATTTTCCACTTGCCGTGGCGAATTTTTCTTGTAGATAGCCCTCTCGACCAAAGGCGCGAATCACGCGCACTCCACTTAGTTGTTCCCGTAGCAAAGTATTGATGCGGTCAATTCTTTTTTGCTGTATTTGGTAGCGCGGTATGAGCATTGCCATCACTACCCCAATTATTAGGGCTAAAAGTGGCACCATAATCACCAAGAGGATGGAGAGATATCTATCTTGCGCCAGCGCCATTATTATTCCGCCTATTCCCATAATGGGCGCAATTATCATAATGACGAAGCTGAATAAAAGTACCATCTGTATCTGCACCACATCATTAGTAGCGCGCGTAATTAAAGTAGGAGCGCCAAATTCTTGCCGCTCGATTTCAGAAAAATTTTGCACTTTGCGAAATATCTGGCTGCGCAAGTCTTTTCCAAAACTCATGGCAATTCGCGAAGCTAAATAAGCCGCAGTAGCCAAGAGAGAAATTTGGAGGAGGGAGACGATCAGCATGATGATTCCCTGCTGCCAAATAAGCGAGGTATTTTGCGGAATAATTCCTTCGTCAATAATGCGGGCATTGATAGCTGGAAGCCAGAGACTCAGCAGCACTTGCCCAATTTGGCAGAGGACGAGTGCCACCACCTGCCATTTATGGGCACGCAGAAAATTTTTTGCTAAGTCAATAAGAGTCACTCTTTTATTCTGGCGGGAAATTGCGAAAGCAGCAAAAGTAGCGCTTAAGAAATCTGATATTTCTCTAGTGCCGCTGCTACTTTGGCGCGTTCGATAACGCCTTTATCTGCCAAGGCCTGCAAGCTGCGCAGCACCATAGCGGGAGCGTCAATTCGGAAATGGTGCCGCGTGGCGGCGCGCGTATCCGAAAGACCAAAGCCATTGGCGCCTAGTACATAGTAATCACCAGGTACCCATGGGCGAATAGCGTCTGGTACCTGCTTCTCCCAATCCGAGGAAGCAATAAACGGCCCCTGTGCAGCAGCTAATTTTGTAGTTAAATAAGCGGAACGGGGGGTTTCCTGTGGGTGCAATAAATTGTAATCATCGGTGGCTAAACCATCGCGGCGCAATTCATACCAAGAGGTGACTGACCAAACTCCGGCGTCTACCCCCCAATCTTGTGCCAGCATATCTTTAGCCTCGAGGGCCCAAGGTACGCCTACTCCGGAAGCGAGCAACTGGACTTGCGGCATTCCGTTATTAGCCGGTGCTGCAATTTGATGAATTCCGCGCAGTATCCCCTCTTTGTCTACATTCTCTGGCTCGGCCGGCTGGGAAAGTGGCTCATTGTAGAGAGTTAAATAGTACATGACGTCTTGATCGCGCCCGTCACTGCCATCTCCATACATGCGCACAATACCGTCACGCATAATATGGCGAATTTCGTAGGCGTAGGCGGGATCATATTGCACAACTGCCGGATTAGTGGAAGCCAATACATGCGATTGACCGTCTAAGTGTTGGAGCCCTTCGCCGGTGAGCGTAGTGCGCCCAGCAGTAGCGCCGATAATGAAGCCGCGTGCTAACTGGTCGGCTGCTAACCAGAATTGATCTCCCGTCCGCTGGAAACCAAACATAGAGTAGAAAATATATACCGGAATCATCGGCACAGCGTGCGTAGCGTAGGAGGTGCCGGCAGCAGTGAAAGCGGCAGTGGAGCCAGCTTCGGTAATTCCGGTATGTAAAATCTGGCCACGGGTAGATTCTTTATAGGAGAGCAATAGATCAGAATCTACAGAATGATAGTGCTGACCGTGCACATTAAAAATCTTTGCCGTCGGGAAGATAGCATCCAAACCGAAGGTACGCGCCTCGTCGGGCACAATTGGTACAATTCGATGCCCGAAATCCTTATCTCGCATTAAATCTTTGAGAAGGCGTACAAAAGCCATGGTAGTGGCAATTTTTTGTTTGCCGGAACCAGATTTCAATACGTCCCACACTTTTTCTTCCGGCAATTTTATACCATTGCTTAGCACCCGGCGTTCCGGAAGGAAGCCGCCGAGTTTTTGCCGGCGTTCGAGCATATATTGCAAAGCAGGGGAATCTGGATCTGGGCGGAAATAAGGTGCATTATACGGATCGGCCAGCTCTTTATCGGAAAAATCTAGGTGCAAGGTATCACGCAGTAATTTCAGATCTTCCGAATTTAATTTCTTCATCTGGTGGGTGGCATTGCGCCCAGCGAAATTAGAGCCTAAAGCATAGCCCTTAATAGTGTGGGCCAGCACTACTGTCGGCTGATCTTTATGCTCCGTAGCTGCCTTATAAGCTGCATAGACTTTGCGGTAATCATGCCCGCCGCGCTTAAGTGACCAGATTTTTTCATCTGACCAATCCGCCACCATCGCTTTAGTGCGGGGATCGCGGCCAAAGAAATGTTCGCGCACATAAGCGCCGTTATTAGCTTTAAAGGTCTGATAATCGCCATCGAGCGTATTATTCATGATATTTACGAGGGCGCGGTCTTTATCGGCATGTAGCAGCTCATCCCATTCCCGCCCCCAAATCACTTTAATTACATTCCAGCCTGCTCCTTTAAAGGAGGCTTCCAGTTCTTGAATGATCTGCCCATTTCCGCGCACTGGCCCATCTAGCCGCTGCAAATTGCAATTGACCACAAAGGTGAGATTGTCCAGATTCTGCGCCGCCGCTAAGTGTAAAAGACCGCGCGCCTCCACTTCGTCCATTTCGCCGTCGCCCATAAAAGCCCATACATGCTGTTGCGATGTATCTTTTATGCCCCGCTCTTGTAAATAGCGGTTAAACCACGCCTGATAAATAGCACCAATGGGGCCAAGACCCAGCGATACGGTAGGAAACTCCCAAAAATCCGGAAGTTGGCGCGGATGCGGATAAGATGGCAAGCCGCGCCCACCCGGTTGGGGAGCTGCCTGCTGGCGGAAAGAATCTAAATCAGCTACAGTGAGCCGATCTTCTAAGAAAGCGCGGGCGTAATTACCGGGGGAGGAGTGGCCTTGGAAATAGACCTGATCTCCGCCTCCTGGCGAATTTTTCCCACGGAAAAACCAGTTATATCCCACTTCGTAGAGAGTGGCTTGGGAAGCGAAAGAAGAAATATGGCCTCCTACGGCTATTCCCGGTCGTTGTGCACGCGTGACCAGTACTGCTGCATTCCAACGAATCCAGCGCCGGTATTCTCGTTCTAATTTTTCATCTCCCGGATAGAAAGGCTCATCGTCTACGGAAATAGTGTTTACGTACGGAGTCACTAAATTTCCTGGTAGCTGCACACCTCGTTCCCGCGCTTTCCGTTCCAAAGCCATTAAAATATAACGGGCGCGCGGATTACCTTGACTATCAATAAGAGCCGTTAAAGAATCTAACCATTCCTGCGTTTCTTCCTTATCTACATCCGGTACTTGGCTTAGCAACCCGTTAATCAAGGGACGAATAGGAATCTGGCTCACTTCTGCTCCTTATATGGAAAATATCTGCGGAAAAATTTTATGAAAAATCCACTCGGCACTAATCTACCTGAAATAGGTCAAATGACCTAGTTTTTATGCTTACGGTAACGCTGTGGACGCAGGCAGTGCTAGTGGAAAAGAAAATAAAAGTGGTTTTCGTCAATACAAGACATTTACGCTAAATCTGGGGTAACTTAGAGGAGTAGAACTAGCGTCTTGAAAGGCGGTTGCCGTGTCCGGCGAAAGTACCGGTATAAAAGCAGAATTTAAGCAGGGCTATATAGTCCAGGAATTTGGGTACGACGATGATATCGATTTCCAATTTCGCGATTCCATTCAGGAGATAACGGGCGAAAACTTGGAAGACGAAGATTATCGGGGAATAGCCGATGTGGTATTGGCTTGGTGGCGCTCCGATGACGGTGATGTAGAAGACTTAGCAGACTATTTAATGGACGGTGCTGCTTCACTTGAATCGGGCAGTGGCAGTATATTTTTAGTAGTTCCCGACCGCGAAAGCCCCTATCAGGTGGCGGCGGCAGATATTGACGAAGCAGCAAAACTAGCGGGGCAGTCGGTTACCACCACCTTTAGTCTGCACAGTGGCTGGACGGCATTTCATATTACAGCGCGCGGATTTTAGTATTGCGCGGATTTTAGTGTTTTCTTTGCCTCTGTAAATGGTAAAGAGTATTTCAGTGGGTAAAACTAGGGCGGTTGCGCTGGTAGTCGCCATATTTGGCGCGCGTGCTGCATAGGTATATTTACGGAAATAGATACGTAAAGAGAAAATTATGCCCGTATACTGCGCTGCACGTCACTTTTTTAGCTGGTAGTTTGCGCCAGTGGGTAGATTCTGATTAAGATTCATTACGGACTCTTAGCTCAGTTGGTAGAGCACCTGGTTTACACCCAGGTTGTCATCGGTTCGAGTCCGGTAGAGTCCACTGAGAGATTATATAGGCAGCTTTCGTAGGATGCCTGCTTGGCAGTATGCCAGCCTTAATAAAGCTTGCTAGAATTTAGCTATGGCAGAAAAATTAGAAAATATTTTAGCGCTGCTAGATAAGTATTACCCTCCGGAAACGGCAGAAGAGTGGGATCGAGTAGGGCTAATAGTAGGAGATCCGCAGGCTGAAATAACTAAAATTGGTTTTGCGGTAGATCCCTGCCAAAGCACAGTCGAAGAAGCGCTCGATAAGCAAGCGCAGCTATTGATTACCCATCATCCTCTTTATCTGCGCGGCACCTCTAGCGTGGCGGCCACTAATGCGAAAGGTCGGTGGGTGACGCAATTGATTCGTGGCGGTTGTGCGCTTTTTGCTGCGCATACTAATGCGGATGCGGCGCCGGATGGATCGGCTACTGCTCTCGCTAATTTACTGGAGCTGCAAAATCAGCGCCCGCTAGTTCCGTATGTAAATTCCGCAATCGGGCTGGGAAAAATAGGAGATCTGCCAATGAGCATGAGCGTGCGAGAAGTGGCGGAAAGATTAAAGGCGCTGCTTCCACCCACTCCGGCGGGGATAACTATTGGCGGAGACGCAGAAAGAATTGTGAAAAGAGTGGCGCTTTCTCCTGGTTCCGGAGATTCTTTTCTTGCTGCTGTGCGGGAGAGCGAAGCGGATGTGTATATTACTGCTGATTTACGCCACCATCCAGCTACTGATCATCTGTGGGATGGAGGTTGCCCGCTGATTGGCCTTACTCATTTTGCTTCCGAATGGCCACTTTTACCGGCATTGCAAAAGCGGATTGCCGAAAATTTTGCGGTAGAAACCTATATATCGATATTGCAAACCGATCCGTGGAGTATGCGTATCTAAAAGAGAATATCTAGAAGGAGAGAGATATGGCTTTTGCCCCGCATCGTGACCAATTGGCACTCATGGAAGTGGCGCAACTGGATGCGCAAATTAATAAAATACAGACGCAGCTGGAGAATCATCCGGGGAAGGCGCAGCTTGCTACAGTAGATGCAGAGATTGAGCAGATAGACACGCAGATAGCTGCTATTGGTCAAGAGATTAGGGCGGCCGAGGAAGAAGTGCAGAGCTGGGAGCAAAAGGCGAATCAGAGCAGTGCACTTATTGCAGAAAAAATGCAAAAGCTGCACAGTGGCGCCGGGATGGATTCGCGGATGTTGGTAGCGCTGCAGACGGAGATAGCTCAAGGTAAAGAGCTTTTAGAAAAGCAGGAAGCAGCAGCGCTGGCGGTGTTAGAAAAAATCGACGCAGCAGAATTGCGGTTGCAAGAGCTAGACAATGCAGCTAAAGAAGCTAGGGAAAAGCGGCAAGGAATTGCATTACAATTCCAGGCGGCTATTGAAGAATTACAGACTGAAAAAATACAGATAGAAGAAGCACGAGCCGCGCTCTATCAACCTTTGGCTCCGGATTTGCAGGCAGCTTATCAGCGTTCGCAAGCGAGTGGTGGATTGAGCGTAATTGGATTGCATCCTGATGGCACTTCTACCGGGGGAATTCAGCTTTCACCTATGGAAGTAGCAGCCGTAAGAGCTGCTAATCGGGAAGAAATATATCTCTCGGAAGAATATGAATGCATCGTGGTAGTGCTAGATTCTTAATAAGTGACGCAGTAATAGGTGCTGCGAGTAAATAAGTGACGCAAAATTTTTCCATAGCGCTAGCGAGTAGAAAATAATCTGCGTAGACTAGACCCACGGAATGAGCTGTTCAGGCGGTCGCGAGTAGAGATATTCGAGGAACGTCCGGGCTCCACAGGGAACGGCGGTGGGTAACACCCACTCGGGGCGACCCGCAGGAAAGTGCCACAGAAAATAAACCGCCGCAAGG
>NZ_LT632435.1:884735-1125054 GCF_900119495.1 Arcanobacterium urinimassiliense | reverse complement strand
CATTACAATTCCAGGCGGCTATTGAAGAATTACAGACTGAAAAAATACAGATAGAAGAAGCACGAGCCGCGCTCTATCAACCTTTGGCTCCGGATTTGCAGGCAGCTTATCAGCGTTCGCAAGCGAGTGGTGGATTGAGCGTAATTGGATTGCATCCTGATGGCACTTCTACCGGGGGAATTCAGCTTTCACCTATGGAAGTAGCAGCCGTAAGAGCTGCTAATCGGGAAGAAATATATCTCTCGGAAGAATATGAATGCATCGTGGTAGTGCTAGATTCTTAATAAGTGACGCAGTAATAGGTGCTGCGAGTAAATAAGTGACGCAAAATTTTTCCATAGCGCTAGCGAGTAGAAAATAATCTGCGTAGACTAGACCCACGGAATGAGCTGTTCAGGCGGTCGCGAGTAGAGATATTCGAGGAACGTCCGGGCTCCACAGGGAACGGCGGTGGGTAACACCCACTCGGGGCGACCCGCAGGAAAGTGCCACAGAAAATAAACCGCCGCAAGGTAAGGGTGAAAAGGCGAGGTAAGAGCTCACCGCGACATTGGTGACAGTGTCGGCATGGTAAACCCCGCTGGGAGCAAGATCAAGCAGTGTGCAATGAGGTATCCCGCTGAGCATACGGGTAGATCGCTGGAGCGAGTCGGTAACGGCTCGCCTAGATGGATGGCCGCCGCCGCTTTAAGCGGCACAGAACCCGGCGTATCGAGCAGCTCATTCCGCTATACTCTCTTATCCACGCTACGCTCCTTGTGCCGCGCTCCGCTGATTTTGCGTAGGTAAGGTGAGAATTTCTGCTCCGGCACTACCAATCACAATAGTATGCTCCCACTGTGCCGTTCGTTTATGGTCTTTGGTGAGGACTGTCCAGCCGTCATCCCACTGCTCCCAGGCGATATCGCCGAGCGTAAGCATTGGCTCAATAGTAAATACCATTCCTTCTTCTATTAAATCGTCATAAAGTGGTGCCGCATCGTAATGGGGCACGATTAAACCGGAATGAAAAGCTTCTCCCACGCCGTGGCCAGTAAAATCTTCCACCACTCCGTAGCCAAAACGCTTCGCATAGGATTCGATTACTCGCCCAATCACATTGATACGCCGCCCGGGTTTAGCTGCTTTAATTCCGCGCATCATAGCCGTATAGGTGCGTTCGCAAAGCAAGCGGGATTCTTCGTCTACCTCTCCGGCATAAAACATTGCATTTGTATCCCCGTGCACACCGTGAATATAGGCAGTGACATCTAAATTCACAATATCGCCTTCTTGGAGAGGCCGGGAATCGGGAACTCCATGGCAAATTACTTCATTTACCGAAGTGCAAATCGATTTTTTAAATCCCATGTATTCTAGGCAGGAGGGGTAAGCGCCATGATCACACATATATTCGTGGGCAATTTTATCTAAAGTATCGGTAGTGACTCCGGGAGCTACTGCCGCTCCGGCGGTGTAGAGTGCATCCGCTGCAATTTGCCCAGCTATGCGAATTTTTTCTATTGTTTCGCTGCTCTTTACATCAGAAGCCGTCACTCGTTCGGGTCCGCTGTGATAGAGATACTCAGGGCGGGGAATTTTATTTGGCACATGCCGTCCCGGTGAAACTTTTCCTGCTTTAATATTTCCTACCGGAGCTGTGCTTTGCATATTTTCCTCTTTTTCACTTATTTAGAATCGGTATTTTTCGTTTCCTACCCCAAATCTACTCTGTCTACGGCAGAATATATATAAGGAAAGAAAGAAGGGTCATGGATAAACAGCAAGAATACGTATTACGCCGGGTAGCCGAAGAGGATATTCGCTTCATTAGACTTTGGTTTACCGACGTAGCAGGTACGCTTAAATCAGTAGCAATTGCCCCCGCCGAATTAGAATCCGCTTTTCAGAACGGAATCGGTTTCGATGGATCTGCCGTGCAAGGTTTAGCGCGGGTATACGAATCAGATATGCTTATGCGCCCAGATGCTTCTACTTTCCGGATTCTGCCCTGGTACGAATCAGGAGAAATTACCGGGCGAATCTTCTGTGATATTTTCACTCCGGATGGGGAGCCGGCGCACTCCGATCCACGTGCGGTATTAAAACGCGCTCTGAAGCATGCGGCTGATTTAGGATTTACTTTCTATGCTCATCCTGAAATCGAATTCTATCTTTTCCATCCGGAAAATGACCCAGCTGTGGTGCCTACGCCTATCGATAACGGTGCTTATTTCGATAATATATCGCGGTCTTTGGCGCGAGATTTCCGCTCCAAAGCAGTGAAAACTCTAGAAGATATCGGTATATCGGTAGAATTTTCCCATCACGAAGCTGGCCCGGGGCAAAACGAGATAGATCTACGGGTGGCAGATGCCCTGGCCATGGCAGACGACGTAATGACTTTCCGCGTGGTAATAGACCAAGTGGCATTACAACAAGGGGTGCAGGCTTCCTTTATGCCGAAACCTATAATCGAATATCCTGGAAGTGGAATGCATACGCATTTTTCTCTCTTCGAAGGGGACCGCAATGCTTTCTTTGCGCCGGCAGAAGAATCGGGACTCTCTCTTACCGGGCGGAAATTTTTAGCGGGTCTGCTCCACCACGCGCGGGAAATTACTGCTATTACGAATCAACACGTAAATTCCTATAAGCGGCTTTGGGCAGGATTTGAAGCTCCCTCTCACATAGCTTGGGGAAAGAATAATCAATCGGCTTTAATTCGCATCCCGACTCTACATTCTGAAGATTCTCGCTCTGCTCGCCTCGAATATCGAGCCTTAGATTCGGCAGCTAATCCTTATTTAGCTTATGCAGTAATTCTTAATGCGGGCTTAGCGGGCATAGAAAATGATTATGAACTGCCCGAAGCAGTAGATACTGACGTAGCTGCCCTCACCGAGCGAGAGCGGCAAATACTAGATATTTCTTCACTGCCTACTTCTCTGCACGATGCGCTGCGAGAAATGGAAAAATCAGAATTGGTGGCGCGCACTCTTGGCGAAGATGCCTTCGAGTACTTTTTACGGAATAAGCGCCAAGAGTGGGAAACTTATCGCTACCAAGTGACCCCTTTTGAACGGAAAAAATTTCTGGGTGGTTTCTAGGAGAGAAAATTTGCCGCTGCAGGTGAAGTATTCAGGGTAGCGAGAGAAAAAGGGGTAATTAAATGACGCGGGCACAGAGCGAGCAGGGGATGCTAGCAAAAGCTGGTTTCTTACATCCGCAGCACGCTTTGGAATTGCTAGCAGATCCGATTCTAGAAAATGTGGATAAGAATTGGCTTATCGAGCAATTGCGCCATTGCGCCGATCCGAATCAAGCATTGCTGGAATATGTGCGTCTTGCCAGCGCAGTGGAAAGTGCAGGAGCAGAAGTTAGCCAAATTTTTGCAAAAGTGTTGGCTGATGCGGTAGCTAGCCGGAAACTTTTCGCTATATTGGGATTGTCGAGTGCGCTCAGTAATCGGCTTATAGCCCAGCCCTGCGAAGTAGAAATATTTCTCTGCGCTCCGGAAAAAACGCGTTTATTAGAGCTATTAACCCCTTATTTAGCTGCGGATATAAATTTTGATTATGCGGCTGCGGTAGAAGTATTACGCAATTACTATTGGCAGAGAATTATGCAAATTGCGGCCGCTGATTTGACGCAAGTAGAAGCTACTGCAGGTATGCCAGAGGTGGGTAAAGAGATATCGGCTCTAGTAGAGGCCGCCTTAGGTGGAGCTCTCGCTATTGCCCAGCGGGCTGTGCCGGAGAGTAGTGAAGTCGGTTTGGCTATTATTGCGATGGGTAAATTAGGGGGAGAAGAGCTTAATTATATTTCCGATGTGGATGTAATATATGTGGCGCGTAGTTTAAATCCGGAATTATCGGAAGCGGCAATGCTGGAAAAAGCTACTGCTTTAGCGCAGATAGTAGCGAGAGTAGTGGGTGCGCCCGGAGCGGTGCCGGCGCTGTGGAAAATTGATGCGAATCTCCGGCCGGAAGGCAAAGAAGGGCCGCTGGTACGCACTCTTGAATCGTGCCTTCGGTATTACAACGAATGGGCAGAAAGCTGGGAATTTCAAGCTCATATTAAAGCGCGCCCAGTGGCTGGTGATAAAGAGCTCGGTACCCAGTATGTGCAAGCATTGGCGGCATTAGTTTGGCGAGCGGCAGAGCGCAGTAGTTTTGTGGCTGATACCCAGGCAATGCGCCGCCGAGTTGAATCTCTGGTACCTGCCAAAGATGCGCCGCGGCAAATAAAATTAGGAGCAGGTGGTCTGCGCGATGTGGAATTCACAGTACAGCTTCTACAACTGGTGCACGGGCGGGCAGATACTACATTGCGGGCAGCTGGCACCCTAGAAGCAATTACCGCCTTGAGTAACGGTGGATATATTTCCCGCCGAGCGGCAGAGCGGCTGCGCGAGGATTATAAATTTTTACGTACCCTGGAGCATCGTCTGCAATTACAGCGTTTTCGCCGTTGCCAAGTACTGCCGGAAGATAGTGAAGAACTGCGCCGCTTAGCTCGTTCTATTTCGGGAAGTGGATTTCGCACTGAAGAAGATTTAGTTTCCTATTGGCAGCGGGTACGAGCGGAAGTGCGCAAGCTACATTTAGAAATTTATTACCGTCCGCTTTTACCTGAAACTGCCAAACTTTCGGTAGATGATGTGTCTCTCCAGCCAGAGGCAGCTCAAGCTCGCTTAGCGGCGATTGGGTATCGAGATCCAATAAGCGCTTTGCAGCATATCGAAGCCCTCACGGCGGGAATTTCGCGGACAGCTGCGATTCAAAAGCAACTTCTGCCGGTAATGATTGGTTGGTTTGCGCAAGGCCCCGATCCAGATCAAGGCTTACAAGCATTTCGGATAGTCTCAGAAGAATTAGGGGCAACTTCTTGGTATATGCGCACTTTGCGCGATTCAGGAGCGGCAGCAGAAAGATTGGCGCGTGTGCTTTCTTCCTCGCGTTATATTGCGCGGGAATTACCAGCTTTAGCAGAAGCTATTTCGTGGCTAGATGAAGATAGTCAACTTACTCCGCGCAGTACCGCTGAATTGCGCCGCGAATTAGATTCTATGGGGGAGCGGGCGAGTTCTCCGCAAGATTTGGCGCGGGCAGGGCGCTATTTACGCCGGCGGGAATTACTGCGCACGGCTTTGGCGCAGGTGCTGGATATGCTCAGTTTAGAGCAGGTACAGGGCGCTATTTCTACGGCGGGTGATATTACTTTAGAAGCGGCGTTCCGGGCGGCAAAAATTAAGACGCTCACTGAGCAGGAGCAGGAAGAGGTACCGGCTGATCTCGCAGTCATTGCTATGGGGCGTTTTGGCGGTAAAGAACTTAGCTATGCATCTGATGCCGATCTCATATTTGTGCATCGGCCACGGAAAAATGCAGCTATAAATGTTGATTTTGCAGATAGTTTTGCTATTAGCTGGGCAAAAAATATTATTACTTTACTGCAATGCTCTGATGTGGAACCGCCGCTGGTAGTTGATACTGATTTACGCCCGGAAGGGAAAAATGGTCCACTTTCGCGCAGTTTAGAGAGTTGCCGCCACTATTATCAGCATTGGATAGAGACTTGGGAAAAACAAGCCTTGCTGCGGGCGCGGTTTTGCTGTGGAGATTACGATCTCGGAGAAAAATTTCTCTTGCTTATTGAGGATTTGCGCTATCCTCCGCAGGGAATTACGGCGGGAGAGATACGCGATATTCGCCGAATAAAGGCACGGGTAGAGAAGGAACGGATGCCGCGCGGAATAGCTCCAAGCCGGCACGTAAAGCTCGGGCGCGGCGGCTTGGCAGATGTGGAGTGGTGTATTCAATTGCTGCAGCTAGAGCAGGCGGGAAAATACCCACTTTTGCGCACTCCCCAAACTTTAGCGGCATTAGCTGCGGCAGCTAAATGCGGATTACTATCCGCACAGGAAGCTAAAGAGCTGCGCGAAGCGTGGGTTTACGCCTCCCAAATCCGCAATTTTAATGCACTGGGTACCGGGCGTCTCCAGAGCATAAAAGTGGACGTATTGCCTGCAGCAAGCGAACAAGTAGCTGTGCTAGGAGCGCTTTTTGGCTATCCGCCGGGGCGCCGGCACAATGTGGAAGAAGATTACCTGCGCCGCGCCCGCCGAGCTCGCGCCGTAGTGGAAAATATCTTCTACGGAGATACGCCCTAGAGTTTTAGAGTACTTTTGAGAGAAACTCTTTCGTCCGTGGGTGCTGCGGATTCTCAAATATCTCGCTCGGGATATTATTTTCGATTATGCGCCCTTCGTCCATCAGAATTACTTGATCGGATACTTCGCGCGCAAAGCCAATCTCGTGCGTTACCACGATCATCGTAATGCCATCCTGCGCTAGCTGTTTCATGACGGCGAGCACTTCTCCCACCAATTCCGGATCGAGAGCAGAAGTAGGCTCATCAAAAAGCATTAGTTCTGGATTCATAGCTAAAGCGCGGGCAATGGCTACTCGTTGCTGTTGGCCACCGGAAAGTTCAGCTGGATAATGCTGTGCGCGGTCGCTTAAGCCCACTCGTTCTAATAGCTCTAAGCCTTCTTTGTGCGCTGCCTTTTCATCTTTTTTCAGCACGTGAATCGGGGCTTCGATTACGTTTTCCAAAGCCGTCATATGCGGAAAGAGATTGAAGCGCTGAAAGACCATGCCGATGCGAGCACGTTGGCGAGCAATATCTTTATCGGAAAGTTCGTAAAGCTTACCGTTTTTTTCTTGGTATCCGAGCAATTCATCTTGTACGTATATCCGCCCAGCTTGAATTTTCTCGAGCTGATTAATGCAGCGCAGCATCGTGGATTTACCAGATCCAGAGGGTCCTAAAATTGCTGTTACGCTGCTTTTTGCTACCGAAAAAGACACTCCCTTTAGTACGTGCAGCTCGGCAAAGAATTTGTGTACTCCCTGTACGGAGACCATCAAATCGCTATTTTCAGAAGTCATTTGTACATCCTAAGGTGTGTATTCGATAAACGGGTCAGCAGAGGTGGTTTGGGCGGCATTTATAGCGGATTGCCGCGAGTGGCGTAATTTCTTCTTGCGCCGTTTGGTATGCCGCTCTTCGCCGCCAAATTCTTTGGCACCTTTTCCGAAGTATTGCTCTAGATAGTGTTGGCCTACCATCAGAATCGAAGTGATGAGTAGGTACCAGATAGCGGCCACCAAGAGATAGGGGACGGGGCGGAACGAAGATTGCCCCATCGCATTAGTTACGTAGGTCAGTTCCAAAGTGAAAGGCACCGCCGTCACTAAGGACGTAGTTTTCAACATGGAAATCGTTTCGTTCCCGGTAGGAGGAATGATTACCCGCATCGCTTGGGGGAGAATAATGCGCCGAAGAATTTGCCCATTACTCATGCCCAAGGCCTTAGCGGCTTCTTCTTGCCCCGGGTCTACAGAGTTTAAGCCAGAGCGCACTATTTCCGAGAGATAAGCGCCTTCGTTTAGGCCTAAGCCCAATACCGCACAAGCAAACATAGTGTGCTGCATATTGTCGAATACTCCGTAAGG
The DNA here is from genome assembly GCF_900119495.1 of Arcanobacterium urinimassiliense. GTDB lineage: Bacteria > Actinomycetota > Actinomycetes > Actinomycetales > Actinomycetaceae > Arcanobacterium_A > Arcanobacterium_A urinimassiliense. Next base: position 1,117,552 of record NZ_LT632435.1, on the reverse strand, counting down.
GGAGAAGCTGAAGAAGTTAATGCCGGTAAAAGGAATACCTACGGTAATCGATTCATATAGCACTCCGATCAAACCCCAGAAAATTAACTGGGTGTAAATAGGAGTACCCCGGAAGAACCAGATATACACGGTCGCTACTGCCCGCAGTACCGGATTGAGCGAACGGCGCATTATAGCCATAGTTACTGCCATAATAATGCCGAGTATCATCGCTAATACGGTGAGAGCGAGTGTCCAGGCGATAGCTTCTAAGATTTGCGGCTTGAAAAGCACTTCCCGCACTACGCCCCATTCATATTTCGGATTAGTAATGAGCGTATTTATAATCATTACGGCTATTCCCCCCGCAATTAAAGCGGAGAACCATCTGCCATAATGGCGCACCGGCACTGCCTTAATAAGCTGTGGATGCTCTATATCTGGAGAATCTTTTATCGTTTGCATAATATCCATACCGGGAACGAAACTGATTATTTAAAATTAATTCTTGGGGTTCAGTATAGCTTCAGTGGCTACACCGTCTTTAATTCCCCAGGTGCTGAAGATATTGGCCAAGTGTCCATTCTTGATTAAATCCTGGACAGCGGCTTGGATAGCTTTCGTCAGCTGCTCATCGCTCTTGGAAATTGCTACGCCAATACCGGCCATATCGTCAGGTTCACCTACTACTTCCAGCGCTTTATTGCTGGTCTTGACGGCGTATTCGGCTACGGCCGAGTCCGCGTAGAAGGCCTTCAACTTTCCACCGGCGACTGCCATGGTAACTGCGGATTCTTCACTGTAGCGCTGAATCTGCATCTTCTTGTCGCTCGGGCATTTATCGTTGAGCGCATCAATAGTTTCATCCTGGAAAGTGCCCTTCTGGACGCCTACTACCGCTCCGCAGGGATTCTTCGGATCGAAGCCATCTGGATTACCGGCTTTAACGCCCCACAGGGAACCGGTGGAGAAGTATTGCACCATATTTACTGCTTCGAGACGCTCCGGAGTAATTGTAAAGTTGGCAATACCTACTTCGTACTTGGTACCAATACCGGCAATAATGCTATCGAATTCTGAATCCTGAATATCGGCTTCTAGTCCCATCACTTTCGCGAGGGCTTTTGCGAAATCGATATCGTAGCCCTGGGCGGTTTTCCCATCAGGGGCGTAGAACTCGGCGGGGGCATAGAATACGTTGTCGCCGATGGTCAATTTACCGTCTGCCTTCACTGCATCCGGTACCATTGCGGCAATTTCGTCATTAGTCTTTACTCCACTGAGGTCGGTGGAGAGTACTTCGGTATTCGCTCCGGCGTTTGTATCTTTTTTATCTGTATCGCCGCTGCCGCCACAGGCTGCTAGAGAGAGGGCGAGGGCAGAGGCGAGAAGAATAGCTGCTGTCTTGCGCATGATTTGCTCCTTTAGTTGTTGAAGATATTTATTACTATATACATAATTATGCGTAAGTGTGTATATATACTCAATTTGTGAGGTGTTTCGCTTTTTTAGGTAGGGAAGGGGAGCATAGGGGGAAAGAGGGACGCAGGGAAAATAAAACCCGCTGCCAGAAATTTATTCCAACAGCGGGGCTCAGATTTTTCCTATAGCGGGCAATAACCGCGCTAATACTTACAAATCGTAATAGAGCGAGAACTCGTAGGGATGTGGGCGCTGGCGCAAAGGCTCAATCTCATTTTCGCGCTTATAAGAAATCCACGTATCGATTAAATCGTCGGTGAATACATCGCCCTCAGTGAGGTAATCATTATCGGCACGCAAACATTCCAGAGCTGCTTCCAAAGATTCCGGTAACTGCTCGATAAGTGCATGCTTTTCCGGAGGAAGCTCGTATAGATTCTTATCGATAGGAGCTGGCGGCTCAATTCGATTGCGGATACCATCTAGCCCGGCCATTAATTGTGCAGCAAAGGCTAGGTAGGGATTAGCAGAAGGATCTGGGGTGCGATATTCGACCCGCTTAGCCTTCGGAGAATTACCCGTCACCGGAATACGAATACACGCAGAACGGTTGCGGGCGGAATAAACCAGATTCACTGGTGCTTCAAATCCGGGTACGAGCCGGTGGAAAGAATTAATAGACGGATTAGTGAATGCGAGCAGAGAAGGAGCGTGGCGCAAAAGACCGCCAATATACCACCGCGCTAAATCAGAAAGCCCGCCGTAACCGCGCTCATCGTAGAAAAGCGGTTTGCCATCTTTCCAGAGAGAATGATGGCAGTGCATTCCCGAGCCATTATCTCCATAGAGCGGTTTTGGCATAAAGGTGGCAGTTTTTCCGTTTGTGAAGGCAGTGTTCTTGATGATGTACTTAAATTTCATCATATCGTCGCCTGCTGCCTGCAAAGTATTAAAGCGATAATTGATTTCGTGCTGCCCGCCGGTGCCCACTTCGTGATGTTCCCGTTCAATCTGGAGGCCTGCCTGCTGGCAAAGGGCGGTCATCTCATCGCGCAAATCCACTATTTGGTCATTGGGTGGGACGGGGAAATACCCTCCCTTTATGCGCGTCTTATAGCCTAAATTACCGCCTGCTTCAGCTTTGCCGGTATTCCACCATCCTTCGCGGGAATCTAAAGAGTAGAAGGCGCACTGCGGGGAATCTTCGAAGCGCACTTCGTCAAATACGTAAAATTCGGCTTCGGCCCCGATATAGATGGTATCGGCAATGCCAGTAGAACGGAGATATTCTTCGGCACGGGCAGCTACTGTGCGTGGATCACGCCGATAAGGCTCTCCGGTAAAGGGGTCTACCACGGCGCAGTTAATAATCAGTGTCTTATGGCTGCGGAAAGGATCCACGTAGGCGCTGGCTAAATCAGGTATTAAGCGCATATCAGATTCGTGAATCTCGGTGAAGCCGCGTATAGAAGAGCCATCAAACATGAGGCCTTCGGCTAAATCAGTTTCCGATATTGCCGTTGCCGGCATAGCAAAATGCTGCATTACCCCCGGCAAATCACAAAAACGAAAATCCAAAAATTGGATATCTTCTTTTTTTATAAACTCTAGGGCGCCGGAGACGTCAGCAAACATAAAACTACTCCTCAATATCGCTTCTTAGCCGCGCATAGCGCGCCGGCTTACTTTCATCTTGGTGGGATCTATCCCTTTAGGAATTGGCAACGGATTAGTGCCCACTGCATCGAAGCGGGTTACTAAGGCGGCTACTTCTTGATTCGAAATATTCTTTGGTAATTTGCGCAAAGCTTTTTGTAAATTCCGGATAGGTATCTGCCCTTTTTCTTTCCCGACCTTTAGAGTATGTACCGGAGCAGAAGGGGCGATGCGCTTAATAGCGCGCCGTTCTTCGTTCAATAATTTATTTACGCGATTAGCGGGGCCCTCCGATATTAGAACCACCCCGGGGCGTCCAATCGCGCGGAACACCATATCCTGCGTCTTTACATTGAAACGTACCGGTTCTTCGGTGATTGCCCAGCCTCGCTTCAATTGGCCGAGTACTGCGCTGACTGCTCCCGGCATATTTTCTAGCTGTTTGTAGGAGGCATACTTTACTGCCTGCGTCAGCACTACGAGCGTGAGCAACAGTGCCAAGAGGAGACCGCTTACGGAGAAAAATATCCAGCTCTTCGTGACGGCTGCGACGATCAAATTGACGAGGAGGACACCGCAAAAGGTGCCAGCCAGTGCAAAAGGAAGCCAAGAATAGCTGGTTTTTGCTACTTTATAAGCGTCAGCTAAATAAGAATACCAGCGCTTTTTCTTCGGCTTTTTTGCTTTTGCTTCTTTATCGTTTTTAGCCATTATTCCCCTCACTTGTGGCAGTGTTCCTTTATCTGCTTACTCTATTCTAATTTATACGCCAAGCTCAGCAGAAAAATCTGCTTCTTCTAAACGGAGTTTTACATCACGTAAATAGCGAGAGGCATCTGCTCCGTCGATGATGCGGTGGTCGTAGGAAAGGCAAAGATAGCACTTAGAACGGATAGAAATAGTTTCGTTGCCATCCTGATCCTTTACTACCCCGGGGGCGCGGTGAATCACGCCCGTGCCTAAAATAGCTACATTAGGTTGATTGATAATTGGCGTATCCATGAGTGCACCAATTGACCCGGTGTTAGTGATAGTGAAAGTAGAGCCGTGTAATTCTGCTGGATCTATTTTTCCGCTGCGAGTACGGGCAGCTAAATCAGCCACTGCCTTGGAAAGACCGGCGATGTTGAGGTCACCTGCATTCTTAATCACCGGCACATACAGCCCTTTTTCGGTATCTACCGCCACCCCGATATGTTCACGGTCGTGATAAATAATTTCCTCATCTACAAGTGAAGCATTAATAATCGGATGGGCTTTCAAGGCTTCCGTGGCCGCTTTAATAAAGAACGGCAGATAGGTGAGCTTAGTGTTTTCCCGGGTATAAAAAGCATCTTTTGCTTTGGCGCGTAGCTGTACCAGCCGTGTCACATCTACTTCCATGACGGTGGTGAGCTGGGCAGAGGTCTCCAACGAGGAAATCATATGGCGGGCAATAGCTTTCCGCACGCCAGTCATTTTTTGCTTCGTGCCGCGCAGAGCGGCGGCCGCCGCTGCTTTCTCTAGTATCTGTGCTTTCACCGAAGCTGATTCGCCCCCTACCTGAGGGGAGATACCAGAAACGGCGGGAGTGGCGGGCGGCCTGGCTGCTGCAGCCAGCACATCTTGCCGACGAATCCGGCCGCCGACACCGCTACCTTCTATTTTGCTTAAATCCACCTGTTTTTCTTTTGCTAATTGGCGCACGATTGGCGTCACATAGGCGCGGGCTGAATTATTCGTTGCAGCGGAAATTGGCGCAGCTGTTGGCGCAACTTGGGTATTTCCTGCAGGTGCTTCGCTAGCTGCTGGCGCCGGAGGAGTAGTTGGAGTGGTTGAAGCGGAAGGAGAAGAAGAGAGCGATTCTGCAATGGAATCGGCAGGGGAGGGTGTGGCGGTATCAGCGGTGGCATTTTCTTCCGGCTTTGCATCTGTATCCGCATTTAGAGAATCAGCAGGGGAAGCCGCATCGTTTTCAATACGCGCTAGTTCCGTGCCTACCGCTACCGTTTCTCCGGCTTCTACGTAGATTTCCGCCAGCACACCTGCCGCCGGAGAAGGTACTTCGGTATCTACTTTATCGGTGGAAACCTCTAGCACTGCTTCATCGAGTGCAATAGCTTCGCCTACTTTCTTTAGCCAACCAGTTACGGTACCTTCCGTGACCGATTCGCCAAGTGCCGGCATCTTAATAATTTCTGCCATTTTATTTTCCGTTTCTTCCTCTTTACCCGTGCAGTGGTTTTCCAGCTAAAGCCGCGATAGCTTCTCCGATAGCTTCATTCTGGGTGGGATGGGCATGAATGAGATCAGCAAAATCTTCTGGATAAGCCTCCCAGCCTACCAGTAGTTCTCCCTCTCCTATTTGCTCTCCTATTCGTTTACCTAATGCATGAAATCCGAGAATAGGGCCAGATTTCTCGCGCACTAGCTTGATAAAGCCTTCGCTTCCGAGAATACGGGACTTGCCATTTCCCGCCAAATTGAAGCGAGCAATTTCGATATTTTCCGCACCATACTTAGTTTTTGCTTCTTTTTCACTCATTCCTACTGAAGCAATCTCCGGATTAGAGAAAGTGACGCGGGGGATATTCTGTTCACGGAGTGGGCGAGGATTAAGACCGGCAACTTCTTCTGCTACAAATACCCCATGTAAAAATCCGCGGTGCGCCAGTTGTAGCCCCGGTACTACATCGCCCACCGCATATATATTTTCAATATTGGTGGCTAAGCGTTCATTGGTACACAAAAAGTCTTTTTCCCGCTTTAATCCGAGTTCTTTGCAGCCGATATCGTCGGTAGCAGGGGCGCGCCCAATCGCGATAAGCAAATAAGCAGCGGAAAATTCCTGGCCGTCTTTGGTGCGCACCCGTACGCCGTCTTCATCTTCTAGGACTTCGGCAAAAAGGGTATTGAGATAAAAATCGATACCGCGCTTGCGGAAGGCACGCTCCAAGGCGCGAGAAATTTCCACATCTTCATTCGGCACTAGATGTTCTAGCCCTTCAATAATGCTGACTTTTGCTCCGTACGAAGCCCAGAGAGAAGCAAATTCCACTCCGATTACGCCGCCGCCTAGGACGATGACGCTTTCTGGTACTTCCTTTAGCTCGAGGGCTTCTGTAGAAGTGAGTACGCGTTTAGTTATTTTTTGCCCTAAAGTGCGCGGATAAGATCCGGTGGCCACCACGATATTCCGCGCTGTAATATTTCTATTTGCGAGAGAAATAGTGTGAGTATCGGCTAATTTGCCTCTTCCTGAGATGACCTCTACTTTCCGACTGCGCAGAAGACCTTGTAGCCCTTTATACATCTGGGAGATGACGGAATCTTTATAGGCATTTACTTCCGCCATATCTATTCCTAAAAACTGGCTCTGCACACCTACCGCAGCACTCTGACGCACTTCGTCTGCTACTTCGCCAGTGTGGAGCAGCGCTTTTGCGGGTATACAACCGCGGTGTAGGCAAGTGCCACCCACTTTGTCTGCTTCGATAAGTGCAGTCTCTAATCCCAACTGCCCAGCGCGTAGCGCCGCCGCGTATCCACCGCTGCCAGCTCCGAGAATAGCGAGGTCATATATTTTTTCCGCTGTCACTGCCTATTTTCTCCTATATTCACCGCGAGATTACCAATATTATTGAACCACACTGCCTATATTTTTCCCACTGCGGCACTGAGAAATTTTCTATACTAGAATTTCTGCCACAGCATAAAAGCGATAGGGCTCTTACATACGGTTTACTTAAAGTGCAAAGAGGAAGAAAAATGCAGATTCCCTGGGGTAAAAAGAAAAAAGCTCAGCAAGAGCGCCAGCGCTATCTACAGGAATTCGTAGATACCCGTGCCGAGGTAGAGGGCTATTTTGAAGCAGCTACCCCCCGCAGTCCTGCCGCTTTGCTACTGGTGGCTATGGATGGGGAGTGGACGCGCCGGGCCGTAACAGATTTAGCTGAAGCAGCGAAAGTGGCTGCCTCGCTCGGGATTTCTCTCTATGACGTAGCTAGAGATGGATATCCGCCTGCTATGCGGCAATGGAATCAAAGCCATTTGGGAAATTAAGGTTATTGCAATCCCACTTTAATTTTGGCATTTATTTTCCAGATGTTGCACTAGCGTGCGGAGCATTATGCCGGTAGCTCCGGCTGGCGTATATCCATAGGCGCTTTCATTATTGAAAGCTGGCCCAGCAATATCTATATGTGCCCACGGTGTATTTCCTACAAAGTTTTGCAAGAAGAGCCCAGCCACGAGCATTCCGCCGGGGCGTTTTCCCGAATTTTTCATATCAGCTATGCGGCTGCGCAGCCCGGTAGCTAAATGTGCGGGTAAAGGCATCTCCCAAGCGGCTTCTCCTGCCGTATCGGCGGCTTGGCGTACGGCTTTTCGGATCTCCGGAGTGCCCATAATGCCACTGAGGCGTTCACCCAGTGCCACCACAGCTGCACCGGTGAGAGTGGCGATATCTATTACTTCATCCGGTTCTTCGGCGCAGGCCATGAGGAGACCATCTGCCAGCACCAAACGCCCTTCCGCATCGGTATTATTTATCTCTACCGATTTTCCATTGCGGTAGGTGATTACGTCATCGGGGCGAATAGAAGAGGCAGAGACCATATTTTCTGCTAAGCACAACCACGCCGTCACGCGAATAGGTAAATTCAAACGCGCCGCACTAAGCGTAGCTGCTAAGACGGTGGCAGCACCCGTCATATCCGTTTTCATATCCACCATAGAAGTAGGTGGCTTCAGAGAATAACCGCCGCTATCGAAAGTAATTCCTTTCCCTACCAAGGCGATAGAATAATTGGCCTGGGCCGGTGCCCATTCCACGCGTACCAGACGCGGCGGAGTAGCAGATCCCGCACCTACCGCCGCTATTCCAGCAAGTTGCTCCTTAGCTAAATCTGCTCCCGCGAATACCTTTGCTTGGCAACCGTACTTCGCCGCTTCCGCTACTGCGATATCGGCTAAATCTTGCGGATTTAAATCGCGCGCCGGCGTATTTACTAGATCGCGTACTTGATATACTGCCTGCGCAATCAGCTGCGCTTTGGCAATAATTTTTTCGGGATTTTCCACCGCGGAAAGTACGATAATTTTTTGTAGCTGTGCCTTCTTTGCTTGCTGATAGGCAGTAAATTGATAGGCTCCCAGCAGCGCACCCTCTAAAATAGCTTGTAGCTGATCCGCGTGGTTGTGGGGAAGCGCAATAACTACCGGGGAAATAACTGCGTCTTTTTCTTGGTATTTACTGAGTGCCTTTTGCCCAGCGCGGATAGCGGCGCCGGCAGCTTGGCGGAGCGCATCTGAGCCAGTCTCAGTTAAACCAGAGGCGATTAAGGGATAGCGTGAATCGAGCGGAGAAGGAATAAGATAGCTATCTCCGAGAGCGCAATCTGCGCCTACTGCGGTAAGGGAAGAAGAGAGCTGCGCTAAAAATGCGGAGTCCGGGATATTGCTCAGCACCTGAACCTGGCGAGAATCTTTTTCCGTTTTTATACCGACGGCGAGCGGAGCTGCTAGAGAATCTAATTTTTTCACTACTTCTATGCTGACCATCATTTTCCCTCTCTCAAAAATTGCTCGCCTCTCGCCTCTCGTATCATCTCCGAAGCTGCCGGCCTATTTCTTCTTCTTATACGCACGCTGCGCGCGATAGGCAGCCTTTATTTCATTCCAGCTCACTCCTTCTGGAAATTCCCCACGCTTTACTTGCGGAGAGGGAAGACGCCAGCGGCGGAAATAAAAGCCCCGGCCAAACATTTGCATCAGATAACCGCGCGGCACATTGGCAAATCCGAAATGATAGCCAGCTAATAATTTCGCCAGTTTTGCCACCACGAAAGAGTGCACGCCCATCAGGATGAAAAGTGCGTAGAGCAGGGGCACGCTGTAGCGCGAAATTTGCGGTAAACGCACTTGCAAAAACATTAAGGGCAACATGAGCAGAATCGCAATCGGCATAAACATAGCCGAAATAGGAGCGGAGGCGTCTACAAAATCTCGACCCCACCGGCGAATTTTTCCTTTATGCTGCGGTGGCATATGTGTCTCATCGCCGCTGCGCATAGCTTGCTGCTGGCGCTGGTAAAGTTCGTCATTTTTCCGGCGATTTTCCTGCTTCCAAGCTTTCTTTTCGCTGCGGCTCATCTTGCGCCGATCTGCTACGATTGGGCGGCGATTCCGAGCTTCTACGTCTTTTCGCTTGGGAGTAGGCGCACCTTTGGGCGGTGTATAGCCTCCCGCGAGCTTCTGCGGGGTCTTTTCTGCTTCTTTTTCTGGGGCAGATTCCTTCTTTTTGAATACCAAGAAAACATCCTTTACTCGCTAAACAGCAGCTCCCTTATTCTAGCTAATTCCGGAATAAAATACGTAACCGGGATTATTAGCCTGGGCGTCAGGAGAAATTCTGCCTTAGAATAGAAATATGAATATAGATGAAGTGACTTCGCAAGTGAAAAATAATTTTTCTAAATGGCAAAGTAAATTAGTAGATTTGGTGGCGATTCCCTCTATTTCGGTAGATTCTTTTGATCAATCTACCTTGAAGCGCTCGGCGAAATGGATCGCGGAAGAGGCGGAAAAACTGGGGCTTTCGGCGCAGATAATAAACTTAGAGACCGATTCTGGTAAAAAAGGGCGGCCAGCTATTTTGGCGCAGCGCCCGGCTGCACCTGGGAAACCGACGGTACTGCTCTATGCTCATCACGATGTGCAGCCCACTGGCGATTTAGAGCTCTGGGATACGCAGCCTTTTCAAGCGGTAGAAAAAGATGGCCGGCTATTTGGGCGAGGCGCAGCTGACGATAAAGCGGGAGTAGTCCTGCATCTAGCGGCAATTGAAGCGGCCAATCCCGGAGTGGGAATTACACTTTTTGTAGAGGGAGAAGAAGAAGTAGGCTCGCCAACTTTCGTCGATTTCCTGCATACTTATAAAAAAGAGCTACAAGCCGATGTAATAGTCGTAGCTGATTCTAATAATTGGCAGGTAGGTACTCCTTCTCTCACTACCTCGCTCCGCGGAGTAGTGCAGATGAGTGCGCGGGTAGCTGTGTTGGATCATCCCGTGCATTCGGGAATGTATTCTGGGCCGGTAATTGATGCGGTCACCGTGGCTGCTCGGCTTATTGCTACTTTTCATGACGAAGCTGGGAATATTGTTGTAGAGGGCTTAGCTCAATCTGATACTGCCACCGTCGATTATGAAGAAGAAGTGCTTCGCAAAGATACCGGTATTTTGGATGGTGTAGAGTTTGCCGGCAGTGGTTCTTTCACTTCGCGGCTTTGGACTAAACCGACTATTTCGGTAATCGGCATGGACGTAACTCCAAATGAAGTAGCTTCGAACACTCTGATTCCGCAGGTAGAATTCACTCTTTCCCTGCGAGTAGCTCCGGGGCAAGATCCGCGCGCAGCGGCGGCGGCTTTAGAGGAACATATGCGCAAACATGTGCCTTTTGGAGCGCATATTGATGTGCGGGTAAATGAATGCGGTCCCTCTTTTATTGCGGATACGGATTCTCCGGCGAATGAAATGGCTCATTGGGCGTTACATGAGGCCTGGGGAGTGGAACCGATTAATATGGGTATTGGTGGTTCGATACCTTTTATCTCGGATCTAGCTGAGCTATTCCCGAATGCGGAAATTTTGGTGACGGGTGTAGAAGATCCAGATTCACGCGCGCACTCTGCCAATGAATCTTTGCATCTAGGGGACTGGCAGAAAGCTATTACGGCCGAAGCACTATTGCTTTCTAAGCTCGGGGAGTAAAATCCCGGCTCGGCTGCGGAAATAGTCGATGAATATCTTATTGCTGAGCCTACCGCTGCCCGGTTTGACTGGGCAGCAGGTAGCCGATATTGCGCAGACAGCTTGGAAAGAAGTGCGCCCAGAGGATACTCTGCAAATTTTTCCTTTCACGGAAGGAAGTCCACTTCCGGGCGTAGGGAGCGGATTAGCGGAGGTATATGAAGCGGCAGTTGGAGAAATTACTCCGCTTCCACTTCCATATCCCGCTTTTTCGATGGCGCAGGGCCGGCATGCAGTAATAGATTGTGCCACCACCCACAGCTGGTATGGCCAAAAATCTTTGACTGGCTCCACTGCTGATTTAGGAAAAACTGTACAAGCTTTGCCGGAAATTGGAGTGGAGAATCTACATCTGCACTTGCCGCGCTTCATGGCGCCTACGGATTTAGGGAAAGGATTTTTAGGCAGTTTTGGCACGGCGAAAGAAAATAATTTAGCCGGCAGCTATCTGGCGCTGCGCCGCACTTTACAAGAGTTACAGACGGTAATTACCTTCGATACTCCGCAAGTGCTGGACGGTATTTCTGGTATGGCCCGCAGCTGGATGCACTACGGTATTTCTGGAGAAGAAGCACAAGATTTTTCGCGGCAAGTCGGGGAGTGGGTGCATAAAATAGGGAAAATAGCAGATCACTACTATCCAGATTTGCTCAGCGCTCAAAGCGCGGAAAGCAGCGAATCCAATTTTTCTATCCACTTTGAAAGCTCTCCGCTTTCTGCTCGCTCTCCCCGTTCTGCTAATTCAGGCGTAGGTGGTGGAATCGGATTCCTAGGCGCTCTCTGCGATATTCCTTGTTGGCCACTAGGTGAATATCTGTATACAGCTCATATCGGAGTGAAATTACGGGAAGCTATGGCCACTGCTGATTTAGTGGCCTATATCGGGGGAAATATAGCAGCCGATTTTCCGGCCGGTTTACGCCAGGTTGCGCAGGTAGCAGCCCAGCGCGCTATTGCTTGCCTCGTACTCACGGATTTTTCTACTCTGCGCCGGGGAGATATTCCGCAATATGGGCTGGCCGGGTGCTATGAGCTGCATCCAGAATCCGCTTTTTTACCGCTATCGCAGTATATGCAGTTTCCAACTGTGCAGGTTACTCCTGTCCAATTAGGGCAGGCCGTGCAACGTTTAGCGCACACTTGGGGCTGGTAATACTTAGGGTTGGCGCGCTCTTTAGGAAAAGACTAGAGTAACTTCTTAGGACTGCCTGCTGAAAATATAAGGGAGAGGAAATTAAATGAGTGATAAGCAAGAACCGGCTACGCATGGAGTAGTACTTACCGACGCGGCGGCTGCGAAAGTAAAATCTTTATTAGAGCAGGAAGGTCGGGATGATTTGCGTTTGCGCGTATCTGTGCAACCCGGGGGATGCTCAGGGCTTATTTATCAGCTGTATTTTGACGAGCGCCTTTTAGAAGGAGATTTGCTTCGCGAATTTTCGGGTGTAGAAGTTGTGGTAGATGAGATGTCGGCGCCTTATTTGGATGGTGCTACGGTAGATTTCGCTGATACGATTGAGCGGCAAGGATTCACTATTGACAATCCAAATGCGGTAGGCACCTGCGCATGCGGAGAATCTTTTCACTGAGATATTTCCCGATATTTCTTAAGGTAAATCTGCGATTAAGGACAAATTCATGAAGCGTAAAATTACTGCCCTTTTCCTAGTGGGAATTTTAGCCTTTGGTATTGCTGCTTGTAGTGGCTCCGAATCTGGAAAAGGAAAAGCAGATAAGCTCCCGGCTTGGAACGGCGAAAAATTAGAGTTAGTGGGGAAGGATGCCAGCACAAAGATAAAATTTCCCGCTACTAAGGCGCCGGAAAAATTAGAGGTGCAGGTGGATAAAGCCGGTGACGGTAAAGAAGTAGCTGCAGATGATTTTGTAATCGCTCATTACGTAGGGCAAGTTTGGGGTAACGACAAACCTTTCGATTCCTCTTTTGAGCGGGGAGTTCCGAGTGGATTTTCCTTAAATCAGGTGATAGCAGGCTGGAAAGACGGTTTAGCTGGGCAAAAAGTAGGTACGCATTTAATGCTTAGTGTGCCAGCTAATTTAGGATACGGCCCGCAGGGTGGAAATAAGAATGCGGGTATCGGCCCGGAAGATGTAATTTCCTTCTATATAGAAATAATCGATTCTTATGGGCGCAATCAGGCGGGTGAAGCCAATGCAACCAAAGAAGCTGATATTGCCAAACTTCCAGTGGAGATTACCGGGGAATTAGGGGCTCCAATAGAGGTGAAAGTAAAATCGGGAATTCCGGAACCGACTGCTCAGAAAGCTACGGTAATCGCGCGTGGTAGTGGAAAACCACTAGGGGATAAGAATACTACTGCTTATATTCAGTATGCGATGTCGTTCTGGGATAACTCCAATGGGGAGAGTACCTATGTATCTACTGGACCGCAGCCAGTACAGATCGGCGGTGGAAGTGTATTCGATTCTCTAGTCGGAATTCCGATAGGCTCGCGGGTACTCATCGAGAAACCAGCTACTAGTGATACTAAATCGCCGACTGCGGGGGCATACGCAGTAGTAGTAGATATTGTGGGGCAGATGGCCGGCCCAGCTCCGCAAGAATAAAAGTAAATAGGCGCTATACTCAGTAGCTCAAAAATTAGATTATCGATACACTTAGAGAGAATGCTCTTTAGCTGCTAGGTAGGAGGAAGAATGGCAGAAAGAGAAGAAAAAATTTCAGCCGAGCCGGGCACCGTCAATGTGATGGTGTATTCCGATAACCGTACGGTGCGGGAAGAAGTAATAGCGGCGATTGGTACTCATCTCGCGAATGATCTACCCGAAATCAATTGGGTAGAAGCAGCTACTTGGCCAGGAGCAGAATTGAAGGTGCAAGAAAGAGAAATTTCCCTTTTGATTCTGGACGCCGAAGCGAAGAAGCTAGGTGGAATTGGACTGGGAAAGAAAGTCCGCGATGAATATGTGCCGGATATGCCCTATATCGTGCTCATTGCGCGCCCCCAAGATGAGTGGCTAGCACGCTCGGCGGCTCCGAATGCTATTTTGCAGTATCCCATTCAGCCTCGGGAGATAAGCCGAGAAGCGGCGCGCATTCTGCGGGAAAAGCTTGCTAAATAGTTTTTGAAATAGCTAGTAGAAACTTTAATAAAGAAAAAGAAAGGGAAACCATGTCAGTTCGGCGGGTAGCATTACTAACGGCAGGCGGCTTCGCCCCTTGTCTCTCTACTGCAGTTGGAGAATTAATTGAGCGCTACGATGCATACGATCCGAGTATTGAAATTATTGGTTATCAATATGGCTATCACGGTTTGCTCACCGGTAACTATATAGTCTTTGACGAAGAGGCGCGGAAGAATGCCGGGGTATTGAAGAATTTTGGTGGATCGCCAATTGGAAATTCGCGCGTAAAGCTTACTAATTCCCAAAATTTAGTAGAGCGCGGCCTTATTAAACCGGGTGAAAATGCCTTGCAGGTAGCTGCCGAGCGGTTAAAGCAAGACGGTGTAGATGTACTACATACAATTGGTGGCGATGATACCAATACTACGGCGGCGGATTTAGCTGCTTATTTGCATGAAAATGGCTACGAGTTGACGGTAGTAGGCTTACCGAAGACCATCGATAACGATATCGTGCCAATTAAGCAGTCTTTAGGTGCGCGTACGGCAGCTGATCAAGTATCTCGCTATGCACAAAATATTATTGGAGAGCACCGTTCCAACCCGCGTATGCTCATTATTCATGAAATAATGGGGCGAAATTGCGGATATCTAGCGGCGCAGGGCACTGCTGATTACCATAATTGGGTGAAAGAGCAGCAATTCTTACCTTCGGCTGGTTTGATGAAGGAGCGCTGGGATGTACATGCTCTCTATATTCCGGAAATTACTTTTGATTTAGATACGGAAGCTTCCCGTCTGCGCGCAATTATGGACGAAATCGGGAATGTAAATATCTTCCTTTCTGAAGGAGCTGGAGTAGCCGAAATTATTGAGGAAATGCTGGAAGAAGGCATCGAAGTAGAGCGTGATCCGTTCGGGCACGTAAAGCTAGATACTATTAATCCAGGTGCTTGGTTTGCTAATCGCTTTGCGCTCAGCATTGGAGCAGAAAAAGTGATGGTGCAGAAATCTGGATACTTCTCCCGTTCCGCTCACTCCAACGCTTATGATTTAGAGTTGATTGCCGCAGTAGCTGAGAAAGCAGTAGAGTGCGCTTTGGCTGGTAAATCAGGGCTAATTGGAGAAGACGAAGAGAATCTTGGTTCGCTCTCCGCCATCGATTTCAAGCGGGTAGCTGGAGCAAAGCCGTTTGACGTAAATCAGCCTTGGTTTAAAGAGCTGATGGAGGAAATTGGCCAGCCTTGGGAGCCGAAGCCGGTGGAACTTCCCTAAGGGAAATCGGCGTTTCCGGGCAAGTTTATATTAATGGCGCATCCGCTGGGTGAGAATTATTGCTCAGCGGATGTTGCTGTGAATAAGGTCGAAAAATGAGAGTGATGCATGGCTAGTAGTACAGCTTGGCATAATTTCCCTGCCCGCCAACAGCCCCAATATGCTGATTCTGCTGCTTTAGAAAAAGTAATTACGGAGATTCATAATTTACCTCCCTTAGTTCCCCAAGCAGAAATCGATGAGTTGACTTCTCTAATTGCTGCAAGCGGAAGAGGGGAAGTTTTTCTGCTGCAAGGGGGCGACTGCGCAGAAACTTTTGTAGATTCTTCACCGGCGCGTATTCGAGCTAAGTTACAGACGCTGCAACAGATGGCATTGGTGCTGAATATCGGCACTTCTTTGCCAGTGGTGAAGGTAGGAAGAATTGCGGGGCAATATGCAAAGCCGCGTTCGCTTCCTACGGAAATCCAAGATGGAATAGAACTGCCGTCCTATCGGGGTGATGCCGTAAATGGTTTTGCTTTTACGCGGGCTTCGCGCAGCTTCGATCCGGAACGTCTGCTGGAAGCCTATCGGCACGCGGCAAAAACTTTGCATTTTATTCACAATTTTGCGGCCGAACCGCTTCCTGATTGGCACTATTCTTTTTTGCCGACCAGTAATTCGGCTATCGATCCGCTTTATAGTCGTTACCAGTATTTAATGGCGGAAATTGCGGAGTATCTTCGGCAAAATCCCGAAAAATCCCAGTTTTCTCCACCCGAAAGTAATTTTTATTCTGCACACGAGGCGCTGTTACTTCGTTATGAGGAAGCACTTACCCGCTGCGGAGTGAAAAAAGATCGTCTTTATAATTTTGGTGCCCATTTTCTTTGGATAGGAGAGCGCACCCGCGATATAAACGAAGCGCACGTGGAGATGCTTTCCCATATTTCGAACCCCATAGGTGTAAAAATTGGACCTAAGGCACAGGTAGAAGAAGTACTGGCCTTAATTGAAAAATTGAATCCACAAAATCAGCCGGGTCGTCTCAGTTTAATTATGCGCCTGGGAGCAAAGAAGATATCTGCCCTGCTGCCTCCGCTCATTGAAGCGGTGCAGCGGGAAGGGAAAGTGGTCACTTGGATAAGCGATCCGATGCACGGCAATACGATTTCGGCTTGTAATGGCTACAAGACGCGGCGGATGCAAGATATCTGGGAAGAACTCTATCGCTTCTTTCAGATACATTTTCAGCTGGGTACGGTACCAGGAGGAATTCATATTGAGCTCACCAGTGACGACGTGACAGAAGTATTGGGCGGAGCAGAGAAAATAGATGAAGATATCCTTGCTACTCGTTATGAGGCGCTGGTAGATCCGCGGTTGAATCGACGGCAATCTTTAGAGACTGCTTTTCGGGTGGCAGAGATATTTCGCGAATTCGCTCAGCCCAATAATTAGATTTCTTTGGCTAGCCCTTGGAACCTCTGGCTAGCCCTTAGAAATTGGATAGCTAGAAGCTGCGTTTAGACTACTTTAATTACTACCGTAGTGCCAGGTTGAGCCATTTCTCCGCCGGCTGGACTCTGGAAGCGTACTTGCCCTAGGAAGCCTCCCCAGTAGGCTTCCCGCTCTACATGGAATCCAGCGTTCTCTAAGGTACGTTTTGCACTTTCTTCCGCCATTCCTACTACTGAAGGTACTGCAATAGGATGCGGACCTTTCGAAACCACTAAAGCTATTACATCTCCCCGGTAGAGAGTCTGCCCAGCTGCCACATTTTGGGCGATGATTTGCCCCTTCGCGGCGCTATCGGAATACTCTTCCGTATAGGAAGCGCTCAAACCCATCTTAGTGAGAGCCGCTTCGGCATCTGCGCGCGATTTTCCTTGTAAATCTGGCACCGTTAAGGGCTCTTTCCCTTTAGAAATAGTGATAGTGACCGGCGAATCGTGTGCTACTATCTTGCCACCTTGTGGTGTTTGAGCCGCCACGCTATCTTTTGGTATAGAATCCGACCAGCCTTCGGTGATTTCTGGCTGGAAGCGAGCATCTTTGAGTTTCTTGACGGCTTCTTCTTTGCTCAGCCCAATAACATCGGGCACTTCGAGCTGTTCTACTCCTTTGGAAATATAGAGCAGTAAAGGCTTCCGGGGGCTAGCTTTTTTCCCGCCAGCCGGGTCGGTGCGAGTGGCGTGATCAGCAGCGATATCATCCGAAAATTCTGATTTCACTTCCACTTTGAATCCAGCTTTTTCGAGTGCTTCTTGGGCCGCCGGTGCGCTTAAATTGGTTATTTCCGGTACTTTTATTCGCATTCCCGGGCCTGCCAAAAACCACCAACAAGCTGCCCCAGTGAGAGCAGTAAGAATTAGGCCGATAAGTAAAATCAAAAAGGGGCGGCGTCTTTTCGAGGGAGTTTTACTCTTCTTGGTTTTTGCGGAATTTATTTCTGGCGAATCTGCTTCAGCAGAATTTGCACTGGCTACAGAATCGGGATAAAAATCTGCTGGCAATACGCCGGTGGCTGTGTTAGCTGGCGCCGGTTCATCTGCCCAGATCGGTGCAGCGGCCGCTGAGGAATCGGCGGCCTGTGTATCAATCTGTAGAGTGGGATTCTCCGGAGTATCTTCCGTATCTTCCGCAGCTTTGGGGATGCGCGGCGGAAATATCGGGATACGGCGCAGTAGTTTTTCTTCCGGAATTCCTTGCGCAATATTGTCCAATGCAGCTGCGGCAGCATTCCCGTCTGCTGGGCGGGTAGCTGCGTCTTTCGCAGTGAAAAGCGCGAGTAAAGAATCAATTTCCGGCGGAATCCAATCGGCTTGTTCGTGCAGGCGGGGGAGCGTCTTATTTACATGGGCCCAGGCAATAGTGAGTGGAGAATCTCCGGTATAGGGAGTTTTTCCGGAAAGCATCTCAAAGAGCATAATACCTGCGGCATATATATCGGCGGCAGGCGTAATTTTTCCTTTTTCAATGATTTCCGGTGCTACATAGGCTACTGTCCCCAGTACGGAAGATGTATGGAGAGAATCGCTATCGCTGGCCGCCTTTGCCAGTCCAAAATCTGCTACTTTTACTTGTGCGTCGGTAGTAGACCGGTTTTCACCGCTATCCACCGGCTTGGTTAAGAGAATATTTTCTGGCTTCACATCGCGGTGAATAATTCCTCTGCTGTGGGCAGTCCCTAAGGCGAGCAAAATTTGCTTCAATAATTGCAAGCATTGCCCGAGGCTAAAAGATCCATTTTTCTGTAATTCACTGCGTAAAGTAGGGCCGGATACCAGTTCCATTACGAGATAAGCGCGTTCGCCGGCCGGAGTATTCGCAATGCCTTGGTCGTGAATATTTACTATATAAGGAGAGGAAAGAGAGGCAGCCGCTTGCGCTTCTTGAATAAAACGGCGCGTAAAATTGGCTTGCTCCGCCAGATGCGGATGGATAAATTTTATTGCCACTTCTCGATTCAGCCGGTTGTCGAGAGCACGGTATACGCTGGCCATTCCTCCGCGAGCGATGCGGGCTTTTATTAAATAACGCTCAGCAATTATTTTTCCTAATAGCGGATCTACAATTTCCACGTATCTAGCCTACCTAATGAAGCGAGTCCGACTGAAGTGTCAGCCGGACTCGCGTGTCTATATGCAATAATTTATTTTTTCAAAAGCATACTAACTTTTAAAAGCGGTTCATCGCTGCTTTTACTTTAGCTACATATTGTACAGTGTCGGAGCGCATGCCATAACGGCGCACGCCGCCCAATCCCTGGTAGTAGCCAGCAATGCCTTCTTCTAAGGAGCTGGCGCTATTTTGCAGCGAGCGAATAATTGCAATTCCAGCCGTAATATTGTCAGCGGGGTTAAGCAGATTTAAATCTCTTCCTACTAGCTGCGAGGCCCAGACGCCAGAGCTGGGAATTACCTGCATAGTACCGATAGCATTAGCAGGGGATACGGCAGTGGCATCGAATCCAGATTCCACAAAAGCATGCGCTAATGCTAAGCGCGGATCTACGCCCATTTGTTGAGCCGTACTTACAATCATGCTCTGTACTTCTGCGCGGCTTGGCACGCTGGAATTGATAAGCGCATTCTTGTTTTCGTTAGCGGCTTGTACCGTGGCATCTGGATAGGTATAACCAGGGAAATTATTGGTCACGAGTTGCTTCTGACTCGGAGCAGCCGGTGCGGTCGGAGTGGCGACGCTGGCATTCTTAGAAGTTCCGGAGATGGTTAGTTTCTGCCCAACGTAAATATGGGAGCTATCGGCGATGCGATTTAGCTGTACCAAAGCATTCACGCTGGTGCCGTGGGCCCGGGCAATTCCCCAGAGGGTATCGCCGCGTTGCACAGTGTAGACGGTATTGCTACTCGCAACTGGAGCAGGTGCACTCGGGGCAGATTGTGGTGCCGGTGCTGGCGCCGGAGCAGGTGCAGCAGGTGCCACGGGGGCAGGAGCCGCAGGAGTCGCTGGCGCCACTGGGGTAGTAGTGGCGGGCGCGTTCTTAGCCGGAATCACAAGGCGCTGCCCTGGGAAAATCAGGGAGCTATTAGATATGCGATTTGCAGCGGTAATGCTACGAATAGTTACTCCGTGCGCCCGCGAGATTCCCCAGAGGGTATCGCCGCTTTTTACGGTGTAGACGTTATTAGCGCTGGCAGCCGGAGCAGGTGCGCTCGGTGCTGCTTGTGGAGCCGCAGCGGGAGCGGCAGCGGGAGCGGCAGGCGCCGCAGCGGGAGCAGTTTTTTGATTAGGGATTACTAAGGTTTGCCCCGGATAGATTAAGTGCACGTTGTGCAGGGAATTTGCCTGGGCAATAGCTGCTACCGTGGTGCCAAATTTGTGGGAGATTCCCCAGAGAGTATCGCCGTTGCGTACTTTATATGTAGTGCGCGGGGCGGCTTTCTGCACAGAAGCTCCAAGTGCTTTATTATGTAGGGCCAGATTTCCCTGCATATTTGCTGGCGCCGGAGCTGCGTTGGCGCTGGTAGTGCCCACTGCGCCAATTATTCCTACTAGTGTAGCGGTGGCTAATGCCGTACCCGTTTTTACACCATATTTCTTAGACAAGGCCAACCTCCATACAGTTGCCGAGAAAAATCAAGCCGTTAAAATTGATATTCTTGATTAGAATGTTACAAAAGTGATAATAGTTCATATTGAGGTGTGTCGCAAAGCTTTTTTGGGAAATAGCGGATTAATATATGTGAATTGCGCCTAAATTAGAAAAATTTAGCTAAAAATGGCGGAAAATCTCTTGGCGTCACTAGTTGAGAAATGCGGCACAAGCTTTTTGAGGAAATATTCGGTTTTTAAGGATGTACTCTAAGAATGCATTCTTCGAATACATAGATTTTAAGAATGTAGAAGAGTCTTCCAGAAATAGCTAATAGTCTCTCGTAAAACTCAGGTGCTTTTCCCAGAAATTAAATAGAAGAAATTTAGCGAAAATAATTCCTAAAATTTTCGCCCAGCGAGTGCCGTCAATAAATAACGAAGAATTTTCGAATCAGCGGGCAGTTTTTCGAGTTCCTGTGCCGCAGTCGCTTCTTTTTCAGCAATTAAATCTTCGTGACGGGCATAAGCTCCACATTCTTTGGCAATGCCTTGTATAGCTGCCAAATCGCTTTCTTGAAGAGGAGTTCCTAGATAGTTATCGATAATGCGGCGCGAATCTGAATCAGTCATTTCTCGAATCATTGCCAGCAGCACCGTGCGTTTCCCTTCGGTAATATCTCCTCCGGCTGCTTTCCCCATGACGGCATCTTTTCCAAATAATCCAAGAGCGTCGTCACGCAACTGGAAAGCTTGCCCGAGCGGGATCCCTAAATTAGAAATTTGCTGGAGAAACTCGGAATCTGCTCCGGCTAATTGGGCTCCGAGGCGCAGAGGTATTTCTACCGAATAGCGGGCAGATTTATGGTAGAGCACATTCAGAGCTCGGGTAATTGCC
The DNA here is from genome assembly GCF_900119495.1 of Arcanobacterium urinimassiliense. Classification (GTDB taxonomy): domain Bacteria; phylum Actinomycetota; class Actinomycetes; order Actinomycetales; family Actinomycetaceae; genus Arcanobacterium_A; species Arcanobacterium_A urinimassiliense. The sequence goes on along the minus strand of NZ_LT632435.1, from coordinate 1,096,386 downwards.
GCGGAATTTCCCACTCCGAGCGGGGTATATTCGGCGCGATTATCTAGGTACTGCCCATAGGCTACTTCTGCCGTCATTTTGTGAAAAGTGCGGCGGGCAGCAGCGAAAGCAGCGGGGGAGTTGTGTTCGGCCTTTTCAAATGCACATCCGGCGAGGGAAAGTAGAAAATCTCCTAGTAAAAGTGCTGATTTTTTGCCATATGCGCAACTTTCTCCTTGCAGATTAGAATTCTCATGTTGCTTTTGCATACTTATATGTGCAGTCGGTAAACCGCGGCGGCGGGTAGCGGCATCCACGATGTCGTCGTGTACAAGCGCGGAGGCTTGATAAATTTCTAAGGCAGCTCCGCCTTGTACTGGTAAAGAAGTGCTGTCTCCGGTGTATAGTTCCCAACCGGCGGCTAAGAATAGGGCACGCGTGCGCTTTCCTTGGCTCAGAAGCTGGCGGGCAGGAAAAAGAAAATCATCTAGTTCCGGAAGTGCCGGCGTATCGCCCAGCCAGGAACGAGAAGAAAGTTCGGTAGATATATGCTCTTCTACTGCTTGGCGAAACTCCGCGATTATTTTTTCCATACCTTTAGCCTAATCTATAGGCGATTTTGTCCACAATCGGGCGAGCGTGAATTCAAAGCTGCGGAATTATTTTTGGAAAATGTGGCATCGCCAGCCTCATTATTCTGGCGGTATGGAAAGAGAATTTCATCTGGATAATCTGGCAGATACGCTGCTACTTATACCTCATCTATTGGGATATTATCCGCAACAAAAAATAGTGGTACTTGCCTTACGGAAAATATTAGATACAGAATCTGCGCCGGTGCGGCAAAAGCTCTATCAAGCTGGCCCGTTGTTGTTATTTCCAGGCGATAATTCTCTTTCGGCTGCGCAGTTAGCTACGCGCAGTACCCAGATGCTTATTGATTTTTCTGCCGATATTGCGGTAATAGCTTGGTACAGCAAAAACAGTGTAGCTATGCAAAAAAATTTTTTGCTTGGGCGGAGGTTGCGGCAAATGCGTGCAGAGCTAGAGCAAAAACGCCAGCAAAATGGCACTTTCTTAAAAATAGGGATATGGGGATTTTTTACTGATTATCGAGAGTGGGGATATCTTTTTGATTCGTCTATGGGTGCAACTTTGCCAAAGCTGGAAAATTTTTCGGATTTGCGCGCTGGGAATCTCGGAATGCAACTAATTTACGGTGGTTCGGCACCATTAAATCATTTTCCACTTCCGCCTGCCGGGGAGAGTGTGGGGAAGCAGAGTTCAGGAAAGCAGAGTGTGGGGAATAATTCTCCGATTGAGAAAGTAGATTTAGCTGCGTTGCAGCGCGTATCGGTGGAGGCGGAAAAACTGTGGGAGGAAATGCTTTCGCAATTTATCAAAACTAAAAATAGTAATAGTAAATGCGGAGAAATTAGGGAGAACGCTGGCGCAGATAATACCCAGCCACAAGTAGATCTGGGAATAACGAATCAAGCAGAGCGGGGAATAAGGAAAATATCTGCAGCGGAAAATGTAGAAAAATTAGCTTTGCGAAGTGCGCGGAAATTGGATTCGAATACTGCACAGCACTTACTAATTGGGCTGCGGAATATCGAAGTGCGTGATAAGGTGATTCTCTATGCAGTATATGCGCCGCTTTCTAGCTTGCAGGGGATTTCAAAAGAACAGATCGCGGATTTTCTCGATGCAGCTTGCCGAGAATTGCCAGATAAGACGAAAATACTGCAAGTAATTCATTTTCTGGAAAGGATTCAGATTTCTTGCTCGGTACCAGAAGTGAGTGTTTTTAGCGTCATTGCTTATCTGTATTGGTGGTTAGGAAAAGGTGATTATGCGCATTTTTATCTACAACAAGCGCAACAGATAGATGCAAAATATCAATTGGCACAGCTATTAGAAAAGGCATTGCATTTGCAACTTTTTCCGCCGTGGCTAGAAAATACTGCGAATTGGGAATAAAAACCTTTTCAGCCGCGTTCTAGGTAATGGCGCTTTAGTGGGGCGCTTTCGCGTAGCGAGATTATTTTAGTTATAATGAGTCGGCTGGCTTTTGCCCGCCTAATACCTAGATATGAAAGGTCACCTGTGGCTGCTAAGTCTAAAAAAGATACTGCGAAAAGCACTGCCGAAAAGCTACCGCCAAGCGCTGCGGAAAATTCTAATTTAGCTGCGAGTGCGGAACGGCCCGTGAAAAGTGCCGTAAAAGCTGTTTGGGTAGAGTACCGGGTGAGCCGGGGGGAGTTGAGTAAAGAAGCTGCGACGGCTCTTACAAAACAAGAACTTATTGAATACACAGCTCCCGAAGCTAGCAAGAGTAAAGCTGCTAGGACCGATAAGAAGGCTCCAGCTATTAAGGTGGATAAGACTGCGAAAGCTGCTAAAGAAGATAAAGACGAAGTAAAGGCACCGAAAGCGCCGAAAGCAGCGAAGGCACAGCCGGCGAAAAAAGATAAAGAAGATAAAAAAGGCAAAGCCGCTAAAACTAGTAAAGCTGGCAAAAACACTAAAGCTAGTAAAGCTGATAAAGACGATAAAGATAGTAAGGCCGATAAAACTGCGAAAGCCGCTAAAAAAGAAGTAAAAGAGCAGAAAGCTACGAAAGCGGCTACGAAAAAAGAAAGCTCAAAGCAAGCTACTGCGAAAAAAGCGACAGAAAAGGCAGAAAAGAAGAGCCGTTCTGCCCAAAAAGAAGAAGTAAAACCCGCGGATGATTTAGAAGCAGTAGAAGAAGATTTTCCGGAAGAAAGTGAAACAGCTGCTACTCCCGATGAGTTAGAGGATTTCGACGACGTAGAATTTTCGGAAGATGAAGAAGAATTCATTGAAGAAGATGACGATGACGACGATACCGAGAGCGTCGATACAGATGAAAGTGAATTAGAAGAGGACGAAGACGAAGACGAAAAAGAACTGGATGAAGAAACCCAGACCGTCATCGTAACTTCTAGTAAAGCCGGAAAAGATCAAGATTCGGCAGGCGCTTTCGTAATGAAAGATTCGGATGATGCCGATGAACCTAAACAGCGCGTAACTGCGGCGGGAGCGACGGCAGATCCGGTAAAAGATTATCTAAAGCAAATTGGAAAAGTGGCACTGCTGGATGCTGCCCAGGAAGTGGAACTGGCAAAACGCATTGAAGCCGGTCTTTATGCTGCCCATCTTTTAGAAACTTCCGAAATTTCCGATCATAAGTATGAGCGTGAATTAAAAATTATTGCACGGGATGGGCATAATGCGAAGAATCATTTATTGGAAGCTAATCTACGCTTAGTAGTATCGCTGGCAAAGCGCTATACCGGGCGGGGAATGCTCTTTTTAGATTTGATTCAAGAAGGCAATTTAGGGCTAGTACGAGCAGTAGAAAAGTTTGATTACGCCAAAGGTTATAAATTCTCCACCTATGCTACGTGGTGGATTCGCCAGGCGATTACCCGTGCGATGGCTGACCAGGCGCGAACCATTCGTATCCCGGTGCATATGGTAGAAGTAATCAATAAATTAGCGCGCGTACAGCGGCAGATGCTTCAGGATTTAGGGCGAGAGCCTACTGTAGAAGAGCTCGCTAATGAGCTGGATATGAGCGAAGAAAAGGTAGTGGAAGTCCAGCGGTACGGGCGGGAACCTATTTCTTTGCACACCCCACTCGGGGAAGATGGCGATTCTGAATTCGGTGATTTAATCGAAGATTCCGAAGCAGTAGCGCCTTCAGAAGCGGTAGGCTTCACTCTTTTGCAAGAGCAACTTCAACAGGTGTTGGATACGCTTTCCGAGCGAGAAGCAGGCGTAGTTTCTATGCGCTTTGGTTTAAGTGATGGGCAGCCTAAGACTTTGGACGAAATCGGTAAGGTATACGGAGTTACCCGCGAGCGGATTCGGCAGATTGAATCTAAAACGATGTCGAAACTTCGTCACCCTTCACGTTCCCAAGTGCTGCGCGATTACTTAGATTAAGCATATATTTACCCGGCTTTCGGGATTTAAGGTGCAGTTTTAGATAAGAAATCGCCATCTTATATAAGAGGGCATAGCCTTATCTAAAGGGCACAAACTCATATAGTCTATATAAAAGGCAGCTGTGCCGGCGGAATCCATGCCTGGGCTTTTTCCCAGGCGCAGGGCTGTACCTCTTCGTGTTGGCGATTAATAGCAGAGTTTGTATAACGCTCTCCGCGTGCTTCTTTAGCGGCAAAAATACGCAGTAATTCTGCTGTGGCGCGGGCATCGTCGAGTGCGCGATGTGCATGCGGAATTTCAATTTCCAGCCGAGCACACAGTTTGCCAAGAGAGTGAGGTCCGGGTGGGCAATAGATATAGGAAGAATCTAGGGTACAGGCAGTGGCAGTAGCAGGAATAAAAAGTGGCGAGCCGCTGCGGGCAAATTCGGCATTTAAGAAGGAGCAGTCGAATTTAATATTGTGCCCCACGATGACGGTGCCAGAAAGCAGAGAAATTAGCTCCGAGTAGCAGGCGGAAAATTGGGGTTTTCCAAGTAGATCTGCGGGAGTAATTCCGTGTATCCACTGTGCCCCCAAAGTGGAAGGTAACGGAGCACCAGGCGGGAATGGAGAAATAAGTGAATTCCAGGCCGCTATTTCTTGCAAGTTTTCATCTAGCTGCACGGCAGCAATTTCAATTATGCGCGAATGCTGCGGGGAAAGACCAGTAGTCTCTAAATCGATTACGCAGTAGCGCGCCGCAGCTCCGGTAGTAACTCCGGCAGTAGTTTCACACACCTCTTCAGCCTAAGACAGTGGAGAACTTTTACCAAATATGTAGCAGTGTTTTGTTCGTCAGTGGCGAAAGATAAGAGCGGTATCTAGAATTTTCCTTTTAATAGTGTTTATATCGAAGTGTGAGTACAGTTATTGCCGAAAAGTCAGTGGAAACGCCGCAGCTTACTGCGGCAGATAGATGCGATGTATGCGGTGCCCGCGCCTATATGAAAGCCGAGCTGCAAAATGGTGCTCTCTATTTTTGCGCTCATCACGGGCGGAAGCACAAGGAAGCTCTAGCAAAAACAGCTACCTATATTGTGGATGAAACTGCACTTCTCTCGTGATTCGTGGCGATGTGAGCAGCACGCCTCATAGCCTCCTGCTAGGTCATTTTCTATCAGATAAAATCTACCTGTGGTCAATAAAGGGAAACGGCAAGAAGAATACACAGCCCGTCATTTATCAGTTTTAGAAGGGCTGGAAGCGGTACGGAAACGCCCGGGAATGTATATCGGATCTACCGATTCGCGTGGTCTTATGCATTGTGCTTGGGAAATTATCGATAATTCGGTAGACGAAGCACTCGAAGGATACGCCGACCATATTCAAGTAACTATCTATGAAGATGGATCAGTAGAGGTAGTAGATAACGGCCGAGGAATACCAGTGGATGAAGTGCCTGGTACCGGAGCTTCGGGAGTAGAAGTCGTATATACGAAGCTGCATGCAGGCGGAAAGTTTGGCGGCGGATCATACGCGGCAGCGGGTGGTTTACACGGCGTAGGCTCATCTGTGGTAAACGCACTTTCGGAACGCCTCGATGTGGAAGTAAATCGCGATGGCAAGACTTGGGCGATGTCTTTTAAGCGCGGCGAACCGGGAATCTTTAGCGATAAAAAAGGTACCCGCCGCCCGGATGCGCCATTTTCCCCTTTTACGGAAAGCTCTGAGCTACGGGTAATTAAGAAAGTTCCGCAGAAAAATACGGGAACTTTGGTGCGCTACTGGGCAGATCCGGAAATTTTCCCAGCTAGTGCTGTCTTCAACTATGAAGAATTGCGGGAAAGAGTGCGGGAAAAAGCTTTTCTTGTGCCTGGATTGCGGATATCGCTTTGGGATAAGCGGATTAAAGAAGATTCTGCCGCTGGAGAGGTAGCTGGGCGAGAAGAGTTTCATTATGCCGGGGGAGTGAAAGATTTTGCGGAATACTTAGCCGAAGATCCTGCGCTCACGGGAGTAATGCATATTCGGGGCATGGATACTTTTTCCGAGGTGGTACAGCAGCTCGATAAGAAATCAGGGCATTTGCACAGCGTAGAGGTAGAGCGCGAATGTCAGGTAGATATCGCCTTGCGGTGGGGCACTGGTTACGATACGAAAGAAGAATCTTTCGTCAACATTATCGCCACGCCCAAAGGGGGGACGCATCTACAGGGTTTTGAGATGGGGCTTGTGAAGGCAGTCCGCGCGCAAATAGATGCGCGTTCGCGGCAGTTAAAAGTAGGAGCGCGCGATCCGCGTATTGAAAAGGAAGATATCCTCGCCGGGCTAACTGCCGTCATTTCGGTGAGTTTTCCAGAGCCACAGTTTGAAGGGCAAACTAAAGAAGTGCTCGGCACTGCTCCGGTGCGAGCAATAGTGGCAAAGATAGTAGAGCAGCAGCTGACGGAACTACTTAGCTCGCGAAAGCGCGATAAAAAGACGGAAAATATGCGGTTGCTAGAAAAAATAGTGGCGGAGATGCGAGCCCGAGTGGCGGCGCGCACCCAAAAGGAGATATCGCGGCGGAAAAATGCGCTGGAGACCTCCACTTTCCCGGCTAAATTAGCTGATTGCCGCAGTGAAAATGTGGAAAAATCTGAGCTCTTTATTGTAGAGGGCGATTCTGCTCTGGGTACTGCGAAATTGGCGCGTTCCTCAGAATTCCAAGCCTTGCTTCCCATTCGCGGGAAAATTCTCAATGTGCAGAAAGCTACTCCGGGAGAAATACTCAAAAATAAAGAAGTTTCGGCAATTATCCAGGTGGTGGGAGCAGGATCGGGGCGCACTTTCGATATAGATGCTGCCCGCTATGGAAAAGTTATTTTTATGACTGACGCCGATGTAGATGGAGCCCATATTCGCACCCTGCTGCTCACGCTGTTTTTCCGTTATATGCGCCCGCTCGTAGAAGCGGGGCGGGTATATGCGGCCGTACCTCCGCTACATCGAATTGAAGTTGCGGGCGGAAAACGCGGAGAAAAAGAATATATCTACACTTATTCGGAAGCACAGCTACATCAAGAATTAGCACGGTTAAAGCAGCAGAAGCGTAGTTATAAAGAGCCGATTCAACGCTATAAAGGCCTGGGAGAAATGGATGCCGACCAGCTGGCTGAAACTACGATGGATCCGGCGCATCGCACGCTGCGGCGTATTTCTATGGAAGATGCCGCTGCCCTCCAGTATGCGGAAGAAACTTTTGAAATGCTGATGGGAAGCGAGGTAGCTCCGCGCAAAGATTTTATTGTAGAGGGCGCAGCTAATATATCCCGAGCTGATATCGACGCATAGTTGCGGTGAGTTTTAATTTACACAATCGTAACTAGGGCAGCGAAATATCAGGAGAAAATAATTTGTTAAAGTAGCTACTATGGTGGAAAAAAATTCGGCGGTGGAAAGCCGGCAAAGTAGTCTGAGCGGTACTTTAGAGCGCCGAATTCAAGCTCCGGAAAAGATTCCTTACCCGGGGGAGCATCTCGGTTTGAGCTGGCGCCGGATACAAAATTCCGATATGCCAGCAATAATAGAGCTGTATCGCGAGGCAGGTAGTGGTTTAATAGCTGGAGAAGATTCTAGCATCGAAGCTTTTAGTGAATTTTTAGCGGCCGCGCTAGCAGCGGGGGCTCATGCCGATACGCTGGCGGGTTGGAATAGCGCAGGAGAAGTAAAAGCATTTGCTTTAGTGAAAGTTGCGGAGGACGCGCTTACCGAATTGCAAGCGCAAATTGTGGGTGTAGTCAGCGATAGCTGGCGCGGAAAAGGAATCGGCCGTACTATTTTGGAATGGCAAGATGGGCGGGCACGCCAGCTTCTATTGGCGGATGGGCGCGATTTACCTTTTGCTATTTGTACTCAGGTGGATGCGCGCAATACCGAACGGCGGCGTCTGCTTACCGCAGGAGGATTTTCGGCCAAATGTCGGTTTACTACTTTTCAGCGTTCGCTCACTGCAGGAGATGCTTATCTCGGAAAAGCAGCTCGAGAAAGCATAGCTGCAAAAGGTTATACCCTTTTACCTTTTAGCGCGGAATATGACGAAGAATTGCGCCGTATTTTCAATCGTATTTTGATTTCGCACAGTCAACGCCAGCGTCAACCGCTATCGGAGACTAATTGGAAAATATATCGGAAACGTTTCTCCGCAGATAATTCGCTCTTGCTTCTCCAGGAGGGCATAATTATCGGCTATGCGCTGTGTATGCCCAATCAAGAGGCCTTAGTGGTAAAAGATTTTGGCGTAGAACGAGGGATGCGCGATAAATCGCTGGAGACGGAACTAGTGCTGGCACTTATCGCTAATGCTATCTCCGCGGAGTTTTCGCAGCTACAAGTGGAAATCGGCAGTGAAATGAAGATGGAAGAATCTTTCCTCTCGCCTTTTGGATTTACTCCAGATGCTGCCAATATCGTCTATTCAATTGATCTATAGTACTAATAGTTTTTAGCTTGATTTACTATTTTTCCTTAGCCAATTGCATATACGACCTGTTTTAACGGCGTGCCAGAAGCATCGCGTTTTTCCTCAATTTCGGGGAGGCTTACCGCTTTGCCGTTGGCATCTACGGCGCGGGCAGGTAACGGACCGACCCAAGCACGGGTGAGAATATCTTCTCCTTTTAAGAAGCGCTGCGCCCTTACCCCTTGAGTAGCTCGGCCTTTTTCTGGGAAAGCCGAAAGTGGTGTCACTTTAGCGCGCCCCGGCGTAGTGCCCGGCAGTGCGGCAGCTGCTCCAGAGATAGTCACTACTGCGTAAGTTGAAAATTCCTCATTTTCCACTGCTGCTCCGGTAATTACGGAGGCCGCATCGGGAAGTTTAATACCGGAAATACCTTGGCCACTGCGCCCCTGCGGGCGCACTGCCGTGGCTGGGAAATGTAGCAACTGGGCTTGGGAAGTTATAAGCACAATTTCGCTGCTATCGGCAGCAGGGAAAGCGGCTATTACCTCGTCACCTTCTTGTAGAGAAATTATTTCAAAATTATTCTTTAGCGGATAATCGGCGATTAGACGTTTAATTTTTCCACTCCAAGTAGCCAAGGCTAAGGGGGGAGCAGATTTTTCTAAACTGCATATAGCTACAGGGCGTTCATCTTTTCCTAGGAGGAGCAGCTCGTCTAAGAGAGCTCCTCCGGCCAAGCTGGGGGCAGAATCGGTCTCGGGAATAGCCGGAATATCTACGACGGAAAGCCGTATCATGTTTCCTTGTGAAGTTACTACCCCGATTTCTGCCAGGTTGGAAGTAGCTACGGCCATCCGCAGGGCATCGTGCGGAGCCCGCAGGCCTGAACGGCTGGGAGGATTTTTGCTCACCACGCGGGCAATTCGCCCGGTGCTAGAATAGAGCACCCAACAAGGATCATCTGCCACTTTTAGCTGCATTTTTGTATTCTTGTCAGTCTCAGCTACGCTATCTGCTTCTAGTAATAAAGTGCGCCGAGGCGTGCCGTAAATATCGGCAATTTCTTGCATCTCTGCGGACACTAATTTTTTCAACTCCACCTCAGAGGCCAGAATTTTTTGCAGATAAGCAATTCTTTCTTGTAAATCTGCTTGCTGTTTTTCCAGCTCTAGTTGGGAAAACTTAGTGAGCCGGCGTAGGCGTAGCTCTAAGATATATTCAGCTTGCCGCTGTGAAAGATCGAAAATATCCATTAAGCGCTGCCGCGCGCGCTCGGAATCTTCGGAAGAACGAATTACTTGGATTACTTCGTCGATATCCATTAAGGCAATGAGCAGGCCTTCAATAAGGTGTAGTTGCTCTAAAGCTTTATTGAGCCGGAATTGGCTGCGCCGGCGCGTCACCTGTAGTCGGTGGTCGATATATACATTTAGTAAGTCTTTTAATCCGAGAAGTCGCGGCTGTCCATCTACTAAAGCCACGTTATTTATACCAAAAGATTCTTCTAAAGGAGTGTGCTTATAGAGTGCGGCGAGCACTGCTTCGGGGTTAAAAGAATTTTTCACTTCGATGACGAGCCGCATTCCGTGGTGTCGATCAGTGTGATTCTGCACCGCGGAGATTCCTTTAAGCTTTTTACTTTGAATACCGCTCTTTATTTTTTCAATTACTTTTTCCGCTCCCGTAAGATAGGGGAGCTCCGTGACTACTATTCCCTTTTTCCGGGCCGAGATATTCTCAATATGGGCAGTGGCGCGCGTGCGGAAAATTCCCTGGCCACTGGCATAGGCTTGCCGTATTCCTTCTAGCCCCACAATTTTTCCGCCTTCCGGCAGGTCCGGGCCAGGAATATAGCGCATTAATTCATCTAAATCTGCTTCCGGATGCATAAGTAAATGGCGTGCTCCGGCGATCACCTCTCGCAAATTATGCGATGGCATATTGGTGGCCATCCCTACCGCAATTCCCGAGGCGCCATTAACTAGCAAATTGGGGATAGCTGCTGGTAGCACTTCTGGTTGGAGCAAAGTATTATCATAATTTGCCACCATATCCACGACTTCTTCATCTAAAGAATCCGTCATCGCCAGTGCTGCTGGCGCCATACGTACTTCTGTGTAGCGTGGAGCCGCGGGGCCGTCGTCGAGAGAACCAAAATTACCGTGGCCATCTACAAGGGGGAGACGCATAGTAAAAGGCTGCGCGAGGCGCACCATGGCGTCATATATGGCAGTATCTCCGTGTGGATGCAGCCGCCCCATCACATCTCCCACTACGCGGGAAGATTTCACGTGACCTTTATCAGGGCGCAGACCCATACGATACATCTGAAAAAGAATTCGCCGCTGTACTGGCTTTAAGCCGTCGCGAGCATCGGGAAGAGCACGAGCATAAATCACGGAATAGGAATACTCTAAAAAAGATTTCCGCATTTCTTCAGATACGTCGATATCTTCAATATGTTCTTCGATTACAACATCCCGTTTTTTCGCCATATTCCTATTATGAGGTATTTAGTGGTTTTTCCCTGGAAGTACAGCCGTGTGTGAATGTGAGATTTGGAGAGTGTAGTATTTTAGAAAGATAGGGGTAAAGATTATAGGTAGTTATTTTATGGATGGAAATTTCCCAAGCAGCAGCACTTTTGCGAGTTCTTTGCAAAGTAATCAGAGTCTAGAATCAGTGCTACCGGCGGCGTTAGCGGCAGTGGGATACTCTGTAAAAGCAGGCGAATCAGCGCGCCAAGTTCTGCAAATTCCTCCAGCCTCCCAGGTGTGTGTAGTATTGGTAGACGGCTTAGGCTACCAGCAGTTACAGGCGCGGCGCGGGCATATTCCTAATCTGCGCGCCCTGGATATAGATACGCATATAAATACGGTCTTTCCTTCTACCACTGCGGCCGCTATTACCGCTTTCGGGACGGGTTTATTGCCGGGGGAAAGCGCCATGGCCGGTTATGCGCTGCGTTCTCCCTATAACGGCCGGGTTTTTTCACTGATTAACTGGAATGATGCCGGAATCTCAGCGGAAAAATGGCAAAATAATCCCACGCTATTTGAGATGCTGAAAGAGGAAGCGATACATACGGCAATTATCCAGCCGCAAAAATTTATTGCTTCTGGTTTGAGCATGGCGGCCTTGCGCGGAGCACCGGTAGTGCCGGCAGAGAGTTTAGAAGAAAGAGTACAGGCGGCGGCTAATGCGCTGCGGAAGGGGAAAAAACTCGTCTACCTATATTGGGGCGAGCTAGATGCGGTGGGGCATCGTTACGGCTGGAAATCTGAACGCTGGATTAATGAATTGGAATACTTCGATATGGGGTGGGGGAGTCTACTGCGGCAAGTTCCCCCCGGCACACTGGTAATACTTACTGCCGATCATGGCATGGTAGATGCAGAGCGGAAAATAGATATAGCGGCGATGTCAGCTTTGCGTAAAGATGTGGAATGCGTAGCCGGAGAAGAAAGAGCTTTTCAAATATATACTTCTGATCCGCAAGCAGTGGCGAAACGCTGGGAAGACGAAGTGGCCGATATTGCTTGGATATATACAAAAGAGCAGCTCATAGCGAGCGGCTGGTTAGGAAAAGTTAGTGCACGGGCGCAGCAAGCCATCGGGGATGTATGGGCAATTGCGAAAGATACTACCGGATTTGTAGATTCCCGGGTGCATAGTTCGGCGGCAATTTCTATGGTGGGAGTGCACGGATCGCGCACGGAAGCAGAAATGCAAATACCGCTAATTATGGAACTTTGCTAGTCGCCTAGCTACTGCGTTGGCGAGTGAGCCGCAATCTACTCGGCGTTTTCATCGTCGTCTTTAGAATATCCAAATACTATTTCATCCCACGAAGGCATAGCTGGGCGATCGCGCCGTTTCGATTTTTTCGCCGTTTTCTCATTCTCGCTATTAGCTTCTTCCGGAGTATCCGGCATACCCGGTAGAGTGTTTTGATTCTCTAGCTCTGCAGCGGGTGCGGCCGGCAGCGGAGTGGAATTATCTCCGCGCTCCGGCAGCTGAAGAATACTGGCGTCCTGTGCCATTTCTGGTTCCGAGGCAGCTGGGTGAGCTCCCAGAAATTCCTCTTCTTCTTCCGGCATTGGAGCATTGGTGCCCCGGCGATGCTCTAAGGAGGCAAGAATCTCGTTAATGTCTATAGTTTCTGATTCTGAGATGGCAGTTTGCTCCGGGAAAAGCTGGGGAATATCGAAATCGGTCTCGGCAAGCGAATCTGCTGCGGCAGATGCGGAAGGAGCACTTTCTTTTTCGAGCTCAGGCATATTGAGCGGGCGCCATGGTGAATCCGGGGCGGGGATACGCGTTTCGGTAAGCCAAGTAGCTTCATCATTATTTGCGCTGAGCGTCCTTGCCTTCGTATTGATTTCCCATTCGGCCTGTAAAGGAGCACCGGCAATCTGATAAGAAGCAGTTAATTTCCACGGAGAATCGGCAGCGCGCGTGGCATCCCAAGTTATTTCATTTTCGTCTACGCCACGTTTTACGAGGCGGGAAATTACTAATTCGGCTAGCGTCAAATCTCCACCCTGCTGGCTTTGTAAATAACCGCAGGCTTGCGCCACAATATAATCGCGCTCATTGCGAATAGGAACAGCGAGCTTATTCAGCTGTTCTGCCGGAATTCCAGACATTTTTTCTACTTCGGCCACCGCCTTGCCGGCCCGGAAAAGCGCCTGAATTTCGCGTGGAGAATAATTTTGTACCTCAACTGAAGAATCGGCCGTATCCGAGGTATCCACCGGGGGAGTCGTATCGAGAGTGCTGTGCGGCGGTGCAACTTCTTTTTCGGTATTTTCTTCTGTTTCTGATTCGGTTTGCACTAATTCTCGTAACTCGGTGGTAAGTGGAAGTACGTATTCTTTGCCGTCACTATCACACAGAGAAAGGCATCCGTTTTCTGAATCAAGCCCTTGCAGCTGCAGCTCCATAAAAGTACACCTTTCTAAATACCTGATTCCTGCGTATAACTCTATATACGGTGGTACATTGCCAATGTTAGCAGGCGGCTAGAGCTTATATAGTTTTATTTGGCAGTTTCGAGAAAAATCTTAAAATCTGCTGTGAGGGAAAATATAGAGAATTCGCCTTGCTAAATTTACTTAGCTTTGATACAAAGACTGGGAAGTTACTAATAAAGGAATGGCGGTGGCACTGCCTAGCCCGCCAGCTCAAATTGGAACGGAAGAGTTATGGCCACAGATTATGACGCCCCGCGGAAGCGTGATGAAGAACTGAAAACAGATTCTTTAGAAGAATTAAAAGCCCGTAGCACTAAGCATCAATCTGGATCGGTAGATGAAGACGAAGTAGAAGCGGCAGACGGTTTTGAACTTCCGGGAGCTGATTTATCCAATATGGAGTTAGCGGTGGCAGTGATTCCGGCGCAAGATGATGAATTTACTTGCTCTTCCTGCTTCTTAGTCCATCATCGTTCCCAATTGGCATACGAAGAAGATGGACTCCCTGTATGTAATGATTGCGCTTCCTGATTAGACTCTCCAAAATCTAAATAGCGGTAAAGAAAAGAGGGAGTGGAAGCAAATGGGATGGTTCCGGCGGCGAAAAAATACTGAAGCAGTTGCAGAATCTGCACCGGAGCAGGAAGTAGCGGAAGGCGTAGACGGCGGCGAAAGTGGCGCAGACGCTTCCCAAGTGGCAGATGGGGAGCAGGAAGTTGATTATCGCCTAAATGGGCCATGGGATATAAACGAAGTAGCTACTATCGAAGATTTAGTGGACGCCGGAGCATTGCAAATTCCCTTACTGCCGGGAGCGCAGCTGCAATTTACTACCGATGCACAGCAGCAGAATATAATCGGAGTTGTCTACATAAAGGATGGCTCGGCTCTGCAATTGCAGGCTTTCGCGGCACCAAAATCGCAAGGTATTTGGGATTCTGTGCGTCTCGATATGCGCAGCTCTATTGCCAAACAGGGTGGATCTTCCCAAGAAGTAGTGGGCCCTTTCGGTAAAGAATTAGAGGCACAGATGCCGTTGCCGGATTCGAAAAAGTTCGCCCCGCACCGTTTTTTAGGTATTGACGGGCCGAGATGGTTACTGCGCGTAAGTCTTTACGGAAAAGCTGGCTACGATAAGCAGGCGAGCCAAGAGATGCTCTCCGTATTGGAAAAATTAGTGATAAACCGCGGTGAAGAGCCTTTCCCGCCTCGGGAGCTGCTTCCTTTGCACTTGCCAAAAGGTGATTTCATGGCGCGGGAGATGCCCCAGCAGTGAAACATTGGATTGATACCGAAGGAAAAGTTTCTGCTATTTCCTATCCCGGTGCTACTAATTCTCCCGCTGTGAAAGTGCACTTAGAGACGGCTGACCGCCCGCTAGAGATTGTATTTCTCTCTTATCGCACTCTGCACGCTTTAGATATTGGGCAAACAATTAAAGTGAGTGGTTATTATGTGGAGCGGCAAGGAATACGCACTCTATATAACCCGCGCTACTGCATTGAAAGTAAATAATGGAGAAAAAATTTTCTACTCCCAAATCTACGCGAACTGCTTTGGCTGCTATTACCAGTGAAAAATTTGATGCACTGCAGGCGGTAGGAGGCTGGCGGGGAATTTGTGAATCAATAATCCCGACCCTAATTTTTCTGATTCTTTATATCTTTACTCACCGCCCGGCTTTAGCAGCCTTTATTTCCTGCGGAATTTGCCTTATCGGGGTGCTGGTGCGGATTTTGCAAAGAATTTCGGTAATGCCCGTATTAGGTGGCCTGTTAGCTGTGGTAATTTCCGCAGTGCTCGTATGGCATACTGGGGAAGCAAGCAATATGTTCCTCTGGGGAATTTTGATGAATGCAGGATATTTTTTCTTGCTGCTACTCTCGCTGCTAATAAAATGGCCGCTACTCGGAGTAGTTATCGGATTTTTCCGCGGCGAATCTACCGCTTGGCGCAAGGGGGAGGCCTTGGCACAATTACGCCGGCGGTACTATGCAATTACTTTGATTTGGCTCGGGGTATTTGCGCTGCGTCTGGTAGTACAACTCCCACTCTATTGGCAAGGAGCAGCGGAGGCGCTCGGGGTGGCAAAACTAATTCTCGGAATTCCTCTTTTCGCTCTAGCTGCCTGGTTTTCGTGGATGCTAGTGCGCGGAGTTCCGAGTGAAAAATCGGCTGGGGAGCATCCGAAAAATCTTTAAAATTCCTCTGCCTGCCCGCGCGGAAAACTACGGTAAAGCGCTAGGAAAGGCCACTCCGGCAAAACCTTAGGGCAAGCTCCCGGGCGAAACTTCTTCTAAACGAACTAATTCCTAATTTGCGCTTTCTTCTGCACTATTGGCAGAAAGTGGAGTAGGAGGTGAGCTGAGGGCAGCCACCGCCGCGATTTCTTCTTCGGAGGCATTGTGCGCTATGAAAAGTACCCGATCTCCGCTTTCAATTTTTACGAGTGGTTCGGCAATTAAAGGAGCTCCACCGCGGATTATTCCGCAGATAAAGAGACTCTGCGGTAAAAGAATTTCCCGAATAGCTAGACCCACAATAGGGGCGTCGGCGGGGATTACGGCTTGGTAGAGGCTGGTACTGCTTTGATCAAAATCGATTCGCTTACTGAGCTCTCCCGAAGCCACCGCATCTTCAATATTCATGGTCATAATTCGCGGAGTAGATACGGCATAATCTACCCCCCAGGCTTCGTCAAATAGCCATTCGTTAGCGGGATTATTTACGCGTGCTACTACGCGCGGCACTCCGAATTCCGTCTTTGCCAGCAGGGAAACCACTAAATTAGCTTTATCGTCTCCGGTAGCGGCCACTACGACGTCGGCATCTTGGAGAGAAATATTTTCCAAAGTCGATATTTCACATGCATCCGCCAATACCCAATCCGCACTGGGCACTTTGGCAATCCGCATGGCGTGTGGATCGGAATCCACTAAGGTCACTTCATATCCACGTTGAATAAGCTCTGCCGCAATAGAACGGCCTACGGAGCCAGCTCCGGCAATCATTACTTTCATAGCCAGCCCTCTTCTATCTCGTGGTTAAGTAGGCGTTGAATTTCTTTGGTGCGCTCTGCCGCTGCGATTAGATATACGTTATCGCCGTCTTGGAGCACGGTATCAGAATTCGGAAGAATTGATTCATCATCTCGCCCGATAAAAGCTAGCCGAGCTGCTACAGCTTGCTCCAGATTTTCGCAGCTTATCCCATACCAAGAGGGGTGTATATCCACATAAAAAAGCGTCATATTATAGGTGGAATTTATATATTCTATGTGCGGGCCGAGATTGATTAGTTTGCGCAGCATTCTATCGGCAGTCCAGCGTACGGTAGCTACCGTAGCGATTCCTAGCCGTTCATATACGCCGGCGCGCGAGCTATCGTAAATACGCGTCACTACATTCTCGATGCCGAAAGTATCGCGCACTACTCGCGCAGCAATGATATTGGAGTTATCTCCCGAAGATACCGCGGCGAATCCAGCCGCATCTTCGATGCCGGCTTGCTGGAGAGTGTCGCGATCAAAGCCGATTCCCGTCACGCGTTGTCCCGGAAAATCATCGGGGAGTCGGCGAAAGGCATCCGGATTTTTATCAATAATCGCTACGGAGTGCCCGCGGGCGATTAAATTATTTGCCAGTGTGGCGCCTGCGCGTCCACATCCCATAATGACGAAATGCACGATTAAGAAGCTACCTTTGACTAGTGGAAAGCGTACTCTATTTACTATGGATAATTTGCGCCGGAAAGATTTTCAGCCGCGGTATTTTGGTGCCGTGGCGAAAACTGTGCTCGTTACCCTGATAGCTATAGTACCGCAAGTTATCCTCGTTCCCTTCACTGGCCAACATTTAAGTTTGGGAATTTTTTCCTTGCTCTTCCCGGGCGTCTTTGTGTTTGTGGTGACTTCGCTGGTGCTACATCAGCTAAATAAAGAGTTACCGCGGCGTTCTTTTCAGCAAATATGTGCCTATTATCTAGGGGAAAAAGTAGGGATATTTATTGGAGCTGCGCGAATTCTCTCCTATGCTTTGCTCATTATGCTGGGAGTGCAGCTGGCACTAGAAGCGATAGATTTCTTTATTCCGAGCAGCTCGCAGCACCCTGGTATCGCCAGTGCCTTAGTGATTGTGCTAGCTATACCCGCCTTAATTCGGGTTCGTTTTTCGGTGCGCCGTTGGGTTATCGCCACTCCCTATTTGGTCTTTGTGCTAATCGTGCTCGGCGTCGGGGTGGCTTTGGGAATGGAATTTACGGGAAATGACCTCTTTACGAGTGGAGAGGCGGCGTTGGAATCGCAGTTAGAGGCAACGGATGCGCTTTCCGGAGCGACGCTAGGGGGAATCCCCTATGAAGCTTTTCTCAGCAGCTGTATCCCCGCCGCCGCTTTAATTATCTTCAGTGAGCGCACCCTAGTAAATCCGCGTTATCGGCGCGTGCAGATGCGTTCAATTTACCGATACTTTATTCCAGTATTATTGCTAATTGCCCTAATAATTTATTTAGCGGTGCAATTAGATGTATTGCACCAATCTGGAAGTTTGCCGTTGCTGGAGATTAGCGCTTTGCTCTTTCCGCGCCCAGTTACCGGAATTTTCGCAGCAGTACTCGCCTTTTTAGGTATCACACTCACCCTTTCAGCTTATTGGCAGCTACCACAGATTTTGCGGCAATTAGCTTTAGATAACCTATTGCCGCGGCGTTTCGGATTTCAAGATTCAGAAAACGAACGCGCGGTAATCGTAATTATTATTGCGGGGTTAGCTAGCTTAGCTACCTATATGCTGACTTCTTTCCATTTCTTCACGATGGTATTTCTAATGGTTTCTTATACCATCGGGTTGCTGACTTGCTTTGCAATGATGGCTCGTTCGCAGAAAATACTAAAATCTTCATTCTCTGCGGCAGAAAGAGCTGATGCGAAGCGGCTGCGGATAATTTTTGGGTTTTATTCACTTTTCCTGCTCGCCATGATTTACTCAGTAACAGCAGTTTCCGTGGAGTGGGTATTGTGGACGGTCTTATTACTCCTCGGCCCAGAAATTGCGCTTATTTTCTACAATCGGGGAAAAAGAAAGGTATCACGCGCTTTGGATATTACAGAAGTATTGGCAGAACGCCATATTCCCACCCAAGTGCATGGCTTCGTGCTGGTATCGCATTTAGATGGGGCGAGTATAAAAGCTATTGACTGGGCGCGAGCCATGCGTCTCGCGTCTCTGCAGGCTCTCTGCGTAGATGTAGATCCGGAAAGTACCGTACAGTTGCGTAATGATTGGCAGAAGGCGGAGATTCCGTTGCCATTGACTATTCTTGGCACTCCGGCTGGAGCTTCCCGTGGGCCGATCATAGATTTTTTGCGCGAATTCAGTGCAGCTCACCCCCACGAACCGCTGGTAGTAGTGGTGGCGCGCGTCTTACCAAGCAATCCGCTCGCGCGTTTTTTCTATCGTTTCCGGACCCCGCGCATAATTAATGAGCTAAAAGCCGAAAAAGGAATTATGCTCCTCGAAGTTCCTTTCAATATGCGGGAAACTAATGTTGAAAAATAGCGCCGAGATAGTTGAGTAGTTTGTGGAAGCGGAAGAGAATTTAGAGCTGCGCATTATCGATATTGCGCATGGTGGGTACGGCGTAGCGCGCGAAAATGGGCAAGTAATCTTTGTGGGAGGTGTTATCCCGGGAGAAAAAGTACGCGTCCAGATATTTGAGCGAAAGCGCCGCTTTGCGAAAGCAGTGGTGCAGGAAGTATTAGAAGCTGCCCCGGAGCGAATCGAAAATCCTTGGCCAGCGGGAGGAGTGGCATATACCGGAGCAGCTGATTTTGCACACATTGCTTTATCGATGCAGCGAGAATTAAAAGCCCAAGTGGTGGAGGCGCAGCTGCGAAAAATTGGCGGGGAAATAATTACTGTGCAGTTAGCTGATTTGCCGCTAGTAGTAGAGGCAGTTGATAGCAGCGATGGCTGGGGGAGCCGGAGCCGCATCGATTTAGTGAAAATGCCGCAGGGATTTGGAATGTATCGGGCGCATTCGCATGAATTATTGCCACTACAAGAAATGCCACTGGCCGATGCGCGTATAGGAAGTCTCGATTTATGGGGCCGGGCGTGGGATAAATATGTGCCGGTAGGAGCAAAAGTGCGGGCAGTGGCCAGCAGTGGCGGAGATATCCGGCTGGCGGTAGGGAAAAAGGTTTATAGTGCGCCCGGTAAACGCGCGGCCAGGATCGTGCGAGAGCAAGTGCTGCTATTGGGGCAACAGCCGCAGCAGCAGAAAAAGTATTGTTATGTGCTGGATGCGGCAGGATTTTGGCAAGTGCACCGAGAAGCCCCGCGTACTTTGATTATGGCGGTGCAGGATTTTTTGGGAGATATCTCGGGAGTGCGCGGAGTGGATTTATATGCCGGTGCCGGTTTATTTTCCCAACCTTTAGCAGATTGCATAGGGCCGCAGGGGAGTTTATCTACCTATGAAGGGAGTAAGGAAGCCGTAAAAGCTGCGCAAAAGAATTTAGCAGCTTTCCCCTGGGCAAAAGCGCAAGAAGTGCGAATCGGGGCGCGTAATATACAAAAATTGACGGCGCAGGCAGATTTCGTACTGGCAGATCCACCGCGCGCAGGGCTGGGAGTGGCAGCTGCCCAGCAGCTCGCAAAGAGTGGGGCAGAGAAAATCGTTTTAGTTTCTTGTGATCCAGCTGCAATGGCGCGCGATGTGGCGCAGCTAGCGGCAGGTGGCTATCGAATGGCGGGAATCCGCATCTTCGATATTTTCCCTCATACGCATCACGTGGAGACGCTAGTATTGATGTCAAGTAAATAAATAAGTACTAAATAAACAATATAGAAGGTCGTTGAATATGACACTAGACGAATTCGTTAACGAGGTTATAAAGAAAAGTGACGACTTTGGCTTTTGCTTTGAATCGAAGGGTCGGAAAGCTAAGAACGCAGTGTGGCGTAAGAATCTTCACCCGGATAAGAAAGATGATTTCAGAAAGGGTGCTTATTTTGGCCTGGTGAGCGCTAATGCAGAGCCTACGGGTGCCTACAGCGATTTTAGTCTGGTTATATTCCCTAATGCGGAATGCACTCATTTCGTGATTGCTCTGGTGGTTGGATTATCAGGATTTGATGAAGACTATACGGTTGCCACATTGCCGTGGTTAAGAAGACTGTTTTCCAATCTAAGAGATAGTAAGTATGCAGGTAAACAATTTTATAAAGTTGATTTCTCAGATATTGAGTCCCCTTCAGCCATCAGGAATCATCTGGATGGAGTTGAGGATCTACGAGAGGTAATTAAAAAATATTCTAAAGTTATTTCTGCTTGCCAGATCGTTAATTTAGAAAATACTTCTGAAGAAGAAGCACTTGACATTGTGTGGCAGTGGCTAGCTACCTATGCAATTTTTAGAGAGATTGGAAGTAACAAGGACGAAAGAACAGAAATCAAGAATAATCTGCCTGAGCCAAAAGATCTGGATGATTATTCGGAGGAAGCTATATACAAGCATCTTCTCGAAGAACGGTTTATTGTTCTTCAAGGAGCTCCCGGCACAGGTAAAACGTGGACAGCTAACAGAATTTCTAAGCAGCATTTTAGCGGAGATGATGGTGAAACTTTCTTTGAGCAGTTTCATGCTGAGACAACATATTCTGATTTTGTTTATGGTATAAAACCTAGAACCAAGGGAAACTCTTTACTTTATGAGGAGCACTATGGAATTCTGGTTGATGCCATCAATTATGCTAAATCTAATCCCGAGAAGCCAACACTGCTTATAATTGATGAAATAAATAGAGCGAATCTTTCAAATGTTCTTGGACCTGTTTTTTATCTGTTCGAGAAGAATGCGGATGAGAGGTCCAACCCTGTGACAATTGGGGAATACGAAATAGTTAAGCTACCCGATAATTTTTATGTGATTGCTACTATGAATACCGCGGACCGAAGCCTGGCTGTAGTAGATTTTGCACTCAGACGTAGATTTTCATGGATCACGTTACGTCCACATGCTGTAGAAGTACCGCCGGCGGGAAAAGTTTTCTTAGACGATGAGTTTAAACAATTCTCGGAGCTTTTCAATAAATATGCTTCTAATGAGGAGTTGAATCTGCAGCCGGGTCAGGCATATTTTACTGCTGAAAGTAAAGAAGCTTGGAATCATCGTTTGAGATATGAACTAGTTCCCCTGATGAAGGAATACTTTAATGAAGGGTATTTAAAGAACGCGGTTTCAGAGTTCAGCGACTATATTTATGATAAGTTAGGGATCGATCTGTATGAATGATTATACCCCTTTGAAGCTTCAAGTTCTGAGCAGTAAAAATTTTTCTATGGATAAAATGAAAAGTTTACTGTCTGGTGATAAGCGAAAATCTGTACAGGATATTCAAAAGCTCATTAGATTAAATAAGAAGGCTTTTGCATATCTTGGAATAGAGGCTGAGGGAGTATACGATGATAACTCTAACTATTCATTAAAATTAAGTTCATCGAAATATTCTGGGGTTGTCCCAATTCGTTCTGCTGGCACGGGACTTGTACGTGACTACTTGAAAGTAGTGGGTCGTTACGGTGAAGAAATAGACGAAATATTACCTCTTTTGAGAGAAGAGGATTTCACACCGGAATTTAATAACACCATGCCCATAGCTGCCAATGTGCCGGTGATGCCGCCGAAATACATAGAGTGTGCTAAATTCATTGATAAGTATGAACAAGCGAATCGTTTTCATTGGCAGAAGTTTACAAACAGGAGTATCACGCAGAGCAGACCGAGAAATACTAATTGGACTAGATATTCCTTAGAATCCGTCAATCCTTATAATGCTCTCAAATATCCGAATAAAATCAATGAGCTTACTACGGATCATTCTGAGTGGGCTGAGCTGCAATACGTTTTAACGCTCGCTATCACAGAATTAAGATCAACTAGAACACCCGTGTCTCTTCGAAGACATTATGCGGGCATTATCTCGCGGCTTGAACGTACGTACGATCGGAGCTTGTTGCCTACGGTAGATCACGTCGAGATCCATTCTTCAGATCCGATAATTATTAAAGAGCTTAAGACGGTGGCGAATTTAATCTTGGCAGATTCGTCAGATATAAGATGTGCGTGGAGAATCGATTACTCCCGGTTCTTTGAGAGATATATACAATATTTGTTCGCTCAGCTGGCACATAAAAGTGGTTTTCGCGTTGTCAATAATCCTCATTTTGGAATAAGTGGACAAAAGCCAGCATGGGCTTTGAAATATCTGGAACCGGACTTGGTAATGACAAAAGAAGGCGACCAGGTAGTAGTGGACGCAAAGTATAAGTCTCACATGTACAATTGGGACAACAACTCCCAGGAGCTACATGATACATTTAGGGAGGACTTCCATCAAGTACTTGCCTATTCATCATTCAGCTCTGTGCAACAAAAGAAAGCCATTATCGCATACCCATATAAGGAATTTAGATACTATGCGATAACCGTGCATAGTAGCCTGAACGAATGTGAAAACAAGACATTAATTATGGGAGTGCCAATATCAAAAGCTTCTATAGGTGACGTTGTGGCTGCTATAAATGCTGTAGTGTAAACATGAGCAGGTTTTTGACTTGTTTTCTCGAACTGTAGTCGTAGAAATGGTTTATACTTCAAGAGAGGAGGTGAACTAAATTGATGAAAACACTTGGTATGTTAACAATCATCTGCTTAACAGCATCAATTATGATGGTGAATTTTATACTTATTATACCGAAATTTGGCTCGAAGCATTTCGGCGCACCTGATGATATCAAAGTTATGATGAGTAAGTTGCCAGATAAACCGATTTGGGTCAATATAATCGGCGGACTTATCATGATACTTGGATTGCTAGCCATTGCAGCCGTTCTAGGCTGGGCAATTGTTGATACAGTAAAATTTAGTTTAACTTTTCAGCAAGCCTTTGTTAGATTTTTAATACTATTTGAAGGATATAAGCTTTTTGATATTATCTTTTTTGATTATCTCATGCTTACCAAGTTAAAATTGCCGACTAAAGTTTACCCAGAAACGGTTGGTGCTAAGGGTTATGATAATTTTGGTTTTAATGGGAAAAGTCAGATTGCAAAAATTATAATCTTCTTTTTCGTGAGCCTAATTTTGGCATATTTACTGACCGTTTTGGTTTAACTAGAAATTCATAACTTATAATGTTCAATTCGACTTCTTGGCTATTTGTTTTAAGGGGCTGTAGCTTAAAAAAACCAATTATCAGAAATAGATATAAGAGGAATGATCAACAAAGAAATCCTGATAATTGAAACAGATGGAAGTAAGGAAATACCTATTTTTTTTGATAAAAAATTGGAGATTCCTTTACAAATATGCTCTTACGTGCTATTATTTAAGTGACTATTTAAAAGGAGTTAATAAATATGCGGCAAGGTATTCTTAAATAAACTGTCAATTTGATAGCGGGAACAAATAATTAGATGTCCTTTTTTAGGAGGGCTTAGTTTTTTGTACCCAGTTTAAGAATACCTTTATCATGTGATTCTAAAGTATCCAGAGAATATCTGTATGCTTTGTATACCTATGGTTATGCATAAAAATCCCAGTGATAAAAGTATTTATCACTGGGATTTTTATGCCCTTTTGGGTTTTTGAATGGAGGAAAATCACATGAAAATTATTAATATTGGAGTTTTAGCTCATGTTGATGCAGGAAAAACTACCTTAACAGAAAGCTTATTATATAACAGTGGAGCGATTACAGAATTAGGAAGCGTGGACAAAGGTACAACGAGGACGGATAATACGCTTTTAGAACGTCAGAGAGGAATTACAATTCAGACAGGAATAACCTCTTTTCAGTGGGAAAATACGAAGGTGAACATCATAGACACGCCAGGACATATGGATTTCTTAGCAGAAGTATATCGTTCATTATCAGTTTTAGATGGGGCAATTCTACTGATTTCTGCAAAAGATGGCGTACAAGCACAAACTCGTATATTATTTCATGCACTTAGGAAAATGGGGATTCCCACAATCTTTTTTATCAATAAGATTGACCAAAATGGAATTGATTTATCAACGGTTTATCAGGATATTAAAGAGAAACTTTCTGCCGAAATTGTAATCAAACAGAAGGTAGAACTGTATCCTAATATGTGTGTGACGAACTTTACCGAATCTGAACAATGGGATACGGTAATAGAGGGAAACGATGACCTTTTAGAGAAATATATGTCCGGTAAATCATTAGAAGCATTGGAACTCGAACAAGAGGAAAGCATAAGATTTCATAATTGTTCCCTGTTCCCTGTTTATCACGGAAGTGCAAAAAACAATATAGGGATTGATAACCTTATAGAAGTGATTACGAATAAATTTTATTCATCAACACATCGAGGTCCGTCTGAACTTTGCGGAAATGTTTTCAAAATTGAATATACAAAAAAAAGACAACGTCTTGCATATATACGCCTTTATAGTGGAGTACTACATTTACGAGATTCGGTTAGAGTATCAGAAAAAGAAAAAATAAAAGTTACAGAAATGTATACTTCAATAAATGGTGAATTATGTAAGATTGATAGAGCTTATTCTGGAGAAATTGTTATTTTGCAAAATGAGTTTTTGAAGTTAAATAGTGTTCTTGGAGATACAAAACTATTGCCACAGAGAAAAAAGATTGAAAATCCGCACCCTCTACTACAAACAACTGTTGAACCGAGTAAACCTGAACAGAGAGAAATGTTGCTTGATGCCCTTTTGGAAATCTCAGATAGTGATCCGCTTCTACGATATTACGTGGATTCTACGACACATGAAATTATACTTTCTTTCTTAGGGAAAGTACAAATGGAAGTGATTAGTGCACTGTTGCAAGAAAAGTATCATGTGGAGATAGAACTAAAAGAGCCTACAGTCATTTATATGGAGAGACCGTTAAAAAATGCAGAATATACCATTCACATCGAAGTGCCGCCAAATCCTTTCTGGGCTTCCATTGGTTTATCTGTATCACCGCTTCCGTTGGGAAGTGGAATGCAGTATGAGAGCTCGGTTTCTCTTGGATACTTAAATCAATCATTTCAAAATGCAGTTATGGAAGGGATACGCTATGGTTGCGAACAAGGATTATATGGTTGGAATGTGACGGATTGTAAAATCTGTTTTAAGTATGGCTTATACTATAGCCCTGTTAGTACCCCAGCAGATTTTCGGATGCTTGCTCCTATTGTATTGGAACAAGTCTTAAAAAAAGCTGGAACAGAATTGTTAGAGCCATATCTTAGTTTTAAAATTTATGCGCCACAGGAATATCTTTCACGAGCATACAACGATGCTCCTAAATATTGTGCGAACATCGTAGACACTCAATTGAAAAATAATGAGGTCATTCTTAGTGGAGAAATCCCTGCTCGGTGTATTCAAGAATATCGTAGTGATTTAACTTTCTTTACAAATGGACGTAGTGTTTGTTTAACAGAGTTAAAAGGGTACCATGTTACTACCGGTGAACCTGTTTGCCAGCCCCGTCGTCCAAATAGTCGGATAGATAAAGTACGATATATGTTCAATAAAATAACTTAGTGTATTTTATGTTGTTATATAAATATGGTTTCTTGTTAAATAAGATGAAATATTTTGTTTAATAAAGAAAGTAAAAATTTAGATATAAATAGAAGAAAAGCTCCATATTACTATCTTTTATTTTTCTCTGCCCTCTTAATAATATTAGGTTTATTTAATGTAATTGATTATAAATCAATAATTTTAGGTGTAATACTAATTATATTAGCTAGCTACGGCTTATATAATTTGCATTCAATTCAAGACAAATAAATGAGAAGTAAGTGATCAAATCTCCCTTAGTTTCTAAGGGCCCAATTATAGACGATGATTTGAATATAAGTTTGGACAATGATGAACAAGTTGAGAGTGTTGTTTTGATGTCAAGAGTGAAGGACTGAAACTGTATAAAAAGGCTTGAAGTCAAGGGGTCCCGAAGAACTGCCTCGGTTGGGGCAAATGCTCGGAATTCCTTTTTTAGACCGTTTGATAACAGTTCTGGCTACTGTGAAATAGAGGGTTGTAACTATAGAACTGCTTTTTGTGCTTATTGAGACTACAGAAATATTGTCAGAAGTGATTTTTTAGGTGTTGTGTCGTCAATTATCCTATTCACCACACAAAATGATACAAAAACACTCAAACCATTTAAAAAATACAAGTAAATTTATTAGCTGACGAATCCCAGCTTGCAGTGGACTTAGACACCCATCCTCAACAAGATTACCTTTGCCATCTTCTATCGTGCAACAAGCACTAAGACTCTTTTCTTGAGGCATGATTATTATCAAGGTAGTCTCGATACATAGGTAGACTATTCGCTACAAGTGTGTAAGTAAAATAGCCAAGAATTGAATAAAAGGCAAAAACAGCATAGGGGTTAAAAATAATAGATTTTGCTGTATATGAATTTCCATTTGGATTATTAAAAATTGGATATAAACGAGATTCGTTAGTCTTCCTACAAAAGATTGATGAAACAAGCGATTATGGAAAAAAGACGGAATTTACCGACTTGGTTTATGAAGAGGTTATGGAATATCTGAGTGGAAAAAGAAAAGCATTTGATTTCAAATTTGAGCTTGATGGAACGGCCTTTCAAAAGCAAGTATGGGAAGAATTAACGCATATCCCTTATGGAGAAACACGCACATATAAAGAAATAGCAATAGCTATTAAAAATCCGAAGGCCAGCCGTGCAGTGGGAATGGCAAACAATAAAAATCCAATTTTAATTGTTATACCTTGTCACAGGGTCATCGGATCCGATGGTAAATTGACAGGATACGCCGGAGGATTAGATATGAAAAAAGTCTTATTAGATTTGGAACTGAGAAATAGTACTTTGAAACTAAAAGAGAACCAGTGAAGGGCATTCAAAGAGCTAAGATTTAAATAAATTGTCTCTTCTGTTTCTACTGTTCCTGCCGTTTATGAAAAGTATGATTTGACTGCCGCCTTGTCTTACGTTGGTCCCAGAACACTAGGAGTGTCACCACGGCACCGGCCAAGATTGTAGCGACGGTGTTAATCTGTGTCCCAGGGCTCCAAGCATAGCTAATAGTAGGCAATTTCAGCACATTGCAGGCTATATACTCGCCAAAGAAGATGGTCAACAGCGTCATTATAATCACTGTCGTATCCACGATAGCTATAACCTTTCTGCGGTGCAGAGGAGTAGTTGTTATGGCAACCAATAACTGGATCAACGCAGCAACAACCCCGCACGCCATGAGCGCGTAGAATGGAGCATACAGAGCAGAGGTGTTCCACCAGAAGCGATAAACCAGTATTCCCAGGCCTACCAACACAGCCGGTAGGGGTGCTAATTTTAGCCTATTCCCTTTAGCAGCAGACACAATATTCTCCTTTGAAATAATTATGACTACCCACGTATATTCTATACGAACTTCTTTGCATCGCCCATCTAGGAGAGCACCGGACTTGCTCGCGTGCGCGAGCTTGCCCTAGAGAATTATTTGCATTCTTATGTTGTTACAGTGAGTAACTATAGTGTTTCACCTTGTTTCTTTTTCCTTTGTAAGTTATCAGCTACTTTGTATTTAGGCAGTATTTGCATCGAATGCTTCTATGCGCATTTGCTTACTGTCAGCGATTTTATGATGTGTAATAAATGATTTGAGAGGAATTTTGAAATGAGCAGTGGTGTATCTTTAGGAGAAAAAATTAGAAAAGCTCGTCTGGAAGCTGGGTTAACACAGGAAGAGCTTTCAGAAATACTGATGGTGTCTCGTGCTGCTGTAGCAAAATGGGAAACGAATCGAGGTTTGCCAGATATAGAGAATCTGAAATTTATTGCATCTGCTCTGAATGTGAGTATTGATTATCTTTTGGATGAGAATAATAGCATTGATTTTTCTATTACCAAGAAGCCAATTAATCTAAATAAATATGGTTTCGATGGCAGGTTGAGCGGTTTTAAGAAGTCGAAAATTAAAGAGCAGGTTATTCGCGATGAATATCCTGATTCAGAAATCAATATGCTCACTGTTGCTAAAACTTATAACAGTTCATCTGAGAAGATAGTGGATAATTTTGTTGGATTATTTTCTACTCTCCTTGGAGGATTGCCATTGTTTGGCATATTTGATTTTAGTAAAGCTGTTGCCACTCTTAGGGCTGAGCAGTATTACTTGGTGAATAAAAAAGATAAGCAGTATTTCGTGCTTGTAACCGATGAGTATATTATTAGCAGAATTATGGGAGTGGTGTTTAATAGCAAAAAGTTCCGTATCGGAGATAAGGAGTTTATGAAAGTTGGTCAGCTTCGTAATAAGTAGTATCAGAGTGTTGTAGTGGAAGGGATACACTACCCGTTCTCCCCATCTACGTCGAGACGCTCTGTTTGATGTCAAAGGTGAAATAAAATCGAGCGTAAAAATCTTTATTTCCAGATGTTTATATATTTGACGAAAAAACCGTAGCGATAATGATTTCCCATTACGATTAATAGTGTCTTCTACGAAACAGAAATAGCAGAGTGGAAGGTCTCGAACTTACAGAGCTATTTTTTAGATAGTGAAGTGAACTAGGGGATTATTGTATGCAGGAGGGACAACATGGATAGAACAATACGAGTAACAGGAAAAGGTGAAATTTTCGTTAAGCCAGATATCATTAGGCTTAATATTCATGCAGCGGGGACTTATAAGGAATACAGCTTGTCGCTTAGGAAGTCTGCTGAGCACACAAATCTTTTGCGGGAGACGATATCAAAGGCAGGATTTGATCCGCAGAAT
The DNA here is from genome assembly GCF_900119495.1 of Arcanobacterium urinimassiliense. Taxonomy (GTDB): domain Bacteria; phylum Actinomycetota; class Actinomycetes; order Actinomycetales; family Actinomycetaceae; genus Arcanobacterium_A; species Arcanobacterium_A urinimassiliense. The sequence continues at coordinate 1,067,203 of NZ_LT632435.1, read as the reverse complement.
CTCAAGACACACTATTTTGACATAAATACTGATTATGAAGATTACACTGATCAGCACGGTGAGCGTCGGAGCAGATTTATCGGATATGAATACACGCACCGTCTTTATATTTATCTTCCGAATGATAATGAGCAACTGGGGAAAGTTTTATACCAGCTTGCCAATAATGCAGTGAATGTAGATCTGTCCCTCAGTTACGAAGTGAAAGACGCTAATGCTGTAAAGAATGAATTGCTCGATAAGGCTATAGAGGATTCAAAGATTAAGGCAGAGGTCCTCGCGAAAGCTGCGGGAGTCTCTCTCGGAGAAATTAAGGAAATTGACTACTCCTGGGGAGAACTTGAGATATATTCTCAACCTGTTCATGGCATTAAGCTTGGTAAAAAAATGATGCCAGCCGAAGGATATAACTTTGATATAGTGCCGGGTGACATTGACGTTCAGGATACAGTAACCATTATTTGGGAAATAAAGTAAATGGGATTGGGACTTAGTTAGCAAATTAGAAGTACATGCAAAGAGTAAGAAATGAATATCAAAGAAGAATTATTGGCATTGCAGGATATTTCATATGCTGATTTTCAGGCAAAATTGACTCCCAATATTCCGAGAGAACTTTTTATAGGAGTCAGAGTTCCGGAGGCTAGAAAGCTTGCTAAAAGAATTGTAGGGGAGCCGGAAGCATATAAATTTTTGAAAGATTTGCCGCACAAATACTATGACGAAAATATGCTGCATGGACTTCTTCTTTCTGAAATGAAGGATTACGATCACTGTATTGCAGCAGTCGATGAATTTTTGCCTTACGTAGATAATTGGGCTGTTTGCGATATTATGTCTCCCAAGATTTTCAAAAAGAATAAAACAGCGCTTTTGGAAAAAATTAAAGAATGGTCCGCATCGGAAAAAACATATACTTGCCGCTTCGGTATTGAGATGTTAATGTCTTACTTTCTTGATGACGATTTTAAACCTGAATATCTGGAAATACCCGTTTCTGTTTACAGTGAAGAGTATTATGTGCAAATGATGATTGCGTGGTTCTTTGCAACCGCTTTGGCAAAGCAATGGGATGCGACTATAAAATATATCGAGAGTCATTGCTTAAATACGCAAACTCACAATAGGGCAATACAGAAAGCCCGGGAAAGTAACCGCATTACTCCAAAACAAAAAGAATATTTAAAGGCGCTGAAACGATAACTGCACCTAGCTGTGCCAATCAAGTTCTTAGTTTTCCAAGCAATTTCGCGGTTTTTGGGTAATTTTCTGATTTGCCAAGTAGCATAATGATAGGTTCTTTTTTACCCGCATTTAGAAATTTTTTTAAGGCACTAGTACAGAGGCGGTTTATGCACATGCAAAGTATCCTCAGGCACAAATTTACCTGCACTTTATTCGTAATATTTATTGCAGCGGTGCTGGCGAGCGTTTTATCGTTGCCGGCAGGTGTGAATGTGGCGGTAGCAGCGCCAGCCCCCAGCTAATGAAATACCCAGCAGTAAGGCATTTACCGTCACTAAAAAGGCGGAGAATACGGATACTGAAACAGTTCTAGGTGAATACGATACCTTCTTTGAAACTATCGAGAATATGGATATTAACGATGCAGCTAGCTTGTACACCGTCTATGTAAACAAAGATATGGTTATTCCTTCCACGGAGAAGCTGCATGGGCGCAGCAATAATAAAATCAGATTGACTTCCGGAAAAGGTGGGCCTTATACCTTGGAGAGAAGAGGCCCGAAGGATCTGATTAGCCTTATGAGTAACTCGGAGCTAACAATCGATAACATCACGCTTGACGGCCATGGAGAGAGCAGATGTTTTTCTGTGCTTAATGGGGCAAAGGCAAGCATTGGAAAGGGGACCACTATCCAAAACTTTACGGATGTGCCGGGTTATGATGGCCCTGCTATATATGTAAATGACGGGGGAACGCTCACTATCGAAGCCGGCGCAGTAATAAAGAATAATACTTCTGCAAAACAGCAAGGCGGTGCCATCCAGGCCCGGCAAGATGCCACTCTCATTATTAACGGCGGCCTTTTTGAAAATAATATTGCTGCCTCTCAGGGTGGAGCTATAGCAGCTTACGGTAAATTAAAAATTACGGGTGGTACCTTTAAAGGAAATAAAGCGGAAAAAGTCGGCGGAGCAATTATTCTGGGCAAGACGCATCCTGCCACCATCGAAAATGCTATATTCGCCGAAAATCAAGCAAGCACGGGCGGCGCAATTTATTCTTCACAAGAAATTACGCTGAAAAACACTACTTTTAACCAGAATCTAGCCAATTGGGGCGGAGCAATATGTAGCGTAAAACCGCTCAGTATTAGTGGTTCTACCTTTAACCAAAATGTGGCTAATAGTGCCGGCGGGGCGCTCTATCTAAATAAAAATGCAGGAAGCGTAGCTATTACTGATTCTAAATTCTTGAAGAATTCAGCAGCTAATGGTGGGGCAATTTATACGTATAAATTTGATAATGCGGATCCCGTCGCAAATGCGGATGCATATAAAAACATAAGTACGGATAAGAAAACGCTATTCCAAGGGAATATAGCGAAAGCTGGTGCCTATACGCCGCCCGAAAATTTTTCCGATTACACTGAGCTCTTATTTAGCAAGGATTCGGATGCAGCGCAAGAGAGTGTCTATCGGAAGAGCTTGCTCAATAATAGCGATATAAATTATAAAAATACGCATTTCTACGTAAATTTCATAAATGATGGCAGCTTGTATGCGGCGACTAAAGTAGAGCCAGGTAAGTCAATTAGTGGTGATGCTTTAGTAGAGGAAAAGATGCCGCAGAATCCCGCTAAAGATGGATATACCTTCAAAGAGTGGAATACGCAGGCTGACGGCAATGGGAGCGCCTTTACCGAAGAAACAGCAGTGGATTCAGATATGAGCGTATATGCGATTTATACGAAGAATCCTGTGCCACCGGCACCGCCGAAAAAACCGGCGCAGCGTTTGCCGCAGACTGGAGAATCTAACTCTCTCGGCATATTGCTTGCGGCCTTAGGGTTCTCGATTTCCGGATTTGCCGTGCTGCGCAAGCAAGGAGCGCTGAAACGGAATAAATAATATCTGCCGATAGGGTTCAAAATATTTCCCGATAGGCCTAAAACCTAGTCGTTTAAGGGCGGCCGCAGCTAATAAATAGTTGTGGCCGCCCTTTCCTTAGATAAAAGTAAGAGTGGGTGGCTAGTAGCTAAGATTTTTCCGCATTTTACCTGCAGTTTTCTGGCGTTGCTCGCGGGTCAATTCTCGTTGCGCTTTAATTGCTTTTTATTTCGGGGCTAGCGGGCACATTAGCGGTATTCTGGCTGCGACAGGCTTTGTAATAGCTGTAATGGGAGGTAGTGGCCATGTTAAATGAAAATATTAGAATCACTCGAAAAGCAAAAGGGCTTTCGCAAGCGGAACTTGCCGCCAAAGTCTATGTGGTGCGGCAAACCGTCTCGAAGTGGGAAAAAGGGCTCTCTGTGCCCGATTCTAAAATGCTGCTTGCGCTATCCGAAGCGCTGGAAACGCCGGTGGCTACCCTGCTGGGAGAAACTATTTCGCTGCCAGCAGCCAGTGATTTACAGGCAATCGCGCAAAAATTAGAAGTGATAAATCTTCAGCTCGCCAAAAGGCAGGAAGAAAAGCGAAAGGTGGCGCACGGGTGCTTTATCGCGCTGGCGGTGATTACCGTGCTTACCATGGTGGGATTATTGCTATTCGGAAGCCCTTATTTAGGATGGAATTATGAAGACCCAGAGACGGCAGTGCTGGGCACCATTTTTCATTCTTTTGAATGGATCTTCGTACGCACCGCACCTATCGCCATTGTAGCTGCGGTTGCGGGGATAGTGTGGACGCGCAAAAAAGAAAACTAAGTAGCAGACTAAAAGCTGTGAGTTTAGGGTAACCTTAGTTATATGCGTGAATGGAGGGTGAAGTGACTCTTACCTACAGGGTGGCAGCAGGCGTAGTGCGACTAGCGGGCGTAAAAAAGATGTTCCTAAAATCCAAGGAAGATATGCTGGAATACGCAAAGAAGCAGAATGCAAAGCCAGCTTTCAACCTTGCCAAAGCCCAGAAAAGAGCGAAGAGAAAAAACTATTTTCTCTTTGAGCGGGAAGTTATGGGCTATCGGCTTGTGCGTTATCAAAAAAATACCAAACCGGCCGCAGGAGCAGTCCTTTATCTTTTTGGTGGAGGGATGATTACCGGGCCGGATAAGCTGGATTTTTCGCTAGCGGAAAGAATAATGCAGCAAACGGAAAAAGATGTCTGGTTTTTGTTTTATCCTTTGTGTTCCGCAGATCGAAATGTAAAAGAGACCTATGAAGTTTGTATTGCCGCTTATGGGCTAATGGCCAGTGAGTATAGGGCAGAAAATATAAGCGTATTGGGATTTTCCTCCGGAGCTTGCCTGGCCGTGGGGATTTTCTTGCACAACAACGCCCTGGGTAAGCCTTTGCCGATGCCCGGTAAAATAATTTCAGTTTCTCCCGGCGGGATTCCCGATTTGTCGCTTGCGGAAAACCAGGAAATTTGGGAAAAACTTGTGGCGCTCAACCCGAAAGACGTCATCATCGATCCTACGTATATTCGTACGGCCCGGGAAATTGCGAAGGGCACGGAAGATTTGCCAGAGTATATGCTCGATGGAACGGTTGGAGATTTTTCCGGTTTCCCGAAGACGTATTTCTATTACGGGGAAAATGAATGCCTCTACGCCTTTGCAGAATATTTTCAGCAAGCTATGGAAAAATACCAGGCACCTTACGAGATATTCGTAGGGGAGGGAATGTGTCACTGCTATCCGCTGCTGCGATTTTTTAAAGAAGGCCGGCAAGCCCAAGAGGAAATTATTGGCTTACTGAGAGCTTGACGCTAATTTAAGCCTTACTGTGAATTCCAGTCTGGCTGTGGGGCGAGCAGAAGATGCAAAGATGCGCCATGCATTAATTTGGTACCATAAATGTAACATTGTTACTATAAAAGTAACCAAAGGTTTTCAGAAATAAATACTGGAGGGGCGCTGTGCCGGAATTAGCGGTGGATAACAGGATTGGCGAATACCGAAGAGAGCTGGGGTTATCCCAGCACCGATTAGCGAAGGCAGTCGGGTTAAAAAGGCGATCAATCATGGCCTATGAAAATAAAACAATTAGCCCCACGATAGAGACGGCCTATAAAATCTGCAAAGTTTTGGGTCGCGATATAACAGAAGTTTTCATATTTGATGAAGTTGCAAAGGAGAACTAAGAATGGGCATGTTTTTCACAAAAAGTTCTGAGATAGAACAATTTGTGCAGGAAAATTTTGGTAAGAGTGATAACTACCTTGTGGCAATTAAAAGTAATGGCTTTGTAAAGGAATTGCTGAAACTTCTGCTAAGTAATTTGTATTACACACTAGATAGCAGTCGGAGTTTTGTATTGTATTTTGACGATAAAGGCATCCATGAAAAGGAAATAAGCCTTAGAGATAGCGCATCTTTTTTGCTTATTCCTTGGAGGGAAGTAATTGATTTTAATGTGCGAGATAAAGATGGTAAGGCATTTATTGATATAAATCATCTGGGGAAGACCTATTCATATGAAATAGGGTTTAACGATAAATTACTCAAAGGTAACCGCGGGCGCTTTATCCAGTTGTGTGCGCATAATTTTTATCGAGCAAGTTGCTAGAGATTGCGGTACTTAGAGAGCGAAATAGGGAATGCGCAGATGCTCGGAATAGAAATAGTTATTTTATGTGCGGTATTTTTTCTGCTGTGTATTTTCGCTACTGGTACCGATGATAAAAATTTGCAAAGTTATTCGTCTTACCCTGATGAAGTGCAAAGACGAATAAGAGAGATACCCGAATATCGCGATAGATTTAAGGAAAAATCTAAAGTAGCTGTGTGGATGGCGAATTTTTTCCTGTTTTTTCTGCTATTTCTCGCTCTCGGAGTATTTATTCGGCAAGAAGCTTTTCTGCCGAATTTCCTGGCGCTGTTTCTGCTGGGGCAAGCATTAAATACTTTTGATTTGCTCGTAATAGATCTGCTCTGGTGGCGCAATACGACGCGGATTCGTTTTTCGAAAATCCCCCAAAAATGCCTTTACCAAGATCCGCAAAAACATTTTGCGGCCTTTCTGCGAGCTTTCATCATGTATTTTCTTATTGCGCTAATCGACGGATATTTATTGACGTTATTTTAAGGGATATTTACGCCTCGTTATTTATTAACCAGGTGGATTTATTAGCTATGTGGGTATTAGCTATGCAGATATCTGCTGTGCGGGTATCTGCCGTCGCCAATCTTTTTCAAAAATTTAGTTATTTTTATAAGTTTCCCCTACACGCTGCAAAATATTACATATTTATTGTAATAAATCATATAGTGGTAAGAGTGTTAGTAGCAGAGTATCGGTCTGGATCCTCGGAGAAAGAAGGAATATCGTGGAGAGATTTTTAGGGAAAGTTGCAGTGGTGACGGGAGCCAGCTCTGGTATGGGGCGCGATATTGCTCGGGCTCTTTGCGCAGAAGGCGCTACAGTAGTCGTGGTGGCGCGCCGGCAGGAACGTTTGGAGGAGCTAGCTGAGAAATGCCAGGATATGCCCGGTAAAATTTTGCCGTATGTAGCAGATTTAATGCACGATGAAGAAAACCACAAGATGATCGATTATGCACTTGCCCAAGCGGGTCGGCTAGATATTCTCATTAATGACGCCGGCATGATGGACGAAATGAAACCAGTCGGCGAAGTAGATGACGATCTCTATCAGCGGGTTATGACCTTAAATGTGAAGAGCCCGATGTTGGCCATGCAAAAAGCGGTGCAAATCATGGAAAAGCAAGGTGGCGGCAATATTATTAACGTCGCTTCCATCGGTGGCACGAATGGTTGTAAAGCCGGTGCCGTCTACACTATGTCGAAGCACGCACTGATTGGCCTGACGCAAAACACTGCTTTCATGTATGCCGGAAAAAATATCAGAACTAATGCCATTTGCCCCGGTGGAGTTAAGACCGAAGTGGGCATTAATATGAAGAATCCTAGCCCCCTCGGTTTGGAACGGGTGATGGCGGGAGTAGATACTTCGATTCGGCAGGCAGAAGTGGAAGAAATAACTGGTTTAGTTCTCTTTATCGCCAGCGACGCAGCTTCTTTTATTAATGGCGCAGTTATCGCAGCAGACGGGGGAGTGACCGCCTGCTGAGAAAATAAGGGCGGGATGAAACTGCTGTAAAGCGGGGGCAAAGTGTAGAAAATCCTTTGCCGCACGCTAAAGCAGAGCAAAGTGCCAAAAATCCTGTATTGCGCTGTAAAGCAGGTATGCTGGAGATATGGAAGATATCGCCCGCATTATGCAGATGGAAAAAGTGCTGAATCGCTTACTGGATAACTTACAAAAAGCGGAAGCCGCTCTAGATAGCTACGCAGAAATTACTTCTGACGTAGCTATCCTAGATAAGTATTATTCCGGAGCAGAGTGGTGGGCAGATCTAGCAGCTGACGAAGAGGGGCGGCTTCCAGAAGATTTAGAACGAGGCGTACTTTCGGAAGATGGCATCTACAACGCCTTTTTCTATGCCGATTCTCTGCGCCAGCGCTTGCAAGATCTAGCTAGCGAACTATAAATAGCTACTAACTCTTCATCACTACTCCATACGATTTACCGAAAGCTGGGTAACTTTCCCTACCGTGGCAGAAATAAGCCAAATTATTAGGGCGGATGCTGCCAAGGCGCCGAATAATACGGCTAGGTAGATTCCGGAAATTTGCGCTTGCATGGAGCTGGAAAAATTGTTGACAAGTAAATAGCCGAGAAGTACACCGCTGCCAGCCGAAATTATGGAAATGGCTGCTAAAGGTGAGAAAGACTCGACCAACACCATACGCCGGAGGCGGCGCGGTTCCATTCCCGCCAGCCGCAACGTCAATAGGCTACGTTGCCGCTCTATTATTGAGGCGTAGGTGGATACGGTGAGAGAAATAATAGCCACAATTAGCGTCACAGCTAGTCCGGTATAGGTTAGATATACCAGCATGCGCGTATAACTTGAGTATACGTTGCCATCGTAATTGGGGCGATAATCCATAGTTACTTGCGCAGTGCTGGGCAGTAATTCCGCCAAATCAGAGCGTAACTTTTCAATGTCGGAAGATTTCTGCAAGGAAAGCAGGTATCCCGGAGTGGAATTCTCTTCATCGTAGACATTTAGCAGTTCGGTTCTACTTCCTTTTCCGATTGCTCCTGCTTCGGATTTAGGAGCGTGGAAATGTAGTAAAGCATATTCTCCATCGCAAGAAAAATCTTCTAGATAGGGGAGAGCATCTGTGCACTTAAAGAGCGTATAGGTGCGTTGGATGCTCTCTGCTTTTGCTGCGGAATTTATATAGTCTTTGGCTAATATTTGCTGAGTAACATTGTCGCTGACGGCCGGGTTGGGATCCGATACAAATAAGGTGACGCTAGTATCTTTTAAGTAATAATCTACTTGATCTTTGGCGTCTATCGCTTCGTATCCAGATATGCCAGTGAGGAAGAAACTTCCGGCAAAGAGCGCTAATACCACTCCCACTATGGAGCGAGAGATACGCTGGGCATGAGCTTGTACGTAGTTTTCTCCGATATATACTTCGGTACTGCGTGTACGCAGTGATCTCAGCTTCGCTATTAAAAAGGTTAAATAGGGGCTGGCTATTACTAGCCCAATCATTACCACCATAATGCTGACGAGGAAGGCCACGAGATAGCGGTCGTTGGTACTCTGGGGAGCTTTATAAACGAGGAAAATACTTGCACCCATTCCTCCTAGCAGTGGGAAAAGGCGCCAAAAATGGGGGCGTGGTGATTTTTTGCTATGCCGTGCCACTCCGAGCGGGGAAGCGAATAAGCGGCGCAGTCCCCGCGCATTAGCAAAAATTACCGCTCCGAAAGTGATGGCGATAATTATTAGATACTGTTGCCAAGAAAGGGGGAGTTGTTCTGGAAAATAGCGGCTGCTGGAGAGCGTAAAATTGGAAAGTGCCGGGCGCAAAGCCGTGCCAATAATAATTCCGCCGATAGTTCCGATTGCCGCTGCCACCGCGGATTCAAATAAAGAAATAGTGGCAATTTGCCTTCCCGTAGCTCCCCCTAAACGCAGAGCCGCATAGCGCTGCTCCCGCTGCACTCCACCGAGCTGGGCTGCCACAATGAGGAGCATAATCACCGGGAAAAGTACTATTAATATTCCCAAATAAAAGACTTTGCTTATCACTTTAGGAAAAACATCACCAGCATTACTGCGGTGGAATTTATAGACGGGGAAAGCGCCCGAATTGGGATCAGAATGTAGATTATCTACGCCGCTGATAACTACCAGCGAATCTCTGCCGTAGACCATATCATGCGGTATTTCTCCCTTGTAAATTTTCCCGAAACGTTTTTGTATCTCCATTTCGGGATGTTTCTCTACTATCTGTTTCAATGCAGGTGATAAGTAGTATTCACCATTATTGGGTACCGCAAGATCGAGCATATTTTCGATATTAGAATCTCCGCGCTCCACCAAGTATTGTTCGATGCGGTCATCTTGGTATTTCAATAAAGCGCCGCCGGTCTCCGGTTTTATCCACAGTGGCTTTATCCCGTCTCGTTCTGCTCCGTTACTCGGAGATTTCGTTGATTCTTCGTAGGCATCCGATATGGAGGTAGTGAACCCATAAGAAGGGTTTTGGAATATAGCGTTGTGGAATGAGGTATAGACTACCAGCATAGCTACACCGAGAGCCACGGTAGCGCCGATAAGAAGCAAGCGCCCTAAATTAGAGCGGATTGATTTTTTAAAAAGAATCCAAGCGAGTTTCATTAGGCGTTTACCAGCTTTCCATCTCGTACTACTACTTCGTTATCGGCATAGGCAGCTATGAGTGGTTCGTGGGTCACTAGCACTACCGTAATGTGGCGATTGCGCGCTTGAGCTACCAGTAATTCCATCACGCGTTCCGAATTATAAGAATCGAGTGAACCGGTGGGTTCGTCGGCAAAAATTACTCTCGGTTCGTAGGTGAGCACCCGAGCCAGTGCCACGCGCTGGGCTTCTCCACCCGAAAGCTGGCCGGGTAGGGAATACTCTTTACCAGCTAGGTCTACGGCAGCGAGCGCAGCTTGCGCTTTTTCTTGGGCGTCTTTCAATTTCATTCCGCTGAGTAGTAGCGGTACTGCCGCATTGTCGAGGGCTGATAGCTCTGGCACTAATTGGGAAAACTGAAAAATAAAGCCAAATTCGCTACGGCGCAGTAGTGTACGTTCGGTATCGTTCAGGGAGGTGATGCGGGTATCTCCGTAATATACTTCGCCACTATCAGGTAAGATAATTCCTGCTAGGCAGTGCAACAGCGTTGATTTACCGGAGCCAGAAGGTCCCATAATTGCGAGTACTTTTCCGCTCTCAATTTGCAGAGATAAATCATTTAGGGCGGCTGTTTTTCCAAAATTTTTCACTAAATTATTTGCTTTAATCATGGAGTTCTTCTTTCAGGGTGGTAAGGCGGGACGACGTGAGATCTATCCAGCGTAAATCGGCTTCTATATGAAAAATTGCATGGTCTATCTGTAGATGTTCGGCGAGGCTGCTGTTCCGGCGTTTTTCCACGAGCTCGCGCATTCTTTGAATGTGGGCATGGCGTTGATTCTGCAAGTAAGCAGCGGCATCACCATCTAAAAGCAATGCCAGTACCGTTTTGATGTAAATAGTGGAATGTAAATTGGGGCTGGGTGCTTCTGGGGTATTAAGCCAAGTAAGTAGCGCGTCTGTACCAATTTCCGTAATTTCATAGCAGGTGCGCGCGGGGCCGCCGGACGCATCTGAATTCGCTATTTCGATTATCTGTTGATTTTTCTTTAGCCGCGAAAGCGTGGAGTAAATTTGCCCGGCAAGTATGGGCTTCTCTGATCCGAAAAGATCGTCATACATTTGCTTTAGAGAATAGCCGTAGCTGGCTTCTTTTGCTATCAAACCCAGCATCGCATATTGCGTAGACATATAATCTCCTAATTTGCCTGTATATCTTGGCTTTTTGTAACTGGAAAATCTTTTAGACGACCAGCGCAGCCCTCACTATACACTCAGTGTATAGTGAGATGCAAGCGAGTTTTTACCGGCGTGTTTTGAAAACGTGTTACGCAGAATAGTGAATTGTCTGCGCGCGTAATACCTGCTGTAGATGCGCGTAATAAAATTGCAGATACGCAGAGCGATATATAAATTGTCCTAAATCAGTGGAAAAGTTAGGCAAAATTATGAAAGAAAAACTCATTATTAAAAAATTAAGAGAAGATTGTAGAAATAAAATCTACACAAATAGAGGAATTAATCCGATATTCCAACTAAATCCAAAATCAAAAATTTTGATAATTGGGCAAGCTCCCGGGGAAAGGGTCGAAGAAACTGGTATTTTATTTAATGATAAGAGCGGAGAAAATCTTGTCAAATGGTTGGGGATATCGGAAGACGACCTCCATGGTGAAGATTTTTCTATAATTCCAATGGATTTTTATTATCCTGGAAAGGGAAAATCGGGCGACAAAGCTCCTAGGTCTTTTATTGCAAAAGAATACCATCCACTATTATTAAATGAATTGCAGGATACAAAGCTAACCATTTTGATAGGCGCCTATGCTCAAAAGTTTTATTTGAAGGATAAATTTAAGAAAAATTTAACTGAAACAGTAAAATCTTACAAAGAATTTTTGCCAGAATATTTTCCAATAGTCCACCCAAGTCCTCTAAACAACAGGTGGATAGCAAAAAATCCTTTTTTTAAAGAGGAAGTCTTGCCCGAGTTAAAGAAAATTGTAAAACATCTGAGATAAATTGTGTTTGCAAAAAAATAGCGTATGCCATTTTTAATGGTAATGATCATCAACAAGGAGAGAAAATATGAAAAAACAAGTGCAAATATTTTAGATGGTAAATTTGAGCATTTGGTGGATGAGGATAATTTACAAATCACCCACTTACAAATCAAAAAGGCGAAGAAACTAGGCAAAGTAGTAAGGAAGTTTGGAAACTTATTAGAGAAGTCTTGGTAAGAGATTTAGGGAAATTTCCGTAAAAGAAGCGACACATAAGAAGTTTATAAGAGGCTAGGGATAGCAATAGAGCAAGTAATAGATGTAGCTGGGATAGAGGTCTGCATACGCCGGCGGCGCGGAATGCGCAATATGTATTTACGGGTATTACCTCCTACGGGAGCAGTGCAGGTGAGTGCGCCTTATTTTCTCAGCCGCCGGCGAATTGAAAAATTTGTAGCGGAAAATATCGCGCAAATTTCTCGCCAACGCCGGCAAATGCAGAAAATCTATCCTAATTTTCACTACCAACCGGGTGAGCTGCATTATCTGTGGGGAGATCTCTATCCACTGCGGTGGGGAAAAGGTAAAAGCTGGAGCGCCGAAAAAAATGCCAAAGAAATTATGCTTTTTCTTCCGGCGTCTTTCTATCAGGAAGTCGCGCATTATGAAGCAGCGCATTATGAAAATGCGCCCGAGCCGAACAGCCGCATATATGAGTTTTCTCCGGCGGAGAAAAAACGCTGCGACCGTGCCTTCGAAAATTTTTATCGGCGCGAGCTGAAAGTAGCCCTGGCGCAGGTGGCAGAAAAATACGAAACTCTCTTGGGAGAAAAAGCTAGCGAATACCGTATCCGGCGGATGCGCACTCGCTGGGGGAGTTGTAATGTAGATAAACGCCGCATTTGGATAAATCTGCAGCTAGCGCAGCTTCCGCCAGTCTGTTTAGAATATGTGGTAATCCATGAACTATTGCACTTAAAAGAAGCAAAACATTCGCCGCGGTTTTATGCTCTTTTAGAGCACTATTGCCCAGATTGGAAGCAATGGGATCCAAATAATTTGGTCACCAGAAGTGATTTCTGGGAGGAGCGAAATAAAAACCATGGATTTGAAAGAGCTTAAAAAAGAATCTGGAAAAGAGCCTGGAAAAGATCCCAGAAAAGATCCGAGAAGAAGGGCATTCTCAGGTAAGTTCGGAAAATTAGCAGTGTTAATTCTGCTTTTTTCGGGCGGCTATTTACTGCTTTTTTTGCGCGCTCATTACACTCTAATTCCGGTTTTGAACAATATAGCTCTTTTAGTGGGAATTTTATTTATTTTGGCCACAGCTATCGGAGTAATAATTCTCCTAGCGCTTCTACCTATCGCTAATCTGCTGGGGCGAATTCTCAAGGTGATAGTGGTGATTTTACTTCTGGGTGCGCTGTGCTTCGGAGGATTTCTTTCTTTACTGTATATTGCTTTCGAATTTCGAAATAATAATTCTTTCCATTCAGCAGGAAAGCAATATTACTGCGTAGAAGAGGGGTTCCCCGATATTTATTACGATATTTATAAGCGCACTAGCTGGGCGACGATGGAAAAAGTCGTGGAGGATTTAGAGTATGTGCCAGAGAAAATTACGAACGAAAATGCTCCCGATTTACTGAAAGACCGGGCGCCACAGAGTAATCAATGAAAACAAATTAAAAACTAAAGCTGCCGGTTACTTACCGCGCGCCGGGAGATGCTAGGCTGAAACGGCATGATTTATTATTTACCGGTAATTATTTGGGGGATATACCTTGAGTGTAAATAGCTTTAATGCTCGTTCGCAGCTGCAAGTAGGGCAGAAAAAATACGAGATTTATCGGCTTTCCGCGCTAGCTGGAGTGGAGCGGCTTCCCTACAGCTTAAAAATACTTTTAGAGAATCTATTGCGTAACGAAGATGGCGCTAATATCCGGGCTGAGCATATTAAGGCACTTGCGGAGCGCAATCTCCGCGCCGGTGAAAATCAAGAGATTCAATTTACTCCAGCGCGAGTGATTATGCAGGATTTTACCGGTGTACCTTGCGTAGTGGATTTAGCGGCAATGCGCGAAGCAGTGGCAGAGCTGGGAGGAAATCCCGACGCCATTAATCCGCTGCGCCCTGCCGAGATGGTTATAGATCATTCAGTGCAGATCGACGTATTCGGTAGTAAAGATGCCTTAAAACGCAATATGGATCGGGAATATGAGCGCAATGGGGAACGCTACCAGTTTTTACGGTGGGGGCAGAACGCTTTTCGGAATTTCAAAGTAGTACCTCCGGGGATGGGAATAGTTCATCAAGTAAATCTGGAGTACCTCGCCCGCGTCGTCATGCAGCAAGAAAAAGACGGCGTAGTGCAGGCATATCCCGATACTTGTGTGGGTACTGATTCGCATACCACCATGGTGAATGGTCTAGGAGTGCTCGGCTGGGGAGTAGGCGGTATTGAAGCAGAGGCCGCTATGCTGGGCCAACCGGTGTCGATGCTCATTCCTCCTGTAGTGGGCTTCCGGTTACGTGGAGAAATACCGGCCGGTGCCACCGCCACCGATGTGGTTCTTACTATTACGGAAATGCTGCGCGCCAAAGGAGTAGTAGGAAAGATAGTTGAGTTCTACGGAGAAGGGCTTTCGCAGGTGCCACTAGCGAATCGCGCTACTATCGGCAATATGAGCCCTGAATTTGGCTCTACCGCAGCTATTTTCCCGATTGACGAAGCCACCTTAGATTATCTGCGCTTGACCGGCCGCAGTGCGGAGCAAATTGCATTGGTGGAAGCATATGCAAAAGAGCAAGGGTTATGGGCTAATCCGCAGGTAGAGCTAGAATATTCCGAATATATGGAATTAGATTTATCCACGGTAGTGCCTTCTATCTCCGGGCCGAAACGCCCGCAAGATCGAATTGCGCTAGCGCAGGCCCAGCAGGCATTTTTGGAAACGCTTCCTAACTATCTAAATTCAGATACGGCGCAAAATCCGGTGCCGGTACAGGGAATCGACGGTTCGGATACTTCGCTGAGTAACGGAGATATTGTAATTGCCTCTATTACTTCCTGTACTAATACTTCTAATCCTTCGGTAATGTTGGCCGCAGCCTTATTAGCGCGTAATGCAGTAGCAAAAGGGCTACGGAGTAAGCCCTGGGTAAAGACTTCTTTAGCACCGGGTTCTAAAGTAGTGAGCGATTACTATGAAAAAGCCGGATTATGGCCGGCGCTCGAAGCGCTCGGATTTAATTTAGTGGGCTATGGGTGTGCCACCTGTATCGGCAATTCGGGCCCGCTTCCGCAAGCAATTTCTGATGCCGTCAATAAAGAAGATTTGGTGGTACTTTCCGTACTTTCCGGCAACAGAAATTTTGAAGGGCGCATAAACCCAGATGTAAAGATGAATTATTTAGCTTCGCCGCCTTTGGTGATTGCCTATGCGCTGGCGGGGAGCATGAACTTTGATTTTGCTACTATGCCGCTAGGGCAAGATGAAGACGGCGCAGATGTATATTTGCGCGATATCTGGCCAGATCCAGCAGAAGTAGCAGCAGTAATGGCAGCCACTATTGATACGGAAATGTATCGGCGCAACTACCGAGATATTTTTGCTGGTGATGAGCGTTGGCAAAATCTATCAACCCCGGCGGGTGAGCTTTTTGCTTGGGATGCTGATTCCACTTATATTCGCAAACCACCTTATTTCGTAGGTATGAAGAAAGAGATCCAACCGGTGGCAGATATTGTGGGAGCGCGCGTATTGGCGAAGCTCGGCGATTCTGTGACTACTGATCATATTTCTCCGGCCGGCGCTATTAAAGCTAATTCTCCAGCCGGGCGTTATCTGGAAGAGCAGGGAGTAGCGCGGGTTGATTTTAATTCCTACGGTTCGCGCCGCGGTAATCATGAAGTGATGATACGGGGTACTTTCGCCAATATTCGGCTCCGCAATCAACTATTAAACGGTGTAGAGGGTGGATACACCTGGAATTTCCTCAGCGATAAAGAGGAAGCAATTTTTGATGCCGCGCAGGCTTATAAAGAAGCAAAAGTGCCTTTGGTGGTCTTAGGTGGTAAAGAATACGGATCCGGCTCTTCTCGTGATTGGGCAGCTAAAGGTACTGCTCTGTTGGGAGTGAAAGCTGTATTGGCTGAATCCTTCGAACGTATTCACCGTTCCAATCTGATTGGTATGGGAGTGCTTCCCTTGCAGTATCAAGAAGGCGAAAATGCGGCTAGCTTAGGGTTAGATGGGCGAGAAGTATTCACGATTTCCGGAATCTCTGCGTTGAACTCCGGAATTACTCCGGAAACGCTCAGTGTAACTGCGGAAAAGAGCGACGGAGAAAAGATTACTTTTGCAGTGCGGCTGCGTATTGATACCCCGGGTGAAGCAGATTATTTCCGCCATGGGGGAATTCTGCAATATGTACTGCGGCAGCTGGTAGGCTAAAACGCATGAGCATTCTTGCGAAAATTTCAGACCCAGCTGATATAAAAAAGCTGAGCCTTTTGGAGATGCGCAGTTTAGCGCAGGAAATTCGCCGTTTTCTCATCACTAATGTGGCGCGTACCGGCGGGCATTTAGGCCCTAATCTGGGAGTAGTGGAGCTGAGCATTGCACTGCATCGAGTATTTGATTCTCCAGCCGATAAATTGATATTCGATACCGGGCATCAAGCATATGTGCATAAATTACTTACTGGGCGCAAAGATTTTACGCAGCTGCGGCAGGCAGGTGGAATCTCCGGTTATCCTTCCCGCCGGGAATCGGTGCACGATATTGTCGAAAATTCGCATGCCAGTACTTCGCTTTCGTGGGCAGATGGAATATCGCGCGGAATGCAACTCCAAGGAGATGATCATTGTGTAGTCGCCGTGATAGGTGACGGCGCTATGACTGGCGGCATGACCTGGGAAGCTCTGAATAATATCGCAGAAGATACCAGCCGGCGGCTCATAATAGTGCTCAATGATAACGGGCGTTCTTATGCACCTACTATCGGCGGTATGGTGCGAAGGATTGATTCTTTTAAAAAAATTGATGAATTTCGCATCAGTAAAGAATATGAAGAACTTCTGGAACGCATTAAAAGCAATTTAAAAAAATCGGGGCTTCCCGGGAATTTGGTCTACGACACCTTGCGTGGATTGAAGCACGGAGTAAAAGGCGCACTGGTAGATGCAGGTATTTTTGATTCCTTGCGTTTGAAGTATATAGGCCCGATTGATGGGCATAATTTGGAAAATTTACTGGAAGCTTTCCAAATGGCAAAAGATTACGGCGGGCCAGTGGTGGTGCATACTATTACGGAAAAAGGCCGTGGCTATAAACCTGCAGAAGAAAACATGGCAGATCATTTTCACGCTGTGGGGCGTATTCACCCCGAAACAGGCTTGCCAATCGTCGAATCTCGCTTCGGCTGGACGAGTGTATTCTCTGAAGAAATGCTGCAGCTGGCGCGGAAAAATCCCCAACTAGTCGGTGTGACGGCGGCAATGCTGCTACCAGTGGGTTTAGGGCCTATGCAGCAGGAATTCCCGGAGCGCATAATTGATGTGGGAATTGCCGAGCAGCACGGCATGACGATGAGTGCCGGATTGGCGAAAGCTGGTATGCATCCGGTATTTGCCCTCTATGCCACCTTTATGAATCGGGCTTTCGATCAATTGCTGATGGATGTGGCGCTGCATAATGAAGCCGTAACTATCTGTTTAGATCGCTCTGGTATTACGGGTGACGATGGACCCTCCCATAACGGTATGTGGGATCTTTCGCTGGCTGCTATGATTCCGGGCTTGCAGGTGGGAGTGCCGCGCGATGGGGAGCGGTTGCGAGAATTATTGCGGCAGGCAGTGCAGATTTCCGGCCCGACGCTGCTGCGCTATCCGAAAGGTCCAGTACCGCCCGATATTCCCGCTATTGCGAAACGAGGAAGCCTCGATGTGCTCTTTTCGCGATCGCTGCCGGGAGAAAAACCGCTCTTAGTGATGGGCGTGGGAGCCTTTAGTGCTTTAGCTGTGCAGGGCAGTCAGCTAGCAGATACTGGCACTCTCGTGGTAGATCCGCGCTGGATTCTCCCTATTGCCGAGGATCTATTACAGTTGGCGGAAGAAGTAGCTGGGTTCGTGGTGCTGGAAGATGGCTTAGTAGACGGGGGAGTAGGCAGTGAATTGCAGCTTGCTCTGCAAAAGCAGGGTATTGTGCGCCCCGTGCTCGCGCTGGGAATCAATAAAGAATTCATTATGCAAGGTAAGAGAGCCGATATCTTAGCTGCAGAAAATCTGACGCCGGCAGGAGTGGCACAAGAAATTACTAATTTTGCCGCGGCAATAAAGAATAAACAATAAAGAGCAAAGCTATCTAGAGCGAGTATTTACTGGGTAGTCGCCGAAAGTGCCTTCACCACTTCTTGACACTGCCAATTACGCGCACCCCAAGTAAGTAGTTTTTCTTGCAAATCGGAATAATCTTTCCAGCCTTCCCAAGCGGCGCGTTTTTGTAGTTGCGGCTTTAATAGCACTTCTTGGCGAATCCCTAACTGCGCAGCGTAGTTAAGTACAGCTGGGCGGAGCATATTCCAGCGTTCATAGGCGTCCCGGTGGGTATGCTGCCAGCGGTTTACTGGCGGAAAAAGGCTGGGCTTTTCCAGCAACTTTTCCGGTAATTCTTCTAGCGGAGATTTCCACGCTTCGTTAATAGCATCCCACCATACCGCAATATCTTTTTTCCGTATCCGCGAACGCATCTGCGGAGCTGAGCGTACATCGGCTTGGGAGCGGGGGCGGCGTTTGGCTAAGGCTCCTAAATCGCGCGCCGGAATCACCAAATCTGGCGCTAAATCTCGGGCTTTGGCGAGTTCATCGCGGCGTTGCCAGAGCAGTTCCAGCATTCTAAAGGCGCGGCGATCTTTAATGCCGTTTTGCCGGGCCGCTTTTCGCCACGGCTGCTTTTTCGGTGGGCGGGGCGGGCGCGTACGTACATATTCGCATTCTTCTTCCAGCCAAGCTGCTCTGCCGGCCCGCTCCAGCTCCACTGTGAGTTTATCTTTTAATTCATGCAGCAGCTCTACATCCAAAGCCGCATAGGCGCGTAATTCTGCTTCCAGCGGCCGCCTCGACCAATCTGCCCGCGAGTGCTCTTTTGCTAATTTATATCCCAGCACATGTGCGGTCATAAACTGTAGAGATACGCTCTCGTATCCGAGAAGCAAACCAGCTATTTCGGTGTCAAAAAGTCGGCGGGGGCTTAAGCCTAATTGCGCCAGGCAGGGAAGATCTTGATCAGCTGCATGCAAAATCCATTCTGCGTGCATTATCTGCGTTAGCGGCGCTAGTTCAGTTTCGATTCCCACCGGATCTATAAGGAAAATTTCTCCTCCGCGTCGCTTTATTTGCACTAAATAGGCGCGGCCAGAGTAGCGAATCCCCATTGCGCGTTCGGTATCTACTGCGAATTCTCCATTGCCGGCACCGAGCGCAGTTATTGCTTTCTGAATATCCTTATTGACTAACTCGGGTATTCCACCGCGGGGAGCGGATAAAAGAGTGCCAGGTAGCTCCGCTAGATTCAAATTTTTTCTGCCTTTCGCGGTAGCGAGCTGATATTTTCCACAAAAGGAGGTAGGCCGGCCAAGGAAGCGGCAAAATCAGCCCAAGCGTGCAAGTGTTCGGTCAAATAGGGAGTAGCAGGGCTCCAGGAAGCGCGTAATTCCAGTTCAATGCGAGAAGAATTTATATATAGTCCACCGAAAGTCTCATTGAAGATACGAGTGACGGTGCCGCTGAGGTTATGAAAAGACGCTCCCTGTTTTTGCAGAGCTTCTGGCAGCCAAGACCAAGCTACTTCGCCTAGTAATGGGTCGTCACCCATTTCACTTTCGATAGGGGCGCGGGCGTGCACAATAACGCGAAAATTACCTTCCCATGCACTTTGCCCGGCGGGGTCATAAAGTACTACAAATTTGGTGTCTCCCAGATAGTGATCAGGATCTAAATCTGCCGTATCGTTTATTTCCGCTTGTAATGCGACTGCCCAAGGAGCTATACGAGTAGGAGCAGGGATTTGCGTAATATGAAATTCGGGTCGAAAACTTTGCCCTTTTAAGGATTCGAGGGCAGTACAGAAATCGCGAGGAGGAGTTTCCGAATCAGACACACCTGCACTTTACCGCCCCAAAGCGTTTTTTCCCTCTAGGCACGCCGATTTCTCGAGGTAATCGAGATGTGAGCGGCTAGTGAATTTAATTTTTGCTGGCAGTAATTCCGGAGAGTTTACTGCCAGTATCTTTAGATTTAGTAGTTTTCCTAATAAATACAATCACCGAGCGGGCGGGCACCGTAAAGCACATTTTTGCTTTCAGAGCCGCTGGCAAATCTATTTTTGTGCTGGTAGCGAGCACTAATTCCCACGGTTGCGTATTTTCGGATTCAGGGATAGTGAAGGTTAAATCTTCTTCGGAAGCATTAAAAGCGAGGAGGAAATCATCATCGGTAATATTTCGCCCGTGGGAATCAGGTTCCAGAATTTTATCGCCGTTTACAAAAATAAGTAAGGAACGCGCATAGAAAGTATCCCAATCTTCGGCTGTCATATAGGACGCATCGCCGCGCATCCATTCGATATCTCCCTGGGCGCTAGTGCCACCTCGCAAAGCTTCGCCGCGTAAGAAACGGCGCCGGCGGAATACGGGGTGATCTTTCCGCAGTCTTATAAGTTGCTGAGTGAAAAAGAAAAGTTCTTTTTGCCAGTCTTCCACTTGCCAGTTAATCCAAGATAGCTCATTATCTTGGCAGTAAGTATTATTATTTCCTTCTTGGGTAGTGCCTATTTCATCTCCGTGTGAGAGCATCGGCACTCCTTGGGAAAGCAACAGCGTAGTGAGAAAGTTTTTCATCTGCTGTAGGCGCAAGGCATTAATCTGCGGATCAGTGCTGGGCCCTTCGGCTCCGCAATTCCAAGAGCGGTTATGGGATTCCCCGTCGGCGTTATTCTCGCCATTTGCCTCATTGTGTTTTTCGTTATAAGACACTAAATCGCGTAGCGTGAAGCCGTCGTGCGCCGTAATGAAATTAATTGAAGCTACGGGGCGTCTTCCGGAATTTTCATAAAGATCAGAAGAGCCCGAAAAACGGGAGGCGAAGTCATCTAGCAGGGAAGGTTCGCCGCGCCAAAAATCGCGCATAGTATCCCGATATTTTCCATTCCATTCGGTCCAAAGGGGAGGAAACTCGCCTACGTTATATCCACCGTCGCCAATATCCCACGGTTCGGCAATCAATTTCACCTGTGAAATAATCGGGTCTTGTTGGATGATATCGAAAAAAGTGGAAAGTTTATCTACGTCATGTAATTCGCGAGCCAGCGTCGATGCTAAATCAAAACGGAAACCATCCACATGCATTTCCGTAATCCAATAGCGCAAAGAATCCATAATTAACTGCAGAGTGTGTGGAGCGCGCATATTTAGAGAATTTCCGGTGCCAGTGGTATCAAAATAATGGGCGGCATCGTCGGGCACCAAGCGGTAATAGTTTTGATTATCCAAACCTCGGAAAGAGAGGGTGGGCCCTAAATGATTTCCTTCCGCGGTGTGGTTGTAGACGACGTCTAAAATCACTTCAATATCGGCTTCGTGAAGTGCTTTTACCATAGATTTGAATTCATCTACCTGTTTGCCGGGGCCTTTTTCGGAGCAATAAGTATTCTGAGGTGCAAAGTAACCTATGGTGTTGTAGCCCCAGTAGTTAGAAAGTCCTTTTTCCGTCAGCGAGGTGTCGTTTACAAACTGGTGTACCGGCATGAGTTCCAGTGCCGTAATCCCCAAATCTTTTAGATACTTAATCGTAGTGGGGTAGGCAATTCCCATATAGGTGCCGCGCAAATCTTCCGGCACTTCTGGATCGAGCTGGGTAAGTCCTTTTACATGTGCTTCGTAGATGACGGAGTTGTGATACTCGTGGGCGGGTGGGCGATCGTGTCCCCAATCAAAATAGGGGTTATGTACCACCGAAAGCATCGTATGCCCGAGTGAATCTTCCGCTAGGTGCTCCTGTGGATTTGCGAAATTATAAGAAAAATTGGCTTGATGATTATCCACTTGCCCGTCAATTGCTTTTGCATATGGATCGAGCAGAATTTTACTGCTATCGTGGCGCAGGCCTTTTTCGGGAGCGTATTCTCCATAAGCGCGGAATCCATAATGCTGGCCGGGGCCGATTCCGGGAAGGTAACAGTGCCATACGTAGCCGTCTATTTCACTTAGATCAATTCGGGTCTCTTGCAAATCTTTATCGATTAAACAGAGCTCTATTTTTTCTGCAGTAGAAGAGAAAACGGCAAAATTAGTGCCACTACCGTCGTAAGTAGCTCCGAGTGGATACGGAGCACCGGGCCAAACTTCCATATATAACTTCTTTTCTCGCTGCGAAATTCGCGCATATTTTCGGGAGTTATGTGTTCTTATTTACTAGGTTTTGCTAAGTTTCCTTAACTTGCTAGGTTTTCTTATTTACTAAGTATAGCGAAGAGTTATCTGCGTATAGGGAAGAGTTATCTGCGCAGGGGGAGCGTGCCGCCTTTTAATAGGCATTTCTTTTAGTAGTGGGCGATACTGGGATCGAACCAGTGACCTCTTCCGTGTGAAGGAAGCGCGCTACCCCTGCGCCAATCGCCCATAACGCAGATAATCGTATATCGACCTTGCACTTTTCGCAAACTCCCAGAGGTGGCGCAGGTCATCTTCTCTGATTGGACAGGAGAGGGAAATTTTCGCTATATTAGTTCCGCACCCGTTAAGGGAGCACATGTGCGGATGTAGCTCAGTTGGTAGAGCACCACCTTGCCAAGGTGGGGGTCGCGGGTTCAAGTCCCGTCATCCGCTCCAGGGCAAAGCAGATGCACTGCTCAAACTACGCGGTGGGTTGGCCGAGAGGCGAGGCAGCGGCCTGCAAAGCCGTATACACGGGTTCGAATCCCGTACCCACCTCCAAGATTCATCTTTCCTAAACAGAACTAAGGGCGATTGGCGCAGAGGTAGCGCGCTTCCTTGACACGGAAGAGGTCACTGGTTCGATTCCAGTATCGCCCACCATTGATTGTTATTTGCGTGATTTTATTTACTCGATTTTAAGTACTTTTCTTTGTGCAGCTTTTAGGTAATTTATTTACGCGATTCCTGCCTAATTTTATTTCCTCAATTCTTGCGTAGCTATTTTCTCTGATTCTCGGGATTATTTAGGGATTTACTCGGTTTAGTAGTGTTAGCGCTGGAAGTTTTACCTAGTACACAAAATCATTTACTGTCGGTAAAATTCCGCGGAAGTATTTCGTACTTTTCGTGAGTAATTTCCAAGTTTTTTCTAAGTTTCCCCTAAATTTTTCTTCGTTAATTTTAGGGATAGCACTAAAAAGTGCGTAGACTATAAATGATTCAATCCACAGGTGCCCCGGTAGCGCATCTGGATATACAGGAGGAAATAGTGAATCTCATAGTAGATGGCGTAGAAGTAGAAATTACCGCTCAGGTAAGCGGAATTGAATATTTTGCTTCGAATCGCAAAATCGTTGCTCTAAAAGTAGCGGGAGAATTGAAAGACTTAGCCACCGATTTGGCTACAATTCCCGCAGGTACACAAGTAGAAACAGTTTTAATTGACAGCCCCGAAGGTCTGAATATTCTGCGCCATTCTGCTACGCACGTACTGGCACAAGCTGTGCAAAATAAATTCCCAGAGGTAAATCTCGGAATTGGTCCTTTTATTACCGATGGTTTCTACTATGATTTTGGGAATATCGATGCAGTCACTCCTGAGCTGTTAAAAGAGCTCGAAAAAGATATGAAACGGATTATAAAATCTGGGCAACGTTTCGTGCGACGCGTGGTGAGTGAAACAGAAGCACGCCAGGAGCTTAAGAATCAGCCTTATAAATTAGAACTAGTTGATCTAAAAGGCGGAAGTGATGCTGATAATGATCAAGCAGCCGAAGGAGCTTCGGTGGAAGTGGGCGGCAGTGAGCTCACTATGTACGATAATGTAGATCGCAATGGCCACTGCGTATGGAGTGATTTATGCCGCGGCCCGCACTTGCCTAATACCAAACTAATTGGCAACGGTTTTGCGCTCACTCGTTCTTCTGCTGCTTATTGGCGGGGGGATCAAAAGAATGATTCTCTGCAGCGCATTTACGGCACTGCGTGGGCAAGTAAAGAAGATTTGCTCGCTTACACGGAGCGGATTGCGGAAGCAGAGCGGCGTGACCATCGCAAACTAGGTGCGCAGCTCGATCTATTTTCTTTCCCTGATGAAATAGGCTCCGGATTAGCGGTATTCCATCCGAAAGGTGGAATCGTGCGGATGGAGATGGAGAACTATTCCCGGCGCAAGCACCTAGAAGGTGGATATTCTTTCGTGAACACTCCGCACATTACGAAAGCGAATCTTTTCCAGGTTTCCGGCCATTTAGATTTTTATGCCGATGGTATGTATCCGCCCATGCACATGGACGAAGAGCGAGATGCGGAAGGCAATATCACTAAGCAAGGGGCAGATTATTATTTGAAGCCCATGAATTGCCCGATGCACAACCTTATATATCGTTCCCGCGGAAGATCTTATCGTGATTTACCTTTGCGGCTTTTTGAATTCGGCACCGTATATCGCAATGAAAAATCGGGAGTGATTCATGGGTTGACGCGTGCCCGCGGTTTTACGCAAGATGACGCCCATATTTACTGCACTCGAGAACAGATGAAAGAGGAACTTTCCGGTTTGCTTAACTTCGTGCTGGAGCTTCTCAAAGATTACGGCTTAGATGATTTCTATCTGGAATTATCTACGAAGAATCCGAATAAGTATGTAGGAAACGACGAAGTGTGGGAAGAAGCGACTCGCACTTTGGCAGAAGTAGCAGAAGCTTCCGGGCTGGAGCTCGTGCCAGATCCAGAGGGAGCTGCTTTCTACGGGCCGAAAATTTCGGTACAAGCGCGGGATGCGCTCGGGCGCACCTGGCAGATGTCTACAATTCAGTTAGATTTCAATTTGCCGGAAAGATTTGAGCTGGAATATACGGCAGCAGATGGAAGCCGCCAACGTCCGGTTATGATTCACCGCGCCCTCTTTGGCTCTATTGAGCGTTTCTTCGGAGTGCTTACTGAGCACTACGCAGGAGCCTTCCCGGCTTGGCTAGCACCAGTGCAAGTGCGTTGTATACCGGTTGCCGATGCTTTTATTCCGTATCTAGAAGAAGTGGCGGCGCAGCTGCGGGAAAAGGGAGTGCGGGTGGAAATAGATACCTCTGCCGATCGTTTCCCGAAGAAGATTCGCAATGCGGCAAAAGAAAAGATTCCTTTTACGCTCATTGCTGGCGGGGAAGATGCAGCTGAACAAGCGGTATCCTTCCGGATGCGTGACGGATCGCAGCACAACGGTATCCCGCTTGCCCAAGCAATAGAGCATATTCTTAGCGATATAAAAGATCACCGCAATCAGTAGCGATTTAACTGCCACTTTTGGCTTTCGGGAAAATTTAAAAAAGCTTTATATAAGAATTTTTTGAAATAGTTTTCCGAGAGCCGGCGGGGCAGGTGGTGAGGCGAGAAAGTAGGAGGAGTTTTGCTTAGCAGATCGGGGCGCCCCTTGGCGCAAAAGATATTCGGACCAGTCGCACGTCTCTTCGTGCGGCTAGGTATTTCTGCTAACACCGTCACCGTGCTGGGTACTCTGCTCAGTATTATCACTGTCTTGGTGTGTTTTCCGCTGAATCACCTAATACTGGGGGTGGTAATCGGCGGAATACTGGTAATTTTCGACAACTTAGATGGGCAAATTGCGCGTATGACCGGCACCCAAAGTGCCTGGGGCGCTTTTCTGGATTCTTCGATGGATAGATTCAGTGATTCCGCAATTTTTGTAGCTTTGATTCTGTGGGGGTATTTTCAAGCTACGCCTGCGGCTCGCCCTTGGATGATGTTAGGTGCCCTTTTAGCGTTAATTTTCAGCATTATAGTTTCGTATGTGCGGGCGCGGGCAGAAGGAATTGGCTACGGAGCAAGCATCGGAATTGCGGAACGAGCTGATCGTTTAGTGTTGGCAGGCGTCTGCATTATTTTAGTCGGATTTGGTCTCTCCGATTGGATACTTGTGGCGGGAATGTGGATATTAGCTGCACTTTCGTTTATTACTATCATGCAGCGTATGTGGGTGGTATATAAGCAAACGCAGCAAGATGGGCTTTCTACAGTGGCCAAGTCTGCCGGAGTGGAAGTGGCAGCGCCGAAAGAGGAAGAAAAGTGAATATAATGCGCGTATTTCGCGCTGCTGATTTCCTAGTGCGGCGTTTTCCGGAGCCGTTTTCGCGGAGCATTTTCGAAGGTATTGGAATTATCGCCGGGTTCTCTAATCTCAAAGGAGTCGCCCAACTGCGCAAAAATTATCAGCGTTTAGTTCCTTTACCTACGAAATTTGCTCAGCGGCGGCGCTCGAGCCGAGCTATGCGTTCCTATATGCGTTATTATCATGAAGCTCTGCTTTTGCCTTATCTAGAGCCGGAGCAAATTTTAGCGCGGGTAAGCGTGGAAAATCTTGCGCAGCTCCGGGAAGTATTAGCAGAAAATTCTTGTAGCGGTGCACTTTTCCATCTAGGAAATTGGGATTTAGCCGGGGCTTGGGCAAATATTGCTCTGGCACCTGTACATACGATTGCCGAAAAATTACAGCCGCCGGAACTAGCGGAGAGCTTTTTGAATTTTCGCCAATCCTTAGGTATGACTATCTATCCCGCAATAAAAGGTGGCAATGCGACTGGCAAATTAGCGGCGGATATGCGAGCGCAACGTTGTTTTACGCCCTTGCTGTGCGATAGAGATTTGAGTGCACGTGGCGTAGAGGTGGAATTAGGGGGATATCCAATTCGAGTTGCGCCCGGCGCGGCGATTTTAGCAATTCGTACCAATACGCCGATGTTTCCGGTCTTTATTTTCAGTGAAAACTTTGCTGCTGATAAAAAACGCCGTAAACAAGCCGGAAGTAAATGGGGAATTCATATTCAAGTGGGAGAGCCCATTTATCCACCTCAGCATATTCCGGAAGGAAAAATTCCGGAAAATCTGTTGATGGAAATGAATCAGGCTTGGATGATACAAGCTGTGCCGGCTCTAACCGCACACCTGGAAGATTGGCATATGCTGCAAAAACTCTTTGTAGCTGATTTAGATATGGAGCGCTTGCGCCGCGCAAAAGAACGCGCGCAACTGGAAGCTAAAGCGCAGGTAGAAGAGAGTACGCAAGTGCCGATAGAAGGTGGCGAGCAAGCGTCGACGGCGCCCGCCGAACTCGCCGCGGCTGCGGATAAAAAGCAGGGAATCCAATGAGAATCGGTATTGCCTGTGGGTATTCGTGGGATGTAGCGGGTGGAGTGCAAATCCATATCCGCGATCTAGCTCAAGAATTAATTGCGCAAGGTCATGAAGTACAGGTGATTGCGCCAGCAGAAAATCCGGAAAATTTAGAGCCATTTCTCACCTCGGTAGGGGGAGCTATTCCTATTCGCTATAACGGATCGGTGGCGAGATTAGCTTTTGGCCCCAAAGTAAATCTCGCAGTTCGAAATTGGCTGCGGGAGGGAAATTTTGATGTACTGCATGTGCATGAGCCTTTTACGCCCTCAGTTTCTATGCTGGCACTTATGAATGCGAAATGCCCAGTTGTTTCTACCTTCCACACCGCTATGGATAAATCGCGGATATTTTCGCTTTCGGCGCCGCTCCTAGTGCCTATTTTGGATAAGATAACGGCGCGTATAGCGGTATCTCAAGAAGCTCGCCGTACTGCGGTGCAGTATTTAGGCGGCGATGCTTGGATAATTCCCAACGGTGTAAAAGTGGAGAATTTGCAAATCACCGCGCCCGATTCGCGTTTTGCAGGTCATCCCGATCAGCCAGTGCTGGCTTTTCTAGGTAGGTTAGATGAACCTCGGAAAGGTCTACCGGTGGTAGCAGCAGCGTTTCCGGAAATTTTGGCGCGTTATCCCCGGGCTCGGCTCCTCGTAGCTGGGAGAGGGAATATAGAGCAAGGGAAGCAACTTTTTGGCTCTTATGCCAGCTCTGTGCAATTTTTAGGAGGTATAAGCGACGCCGATAAAGCAGCTTTATTGGGAAGTGCAGATATCTATTTAGCTCCTAATACCGGCGGCGAATCATTTGGAATTATTCTCGTAGAAGCTATGAGTGCGGGAGCCTGCATCGTCGCTTCCGATATTCCAGCTTTTCGCGCTGTCTTAGAAGAAGGTAAATATGGCTTCCATTTCCGTAATGAAGATGCCACTGATTTAGCAGCCGTAGTAAATAAGGCTTTAGCAAATCCACAGCAGCGCCAAGAAATTAGTGCCCGGGCTGCCCAGGGGGCCTGGAAATATGATTGGGGAAGCGTGGCTAAGCGGATTTTTCACGTCTACGAAACGGCTATTAAGATTTACCAGACGGAGGTGGATTAACTATGTGGTGGTTAATCCTCTGCGCATTGGGGGTAGTCGCCTTTCTGATCTGGGCTTTTTGTGTGGCGCGAAAATTGAATGCATTACACACAAAAGTGTTGAAATCGCGCAAAGCTTTAGAGCTGGCTTTAATCGTGCGGGCGCAAAAGGCAGAGGAAATGGCGAGTAGCGGTGCGCTAGATATCGCCAGCGCAGTTTTACTCCAGGCAGCAGCGCATGATGCTTTAACCTATGCCCAGCTACCTATAGTTGATGACGGCTTAGATGCTTTCATTAATATAGCTTTGCCGCCTGCTAGCGAATTGGCAGGGAAAGAGCGCAGCGATATTGCAGAAAATCCGGCCGGTGTGCGGCTTGCAGTTGAATCGGAGCTTTCGCGTACCCTGCGGCTAACTATTGACGATTTAGCGAGCACTGATTTCACTCCGGCGCAGGAGCAAATCTATAAATCTTTGCAGCGCAGCCGCGAGAATATCCGTTTAACTCGCGCTTTCCATAATTTACATGTATCGCAGGCGCGGCGAGTGCATAGAAAAAGATTGACGCGTCTTTTTCACTTAGCGGGAAATGCGCCTTCGCCGCATACGGTGGATATAGATGATAGATAACATGGAAGCAGAAAGAGAATTTCCCTGGCGGAAAAAGATATCTAAGCGCGGGCGCGCTTTCGGATATTCCGGTTTAGCTACAGTCGGTATTCTTTTATCCGGCTGGGCCTTCATTTATTTATTTCCATTTATAGTGGGCAGAGCTGGGCTAGGTGGGGTTTTTCTAGCCGTTCTCTATGCGCTAGTGCCGGTGGCTTTCACTCTCTTCTTCGTCGCTATGATTGATCGCTGGGAGCCCGAACCGCGCTGGATGTATATTTTTGCTTTTACTTGGGGAGCAGGTACCTCCGTATTATTGGCGGTTCTTTTTCAGGATTTTTTTCGGGCATTATTGCGCGATTCTGCCGATGCTCAGCTAGCTGCACTCGCTTCTGATATGCGTTTCACCGCCTCCTGTGTGGCACCTTTTACCGAAGAATTAATTAAGGGTGGCGGAGTGCTCCTAATCTATTTTATTTTTCGCCGCTATTTTGATGGGCCGGTAGACGGTATCGTCTATGGCGCTTTAATCGGAGCCGGTTTCGCATTCACCGAAAATATCCTCTATTTCTTAAATGACCTCGAAGAGATTTCTTTTCTTTTCCATATTCGCTTCTTAGATGCACCTTTTAATCACGAAGCGTGGACGGCTATCTTCGGGTTTTTCCTAGGCTTTGCTCGCTATTCACCGAAAAAATTAGCTCCGTTGCTCTATATGATTCCCGGATTAGGTGGAGCGATATTTGGGCATTGGTTCAATAACGACGCTTTGAACTGGCCGGGAATGACCTATGAGAAGTATCTATTACTCTCTAATGCACCAGCTTTGATAATTTTTATTCTTCTTATTTATTTTGCGCGTCAGCAAGAAAAAGAAGTAGTGCTACAGAGTCTTGCGCATTACGTCGAAGCCGGCCTGCTAAGTAATCTGGAAGTGGAGATGATTGAATCTTTAGCGGCGCGCCGAGCTGCCCAGCGTTGGGTGGAATTATTAGCGCGCAAGCGGCAAGAGGATCCGGGTGAGCTCCGTGCCGTCATGGAAAATTTCCAAGCAAAACTTCTCGAGCTGGGTTATCTGCACGCGCGGGAAATTGGGGAAAATAAAGTGCGGCGGGCACGCAGCCAGCGGCGGGAAGCAGAAATTTTAGCGGAGTTGGCCGCCGATAGAGCGCGCATTACGGGAGAATATTTTTAAAATGGTGGAAAAGGAAGCACAGAATCCAACCGAGCGTGAATTAGCAGCGGCAATGCGTAGCGAATGGCCAAAAGATGCCGAAGGATATCCGCATCGGCAGGCGGCGCGGGTAATTCCTTATACGCATAGCGGAGAAATATTTCTTATTAAGGGCCACGATTTTGGCAAAGCGGAGCGGGCATGGTGGTTTACCGTAGGAGGCGGAATTCAGAGAGGAGAAACTGCCCGTAATGCGGCAGTGCGTGAGTTACGGGAAGAAACTGGCTTGCAAATTTCTCCTGCGCGCTTGGAAGGGCCAGTCCTTTACCGCAAAGCCACTTTTTATTTTTATCTAGAGACGCGCCGGCAAGATGAAGAATTTTTTCTCTTGGGGGTAGACGAGGAAGAGGCCGATATTCTGCGACGGAGTTCGCATCGGGACTTGACTCCCGAAGAAGAAAAAGTCTTGGAGGAAAGCAAGTGGTGGTCTTTAGCGGACTTAGCGGAGGCGCAAGCAGCGGGAGCTTCTCTCTACCCACGTGCGCTGGTAGATATGGCTCAGAAATGGGTGCAAGAAGGTAGTCGGCAAGTATTTCATATTGTGGAATCTTGACGACACGCCAAAAACTTTTCGCAAAAATTTAATCAAACGGTTGAAGCAGGTAGAATCAGAGAGAATCGATTTTAAGGAGAATCTGTGTCAGGACATTCTAAGTGGGCGACCACCAAGCATAAGAAAGCCGCTAATGACGCTAAGCGGGGTAAGCTCTTCGCGCGTCTTATTAAGAATATTGAAGTAGCTGGGCGTACGGGTGGCCCCGATCCCGAAGCTAATCCGACTCTGTATGATGCGATTCAAAAAGCGAAAAAGAATTCAGTGCCGAACGACAATATCGAAAGAGCCTTAAAAAGAGCAGCTGGCGATGATGCTGGTGGCGCTACTTATGAGCAAATTTTTTATGAAGGTTATGCCACTGGTGGAGTAGCGGTCTTGATTGAGTGCCTTACCGATAACCGAAATCGGGCTGCTTCGGATGTGCGAGTAGCTCTCACCCGGAACGGCGGTACGCTCGCTGATCCCGGATCGGTATCTTATCTCTTTACTCGTAAAGGGGTAGTGGAAGTGCCGATGGCTGATTCTTTAGACGAAGATAGTGTCTTAATGGCAGTGTTGGATGCGGGAGCTGAAGAGATAGTCACCCTGGGAGATACCTATCAGGTAATTTGCGCTCCAAATGATGTAGTAGCAGTACGCAGTGCCCTGGTGGAAGCGGGTATTGACTACAATTCGGCGGAAACGCAGTTTGTGCCGGCGATGAAAGTCGATGTGGATAAAGACAATGCCCGGCGCGTGCTAAAAGTGTTGAATGCGCTAGACGATGTAGATGATATTCAGAATGTCTACTCCAATGCCGAGATTGATGACGAGGTGCTCGCCGAGCTCGAAGCTGAGGAGTAAAGTGCGAATACTCGGGGTGGACCCTGGTCTCACTCGTTGTGGAGTGGGAGTTATCGAAGCAGATGCTTACCGGCGGGTTAAATTAGTAGACGTCGGGGTAGCGCGTTCCGCTCCAGACCAGGCTCCACAGCAGCGTTTGCTAATTATTTACAATGAGCTGCTTACCCAGATAAAAATTTTCCACCCCGATGTGGTGGCGATAGAGAGAGTATTTGCCGAAGAGAATGTGCGCTCTGTTACGAGTACTGCACAGGTGGCCGGTATTGCTATGCTGGCAGCGGCGCAATTCTCCTTGCCAGTGGCTCTTTACAGCCCTTCGGAAGTAAAAGCTGCCGTGACGGGAAATGGGCGCGCCGTTAAAAAACAAGTGCAGTTTATGGTGCAGAAAATTTTGCAGCTAGATGCGCTGCCACGGCCAAAAGATGCCGCTGATGCGCTGGCGATTGCCGTGTGCTGTGCATGGCGTGGGGGAGGAGAATCCGGGCAAAAAACTGACCGCGCGCAGCATGGCGGAGCTGGAATGCTCCCTCGAGCAGAAGGGGCAGATTTGACTCCGGCGCAGAAACTATGGGCGCAAGCTGAACGTTTAGGATCTCGCCACGGAGCAGTAGCTCCCAAAAAATAAATAAATATGTATTAAACTATTTATGAAACATTTGTTCGAAAGGTGGAATCGTGATCTCTTCCGTGCGCGGGGCAG
Source organism: Arcanobacterium urinimassiliense (assembly GCF_900119495.1). Lineage (GTDB taxonomy): Bacteria > Actinomycetota > Actinomycetes > Actinomycetales > Actinomycetaceae > Arcanobacterium_A > Arcanobacterium_A urinimassiliense. The sequence goes on along the minus strand of NZ_LT632435.1, from coordinate 1,034,946 downwards.
TGATTGGGTTGGATAAAGATTCGGTCGTTCTGGAAGTGGGCGGAATTGGATTGCGTATTTATACTTCTCCCGCTACGCTCGCTTCTTTACACCTCGGATCAGAGGCGCAGCTCTATACTTCTTTAATAGTAAAAGAAGATGAACTGAGTCTTTATGGTTTTGCTGATGCTGATAGCCGTGCTGTTTTTAACGTCCTGCTGGGGGTATCGCGTATTGGAGCTCGCACTGCATTAGCGATGTTGGCTGTGCATACCCCTGATGCTCTGCGTTCGGCAATAGCTAATAAAGATATAAATGCCCTCACACAAGTATCTGGAATTGGGAAAAAAGGGGCCGAGCGAATAATTTTGGAAATTGGCGATAAGCTCGGGCCTGCTCCCCAACTGGCGGCGGCGAATTCTCCTGCTAGCGGCGCAGCTGAGCGCGATGTATTGGAAGCATTAATCAATCTTGGCTGGTCAGAGCGCGAAGCCAAGCCGGCTTGTGCGCAGGCTGTCCAAGAAAATCCGGAAGCGGCGGTAGCTGATTTATTGCGAGCTGCTCTGCAAATTCTCGGTAAAAGGAGGTAGCGCGTGGAGGAATGGAATATAACTTCTGCCGAAGCTGATGAAGAAGAACGCGCACAAGAAGCCGCGTTACGTCCTAAGCAGCTCACGGAGTTCGTAGGCCAAGAAGTGGTGCGTAACCAGCTTTCGCTCATTTTAGATGCGGCTAATCAGCGCGGAAAATCTCCAGATCACGTACTGCTTTCCGGCCCTCCTGGCTTGGGTAAGACTACTTTGGCGATGATTATCGCGGTGGAAGTAGGTGGCTCTTTACGCCTTACTTCCGGCCCGGCAATCCAACATTCGGGAGATTTAGCGGCTGTGCTTTCTTCTCTCCAAGAAGGAGATGTGCTCTTCATAGATGAAATTCATCGCTTAGCGCGGGCGGCCGAGGAAATGCTCTACTTAGCGATGGAGGATTTTCGAGTCGATGTGATCGTGGGGAAAGGCCCGGGCGCCACTTCTATTCCTTTACCGCTACCGCGTTTTACCGTAGTAGGAGCTACTACGCGCGCGGGATTGTTGCCGGCACCGCTGCGCGATCGCTTTGGCTACACTGCCTATTTAGATTATTACGCGGATGCAGAACTGGCAGAAATAGTGCGCCGCAACGCCATTAAACTGGAGGCAGAACTCACGGACGAAGCTGCGGTAGAAATATCTTCCCGCTCGCGGGGCACACCACGAATCGCCAATCGGTTATTGCGGCGTGTGCAGGATTGGGCACAAGTACGGGGGAGTGGAGTACTAGATTTAGCTGCTGCTCAAGCTGCCTTGCAAGTTTTTGAAGTAGATAAGAGTGGCCTGGATCGCCTCGATCGAGCAGTTTTAGAAGCAATTTGCCAAAATTTCCAAGGTGGCCCAGTTGGATTGACTACTTTAGCAGTTTCAGTGGGAGAGGAACCGGAAACAGTTGAAACAGTTTCTGAACCCTATCTGGTGCGCCGCGGTTTTCTCACTCGTACTCCGCGTGGCCGCTTAGCTACGGCGCGGGCGTGGCAGCATCTCAATTTAACGCCGCCGGAGGCATCCGCTACACTTTTTCGCTAGCATAAAATGCGGTAAACTTTTTTAGGTTGCACTAGCAGATTAGGAAAAGGCTCTTATGGAACTTATTATCATTGTTTTGTTTATGGTCATTATGATGTGGGGCCTAAACTTTATGAACCGGAAGACGCAGAAACGCCAGCAAGATGAGCGAGCTTCTGCCATCGTACTGGGTAATAGCGTAGTCACTACCGCTGGATTTTTAGGAAAAATAGTGGATATTGACGGCGATGCCATTACTCTCGAATCTCCTTCCGGTGAGGAATCTGTATGGCTGCGTGGAGCAATTGCTGGCCAGATGGAAATTCCGGTAGCAGGAATTTCGGAAGCAGATGCGGCTGCGCTGGACGCCGAAGCGAGTGCAGAAGAAGAAGTGGCAGCGGGGGAGGATTCTGAGAATCCCGAGGCTCCTGAGCAGCCAATGGAAGAATCTGATCAAGAATAAGGCGCCGATTTTTGGCGGAAATAGAAAAGATATTTTTGTGGCGAAAAAAAGAAGAGCAGGAGCTGGATCCGCTCCTATAAAACGCTTGCTAGTGTTGACGGTATTAGCAATTGCTTTAGTTGGTTCATTAATTTTCGGTACGGTACGCGAACCAGGTACTAAGTTCACCCCTTCTTTAGCTCTGGATTTGGAAGGTGGCACGCAGCTAATTTTGACGCCGGTAGCTACCGATAATTCCGAGATTACGGATGAAGACGTAAATCAAGCTATTGAAATTATCCGCCAGCGGGTGGACGCTTCTGGTGTAGCAGAAGCGGAGATTACCGCGCAAGGCGGGAAAAATATCGTCGTAGCGCTGCCGGGCGAACCCAGTAAAGAAACTTTAGATTTGGTGCGCACTTCGGCAGTATTGCGTTTGCGTCCGGTGTTGACGGTAATGGGACCAGATGCCATAAATAATTCGAGCTTGGCGCAGATGCAGGCGCAAGCCCAAGCGCAGAGCAGTGGATCGCAGCCGCCAAAACCAGAAGATATTAAACCACTTAATCTGAGCCCCGAAGAATTACAGGCGGAAATTACGAAACTCGCCGATTCTAATAAAGATGGAAAGCTTTCTACCGAGCCACTAACTACTCCCAAGGATTCTTCTGATTTAGCTTGGGTCACGGAAAAAGTGCTCTATGATGCCTACACTTTGCAATGCGGTTCGGAAAAAGCGCGTCTAGATGCCACTGCAGATGCTCCTGATAAACCCTTCGTGGCTTGTGCCGAAAAAGGCGAAATGAAATATATTCTCGGCCCGGCGGAAGTAGAGGGTACCAATCTTACTCAGGCATCTTCGGGGCCAGCAGTAGATAAAAGCGGTAATCCTACTGGTGGCTGGGCTGTACACATGCAGTTCGATAAAGAAGGCGGGGAGGCTTTCGCGGCGGTGACGGGTCGCTTGCACGGTTTGACGCAACCGCGTAATCAGTTTGCTATTGTGCTTGACGGGCAAGTGCTTTCAGCTCCGGTGCCTAGTGGTCCAATTGCAGGCGGGCAAGCCGAAATTACTGGAAAATTTACCGCGGAAGAAGCTGCCTCTTTAGCTAATCAGTTGAGCTTCGGTTCTTTACCGCTCAATTTTGAGGTGCAGTCCGAGGAGCAAATTTCCGCTACCCTCGGTACCGAACAGCTGCAAGCTGGTTTGGTTGCCGGCTTAATTGGCGGGCTATTAATCGTGCTTTATATGCTCTGGCAGTATCATGCTTTAGGAATCGTCTCGGTAGCTTCTATCGCTCTCTCTACGGGAATGTCTTATCTAGTCATTTGTTTCCTCTCGTGGAGCATGGGCTACCGCCTTTCCATGGCCGGTGTACTCGGTATGATTATTTCGGTTGGCGTAACTGCGGATTCCTTTATCGTTTACTTTGAGCGAATTCGCGATGAAATCCGCGATGGGCGCACAATTAAAGGCGCGATTGAGCACGGCTGGGCGCGGGCGAAACGCACAATCATTATTTCGGACTGTGTGAATTTGCTGGCTTCCATAGTGCTTTACCTATTGACGGTTGGATCGGTGCGTGGCTTTGCCTTCACACTGGGAATCACCACCGTGCTGGATTTGATAGTGGTAATGCTCTTTACCTACCCGTTGGTTACTTTGCTCGGTCATTTGCAATTCTTTAATTTGGGTAAACGCTTCTCCGGCTTGGATAAAGTGCAATTGCGGAAGAATCCACTCTATCGCGGGCGCGGGGCTGCTCTCGCTGGGCGGAAGCAGTCGACCAATATAGAATCAGATAGTGAGCAAAATTCTGATGCCGATTTGCTTGAAGATGTAGCTGAGAGCGAGCCAGAAGATACTGCAGTTGCTAATTCTCCTGCGGCTGCGCTGGCAGAGGAAGCGGAAGTGACTGCAGAGCCTGCTGTTGAAATGCCGGTAACTGTAGGCGCAGAAATAGAAAATTCCGCTGCGTTTTCTCAGCCTGGCCTCACTTTAGCGGAGCGCCGTGCCCAAGAACGGAAAGCGCGGAAGAAAAAAGCGGCCACAGATGGCATAGATTCTCAGGAAGAGGGGGAAAACTGATGTTATCCATGTACCCTATCGGTAATGATCTTTACTCTGGGCGCCGTTCTTTAAATATTATTGGACTGCGGAAAGTCTGGTTTGGAATTGCCTTGCTGCTGATTTTGGCTTCTTTGACATCAATCTTGGTACGCGATCCTAATCTCGGAATCGAGTTCCGTGGCGGTTCACAATTTACCGTCACCGGCACCGAAGTTACCTCCCATCAGCCGGCTTATGAAGCAATCTCCAAAATAGGTGCAGATGATGCGCCGCGTGTTTCTAGTTTAGGCACATCTGGGTTGCGGGTGCAGACCGTTGAATTGAGTGATCAGCAGACGCAGGAATTAAAAGAAACTCTGGCTGCTGCTTATAAAGTGCCAATAAATGATGTAACCTCCACTTTCGTAGGCCCATCCTGGGGGCAAAACATTATGAGCAAAGCGATTCGCGCCATGATCGTATTTATGGTTTCCGTATCGCTGGTTTTAATGCTCTACTTCCGTTCCTGGACTATTGCAATTGGTGCTATTGGAGCGCTTTTACACGATTTCATTATCACTCTGGGAATATATTGGCTGCTTGGTTTGGAAATTACGCCGGCGACCATCATCGGTATTCTGACGATTATGGGTTATTCCCTCTACGATACGGTGGTGGTATTCGATAAAGTACGGGAAAATACTGAGCATCTCACCTCCCAAACTAAATACACTTTTGCCGAATCAGCTAATTTGGCAATTAACCAAACTCTCATTCGCTCGATTAACACTTCTCTCACTGGGTTATTGCCAGTGATAGCTGTACTCTTTATCGGAGTGGGAATACTAGGTGCAGATACTTTGCGGGATTTGGCTCTCGTAATGTTTGTAGGAATGATTCTTTCTACGGTTTCTTCTATCTTTATTGCGGCTCCGCTTTCGGTGACGCTCGGAGAGCGAAATGAAGATATTAAAATTCACACGGAAAGAGTGCGAAAAGTGCGTGCTATACAGAGCGCGTCTTCCAATGCGGACAAGAGTGACACCGCGGCAGCCGAATCAGATATGCTAGCTTTGGCCGGGGTGGAGGATAGAATCTCCGGCGGGCATTTAGGGCAAGCTGCTCAACCTAAGAAACGCGGCCACGCGCAGAGAAAAAAGAAGAGGTCTAAATAAATGACGCAGAATGCGGATTTTCCAGCAGAACTGATACAACTTGTAGAATCTCATGTGCGAGAGGTAAGCGATTTTCCTGCTCCAGGTGTGCTGTTTCGCGATATCACTCCGCTTATTGCTGATGCGCATGCTTTTAGCTCTTTAATCGATAGCCTAGCGGATCGTTATCGAGGTGAAGTAGACGCAGTAGCCGGTCTAGAATCCCGTGGATTCATTTTAGGAGCTCCGTTGGCTACGGCACTCGGGGTGGGAATGCTGACTGTGCGGAAAGCCGGTCGGTTGCCCGGGCCAGTAGTAGGCGTGGATTACAACCTCGAATATGGGGAAGCGCGGATGGAGTTGCAACCTTTCACTGTGCAAGACGGCATGCGAGTACTAGTAATTGACGATGTTCTAGCTACCGGCGGCACCGCAGGAGCAGCTTTTGATTTGATACGGCAAGCCGGGGGAGTTCCGCATAAACTGTGCGTGCTGCTCGAGCTGGAAGATTTAGGCGGCCGGGCAAATCTGGGTGATGCGATTCCTATTGATTCGGTGCTGCGGTATTAATTCGGATTATCTGAAAATAATAGTTAATCTACCTGATTAATTTTCCTTATTAAAGCAGGTAAAATGTCGTTTTTATCTAAAGGCATAGCTATATCATCATTTGCGTAGGCAGCTTGGAAAAGTTTTACTATTAGTGGTGCTTCTAGTTTTGCTTTTTTCATTAATGATTCATTAGTGAAAGCGGATATTGTATTACCTTGATATATTAACGATTTATTATGCAAGATAATTGTCTCAGGGAAGTTTTTATATACAAATTCCATATCGTGAGTAATAAAAATAGTTGTGGCATTAACGGAGTTTAGATATTTTAGAATCTGCTCTATGAGCTGTTTCTGTGCTAAATCTAATCCACTGGTAACTTCGTCAAAAATAATTATTTGCGGTTTGGCTAGTAATGCGGAAGCAATGGCTACAAATTTGCGCTCTGAGGGAGATAACTCATAAGGACTCCGTTTAGTGTAAGTGCTTAGATTGGTTAACTTTAATATTTCTCTTAACCACTCGGTGTCAAAATTTTTATATCCATAGGTAATTTCTTTATACACAGTAGGATTAAAAATTTGGTCGTCGGGATTTTGAAAAATATAACGTATGTTTTGTGCTAATTGTTTGGTAGAAAAATCAGTAAGAGGTGTACCTGCGAGTTTAATTTTGCCAGCACAAGGGGTGAGTAAACCACTTATTAATTTTGCAAGAGTACTTTTTCCAGATCCGTTACTTCCAATAAGTGCATATTGAGTGCCGGCTACCAATTTTGTAGAAATATCTTGCAGGACTGCTTCTTTATGATATGAAAAAGAAACATTCTCTAATTCCACATTATCTATCATTTGCTAACCTCTTAATTGCTTGAATTAAAGCGTCCTTTTTCAGAATTTTGCCATCAATATTTACACCATGTTTTATAAGTTTTTCTTGTAGAAAAATTGAGTTTGGTAAAGGAATATTTTTTTGGTTAAAAGTAGGGTCATAAAAGACTTCGGCTGGTGAGCCATAATGTACAACTTTTCCAGATTCTAATGCGATGACTGCATCTGCATATTCAGCAATCAAATCAGTATTTTGTTCAGCTATGAAAATGGTATGACCCAGCTTTTTATACTTTATTAAGCATTCATAAATATTTTTACTCTCTTGTGGATCTAGCTGGGCCACAGGTTCATCTAGAATTAGCACGGAAGGATTACTGACAATCATATTTGCAATAGCGAGTCTTTGCATTTGCCCACCAGATATCTGAAATGGATGTGCTAAGGCATATTCTTCTAAATTAAGCATTTTTAAAGTTGCAATGACTCGCTGCTGGATTTTTTCTGGTGTTTCGCCTCTATTTTCTAAGCTAAATGCAACTTCCTCAAAAATAGTGCTTTTAATTTTACTTAGCTGCGTTATTGGATTGTCAAAAACTATTCCAATATCATCGTTATTTAAAAAATCAGATTGGCCGTGAAAATAAATATTTCCGGAATGGGTTCCCTGGAAAAAATGCGGCACATAGCCTTTTAAAGCGAGACAAAGAGTAGTTTTTCCAGCTTTATTTGCACCCACTATTCCATAAATTTTCCCGGGTGCGAATTGTAAAGTTATATTCTCTAAAGCGTAGCTTTGACTTAGAGGATAGGTATAGGAAAAATTTTGAATCTTATATATAGATTGCACAGAAGCACCTCACAATCAATAATATTAAGAAAAAAGCGCTAAAAATAATAAGAAAAATATTTTCATAGCCATTTTTAGGTACTTGGCGAATAAATGTTTTTTGTTTAGCCGTAAAAAAGCTGCGTGACTCCAGCATCATTACAGTTGGTTCTATTTTTACTAAAGCAGCAATAAAAGCGGGAAGCAAAATTGGTATAAAAGTTTTTATGCGTTGTAAGAAATTCCCATCTATAGTAATTCCACGGCTTCTCTGAGAAATGATGATCGTATCAATTTGCCGTTGTAACTGCTCTATCGTTTGCAGAGTAGATAGGATTATAAAAGTAGCTTTATGGTTAAGGCCATATGTATTCAAGGCAGCTGCAATATCCTCAATAGAGGTAATCTGGGAAAACCAAATAATAATTGATGCTATGTTGAGCGTATTTAATCCTAGAATAAAGGCTTTTTGTAAGGATATATCGTGAATACTGAAAAATCCCCAGGTAAATATCTCATTTCCTTGCCGAATTAGTAGCAATTGAAAGAGCATAACAAAAAGGGTGAATATAAATATTCGCTTTAGTAAGTTATAACCAGTCCTTTTTATATTTGATCTCTTTAATAAGCAAATAATGATAAAGAAATAGGGTACAAGCAGCAGCGGAATTTTATAGCTAGTTAGCTTCCAAGAGGCGAGAATAATATCTGTTAAGACTAACTCACCCATGATAATAAATTTTATATTGGGGCTTAATCCAGCAATTTTATTTGCCGAAGTTACTTTATTTATTTCTGCTATGTAATCAGCCATTATGCTACCACTTTTTCATTTTTATAGGCTGGCACGTAAAGTAACCCGAATTTGAAATGGAGCAGCAGATTCGGGGGTAGACATCTTATACATCTATAGCAAATCAAAAGCGTAATACAGCGATCTAACAATGTAAAAAATCCATCAGCGGAAAAAACTGATATCCAAATATTGGTACCGGATGCCATCAGCAACCCAGTAAAGATAGAAGAACTTCCCCCGGTAAAACCGCTATATAGTAGTACAACTATTGGAGCGGCAGTGACTATAGATACCAAAGACATAATTAGAGCTGAAATTATCATTTTATAGGGATTATTTAGCATTTTGTGTTTAGCCAATAATCCAGTAGTGTATCCGAGAGCAATATTTACAAAAATAAATGGGAGCATGGTTGGCATTACAGCTGCAGAAATTAAGTTAGTAAGAATACCTACTGTGATAGCTACGGTTGGTCCGCAAATCATCCCGGTAAAAACAGTCCCTATTGTGTCCAGAAAAATAGGAAGTTGTAAAAATGCCGCTACTTGTCCGGAAATACAGTTTATAGCTACGCATAGGGGTATTAGCACAATTGCTACTGCACTAAATTCTTGATTTAGGAATTTTCTATATGACATTTGCCAGCTCCATTACCAAACAATAGTCAAATATATAGGTGTAGCTTTAATTATTCGGACTATAGATAATGTTATCTATGACAAATGGCAGAATTAATTAAATTACTATATCGGCATATTGCTTATTCAATAATTTAAAATTTTCATCTGTTATAGTAATTTTTCCTCTAGTTATTGATATGAAGTTTTTTGTTTTCAACGAATATAGATGACGATAAAGAGTACGTAAGTTTATATTCAATATTTCAGATAATTGTTCTCTAGTGTAGGTGCAAATATACGGCCTTTTAGAACTAGATTGTAAATAAAAATAATAACCAATTAGATCTTCCGGTAGCGGGAGAAGTCTTTTGGTGGCAGCTTCTTGCATATTTATAGCAGTCATTTTTCCAAGTATGAGAAGCACTTGATAGCAAAGCTCGCTATTACTTTTAATCATTTCATTAAACATGCTTACGGGAATTTTAACTACTTGACAGTTAGTATGTGCAATTACAAAAGCAGTATATTTTTCAATCGAACAGAGTAGTTCTAACAAACCTAAAATTTCTAAGGGTTCAATGTGGCTAATTATTCCATTACAATGATCTAATTCCCCAAATACAGTGGCATGTCCTTGAACTAAAATATAAATAGAATCAACTGAATCATGCATATTAATGATTACTTCATTTTTCTTATATAAGTGGACGAAATTATTAGGTAAATCGGCAAGATATTTTTCTGCAGGTGCATGATTTTTTAATAAACGTATTAATCCTGCTGTTAATTTTTCGTTTATCATCTAGATTCCTTTATTTTATATTTCCTGACAACTGTCATTTCTCGCAGTATAACGGCGTGATAATTTTTCACCAAGTTTCGATATTTATTTATCGATATGTTAACAACTAGAAGTAAAGCGAGGATATTATGAAACGCAATGACGCGTTAAAAGCTTTTTTAGCTTTCGCTATGTATTTCTTAGCAGGATCCACTTGCGTAATGATTGGAAGTACTCTTCCGCAATTAGTGGAAATGTATGGTGAAAAAATTGAATTAGTAGGTTTGCTGGGTTCTGCTTATGCGCTAGGAAGAATTCTTACCGTAAACATTACGGGTATTCTGGTAGAAAAAATTGGTGCAGTAAAAGTAATACGAATTGGCACGGTATTTACCGCCTTATTTATGGTTGGTATACCGGCATTGCCAACTTTTATTGCTGGTATGGTTTTAGCATTTGCCGGAGGTTTTGCTTTCGGTACTCAAGATGCGGCATGCCCTGCTTTACTAAGTACGGTATTTAAGAAAAATTATGAAAGTTCTCTAACCTTTGGTCAGGGGTTATTTGGTGTTGGCACTACGGTAGCTCCATTCCTGCTCGGAGTATTTTTAAGTAATGAGATATCTTTTGCAATGTCTTATTATGTACTAGCCGCATTATCGTTAATTATCTTCGCTATTTCGTTCCTAGTACATATGGAAATTTCTTCGATTCATGAAGACGCTAAAGAAGAGCATATACGGCCTCTATATGCAAAAAACAAAGCACTTGCCTATGCCGGCATAGTTATTACAGTAGCTGCTTTTAGTGCTGTATCTACGGCAATTGGCATGTACACTACTAGTTTTGCGATAACAAAGGGCGTAAATGAAGCAAATGCTGCTTTCATGTTTACTCTTTATAATTTGGGATGCGTATTAGGTGGCTTCCTATTTACGTGGATTTTACGCTACATTCATGCACAGCTAGTTCTTTTAATGAATTGCACTGTGGCATTTTTAGCCATCTTAGCGGCATTATTAATTAACAGCACTGCAGGATATTATGTGGGGTTGTTTGTAGCTGGTTTATTCTTAGGGGTACTTTTCAGTGTAATAGTTGCTATTGCTACTCGTATTAACTATAAGCGTGTAAGTATTGCTTGTTCTATGGTTGCTACTGCCAGCGGAATTGCTGATATGTTAACGCCAATTATCGTTGGAGCTCTTATTGCGAAAGTGGGAGTAGAATTCTCTTATGTCTTTGGACTAGTAATGCTGGGAGTTTGTATCCTTTCAGCTGCTCTATTAAAGCTATCTACTTCAGAACATCCTATTGCCTAAAATCGCATAGTGAATAGAAAGATTTAATGATGGAACAGCGAAAAAAAATTATTATAGACACTGATTGTGGATCTGACGATGCTATGGCAATAGCAATGGCATTAAACGATCTAAGATATCAAGTTTTAATGTTTTCTACAGTATCTGGCAACGTTCCAATGGAACAAGCTACTATAAATACTTTAACTACTATTGAATATGCAGATACGTATGCGCCTCCGGTCTATCGCGGTTGCGATAAAATGATTTTACGGAATTTAAGCTATGCATATGAGACGCATGGGCACGATGGAATGGGGGATATCGGTTTAGTACCTCGGCGTCTACAGGCAGAAAAAGAAAATGGCGTTTTCAAAATGCTGGAATTCTTGCGTAATAATGACGATAAAGAAATCGATATTATTGCGCTCGGGCCACTTACTAACATTGCTTTAGCTTTGCGTTTAGATTATGAAGCAATGAAAAGAGCTAATCGTTTAATCATTATGGGTTCGGCTGGGCTAGGAGCAGGTAATGCAACTCCAGTAGCAGAATTTAATATTTGGCAGGATGCGGAGGCTGCAAAAATTGTAGTTGAATCCGGATTAGAAAATATTACATTTGTGGGGTGGGATGCCTGTTTAGAAGAATGTATGCTCACTCCAGATGAAATTTCTACTATTCGTGATAGTGGATCTTTAGGCAAGTTTGCTATCGACTGTAATAAAGATTTAATGGAGATGAATATAGAACGTTTTGGCGATAAGTATTTAGATATGGCTGATCCTTCAGCTGTAGCTGCCGCTTTATATCCAGAGTGTGTGGAGATATGCCAAAAGTACTATTGTGAAGTGGATGCTTCTGCTGGCCCTAGTTATGGTGCAGTTATAGTTGATGTAAATAACTGCACTGGTAAAACTCCTAATGCATATATTTGTAGTCGACTTAATGCGGAAAAATATAAGGCTTATATATATAAAACATTAAGAGTAAATAAATAGGTAATATGCCGGCTGGTTTAGGAATATACCAGCCGGCATAGCATTAGTACGATTCTCATTATTACCAAATAACGCGGTATAATTTCGGCATGGAAGAGAAAAATCTGGCTGAAAATGCTTCTTCTGCGAGCAGTAAAGACGAAAAGCCGCTTTACGAATGGGTAGAAGCAGTTGGCGAGAAGCCTCTTCCCACGGCTATGCAGGAAATTCTGCAAGTCTGTAAAGGCCGCAATATAAATTTAATGCGCTTAGTAAATGCCTATCAGATAGCTGATAAATGGCATACTGGCCAGCGGCGGCGCTCTGGAGAAGCGTATATTAATCATCCTTTAGCTGTATGCCGGATTTTGGCTGATTTGGGAATGGATGAGGATACTCTCGTTGGCGCTTTGCTCCACGACACGGTAGAAGATACTGGCTACACACTGCCTGCCTTACGCAAAGAATTTGGAAATACGGTAGCGCTTTTAGTAGACGGCGTCACCAAACTCGATAAAGTCGAATATGGGGAAGCAGCCCAGGCTGAGACCGTGCGAAAAATGGTCGTAGCTATGGCAAAAGATATCCGCGTTTTGTTGATAAAACTGGCGGACCGGCTACACAATGCGCGTACGTGGAAGTATGTAGATCCAGAATCGGCGCGGAATAAAGCGCGGGAAACTTTGGAAATCTATGCACCGCTTGCGCACCGCTTAGGGATGAATTCCATTAAATGGGAGTTAGAGGATCTTTCTTTTAAGACTCTTTACCCGGCGGTTTATACCGAAATTGAGCGCATGGTGAAAGAGCGCAATCCTGAGCGTCTAGCTTATATTGAAGAAATTAAAAAAATCCTGCAGGATGAACTAGAAAAAGCGCATGTAGAGTGCAGTATTTCGGGGCGGCCGAAGCATTACTATTCGATATATCAAAAGATGATTCTGCGCGGGCGCGATTTTGAAGATATCTACGATTTGATTGGCGTACGGGTACTGGTAAACGAAATTCAAGATTGCTATACCGCTCTCGGGGTAGCAAATTCAGTATTCACTCCCGTGCAGGGGAGAATTAAAGATTACATTGCCAGCCCGAAATTTAATTTTTATCAATCTATCCACACTTCCGTAATTGGGCCAGGCGGGCGCACGGTAGAAATTCAAATTCGTACCTACGATATGCATCGCCGCGCAGAATACGGTGTGGCGGCGCATTGGCGCTATAAAGAAAATCCCAACCAAAGCGAAAATAATAGTTCCGATAGCGGAGATGAAAGTGCTCAGCTCGAATGGCTACGGCAACTCGTAGATTGGCAGCGGGAAACGGCTGATCCTAAAGAATTCTTAGATTCGCTGCGCTATGAGATATCGGGTAATCAGGTATATGTATTTACCCCGACGGGAGAAGTGTTGGAATTAGCTGCGGGGTCTACGCCGGTAGATTTCGCTTATGCGATTCATACCGAGGTAGGGCAAAAGACGGTCGGAGCAAAGGTGAATGACCGGCTTGTCACCTTAGATCATCGCTTAGAATCGGGAGATACCGTCGAGATAATTACTGCTAAATCATCTGATGCGGGCCCCTCGCAGGGATGGTTAGAATTTGTGGCCACTCCACGGGCACGGGCAAAAATAAAGGCGTGGTTTACGCGGAACCGGCGCGAAGAAGCTATTGAAAATGGGAAAGAGAAATTAGCGAAAGCTATTCGGCGGCGTAATGAGCCAGTACAGCGCTTAATGTCGCATGAAACTCTCAAAGCGGTAGCGCAAGATTTACTGCGAAAAGATGTATCTGATTTATATGTAGCTATTGGGGAGGGAGCAATTACTCCCGAAAAAGTAGTGCGTTTGTTGATATCTTCCCAAGGCGGAAACGCCGGAGTAGAAGAAACTTTAGCAGAGGCAGTTACTCCTACCCGCATTCAAAGGCGAAATACGGGAGATTTATCGGCAGCGATTGTAGTAAAAGATATTGCGGATGCCGATGTATTAGTGACTTTGGCGAAATGCTGTACGCCAGTACCTCCGGATGAAATTATTGGTTTCGTTACGCGCGGGCGGGGTATATCCGTGCATCGTACTGATTGCCCAAATGTTACGTCTTTAGAAAAACAACCGGATCGTTTTGTAAATATAGCTTGGGAAGCAGCTGCGGAAGGGCCCTTCTTGGTGCAGGTACAGATTGAAGCCCTGGATAGGAAAGGTCTGCTGGCAGATGTGACGCGCGTATTTTCGGAACATGATATAAATATGCTTTCTGGCTCTATCAATACTTCTACTTCCCGCATAGCGCGTTCTAATTTCACTTTTCAAATGGCTGATCCACGGCATTTGCAGCAGGTTTTAAAAGAATTGCGAAAAATTGAAGGTGTGCATGATGCCTATCGAATCACTGCTTCGAAAAAAGAGGGCCATCGCCGCGTAGACTGAATAAATTTGGGCGGCTCTTTATTTATGCAGCGGGGGAGTCGTTTTGATTCTAAATTTTTATTCAGTGCGGGAGTCATTTTTCGATTCTAAATTTTTATAAACTCCGGATTCGATAAATTGTGCCACTGCTTTGCGTGCTTGGCGAATACCGGCTGCTCCGCGTATTTCTTTACTGCACGTATATATTGCTTCTAAAGAACTGCCAGCTTCCAGCAATGCAGAAATTTTTTCACTGCCGGCTAGTAAATCAGCTCGCAATAAATCTACTGCAGTGCGCTCTTTAGTGGTGAGTAGTTGTCCGCCGATCTTTTCAATATGACTAGCCGGAAAACGCTTTCGGCTTTGCGGGCGCCGCCGTTTCTCATCTTGCCGGCTAATATCTAGCTCTCTAGCTAAAGCCGGAGTGGAAATCCCCGTGTGAATCCAAAATGCACTGTGCATTCCAGCGATATCTCCTGTAGTAGTCAATTGAGAAATAATATATCCGCGCAGAGGCGGGGAAAAAGTGAATACAGCCGGCGTAAAACAGGCTTCGCCTAATTCGATAAATTCTGCTTTGCAGCAGCGCAGTTCTTGTAGCTCGGCAAAAGATTGCGGATAGATAATGAGCGGTGGAGATAGCTTTCGGGAATAAATCATTTTCTAAGTAAAGCAGATGCGCAAATATAAAGCGGGGGCAATCCGCAACTGTGGATTGCCCCCGCCGGTAATAATTCCCAAGTGTAGAATAGCTACTATTTTGCAGAATTATCTAGTACTAATTCTCCAGTACCGCTTCAAGCCAGGCTTTGCGGGCTGCCAATGCTTCTTCATGCTCTTTTAGCATCTTGGCATCGCCTTTCTGCTTATCTTCCGCAATCTGCTCTTCTAATTCCGCAATCAGCGATTCTAATTGAGCTGCCATGCCCGAAGAGCGCTTCTCTTTCTCCGGATCATGCATCTCCCACTTCTTATTTTCGGCATCGCGAATCGAACGCTCAATTTCGCGCATTCTTCCCTCAGTACGGGCAATATCGGCGCGCGGTACTTTCCCAATCGCATCCCACTTTTCTCCGATGAGGCGAATTTGCTCTTTGGCGTACTGAATATCGCTTACGGGGAGAAGCTTTTCGGCTTCTTCGAGCAGTTCTAATTTACGCGCCAAGTTTTCGGAAAACTCTTTATCCATCTCGGCATTGCGCATATTCCGTGCGTCAAAGAATACTTGCTGGGCAGCACGGAAACGCTCCCAAAGACGGTCATCTTCTTTCCGCGCCGAGCGGCCCGCCCGTTTCCAATCTTCGAGAAGTTCCCGATACTGAGCCGAGGTGGCATTCCAATCCGTAGAATTTTGGATAGCTTCCGCCTGCTTAATAATTTCTTCTTTCCGGGCTACGGTCTCTTTACGCTGTATCTCCAGCTGGGCAAAAAAGTGCCGCCGCTGCCGATCGAATTTTGTGCGCGCTGCCGAGAAACGCTTCCAGAGAGCATCTTCCGCAGCTTTCCCTAATCTGGCTCCCTGGCGTTGCTCACCTTTCCACTCTTCGAGCAGATTATTTAATTCAGCGCGGGAATTCTTCCAATGAATATGTGCAGTATCTTGTGCTGCCACCGCTTCTGCTTTTTCCACTATTGCGGTACGGCGTGCCAATGCGGCCTCTTTTGCAGCTGCTCTTTCTGCTGCTACTACTTCCGCCCGCGCCGCAATTCTTTCTTTTAGTTGCGCAGCCGTTTTCCGCAAACTCTCCACATCTCCAACTACTGCCGGTTCTAAGAGCTCTTTCTCGAGGGCCTGCAAAGATTTTTCGGCTTCGTGTGGAGAAATAATATTAATACGCGATTCCAACAGCTTTACCTGAGCTTGTAAATCGAGGAAACGGCGTATAAAGAGTCCGAGTGCATCTTCCTTAGTGCCACTTGCTGCAAACTGCCCAACTAGGCGTTCGTTTTCGCCCTCGCGCAGCCACACATTGCCTTCTTCGTCTACCCGACCCCACTTTGCAGCTTCTGCAGCAGCTTTATCATCTACTTCCGGTACCGGAGCAGCTACTTCGCCGCCCGCCGGCAATACTTCTGCTGCCGGTGGATTAGCTACTGCTGCTTCTTCCGCATTTTTCTCTCCAACATTGGGAGCAGAAGTAACGGGAGCAGCTGCTTCTTTTTCTAAAGGTGCTGCTTTAGCGGCGGTATCAGCAGTAGCAAGTTCTGCATTATCGTTTACTGTAGGGTCACTCATCTTTGATCTCCTTTTGAGGCCGGGGTCGGCTTTACGCATACCGTACACGTCATTCAACACACAGTTTACGCAGATTTTCTCTCCAATGTCGAAAAGCGGCAATTTCCGCTACGGTTATCTATATGATAATTCTGCGTTATAACCGTACTTTTTTAGAGGCAAATACCTATATATTGGCTGATGAGAATACCCGTAGTGCATTAGTCGTAGATACCGGTGCAGGTTCGCGCTATTGGATTAAAGATACTTTAGCGGCACAAAATTTGCACCTAGGAGCCGTATTACTTACCCATGGGCATGCTGATCACGTCTGGGATGTATCGGCAGTAGCTGGTGCTGCGCCAGTATATATTTCTGCTCCTGATCGCTATCGGCTCACCGATCCACTTGCCACTACCGGGATGGAGAATTCACACCTAGGCTTTACCCGCATGGGAATAGACCAATGGCAGGAGCCAGAAAATTTGCAGAATCTACCAGATGAAATTTTTTCTACCACCGTAGAGCTCGTACCGGGAATTCCCATGCGGGCAGTTCCCGCTCCCGGGCATACCGAAGGTTCGGCCGTATTTCTTTTTGCGGGGCAATCACGCGCGGAAAATCCTACTTCGCCGGAAATGGAAAATATCTTAGTGACGGGGCGGGAAGAAAAATTCTTGCTTTCCGGAGATGTGATTTTTAATAACGGTATTGGGCGCACTGATCTTCCCGGAGGAGATGGCTACGCAATGGCAGCTTCGCTGCGCTTCTTGGTACAGGCGATAAAACCAGAAACTTTAATTCTGCCCGGTCATGGAGATACCACTTCTATGTTCCACGAAGTGCGACATTCGCAATTTTTACAAGCTGCTATGAGTTAATTCTTCCAAAACAGAGTAAAATCGAGGTTGCTGCCTGAAAAGAAAGAGAAAGATTATGGCCAAAATTGCTCCGCTTTCCGGATTTCCGGAATGGCTGCCTGCCGGGCGGCTTGTCGAACAGCAAGTAGTGGATACGCTGCGGGAAACTTTTGAATTACACGCTTTTTCCGGAATTGAAACGCGTGCGGTAGAGCCGGTAGAACGTTTGCTCAGTAAAGGGGAAACTTCGAAAGAGATCTATTTACTGTCGCGGCTACAAGATAGAGAGAAATCGGGGCCGGCAGAGCTCGGGTTGCATTTCGATCTCACTGTGCCGCTCGCTCGTTATGTCTTAGAGCATGCGGGGCATCTACATTTTCCTTTTCGTCGCTACCAAATTCAAAAAGTATGGCGAGGCGAGCGTCCACAAGATGGTCGCTTTCGGGAGTTTCTCCAAGCAGATGTAGATGTGGTCGGGCAAGGAGAGCTAGCTTTTCATCACGAAATCGAAGTTCCGCTAGTTATGGTAGATGCCCTAGCGCGTTTACCAATTCCGCGCGTAATAATTCGGGCCTCTAATCGAAAAGTAGCGCAGGGCTTTTATGAGGCAATCGGTATCGAGAATACTGAAGAGACACTGCGCGTGATCGATAAGTTAGATAAAATCGGGGCCGGCGCAGTTGCGGAAATTCTTCAGGAACAAGTTGGAACTACTCCTGATCAAGCGCGCCTAGCACTGCAGCTAGCAGAAATTTCGGGAAGTGACGCTTCAGTAGCAGATCGCGTAATGGCACTTGGTCATAATTCACCACTGCTAGAAGAGGGCTTAGAAGAGCTAGTGGCCCTAATCGAAGGGGCTAATGCTTTGATTCCAGGATCATTACAGGCAGATCTAAAAATTGCGCGCGGTCTTGATTACTATACGGGTTCGGTATATGAATCTACTATGCTCGGGCATGAAGATTTGGGTTCCGTATGTTCTGGTGGGCGCTATGATTCGCTCGCTAGTGACGGTAAACAGACTTATCCGGGAGTGGGCCTTTCTATCGGTGTATCGCGGATGTTGGCAAGAATTATTGGAAAAGAAACTGTAGTACCCAGCCGCCCGGTACCTACCACTGTACTTATTGCGGTGAACGATGAATCTGAGCGTCTCCATGCGGAGCAGACCGCAATGCGTTTGCGCCAGCGGGGGATAGCGGCAGAGGTTTCGCCCAATTGTGCAAAATTTGGAAAGCAGATTCGCT
This sequence comes from Arcanobacterium urinimassiliense, assembly GCF_900119495.1. Taxonomy (GTDB): domain Bacteria; phylum Actinomycetota; class Actinomycetes; order Actinomycetales; family Actinomycetaceae; genus Arcanobacterium_A; species Arcanobacterium_A urinimassiliense. The sequence goes on along the minus strand of NZ_LT632435.1, from coordinate 1,016,310 downwards.
ATGCGGATCGGCGCGGAATTCCCTATGTATGGTTTAGTACCGAAGAGGGAGAGCAAGTAAAAGATATTCGCAGCGGTGAGCAAGTGCCCACCGATAGCAATACGTGGCTTCCGCCAGCAGAAGATAGGAAAGTTACCTTAGTGCGTCCAGATAAAGATTAGTCCGAATCGGAGCTAATCTGGATTGCGCTTAGCACAAATTCTGAATTGCGATTAGTGTAGATAAAGATTATTGCGAGTTGAAATCAGTGGCGCGATTTCTTCCCTTTTTTCTTCCGCTGCTGTGCTCTTTCTTGTGCTTGTTGCCGAGCTTTCCGGCGTTCTTCGCCAAATTTTTTATCGGCGCGATATTTGCGCAGTTCTGGGTTATCTGTTGCGCCGGCAGCACCAGCAGATTTTTGCCGTTTCCGCGGTCCATTATCACGCGAGATATTCAAAGCTCGCCCTGCTAAGCGTGCTTGCCCAATCCGTTTGCGCGTTTTATTATCCAATTCATATTTCATTTCCACTAAGGAAAAGCTGGGGAAAATATCGATTCGCCCCAACTCAGAGCCTTTTACCTTACTCTCTCCGGTAATTGCTCCCACTATTGAGCCCGGTGAAACTCCATCTCGTCGGCCTACTTCTACGCGATATACCGTGCCTTTGCCAGAAAAAGTGGGAGCTTTGGGCTCGGTGCAGCGTTTCCCGGCTTTCCGTGATTCTTTTTCCGCTGTAAAACTTGCCGCTAAATCTTCTGGTTCGGCAGAGGTTTTTTCACCATCGTCTTGTACCGCGAGAGCTAGCAGTGCCAGTAGTAAATCGGCCGGGAACTTTAGCGACTGCTGATCTTCATTATTTAGAGGCGTTTCGGCATTTAGGGGCGACTCCGTATTTTCCAGATTCTCGCCACTAGCGTCATTTTCCCAGTTCGCAGTATCTTCATTCTGCTTTTCCTGCTCTGCCTGCCACTGCATCAAAGCGGTAGCATAGAGATCTAAGTTTCCCTTTTCCTGCCGCTTCTGAGCTTGGGCAAGCACTTCCCGGGCCCGAATTGAATTTACTTCACTTGCGGTAGGCAGCTTAGCTTCTTTAATTGCCACTCCAGTTATTTTTTCGATTCTCCGGAGGCGGAAACGCTGTTTAGGAGTGACAAAAGTAAGGGCATGCCCACGGCGTCCAGCTCGCCCGGTGCGCCCGATTCGATGCACATAGGTGGCAGCTTCCCGGGGAATATCAAAATTGACTACTAAGCCAATTCGTTCCACATCTAATCCGCGCGCCGCCACATCGGTGGCCACCAGTACATTAAGGAAACCACTGCGAAGCCGTTCCACCAAACGTTCGCGTTCCACTTGCGCTACATCTCCCGAAAGTGTAGCTGCGTGTACTCCGCGGGCCGTCAATTCTAAAGCGAGTTGCTCGGCAGTAGCGCGCGTATGTACGAATACCAGAGCAGCTGGAGCCGCTGTAGTAGCTAATACGCGGCACAATGCTCCCACTTTATAGCGCTCTGCCACTACCGCATATTCCTGTTCGATGGTTTCTACAACGGAGGCAGGCGGCGTGACAGTTATTTCAATCGGATCTTGCAGATGCTGGGCGGCAATAGCGCGAATCTGCTTAGGCATAGTAGCTGAGAATAAAGCTGAGATTCGCTCTGGGGGAAGAGCAGCCGCGATTTTATCGACGTCTTCTGCAAAGCCCATATGTAGCATTTCATCGGCTTCATCTAGCACAAAGTATTTCACCGAATCGAGCACGAGCGCTCCGCGTTCATATAGATCAATAATTCGGCCAGGGGCTCCCACTACTATTTGTGCCCCTTTACGCAATGCCTGTAGCTGTGGTCCGTACGGCGCGCCGCCATAGATTGTAGCTACTTCGATATCGGCGTTATTTATTGCGAAATTAGTAATTGCTTCGGCATCTTGAATTGCTAATTCCCGGGTGGGAGCTAGTACCAGGGCTTGTACATTTTTTAGCTCCGGATCTATCTGTGTAAGCAGCGGGAGACCAAAAGCCGCCGTTTTCCCCGTGCCAGTTTGTGCTACCCCAATTACATCGCGCCCCGCGAGGAGCGGGGGAATAGCTTGCATTTGAATTGCGGTAGGGGCGGTGAATCCGAGCTTTTCCACTGTTTCTAGCAGGGGAAGTGGCAAGCAAAGATCAGCAAAAGTACTAGTAGTATCCATCTAAAAATATTCCTATCAAAAAGTTATTGAAAAAGTAGTAGAGCCGGGTTTTTGTATGCGCTGACCAATCAATAAAGCAAAAACTGCAAAAATAACGAGCGCGCCAATGGTGGGGCCAAAAGCATAGACGCCGAGGCTCCGGCAGAGAGCAAAAATAATACCGGCATAGGCGATACAAATAGCTGCCCCTAGTGAATCGAGAATTTGGAGGGCCGAAGAGGTACGGCCGTGATTCTCTTTCGGAGTAAGAGCCAGCGCATATACCGTAATTCCTGGATAGATTATTCCCACCCCGAGGGAAGCAATTAGCCAGCCAGCAAAAACTACTTCTCCTGGCACAGCAGGGAAGATTCCCGGGAGAGTCAAAAAAATCCCAATTATTTGCATAGTAGAGCCAATGAGCGGCATTTTCTTTCGCCAGTTTGGATTGTGGATTTTTCCTTGCAGAAAAGAACCAGCAGCCCAGGTAACTGAACCTATGGTGAGGACAATCCCAGCACGAGTGGGAGAAAAATTATGCACATTTTTTAGAAGTAAAGGCAAGAAAAGTTCCACCGCCACATAGGCACCGTTCATCATACCGCGATAAAGTACGCTGGCAGGAAGGCCTCTTCCGGCACGTAGAGTATGTGGAGGTAGGAGCGGACGCACTGCTAAGAAACAACAGCTCGTGAGTAGAAGAATACCTAGAAAATGAAGTGCAGAGAAGTTTTCCGCTTTTACCCCCGATAGTATCTGCAGGCCACTCACGGCAATTCCCGTGCCTAGAGCGAGAAATATGACGCGCGGAAAATTCTGCAGTTTTTGTGGATCTGCTAAATGCGGAAAAGCTCGCACTTTTATGATTATGAGCGGTAGAAAAGCGAGAATAACAAAGGGAGTAATGCCAAATACCCAGCGCCAATGTACATACTCGACCAAAGCCCCCGAAATAGCTGGACCAACCAATGCTGGCAGTACCCAGGCGGCAGCTAAAGAGGCAAAAAAATTAGCTTGTTTTTCTGGAGGAATATAGTGGCCGGCCAATACGTAAAGGGGCACAATTAGCAGCCCGCCTCCCAAACCTTGAATCCCTCTTCCTAGCACGAGCATCTCGGCATTTGGAGAAAAAGTAGCGATGAGGAGGCCAGATATAAAAAGAATTAGCCCGGTGTAAAGTGCGGGGTGTGGACCTTTCGTATCGCACCATTTACCTGCTAAACCGGTAGTTATTACTTGAGTGGCTAGAGCAATCCCAGAGGCGAGAGCATACAGATACTCACCTTGTAAATCTTCCATCACATAGGGCATAGCGGTAGTAACTGCTACCGTCTCAAAGGCGGCCATACTTACCAAACTGACGGCGATTACTTGCAGCCACCGCAGCGTATCAGCACCTAATTTTATAGATACGCTATTCGAGGTAATTTTTTCCTCTTTGGGGGCGATATTATCTTGCAAAAAACACCTATTTCAGTTGCGGGATAGTAATAAATAGATTTTTCTAAAATCAGCTTGGCTCGTCTTCTTTAATTTTCACTTTCCACCGCAGCTAGCACAAGTCACTAAGGTGTGAATTTAAGCTCCACTGCTGGAGCGCAGAGAAGTGAAAGGCAAGAGAAGCGTATTATAAAAAGCGTGTGTGCCGCTTGTCTCGCAGCCCACTGTAGCCCGCCCGTCTCGCGGGTGAAAACAATTGGAGAAATGAGGTTTTATGTTACGTACTCGTATGGCAGGTTCCCTGCGTAAAGAAGATATTGGCAGTAGCGTTACGCTAGCTGGTTGGGTCGATCGGCGCCGCGATCACGGCGGTATCGCTTTTATAGATTTACGGGATGCTTCCGGAATTGCCCAAGTGACGATTCGGGAGGATGTGGCCCATGAATTACGGAGTGAGTACGTAATACAAATAACCGGTACCGTCAATGCGCGCCCAGATGGAAATACTAATCCTGCTTTACCTACTGGAGAAATTGAAGTAGAAGCACAGGAAGTAGAGGTATTGAATCCCGCTGCTCCACTGCCTTTCCAGGTCTCAGATCATGCGGAAGATGCGGGGGCAGTGAATGAAGAAACTCGCCTCAAGTATCGCTATCTAGATTTACGGCGTTCTTATGAGCAGCGCGCTATTCGGCTGCGAGCACAAGTAAATAGGGCGGCTCGGCAAGTACTAGATGCTAATGACTTTGTGGAAATTGAAACTCCTACCTTAATTCGCTCTACTCCGGAAGGCGCCCGCGATTTCATCGTTCCCGCGCGGCTTTCTCCGGGGTCTTGGTATGCGCTTCCGCAGTCACCGCAGCTCTTTAAGCAGCTCCTAATGGTAGCGGGTATGGAACGTTACTATCAGATTGCGCGTTGCTATCGAGATGAAGATTTCCGCGCCGATCGTCAGCCAGAGTTTACGCAGCTCGACGTAGAAATGTCTTTCGTAGATCAAGACGACGTAATTGCAATTGCCGAAAAAGTTTTACGCGACATCTGGAAGCTCATTGGTGTTGATATTTCTACTCCGATTCCACGTATGGCCTACAAAGAAGCCATGGAACGCTTTGGATCCGATAAACCGGATATGCGTTTTGGCCAAGAACTAGTAGATCTTTCGGAATTTTTTGCCGATACTCCGTTCCGAGTATTCCAAGCTCCTTATGTAGGAGCAGTAGTAATGCCCGGAGGAGCTGCTCAGCCGCGCCGCACTTTTGATAAATGGCAAGAATGGGCGAAAGCGCGGGGAGCACGCGGCCTAGCCTATGTGACGATTAATAACGAAGGCGAACTGGGTGGCCCCGTAGCCAAGAATATCTCGGAAAAAGAAAAAGCTGGTTTAGCAGCTGCCACCGGTGCGCAACCTGGGGATTGTATTTTCTTTGCTGCTGGTGAGCCTACACCGGCGCGGGATTTACTAGGCGCGGCGCGGCTGGAAATCGGCAAGCGGTGTGGCCTAATTAAAGAAGATGATTGGGCATTTTTGTGGGTAGTAGATGCTCCACTTTTCAAGCCGGCAAAAGATGCAGAAGCCGAGGGAGATGTGGCCGTAGGCGGCGGTAAGTGGACAGCGGTACATCACGCTTTCACTTCTCCGAAGCCAGAATGCTTAGATAATTTCGATACCGATCCAGCTAATGCTTTAGCTTATGCCTACGATATTGTCTGCAACGGCAACGAAATTGGTGGCGGTTCGATTCGTATTCATCGCCGAGATGTACAAGAGCGCGTATTCCAAGTAATGGGTTTGGATGAGGAAGCTGCGCAAGAGAAATTTGGATTCTTGCTCGACGCCTTCAAATTCGGTGCTCCTCCGCATGGCGGAATTGCTTTTGGTTGGGATCGAATTGTATCTCTTCTAATGAAAGCGCCTTCTATTCGCGATGTAATCGCTTTCCCGAAGATTGGAAATGGTTGGGATCCGATGACGGATGCGCCAGCTCCAATTACTGCGCAACAGCGTAAAGAAGCTGGGGTTGATGCTCCTTTAGAGAAAAAAGATAGCGATACTCCGCAAAAGTAATGGCTGATAAGAAAATTCTCGCGCCGGTAGAAAAAGATTCTCCTACTTTTGGGGAATTTTCTACCGGCGCGGATTCTCCTTTCTGGGTGCAGGGAGCGAGCAGGCAAACTTCTGGGCCGGTACTTTATGAACTTTTAACTTCTGAAGTAGCGGTGCGTTTAGCCTATGTGCGCCCTGATAGTTCCGAAATTATGCTCTTAGCTGCGGGATCTGGAGAAGCGGGTGCCCAGGAATTAGCGAAAGTTAGCGAGCAATTTTCGCCGCCGCAGCGCACTATGATTGAGCGCGGTATCTATGATGACCTTCCGGTAAATTTACGAAAATTTTATGGCCCGCATTGGGGCTGGGAGTGGGATTACTATTGGACCAATGAAAAGCTCCCGCCCAGCGCACGGGAAATTGATTTAAAAGTTTCTCCGCCGGGTAGCGTTAATTCTTCTGCCGTGCATCAACGTATTTATGCGGCTTTACAAGATTCCAACACCACTACCGCTGCCAAATCTGAATTTGCTAATTTTACTTGGTTCTACGTAGAAACTACCGGAGGAGAAATTGCTGGTGTAGTGGGAATGGATATACTCACCGGTGTAGCTGAGCTGCATGGTTTAGGCACCCGACCAAAATTTCGTAAACAGGGCTATGGTTCGGCGTTGATGGTAGCGGCCACTAACTACTGTTTCGAAAATGCGGGCGTGAAAGCTCTCCAATTTGGAATGTGGCATTGGAATAGCAATGCCCGCCGCATTTATCAGCGCCTCGGATATCGGCAAGCAGGAGTCTTTCTCAGTGGGAGAGCGAAGCCTTTCCCCGATCTGCAAAAACAGGCGCGCTAGAAAATTTCGGCAAATTGCTTGCCAATAATTAATGAATTCTTAAACATTAATTATTAGTAACTTGTGCCAGATAATCGGTAGCTTTCTCGTTTTTTACTCCCCGCCCAATCACTGCCGCAATCCGGGTATGGAACTTTTGTAAAGGCTTAGGAGCCCACCAATTCCATTTGCCTAGCAAGGTCATAATAGCTGGTACAAGCAACATTCGCACCAAGGTAGCATCTACGAGCACAATCGTAGCAAGAGCCATACCTATTTGCTTTACCGGCACTAAATTGCCGAAGATGAATCCTACAAATACGGCAATAATGATTGCCGCAGCTGCCGTAATAATGCGCCCAGATCTCTGCAAGCCTTTTTCTACGGCAGTGTCGTTGTCACATCCGCTATCCCAATACTCTTTAATACGCGCTACAAGGAATACTTCATAATCCATTGCCAAGCCGAAACCGAAAGCGGCAGCCACGGCAATGACGAAAGTTTCGATACCGGGAGTGTGGGGCATCGTCAATAAGCCGTTATTGAAGATAAAGGTAGTGATGCCTAGACCGGCGAGTAGGGAAAGAGAATTTATTACTAAGGCTTTTAATGGCGCTATTAGTGATCCGGTCATTAAGAAAAGCAACACTAGTACGGAAATCAGAATAATAGTAATAGCCCCCGGTAAACCGGATATTAGCGACTGAATGAAGTCATATTGCAAAGCGGCGGCACCGCCTACATATATTGGGTATCCCGGATGTAGATTGCGAATTTCTTTGACTATATTTGTCACATCTTTGCCCACTGGATCACTATCGCCGGTGTAGACCGGAATAAGGGTGCTACCTGATAAATCTTCTAGTTCGCCTAAGCGAGATACGCCGGCAATATCTTTTATTTCCGCTTGTAGATCAGTCGTATTTTCTTTATCTATTTCGGCGAGCACCGAAATACTGGCTGTTTGCAGCTGCGGATAAGATTTATCGATTTCATATAGCGCTTTAGAAGCCGTAGATTCTTTCGGAATATACTCCACGAAATGGGAACGCAGGTTGAGCCCGTGCAGCGGCAGCGCAGCAATTACCAGCACTCCAATTATGGCAATTAATACCGGCCAAGGATGAGCGTGTACCCGTTGGGCAAGTGCCGAGAAAAATCCTTTTTCAGTAGTAGCATCGCCAAAACGATGGAAAAGTCGATTAAAGAAAGGAATTTTCGAAAGACGGGAAGGGCGTAAGAGCCGTGATCCGAGAAGTTGAATAAGAGCTGGCACTAAGGTGATGGCGGTAGTGACGGCAAAGAGGGAAACTACTACGCCTCCAATCGCAATCATGCTCAGCATAGGTGCTTCCATTACCAGCAAGCTGGAAATCGCACATGCAATCGTAATGGCAGAAAATGATACGGTACGCCCCGCAGTTGCCACCGTAACAATTACTCCTTGCCGCACAATTTCACTTACGTCTTCCGGAAGGCGGGAACCGTCCGCCGCGTATCCTTGTTCATTTAATAAGATGCCCGTCTCTTCACGGAATCGAGAAACCACCAGTAGTCCATAATCAATGGAAAGAGCTAAACCAATAATCGAAAGGATATTTAGTACGAAAGAATCTACGTTTGTGGAGCTAAAGGTAATAGTCCATACGATTCCCATAGCTGTCGCTATGGATACCAAAGCTGCGGCGAGCGGCAAGCCAGCGGCTATTAATCCGCCAAATACTATTATGAGTAGGAAGAGTGCTAGGGGGAGTCCGATAGCTTCTCCGCTCACCAGATCTTTTGCAACCTGGCTCATAATATCGCGTTCCGCTATTTTCGTAGAAAGAATATTTAGTTTATGTCCCGGAAATTTTCCCTGCAGCTGCGCAGAAAAATCCTGCAGTACTTTTTCTACCTTCTCATTGGCAACTTTTTGTTTACCGGGATAGAGAGTAATAACTACTGCGAATCCATCACTACTTTTTAAATATGCCGCCGGGTTTTTTACTTTCGCTAATTCGGCATCTATTTTTTCTTCTGCTTGCTGGCGCACATAGGTATCGGCACCGCTCTGTGCCGAAGCACGTAGCTGCTTTTCCACTTCCGCAGCTTGGGCGGGGGGAAGTTGTTCAAGTGCTGAGCGGCGGGGAGCAATTCGTTTTTCCACTTCCGCAGCTATCTGCGGTTCTGCCGTCTTTAGAGCTTGCTCCAATTGTTTTTGTTTTTCGGTAGCTATTTGCTGTTGAAAAAATTTTTCAATCGTAAGTGGATCTACCACCTCTTTTACTCCCGAAATTGCTTGAAGTTGCGTACGTAAATTAGCAGTTTCAGATTCTGCCAGTACCAGTGGAATTCCCGATACCACGGCGACTATTTCTTCGTCTTTATTGCTCTTAGCTATTGCCTGGACTACTTTATCGGATTCCGAACCCGGCACCATAGATTTATTAGCTTCCATACGGGAAAAAAGATTGCCTTGCCCGAATCCCCACAATGCACTACCTGCACCCAGCACCACCAAAACTATCCAAGCAGTGATAAAAATCCACGGATGCCGCGATACATTTTTCCCGAGAAATCTAAACATACTCCTTATTCTATCGTGAACTCTTATTTAACGAGAAGATATACCAAAGTTCCCCACTTTAATTTCCATTATTGCGCAGTGGCGTTATCTGCTGCTTTTAGTTAGTTATTATCTACCGCTCTTAGTGAACTGTATAGAAAAGAAATAAATTCTATTTAAAATGGAAGAGTGGATTTATTTACCAATGCGGCTCTGAACGCCGATGGCACCCCAGCTGATACTCATGCCCCGCTCGCAGTGCGAATGCGCCCGCGCGCCATTTCTGAAGTAGTGGGGCAGGAGCATATTTTACAAGCTGGAGGGCCGCTGCGCCGGTTGATAGAAAATGACGGCAGTGCTCCGAGTGCTATTTTTCTTTGGGGCCCACCCGGTACGGGAAAAACTACTTTAGCTTATCTATGTGCAGGTAGTTCGGGGCGAGCTTTTGTGGAAATCTCCGCGGTGACGGCCGGAGTAAAAGAATTGCGCGCGGTGATTGAAGAGGCCAAGCGCCGTCTATATACAGATGGAAAAGAAACTGTACTTTTTGTAGACGAAATACATCGCTTCTCTAAAACCCAACAAGATGCCTTATTGCCTGCGGTAGAAAATAGATGGGTAATTTTTATCGGTGCCACTACCGAAAATCCTTCTTTTTCTGTGATTGCCCCCTTACTTTCCCGCTCTTTGCTTCTCACTTTGCACCCACTCCAGGCAGCAGATATTGAAAATCTTTTACAGCGTGCGCTCACCGATAGTCGTGGCTATGGAGGGAAAATTGCCATTGAGCCCGCTGCGCTAGCTGCCATCGTGCAGCTGGCAGGCAATGACGGGCGGCGCGCTTTGACTATTTTAGAAGCGGCAGCTGGGCAAGGTGGGAAAAAAATAACTACCGAAAAAGTGGCCACCGCAGTTGATACTTATGCGGTGCGCTACGATCGCAGCGGTGACCAGCACTATAACGTGATTTCTGCTTTTATTAAATCAATTCGTGGTTCAGATGTAGATGCGGCCTTGCATTATTTAGCGCGGATGATAGTGGCCGGAGAAGATCCGCGTTTTATTGCGCGGCGTTTAATGATCTCTGCGGCCGAAGATATTGGGATGGCAGATCCTTCTGCCTTACAGACTGCCACAGCTGCGGCGCAGGCGGTGGCTTTAGTGGGAATGCCCGAAGCGCGCATAATTCTTGCTGAAGCAGTGGTACATCTCGCCACAGCTCCTAAATCAAACCGGGCTTATTTGGCAATCAATGCTGCTATAGCAGATGTAAAAGCGGGTAAAAGTGGGGAAGTGCCAGTACATTTATGGGATAAAAGTGCTGCAGCTTCGCGTATCGCAGCGGAAAGCCGTCTTCCGCGCCAGCTTTCTTATATTTATGCTCACGATATGCCCGGAGCTATTGCGCAGCAGCAATATCTGCCAGATTCTTTAAAGAATACCCGCTATTACGAACCTACTACGCGTGGATACGAGGCGAATATCACCCAGTTTTTGCGCAATATAAATAAAGCTTTAGGCAAAGAGCAGTGATACTATAGGGGAGTTGCTCTGAACCAGAGCAATCCTGGAATCTTAGCCAAAGTGGTTGATTCCGCAGCTAAAAAGCTGTGCCTTAGTAGACGACAGGAGAAATAAATATGGCACAAAATAGAGCTCGTAAGTTAGTACGCCAATCGCGCGCCTTGGGCATTGCCCTCACCCCGAAAGCAGAGCGCTATATGCAGCGGCGTCCTTATCGCCCCGGTGAGCATGGGCGGGGCCGCGTAAAAGAATCCGATTATTCGGTGCGGTTGAAGGAAAAGCAGCGTTTGCGTGCCCAGTACGGTCTGCGGGAAGCGCAGATGCGTCGGGCTTGGAATGAAGCTCGCCGGGAAGAAGGTATGGCTGGCGAGAACTTAATCGAATTGCTGGAAATGCGTTTAGACGCGCTGGTACTGCGGGCTGGCTTTGCTCGCACCATTGCGCAGGCTCGCCAGGTAGTAGTGCATCGCCACATTATGGTAGACGGCAATATCGTAGATCGCCCCTCGTTCCGCGTACAGCCCGGAATGATTGTGCAGGTGAAGCCGCGTTCGCAAGCTTCTCCGCAGTTCTTGGTAGCCGCGCAAGGTCAGCATGCCGATGTATTGCCGGCAGTTCCGGAATACTTGCGGGTAGAGCTAGAGAAGTTGCGCTTTGAGCTGGTGCGCCGGCCGAAGCGAGCAGAAGTGCCGGTCGTTTGTGATGTACAGATGGTCGTCGAGCACTATTCTCGCTAGAATGCATCTTTAGATTAAAGCGCACCGCGACCTTTATCGTGGTGCGCTTTTTTACTCACTTATTACTATAAGGTAGATACTATGGCTCCTATATCTCTCGGGCAGATTGCAGGTATTCTCGCTGCCCTCGCATTTTTAGTATTAGTATATTTTTCCATTCGTCCGCTCCGGAAACTTTCTGGCGTGCTCGATCGATTAGCAGAATCGCTCCGCGAACTCACTGAACACACACTTCCTGCTATTGATGAGGCGGTAAATACCGTAGCGGAAGCTAATAATCAGGTGAAGAAGCTCGACGTAATTACCGATGCTGCTGCTCGTACTTCGGAAGATATTTCGGCTATGACTACTTTGGTCACGTCCACCGTTGGGGCGCCTTTCTTAGCGGCGCGCCGGGGGGCAGAAAAAGTGAAGAACGTATTTGGGCGCGGGGGAGATGCTACTCCCAGTACTGAGCTCCCATCCATGTACGGAGAAGATTCGGCGCCGGAAGATTCCCCGGCCGATAAATAGCTATTGAATAAGTGGCAATAAAAGCAGTATCTATAAAAATAATATAAAGGATTTTTAATGCGCAGTGTAGAAATATATCAGCGCTGGTTGGATTATTTCCGCCGGCAGGATCACCAGATAGCGGAAAGTGCTTCTTTAATATCTCCTGATCCTTCTATCTTATTCACTATTGCCGGTATGGTTCCTTTTATTCCCTATATTACGGGCACTGCGCAGGCACCTTATCCGCGAGTGGCCTCGGTACAAAAATGTATTCGCACTAACGATATAGATAACGTTGGGCTCACTACTCGCCATGGTACGTTCTTTCAAATGTGCGGCAATTTTTCTTTTGGTGATTATTTCAAAAAAGAAGCCCTACATTTTGCCTGGGAACTATTGACTACCGATCCCGCGCAGGGAGGATTCGGTCTGTCCGGAGATAAACTGTGGTTTTCACTCTGGAATGAAGACGCGGAAGCATATCAAATCCTCAATCGAGAAATCGGCGTAGATGAGCGCCACCTGGTACGGTTGACGCGTTCGGAAATATTCTGGTCTACCGGGCAACCGGGCCCAGCTGGCCCCTGCGTAGAAATCCACTATGATCGTGGCCCCGCGTATGGCCCAGAAGCGGTAGGAGGTACCGTAGATCCCGGCGGTGATCGCTATCTGGAAATATGGAATCTGGTATTCGATGAATATATGCGGGGAGCGGGCGAAGGTAGTAATTATGAATTACTCGGAAAGCTCGATAAGCATGCAGTGGATACCGGTGCGGGCTTGGAGCGTATTGCTTATTTGCTCCAAGGTAAAGAAAATATGTATGAAACTGACCAGGTATATCCGGTAATTGCTGCCACTACCGAATTGACTGGAAAGCAATACGGAGCAGATCCAGCGGCGGATGTACAAATGCGCATTATTGCCGACCATATTCGCTCCGCACTTATGCTTATTGCGGATGGTGTCCGCCCCGGTAATGACGGGCGCGGCTACGTACTGCGGCGTTTAATCCGCCGCGCTGTGCGCTCAGTGCGCTTACTCGGAGTAGATGCTCCGGCGTTGCCGGTGCTTTTACCGGTATCAAAAGATGCGATGAAAGAAATATATCCGCAAGTAGAGCAGAATTTTTCCACTATTTCCAATATCGCTTACGGAGAAGAAGAATCTTTCCGGCGTACCCTAGTGGCCGGGACGCAAATTTTTGATGTAGCGGTAGCGAAAGCGAAACAAAAGAGCGGCGAGCTCAGCGGAAAAGATGCCTTTGAGTTACACGATACCTACGGGTTCCCCATTGATTTAACCCTGGAGATGGCGCAGGAGCAGGGCGTAAAAGTGGATGAAAAGGGATTCCGAAAATTCATGCAAGAGCAGAAAGATCGCGCCCGAGCTGATGCACAAGCGAAAAAAACTGGCCACATCGACGCCTCAGTATTCCACGCTTTCCAAGCAAAAAATGGCGGAGATACCGAATTTTTAGGGTATCGAGAAAGCGGTGCAGACGGAAAAGTAATCGGCATTTTAGCGGATGGAAAACCGGTGCCGGCGGCAGAAGCACCGGCAGAAATAGAAGTGGTCCTCGACCGTACTCCTTTCTATGCCGAGCAAGGCGGTCAATTAGCCGATCACGGCACGATTAGAATTGCCGGGGGTGGACTTCTCGAAGTAGATGACGTGCAGATGCCAATAAAAGGTTTATTCTTGCATCGCGGGCATCTCGTTGAAGGCGCAATCGCGCTAGACGATACCGTATATGCACAAATCGATACCGACCGCCGTCTCCAAATTGCGCAGGCTCATACTGCCACCCATATGCTGCATAAAGTACTGCACGAATTTTTAGGAGATCAAGCTACACAGGCTGGTTCAGAGAATTCTCCTTCACGCTTGCGCTTCGATTTTCGCCATGGCGCAAAAATTTCTCCGAGCATGCTCGCAGAAATAGAACAGCGCATCAATGAACGTCTCCAGGAAAATTTGCCGGTAGGTGCACAAGTGATGGATATTGACGCTGCAAAACAGCTTGGCGCAATGGCACTATTTGGAGAAAAATATGGCAAAAAAGTGCGCGTAGTTTCCATTGATGATGCATGGTCACGCGAATTCTGCGCCGGCACACATGTGGCGCAAACCGGAGAGCTCGGTTTAGTCTCAATTCTGGGAGAATCTTCTATCGGCTCCGGCGTACGCCGAGTAGAAGCATTGGTAGGAGCAGGAGCTTATGCAGAAGGTGCGAAAGAACGCGCATTGCTTTCCCAGCTCAGCACGTTAGTGCAAGTACAGCCAGCTGCCTTGCCAGAGCATATCAATGCTTTGCTGGAGCGCTTAAAGCAAGCCGAAAAAGAAATAACTGCTTTACGGCAAGCCCAACTGACGGCCACTTATGGAGAAATTTTAGAAAAGGGCCGGCAGATTAAAAATTTGCAGCTCTATGCGCATAATTTCCAAAAGCTTGCCAATGCCGATGAACTGCGGACTGCAGCCACGGAATTGCGCAATCGGCTCGGAGAAAAACCGGCCGTAGTGGCACTTTTCGGAATCGTAAAAGATAGACCACTGCTCGTAGTGGCACTCACTCCTGCTGCACAGAAAGCTGGAGTGAAGGCGGGGGCATTGGTTGCTTTAGCTGCGAAAGTTTTAGGCGGCGGCGGCGGCGGAAAGCCGGATCTCGCCCAAGGCGGCGGAATCGATGTACAAAAGATATCAGCTGCCGCAAAAGCAATTAGGGATTTTCTGGAAAATCAATGATAAATAAGGAAAGCGATATCGAAAACGCTATTGAAAATAAAGCTGGCTGGAGTGGCGAAAAACCTCTCAAGCCAGGAGTGCGCATCGCCGTCGACGTAGGAAAAGTACGAGTCGGCATCGCTAAGACTGATCAAGATGCGATTCTGGCGCTGCCGGTAGGTACTTTTCGCCGGGGGCAAGACGATATAACGGGCGTATTAGATATTATTTCTCAAGAAGATGTCTGCGCGGTCTATGTAGGATTACCGCTGAATATGGACGGAAGTATCGGGAGTACCGCTCGCAATGCCCAAAAATGGGCGCAGCGTTTAGCGAAAATGATCGCGCCAATTCCAGTGCGAATGATAGATGAAAGACTCAGCAGCGTAAGTGCACATCGGCAATTACAGGAAGCCGGATTACGAGAAATAAAGCATAAACCACTTGTAGATCAAGCTGCAGCAGTTATTATTTTAGAAAGTGCTCTTGATTTTGCGCGCCGTACCGGCCGGCAACCAGGTCTTTCGGTGAAAGGACTCGATAGTGAAAACTAAAAATTCTGCTTCGCGTGGGAATTTTCGCACCGCAATCATACTCTGCATCGTCACGGCCTTGGTGGTCTGTGGTGCAGTAGTAGTACTTCCCAAAGCTCGCGATTTTATCGCCAATCGGAATATCCCCGATTATGAAGGCAGCGGTAATGGCGAAGTAGTAGTGGTGAATATTCCGGAGGGGTCTTTAGGCGCCGATATTGCCAATATCCTTTATAAAGAGGATGTAGTAGCTTCGCAGATGGCCTTTATTAAGGCTTTTAATAAAAATCCTAAGGCGGGGTCTATTCAAGCGGGTAGCTATAAGTTGCAGAAAAAAATGTCGGCGGCAAATGCGGTAGCAGCTTTATTAGCTCCGGCAAACCGCGCAGAATTGACGGTCACAATTCCGGAAGGTTTCACGGCGCAGCAGATTTATGAGCGGCTAGCTAATGTACTCTCACTACCTTTAGAAGAAATAAAAGCGGCGGCTGCTGATCCGGCCGCATTAGGTTTGCCGAAAGAAGCAGGAGGCAATTTAGAAGGTTGGCTCGCTCCGAAGACCTATGAATATGCTCCGGGTACCACTGCACAAGCGGCACTTTCCCAGCTGGTAAAAGAGCGTATTAAAGAAATGCAGAGTCTAGGAGTTCCGAAAGATAGCTGGCAAAATTACCTAGTGATAGCTTCGATAGTGGAGCGGGAAGTGAATTGGCCGGAGCATTATGGAAAAGTGGCTCGCGTAATAGAAAATCGTTTGGCGCTGAGCGGGGAAGCCCACGGATGCCTACAGATGGATTCTACTGTGCTCTATGGAGTGGGAAAGAGCGGGGGAGTACCTACCCAGAGCGATCTTGAATCAGATAATCCGTATAATACTTATAAACATCCAGGTCTGCCTCCAGCCCCTATTTCTAATCCTTCTATTAGTGCTATTAAGGCTACGATTAATCCGCCAGCGGGAAATTGGATTTATTTTGTGACGGTAAATCTGCATACGGGAGAGACGAAATTTACCGATAATCTAGAAGAACACAATAAGAATGTGCAAGAATTCCGGAAGTGGTTTGAAAATAATAACGACGAAAAAAGCAAATAGGTAGGAAATATGCGCGGAGCCGTACTGGGCGATCCCATAGCGCATTCTCTCTCTCCGCGTCTATATGCGGCGGGCGCGGGAATTAGCGATTTTTCTAAAATAAAAGTTTCGGCCGGAGAATTAGCCGATTTCTTAGAAAAAGCAGGTACAAAGTGGGATGGTTTCGCCGTCACTATGCCGCTGAAACGGGAAGCCTTTAACTGCGCGGATATGGCTGATGATTTGGCACAAAAAGTGCAGGTAGTAAATACTCTTATTTGCCAACCCCTGGGAAAAAGCCAGATGTTTATCGGATTTAATACCGATATCGGGGGAATCGTAAATGCGATCACGGAAATCGCACCCAATCGTAGCTATAAAAAAGCGCTTATACTCGGTTCTGGCGCTACAGCCTCTTCGGCATTAGCAGCTTTAGCGCAGTTAGAAGTGGCGAAGATTGAAGTCTGTGCTCGCCGGCTAGCTGGGCCGAGAACGGTATTTACAACTGCACATAATCTGGGAGTTTCTCTATCTACGCATTTGTTAGCGGCTGCACCGAAGCGTATCCAAAATACTGATTTACTTATTTCTACTTTGCCGGCAGGGGTGGCTGACGAAATTGCCGCGCAAATTATTGGCACTGATTTAACGGGAAAATTTTTATTAGATGTGGCCTACGATCCTTATCCGAGTCGCTTAGTGACGGCATGGCAAGCGGCAGGCGGGAATGTAATACCTGGCAAATTAATGCTTTTACATCAAGCTATTCTGCAAATGCGACTTTTTACTGGTAAAGATCCGGATGTAGAGCAAATGCGGCAAATACTTTAGATGTCTACAGCCACCACAAACGCCTATATTTTCCACAGTTAATTTCGGTAGCGATTTTTGCGCCGGCAAATTTTTATACTTACGCTATGCACTCTATGCACGATATACGCCAGAAAAAAATTCCGCATATTGCCGCTACTGCTACTTATAATTTAACTCTGAGTTGCCTAAATACCAGCCAATTTTTTCTGCTTATCAGCGTGCTCGGCGGAATTATTTTATTGCTCAGCTGGGGGAAAAATTTTTCTTTATTCTGGCTTAGTAGCTCCCTAGCTTTCGGGATTCCCTGCGGCATAAATGCCTATATCGATTATCGCCGCGGATATTTACTGCGCATTTGGACTTATATAGCTATTTTCACCCTGGTGCTCAGCGGTGGAATTGGCTGGAAGAAAAATATATTTTCACCCTTACAACTCGCCCTTGCAATGCTTATTTTGAGTTCTCTTCAGGTCATTTTTACCTTTCTCTCCAACTGTGGCGGGTTAGGAAAAGGCGATGTGCCACTGTTGGCAGCCACCAGTACTTTTAGCTTTCTCTACGCACCTACTGCCGCTTTTTATACGATGTTTTACACTTTCGCAGCCGCCGCTGGCTTGGCAATTAGTAAAATTTGCTATCAACGCTACAGAGCTTCTTTACCAAAAGCTTCCGAAAATTCTTTTGCGCTCGGGCCCGCTATTTTTACTGGCTGGTTCTGTGCTCTGGCATTAGTTTAGATATTTAGCAGAGCTATCTAGGCAGAATTTTTTATTGGCGCATGGCATTATGGAAGTATGATGCGTTGGAGTACGGCAGGAGAATCGCACGGGCAATCTTTAATAGCACTTTTAGAAGGAATGCCCGCCGGAGTAGAAATTTCGGAGCACGATATTAAAAATGCGTTATACCGCCGGAGAGTCGGCTACGGGCGGGGAAGCCGGCAAAAATTTGAAAAGGATGAAATAAAAATTTTAAGCGGCCTCATACAGGGGCAGAGTATTGGATCTCCTATCGCTATCGAAATCTGCAATCCCGAATGGGAAAAATGGAAAACCGTTATGAATCCGCAGCCTATTTCTACTTCCGATTTAGAGTTAGAAAATGGCCGCGGAGATGCACGGGAACTTCCGCGGGGAAAACCGTTGACGTGCCCACGCCCCGGGCATGCTGATTTAGCGGGAATGAATAAATATGGTTTTACGGATATACGCCCCGTACTTGAGCGAGCTTCTGCGCGCGAAACAGCAGCACGAGTGGTACTCGGATCTTTAACCGCTAGTTTTTTAGAGCAGGCAGCCGGCATAAAAATTACTTCGCAGATAGTGCGAGTAGGTAAAGTAGCAGCGGAAAATTATCGGACTGCTACCGCGGCAGATATCCCCGCCTTAGATGCTTCTCCGGTGCGTACTCTCGATCAAAAGACGGAAAAGCTTTTTTGCGCGGAAATAGATAAAGCCCAAAAAAGTGGCGATACTGTGGGAGGCATAGCAGAAATAATTGCCGAGGGAGTTCCCACCGGATTAGGCACCTATGCGGTACCAGCCAATAGATTAGACGCCAAAGTAGCTGGAGCGATGATGTCTATACCGGCTGTAAAAGGGGTGGAAATAGGCGCTGGATTTGCAGCAGCTGCCCAATATGGAACTAACGCCCACGATGAAATAATCAGGAAAGCAAATCACCTAGAGCGGCTTACGAATAATGCCGGCGGCATTGAAGGCGGTATATCGAATGGAGCTACTTTGGTAGTGCGAATCGCCTTTAAGCCTATTTCTACTGTACCTCGGGCTCTGCGCACTATCGATATCAGCACTGGAGCCGAAGCAGAGGCTATTCATCAACGTTCCGATACCACTGCCATAGTACCCGGAAGTATAATCGGAGAGGCGATGCTAGCTCTCGTGCTGGCCGAAGCTATGGTCGAAAAATTTGGGGGAGATAGTCTCGCGGAAGTACGCCGTAATTTAGCGAATTTCCAGGCCGCTATCCCTCCGGAAAGAAAATAAGATGCAGCCAAAAGTTATTTTTATCGGTATGCCGGGAGCCGGTAAATCTACTGTAGGGCGGCTGGTGGCTCGCCGGCTCGGAGTAGCTTTCCGTGATTCCGATACTTTGGTTAGAGAAAAAACTGGCCGCAGCATTGCCGAAATTTTTGCGACGGCGGGAGAAAAAGAATTTCGCCGTATCGAATCCCAGGCGATTATTTCTGCACTCACCGATTTTAGCGGGATACTTTCTCTCGGGGGAGGTGCCATACTAAATCCCGATACCCGCGCCGCTTTACAAGGGCAACGGGTATTTTTAATTGATGCCGCTGACCAAGTGCTCGCAGCACGCGTGCAAAAATCGCGCACTCCGCGCCCTATTTTCACTACTAATGCGGAAGCTGAAATGCAGAAATTGCGCCGCGAACGCATGCAGTATTACCGCGATTTAGCTACTTGCACATTTTTTTCTGATTCCCGCCCAGCTGCTTTTGTAGTAGAAAAAGTCTTGGAAACTCTCCAGAGTCCTCAGCAAGTACTCAGCTCTGCGGGGGTAAATCCCTATGAAGTGATAATCGGCAGAAATCTGCAAGCGCAAATTACCGCCCACGGGCAAAAGTATGCCGCCGCATTAGTGGTACATTCTCCCGATACTGCCCGGTCTGCCGAAAGAATTCGCGAAGCTTTACTCGTAGGAGCACAGCCCACCGCCCTCTGGGAAGTTCCGCGCGGGGAAGCAGCAAAAGATATTTCCACTCTTTTACAAGGCTGGGAGCTAGCAGGAAGTAATCATCTCGGCCGAGATGGAGTAGTGATTTCGCTAGGAGGTGGAAGCGTTACCGATTTAGGAGGTTTCTTCGCTGCTACTTGGCTCCGCGGAGTAGCAAATATCAACGTGCCCACTACCTTGTTGGGAATGGTAGACGCCGCTATCGGGGGAAAAACTGCTATCAATACCGAAAGCGGAAAAAACCTAGTCGGTAGTTTTACTAATCCACGCAGAGTCTACTGTGATTTAGCCACGCTGGATTCTTTGCCCCATGCCGAGTGGAAATCCGGAATGGGAGAAATAATTAAATGCGGATTTATTGCCGATAGGCATATTCTCGAGTTGTTGGCTGCACATGGCACTAATCTTTTCACTTCTACATCGCCTGCTTTAGCTGAGATGGTGGGAGCAGCAATAAAAGTAAAACTGCAAATTGTAGATGCTGACCTGCAAGAAAAAGGAGGGCGAATAGTGCTTAACTATGGTCATACCCTCGCCCATGCTCTAGAGAAAGCTACTTCTTATAACTGTCGGCACGGAGAAGCAGTAGCTATCGGATGTGTATTCGCTGCCGCTTTAGCAGAATTGAGTGGCATAGCTCCTTCCGGTTTTACCGAATTGCATCGCGATGCTTTTGCCGCCGTAGGTCTTCCAGTCTCGTATAAAGGAGCGAGAAAAGAAGAACTGCTTAGTTTTATGCAAGTTGATAAAAAAGTGCGGCACCAACAGCTGCGTTTCGTAGTTTTAGGAGATATTGGGAAGCCGCGTATATTGGAAAATCCAGATTCAGCTCTCCTAGATGGAGCTTTTCAAGCCATTGGAATCGCATGAAAAAAATTATTTTAATTGGAGCTCCGGGGACGGGAAAATCAGCCTTAGCATATTCGCTACAGAAATACGGGATACAAGCCGCAGATATTGATCAGTTAGTGGCTGAGTGGGGATTAGATGCTGCAGAGATGATATTGACCGGGGAAGCAGGGAAATTGCAGTTAGCACAGCTGGAAATATGGGAAGCGCTACAAGCTGATCTTCCTCCGTCCGATATTTCCTTAGTCATTGCACTTCCTGCGGGAATATTTTTCCCCCTCGGAACTGATAGCAACAGTAAAACCACTGCAAAGCTAGAGAAAATTCTGGCTGAAAAACGCCAAAAATTAGTGGATACCTTGGGCAGCGGCGATTTTACGGTAATTAATTTGACGGCAAATCTCAGTAAACTAGTGGTGCGAAAAGAATTAATTGGCCAGCGTAGTTCCTTTATCCTACTGCGGCGGGAACTGCGCCGGCTCTATGAAGAACGGCAAAATTTCTATCAAGAAATTGCGACTTTTAGTTTTGATACCAGCAATACCACTCCCGAAACAGCCGCAGCGCAAATTTGGCAGCAGTTGCAGTTAGAAAAGAACGAAGAAATCTGATTCTTCTCCGATGGGGCATACCAAAATAAAAAGAAGTTAATCAGCACTCAGTTCTTTAAATCATGCCCTATCAAGGCGTGCTATCAGCTATCCTAATAGCGTTGTTTTATTAGTTAAGAGTTCATTTAAGTGAGGATTGCATGGCTACCACCAATGATTTAAAAAACGGAATGGTGCTAAAGATTGATAATCAGCTTTGGCAGGTTGTGGAGTTCCAGCATGTAAAACCGGGTAAAGGCCCTGCTTTTGTGCGCACTAAATTAAAGAATGTACTCACCAATAAAAATATCGAT
Organism: Arcanobacterium urinimassiliense; assembly: GCF_900119495.1. GTDB lineage: Bacteria > Actinomycetota > Actinomycetes > Actinomycetales > Actinomycetaceae > Arcanobacterium_A > Arcanobacterium_A urinimassiliense. The sequence goes on along the minus strand of NZ_LT632435.1, from coordinate 994,918 downwards.
AAGACTTTTAACGCCGGTGTAAAAGTAGAAACTGCTACGGTAGATCGTCGCGATATGCAGTACCTGTACAATGACGGCGAAGATTTTATTTTCATGGACGGCGAGACCTACGAGCAGCTGCCGATTTCTGCCAGCATCCTCGGGGATAGCAAGAAATTCTTGCTCGAAAATCAAGATGTAATCGTCGCTATGCATGAGGGCACGGTGCTCTTCGTAGAGTTGCCAGCCTCGGTAATTTTGGAAATTACCCATACGGAACCAGGTCTGCAAGGCGACCGCTCGAATGCCGGTACGAAGCCTGCTACTTTGGAAACTGGATATGATATTCAGGTACCGCTCTTTATTGAGTCTGGCACCAAGATCAAGGTAGATACGCGAACTGGAGAATATATAAACCGCGCTTAAACGGAGAGCGATACGGAGAAGTGGATAAGAAACGCCGTAATAAGAAACGCAAAGGGCGCTCGTTGCAGCGCCAACGTGCCTTAGATGTGCTATTCGAAGCCGATATAAAAGGCATCCCCGCAAATTCCATTACGGATTTGCTGGCGCAGCGCACGCAGTTATCTACTGCTCAAGTGCCAATTGGGGAATATGGGCAAGCGATAGTCAATGCCTATGGAGAATGGGCCGATAATATCGACTCAATGATTGATGCGGCTTCTCCAAATTGGGCTCTTTCGCGCATGACTACCGTAGATAGAAATTTACTGCGTATTGGCGCAGCTGAATTGATGTTTTTAGATGGAGAAATCGCCGTAGTAGCTACGGAAATTGCTAATTTGACCCGAGATTTTTCTACGGACGCCGCTGTGCCTTTTAATATGGGAGTGCTAAATAAAATTGCCGATATCTACGCCGGAGAAACTGCCGGAGCTGGCAATACAATTGCTGATTTGAGTGGATTAGATACGGAAATTTTTGTAGAAGATACTCTCGCGGAAAATTCTGCGCAGATCTCCGCCGCTTCTCCAGAAGTTCCGGAATCCTAATCCTCGTTCCGCTAAAAATCGGTGAAAAACGGTAAAATTCTTATTTTCTTATTTTCACTAGATAAGTTACGTTTTTCAGAAAATACCTAGTTATTTTGCGATGCAGATGTAGTTATTTTGCGCTGTAAATTTTTCATTTCCGCCGTTTCTGGACTAAAAAATCTTACAAATTTGCGCATTTTAGGCATTATTAACTGCTGAAATACGCATTTTCGTAACAAAATGGCAGAATTTTCGGAAAATAGTGAATTTTTCCGCATTATAGGGGTAATATCCAAGTTGAACCTATTGGAACTACTTAGGAGGAAGCTACATGGCTCTGCCTACTCTTACCGCCGAACAGCGGCAGGCTGCATTAGAGAAAGCAGCTTTAGTACGCCGTGAGCGTGCAGAACTAAAGAAGCAACTAAAAGCTGGCGATATTAAGGTTTCCGACGTGCTCGCACGCGGAAAGAAAGATGATGTGGCTGGCAAATTGAAGGTTTCGGCGCTGTTAATGTCGGTGCCAGGAATCGGCCAAGCAAAAGCGGAAGCAATTATGGCTAAAGTCGGTATCTCCGAATCGCGCCGCGTAGCTGGTTTAGGGCCGAATCAGGCCAAAGCGCTCGTAGAAATGTTCGGATAATTTTTCCGTAGCTTCCTACATTTTGCTTTAAACCGTTACCTGGGCTCAGACTGTGTCGTCTGAGCCCAGGTTATTCTTATGTCTTTACCAGTAAGTAATATTTAGAATTCTTCTCAGGACTTTTGTCCTAACTAGCAATGCTTCCTGACATTCCTTCCTAAAGTGTCGAAAGATTTTCCCCACAATCGTTGACGCATTGTCAATTACGTTTTATTTTCATTCTAAGGAGGGAAAACTGTGGAGAAAAAAGTATCGGCATCCAAGGATACTCGCCGGATGCTACTAGAAGCCACCCGCGGGGAAATTATTTCCTGCGGCGTCACCGAGACCACTATTTCCTCTATAACTTCGCGCTGCGGAGTGAGCCGTTCTCTTTTCTACCATTATTTTCCTTCTAAAGATGCTGCAGTAGAAGCAGTACTCGATCATACAATCGACGCGTTCTTATCCGAACTGCAAGATTGGAATAAGAAACGCCAACCCGGCGATATTAATGGAGCGCTAGACGAAGCCACCAAATTAATGCGGCGTATCGTCAATGAAGATGGTCCTTTTACAAGCAGCTTAACGGCTAGTGCAAATGCCGAACTATACTTAAAATTTTCTGACCGCACCGCCGCTCGGGTAGCAAAATATATTTCCCAAACTACGGTGCGTGATTACGCACGTAAGCACGAAGTAGATATTGAATATGTAGAAGAAACTTTCTATATGCTGCTGACCGGATTAATTGCCTTGATTCGGCGGCGGCCCGAACTATCTAATTCCGTCATTAAGCAGATAGCAGCCCAAACTCTGCATATCGAACCTCATATTCCACCTCACCTCCGTGACAAAGTTCTTTAAGTAAAAAATTAATAGTTAAATAAAGAAAGGCTGAACAATGCTGTTCAATGTATATGGAGATACCGCCGCCTATCAGTGGCTCGGCTGGGTACTCGTATTCTGCGGATTAATCGCCGCTAATGAATTCGCTCGCCGCAGTCGATTCGGAGGAATTACCTGCTTCCTGGTAATTCCGGCAATTCTTACCGTCTACTTCCTCGCTATTAATATCGGGGGAGCTATGGGGGCAGAATGGGCGCTCAACAATCCAACCTATATCCACATGGGTTCTTGGTTCCACTATGCAAAGCTCTATGCGGCTACTGCTGGATGCATCGGCTTCATGGTGCTGAAGTACAAGTGGGGGAAGCTCGGAAATGTAGATTGGTTCAAAGCCTTCCCCTTCGTAATCGTAGCTATCAATATTCTGATTGCAGTAGTTTCCGATTTCGAATCTGCCGTCCGCGCCTGGAATACCACTTGGGTATCCACCGAAGGAGTAACTCTCTACGGCGGTTGGCACAATGTATTCAACGGCACGGCTGGATTGATTAACATCTTCGTCATGACTGGTTGGTGGGGAATCTATTCTTCGAAAGGGAAGAAGGATATGCTCTGGCCCGATATGACTTGGGTATTCATTGTAGCTTATGATTTGTGGAACTTCTGCTACACCTATAACTGCCTGCCAACGCACGCTTGGTACTGTGGTGTGGCATTACTTCTCGCACCGACAGTAGCCAATGCATTTTGGAATAAGGGCGGCTGGATCCAGAACCGCGCCAATACGCTGGCACTCTGGTGCATGTTTGCGCAAGTATTCCCCATGTTCCAGGATTACTCCGTATTCTCTACCGATTCGGTGAACAACCCGAATGTAAACCTAACCGTTTCTATAGTGGCCTTGCTGGCTAATGTATTAGCGATTGGTTACGTGATTTACCGCGCCAAGAAGCTGGGCGTAAATCCGTACAAGCAGGAAGTATTCGTAGGTACGCGCGATTTCGATAAGGCAATGGCGCGGCGCGAAGATGCCTAAGTAAATATGTAATGATTATGCCGGGCGGTCAAGACTTAGTTTTGACCGCCCGGTCTCTTAAAAAGTCTTTTTATAGGTAATTTTTAGAATAAATTTGACTTCCTTTTCTGTTATACAAAAAATAGAGTCATGGGTGAGCAGACAGGGCGAGCATTTGTGCTTTGCGGGCCGACCGCTGTTGGCAAAGATACAGTATTAAAAGAATTACTGAAGAAAATCGATAAAGTGTGGCTATCTATATCAGCCACTACCCGCCATCCGCGGCCCGGAGAAGTAGACGGCAAAGACTACTATTTCGTGGATGAAAAGCACTTTTTAGAGCTAGTCACCAATGGCGAAATGTTGGAATGGGCTAAAGTACACGGGCATTACTATGGCACGCCCCGCCCACCCGTCACCCAGGCTCTCGCTAGCGGGCAAGATGTAATTTTGGAAATTGATTTAGGGGGAGCGCGCCAGGTGCGAAAATCCCTACCGCAAGCGGTGCAAATTTTTCTCGCTCCGCCTTCTTGGGAAGAACTCAAAAAAAGACTGCGGGGGCGCGGCACGGAAGATGCGGCAGAGCAAAAAATTCGGCTTGCTACTGCCAAAACTGAACTAGCTGCGCAAGATGAATTCGACTACGTGGTAATAAATGACGCAGTGGCTAATGCCACCAGCAAGATTCTGCATATCATAAATAACTGCGAGTATAATAAGGCAGTGCATAGCTGAAAATGCCCGTGCAGAATTAATAATTACTTGTGAGGTATGAATGTTTGGAACTAGCCCTAATCCGGAAGGCATTATTAAGCCCCCGATTGATGAACTGCTCAGCAAAGTAGATTCTAAATATACTTTGGCAGTTTTTGGAGCTGCGCGGGCTCGGCAAATTAATGCCTACCGGCAGGAAATGAAATCGGGAGACGGCAATATCACTAATGTGGGGCCGCTCGTACCTTCCACTCCGGAAGATAAGCCTCTTTCTTTAGCTTTTGAAGAAATAGCAGACGATAAACTGGAAATGAATTTCGAAATTTAATGGCTTTTCCAGCAGATTTCTCTACTTTGGAATCCGGCGTCGCGGCAAATTGCCCTGCGCCGGAATTTCTTATTGCGCTGGGGGTAACTGGTGGTATTGCTGCTTATAAAAGCTTAGAACTCATTAGGTTACTCAAAAAACAGGGTGCCGAAGTGATCGTAATTCCCACTCCCGCAGCGCTCTCCTTTATTGGAGAAAAAAGCTGGGAAGCAATAAGCGGAAATCCGGTATATAAAGACTTTTCTACGACGGCTGGATCTGCACAACACATTGCTATCGGAAAACGGGCGGCAGCACTAGTAATAGCTCCGCTCACTGCCAACACTATGGCTAAAATAGCCGCTGGTATAAGCGATAATCCGCTCACTGCTACGGTACTTTCCGCCACCTGCCCAGTATTGCTCGCTCCCGCCATGCACAGCGAGATGTGGAATAATTCGGCAACCGCAGCTAATTTTCAAACTTTGCGCCAGCGTGGATTCCACTTTAGCGGCCCCGCTACCGGAGAATTAGCTGGTGGGGATAAGGGCATTGGGCGCATGGCTGATCCGGCCGCTATTTGCCAGGATTTAAGAGAAATTTTGCGTAACCAAAACCGAGCGACGAGCATACCGCAAAATCTTCCCTTAGCAGGGAAAAAGGTATGTATAAGCGGCGGCGGCACGGTAGAAGCTATAGATCCAGTTCGCTATATTTCTAATCGTTCCTCGGGAAGAATGGCGGTAGAGATAGCTCTGGCAGCGCAGGCAGCTGGTGCCACTGTTACCTTAGTAGCTGCTCATATGGACCGGAGAGTAGAGGCAGATATTCCGCGCGAAGTAAAAGTAATATCCGCGCTTTCTGCGGCCGAGATGGCGAAAATTATGCCCCAAGAATCTGCGCAAGCTGATATCGTAATCATGGCCGCAGCGGTGGCTGATTATCGAGTTGCCCAGCCACAAAATGAAAAAATAAAGCGGGATAACGAAAAAATAATTTTAGAGATGCTGCCTAATCCAGATATTTTGCAAAAATTAGTGGAGAATCGGTCCGCTGATCAAATAGTGCTAGGTTTCGCTGCGGAGACGGGTGATAAAGATACTCCATATCTGCAATACGGCGCGGAAAAAGCTAAGAAAAAAGGCGCAGATTTTCTTGCCGTCAATCTAGTGGGGGAGAATATCGGATTTGGGGAAGTGGAAAGCGGTATTACACTCTTCACCAAAGACGGCAAAGAAGTCGCATCATATCAGGGAGCTAAATCTCATATAGCCCACGAGTTAATATATTTTCTTTCCCAAAAATTATCGGCATAATTGAATTAAGAGCAAGAGATAAGAGAAAGCAAAAATGATACAACCTTTTACTTCTGAATCGGTTACGGAAGGTCACCCGGATAAAGTCTGTGATCGAATATCGGATGCTATTCTCGACGCCATGCTGGAAGTCGATAAAAACGCCCGCGTCGCCTTAGAAACCATCGTCACCACTGGAACGGTACATGTGATAGGGGAAGTAACTACGAGTGCTTATGTAGAAATTCCCCAAATTGTGCGCAATACACTGCGTTCTATTGGCTATACCTCTTCCCAAATTGGTTTCGATGCCGATTCTTGTGGAGTAGCAGTATCTATCGGAGCGCAGTCGCCCGATATTGCCGAGGGAGTAGATAATTCGCTCGAAGAACGCAGTGCGGATGCAGCTGATAAATACGATCAGCAAGGTGCCGGCGATCAAGGTTTAATTTTTGGCTATGCGTGCAATGAAACTAAAGAATTAATGCCTCTACCTATTCATCTTTCTCATCGCCTAGCCGAAAAGCTCGCTTTTGTGCGAAAAAGCGGGATAGTTGGAGGCTTGCGACCAGATGGAAAAACGCAGGTAACAGTAAATTACGACGAGAATGAAAAGCCAGTAGGGATTGCTTCAATCGTTATTTCTACCCAGCATGATCCAGAAGTAGAGCTATCTTATCTACAGAAGGTCATAAAAGAACAGGTAATCGTGCCGGTTTTCCGGGCAGAAGTACCACAATTTTCTCTTGCCGACACCCAGATTCTAATTAATCCTTCCGGCCGCTTCGTAGTGGGAGGCCCGCTGGGTGATAGCGGTTTGACCGGGCGCAAGCTAATCGTCGATACCTATGGCGGCATGGCTCGCCACGGCGGTGGAGCTTTCTCCGGGAAAGATCCCTCGAAAGTGGATAGATCTGCCGCTTATGCAGCACGGTGGATTGCAAAAAATATCGTAGCTGCCGAACTAGCTGAACGCTGTGAAATCCAGATTTCTTATGCAATTGGGAAAGCTCATCCCGTTTCTTTACGTATAGAAACTTTCGGCACCGAAAAAGTTCCGGTAGAAAACATTAAAAGTGCGGTAGAAAAGGTATTTGATTTACGCCCAGCTGCGATTATCGAGGATTTACAACTTCTGCGGCCTATCTATGCCAAAACTTCTGCCTATGGGCATTTTGGGCGGGAATTACCCGAATTTACTTGGGAACAAACCGATAGAGCTGCAGCGCTAAAAGAGGCAGTTACCCAGCTCTAAGCATTAGGAGCTCCGAAAGTAACTATCTTTAACTGCGAATATCTCCCTTAGGACTAAAAATTTTTCGGAGCTTCGTGGTTCAATAAAGATATGGATAGATACGAAGCAGAGCAAACTGATCTCTTTGCCTTGCCCAATTTTTCGGCGCAAGAAGAATTACTTTCTCTGACTCCGCAATTCCAAACTTTTCATTCTGAAGTGCCAAATCCGGTAGCAAAAGTAGTGCTCAGCCTGCCTCTTTTGCATATGAATCAGGCTTTCGATTACGAAGTGCCCGCTAAATTTGCCGATGTGCCGATAGGGGCGCGCGTGGCAGTGCAATTCGGCGGGCAAGAAGTGCGTGGCTATATTATTGAGCGCACCTCGCAAACTCAAGCTGGTAGAAAACTACGCCCATTGCGCAAAGTAATCTCGCCCATTCCGGTATTACAAAAAAACATTTATGAACTTGCCCAAATGGTAGCAAAGGCAGCAATTTGCCCTCTCTCTGATTGCTTGCGCCTAGCTATTCCACCGCGGCAAGCCGCTGTCGAAAAAGATTATTTGTCTGCGGTATCGGCTACAGATTTCACCGCCTCTTATGCTACTGATTTACCAATTTGGGAAAATTATCAGTGCGGGGGAGAAGTGCTTAAAAATCTACAAACCAAACAGGCTGATAAAACTCCCGCTACTTCTCTTATCTATCTCGAGGCACACGATAGCTTTGCACAGATGATTCTTGCCCCTATACAGATGGCAGCCGCAGCGGGAAAATCCGCACTTCTCATACTTCCCACGGCTCAGCAAGTGGCAGAGCTAGCCAGGTACTTACAGAAAAAACTACCCACACTGCCGGTGGCGCAAATTACTGCACAAGATGATCCACCGCGCCGCTATCGAAATTTTTTACGTATTTTGAGTGGAGAAGCAAGGGTAGTGATCGGTACCCGTAGTGCTGCTTGGGCTCCGCTCTCGAACTTGGGGTTTATTTCTATCCTGGATGAAAACCATAGCGCCTATATAGAAAAGCGCCGCCCCCAGATTCACACTTGTGAGATTTTATATTATCGGCAAAAAATTGAATCTGTACCTTTGCTCTCTTTTAATTATGGGCCAGCTCTCCGCAGTGCGTGGAAAAAAGCCAATACTGCCGGCTGGAGCTGCACGAAAAAGAATAAAACTGCGGAAATGCCGCAAATACTTGCGGCAAATAGCTTTCTCTACGAGGGAGCACCTTGGGCGCGTTTCCCTGATTCGGTATTTCAAGTAATGCGGGCGGCACTAAAATCCGGCCCGGTATTAGTAGTAGTACCGCAAACCGGATATATTCCACTCACTGCGTGTGAAAAATGCCGAGAATTAGCACTCTGCCCCCACTGTGGTGGATATTTGCAGATTTCTGCTCCACATTGCCCTCCATCCTGCTCCCGTTGTGCTAGTAGTTATCGGAATTTTCACTGCCAAAAATGCGGGGGAAATAAATTACGTGCAGTACGTATTGGGTCGCATCGCACAGCGCAGGAAATCGGGCGGGCATTCCCCGGAGTTATCATAAATATTGCCCGCGCTGGCGAGGATATTGAATTAGCGAATAATGATCCACGCATTGTAGTGAGTACGCCACGCAATTTTTCTACTTTGCCCCAAAGTTTTGCGGCAGGAGTACTCCTCGATGCCGGATATTTACTGCGTTCGGGGCGTTTAGAATCAGAATCCTATTTTTTGCGCGCAGTTACCCAAATTTTACCGGCCCTTCCCGCTCGGGCAGCTGGAGGAAAATTACTCATCGTCGGAGATGTGCCTCCACACTTATTACAAGTATTACAAAATGGCGATTTTTCGCACTGGGAAGCTACTCAATTAGCAGAGCGCTCTCAACTTCAGCTTCCTCCTACTTGCCGGTGGTATGAACTACGGGGCGTGGGCGCAGAAATAAAAGAATTACTCACTGCCTTGCGGAATTATTTGCCGATGCCATCTCCAACCGAAGAAAAAGATGCAACACTCGACGTACTTTTACAGGGCGGGCTGAGCTCTGTAATACCAGGAATTACGCTGCTCGGCCCCCATAGCGAAGGCGAAGATACTATTTTGTATATGCGCTTCGATACCAACGCCAGGCCTACAATCCAACAAGATTTATATTCCGCTTTCTGTAAAGCATCCATTAAGAAAATTGCGCCCGGGGTGCGCGTAAATATCAACCCAATACTTTAAGCGAAGTTCAGAAAACCATAGCAGCTTGCAGAAAATAACTGAAAGGCCGTAAATAGCTATCTGAAAAAATAAATATCTTATCCGAAGTTTTCCATTTAGACCTCGTCTTCTTTCCTGTTTAGAATAAAAGGGTGCGAATAATTTTTGCGGGTACCCCCGCTCCAGCAATTCCGGCACTTTCTGCACTATTAGAGAAGCACGAAGTGGCCGCGGTACTTACTCGCCCTCCGGCTCCAGTAGGGCGAAAACGGCGATTAGAAAAATCTCCGATACATTCTTTTGCTCTTGAGCACGGAATTCCGGTGCTGACTCCCACCTCTCTAAAGGACGAAGCTATTCAAAGCGAAATTGCTTCCTATGGAGCAGAAGCGGCAGCGGTAGTGGCATACGGGTTGATTATTCCGCCTGAACTTCTCAAAGTATTTAATTACGGATGGTTTAATCTCCATTTTTCTCTCTTACCGCGCTGGCGCGGAGCCGCTCCGGTGCAAGCAGCAATTGCGGCACAAGATAAAATGACGGGCATCAGTATTTTCCAAATTGCTGCCGGCCTAGATACTGGAAAAATTGCTCTGCAAGAAGCGCTGCCTTTAGATCCAGATATAAATGCTGGTACTTTGTTAGAGCAGCTGGCTAATAGGGGAGCCCGCCATTTAACGGAATTATTCTCTGCGCTACCCACCGGTATCGATTTACGCGAGCAAGCAGGAGAAATTAGCTACGCACCGCAATTCACCACTGCGGATGCGCGTATAGATTGGCAACAACCGGCATCAGCTATTCGCGCCCGTATCAATGCTTTTAATCCCCGCCCCGGAGCTTGGACTACTTTAGATGGTGGACGCTTAAAAATCGGCAAAGTTGAAGTGGTAGAAGAAAATTCGTCAATTTCACTTTTGCCTGGTCAATTGCAAGCAATAGGAAAATGCATTTATGTGGGAAGTGCGAGCACCCCGTTACGCTTACGACTCCTCACTCCAAGCGGGAAAAAAGAAATGCCGGCAGATGCTTGGTGGCGAGGACTGCGCCAAGAAAATCCATATTTCCAGTGATGAACGGCCAGCAGAGTAGAGTAAGGATGAGGATTTAGATGAGTGAAGGTAAAGCACCCAACTGGCGCCCGGGGCGAGCAAAATCAGAAAAAGTACGGCGTATTGTATTTCAGGTGCTGGTAGACGTAATCGAAAATGATGGTTACGCAAATCTGCAACTGCCCGCCACCCTAAATAAAGCCTATGTGAAACGCCGCGACGCTGCCTTCGCCACTAATCTTTGCTACGGAGTACTGCGCTTGCAATCCAGGTGGGATGCCATAATAGCGAAATGCTGCGCTGGCCGGCAGATTTCGGAAATTGATTTACCAGTTTTAGTGCTACTGCGCATGGGAGCTTATCAACTTTTAGCTCTCGAGACTCCGCCGCACGCAGCTATCTACGAAACAGTAATGCTTGCCCGCAATGAAGTAGGTACCGGCGCTTCTGGATTCGTAAATGCTGTATTACGCCGTATATCCGAGCGCTCTTTGAACGAGTGGCGCAATTTATTACAAGCGGAACTAGGGGGAAGCGGATCTTTGAAATTTATTTCGGTATGGTTTTCCCATCCGGAATGGATTGTGCGCGCTTTCGCTACTTCTTTACAAGCCGCGGGGCGAAATCCGCAAGAGCTTTTAGCAGTATTAAAAGCCAATAATAAACCGGCAAAGGTAACTTTAGCGGCGCGCGGCATTTCCCCAGCTGAATTAGCTGCTGATATTTCCCGCGGAAAAATGGAATCTGCACCGCCTTCTTTAGTGCCCACTGCTCTTACTCTAGAAGGTGGGGATCCGGGAAGAATTTTTGCGGTGCAGGATAAATTAGCTGGAGTGCAAGACGAAGGTTCCCAATTGGTAGTGGCAGCTTTTGCGGCAGCTCCTATAGAAGGAAATGATAGTCGCTGGCTAGATATGTGCGCCGGGCCAGGAGGAAAAACTGCTACGCTAGCTCCTATCGCAGCAAGCAGAGGAGCAAATATCTTCGCTAATGAGCTACATCCGCATCGACTTGAATTAGTGGAACAAGCAGTAGCGCCGTGGGCGGAACGAGTAGCCCTCCGCTGCGGAGATGGGCGCGAAATCGGAGAAGAAGAGCCCGAATCTTATGACCGTATTCTTATCGATGCACCTTGCACGGGTATAGGGGCTTTACGCCGCCGCCCCGAATCGCGCTGGCGGAAAAAAGCGGGAGATGCTCTCGACTTAGCGAAGCTACAAATAAAATTGCTGGAATCCGGGTGGCAGGCTGTGCGCCCCGGAGGAATAATCGCCTACTCCACCTGCTCTCCACATTTACCGGAAACGCGCGCTATTATAAAAGATTTCTGTACTCGCCATCCGCAAGCTGTGCTTTTAGATGCACCGGCAATTGCCACACAAAACGCCTTACAACCTCTCTCGGGTACCGATAATCTTCTCCAGCTTTGGCCAGATTTACATGATACTGATGCTATGTTCCTGGCTATCCTGCAGAAAAACTAAATTAGAAAACTAATAGGATTTGCCATATCCGCGCAGTTTATAGGGTAGAGTGAAAGAGTGAGCATTAGAATAAGTCCTTCGATATTAAACTGTGATTTTTCTGATTTACAGGGTGAATTAGGCAAAATATCCAATGCCGATTGGGCCCATGTAGATGTAATGGATGGGCATTTTGTGCCAAATTTGACTATCGGCGTCCCGGTGGTGGAAGCGATTGCGCGCGTATCACCAGTGCCCATAGATTGCCATTTGATGATTGAAAATCCCGATATTTGGGCTCCGCAGTACGTAGAGGCCGGCGGGTCTTCCGTCACTTTCCACGCCGAAGCAGCACAAGCTCCGCTTCGCTTAGCGCGGGAATTACGGAAAATGGGGGCGCGAGCCGGTATCGCTCTCAAACCAGCTACCCCTATCGAACCTTATCTAGATATTCTCAACGAATTCGATATGTTACTTATTATGACGGTCGAGCCTGGTTTTGGTGGGCAATCTTTTATCGATACGATGATGCCCAAAGTACAGAGAGCCCGCGCTGCCGTTGAAAAATCTGGTCTGGATATTTGGATACAGGTAGACGGCGGAATCTCCCGTAAAACTATCGAGATTGCCGCTGATGCCGGAGCAGATACTTTCGTAGCTGGATCGGCGGTATATAAATCTGCTGATGCTTATGCCGAAGTGGCGGCGCTGCGCGAATTAGCTCAGGGGCATTGTCATTAAAGCAATTGTGCTTCGTGGATATATATTTAACTTTTTCTAAGTAGGGGATAGTTGTGAAAAATTTTGAGAGTCTCTTTGCCGAATTGCAGAAAAAAGCAAAAGAACGCCCAGCCGGCTCAGGTACCGTAGCGGAATTAGAAGCAGGCGTGCACCAAATTGGGAAAAAGCTAGTAGAAGAAGCTGGGGAAGTGTGGATTGCTGCCGAATACGAAAGTGATGCCGAGTTAGCAGAAGAAATATCGCAACTTCTCTACCATGCCCAAGTTATGGCCTTAGCGCGCGGGCTTACTTTAGACGATATCTATAAATACCTATAAGGAGTACTACCACCTATGATACGGATTGCAATTCCCAATAAAGGGTCTCTCTCCGCTCCGGCTACTGCTCTGCTCCAAGAAGCTGGCTATCGGCAACGCCGCGAAGGGCGGGAACTCGTATTACTCGACGAAGCTAATGAAGCGGAGTTCTTTTTTATTCGCCCCCGAGATGTAGCAATATACGTAGGAGAAGGCACGGTAGACGTAGGTATTACGGGGCGCGATCTTTTACTAGATTCTGGCGCTTCCGCTCTGGAGCATCGAGCGCTTGGATTTGCTCGCTCGACTTTTCGTTTTGCGGCTCCGCGGGCCCAAATTACTTCCTTGGCGGATTTATCAGGAAAACGCATCGCCACTTCCTATGATCGCCTCCTAAAGAATTATTTGGAAAAACGAAATATAGACGCCCAAATAGTGCATTTAGATGGCGCCGTAGAATCTTCAGTGCATTTAGGAATAGCCGACGCTATCGCAGATGTAGTGGAAACTGGCTCCACGCTACGCGCTGCCGGGCTCGAAGTATTCGGCGAACCTCTCTTAGAATCGGAAGCTATTTTAATTTCTAATCCGGCCGCCTGCGATAGTCCGGCTTTGGAAATTTTAGATGCCCGCCTGGCGGGAGTAATAGTGGCAAGAGAATACGTACTTGTAGATTATGATTGCCCGAATGACGTATTAGATGCTGCAATAAAACTTACGCCGGGATTCCAATCGCCTACTATTTCGCCTCTACACGAGGCAGGCTGGTCCGCAGTGCGGTCCATGGTACGCCGCCGCGAAATAAATCCGATAATGGATAAGCTGCACGCGGCAGGAGCGCGCGGAATTATCGTCACCCCGATTCTCACTTCGCGAATTTAATTTTGCGAGGGTTGCCCAAAAATTTTCCGAAAATTTTCCGAAATCTATAGCTACCGATATAACTCAGCCGCATAGCGGCCGGCCGCGGCCGCAGCTAAAAAGCTGAGTGGATCAGCGGTAAAATCTCGCCCCATTGTGCGCAGTGGATAGGGGGAAGAGCTGAGTAATTCTCCCAATCCAGCTGTAGAAACTGCTGCTACTTGCAGCTGCGGATATTTTTCTAGTTCGCGAATCTGCTTTTCTAACTTTTTTTCGATATCTGCTGGGAGCCTAAACTCAGAATTTCCCGCAATTAAATCTGCCCATGCGGGTACCGGTACCCGGCAAGGAGTGGTAACTATCCGCTGCAAGACCTGCATACTGTGATGCGATATCCCGCGATGCCGTTCTCTTTTATCTCCACTCGACATTCGCAATACGCTAATAGGAATTCCCGCTAAAATTCCGGCCGCATTTAAAGCTTCTCCAATCTGGGTTCCGGAAAATCCCCAGCGAGTACCGGTTCCTAAATTTCCAGGGCCTTGTGTGACGATAGTAAAATCTGCTTTCCACACTAAGCGAGCTGCCAGCAAAGCACTATAGATATTTACGGCTTCTAAATCACCACCAAATGCTTGCCCGCAGGAAATAGTGCCGATAATATCTCCCGTATTTTGCAACTGCCAGAGAATTTGTGAAAACCAGACTGGTAAGGCACCTCCGTCGCTCATAATATAGGCAATTCGTGCCGCGGGTTGTTTTTCTTTTATACCCAGCACTATCGCCGGCAAGGCGGAATGTAAATCAGCCGCAATTACCGGCATTCCCATAATAGAATCGGCGTCTTTCAGCTCTTCATAATAAGGGGATTCCTGTTCATCTACTCCCTGTACCATGTACTGCAGCGGCGTATAGCGAGCTTTTACAATATGCCCCGGAGTAGTGGGCGTATCGGCTGGAAGACGCGCGGGGATAGCGATGATAAATAAATAGCCGCCAGTGCCCAAGCCGCGCACTACCGCCGCGCTCGAAAGCAATACTTCTTCTTGTAGCTGCGGTTGACCAACCAAAGGAAAATAGGCTAGAGCACGCGCCGTATTCCCATCTTCTAAAAGAACTTGGTATTCACCAGTTTTTCCCCAAGTACCGAGAACGTCTACAATTTTCCCGCGTCGCCAAAAAATCATATTTCTAGTGTAATCGACTAGAGTATGAACATGGGAGATAACGATATGACCGCTCCGCGCACCGCTAGCGATAGGCGCTATACACTGCGTTGTAAACTAAATGAAGACCACAGCACTCTCGAAGAACTCCTGCGCCTACCGGCCTATCAAGATAAAGAAAAAAGCCTTAGCCAACGGCGGCACTTATTAGAATCTGATATCAGTGTGCTGCGGGAATCTGGAGAAGATTTGCGCGTGCGCCTCGGCGCTCATAACGAAGAAATTTATTGGATCGATAATTCCCATAAAATTACTATTAGCGGCGCTCCTCCTGATCTATCTATTCTTTATAATCTACTAGCGGAAAGTGGCAAAAGTGCCGAAGCAGAATACGCTAGTGCAGCTTTGCAAATTCTACTTTCGGCAAGTAATTTAACAGAAAAGAATACCGCATATCGTATACACCTTCCGCGGGGAAAATATATTTTAGAAATCGCAACGGCGATTGCCCGCCGCCAGCGCATATCCATAAAATACGCGGCCGCATATAATTCTCGCTGTACTCAGCAAATAATAGAACCAGTGCGCATCGAAGCTCACTATGATGCTTTTTATGTACTCGCCTACAAAATAGATAAAAGTACGGCGGAAAATCCGCCCCTGCGTACCTATAAAATTGACCGCATCTTAGAGAAACCACAGCTTTTAGCCGATTCTGCTACTAATACCACCAATTTCGGGAGCGAAAAATCCCGCGGCGCAGATAGCGAGCTAGAAATTATAAATGGTTTTTCTACCTACGATTTCCAAGTACGAGTTAAGAAATCACGCGCTCTACCTCTGCGCGAACTGGCCGCAAAAGTAACTAGTGCTCCCGCTGCTAAAGATGGCAGCGCTCAAGAAGATTTGCATATTTGCCAAATGCAAAAAGAAGATATGTATGAATACCTCGTATTCTACGGCCGAGATGCCCAACTACTCGCGCCACGCGAAATCCGCCAAGATTTCTATGAGCGGCTCCAGCACTTACAGCGTTTAGCTAAAGGAGGAGAAGTATTTACCGCAGCACCTTGCAATCTCACCAATTCTACGGAGTCCAATTCTGTTCCCAGTTCTGCAGCTCCTAAAAGCGCCACGCTTAGCGCCACACCTAAGACCGCGCTTAAGACCACACCTAGCACGGCTTCGATTTCTCAAAGTGCCCCTTTTCCACCGCGCCCAGATAGTAAAAAAGGCGATATTTCTTTAGCGCGCAAACTTTCCATTCTCTACTATTTGCAGGAAAAAGCTACTTCTATCACGCTCCAAGAATTAGCCGACCACTATCAAATATCTTGCGAAAAAATGCATAAAGAACTGCGAGAATTATCTACAGTAGAAATTACGCAAGCCGGGGGATACTGCTCTATTGTGGATTTACAGATTTCTGATGTAGAAAACGCCCGCCCGGATTGCCGCATTAGACTACTGGAAAGCCCAGAACGCACAGATATTTCGCTCAATTTAGTACAGTTAATTACCCTAGTGGCAGTCCTTGATTATTTAGTTAATCTAATTGACCCAGCTGCAGTGCCCAGTCTTTTTCACTTGCGCAATCTGCTTACTTCCAGCGCGGCTGCCCATGGGTATGGGAGCGCGATGTGGCGCCCTCCGCAGATAACGGGCAATCGAGAAGTCTATAAGGTTTTGGAAGCAGCTATTAATAATCGGCAAGAAATCCATTTCACTTATTGGAAAACGCATAGTTCCGGGTACGCTACCAGCAAAGAAGTATCGGGGTTTCCAATTCAGATACAGGTAAAAGATGTTCCTTTACTGCAGGTTTATACCGAGGGATCCTGCCGTAACTATCGTTTAGATCGAATTAGCCAGGCGAAAATGGGCCGCGCCAGTTTATCGAAACGGCAGTATGCGGAGATAAAAACGCAGTTTCGCCGGACTCCTTTACAGTTTCATACCGGGCAGCTGCGTCTTTATGGGCAGGGGAGTATAAAATGGGTAGCAGAGCAAATACCGCAGGCAGTGCTGCTAGATAATGAGCAGGAAACAGTTTTAGAGCTTCCTTTTGCGAATCTGCAGTGGGTGGCGGAGTTACTCATTCGACTCGGAGATGGGGTAGAAAAGATCGCTACTACTACCAGTTTGCTACCATTAGCAGAGAAGGCAGCGGCACTTTTAGATATTTATGAAGAAAGCGAAGCATGATAGGGAAAATTTTAATAATCGGCTTACTTATACTAGCCGTGTATCTGGGAATCTTGCTGCGTAATCTGTGGATTTCGTTTCGGCACTTATTAAAAGCTGCCCACGGTTTCGGCGCCGCATTTTCTACCTACGCCACCCCGCATATAAAAGATTATGTTTCGGAAAGTAATATCTACGAGGAAAAAGAGCGCGCCCGCCAAGCCCACCGCACGCGCCGCGAAATTAAAGATTTACGCGATAGCAAACGGCAGGGGAGATTGGTGAAGGCCACTAACCGCTGGGATACTCAAGTAGCAACCGATTATGATCGCTTCGACGAAACTCATCGGGAAGCTGCCCGCGCTATTAGAGAAAAAAATAAAAAATGAAAATTGGCATTATCTTAAATCCGCAAGCACGCAGTGGCGATCCAAATAAATACCGGCCACTACTAGAAGCTATTGCTGAACGGCACACAGTAGAATTGTGTTGGCTCACCGGCAGCGATGCGCAGCATACCGTGCGAAATGCCCGGCAAGCTGTAGTAGAAAATAGCATCGATGCACTCGTTGCCATGGGTGGTGATGGGATGGTACATCTGGGATTACAGGCGGTGGCGGGCACCGAAATGCCTTTAGGAATTATTGCACTTGGTTCCGGAAACGATATCGCCCGCGAATTTTCTTTACCTATCCACGCTCCAGAGGTAGCGCTTACGCAAATTATTGATGCACTTCGCAATAAAAAAATTCGGGTAATTGATTCGATGAAAATAATTACCCAACACGAGAGTACCTACGCTTTAGCGATTGCTAGCTTTGGGGTAGATGCCGATGTAAATTATCGAACTAATAAATTACGGTGGCCAAAAGGTAATTTACGCTATGTGCGCGCTCTTTTCCCCGCTTTAAGCGCCTATAAGCCCTACGGAGTGCGCATTAGTGTGAATGGAAAGACCGCACAAGGCGATATGCTCTTACTCTGTGTAGCCAATACCCGCTATTTCGGAGGTGGTTTCAATATCGCTCCTACTGCGCGGGTGGACGATGGAAAATTAAATGTCATACTTCTGCGTAGCGTACGTTTTTGGGAACTGGCTCAACTCCTTCCCAAATTACTTTTCCGCCGGCACCTGCAAGATAAACGAGTACACGAAATAATTACCACCAAAATACACGTAGAAGCAGCTAGCGAGGCCGGAATCCATCCACCCCATGTAATGGCAGACGGAGAATATGTGGCAGATTTACCGCTTACGATTAAAGTGTGCCCAAAATCGGTACATCTTATAGTTTAGGAACTAATGGAGAATCTTTTAATTAAAAATTTTCGCGACCGCTACGCCGCCCGCGGGATTTATCTAGATGATTTCCAACTAGAGGCGATTCAGGCGTTAATGCGGGGTGAAGATGTTTTACTAGCTGCTCCTACGGGCGCTGGGAAAACGGTAGTAGCAGAATTTGGCGTGGAATTAGCACTCGCTCGCTCTTTACGCTGTATCTACACCGCCCCAATTAAGGCGCTTTCTAATCAAAAATACCGAGATTTCTGTGCTCAACTCGGAGCAGAATATGTAGGGCTTTTGACGGGAGATACTACCATCAACAGTTCTGCTCCAATTTTAGTAGTCACCACCGAAGTGCTGCGCAATATGCTTTTTCAGCAGGCCGAGCTCATAGCAGAAGTGGGATATGTGGTACTAGATGAAGTGCACTATCTGGCTGATGCAGCGCGCGGGCCCGTATGGGAGGAAATAATTTTACAGCTTCCCAGCTCCTGCCGGCTTATTTCACTTTCTGCGACTGTAGCTAATGTCGATGAATTTTCCCAATGGCTCTCCTCGGTACGGGGGAGAGGTAAAAGTGTAGTTTCTTATACGCGCCCAGTGCCGCTAGAGCAGTTTATGCTGCAGAAAAAAGATTTATATCCAATTTTTCGTGCGAACGGCAATTTTCGCAAAGCAAAAATACAGGAGTTATTGAGCGTAAATAACGCCAAAACAAGAAGGCGGCAGCCGCTGCGTATTGGAGATCGAAAACGCATTATTTCTACGCTGCAATCTGCCCAGTTACTTCCGGCTATTGAATTTATTTTTTCGCGCCGTGGCTGCGATTGCGCAGTAAGTGATTTAGTCGATGCAGGAATTATTTTTACCAACGCAGCTGAACAAAAAGAAATTCGCCGGCACCTAGCTGATTTACGCAACTCTTTAACACCTGCTGACGCCCGAGCAGTTAAATTCAATTTTTGGGCTACCGCATTGACTCGTGGTTTTGGCGCTCATCATGCGGGAATGTTTCCTGCTTTTAAGGAGCTCACTGAGCAGTTGATGGGAGCCGGATTGCTCTCCTTGGTATACGCTACTGGCACCCTCTCTTTGGGAATCGATATGCCGGTGCGCACCGTCGTACTAGAAGAGCTCCGCAAATGGGACGGACAATCCTTCCAAGATCTGACGGCCACTGAATATACCCAGCTAATTGGGCGCGCCGGCCGCCGCGGAAAAGATAGCATCGGGAACGCTATAATAGCCGCTAATAGCAATATCGATATAGCACATCTAGAAAAAATAACTTCTGGAGCTGTTGAGCCACTTCAATCGGCATTTTTCCCTTCCTATAATACGGTAGTAAATCTTATACATAACTACGGTTACTCGGCAGCACGCGAGATAATGGGTGCCTCTTTCGCCCAATTTCAAAAAAATGCTGAATTAGGAGAGTTGCGTGGAAAATTGCGGCGTATACACCGACGCATAGCACAGCTCGAGCCAGAAATAGCAAAGCTTTGCGAGAAGGGCGATTTCCGCAGCTATATACAGTTGCGCCAGCAAGCAGGAAGAGCTTCGAAAGCCTACCGGAAACGCGCAAAGGAAGATTACCGAGCAAAAATTCTGCGCAGCTGGGAAGAAGCAAAAAGTGGATTCCTCTACGCCTACGCCCGCCAGCGCGAATTAGAATATGGCATCGTAATAGCGAAAGAACCGCGCCGCCTCCGGATAATTAATATCTATGGAAAATTAATTTGGCTGGCAGAGCGAGATTTGAGTTCTCATATGCGCTGCTTAGGAAAAATTCCCTTACCTTTCGGAATTTCTTTAAAGAATAGGCAACTACGCAATGAAATTGCCGAAGAAATTTTCGCTATAGCGGGGGAGAGATTAGATTTAGGGAGCGATAGTGACCTTCTCGAATCCTGGAGTCGCTTCAGCGTGCCCGACGAGCCAGAACTCGTGCAAAATCCAGTGCATTCTTGCCCAGATTTGCCAGCGCATATGCGCCAAGGGCAAGAATATATTACTTTGTGCCGCCGTGCCGCGCAGCTGGAGAAGAAAACCGAAAAATTCGCTGATTCCGTGGCTATCCAATTTGACGCCACAGCAGAAGTATTGAAAGAACTAGGATATTTGCAAAAAGCTACGCCAGGTGAGCTAAAGCTAGCTGGGGGAGCGCAGCTTTTACGCGGCATCCATAATGAGCAGGATCTTTTATTAACACTTTCACTCAATGAGGCCGCTCTCGCGCAGCTACAGCCTGCCGAATTTGCCGGTGTTTGTGCCGCATTCCTCGGTGATAGAAGATTAGCGGGAATTGCGCCACACCAAAAAGCGCTACGTGCCGCATGGCAGGCTATTTTACGAAATTACGATTTTCTACACGCGCAAGAAGAAAAGCAGCATTTAGAGCTCACTGCCGAGCCGAACCCCGGCGGTATAGAAGCTTTTTATGCTTGGGCACAGAAAGTTCCTCTCGCAGAAGTATTGGCAGCTTCCCACTTAGAAGTAGGCGATTTTATAAGCGCTGCCCGGAGGCTTTTAGATCTCTTAGGGCAACTCCAAAATGCTGGACACGGATTTTGGCTGGGTGCTAGCGCCCAAGCGGCAATTAAATTAGTGCGGCGTTGGGAATGGCTATAAATATCTCAGTAATTAAAGTCATTCTATCTTGCATATCGGGGGCGCGGATTCTAGGCTAGTGGGTAAGCAATGAATATGTGCAAATAGGCTCCGTTTCTTCACGATAGAAAACGTCATAATGGCGGTCCGAGGTGAAAAACGGAGCTTATTGCTTTAGCTTTTTTGTCGCTTTTTCTAGGTAGAATAGAAAAGTGGTTCGAGCAGTAAGTGCAAAAAATTTCCGCTCCTTTGCCCTAAACACTCTTTTTGCCGGAGTAGGAGGAGCAACTTTCTATGCGGCAAATCCACCCATTGCTTGCTGGCCACTCTCATTTTTTTCACTTGCCTTGCTCTTCCTAATCTCTCTTCATGCCCGCCCCAAAAGCGCTTTTTTATTTGGATGGATCTGGGGAGCTTTCTATTTTTATCTGCTCTTTGACTGGGCCGAAATAGCTGCGTCCTTATTGGCCGCTCGTTTAGCTCTCGCCGCAATCGAAGCTCTTTTCATCGGCTTATGTACATCCTTATGGGTGCTGCTCTACCGCCGGCTATTGCCGCTTAATTTTTCTGCACCGCCTTGGCAGAAGCTGCTTCTTCTCGCCGGAGGCGATTCTCTTCTCTGGGTGGCAACTGAGCAACTACGCAGTGCCGTGCCATACGGAGGAATGCCGTGGGGGAATACAGCTTTTATATTTGTAGATGCTCCTTTACTACATTTAGCACCTTGGGGTTCTATCCAATTAGTTAGTTTTACAGCAGTTTTTATCAGTATTTTACTCGGCTATGCGCTCAAACAACTGCGAGAAAAGCAGGTTTTCCGCAGTGGGAGAGCAGTAGTAGGGGCGGTATTACTGCTCGTGCTACCACTCTTAATACCAAGTGGAGCTGCAGCTACCCAAAATTTGCGCATAGGCATCGTGCAAGGCAATGTACCAGACGTAGCAAAACTAGCGCCAGGGGAGTCGCGAGCACTTATCGTCACCGAAAATCATCTCCAAGCTACCTACCTGATTGCAGATCAAAATCCCGATTTAGTACTTTGGCCAGAATCGGCTTCAGATAGGAATTTTCGCCGTGACTATGCCGCAGGGAAAATGGTAGAAAAAGCGGTAGCAGCTATCGCTCCGGCTCCTTTACTGCTCGGTACGCAGAATTATTTTTCCAATGTACGCACCAATGATTACGTAGCGATTGACGAATCAGGAATTATTGATAGCTACTCCAAACAGCACCCGGTACCTTTCGGCGAGTATCTACCGCTACGTAATTTTATTTCCCGCTTTGTACCAGCTGCCGAAGAAATTTCTACCGATATGGTTCCCGGCTCTGCTCCCGCCCAACTCCAAGTAAAAATTCCTGCTCGCGCTGATCATTCCGCGCAGATGATACAAATTGGCACTCCTATCTGCTTTGAAGTGGCCTATACAAATATTGTGGCGAAAGCAGCGCAAAATTCTCAGCTGCTCGTAGTCCCGACTAATAATGCCTCTTTCGGTAATTCTGGAGAACCTTTGCAGCAATTTGCTATGAGCAGATTTCGTGCTGCCGAACACCAAAAGAGCACTCTGCAAGTATCGACTTCCGGAGTTTCTGGCATAATTACGCCAAACGGAAAGGTACTTTACCAAAGCAAATTAGGCGTATCAGCAGCGCAAATTCAAGAAATTGCGCTGAATTCGCACGTCACTCTTGCCACTAAGAGCTATAAAATCCGCACAATAATCACCTATTTAGGGGGAGTGGCACTGCTTTTCTATATAGTTTTCACCCCCGAGCGGTGGCGCATGCGAAAAGCGAGCAGAAAAAATAAATAGAGAACACCGTAAAAGCTGATTTAGAAAAATAGAAAGTTTCTAAAAAATTCTCTAAAAAGATTCGCTACAACAAAATTCGTTAAGTAAAAACTCTCTAAGCAAAAAACTCGCTAAGAAAAATGCAGAAAATACAGGAGAGAGCAAGCGTATTTTAATAGTGACGCTGATAAAAATTGCCAGAACGCAGCAAATCTAGGCGCTCTTTAAGTAGCGCATCTAATTCCTTCGCTTTACGGCGCTCTAAAAGCATATCCCAATGCGTACGTACCGGTTTTTTCTTCTTTTCGCTCTCCGTACCTTCACCGCTAATTAAATCGGCTTCGGCACCGCATTTGCACTTCCATTTCTGCGGCGCATCGGCTCCCAGAGTAAAGGAGAGCATAAAATCATGCCCATTTTCGCACTGATAATGCTCTTCTCGGCGCTCTACAAAAGCAACGCCGATATCTGACTCCAAAGAGTTGGTGCCAATTTTCATTCCTCGCAGAGAGCGCTCAGCCATAAAACCTACTTTTCGAAAAAATAATTGCATAACTATAATAGCTTATCTAGGCAAAAATTGCTTTGTGCAGAGAGCTACACAAGCTTGTACCTTACAGATTTTCGGCTCTTTGCAAATCTTTCCGCCAAAGCTTTTCCCACCCAGTCTCATATATGAGTTTAAGGATCTTCTATCTGAGCATTGCTATTTCTTCACTATTGGCTAAATCCTAGTTATTGAGGCAGTTCCACCCAATTCCCCTCAATCCGATAATGTACATTATGTCAAATTAGCGCATGAGAATAAACCTGCTGCTAGTAACTTAGATTCACCTTTAGAGATACTCCTCCTCTCTTATGCAGAAAGGAGAACTTTCAAAGTGCTCTGATAACCATACCGAGCTAGATACTATACCGAACTAAATAGCCTGTATTTTTGCCGCACGGCGCGCAGCTAATTCATCTACCACCGGTGAATTTTCTAAACTCTCCGTCTCCAGATGAGAAAGAGAGCCCGCCACATCGCTCCACACTTTATTAATCGCGATTCCAAATACGCCTTGCCCACCCTGTATCAAATCGATTACCTCGTCATTACTGGTACATAGATACACCGAGGCTCCATCGGACATAAGAGTAATACTGGCTAAGTCTTCTACCCCATACTCAGCTAATTGCTCAATAGCTAGACGCATTTGCTGGAGGGAAACACCCGTATCTAAAAGCCGCTTTACGAGCTTTAACACTAATACATCTCGGAAGGAATATAGACGCTGAGATCCAGAACCAGTAGCCGAGCGCACGCTCGGCACTACCAAGCCAGTACGATCCCAGTAATCGAGCTGCCGATAAGTAATTCCAATAGCGCGGCACACTGCCGGACCCCGATAGCCGGTCATCGTATCAATATCCGGTAATCTATCTCCAAACAGCATAGGCTGAATACGCTGCGGACGGGCCTCACTATTAGCCATATTTTCGCTCACCCGAACCTCCTCCGATATTTACCTTTCCAGCCTAGAGCTATTTATCGAAAAACTCAACGATTAGACTTTAAGAAAATTGGCGTGTCGCACCTGCGTTTCTTAAAGCTGTATTTTAAGTTTTAGCGAAGTTCGATATCGAGATTCTCCAATAGCTGAGCTCGATAATAATTGCTGAGTGCGGCTGAAATCTCGGCAGTGTCAGCCAAAGCGCGCTCTCTTGCCAGTGGAGATTTGCGCGCCCGTTCAATTGCCAAAGAGTTTAGAATCGCTACCGCATGGCTCCGAGCTCCGTTGCGCACAGCTTTCAAAAAACGAATATCTACTCCTCGCTCTTCCAATATTTGTGCATAGCGCACCAAATCTATGGACTGCGCAGTCAGCCTCCCCCGCGCATCCGCGCTTAATAAGCCGGCATTCAGATATTCTTCAAGTTTGGCGATTGAAACTCCCGTCAGGGTAGCCAATTCCTCTTTATGTAGGCGGGTACCGGGGCGAGGAGCTGCTATTTCTTTATCTCCCAGAGCGCGCATTTTTCCGGGGTGCTCATTGACCACTTCCCCACTATCAAGCTGGCGCAACATCTCTTTGATTTGTGGCAAATTTAGATAACGATCGCGCTGTTCGCCTAAAATAAAGCGCAAGCGCTCCACATCAGCAGGAGAAAATTGCCGTTGATTCGAAGCTGTGCGTTGTGGGTGCAACAAACCTTGGCTTTCAAAATAGCGAATTTTTGAAGCCGCTAGAAAAGGAAATTCCGCTTTGAGAATTCCCAACACCTCACCTATTTTCAGATAAGCATCGTGCGATACGGCTTGCGGCCAATAAGAAGATAGAGCTACCTCAGCGGCAGCCTGCTGTGCAGGAAGAATCATTGCGCCGCCCGCGGAGATAAGAAGAAAGTGAATTGATATTTCCCAATACGCACTTCATCACCGTTATTTAGCGGAGCTTCTTCTACTATCTCTTGATTCAGATACGTACCATTCAGTGAGCCCTTATCACGCACGAAGAAACCCTCCGGGGTACGTAAAAAAACTACGTGCCGGCGCGACACTGTGACGTCGTCCAAGAAAATATCTGATTTAGGATGACGCCCTGCGGTGGTCTCCGCCGCATTGAGCAAGAAACGGGCTCCTGCATTCGGCCCCCGGCGTGCAATTAGTAACGCAGAATCAGCCGGCAGGGCATCTATAGAAGCAAGATCATCCGCATCTAAACCGCGCACGGGCAAAGGCGCTTCCGGCTCCCGAAAAATACCGGAAAACCGGGAAGTAGCAGGAGAATTGGAAAATTCAGCATCGTCGTTAAGATTAAAATCTACACCGCTCATTCCGCTCTCCTCCTAATACTTAGCCTCCCCCTACTTTATCGCAAGTAGCCCTGAAATGAGAAGGCGATAGAGAATTTCGCACTAGTAATTTTCTTTTCCCTTTCGCAATCCACTGGCAAAATTTTCTTCTGCAATTCTCTTCCGCAATTTTCACCGCCGCCCGCGCAGCTTTTGGAACTTAGCGCAGTTTTTGCTACTATTTATATTCGTCGATATGAAAATATCCGGGCTATGGCGCAGTTTGGTAGCGCACTTGACTGGGGGTCAAGGGGTCGTGGGTTCAAATCCCGCTAGCCCGACGAAAAGCCCAGAATCTCCGCGCTGGAGATTCTGGGCTTCGTCATTTACTACTCATATCGCGCGGAATCTCGATGAAAATCTGAAATCCACAGTTTTAGTCTTTTATTTCCGTTTAATCTTTTATGTCTGCTTAATCTTTCTTCCGCCGTTGCCGCTCCCGCACCGATATTTCTATCGGAGTGCCAGAAAAACCAAACTCATCCCGCAAGCGATGCGCTAAGAAACGCCGGTAGCCATGATCCATAAAGCCAGTGGTAAAAAAGACGAAACGAGGTGGGCGGCTCTCTACCTGCGTAGCGAATAATAAACGCGGTTGCTTTCCTCCCCGTACGGGATGTGGATTTGCGGCTGCCACTTCACTGAGAAAAGAGTTTAATTTCGCAGTAGCAATTCGTTTATCCCACGATTCTAAGGCACGCCGCATTGCTGCAGCGATTCTGTTCGTATGCCAACCGGTAGCAGCAGAGATATTGACGCGCTCCACCCATTCCATCTGCACTAATTCTGCTTCTAATTCTCGATTTAACTCCGCTTGCCGCTCTTCATCTACTAGATCCCATTTATTGCAGACCAGAACCATGGCTCGCCCCGCATCCACTACCTGCTGCATGATCCGAATATCTTGCTCAGTGAGTTCTTGTGCGGCGTCTATCAACACTAAAGCTAATTCCGCTTTTTCGATTGCTCCCTGGGTGCGCAAAGAAGCATAATAATCTGCCCCTTTGGCGAGGTGCACGCGCCGGCGAATTCCCGCGGTATCTACTAATATCCAGTCTTCCCCGTCAAGATTTATAAATTCATCCACCGGATCTCGAGTAGTGCCAGCTAAATCGTCTACTACTACTCGATTTTCACCAGCTAATTTATTGAGCAGAGAAGATTTACCTACATTAGGTTTTCCCACAAGGGCAATGCGCCGCGGTGCTTCGCTACTATATATAGCCGGAGCTGTCTTAGCTGCGGGCAATACTGCCAGCGCAGCGTCTAACAGTTCTCCAATCCCCCGCCCGTGCAGAGCTGAAATAGGATAGGGCTCTCCCAGCCCCATCCCCCACAGCAGCGCCACTTCGGCTTCTTGCTTAGGAGAATCTACTTTATTTGCCGCTAAAATTACCGGTTTAGCGGATTTACGAATAATTTCCACAATTCTATCGTCAGTAGCGGTATCTCCTACCGTCGCATCTACTACCAGCACGAGAGCATCGGCAGCCGCAATTGCATATTCCGCTTGGAGAGATACCGAGCGGTCAATATCTGCATCACTCACTTCCCAACCGCCAGTATCCATAAGAATGAATTTGCGGCCATTCCACTCCGCAGGATAGCGTACCCGATCGCGCGTCACCCCTGGCTGATCTTCTACAATCGCCAGGCGCTGCCCTAAAATTCTATTTACTAAGGTAGATTTCCCCACATTGGCGCGGCCAATAATTGCTAATACCGGCAGCTCCATCGGCACTGGAGAATCAGTTGGAGCGGTATCTGTATCCAGTAATTGGTAATCCTCTACCGCTAAATCATATTCCGCCAGAATTGATTTCTGCAGTGCTTCCTGCTGCACATAAGCAGCCGAAGTTTCTTCAGCTGAGTTTCGTTCCGCCATTTTTACCTTTCGGAAGCAGTTTTTCGATTTCCGCTACCACTTCATCCACGCTCAAATTTGATGAATCAATACTATACACTCCCGGAGCTGCCTGCAGAAACTTAGTAACTTTCGAATCTTTACGATCTCGATTCACCACTTCTGCCCGGGTGGCCGCTAAATTTTCTGCATCAATGCTGCCGCGCACTTCCAAAGCCCGCCGCCGGAGCCGGGCCGCTTCCGAAGCCGTAAGTAATACCCGCACTGGAGCATCTGGAGCTACCTCGGTAGTTATATCTCTACCTTCTGCTACGATCCCCCGCCCTTGCGCATATGGGGCAGAATTATTTCCTGCGCCGCTTTCTGCTTCAATAAGTTGGCGTTGCTTAGCTTTTAGAATTGCCCGCACGGCCAGATTACTAGATACCTGAGAAACTACTCGCGTGAGCTCCGGGGTGCGAATCGCCTCCGTAATATCTATTCCCGCACAAAAAAACTGCTGTTGACGCGGATCTAAGTTGATTTGCAGTGGCATATTTTCCACCACCTGTGCCACGGCCTGGGTATCCGCTAAATCTACTTGCTGATGTTGTGCCCACCACGCAGCAGCTCGATAAATAGCGCCGGTATCTAAATAGGCAAGATGATGGCGAAATGCGAGCTCCTTCGCCACCGTAGATTTACCTGAACCCGAAGGCCCGTCGATTGCTATTACGAGAGAATCCGGAGCAAGTTGCTTCCGCAGCAAAGTTTTTTGCTCTTCTTTCATCACATATCTACCATCTGCATAAGTGCTCCCAACTCGGAGCCACCGATTATTCTATATTGCCCAGGTTTTAATCTTCCCGCCGTGATATTAGCAAAACGCACCCGCACCAATTCCATAACTGGATGGCCAACTTCTTCCATCAGCCGGCGCACAATTCGATTTTTCCCCGAATGCAGCGTAATTTCAACGATTGAATTGCGGCGAGCTGCTTCTTTTAATACGAAAGAATCCACATTTTGCATTCCATCTTCTAGCTGCACCCCCGCTTCCAGAACTTTCCCTAATCCGCGCGTGACTTGCCCTTCCACCCGCGCAATATAAGTCTTAGGAATTTCATAAGAAGGATGTGTAAGACGATGCGCTAGTTCACCGTCGTTGGTAAGTAAAATTATCCCTTCCGTATCAATATCTAGCCGCCCCACATGGAAAAGACGTTCCGGGCGATCATCTAAATAATCTGCAAGGGTTTTCCGGCCTTGATC
Source organism: Arcanobacterium urinimassiliense (assembly GCF_900119495.1). GTDB lineage: Bacteria > Actinomycetota > Actinomycetes > Actinomycetales > Actinomycetaceae > Arcanobacterium_A > Arcanobacterium_A urinimassiliense. Next base: position 966,308 of record NZ_LT632435.1, on the reverse strand, counting down.
ATCACTCATAGTAGATACGACGCGCGGAGGTTTGTAGAAAGCAATAGTTACTTTTTCTAAATCACCTTGTACCGGCACCCCGTCTACCTTTATTTGAGCACTTCTGGGGTCTACGCGCATGCCAAGCTGGCGTACAATCACTCCGTTTACTTCTACGCGGCCTTGCTCCATTAAAGCTTCACAATGCCGCCGCGAACCCACTCCCGCATGGGCGAGTACTTTCTGAAGGCGCTCCCCTTGGGCATCAAAAATTTCCTGCTCTGCTCTACTCATAATATTTCTTTCTCTACCTCTTCTAAATTTTCTTCATCGGGTAAATACGGAGCTAAATCCGGCAATTCTGCCAAGGAATTCATACCCATTTTTTCCAAAAAATACGCAGTCGTAATATATAGCCCAGCCCCTGTATCGGCAGTGGCACCTGCTTGCTCTATTAAATCCCGCGCCAAGAGCGTCCGGAGCACCGAATCCACGTTTACCCCGCGGATAGCGGCTATCTGGGCCCGCGTCACTGGCTGCCGGTAGGCAATAACTGCAAGAGTTTCCAAAGCTGGTATAGAAAGTTTATTAACTTTTCCAGCAGTAATATACTTTCCAACTATTTCTCCGTAGCGCGGATGAGAATAAAATCTCCATCCCCCACCGCTTTCCCGCAGTTGAAAACCACGTGGATAAGGGGAATCTTCGGTATAAGAACGTGCTAATTCACTGAGGAGCTGCTGCGTCTCCGCTTCACTTATATCTAAAGATGCTGCTAATTGCGCCAGCGGTATCGGATTTTCCGCCACCATCAGCACCGCCTCTAAAGCTCCTTTATAAAAAGAAAAATCTTCAGGCATTTCTCGCTCCTTCATCTACTCCCGCAACGGCTCTCTCAGCTACTTCTTCATCTACCTCTACCTCAGCTTTTTCTGCCGCTTCGCTAGCTACTCCGGCAGCTGCCCCGTTCCCAGTGCTATTAGTTGCACCAGCCTCTTCCAGCCGCGAAATAAACAGCGGAGCTAAGGGAGATTCCTGCGTCACTTCGATTTCTTGTGCACGTAAGAGTTCCAAAATAGCTAGAAAACGCGAAACTATGGTCTGAGTAGTCATTGCTCCTGCGCAGAGCTGCAAAAAAGTAATTTTTTCTCCCCGCGGAAGCTGCGTACGAATATATTCTATCTGACTGTGCACTGATACAAGCGGCGCATGGAGATGCCGCAAGTCCACTTCCGGAGCCTTGCGCGAGAGTGCCCGTGCCGCGAGAGCAGCCAATCCACTCGCATCTATCTCTAGTTGCAATTCCGGTAAAAGTTTTTGAAATTGCGGCTCTAGCCGCACCCATCGCGGAATATAACGAGATTCTCGGTCAAGACGGTTGGCCATATCCTGCGCCGCCTCTTTAAAAGCGCGATATTGGAGGAGCTTTGCAAAAAGCAAATCCCGCTCTTCCAGCAATTCTAAATCTTCTGCTTCGCTTTCTTCTTTTGGTAAAAGCCGCGCCGCCTTTAAAGCTAATAACGTGGCAGCCACTACTAAAAATTCCGAAGTGACCGATAAATCTAATTCTTCTTGCTCTTTTACAAAAGCAATAAATTCGTCGGTTACTTGCGCCAAAGCCACCTCAGTAATATCGAGCTTGCGCCGAGCAATTAGGGAGAGCAACACTTCAAAAGGGCCAGCAAATACGTCTAAATCTACCGCAAATACTTCCGGCGGCGCCGGCGAAAAAAGAGAAGGAGCGCTATCCATGGTTAATGACTATATCTGCTCAAGCAGATGCTCCCCGGTAAATGAGCTCCCGAGCTAAGCGTTTATATGCTTTTGCTCCACTATGACTGGGTGCATAAGTGGTTATCGGTTCCGCGGCAATAGTAGCATCCGGGAACTTTACAGTGCGCGAAATCTGCGTATCGAAGACTTTATCTCCAAAACGCTCCCGCACTAGCTCAATCACTTCCCGCGAATGCAGAGTCCGGCTATCTACCATCGTCAATAGTACTCCATCTAATGTAAGACGGGGATTCAACCGATCTTGTACGCGCTCAATCTGATCCACTAATAGCGCTACTCCCCGCATAGCGAAAAATTCTGCTCCCAAAGGAATAATCACCCCGTGGGCGGCGGTGAGCGCATTGACGGTAAGGAGCCCTAAAGACGGCTGGCAATCGATAATTATTACATCGTAATCAGCTTCGACACTGCGCAGCACTCGGCTTAAAGACTGCTCGCGCGCTACTTCGTTAATGAGCTGAATTTCTGCAGCAGATAATTCGATATTGGCTGGCACTAAATCCAAATTAGCCACTTCGGTAGGATGAATAATTTCCCGCACATTTGGCTTAGCTGCCAAGAGTTCATTATAGATAGTGCGCTCTAAGCCCATTGCATTTACGCCCAACCCAGCCGAAGCAGCACCCTGCGGATCAAAATCTACCAGCAATACTTTTCGCCCATAATCGGCCAGCGCCGCAGCCAGATTAATAGAAGTAGTAGTCTTACCCACTCCCCCTTTTTGGTTACACATGGCGATAATACGCCCGGGGCCGTGGGTAGATAGTTCGGGAGGGAGCGGAAAATCCGCCCCTGGATTAAGTTCGGTAAAGATATCTGTTTGTTCAGCGCTCACGATACTAATCTACCTGAATTTTTCACGCTGAACATCCTCGCGGGCGCGTGGGTGGGAACTTACATAAACTTCCCGAATAGTTTCGGGAGTGACGCGGGTATAAATCTGGGTAGTTGCCACCGAAGCGTGCCCTAGCATTTCCTGGACTACGCGGATATCAGCTCCACCCTGTAGCAGGTGGGTAGCGAAAGAATGGCGAAAACTGTGCGGAGTTATTTCCTTAATATCAGCTTTTTCTCCATACTCTTTAATTATTCCCCAAGCAGACTGCCTAGAAAGTGGATTTCCCCGCTTATTAAGGAAGATAAAGCTATTGCCTTTGCCGCGCCGCGCTAATTCCGGGCGACCCCGCACGAGATATGCTGACAGTGCCGCTTGTGCATAGGATCCGAGCGGTACAATTCTCTCTTTGCGCCCTTTCCCGAATAGACGCACTAATTTATTTTCCATATCCAGATCATCAGGAGTTAACCGCACCGCCTCCGAGATACGCGCTCCACTGGAGTAAAGAAATTCTAAAAGTGCCTGGTCGCGCAAGGCCACTACATCGTCTCCCCTAGCTGCTAGATCCAAAATTTTTTGTACTTCCCCTACGGTGAGCGCTTTCGGCAAACGCTTCGGAAGTTTTGGCGGAGTTACCTCGGCAGCTGGATCACTAGCGCAGATACCTTCCGTTAATAAAAAGGAGTGTAAACCCCGAACTGCCGCCAAAATTCTATTTACCGAAGAAATAGCTTTTGCGGGATGATTTTTTTGGGGAATGCGTAGATATTCTACAAAAGCCGCTATTTGCTCAGAGTTTATCTCCGAAAAGTTCTGCACTCCCTGCCTGGATAGATACTCTAAATATTTTTCTAAATCACTGCGGTAGGCAGCGAGAGTATTTGGAGAAAGTGAACGTTCAATCTGCAGATGCGCTAAGTACTCGCGCACGCTTTGCAGCAGTTTAGGAGAAATAGCAGCTTTACTACCAGCTAATTCCGGCATATTTACTCCCTCTGTCATTTTCCGTGGTACGCCCCACAGATGCGTGGCGCGCCCCACAAATCTTCGTAAAGACAATGTATCCTTGTAGTGTATCTCTTTCATATTTTATTACCGGCTTACGTGGAAACGAAGCAGGTGAAAGCGAGGAAATAAATAGATGAGCAATTTGAAGTGGTCGGAACTCGATCAAAAAGCAGTGGAAACCGGGCGAGCTTTAGCAGCCGATGCAGTAGAAAAAGCGGGAAATGGGCATCCCGGCACCGCTATTTCCCTTTCGCCGCTCGCCTATTTACTATTTCAAAAAATAATGCGCCACGACCCCAGCGATTCACAGTGGTTAGGGCGCGACCGCTTTGTGCTCTCTTTAGGGCACTCTTCCCTCACGCTTTATAATCAGCTTTTCTTCGCTGGATATGGGCTGGAGCTAGAGGATTTACAGAATCTACGCACCGAAAATTCTCTCACCCCTGGGCATCCGGAATATGGACACACCAAGGGAGTAGAAATGACCACTGGCCCCCTTGGGCAGGGTCTAGCTTCGGCAGTGGGTATGGCAATGGCTGCTCGCCGGGAGCGGGGACTTTTCGACGCAGAAGCTCCGGCCGGTGAAAGCCCCTTTGATCACTTTATCTATGTAGTAGCCGGAGAAGGCTGCTTAGAAGAAGGCGTAACTTCCGAAGCCTGTTCCTTGGCTGGCACGCAGGAACTGGGTAATTTGATTTTAATTTTTGACGATAATCAAATTTCTATTGAAGACGACACTAAGATTGCTTTCACGGAAGATGTGCTCAAGCGCTATGAAGCCTACGGTTGGCATACCCAAGAAGTGAAGTGGCGCCAAGAAGACGGCTCCTATAAGGAAGATTATGCGGCACTTTACGATGCCGTAGAAGCTGCCAAAGCAGTGACGGATAAGCCTTCTATTATTAAACTTTCGACTATTATTGCCTGGCCTTGCCCGACTAAGCAAAATAGTGGCAGTTCCCATGGCGCAGCTCTGGGCGATGCCGAAATTCGAGGCTTGAAAGAAGCAATCGGGCTGGATCCAGATCAGAATTTCCAGGTAGAAGAAGAAGTCTTAGCGCATACTCGCCAGCAGGCTGCTGCCAATGCCGCAGCTGCGCGCAAGGTCTGGGATGAAAAGTTTGCAGCTTGGAAGCAAAATAACCCCGAACAGAGTGCACTGCTTAGCCGTTTACAAAAGCGAGAGTTGCCCAAGGGCTGGGAAGCAGCACTTCCGGAATTCGCAGCTGGAGAAAGCGTAGCTACTCGTTCTGCATCTGGAAAAGTATTGACTGCTTTGAAAGATGTACTTCCGGAGCTCTGGGGCGGTTCGGCTGACCTCGACGGCTCCAATAAGACTTCTATGACGGGAGAGCCTTCTTTCCTGCCGGCAGATCGCGCTTCTAAAGCATTCCCGGGCAATAAGTACGGCCGCACTTTGCATTTCGGTATTCGCGAGCACGCCATGGGAGCAATAGTGAACGGTATCGTGCTACACGGCCCCACTCGTGCTTATGGTGGTACTTTCTTCGTATTTGCCGATTATATGCGCCCCTCCGTACGGCTGGCAGCGCTTATGGAAATTCCGTCAATTTGGGTATGGACACACGATTCTATTGGAGTCGGTGAAGACGGCCCCACCCATCAACCAATTGAACATCTGTGGTCTTACCGCGCTATTCCTGGTTTTGATGTAGTCCGCCCGGCGGATGCAAATGAAACCGCTTATGCTTGGCGCGGTATCCTCGAGCGCACTGATCGCCCAGCGGCAATTATTTTATCGCGGCAAAATCTGCCCGTTATTGCCCGGGGCGACGACGCCTGCGCTGCCGCTGATGGAGTGCTAAAAGGCGGATATGTGCTAGCTGATGGAGAAGATGTGGTACTAATTGCCACCGGCTCGGAAGTAGCACTGGCTCTGGAAGCACGCACTGCTTTAGCAAAAGAAAATATTTCGGCCCGGGTAGTATCTCTCCCCTGTTGGGAATGGTTCTGTGAGCAGGAACAAAGCTACCAAGATTCCGTGCTTCCTCCGGCATTAAAGGCACGGGTTTCGATAGAAGCCGGCGCTACTTTCGGTTGGAAAGGAATCGTCGGTGATTGCGGCCGTACAGTGGGAATCGATCACTATGGTGAATCTGCACCCGCGGGCCGACTTTTTGAAAAGTACGGTTTAACGGCAGAAAACGTAGTCAAAGCCGCTAAAGAATCTTTAGCGGCAGCCAAGTGAAAGGCTAAATAATGGGAAATATTGCAAAATTACGCGACTATGGCGTCTCCGTATGGTTAGATGACCTCTCGCGCTCCCGCCTTACCAGTGGCGGCTTAGAGAAAATGATCAAAGATGGCGAAATTGCCGGAGTGACTACTAATCCAGCAATTTTTCAAGCAGCTATTTCTGGGGCAGCTGACTATGCAGCAGATATTGCCCAGCTAGCGCAAGCCGGCGCCGATGCGGAAGCCGTTATTACTAAGCTGACCAGTGACGACGTGCGCAACGCCTGTGATCTATTTGCAGATCTCTATCGCGAAACCGGAAAAGATGGCCGCGTATCTATTGAAGTAGATCCACGCTTAGCTCATCGCGCCGATCCTACTATTGCGCAAGCAAAAGAACTCTGGAAATTAGTAGACCGGCCCAATGCCATGATTAAAATTCCGGCTACGAAGGAAGGTCTACGCGCTATTACGGAAGTAATTTCCGAAGGAATTTCCGTAAATGTGACTCTGATTTTCTCCGTAGAGCGCTATCGCGAAGTGGTAGAAGCGTATCTAGCTGGGTTAGAAAAAGCAGCAGCTGCTGGAAAAGATTTGCAAAAAATTCATTCCGTGGCATCGGTATTCGTATCGCGAGTAGATACGGAAGTAGATGCCCAGCTAGAAAAAATTGGCTCTCCCGATGCTTTAGATATGCGTGGAAAGGCCGCACTCGCGAATGCCCGCCTCACCTACGCTGCCTATATGGAGTTGTTTGAGAATAATCCTCGCTTCCAGCAGTTGGCAGAGCAGGGAGCGAATGTGCAGCGCCCGCTTTGGGCTTCTACCGGAGTAAAGAATCCAGACTATTCTCCGACTCTGTATGTAGATCAATTAGTAGCCGAAAATACGGTAAATACTATGCCGGAGAAAACTCTTCGGGCCACTATAGAAAGCGCCGATATTGCAGGTGATACTATTCGCCCTCATTTAGAAGATGCACAGCGCATAATTAAGAAAATTATTCACTTAGGAATAGATTTCGCTGCCGCTACGCAGAAACTCGAAGATGAAGGAGTAGAAAAATTCGAGATAGCTTGGAATGAGCTAATCGAAACCGTAGAAGATGCTATGAAGTAAAACTCTTTCATAGCCTCAATACCACCGTGGGGGTCACGCGAAATTCGCGTGACCCCCACGTTTTTGAAACTTTTTAAAAGTTAAGAAAGTACTTTTACAATCAGCCCTACCGCAATTACCAGCACAAACCAGAGAATAGAAAGACCAACCGTAATCCGATTCAGATTCCGCTCTGCCACTCCCGAAGAGCGCATAGATGTGGAGATTCCACCTCCGAACATATCGGAGATACCGCCTCCCCGGCCTTTATGCAGCAAAATAGCGCCTATTAATAATAGGCTGGTAATCACCAGCAATACCGAAATTATAATTAATAAGATATTCATTTCGTTTCAACTTTTCTTTCAATAAACGCTGCGATAAGTATTTCCTGATTATTGTACAAGATTTCTGCGCCTTGCCCGAATTGAGCAAGGCGCAGAGTTGATTAATCCAAGTAGGTGACGATCTTGGCGAATTCTTCCGCCTTTAGCGAAGCTCCGCCTACTAAGGCTCCGTCCACATTGGGCTTAGCCATAATATCTTTCACATTTCCAGATTTAACTGACCCACCATACTGAATACGGAGGGCCTCTGCCGTAGCAGCATCGAAGAGTTCGGCAACTTTTTGCCGAATAGCTCCGCAAACTTCTTCGGCATCTTCCGGCGTAGCTACTTCGCCGGTACCGATAGCCCAAATCGGCTCATAGGCGATTACCGACTTAGCTACTTCCTCTTTGCTGAGCCCAGCTAGCATTTCCGTAATCTGCCCCAGCACGAACTCTACCTGCTTGCCTTCTTTACGCACTTCCAGAGCTTCTCCGCAGCACATAATCGGAATCAAGCCAGCATCCAGAGCCTTCTTAGCTTTCTGGCCAATCAGTTCATTAGTTTCCCCATGATACTGCCGACGCTCCGAATGGCCAACTACTACATAGGTGCAACCAAGTTTCGTCAGCATAGCAGTGGAGATTTCACCCGTATAGGCGCCTGCATCGTGAATCGACACATCCTGCGCGCCGTACTTAATTTCCAATTCATCTGCTTCTACCAGCGTCTGCACGGAACGTAAATCAGTGAAAGGAGTAATCACTGCTACTTCCACCTTGCTGTAGTCATGCTTTAAATCACCTAAAGTCCAGGCTAATTTCTGTACTAAAGCGGTAGCTTCCAGATGATCTAAATTCATCTTCCAGTTACCAGCCATAAAAGGTGTACGTGCCATTTAATTAATCCTCCAAAACTGCAATTCCCGGCAAGGTCTTCCCTTCTAAGAAAGCTAGAGAAGCTCCCCCGCCCGTGGAAATATGATTAAATTTTTCTTCTTCAAAGCCGAGTGTCCGCACAGCTGCGGCAGAATCGCCTCCACCTACAATAGTAAATCCAGCTGCATCCTGCATAGCCTGAGCTACTGCCCGCGTACCGGCAGAGAAAGCAGCGAATTCAAATACTCCCATAGGTCCGTTCCATACTATCGTCTTTGAATCAGCAATAGCCTCAGCATACCGTTTTGCGGTCTCGGGTCCAATATCCAGACCCATTTCTCCTGCCGGCATAGCCTCAGAGCTATGTACCGAAGCCGGGGCATCTGCCTTGAATTCTGGAGCTGTCACATTATCAACTGGCAATAGTAATTCCACGCCTTTTTCTTGCGCTTTTTCCAGATAAGAACGAGCAGTTTCTACATAATCTGCTTCCAGCAAAGAAGTGCCTACTTCATATCCCTGTGCGCGCAAGAAGGTATAAGCCATTCCGCCGCCGATAAGCAGACGATCGGCCTTTTCGAGCAAGTTTTCAATTACCCCTAATTTATCGGATACTTTAGAACCACCTAGTACCACAGTGTAGGGGCGAGCCGGATTTAAGGTCGCCTTGGAAAGCGAATCGATTTCCTTAAATACTAATTCTCCCGCCGCTGAAGGCAAAAGCTGCGCAATATCGTAAACCGAAGCCTGCTTACGGTGTACTACTCCGAAGCCGTCTGATACGAAGCAATCAGCTAGCTTGGCATAAGCTGCTGCCAATTCTTGCCGCTCAGCATCGTCTTTCGAAGTTTCCCGTGCATCAAAACGGACATTTTCCAGCAATACGACTGCACCTGCCGTCATATCTGCTGTGCACCGCTGCGCATCTTCTCCTACGGTATCTTTCGCTAACTGCACTTTCTGCCCGAGCAATTCACCTAAACGCTCAGCTACCGGCGCTAAGGAAAAATCTGGATTTACTGTGCCTTTCGGACGCCCCAAATGAGCTGCCAAAATTACTTTTGCATTATTGCTCAGCAAGCGTTTAATAGTGGGCAGCGCCGCCTTAATCCGGCCGTCATCCGTGATCTGCCGATTTTCATCTAGAGGTACATTAAAATCAGCCCGTACAAAGATTTTCTTTCCGGCAATATCCCCTAGGGAATCAATAGTTCTCATATTTCACCATCCAATATTGCTAAATAATTAAAATGGGTGCTCGCGCATATCTGAAAGCACGAGCACCCATAAAATATTTCCGTACCTATTTACAGCTTAGAAACAATCAACGAGGTAAGATCAACTACCCGGTTGGAGTAGCCCCACTCGTTGTCGTACCAGGAAACTACCTTCACCTGGTTGCCGATTACCTTGGTCAGGCCAGCATCGAAAATCGAAGAATGAGGATCAGTTACGATATCGGTGGATACGATGGGATCTTCGGTGTAAGCGAGGATACCCTTGAGCTCACCTTCAGCAGCCTTCTTAACAGCTGCATTTACTTCTTCTACCGTTACTTCCCGGCCAGCTTCGAAGGTCAAATCGGTGGCAGAACCAGTAATTACCGGTACGCGCAGTGCATAGCCATCGAACTTGCCTTTCAGCTCGGGGATTACCAGAGAAACTGCCGCAGCTGCGCCCGTCTTAGTAGGCACAATGTTCATGGCAGCAGCCCGAGCCCGGCGCAAATCGCTGTGCGGGCCGTCCTGCAGACGCTGATCAGCAGTGTAGGCGTGTACGGTGGTCATGAGGCCCTTAACAATGCCGAACTCTTCATACAGCACCTTAGCCAAAGGAGCTAAGCAGTTCGTGGTGCAGGAAGCATTCGATACGATGTTGTGCTTGGCCGGATCGTAATCCTTATCGTTTACGCCCATTACGAAAGTAGCATCTTCGTTCTTGGCCGGAGCAGAAATAATAACTTTCTTAGCTCCTGCTTCGATATGCGCCTTTGCAGCTTCCGCATTGGTAAAGCGCCCGGTGGATTCGATTACTACATCCACTCCGAGTTCTTTCCACGGCAAATCAGCTGGATCGCGCTCTTCCAGTACCTTAATGGTGTGGTTCCCAATGGTGATGGTTTCGTCAGTATAGGAAACCTCTTCTGGGTACCGACCTAAGGTGGTGTCATACTTAAATAAATGAGCTAAGGTCTTGTTGTCAGTCAGATCGTTAACTGCCACAATTTCAAAATTTACATCCTTGGCAAGAGCTGCCCGGGTAACATTGCGGCCAATACGGCCAAATCCGTTGATACCAACGCGAATAGTCACTCTATTCCTCCTTGTACACCTAGTGCACGTAGTTATCAAAATCGTTGGGAAATCCCCCGATTTAACGAATCGGCATTGAGAGGCACCGTATTCGTTTCGCTATTATTTTATCGTTTTTTATTTAGCTTCTTATAGGACTAATGCTAAGAATGACCACCTTCACACGAATTTACTTTTACTTTGATAAAAAACCACTTTTTCACTCGTAAAAAATTACTTTTTCGCTTTTAAAAACGCCTGCTGCGTGCTCGAAATAACTGTCAATTAGTCCAGAAATCTCTATTAAGTCAACATTGTGAAGCGGAAGTGAGCTCAGCTACTGCCGCTAAAGTATCTGGAATTCCCAATTCAGCCGCCCGTTTATCCGCCATAGTGTTGAGTCGACGCAGCCGGCCGGCCACTGCATCTTTCGTAGCGTTTGGCTGTAGACGCTTACCTAGCATAGAAAGAGAATCGCTCGGATACTTAATTCGCATTTCTCCTGCTTGGCGTAAATTATCTGGCACCTGCTCGCCCAGAATTTCAAAAGCCCGCTTCACCCGCACTACTGCCACTACCGCCGCATCAGCACTTCGGCGCATATTAGCGTCATCAAAATTAGCCAAGCGGTTTGCGTTTCCATTCACTTCCCGCTCCGTGCGCAATTCTTCCCACCGAATTACTGCATCATTAGCTCCCATGCGCGTAAGCATTGCGGAAATAGCATCACCATCACGAATATCTACCCGATGCGCACCGCGCGATTCCCGGGCTCGATACGGGATATCGAGCCGGCGCGCCAATCCCCCAATTCCATAGGCTGCTTCCAAAGAAGGGCAAGTGAGCTCTAAAGAAGCATTGCGCCCTGGTTCCAAAAGAGTACCGTGGGCCAGAAAAGCTCCCCGCCACGCGGCAGCTGCATCAGCCTTCGTACCGCCGACTATCTGCGGAGGTATTCCGCGAATAGGCCGACCTTTCGCATCGAGCAACCCCACCCGGCGTGCAATGCGCTCTCCGTAGGATTTCAACTGCACAATATAGCGATTCCCATTGCGCATAGCATTCGTGACGGCGATTATATCTGCTTCTACGTTATAAATAGTGCGCAGGAGCTCCCAAAGGTGCCGCGCCGCACCGGCGTGAGTCAGTTCTGCTTGAAGTCCGATTACTCCCGCATTTATCTGCAAACCACCCGCAAAGCGAAACATAATGGCTATTTCTGCCGTCATAGAGGAAGCTACCTGTGGATATATTCCAGCTAGCTCGTCTTTTACTGCCTGGGTCAAAGCCACCACGAAATTTGCCTTCTTTCCAAAAATAATTTCGTTTTCCTACTTTAACAGTAGGAAGCAAAAATCTCCCGATAAGCCGCCGCTAAGTGGAGCGGATCGTGCACTCCCCGTTGGCGATAATTAGCTACCGGAGCTGCCACTACTTTTGCACCACATAGAGCAGCTGCTGCTTCCAATTCTGCCGCATTGTAAGCCAGCCCTTCATCGACCAAAATCACATCTAAAGATAAATCCGGAGAATGACTATAAAAACTGCGCACATGGTCGGCCGGCGACATCGAAGAAGTCTCCGAATCAGCTACTAAGTTGATTACCAGCATCTTTTTCGCCGCCGTAGCGATAAAGGCATCGTGTAAATCAGGCACCATAAGGTGCGGAATTACGGAAGTGTACCAGGATCCCGGGCCAAAAATTACCCATTCGGCATCCTGGATTGCCGTCACCGCTTCGGCAGGAGCAGGCGGATTTGGCGGAATGATGCGAATACGGGAAATATCGGCATTAGATTTTGCCACTGAATTTTGCCCGTAAATAGTCTGCGTGCCATCTGCAGTGAGAATATCGGCTTCTATCGAAAGCGGCACAGAAGCCATAGGCACTACTTTTCCTTTAATGCCTAGTAGTTTCCCGACCCAATCTAAGCCTTGTACTGAATCTCCGAGCAGCTCCCAGAGTCCCGTAATTAATAAATTCCCCAAGGAATGGCCATCTAAATCACCGTGTGAATGAAAACGATATTGCAGCACATCGCGCCAAGTTAAACCCCATTCTCCGTCATCACATAGAGCTGCTAAAGCCATCCGCAGATCTCCGGGCGGAAGTACGCCTAATTCTGCGCGTAAACGCCCGGAACTGCCACCGTCATCCGCAACTGTGACAATAGCAGTGATATTGCGCGTAAGGAATTTCAGAGCGGAAAGAGAAGTATAAAGCCCGTGCCCACCTCCTAGGGCTACTACTCGCTTCCCCCGGGAGCCACTTTCAAAATTATTTGGCATATTATTCCCGCCCTAGATCTCGGTGAATAGTGCGCACATTTAATCCGTTATTTCGCAGCTGCCGCGCTAATTCTTCGGAAATAGCTACCGAGCGATGCTTACCTCCCGTACAGCCAATCGCCACCGTCACGTATGGTTTCAATTCGTGCTCGTAGCCGGCCACCATACCCGTAATAAGCTCTGCATAACGCTGCACAAATTGTTGAGCTCCATCTACTTTCATCACAAAATCACGCACCGGCTCATCTTTACCGCTCAGATGGCGCAGTTCGCTTACCCAATAGGGGTTCGGAATAAAACGCACATCTGCTACATGATCCGCATCGAGAGGTAAACCGTATTTAAAGCCGAAAGACATTACCGTCAGCTCTAATTTAATTTCCGAATCCGTGCCCACTAAACGGCGGATTTCCCGCGCTAAATCATGTACCGAACGGTGGGTAGTATCGATTACTTCATCGGCGCGGGTGCGCAAATCTGCCAGCAACTCCCGCTCGCGGCGTATACCAGTGAGAAGCCGACCATCATCCTGCAAGGGGTGCGGGCGGCGTACCGATTCATAACGGCGTACTAGTTCGGCATCTGCGGCATCTAGGAAAATAATTCGATACGGTATGCTCGCATCAGTCAGATCTTGTAAAACATGCAAGAGCTCTTGAAAGAATTTCCGGGAACGCACATCTACTACGCAGGCCAACTTTTTAATTCCGCCTCCGGACATTGCCAATTTCAGCATGGCCATAATTAGGCGCGGGGGCATATTGTCTATTACGTACCAGCCTAAATCCTCCAGAGTAGCTCCGGCTTGCGAGCGGCCAGCCCCAGACATTCCCGTAATTATTAACACTTCCGGAAACTCATTTTGCGGCAGGCTCATTGCAAAATCCATATTCGCAATACCAATAGGAATTTTGCCTGTGTCGTTTATATCGGAAAAATCTGCCATACCTCTATGTTGCCATTTTCCCCGTTTTAACTCTACGCAAAAGAAATTTTTGCCTTATTTATTTTAATTCTTTTATTCTTCGCGCTTCATTCCCCAGGCAGCAAGGGCGAATCTTCCGGATGGAAATGCTGAAAAATAGTTTCCGCCATCTTTGCTCCGATTCCAGCTACTTGCGCTAATTCAGCGGGACGAGCTGCTTTTATCTTTTGCACCGAACCAAAATACCTCAGCAACTCTTTCTGTTTCACTTCCCCTAAACCAGCAATTGCATCTAGCTGGGAACGAGTCATTGACTTGGCGCGGCGTTTCCGATGATGCGTAATTGCAAATCGATGCGATTCATCGCGCAGATATTGCAGAAGATGCAGCGCCGGAGAAGAACGCGGCAGAATAAGCGGAAAATCACTCCCCGGAATCCACACTTCTTCCAGTCTTTTCGCCAAACCCACTATTTTTATATCTGGATCGGTAATTATTTTGCTAGCCGCATTCACTTGCGGCAGGCCCCCGTCTACCACTATTAAATCAGGGCGAAAACGAAAAGAAGCATCCTCTTTTTCGAGATTATGCATTCTTCTTTCCAACACTTCCGCCATGGCGGCCGTATCATCAACTCCGCCCGCGCCATTTTCCCCGCGAATTACGAAATGCCGATAATCTTTCTTTTTTGGCAATCCATCTTCGAATACCACCATTGAAGCCACTTGATTAGTTCCCTGGGTATGCGAAATATCGTAACATTCGATACGCAGGGGCGCTCTATCCATATTCAGCCCCTGCCGCAATTCTTCTAGAGCTTGAGAGCGGGCAGTCAGATCTACCGAACGCTGCAATTTGTGATGATTGAGCGCCTGCAAGGCATTCATATTCACCGTCTCAACTAACTTAAATTTTTTACCCCGCTGCGGCACTTTAATATGTACTTTTGCCCCCCTCAATTCACTCAGCCAATTCTGTAAATCCTCCAACTGCCGCGGCGCACCCGGCAACCAAATTTCCTGCGGAATTGCCTGCGCCGAAGTGTAGGCCACATCGTCCACCGAGCGCGGCTGCTCCCGCTGCCGAAAAGTATTTTGCTTTTCCCGCAGTGAAAGCTCCCCGTACACCTGCAATATAAGCTGATTTAATAAATCTTCTTGGCTTTCTTCACCTATTTCACTTACCCAGCCTTTTTGCCCGCGAATCCGCCCACTCCGCACGTAAAATACTTGCACACTAACTTCTAGTTCATCACGCGCTATTCCGAATACATCCGCATCGATATCTTTCTTCATTACGAGGGTATTTTGCTCCGCAATACTCGCTAAAGCCTGCAGTTGATCTCGAGTTTTAGCAGCTTGTTCAAAATCTAATTGGGCAGCTGCCGCTTCCATTTCCCTTTGCAACTCTGCCCGTAATTTCTCGCCATCTCCGTGCAAGTATTCTAAAAGCTCTTGTACCTGCTGCTGATATTCCGCTTTCTCTACTCGCCCTACGCAAGGAGCTGTACATCTATCGATATAGCCATTTAGACAGGGACGCGCCGTGCGCTGCGCGCGATTAAATACCCCCTTGGTGCAAGAACGCACCTTAAATACGCGCTGCAATAAATCGACTGCTTCCCGCGCCGCAGTAGCGCGCGTATACGGGCCAAAATACTGATTTTGGGGGCGTTGCTTCGCTCGAGTAATAAGCAACCGGGGAAATTCCTCTCCCGTAGTGACGGCCACATACGGATAAGATTTATCATCCCGATACATTACGTTAAAACGTGGAGCAAACTCTTTTATCCACGCATATTCCAGCGTGAGTGCCTCAATTTCCGAATTAACTACTACCCACACTACTTGCGCAGCGCTAAATACCATACGGCGCGTCCGCGGATGCAGAGTATCCGGATTGGCAAAATAAGCTGGTAAACGCCCCCGCAGCGATTTTGCTTTCCCTACATATATCACTCGCCCTTCGGCATCTAAAAAACGATAGACTCCCGGATCTAAGGGAATATCTTTCGTCTGCGGGCGGTAAGTATCCGGATGTGCCATCTTAAAGTGTGCCTGCTTTTTGCAAAATCGAGCGCAAATAAGTGCCCGTATAAGAACCAGCTACTTGTGCCACCGCTTCCGGCGTACCCGCTGCCACCAATTTTCCGCCGTCTTTTCCGCCTTCTGGGCCAAGATCTATTACCCAATCAGCAGATTTTATAACGTCTAAATTATGCTCAATAACTACTACGGTATTTCCTTTATCTGTGAGCCCCTGCAGCACTCCAAGCAATTTGCGCACGTCTTCAAAGTGCAGACCAGTAGTGGGCTCATCCAATACATAGATAGTGGAACCGCGGGAACGTTTATGCAGTTCGGCCGCCAATTTTACCCGCTGAGCTTCTCCGCCAGAAAGCGTGGTGGCCGCCTGACCTAGCCGGATATAGCCCAATCCCACTGATTCTAAAGTAGCAAGATACTTCGTGAGACGATCGATGTTTTGGAAAAATACCCCTGCCTCCGAAATCGTCATATCAAGCACTTCTGCCACATTTTTTCCCTTGTAACGCACCTCCAAGGTTTCGCGATTGTAGCGAGCTCCGTGGCAGACTTCGCAGGGCACATAGACATCTGGCAAAAAATTCATCTCAATTTTTAAAGTGCCATCGCCACGGCACGATTCACAGCGCCCACCTTTCACATTGAAAGAAAAACGCCCCGGCCCATAACCACGTAATTTCGCTTCCGGAGTTTGTGCAAAAAGCTGGCGAATATGATCCCAAAGACCAGTATAGGTAGCGGGGTTAGAACGCGGAGTACGCCCGATTGGGGACTGATCTACGTGCACTATTTTTTCTAAGCTCTCTCCACCGGTAATTTTTTTATGTTTCCCAGGTAGATGGCGCGCTTTATTAAGTGAGTTAGCTAAAGATTCATAGAGAATCGAATTAACTAGTGAAGACTTACCGGAACCAGAGACGCCGGTGACCGCAGTAAATACTCCCAGGGGAAAATCTACATCAATATTCTGCAGATTATTCTCTTGCGCTCCCCATACGCGCAGCTGCTTTTGTTTATCTATTTTTCGCCGCTGTAGTGGTACGGCAATCTCCCGCCGCCCGGCCAAATAGGCACCGGTCAAAGATTTTTCCACATCCACAATTCCGGCCGGCGGACCATTATAAATTACCTCTCCACCTTGCTCGCCCGCCCGCGGGCCAATATCTAATATCCAATCTGCACTACGGATAGTATCTTCATCGTGCTCTACCACGATTAAGGTATTACCTAAATCCCGCAAACGCTGCAGTGCTTTCAACAATTTATCGTTATCGCGTTGATGCAAGCCAATAGAGGGTTCATCGAGCACATAAAGTACTCCTACTAGGCCTGATCCTATCTGGGTAGCAAGGCGAATGCGCTGGGCTTCCCCTCCGGAAAGCGTACCTGCGGAACGCGCCAGCGAGAGATAGCTCAGACCTACTGACACCATGAACTGCAGCCGAGCGATTACTTCCCGCAATATCTGCCGCGCAATTTTTTGCTCACGCGCTTCCAGCTGTAAATTCTGGAAGAACTCTGCCGCTTCCCCGATAGAAAGATGGGTAACTTCGTCAATATTCAATCCTCCCACTTTTACCGCCAAAACTTCTGGGCGCAAGCGCGCTCCCCCGCATACCGCACAAGGGATATTGCGCATGAACCCCGCATAACGTTCTTTTGATAGCTCCGACTGCGTTTCGTCATACTTACGCCGTACAAAGTGCAGTACTCCTTCAAATCCAGTGGAGTAGATGCGTTCTCTCCCCCACCGATTTCGATACTGCATTTTTATTTTAAAGTTGTAGCCATGCAAAATTTTCTCTTGTGCGGCAGCGGGAATTTCTTTCCACGGCGTATCCATATCAAAGCCTAGTTCTTTCCCGAGGGAAGAAAGCTGGCGCATATGATATTCCCGAGCTTTAGCAGAAGCAGTAACTGCCCAAGGCACAATTGCCCCTTCCCGAATGCTTAAATCCTCATCAGGGACCACTAAATCCGGCGATACCTGCAAATTAGAGCCAATACCAGAGCACTCTGGGCACGCCCCGTAAGGAGCATTAAAAGAAAAAGTGCGAGGCTCGATTTCCTCTAACTCTAGAATGTGCCCCTGCGGGCAAGAACGCTGTTCAGAAAAAGTACGGCTCCGTTTTTTATCCGCAGCTGGTAAATCTACAAAATCAGCTATTAAAGTACCACCTGCTCGGCGCAACGCTGTTTCTACTGAATCAGTGAGACGAGTACGAATACCTGCTTTGAGCGCCAATCTATCTACCACTATTTCAATGCTGTGCTTTTTCGTCTTGGCTAACGGCGGCACTTCGTTAATTCGCCAAATTTCGCCATCCACCCGCAAGCGGGAAAATCCTTCGCCACTTAAATCTTTTATTAAATCTAAATGCTGGCCTTTTCGCCCTTTTACTACGGGAGCGAGGATCTGTACGCGCGTGCCTTCGGGATACTCTAAAAGAGAATTTACGATTTGTTCGGCACTTTGCGCCGTCACTTTCTCCCCACATTGCGGGCAGAACTGGGTACCAGCTCGCGCGTAAAGCAAACGCAAATAATCATAAATTTCGGTAATCGTCCCCACCGTAGAGCGCGGATTGCGGCTCGTGGAACGTTGATCGATAGAAACAGCAGGAGAAAGCCCCTCGATAAAATCAATATCTGGCTTATCCATCTGCCCGAGGAACTGGCGGGCGTAGGAACTGAGGGATTCTACATAGCGGCGCTGGCCTTCGGCGAAAATAGTGTCAAAAGCGAGCGAAGATTTCCCCGATCCAGAGAGCCCCGTAAATACGATTAGCTTATCGCGCGGTATATCTACCGTGATATTTTTTAGATTATGCTCTCGGGCTCCCTGAATATGAATAGTTTCATGCACATCTTCAGCTTAGCTGGCCAGAAAAACCCTGACAAAAGAGAGCGGGAATTAAGAGAGAATTCATGTTTTACAGTATCTTTCGTACTAAAATTGCCGTATGGAGAAAAAAATTTACGCAGTTGTATATACCTATGATCCACAAAAAAGCGAAGATTTAGCGAGAGAACGCCCGGGGCATCGCGCATTTCTGCGCAGTCTCTTCGAAAAAGGCGAGCTTTTAGCCTCTGGGCCCCTGGGAGATGGGCAAGCTCTTATCATTGTAAAAGCTACTACTCCCGCCGAGGCACTTACGCTGCTGGATCCCGATCCACTGCACGCGCAGGAAATCATTAAGGATCGAGAAGTTAAAGAATGGAATCCGAATATCGGGCCTTTCGCTTCCTAATTCTTTCCCAATTTCCAGCGCCTGCTGATTTCTAAAAAATTTACTTTCTCCGGCCGAGGCAGAGTTTATATTTTATTATTACGCTGCGCTCGCAGGGTTTTGTGCTACGCTCGTGGCATTTTGTGCTTGTAGAATTTTTGCACTTGTAGCATTTTGCGCTCACGATATTTTGTACGCACGGTATTTTGCGCGCCTAGCCGGCTGTCCTTATTTTTTATTTAACCGCCGCGCGCCAATCACCGAAGAAACTATGGTAACGAGAATGACGCCGAGGATGAAGCCTACGGAAACCAAGATGGAAGGCTCCGGCACAAAAGTGAAAATTCCATAACCGTGGCTGGCGTGTAGCACCAGCTTTACGGCAATAAAGCCCAGGATTACGGCTAAGCCATAGTGTAAATAAATAAGATGCTCAAGTAATCCATCTACTAGGAAGAAAAGCTGGCGCAAACCGAGTAAAGAAAAAGCGTTGGTGGCGAAAACTATAAAAGGTTCCTGCGTAAGACCATAGATAGCGGGAATAGAATCCAGCGCAAACATTAAATCTACCGAACCGATAGAAACTACGCAGAGTAAAAGCGGGGTAATAGCTGTCTTTCCCTGATGCCGAGCTATCATCCTATCGCCTACATAGCCATCCGTCACCGGCAAATACTTTGATATGAGCCGGGTGATGAAATTCGGCTCGTATTCTTCGTGCGGATTGATTTCTTTTCCGCGCGCTCGCCCTTCCAATACGCCGTCATATACCTGCTTAGCAGCCGTATAGAACATCCAAATTCCAAATATAAAGAATACCCATACGAAACGCTCAATCAGCGCCGCCCCGACTAGTATGAATATCAGGCGCAGCAGTAGCGCAATCACAATGCCGTACATGAGCACTTTTTGCTGGAATATGCGCGGCACGCGGAAAGCCGCAATTATTATGATGAAGACGAAAATATTATCGAGAGAAAGCGATTTTTCCGTAATATAGCCGGCAAAATATTCGGTACCAAATTGATTACCATGCCGCCAATAAACTATTAAACCGAAGATAATCGCAATTCCCACATAGAGAGCGCTCCAGATAGCTGCTTCTTTTATAGTTGGTTCGTGAGGCCGGCGCACATGGCCAAATAGATCAAAGAGAATCAATGCCAGAATAGCGGCACCGAGTGCAAACCATTCCCACAAATATACTGTCATTCCACTCCCCGAAGCTCCGTTTACAGAGGCAGGAAGTAAGGTGGTTACGGAGTTCGTGAGAATTGACGGTAGCATTTTGCCCCTTTCCGGTACATTGCTATTTAGAGGTACCGGAGGTCTCTTCCCGCCAAGATTGGCCTCGATCCGGATGCCGGGGCACCGTACTGACGAATCGATATTCTATGGGAATACTCCCCTCCGCCCCTTATTCTAACTTTTCCGAGCGAATTTTCCTGACTAGAAATAATGATTATTCCCACGCTTCGCCGCTAAATTACCACTACGGATTTTTACCGCACAGCTTGCTACCCTGCTGGGGTAGACTTAGCACCCCCGTAGGCCGGGAATTTTAATCATCAATAGCCCGCAGTTCCCGCTTCACATCGCGGATTTCGTCCCGAATTCGCGCCGCTAATTCAAATTGCAGCTGGCGCGCCGCCTCATGCATTTGCGCAGTCAAATCCGTAAGCAGATCCGCAATCTCCTGCCCGTCTCGCCGTTGCGCCGTAGTAGCCAGCTTGTGCTCTTGCCGGTATCCACCTGCTAGCAGTTCTTGGGTATCAATATCTTCGCGCGCCAGCATATCCGTGACATCAGATATTTTTTTCCGCAAGGGCTGCGGATCAATACCATGAGCTTGGTTATAAGCTATCTGCTTCTGCCGCCGCCTATTCGTTTCAGCAATTGCTTGGCGCATATTCGGCGTGACGGTATCAGCATACATATGCACTTCACCGGCCACATTACGCGCTGCTCGCCCAATCGTCTGAATAAGAGATGTAGTGGAACGCAAAAAGCCTTGTTTATCGGCATCTAAAATAGCCACTAGCGATACTTCTGGTAAATCTAACCCCTCGCGCAGCAAATTGATTCCCACCAATACATCAAATTTACCTAAACGCAGCTCCCGCAATAATTCCACGCGGCGCAAAGTATCCACATCGGAGTGCAGATACTCTACTTTCACCCCGCGCTCGGCTAAGTATTCCGTAAGATCCTCTGCCATTTTTTTCGTCAGAGTAGTGACGAGTACTCGTTCGGATCGCTCCACGCGCACCCGAATTTCCTCTAATAAATCATCTATCTGGCCTTTGGTGCTCTTTACCGAGATTTTTGGATCTACTAACCCAGTGGGGCGAATTATTTGTTCTACATATCCGTCGGCTTGTTCTAGTTCATAGCGACCCGGTGTGGCTGAAAGATAGACAGTCTGCCCGATTCGCTCTAAAAATTCTTCCCACTTTAACGGTCGATTATCCAGTGCCGAAGGCAGACGAAAACCGTGCTCTACCAGCGTGCGCTTCCGCGACATATCCCCCTCATACATCGCTCCTATCTGCGGCACCGTCACATGTGATTCGTCTATAATCAAGAGGAAATCTTCTGGGAAATAGTCTAAGAGAGTATTAGGCGGGGTACCTGCCTCTCGCCCGTCGATATGCCGAGAATAATTTTCGATACCGGAACAAATTCCCAGATTCCGCATCATTTCTAAATCATAAGTAGTGCGCATTTCCAGCCGCTGCGCTTCAAGAAGTTTCCCCTGCTCCCGCAGCACCGCTAGCCGCTCATCTAATTCTGCTGCGATACCTGCTAGAGCTTTTTCCATGCGCTCTGGCCCCGCCACGTAATGTGAAGCTGGAAATATATGTACATGATCCGTATCAGAAAGCACTTTTCCCGTCAGAGGGTGCAAATAACTGAGCGATTCTATTTCGTCTCCAAAAAATTCAATACGAATAGCTAGCTCTTCATATACGGGAATTATTTCTACCGTATCGCCTTTTACCCGAAAAGTACCCCGCGTAAATTCATAATCATTACGCGAATACTGCATAGTGATAAATTTTTTCAATAGTTCATCGCGCGGAATTTCCCCACCCCGCTCCAAACGCACCATTCTATTTACATATTCCTGCGGAGTACCTAGACCATAGATACACGAAACAGAAGCCACTACTACGGTATCGCGGCGGGTCAAAAGGGAGTTAGTAGCCGAATGGCGGAGCCGCTCCACTTCGTCATTAGAAGAAGCATCTTTTTCAATATAAAGATCGCTCTGCGGCACATAGGCTTCCGGCTGGTAGTAGTCATAGTAAGAGACGAAATACTCTACCGCATTATTCGGAAGTAACTCCCGGAATTCCGCGGCCATCTGCGCCGCCAAAGTTTTATTGGGCTCTAAAATCAAGGTAGGGCGCTGCACTTCTTCAATGAGCCAAGCCGCAGTAGCAGATTTACCCGTGCCGGTGGCACCTAAAAGCACGATATCTTTTTCCCCACCGCGGAGTCGGGTCGCTAATTCAGCAATTGCCGCTGGCTGATCACCAGCCGGTTTATAATCAGAAATTACTTGAAAAGGTGCATCTTGGCGCACTAGCGGTGTAACAGGGCGCATTTTACTTTTTCTCCGCTATTTGAAATACAACTGTACACCGCGGATTAGCGGCTTTTATTTCGCCCCGCTCCAGTAGTAATCCGCTCTCCCGCAAAGCTCTACAAAAATCCCTATCGGCCATATTTCCTTTTTCTATCTGTATCACTTTTTCTTCACTACTATCTGCCAGAATTTGTGCAGCTAAGCCCAGTTTCTGCAATCTTCGCACAATAAGAGGCAAATTCGCGAAGAATCTGACGCGCGGCGAAATTTTTCCTCTCGGCGCGAAAAAACGCTCTTGATTTTCCCAATTCTTCGCAAAAGGAAGCAACCATTCTCTCCATAATTGCCCCGCAATCTCTGCCAATTCAGTGGCCGCAGCATTGTTATCTATCAAGACATCAGCAATCTCTGCCAGTTTCTCTGCGCTCACTTGGCTAGCAATTCTTTTCTGCGCCGCTTCCACTGTAAAATGCCGATTTTCTACTAACCGCTGTATCCGGATATTTTCTTCTGCCTGTAAAATTATATTGGCATGGGTGCGGAGAGCTAAATCGCTCTCATATAAAAGTGGAATATCGTGAATTACAATTGAATTTTCTGGCAGTTGGTGCAGTTGTGCAGATGCCAGCCGATAGACCTCTGGGTGTATAAAAGAATTTAATGCTGCTAATTCCACCGCCGAATTAAATACCCGCTCTGCGAGAGCAGCTCGATTTAATGAATCATCTACCCCTATTATATCTTTCCCCCAGCGGGCCACTATCTTCTGCCAAGCGGCACTCCTCGGAACTACCGCCTGCCGCGCTAGCTGGTCATAGTCAATTACCTGCGCTCCGAGTGCTTTTAAGGCTGCCGCACAAGCAGATTTACCACTACCGATACCTCCACCTAATCCAATTTGCAGCATTTCTGCCCCTATATCCTCAGATTTTATCTATGTGCGTGCATTTACACTTTTGCTCTACTTTGCAGCCTAATTATAGCGGTGGGGCGGAGAAAATTTCTCCGCCCCACCTGAATAACTATTGCTACTTACTTAGCAGCTTTATTAGTTGCTGGTAAGTTTCTCCCGCAGCGCTGCTAGTGCTTCATCGCTAGCCAACGTACCGGCCACTTCTTCCGCTTCGGCAGGAGCCGTATCCGAAGAATAGCTGGCAGGAACTTCTGCGGCGGCAGTTTCTGCTGCTGCCGCTGCGTCTGCCTTCAGCGCTTCCGCTACTTGCTCTTTATGAGCCTTCCAGCGGCTTTCGGCGGCAGCATATTCTTGCTCCCAGGCCGCCTGATTCGCTTCGTAGCCTTCCATCCACTCGTTGGTTTCCGGATTAAATCCTTCTGGATACTTGTAATTGCCTTCTGCATCATATTCAGCGGTCATACCGTAGAGCGAAGGATCGAAATCTTCTGAATTCGGATCTATTCCCTCATTAGCCTGCTTCAGCGAGAGAGAAATACGCCGGCGCTCTAAATCAATATCGATTACCTTTACGAATACTTCGTCGTTAATCTTTACGACTTCTTCTGGTAGATCAATGTGACGTTGCGCCAACTCTGAAATGTGAATCAAACCTTCGATGCCGTCTTCCACCCGCACAAAAGCGCCAAACGGTACCAGCTTGGTAATCTTGCCCAGTACGATTTGGCCAATGCTGTGGGTACGAGCAAAGGTCTGCCACGGATCTTCTTGCGTAGCCTTCAAAGATAGGGATACCCGCTCCCGATCGAAATCTACATCCAGTACTTCTACGGTTACTTTATCTCCTACTTCGATTACTTCGGAAGGATGATCAATGTGCTTCCAAGAGAGTTCGGATACGTGTACCAGACCGTCTACGCCACCCAAATCCACGAAAGCTCCGAAATTGACGATAGAGGAAATAACGCCTTCGCGAATTTGCCCCTTCTGGAGAGTATCGAGGAACTGCGTACGCACTTCCGACTGCGTCTGCTCTAGCCAAGCCCGACGCGAAAGTACCACGTTATTGCGATTCTTATCGAGTTCGATAATCTTCGCTTCTACTTCCCGCCCAATATAAGGCTGCAAATCGCGTACCCGCCGCATCTCCACGAGAGAAGCCGGCAAGAAGCCCCGCAGACCGATATCGAGAATGAGGCCGCCTTTGACTACCTCGATCACGGTACCAGTGACTACGCCGTCTGCCTCTTTAACTTTCTCGATTTCATTCCAAGCCCGCTCATACTGCGCCCGCTTCTTCGAAAGAAGCAGCCGCCCTTCTTTATCTTCTTTTTGCGTTACGAGCGCTTCGATTTCGTCACCAACTTGGACGACGTCATCCGGATTGACATCATGCTTGATGGAGAGCTCTTTCGAAGGGATAACTCCCTCCGTCTTGTAGCCGATATCGAGAAGTACCTCATCTCGGTCTACTTTAACTACGGTTCCTTCGACGATATCTCCGTCATTGAAGTATTTGATGGTCTTATCAACAGCGGCAATGAATTCTTCTTCGCTGTTGAAATCATTTATGGCAACCTCCGGAATTTGGGAGGATGTAATATTTTCACTCATAGAGTTGGTGACTCCGTTACGGATAAAACTAGTTCTTACATGGACAATTGGCAGGCTGGAAAGTCCGGCATACCAGTACACCACTCTACGGGGCTTTTCCCGTTGAAAGCAAGCCTAAAACAAAATTTTTCTTTGACTAATTGCCCACAAATTTTCTTAGCTCTGGCAGCGGACTAGTTGATACCTACCAGACAAACTAACCGACGCATACCGGGCATAGGTGGCTCTCCAATACCGCAAGAGCGAATTATTGGCAAAGAAATACTCAGCTTCTGCGTATGTTATCTGAGTTTCAGTGGGCAGCCAGTTGCCAATTCGCCCCGGATCCAATACCCACCGAAAGCGGCACACTCAGTGGGATAGTATTTTCCATTTCTTCACGCACCAATGCTTCTACTTGCGCTAACTCAGCAGCTGGCAATTCAAATATCAATTCATCGTGTACCTGCAGCAGCATACGCGCCTGCAAATTTTCCCGCTGCAGCCGTAATTCCACCTTCCACATGGCCTTCTTAATAATATCGGCAGCAGAACCTTGAATCGGCGCATTGAGCGCCATTCTTTCCGCCGCTTTCCGCACTTGCGTATTTTGCGAACTCAGCTCGGGCAAATAACGCCGCCGCCCGGTAATTGTCTCGGTATAGCCATCCGCCCGCGCTTTTTCTACTAAAGATTGCAAATAATCACGCACTTTCCCAAAACGGCTAAAGTATTCATCCATAAGATTCTGCGCAGCTCCCGGTGAAATATGCAGCTGGGCCGCCAGACCATAGGCAGAAAGTCCATAAACTAGGCCGTAGCTCATAGCTTTAATATGAGAACGCTGGCTAGCAGTGACTTCTGCTTCAGGAACCTTATAAACGCGGCTAGCCACATATCGATGTAAATCTGCTCCATCATTAAAGGCTTGAATAAGGGAGCTATCTCCGGAAAGATGCGCCATGAGGCGCATTTCAATTTGCGAATAATCGGCAGTGAGAAGTAAATCGTAATCCGGCGACGGCACAAAAGCACTACGTATCCGCTGCCCTTCAGCCGTACGCGCATGAATATTCTGCAAATTCGGATCCGTAGAAGAAAGCCGCCCGGTAGCCGCCGTGGTCTGTTGGAAAGTGGTGCGGATATGCGAATCTTTTTGCACGCTTTCTTGCAAACCAGTAATGGATTGAGAAAGTTTCACAGCATCTCTCCGCGCTAAGAGCGCAGACAAAAATTGCTGCCCCGCCACCGCCTGTGCATCTTCCCGATTACTTATTTTTTCTAATAAATCGGCAAGAGCCTCCGCGTTCGTAGTGTAGCTTCCAGATTTGGTTTTTTTAGTCGGAGGCAGCTGCAATTTATCAAAAAGCACTGCTTGGAGTTGTTTCGGGCTAGAAAGATTTACGTTTTCATCGTCTATCGCCCGATAGGCTAACTGTGTCGCATTTTCCGCGCTCGCCGCGAAATCAGCCGCCAGATTTTGCAAAATTTTTCTATCTACGCAGATTCCGCGCTCTTCCATCTCGGTGAGCACTTCTAATACCGCTAATTCCAGCTCTAAAACTTGGCGCGCCGTGCCGGTCTTTGCCAATTCGGCATTTAAGAAATCTGCTAAATCCAGCAAGGCAAGGGTGCGCCGCGCAAAATTATCGCCTCCGAGAGTGCCATCGGCGTTAATTCCTAAAGTACCGTCATTCGCTGAGCTGATATCCAAAGCTAAATAACGTAGGCACAGTTTATCTACTTCGTATTTCCGCTGATCGGGATGAAGTAGCGCAGCTTGAATTTCTGTATCGGCAACGGTGCCATATAGGCGCATTCCCTCCCCAATCCAAGCATGATTCATACCTTTGACGTTATGCCCCACTTTGGATATTTCCACATTAGCCAGCCAAGCAGCTAAAGCCTGCTTATCGCTAGCTGGCAGAGCGGCAAAATCACTGGTAATTGCAGACCCGTCGGCAGCGGCGATGGAAAAACTTTCTACTGTGCCTTGCCCTGCTTTGGTATTTCCCTTTACCGCAACTGCAAAGGGAGCAGAATGTGCTGCCAAAAAATTCTCCAAGGCGCCCGGTGATAGCTTTTCCTCTTTTAATTCCCGCAATTGAGAATTGGCCTCCACCACGGGTTCTGCGCCTTCTTTAACGGGAAGCGTATGCAAAATCTCCGATCGTAAATGATTAAAATCTAAGGTCGCGCAGAGCTGCGAAAAAGCTGGTAAATCTACCCCGCACACCTCCATTTCGGCAAAACTTTTTTCAATCTCTAAATCGCGCACTAGCGCATTTAGCTCGCGGTTTCGCCGCACCTGCGCCAGTGATTCGCGTAAATTATCTCCCGCTTTTCCGGTAATTTTATCGGCATTCTCTAAAATAGCCTCTAAAGAGCCGTATTCTTCTAGCCATTTTTGGGCGCGCACTGGCCCTACTAGCGGCACTCCCGGTAGATTATCCGCCTTTTCCCCCACCAGGGCAGCCATATCGGGATAAATATCCGGAGTGACTCCCGTCTTTTCCCGTACTTTTTCGGCATTAAAAGGCACTAATTTTCCTTGCTGCGGATAAAGTACCGTCACTTGCTCATTGACTAGCTGATAAGCATCCCTATCACCAGAAGCTACCCAAACTTTCATTCCCGCCTTGGCTCCCCGCTGGGAGAGCGTGGCAAGGATATCGTCTGCCTCATAATCCGGCACTGTAATCCAGGTAATCCCGATTGCTTCCAGCAATTGCTGAATTAAAGATATCTGCCCTTTGAATTCTTCTGGGGTAGCCGCTCGCCCGCCTTTATATTCACCATAGACGCGCGTACGGAAAGTACCACCCGGCAAATCGAAAGCTACCGCCACATGGTCGGGTTGATAATCGCGCAGTAAACGCAGCAATGTCTTAGTAAAGCCAAATACCGCATTGGTATATATCCCCTCTTGCGTACGAAACTGCTGAAAAGGCAGTGCATAAAAAGAGCGGAAAGCCATGGAGTGGCCATCAATGAGCAATAAGGTAGGGCTATTCATAACTCCAGATTACCCGGGAAAATAATTTAGTGCAGATTAAATTCTGCTTTACCCCACCTGTTCGATAACGGCTTCCGCTACTTCGCGCATAGTTAGACGCCGATCCATAGAAGTTTTTTGAATCCAACGAAAAGCCTCGGACTCGGTAAATCCCATTTTTTCCTGCAAAAGCCCCTTAGCCCGCGATACGATCTTCCGACTGGTGAATTTTTCTTCCATATTAGCTATTTCCGCTTCCAGAGCCGCCATTTCTTGACTGCGGGAAATAGCTATTTCAATTGCCGGTAATAGATCAGCAGGCGTAAACGGCTTCACTACATAAGCCATAGCGCCGGCATCTCGGGCTTTTTCTACTAAATCTTTCTGGGAAAAAGCAGTCAGCATGACGATTGCACAATTCTGCGTATTTAAAATCTCTTCTGCCGCCGTTATGCCGTCTTTTACCGGCATTTTAATGTCCATTACAATCAATTCCGGCTTTAGCTCTGCTGCCATCTCTACCGCTTCTGCTCCGTTGGCAGCGGCTCCCACTATTTCATAACCGGCATCTTGTAGAGTTTCGACAATATCTAGGCGAATTAAGGTCTCATCTTCTGCCACCAGAGCCCGTATCGGCTTTTCTGGCGACGACTCACCTGCAGCTGGCGTATTCTTTTCCGACACGGCTACCTTCTCTCCATTGCAAAGTATATATAGCCTAAATGCTCATATTCTAGGCGGTGCTCCCGGCGGGATTCGAACCCGCACGCTTTGTGGGCGCTGCATTTTGAGTGCAGTGTGTCTACCAGTTCCACCACAGGAGCGTACGTTTCCAAAGGAAACGCATAAATCCTATAAGGAGAAAGCTCTACTTTTCAAGCTCCAACCAAGGTTATCTATCACATTGGCAGGAGTTTTACAGTTTAAAGGTCTCCCCTATCTTATGGATACGAATAGTATTAGTAGAACCGCTGCTCCCCGGAGGCATACCACAGATGATTACCACTCTATCGCCAATCACTGCCATATCGCGCTTCCGCAGTACTCGATCTACCTGATCCACCATATCGTCGGTATTCTTTACCGGCGGCACCAACAGCGATTGCACTCCCCAAGAAAGTGCTAACTGCCGGCGAATTTCCCGGTGTGGAGTAAATACCAACAGTGGAATCCGGGAACGCAGGCGAGACATACGCCGCGCTGTCTGCCCGGAGGAAGTAAATACTGCCAAGTATTTAACGCCGAGTGCTTCGCCTACGTCTAAAGCGGATTTAGTGAGAACGCCGTTGCGCGTGCGGTGTAAATTACCGAGCTTCGGAATGCTCTCCAAGGCTTTATCTTCCGTAAATTCAATAATCGACGCCATCGTTTCTACGCAGCGTACTGGGTACTTACCTACCGAGGTCTCTCCCGAAAGCATGACGGCATCGGCACCGTCTAAAATAGCATTCGCGCAGTCAGAAGTTTCCGCTCGGGTCGGGGTGGGGGCACTTATCATTGACTCTAATACTTGCGTAGCCACTATTACTGGCTTCGCGTGCCGGCGCGCCAAAGCAATTGCCCGCTTCTGCACAATTGGAACTTGTTCGAGCGGCAGTTCGACGCCTAAATCACCTCGCGCAATCATAAAGCCATCGAATACATCGATCAGTTCTTCGAGGACTTCCACTGCTTGCGGTTTTTCGATTTTTGCGATTACCGGCCGCGTGCACCCAACTTTATCCATTATTTCGTGCACATCTTGCACATCCCGGGCAGAGCGCACAAACGAAAGTGCCACTAAATCACAGCCGTACTCTAAGCCCCATTCCAAATCGATTCGATCTTTTTCCGAAAGGGCCGGTACCGAAACGGCAACTCCCGGTAAATTTACCCCTTTATGATCGGAAACTGGACCGCCGATAAGAATTTCCGTCTTCACTTCGGTATCAGTAACTTCTAATACCCGCGCCTGTACTTTGCCATCGTCAATAAGAATCTTATCGCCGGGAGCGCAATCACCAGGCAGGCCTTTATGAGTAGTGGAGACTAACTGCGCATTACCAGCCACATCCGCGGTGGTAATGGTAAAGATATCTCCGGGATTAAGCATTACTGGCCCATCGGCAAAGGTTCCGAGTCGAATCTTTGGCCCTTGTAAATCTAGCAACACCGCAACCGGCGTATCTAACTCTTCAGCTGCTTCCCGCACCCAGTCGATATTCTGTTCATGCTCAGCATGAACTCCGTGCGAGGCGTTGATACGCGCCACGTTCATACCAGCTTTTACTAACTCAACTATTTTTTCTTTCGAAGCAGTAGCTGGCCCTAATGTACATACAATTTTTGCTCTACGCATACATCTATCCTAGCTGATATTGGCAAAATATCTCTCTTCAAACACTATAAGTTATCTCGCATCCGCAGTTGGCTGTGCATTCGGCAGATAAATATCATTTATTTGCGGATTTTGCCGGCGAAGCGTGCGCAAAAAGAGGAATAAAGAAAGTGCACCGAGGAAAATAACTACAGACGTCCAGACGTTTAGCCGCAATCCCCCCACTATTTCTGCTTGATCAATGCGGAGCATCTCTATCCAGAGCCGCCCCAGCGTGTAATACATACCGTAGGCAGCTGCGAGCATACCGCTATTTAAGTGGAAGCGTTTTTCTAGACGCACCAGCAAAAAAGCTCCTAATAAACACCACAGCGCTTCATAGAGAAAAGTGGGGTGAAAGAGAGTGCCGGGCGGGTATCCCCCACTAATTTTTTCCGGAGCTATTTCCAAGCCCCATGGCAGATTAGTAGGTCTTCCATAGAGTTCTTGATTGAAATAATTACCAAAACGCCCAATAGCCTGCCCAATCAATAAAGTGGGCGCAATAGCGTCCGCAGCCGGAGCGAAACGCAATCCGCGCTGATGTAAGGCGATAAAGATACCCAATGCTCCGCCCGCTACTCCGCCCCAAATTCCCAGGCCACCTTCCCATATCCGCAGAGCTTTCCAGATATCACCCTGCGCACCAAAATAAGGCTGCGGAGTGGTGAATACGTGATAAAGACGCGCACCTAGGATTCCACAAATTACTCCCCAAATAGCTACATCGGCCAAGGTATCTTCTGGACCACCTTTGGCGCGATAGCGTTTATCGCTCCAAATATAAGCAAATATAATTCCGGTAATAATTGCCAAAGCATAGGCCCGCACCGGTAAAGGTCCCAAATACCAAACCCCTACTGATGGAGATGGAATAGATAATATTTGCACGCTACTCACCTTTGTAACTATCTCTCAACTTATACACTAAGAAACTTTTACTGCCGCCTGTACCGGTAATTCTCCACCTGCTTGGAAGCAACTCCGCGTGCCTGTATGGCAAGCTGCTCCCTTTTGCCGTATCTGCAATAGTAGTGCATCGCCGTCACAATCTACTTCTACGCGCACTACTTCTTGAATATGCCCCGAAGTATCACCTTTTCGCCAATACTCCTGGCGCGAACGCGACCAATACCAGACTCTTCCCGTGCGGAGCGTACGCGCTAGCGCAGTTTCGTCCATCCATGCCACCATAAGGACTTCTCCGTTTAGATAATCTTGCGCTACCGCACATATTAAACCGGATGCATCCCAGCGCAGACGCCGATAAATATCAGCCGCAAGTTTATCTTCTGCCGCAATATCTTTATTGCCCGCAGCTGCAGCCACAGCCATATCTTTATTGCTCACAGCTGTGCCTTTATTCTCCACATCCGCACTTTTCTTACTCACAACCGCACCTCGATTCCGGCGGCTGCCAAAGCCTGCTTTACCTCTTTAATCGAGAGGGTTCCAAAGTGGAATACGGAAGCTGCTAATACGGCATCGGCACCAGCTTGTACAGCAGCTACAAAATCTTCTGCCTTACCCGCCCCACCGGAAGCAATAATTGGCACCCCTACTACCTGCCGCATCGCCTCAATCATTTCTAAATCAAATCCGGCAGTAGTGCCATCTCCATCCATAGAATTGAGGAGGATTTCTCCCGCTCCTAAAGCTACGGCCTTTTCCGCCCAGGCTAGTGCATCTATACCAGTACCTTGCTTTCCACCATGCGTGGTGACTTCATATCCTGAAGCCGTCTGCAAACCCGGAGCCCGGCGCGCATCTACAGAAAGAGTGATAACTTGATTTCCGAAAGTTTCCGCCACTTCTTTTAATAGCTCCGGACGGCGAATAGCAGCCGTATTAATCCCGACCTTATCGGCACCGGCAGCCAGTAAACGCTGCACATCAGCCACGGAGCGCACACCTCCACCCACTGTACAAGGGATGAATACCTGCGCGCTGACGTCTTCTACCAATTTCTGAGTAGTAGCGCGATCTTCCAGCGAAGCGGCGATATCTAAAATCGTAATCTCATCGGCGCCCTGCTCACTGTAAAGCTTTGCCAACTCCACCGGATCGCCGGCATCGCGTAAATTGCGAAAATTTACCCCTTTTACTACCCGGCCTTTTGCCACATCTAGGCAGGGTATTACTCTTACTGCTACGCCCATAATATTTTCCTTCTTAAATTTCTCCCGCTATTTCCGCTAGCCCCGAAAATTATTTTTCCGCTCCCGCTGCCTCTCTATTTGCCACTTCTGCCAATATATCTACCACCATATAGATATCTTTATCTCCTCGGCTCTGCGCCGCGGGAATTGTAAGCAAAATTCGCGATCCTACCCGTTCATTTATAAGTCCGCTCTGCAATCCCGTAAATAATTTTTCTAATTCCAAATAGGCAGGAGCAGGATTTTCCCAGGTATTTTCCAACACCTTTCCCTGCGCATCGGTGCGCACATAATTAGCATATATCCGCGATTTTTTATGCAGCTGCACTCCCGATCCCGCTTTCAGCACCGCCGTCCGGAATGTATGGGCGTCTCCCCCCTGTAGATGCGGTACACCTGCCGCATCCTCCGTAACTGTAGGAAGCCCCGCTGCGCCAGAATTTTTATTCTCGCCCGCAATGTGCAGCGGCAAAATATCGATTATTACTATTTCCGCCTTATTTTCATTTTCCGGCACTTCAACGACCTCTATACGACTGCCAATTTTTTGCTCGATTAGTGCTGGCGCTACTTTCCCTAGACTTTCCGCTTCCGCTACTCCGGCATAGATGCGGCTGTACTCGTTCTCAACCAAGCGATACCCATTTTTATATATAAATGACGTCGCCTGAAAAAGTACCTGCCCGCCAGCCTTTATTTTCTCGCCTTTTCCTTCTTTAAGTACCCGAATTCCCCTATCGGCAATACGCGGAGTGCCAGTAACCTGCAAAAATACTGGTTCCCCAATTTCTCCATAGGCACTAATACGTAAATCCGCCGGGCCTGGCCCCGTAAACCAGTGCGTAAATCCTGGTAACAGACCAATTAATAGCCCTATTCCTAAAGCCAGTAAGGCTAAGCGTCTTGGCATTATTTCTCCAACCGAGCCAAAAGTAGCTCTACCCGTTTATCAGTAGCTACAAAAGGATCATCTAACTCTATGCTATGGACGCCAGCGCCGTCCACCAACTGCAGCGTAGACCAATCTGCTAAATAAGTAGCACGCGCCGCCTGCGCCGCCTGAATAAAATCTCCACGCAATTTTGCCCGCGTAGTACGCGGAGGTAGTAATTGAGCTGCACTAATTTCGGCAGGAGTGAGCAATACCTGCAAAATCCCGCTCTCTTCTAAGGAATCGCGCAAACCTTTTTCCGTAATATCATGCCAAGCTAATTCCAGACGGGCTAAACGAATATCTCCGTAGTCTAAAGAAAATTTTTCCTGATAGCGGCGGAAAAAACGCCATTTTGCTACCCAATCTATTTCGGTGGCAATTGCCGATAAATTATCTGCTTCCAAAGCAGTTAAAGCTCGCTTCCACAGTTGGAAAGCATATTGACGAAGGGGCGATTGTACCTCCCATCCCCACTTTTCATAGTGGGATTCTACCCACTGATAAAAAACGATTTGTAGATCTAGTGCAGAAATACTTTTTCCGTTTGCCAAAGGCACCACTGCTTGCCAATCCTGCGAAATTGCCCGTAAGGCGGCTAAGGGATCTTCTAAAGTATATTCCGGTAGTTTTTCTCCCGTTTCCAGTATTCCCAGCACTGCTTCCGTCATGCATATTTTCAAGGCAGTGGTGGCATCACCGATATTCGAATCTCCTACTATCACGTGGAGTCTACGAAACCGCTCCGGATCTCCGTGCGGTTCATCGCGGGTATTTATAAGTGGACGAGAATTAGTAGTAGCAGCGGATATCGAATCTGATATATAACGCGCCCGCTGGGAAATTTCAAAATGTGCAGCCTCATCTTCGCTAGCGGGCATAATATAACCCGCTCCCACTAGTAGCTGCCGAGATACGAAAAAAGGAATCAATGATTCTACCCGCGCCCGATAGTCACGCCGCCGGCGCACTAGGTAATTTTCATGGCAGCCAAAAGAATGCCCGGCACTATCGACGTTATTCTTAAAAAGATGAATCTGCCCCGCCTGCTTTGCACGTAATTCTTTATTAGCTTGCGCTGCTAAATCTCGTAATATCGCATCCCCGGCGCGGTCATTTGCCAGTAAATCAGCGGGGTCATCGCATTCGGCACTGGCATACTCTGGATGGGTACCTACATCTAAGTAAAGCCGACTTCCATTCGGTAGATACACATTGGCCGTGTGCATTTTTTCCACCAAAGGAGCGAAGAGTAACTGAGCAGCTGCTTCCGGCAACAGTGCAGAACCGCGCCCGTCGATCCGCGGGCAAGTTATGCCATATTCATTTTCAATACCGAAAATTCTTTTTTCCGGCTGCACCACTTATTCCCCACCTTTTTGTACAAAACCTTGTACGAAAGCTGCTGCATCTTCTTCCAGTATTTCTCCAATATCGCTCAGCAGCATATCTAGATTTTCATCGACTTTTTCCTCTGCCGCCACTGGGTTATTAGCCGCATCTTGCGCATTCGCCGCATTGCTGCCATTACCCGCATTTAACCCGCTAGCGAAATTATCTACTTTATTTACTGCATCATTTGCCATTATTTTCTCTGTTTCTCTGTTTCTCTGTTTCTCTGTTTCTCTCCCTGACTACTGCCATCATTTAACTCTACTTTTTCTCCAGAGAGCACACAATTATGCTCCGTACCCTTGCTTGCTATATAGCTGGAAAAACTCCTCTATTGACGAACTATTTTCTATCCAACTGCGATATTCCGCTAAATTTTTTGGCTGTGGATCTAAAAGCGGAATTCGCACTAGCTGCGGATTTTCCGGAATATCTAAAACTATTCCTCCCCAGCCAGCCGCTGCCACACCCGCCGGAAAATTCTTAATTAAACTTCCCCGCACGTAGGCGCGCGTCTGGGATGGAGGATTAGCAGCTGCCCACTGCACTTCTGCGTCACTAAAAAGCTGTTTTACCCGCCCGGCCTGGCGCAGCTTTTGCACCACGGATTTTTCTGGCCGTAAATCATGCCACTGTAAATCCAGCGCCCGTAATTTTTCTCCCAGATCACTCTGCCCATATTTATGCTGCCACGACTGCAGTAGCTGGTATTTCGCTATCCATTCTACCTGCGTAGCTAAAGAAAAAATATCGGTGCGTAGAGCGTCTAAAGTCTGCTGCCAGAGGTCGATTATTTCTAAAGTTTCGCTATCTTTATTGCCATTCTTTTCTATTTCATCTCGCACGGCTTCCAGATACATCTCTTGAATATCCACGGCCGTTTTCGCAGTCCCATCTTGCATTTCTACAGGCGCCCGCAGCGAAAGATCATGCGATATTTGCCAAGTAGCAGCTACTGGATCAGTTAAAGTCGCCGCTTCTAAGGAAAGCGGGATATT
This sequence comes from Arcanobacterium urinimassiliense, assembly GCF_900119495.1. GTDB lineage: Bacteria > Actinomycetota > Actinomycetes > Actinomycetales > Actinomycetaceae > Arcanobacterium_A > Arcanobacterium_A urinimassiliense. The sequence goes on along the minus strand of NZ_LT632435.1, from coordinate 930,480 downwards.
TCCACTTTCTAATAAGCCGAGTACGAGCGAAGTAGTGCCAACTTTTAAAAATGTAGAAATATCGAATTGATTGGCATCGCCGTTTATTAAATGCAGACGGCGATAATTAGCCGGTGCATGTGGTTCATCACGACTATTTATAAGCGGACGATTAAAAGTGGTTTCTAGCCCCACATCATTTTCAATATAGTCAGCACGCTGTGCTATCTGAAAAGCATTAGCCTGCTCTGATTTTTGCCCAATCCCCAGCCGGCCACTTCCGCAGAAAATTTGCCGCGTAGCTAAAAAAGGAGTCAGATAACGCACGATAGTAGCGAAATCTACTCGGCGTGAGAGCAAGTAATTTTCATGCGCACCATAGGAAGCGCCTTTTCCGTCAACATTATTTTTATAGAGCACATATTGCTTACCCTGCTCCGCCAATTTTTGCATAGCACGCTGTGCAATTACCTCTCCGGCCCGATCCCAGAGCACGGCCGCGCGCGGGCTGGCAGCTTCCGGAGCGGAATATTCCGGATGTGCATGGTCTACATAAAATCGAGCCCCGTTTGCCAATACCGTATTCGCTACTCGGGAAAGACGCAGCTCTTCTGGGCGCGGGCGGGGCAAAAATGCCATTTCTGCCGCCACTGAAGTGCCATACTTGGCACCGGAATCTGTGAGCTGTGAGGAGTGGGCAGCCGCGCGCTCTAGATGAAAACCGCGCGCATCTTGGAGTGGATCTTCACCACTATAATCCCAGTTACTTGCGCTTTTATCCGCTGCCGCCCCGAATTCAGCTAGCGAATTAACTACTTCGGTGCTGAGCACTATCGGATTTGCGGATTTATGCTCCGCATCTAGAATTCCAAACTCCGTCTCTAAACCAATTACTCGGGCTGCTTCGATGGGCATATTTTCTCCTTTTGCTCCCGCCGCAGTTGTGCTTCTAGTTTCTCCATATTTTCACCGGGGTGAGAAAGACCGCTTTTCTCTTGGTCAGCTCGCCGCGCCACCGCTCGCCGAATTTTCCGAATCCGCTTCTCGTTCTTAAAATCTCGATCTAATTCTGCTTCCCAATCACTATCTTCTCCGCGAAATGGAAGAACAGCTTCCGATAATTGCTCTGGAGTAAAAAGTTGCCCGGCGGATTCGCCAGCTAAGCGCCGCGCCGTTAATAAAAATCCCGTATGTGCCACCATCGAATGTACGGGGCGAATGGAAAGTCCTTCTACGTGCCAGGGGCGGAGCAGTATTTCAAATGACGTAGGATCGGTAAATTGCCCAGATATGCGCAGTTCTTCGGTGAGGCGCGAAAGCTGCGGAATAGTGGTTACGTAGGCTAAAAATACGCCTCCCGGCACTAGTACCCGCGCCGCCGCGGCAATATTTTCCCACGGAGCGAGCATATCGAGCACTACTCTATCTATCTGGGCGGGAGGAAAATCTGCCAATACTTCTGCCAAGTCTCCTATTTTTATTTCCCAGGGCAAATTCGCGGTGCCGTACCACGATTCCACATTGGCGCGCGCTATATCGGCATATTCGGGGCGGCGTTCTACCGAAGTTAAATGCCCTTCTTTACCCACGGCGGCCAAAAGCGAGATAGCTAGAGCTCCCGAGCCTAAACCGGCTTCTACTACTTGCGCACCTGGAAAAATATCCGCATAGTGCACAATTTGCCCAGCATCTTTCGGATATATCACGGTGGCACCACGCGGCATCGAGAGTACATAATCCGAAATAAGTGGGCGGAATGCCAGCAGTTTGTGCCCCGTTGCCGTGGTGAGCAGCGTACCTTCCTCTTTCCCAATCAAATCCCGATGATAAAAACTTCCCCGCCGAGATTGAAAATACCCATCGGCAGTCAGCGTAATGGTATAGTGACGATTTTTACTGTCAGTCAGCTGCACGCGCTCACCGGCTCGAAAGGGCCCGCGCCGCCGCGCTTTTTGATCTTGTGGATAATCCTGCACATTCCACATTCTACGGGCTGGAGGAAAGTTCCCCAAAAGGCGTAGTACGGTAGAGCTATGAACTCAACTCACGCTGCGCTCTCCCCCTCCCGCATAAAAGATTTTCAGCGCTGCCCTTTTAAGTTTCGCCTACGCACAATCGACAAAATATCTGAAACGCCTTCCCAAGAAGCACTTCGCGGCACTCTCGTACATTCCGTTTTAGAAAATCTCTTTCTCTTGCCAGCTGCAGAGCGGAATGAAGAACAAGCCCAAGATATGTTGATTCCGCACTGGAAAGCACACCTAGAAAAGCACCCGGAATCTCTCAAAATTTTTCCTACCGCTGCGGAGATTACACCCTGGCTCGAATCGGCGCGCCCCTTGCTAAAAAATTATTTTGACTTAGAAAATCCCCAGTATTTAGAGCCAGCCCAGCGCGAGATGTTTATAAATACCTATCTGCCTTCCGGATTAGCAATTCGCGGCATAATTGATCGCTTAGATAAAAATACGGCGGGAGATATTCGAATTGTGGATTATAAAACAGGGAAATCACCCCAACCACAGTTTCAAGAAGACGCCATATTTCAGCTTTTATTTTATGTGGCAGCGCTGTATTTTCGCGATGGTAAATTACCGCTACGCGCACAGCTGCTCTATTTAAAAAATAGCCAGATTCTCAGCTATGACCCGGTGGAAGCGGATATTGATTTATTTTGCCGGCAAGTAGATTCAGTATGGAAAAATATCTTGCACAGTTTGGAGAAACGCTATTTCGCTCCGCGTACCAGCCCCCTATGTAGCTGGTGCAGTTTTCAAAAATTCTGCCCAGCTTTTGGTGCAAGCACCCCGCCTTGGAATGAAGAGGGAGCTGCGCAGTTGCTTACGGTACAAAGAGCAGATTCTTAATACGGACTTCGCTCTCATCGCATCGCTTCCTATCACATCACGTCGTATCGCATCCTAGAAATGCATTAAAGCACGCATAGTGTATTAGCATAATTAATGTATTAAAAAGCGTATTACTGTATCAGCGCTAGGGTATTAAATCCGCAAACTCTTGCCGCAGAAAATCTGCATCCACTTCTTGAAGAGACTTTAAGAAGCGCACTCCTGGCAGACGCGGCAATTCCACCATAAAAGGCACTGCAAAAGTGCGCGCCCCCGATTGAAAAGCGGCATAGAGCCCCGGTATAGAATCTTCAAAGGCTAAACAATTGTGAATATCTACTCCGAGTAAGTGCGCCGCTTCTAAATAAGGATCTGGCTGTGGTTTCCCCCGAATGGGCATATCTCCGCTCACTATTACTTCTAGGCTGCCTTGCGGAGCCCGGCGCAGAGCGTGCCGCGCAAAGCTGTGGTAAGAAGACGTGACGAGAGCAGAAGGAATCCCCATTTCTACCAAGCAAGTCAATAATTCAAAGGCTCCCGGCCGCCACGGTAGTCCTTCTTCCGCGGCTATTTGTGCTACTAGCTGTGTCAATTCGGTTTCGTATTCCGCGGGCGTCATATCGATTCCGGTGTATTCCACAATTTGCCGCGCTGCTTCCGGAAGCGATTTTCCAATACTCATTTTCGCTTCTTCTACCTTTAGCTCATAACCAGCCCGCGCACAAACTTTCTGCTCCGCTTCCCACCAAATTTTTTCGGTATCAGTGAGAGTGCCATCCATATCGAAGAGCACCGCACCGGAAAAATTACTAGCAGTTTTCATAGCGCAATCCCTAAAAGATTATCTATTGTGGTAATAAAAAGTTGCCGCGCCGCACTAGATTCCCAGCTAGTTATAGCAGCAGTATAGTTATCTACCAGCCTGAGGGCGCGCGGCGTATCTAAATCCTTTGCTAAGTGAGTGCGCATCTCCTGTAAAAACTCCCGCACCGATTTTTCTGTGCCTACCGCTGCTTCCGTACCTGCCAAAGATTGCTCGGTGCACACCGCAGCAGGCTTTAGCGAATTTTCGCTTGCCGCAGTTTCCGTAATTGCAGCAGCTGCCGGCGCAGATTCTGGGCGAGTTTCTATAGGAGCGTGCGCCGCCCGCTGCCAATTTTGCAAACGCATAGTAGCTGTTTGCAATACTGCATCGTCATATTCCCAATCTTCGCGATAATGATGCTGAATAATAGCTAAACGAACTGCCCGCGGATCTTCTCCCGCAGCCATTAATTTGGAAACCAGCACTAAATTACCTAGCGATTTAGACATTTTTTGCCCTTGATAGGCCACTAGCCCGCTGTGCATATGGATACCGACCGGCGCCGCATCATCACTTAGCGCACGTAAATGGGCCTCACTCATCTCGTGGTGTGGGAAAATTAGATCAGCTCCCCCTCCTTGCACATCCACTCTGCCCAGTAACTTGTGGGCTATTACGGCGCATTCAATATGCCACCCCGGCCGCCAACCGCCATCGCGTAAATCAATAGGGGAATAATCTGCCCCGCGCACTCCCCGCCAGAGCAAGGGATCGAGAATATCTCGTTTCCCGGGGCGAGCAGAATCTCCACCGTGCGCATCAAATACAGCTGCTAGATCCATATTTGAAAAAATGGGCGCGGCCGCGAAATGGGTATCTCCTGTTAAAGAAATATAGATATCGGTACTGCCGTTGGCATTCGACAATTCATAAGCATTTTCTTGGTGGCGAAACTTCTCTACCTGCTCCATTAAATCCGGAAGCGCTTCCGAGACCGAAACCCAATCCTGCGGGGGAATCACGCGTAATTTTTCCATATCTTCGCGGAAAAGTTGCGTCTGCGCGGCGGCAAGGTCTTTCCAATAGACGCCGGTGGCCGCGGCACGCTCAAAAAGCGGATCGTCAATATCGGTAAGATTTTGCGCATAGCGCAGTACTCGCCCGGAATCCCTCCAAGTACGAGCAAGAATATCGAAAAATACGTAGGTATTGGCGTGCCCGAGATGTGTAGCATCGTAGGGGGTGATTCCACATACCCAAAGATGCAGATCCGAAAAAGAATGCCGGCGCAGCTCCCCGGTATTAGTATCACGTAAATAAAGCGGCGGCGGCGTGCCGGGTAATTTCTCTAGTTTTGGCTCAGCCCAAGTACGCATTTAATACATCTCCAATATGCCGCTGCCCAACATAATTACTACGGTAGCTGCGAGAACTAAACGATATATTACGAAAGGCATATACGATTTTGTTTCCACTAGCCGCAAGAACCAGACTATAACTGCAAATCCCACCGCAAAAGCAGTTAGCGTGGCTACGAGGGTGGGAAGAGCTCCTACTTGCGGGCCAGTGCCGTCGTCACTAAAAAGTCGATAAAATCCGGAAGCTAAGATAGCGGGGATAGCCAGGAAAAAAGAAATACGCGCGGCAGTGCTGCGGGTATAGCCGAGGAGTAAACCGGCAGTGATAGTACCTCCCGAACGTGAAACACCGGGGATAAGCGCCAAAGACTGCGCGAAGCCAAGAATTAAGCCATGCTTTATCGGCATATCACTTAATTGCTGTTGTTTTTTCCCCCAGCGATCTGCCCAACCGAGCAAAATAGCAAAAAGTGCCAGCATAAAGGCCGTCACATAGAGGTTACGAAATACCGAATCTATGGCATCTTCCAGCGCTAATCCCAATACCGCAATCGGGATAGAACCCACTATTACTATCCAACCCAGCCGCACATACTGATCACTTTGCGGAAGTCGTTTTGCGGCCGGCACCAGCGGTAAAGCCCGAAACCAATTGCTGATGATGCGCCGAATATCTTTCCAAAAATAGATGAGCACAGCTGTTTCCGTGCCTATTTGAGTGACGGCGGTAAAGGTCACTCCCGGATCGCCTAAGTTTGGAAATAGCTCTCCAACGATGCGTAAATGTGCCGAAGAGGATATGGGCAGAAACTCCGTCAATCCTTGCACAATACCTAAAATTATGGCTTCGAATATTCCCACTCCCTCAGCTTAGCTATATTTTTTCCCCAGAGTTGAGCTAAGCTCGGAGGTGTGAAGCACACCAAGATTGGAAATTCTGGATTACAGGTAGGAAATCTCGGAATCGGCACTCTCAACTGGGGGCGCGATACAGAGCCAGCTGATGCCGCCCACATTCTCGCCGCCTTACTCAACGCGGGAGGTAATCTACTAGATATCTCCCCAGATTACGGAGAAGGAGATGCCGAAGCAGTAGTGGGAGCTCTGCTAAACAAGGCTTTTTCCCGTACCGATTTAGTATTGTGCGGGCAGATTTCCAATAACAAAAAAGGTACCGAATTGCGGGGAGGGCGCAGTCATCTCTACCGTTCCCTGCATGGAACCCTGCGCACTCTAAAAACTGACTACCTGGATTTATTGCTCGTTCCTGAACCAGATCCACAAATACCAGCTGCGGAAATGCTCAGCACCCTTGCTAATTTTGTAGAACAAGGAAAAGTACGCTATCTGGGATTTAGCCGGCAAAGCGCCTGGAAGAGTGCGCAATTCCGGCAGATTATGGAAGATTTACACTTACCTCTCCCCACTGCTCTGGCTTTTCCCTATTCACTCTTAGAGCGAAAAACTGAGCTAGATAATTTCCCTATGGCGCAAGCGCTCGGATTAGGAATGATTGCTTTTTCCCCGCTTGCGGCCGGAGTCTTAACTGGTAAATATCGCAATACTATTCCGCCCACTTCGCGGGCGGCCACTAAACACCTCTACGCTATGGTAGCTCCCTATTTGGAAGAAACTCCCCGCCGTATCACCGAAGCGGTAGCCAAAGCCGCCGACGGGCTCGGGCGCACTCCCACCGATGTGGCTTTAGCTTGGGCACTGCAAAATGGCGTGGCTTGTGCGATTTGCGGGCCACGTACTGCCAACCAAGCTGATCAACTCTTCAGCGCCGAAATAGAAGAGCTTCCTCCGCAGGTATTTAATGTACTAAACGACGTATCGCGCCCACATATTGCCTATCCATCTCTTTAGATAGTTGTATAGCCAGCGCGCGCGAAACCAAAAGCGCAAATTAAAGGCAAATTAAAAAATTAAAGGCGTATTAAATTATTTGACTGAATTACTGCGCTAACCACGCCAATCAGTCATTTTCTTTAATCGTCATCCTCATCATCGTCGTCGGCGTAATCATAGTCATCGTAGTCATCATCTTCGCCGTAATCGTCGTCATCATCTTCATCATCCGCGTCGGAGAAATCATACTCATCGTCGTCATCATCATCGTCATCATGAGCATAAAAATCAAAAGCTTCATTGCCTTCGTAATCGTCATCGTCGTCATCATCGTCGGCGTAGGTATCGAAAGGCATCTCTACCCCATATTGGGTGAAAATCGCATCGTCATAAACGGTGTAGGCATCCACTAAATGATCGGTGGCGCGCAATACCGCCGGTGCTTCCGCATCGGAAAATTCCAATACCGAACTATGAAATTCTTCTAGTGCATTTACCAAGCGAGTATACGCAGTTTGCAAATCTACAGCCATAACTCCAGAGTAGCCCAGTTTGCGTGCAGTTTTCAAAGAATAACTAAAGATATTAACGTTTTTTATAAATTACGGATTTTTTACTACGCCGGGGCTCCTTAAAAAAGAAAATTATTACCACCGCACCGCCTCCTAGAAAAATAACTATGGGCATGTTTTCTACCATTTGCTGGCGAATTGCCCCGATTTTTCCCCTGGCACCACTACAAGAATTATCGAGAATATCTAGCAAAGCCTTCCGGTCTGCGGGCGCTAACGTGAAGCCGCGCGAATTATATTTTTCTAATACCGCCACCATCTCTAGCGCATATTCACAATGAAAATCACGATTTTCGGGGAGCCACTGCGCCGGCCCCGCTGCCGATTTTTCTTTATTGGCTGCGCCAGATACTGCCCGTAAATTCACCGGATCATTAGCAAATTCTTGCAGTAAATTTTTCTCTCCTTTTTGCGCTAGTTCCCAGCCACCGTGCATATAAGCATAGGCAAGCGGAATAATATGATCGATTTGCACTTGTGCAGAGCTCTGCGCACCGCGGCGAAATTCTATTTCTTTTCCAGTGTAGGGATCACGTAGTTTGCCACTGTATACCGTGGCATCTGGGCAAGAAGCTACTCCCACACCTTTTCCAGCCGCCCAATTCTGCTGCCCCGCCCGCGGAGAAAAATCCACATTTTCTAGGTCGCGAGCAAGTATATCGTTGCGAGTATCGCAGCCGTTACCATCAACATCTAGCCACGGCTCCCCAAAAATAGCACGCCGATTGCCGCGATATCCCACTCCTCCATGCGGATCAGGATTATCCGCACTTAGTTGCGTGCGTAAAAAATTCTGGGCAGCAGCCACTCGTTCTGCTTGCGCAGTAGGCGTATCGTCTGCGGCTGCCGCTTCCTCGAGGCTAAATACGTAGAGGCTGCTTAGCAAAAAAATTACTGATAGAACCCATATTCCCAAGCAAAACGGTGCAAAAGCTTTATTTTGAGAGCGAAAACCGAGCCAGCGCACAAAAGAGAAAAGCATATTATCAGCTTAAAAAATACCTAGTTTACGAGAGATTCAGATTTATCTTTGTGGAAACCTTCAGAGAAAAAGCATGGTGCCTACCAAAGAGACGCTAGCAGCAGTTATTCCCGCTGCCGCCGCTAGTAACATAGGTTTCCGGCCGGTGGTAAGCACTTTGCGCAAGTGTACCCCCGCCCCCATCGCACCCATGGCCGCAGTCAAGAGCAAAGTAGCGATTTGGGTAATTAGCTCCGGAAGAATATGATCAGCGGGCAACCCTAAAACTGAGCGCAAGGCCACCATTGCCACGAATCCAGCTACAAAAAGTGGCACGATAGGCGGATTGGCAGACTTTTCGTTTTGTGTACGCACCAAGCTGCTGCCTTCTTTTCGTTCCTGCCGTGCCAAGGCTATACCCACTATTACTACTAAAGGAGCGAGCATAAGCACTCGCCCTAGTTTCGTGACCACAGCAGTATCTAAAACTGCAGTATTGATTAATCCTCCCGCGGCCACTACCTGCCCCACTTCATGGACTCCCGCCCCTATCCAAGTACCGGCACTTAGATCATTCAATCCGAAAATCGGCACCAGAATCGGCAAGAGAAACATCGCGAGCGTGCCGTAGATAGTCACGCCTGCTACCGCTGTTGCAGCCGCATCAGCATCGTCCTCGTCATACTGGCTAGTCACCGCAGTCATTGCTGCCACTGCTGCCGCCCCGCAAATGGAAGTACCAGTAGCAGTGAGAATAGTATCGGTCAAAGAGAGACGCATAAGCCGCCCCAAAAGTAGTGTGATAAGAAAAGTGCAGCTAACTGTAAGCAGAATCGTGGCAATCACTCCCCAACCCAGCGAAGCGATTACGGGAATCGAAAGCTCAAAACCAAGTAGCACCACTCCAGCTCGCAGCACAGTGCGAGAAGCAAAAGCAATTCCTGCTTCTGCCCGCGCCGGTATTAAACCCACATTGCGCAGCAGAATACCGAGTAAAATAGCTACTAAAAGCGTAGAAAGCACTGGTAGAAAGTAATTAGTAAAATAAGCTATCACGGCGACGATAGCCACCATTGCCAATCCCGGCAGCAGGCTCATAATTTTTTGCATAACTCTTTTAATCTCTATCTATAAATAAATCTATTCACACCAAACCCAGATTCCGCAGCAGAACATTATCCACGCATATCAACCATCACAGCCTAGCAAAAGGCAAAATTATTTAATAAATACCGGCAGAAAAATCTTCCTGCAACAATTTTTCAATAATAGGCACATCGGCAGGCGCCCATTGCAACGTCAATAACTCGGAAATCGCCAGCCACCGTAGCTCCTTATGCACGTGTAATTTCCAGTCACCACTGCGCCAAGCACAAAAATATGTGTCTAAAATTACAGTTCCGAAAGAATAACGATATGTGGAACGTGCAAAAAATTCCCCTATCTCCGCTTCCACCTGTAATTCTTCTTTAAGTTCCCGGTATAGAGCTTCTCTTCCACTTTCTCCAGCTTCGATCTTTCCCCCAGGAAATTCCCAATATTCAGCTAAATCACGCCCCGAGGCACGCTGAGCAGCGAGTATCTTTCCAGCTTGGTAAAAAATTCCGCCACTCACTCGTATTATCTTCTCCGATACGTCATTTTCACTTTCTACCCCGGCCATATACCCATTTTCCCTATCTAAAAATTTTTTAGTTTTTGCAAAATATATTGCTCAAAGCCAATTTTCCCTATTAAAGTGTTAGAGAAACTTGTCACCTACTCAAGAGTTACAGCTTATGGACGCTATTACAAATTTTTTAGGCATTTTTAACGACTACATCTATCAATGGATATTAATTCCCGTACTAGTAGGCACCGGCCTATATTTCACTTTCCGTTCCCGTGCCCTCCAAGTGCGGCTGTTCGGAAAAATGTTAAAAGTAATAGCGGGTTCTCGTGATGCTGAAAAAGGCCAGATCTCTTCTTTCCAAGCCTTCGCCATGGGCTTAGCAGCCCGCGTAGGTACTGGCAATATAGCGGGAGTAGCAATCGCAATCGTCTTGGGTGGGCCCGGCGCCGTATTCTGGATGTGGCTAGTAGCTCTCATTGGCATGGCCACCGCCTTCGTAGAAGCCGCCTTAGCGCAGCTTTTCAAAGTACCCTGGTACGACGGCACTTTCCGGGGCGGTCCCGCTTACTATATTTGGAAAGGCCTAAAATCGTGGAAATGGGGTGCTGCTTTCGCCATCTCCCTGCTTTTCACCTACGGTATTGCTTTTGAGTTCGTACAATCCAATACTTTTGCCGACACCCTGAAATCCACCTACGGCGTAAACCCCATTTACACCGGTATCGCCATGGCAATCATCACCGCCGTAGTAATTCTCGGGGGAATTAAATCTGTAGCTAAGGTAACTGAGCTAATGGCACCGCTTATGGCGCTCGTTTACTGTTTCTTAGCACTAGTAATAATCTTTATACATTTCGATCAAATAATTCCGGTATTTTCTTCCATCTTTGCCTCTGCCTTTGGGCTTGACTCCGCTGCCGCTGGTACCGCAGGTGGTTTCTTAGCAGCCCTACTCAATGGCACGAAGCGCGGTCTTTATTCAAATGAAGCCGGTATGGGTTCCGCTCCGAACGCGGCCTCTACCGCCACCACTATTCACCCAGCTCGGCAAGGTCTGCTCCAATCGATGGGCGTATTTGTAGATACCATACTGGTTTGCTCAGCTACGGCTTTTATAATCTTGGTTTCGGGGCTCTACACTCCGGGGCAGGAATCTAAGCTTGAGGGAGCTGCCCTCACCATTAAATCTATGTCCAGCACACTCGGCAGCTGGGTAGAACCGGTAATGACGGTACTTATTTTCTTCTTCTGCTTCTCCACTCTGATTGGAAACTATGTATATGCAGAAGTAAATATGAACTACCTCTTCCCCCGCTCGCAGAAAGCTACTTTGCTACTGCGTCTCACAGTTGTAGCAGCTGCTTATATCGGAGCGGTGACGAAGTTGAGCTTTGTGTGGACGCTCGCCGACACTTCGATGTTCTTCATGTCTATTATCAATTTAATAGCTATTTTGCTGCTTAGTAAGTGGGCATTCGGGCTATTAAAGGATTACGAAGTAGGCGGCGGTGAATCGGCTTTCGTATCGGAAGGCAATACTTATCTCCTGGGCGAGATTGCCGAATCTATCTGGACGCGAGCCGACGCCGGTAAAGCGCACTGATTTATTGCGCGCACGCCTTTCACCTCATTCATCTCAACTTCTACCTCACAGTTGAAAATTATACTTTCTACTCATCCCTTTACTTGTTAGCATATAACTGCACAAACATACAGGGCTTTTCCTATAAAAGCCTTTAAGGGGAATATGAAATGCAAAAAGGTGTAAAGAAAACTATAACTTGGGCAATAGCTACGCTCATGTTGCTTGGATTCGGAATACTTACCACCATGCAAGTAGCTAATGCGCAGGAAAACGATTCATCTAAACAAGTGCGTATAGAAGTTCTTCCAGAAATATACGTCAATAGGGATACCAACGACATATTCCACCACGCACGCGAAACTATTGGGGCAAATGCCACCATGAGCGTATACGGCAGCTTCCATCCAACTCAAGAAAAAGTAAAAGAAATTTGGAATAATGTTGCTTTTCACGTATATGACGAAGATGGCAAGCTCATAGAAACCACCAAGGGGACACTAGGAGCATCAAACCGCTGGTCAGGCGCTAAATATCTTGGCCCCTACCCCCAGGGCGCTGCCTATACGATACAAGTAGATAAATCTACTATTCCTTCTGGCTATCATACGTGGTTTACCGCTCTAAAATCTGACCTAAGGAAACAAGATGCGGAAAAAAGTGAGGTAATGACGGTAAGTACCGATCACGCCTCTGCTACGAATGTAAAAGAAGACACTAATCCAATTGCCGAAGTGCGTTTCCATATGCAGGTATTAAATATTGCTTATGCGAAGAATGCGGATGTGGCTAAAGACCTTATTATGGTAGATGGCCGAAAAGTAACCGGCATTAATCCTAAGTATAAAGAAGGTCAGGATTATTTAATTACGGCAATCGACAAAGATAGTAAAGTGACCCTTCCACCCGCGCAGGATTTAGATAAGCTTGCATCCGAAGGCTATATGCCGAACGGTTTTCACTATATCTATACTGACGAAGAGACAAATAAAAGTGAAGTGATGCCGCTCAGCTCTATTACAATTCACAGAGGCAATTTCGAGTATTTGAGGTGGGAAGTAGGAAATGACAGCGTAAATACGATGACTAAATTCGCTAAGGGTCGCGTATTTACCGTAATTTTGGATCAAAAAATTCCGGAAGTGAAGTTCTATAAAGAGAGCGTAGATGGAGCAGATCCAGATTTACTTACTTCGATACAGGTATATTACAAGCATTCTCTGGCCCAGAACTGCCTCAGTGACGGCACGACCTGTCTAGAGAAAACTTTACCTACCGCCCCGAATCCGGCTAAAGAAGGCTACGTATTTAAAGAATGGAATACCAAAGCAGATGGCAGCGGAGTTGCTTTCAACGCCGATACCGCAGTTATGCAAGATTTAGCTGTGTATCCCATCTATGTACCGAATACTCCTCCGGTATTAGAAGTTAAGGACGCCACCATTACGGCAGGGGAAAACCTCGACTTCCTTTCTCTAGTCACCAAAGCAGCAGATGCGCAGGATGGGCCGAATTTACTAAACCAGGTAAAGGTGGACGCAGGAGATTTTTCCAACGCTAAGCCCGGCACCTATGAGATTAAATTTACTCTTACGGATAAAAATGGCGCGAGTGTCTCTGCGGTAGCGAAGGTAACGGTGAAGGCAGCTGCTGCGAAGAAACCGCAGCTCCCCCAGACTGGATTTGCTGGCAGTGCCCTGCTCGGAGCTGTCCTTACGCTCAGCGGAGCAGGCGCAATCGCATTGCGCAAATCTAGAGCATATAAGAATGCCTAGCTAGAATTATGGGTTTTGAGTCTTAATTACCACTCACTGCCCTACAGATAACGTAAGCGGGGAAGTGCTACTAGCACTTCCCCGCTCGCTATTTATTTAGAATTTATATTAGATAAATTTCCAAAATTGCTTCAGGCGCCTTGGCAATACCTACAAGCCCAGTACCCGCGCAATATCAGGAGAAAAAAATCCGGGACCTTTTAGTACTTTCCCATCTTCTCGATAAATTGGCTTTCCATCTGCGCCCAGTTTCGAAAGATTAGAATTCTGAATCTCCTCCAATACTTCCACCATCGGGATACCGGTTTCTAGGGCCATACCGTATATCACATACGTCAAATCGCCCAGCGCATCGGCAGTTTCGACAGTATCACGAGTACCGTCATCTTCTTCTACTGCTTTGCGGAAAGCAGTTTCTATAGTCTGCCGAGCAGCTTTCCCATACACTGCCCCTACTAATTCAGAAAATTCTTCTGCAATAAGCCGCATCCGCATATGTACTCGTTCCCGATCTACATTTGGCTTATCGTGCACAATTGGCAAGCCGTACACTTCGTGAAATTCCCGCACTAATTCTTCCGGTTGCCGCGGGTCTTTATCTGATTTTCGCATAGTCACTTCATCCTGCACAGGTACTCTTCCATACTTATTTCTCTTCCATCATAGCTCTCGCGGCGCACAGAGGGAAAACACAGCCAGATTTGCCTTAAATCACAGCTGCGCGTGACTGCAAAATTGCGCGTATCCGCAAGTAATGATAAATTATTATCCGTCGCTTAAATACACCTGCGCGGGTGGCGGAATAGGCAGACGCGCTAGCTTGAGGTGCTAGTCCTCGTATTAGAGGGTGGGGGTTCAAGTCCCCCTCCGCGCACTAACCACTTTTCCTTGATATACCAATGAAAAATGGTATTTTCAAAATGCCGAAAAACGCGTTTTTGGGACATTTTTGGGACAACGAAACAGAAATCAGAAAAAATTTTTGGGACATCTCCTATCAAAAATATGTCCCAAAAAGTTTTTATTAAATTTTATCCAGCAGAAAACTTCTTTCAGGTTATCTGTACGAGTTTGCGATAAATCGCAAAGCTTACCCCTCTCGCCTATTTTTATTTAGTATCCTGTGCTGCTTGCCCCTCCGTCATTTTTATCGCCCTCCACATCTCTATTTTGCTTTGGCATATCTCCGCTCCAAGCATCTTCAATATCATCACTGATTGTAAGATCCAGCAATGCCACTGATAAATCATCTAAACGCTCATGCAACCGCGCTACTTCAGCCTTGCGTCTTTTTTCACTCATTGCGGCAAGCAATGGAAGAGAATTCTCTAAAGCTCCAATCTCACTGCGCCAAAAACGCACTTGTGCCGCTATTTCCGGCGTATTAGCGGAGGCGTAGAGATAAGTGGTCTGCTCGCGCAACATAGCTATCCTTTGGGCCAAATTTTCTCCTGTGCGCGTTTTCTTATTCTGCGCTGTACGGCGAATTCTTTTCTCGAGTTTTTGGCGCAAATCTGGGTTTTCGGCAAGCAACTTTCGTATCTCTGGCCCGTATTTACGCAGTATTTTAAAAAGAGCTGGCCCAGCTATACTAGCTATTCTTATAAGTGCCCGCATATTCCACATTTTATTTCCGCCTCTCAATTTCACAGTTTCCCCTTCTTATTCTACAAGCATATACGTAGCTTTTGCGTTACCCTGAATAAGTGCTGCATATAGTATTCCATGAACCAAAAATACCGGGAAATACCGGAAATGCGATCCGTCTAGCGGCTTGTACCGGAGCATGCCTACACCTAATCGAGCCGCTTGCTTTCGATTTTTCTGATGCTCATCTCCGCCGAGCTGGCTTGGATTATCACGACTTAGCGAAAGTAAAAATTCACCCTAATTGGGAAGCAGCAAAATCCTATTTCGGAGATCAGCGCCGAATTTTTGCTTTTACTTCTCATACTCGCAATTCCTATGCCACTGAAAAATATCAAGATGAAGATGTACTGCTCTTCGGCACGGAACCAACCGGTTTACCTGCTGCAGTATTAGATGATGCACGTATAACGAAGTTACTCCGCATTCCGATGCTGCCGGCGCGGCGTTCCTTAAACTTAGCTAACTCTGCTGCTATCGCCCTATACGAAGCCTGGCGGCAACTAGATTTTTTTCAATCCGCAGAAATATCTTAAAATACCGTGTATACCCCGCCCACAAATAGCCGTGTATACCCCATAATTGTAACGTGAGCACCTATAGTCCAGCAGAAAAAATCCTCGCCTCCGCCTTGGCACAGGCCCTGCGCCGGCAGCGTAAACTAATCGGAAAAACGCAAGAACAAATAGCTTTAGAAGCTGGCATTGACCGCAATCACTATCAACTTATGGAATCGGCTCGTTCAGATAGAAGAAGTAATCGGCCTCTTAATCCGCAGCTTTTTACTCTTTTGAAAGTTGCCCAAGTGCTGGAGTGCTCACTGCTAGATTTACTCGCTGAACCGCTCCATCTTTATGCGCAAGCTACTGAAAAAGAGACGCCAACGCCACCTTCTGTCTAAGTACTCGAACCACCTAAGCTGTCTACACTACCGGAGCTTCCTACACCCGCGGGTTATTTATCCCCCGCACTTCCTACCAATTCCCAAGCAGCTAATGCGCCTGCTGCCGCCACGTTTAGAGAATCTATTCCATGGCACATCGGAATCATTACTTTATAGTCTCCAGCTGCTATTGTGCGCCCGCTCAAGCCATCGCCTTCGGTGCCGAGAATAAGAGCTATGCGCGCCGCTGGAGCCGCCACCGCCGGAAGAGCAGCAAAATCTCGCAACGAAATAGCTTCTTTATCGAGAGCTAAAGAAGCAGTAATCCAGCCCGCTTCCTGTAGCTGCTTTATGCTGCGTGGCCAAGTAGATAGCCGCGCCCAGGGTACTTGGAATACGCTGCCCATAGATACTTTTACAGAACGTCGATAGAGTGGATCCGCACACGATGGACTCACTAAAATTCCATCTACCCCCAGCGCAGCTGCAGAGCGAAAAATTGCTCCCACATTGGTGTGATCCACCAAATCCTCGAGTATAAAAATAATACGCCGACCTTTTTTCGCAGCCAACTGCTCTAAGAAAGTATCTACTTCCGGTAGTTGCGGGCGGTTCATCGCCGCTAAAGCTCCGCGATGAATACGATAACCAGTAATCTCTTGTGTTTGCTCTTCCGAAACTACAAAAATTGGCACCGCTGCCGCCGCATAACCAGATTTTTCTAGTAGTTCTTCGATACCTTCTACCCAGCGCGGAGCAGATAGAATAGCACGCGGCACATGCCCCGCCGCTAAACTCCGCGCAATTACTTTCAAGCCTTCTGCCAAATAAAGACCGCGTTCAGTTTCCAGCTTTTTCCGCAGGGCTACATCGGTGAGCAAAGTAAAATCTGCTAACCGCGTATCCGCTATTTCGGTATTTATGATGCGCATCGAGAATTCTTCTGCTTCTCTTAGCATTTATCGAGAAAGAATATCTCGGTAAAATTCCATAGTCCGTTCGCCGATAGCTTCCCAGGCAAAATGTTCTTCTACCCGTTTCCGTCCCGCTTGCCCCATCTCTTTAGCTCGTTGCGGATTGGCACACATCTCCGTAAGCGCCTGCGCTAAATCTTTTTCAAACTTATCCGGATTTAACGGTGTACCCGTGCCGTCATTCATCTGTTCGATAGGTACTAAAGTGCCAGTAACTCCGTCTTCAATGCAATCAGGAATACCTCCCGTCGCCGTCCCTACTACTGGCAAGCCCACCGCCATCGCCTCTAAATTCACTATTCCGAGCGGTTCGTAAATCGAAGGAGTGACGAATACCGTAGAGCACGCTTCCAACTGCACAATACGTGCATGGGGCAAATGATCTTCAATCCAAACAATTCCGGAACGCTCTTTTTGTAAATTAGCTACTAAATGGCGAGTTTCTTCTGCTATTTCCGGCGTATCGGGAGCTCCTGCGCAGAGAATTACTTGAATATCGCTTGGTATCTGCGCCAAAGCCCGCAGCAATCCCGGCACTCCTTTTTGCCGAGTAATGCGCCCTACGAAAACGATAGTTGGCTTATCCGGATTTAGACCATAAGTAGTGAAATACTTTCGCGCTTCTTCCCACTCAGCTATGCTCTGCGGAGCTTTCCAATCTTCTAAATCGATACCATTGTGAATCACGCGGACTCGTTCCGGATCGATTGCTGGATAGCATCGTAAAATATCGGAACGCATCGCATGCGATACCGCCACAATACCGGCTGCATTTTCATAGGCAGTCTTTTCCACCCACGAAGAGACTTCATATCCCCCACCTAATTGCTCGCGTTTCCACGGGCGCAGAGGCTCGAGGGAATGTGCCGAAATTACGTGCGGAATACCGTGTAGCATTGCTCCGATATGCCCGCCCATATTGGCATACCAGGTATGAGAGTGCACAATATCGGCCCCAGCCAAATCATTAGCCATTTGTAAATCGACTCCGAGAGTGCGGAGAGCAGAATTAGCTTTTTCGAGCTCGTGCGGATAATCATATCCCTGCACTTTAACGCCAGGAACTTCTTCTTTTAGCCGCGGCCCATCGAAGGCATGTACTCGCACTTCGGCATGGTTTTTCAAAACCTTAGCCAATTCCGTCACATGGACTCCGGCACCTCCGTAAACGAAAGGCGGAAATTCCCGAGTCAATAAATCTACTCTCATTGCCTTCTCCTAAGTTATCCCTGCTCTCAACTCCTTCAGTTTACGTGATACGACTAGAAAAAGGGCAGGTATGCATTAGCGAAAATGAAAAAGCTAATTTTTAAGAAATAGAAGCTGCGGTGAAAAAGCACGGAGCGAAAAACGCAAAGCGAAAAAGAAAATGAAAAATATCTGTGACGTGCACCCTATTCTTTTCTGCTTTAGGGTATGGTTGAAGTATGACTAAGAAACCCCATGTACTTGCAATTGTGCTCGCCGGAGGAGAAGGAAAGCGTCTCATGCCGCTGACCGCCGATCGAGCAAAACCCGCCGTGCCTTTTGGCGGTATTTACCGATTAATTGATTTCGCACTTTCAAATATAGTCAATTCTGGATATTTAAAGACGGTAGTGCTCACTCAATATAAATCACATTCACTTGACCGCCATATTGCTCAAACTTGGCGGATGTCTACGCTGCTAGGTAACTATATTGCTCCGGTACCGGCACAACAGCGCAAAGGTAAAGATTGGTTTCTAGGCTCGGCTAATGCCGTCTACCAGTCAATGAATGTAATTGAAGATGAAAAACCCGATATAGTCTTAATTACCGGCGCTGATAATATCTACCGGATGGATTTTTCCCAGATGATTGCCCAGCACGTCGAAAGTGGAGCCGGGCTCACTATTGCGGGAATTCGCCAACCACTCGAACTTTCCAGCGCTTTTGGCGTAATCGACACTGACCCCACTGACGTAAAGAAAGTACGAGAATTTTTAGAGAAGCCGACCAGCTGCACAGGATTGCCAGATTCTCCTAACGAAATTCTCGCTTCGATGGGAAATTATGTATTCACCACCGAAGCCCTAGTAGAAGCACTCAAAGAAGACGCAAAAGACGATAGTTCTGCCCACGATATGGGCGGAAATATTGTGCCGGCCTTCGTAGAGCGCGGCGATTGCGGCGTATACGACTTCACCTTCAACGAAATTCCGGGTGCCACCGAGCGTGATTGTAACTATTGGCGCGATGTAGGTACTATCGACGCTTTCTTTGAAGCGAATATGGATCTTATTTCGGTGAGCCCGATTTTCAATCTCTACAATCGGGAATGGCCTCTTCTCACCGGTTACACCGGTTTCCCACCTGCAAAATTCGTATATGGCCATCACGAGCGCTTAGGGCACGCACTAGATTCCATAATTTCTCCGGGAGTGATTATCTCTGGAGGTGAAGTAATGGGCTCCGTGCTTTCTCCTTTCGTCCGCGTAAATTCTTGGTCTTCGGTACGAAATTCAGTACTTTTCGACAATGTAAAAGTCGGAAGAAATGCAATAGTGGCAAACGCCATCGTGGATAAGAACGTCGTGATAGACGAAGGCGCCCAGTTAGGCGTGGATTTAGAGCACGATAGAGAGCGCGGATTCCACGTAAGCGAGGGAGGAATCGTAGTAGTGCCGAAAGGCATGCGCGTAGAGAAATAAAAATCTGTAAAGAAAGTTTTCTCTAGTAGAATTATTACTATGAGTACATGGGATTACTACGAGGGAGAGACGCCGGTGCGTTTCTCCCTCGTATCTTTGGACCCTTTTTCTATTAATTGGGAAGCAAAACTGCGGGATTTAGCTCCGGATATTCGAAATTTAACTGGGCGTAACCTCGATACTCCCGATTTTTATGCCCAAAGTTTTACTTTCACCACCTCTCGCCCGCAACAACTCCACCACCAGATTTCGAACTTATTACCTTCCAGCTCCCGCAACGCCGCCGCTTTTTTCACTGGTAAATTAGCGCAGCACGGACCGCGCCTCATCGTCAGCGATGTGGATTCTACTTTCATCAACGAAGAAGTAATAGAAGTACTGGCTCGTTTTGCCGGCAAAGAAGCAGAAATTCGCGCTATCACCACTGCCGCTATGCGGGGAGAACTAGATTTCGCTAAATCGCTGCACCAGCGGGTAACGGCGTTAAAAGATTTACCTGCCCAAGTCTGTAGCGATATTCTTCCTCTCCTCAGCTTCACTCCCGGCGTAGAAAAACTCTTAGCTGCGGGGCGAGCTCAGGGTGCAAAATTCGCTTTAGTTTCCGGGGGCTTCCTGGAGATAGTGGAAAGTCTGGCTCAGCGCTGCCAGATTGATTACTTCTTAGCCAATAATCTCGAAAAATCTGCCGGCAAACTCACAGGAAATACTTGTGGAGATATTATTGACGCCCGGGCAAAAGCCGTCGCATTAAAAAAGTGGGCAAAAGCAGAAAATATAGATCTGCAGCTAACTCTCGCAGTGGGCGATGGAGCAAATGATTTACAGATGCTGGATGCAGCTGGCTACGGGGTAGCATTCTGCGCTAAACCTCTGGTAAATGAGCATGCAGATACCGCACTTCCTTTTCGCCGGCTCGATGCACTCGCCGCCCTGTGCGGATGGGATATACCGTGACTCTCCCTTCCCGAAGCGGCCGCCCCACCCGTGGGCATTTTAACCAACCGGAATGCCCGCTGCGTTTCGGGGAACCGTGCACACTCTGCCAAGCCTATGTAAGCGGACCAGAAGATTGCCAGACGGTAGCTTTGGTGATGAGCGACCCTGAATTGCGCAAACTCTGGGCAGAGCAGCGCAAAAAATATTTAGCGCAAAAACGCCAAGCTCGCCAAGCCGCTCAAACCCGCCAAAGCGCTCAAGCTAAAGATATAAGTTCTAAGTAATCTGCCGACCAGAGGTCTTCTTCTCCATCGGGAAGCAACAATACTCGTTGCGGATCAAGAGCCGCGACTGCTCCCTCATCATGGGTAACCAAAATTATAGCGCCCTCGTAAAGCTGTAGGGCTTTCAAAATTTCCGCCCGTGAAGCTGGATCTAAATTATTAGTTGGTTCATCAAGAAGCAGCACATTCGCTCCGGATACTACCAACATAGCTAGCGCGAGGCGCGTCTTTTCTCCCCCAGAAAGCACCCCGGCTTTTTTCTCCACTTCTGCACCCGAAAAAAGAAAAGAGCCCAATACGCTCCGCAATTGGGTATCAGAAAGCGGCGGAGCCACTTGCAGCATATTTTCTAGCACGGTCAAATCGTCATCAATACTTTCGTGCTCTTGCGCGTAATATCCGATGCGGGCCCCCTTGCCATAGATGACTTCTCCGTCACTAGGAGCAATCTTTCCGGATAGTAATTTTAAGAGAGTAGTTTTCCCCGCTCCATTTAGCCCCAACACCACTACTCGCCCACCGCGATCAATAGCTAAATCTAATCCGGAAAAAATTTCTTTTTCTCCATATTTTTTCGCCAAATTTTTTCCTTCGAGCGGCACTCTTCCACACGGAGCCGGGGTTGGGAAACGCAGAGCCGCCACTCTTTCTTCGGGAGTTTCTTCTGCTACCTCCGCCAGCAATCCCCGCGCCCGCGCTTCCATATTTTGCGCCGCCACCGCTTTCGTAGCTTTATAGCGCATTTTATCGGCTTGTGCCAGCAGCGCAGCAGCTTTTTTCTGCGCATTTTTCCGCTCCCGCTGCCGGCGTTTTTCATCGACTTGCCGTTGCCGAAGATAGGCATCCCAGCCCATAGCATAGACATCTATAGCAGCTCGCCGACTATCAAAAAACCAAATTTGATTGGCAGTACCTCGCAGCAGATCGACGGAATGGGAAATAATTATGCACCCGCCGTTGTAACTCGCTAACCAATCTTGCAGCCAGAGAATAGAATCATGATCTAAATGGTTGGTGGGCTCATCTAGGAGAAGCGTATCTGCTTTCGAAAAAAGCACCCGCGCTAATTCAACTCGGCGGCGTTGCCCACCGGAAAGCGTACCCAAAGGAGAATTTAATATATCTTGCTCTAGCCCCAATGCCGCCATAATTTGTGCTGCTTCGGCATGAGCTGCCCATCCCCCGGCCGCTGTGAACTCTGCATCTAGGCGCACATAGCGCTCCATAGCTTTTTGCTGGCGATTACCCTCTAAAGTAGACATATCGCGCTCTGCTTTGCGGATACGGCGAATTTTCTCTGCAATTCCCCGCGCGGAAAGCACCCGTTCTCCGGCGGTGGCGGCACTCTCTCCCGCACGCGTATCTTGGGGAAGATATCCGATAGTGCCGCGGCGAAAAATTTTCCCGCCATATTCTAAACTCTCTGGTGGATTCTCGCCGCCGAGTAATCGCAATAAAGTAGTTTTACCAGCTCCGTTGCGCCCCACTAATCCAATCTTTTGCCCTTTATCTACATGCAGATTGGCTGCCTTCAAGAGCGGACGCGCCCCTATACGTAGCGATAATTCTTGCGCACTAATCACAGAGATATCTTAGCGAGAGAAGTAGTGAGGGAAAAATTAGACATTAAAACCTAGCGCCCGCAGCTGCTCCCGCCCCGATTCGGTAATTCGATCTGGCCCCCACGGCGGTAACCACACCCAATTAATGCGCAATTCTTCTACTAGACCCGCTACTGCTAGCTTCGATTGCTCTTCAATTACATCTGTGAGTGGGCAAGCAGCAGAAGTAAGAGTCATATCGGCAATGGCTACTTTTCCATCGAAAGTTACTCCATAGAGTAAGCCTAAATCTACGATATTAATCCCTAACTCCGGATCTATTACATCGCGCAAGGCTTCTTCAATATCGGCAATAGTGGCAGGATTTTCTGCCGTATTATTCAGCTGCTCACTCATGGTTTTTTCCTTCCTGCGCGGTTGCTTGGGTAGTCGCATCGAGAAGTGCCATCCACCCCAGCAAAGCGCATTTTATACGAGCCGGAAACTTAGAAACTCCCTGAAACGCCGCTGCAGCATCTAAAAGTTCACTGTCTGCAGCAGAAATATCATGCCCCCGATTATCCATCATCTCCCGGAAAACGTTATAGATTTTTTCTACTTCCGCTATTTCTAAACCTTCGAGCATTTCCGTCATAATCGAGATAGAAGCCTGCGATATCGAGCAACCATGCCCTTCCCACGCAATATGAGAAATACGGGAACCATCTTCCGAAAGTTGTACCTGCATTTTTACTTGGTCGCCGCAGGTAGGATTCACTTGGAAAGATTCCCCATCTGGATTTTCCAGACTTCCTTCTCCGTAGCGCTCCCGCGCCGCATCGAGAATAATCTGCTGATAGAGCTGATCTAAACCGCTCATTTAATATCCTCAATTCCGAAAAATTTACGCACTTCGGCAAGCGCTGTTAAAAATATATCTATCTCTTCTACCGTATTATAAGGGGCAAAAGAAATCCGGCTAGAAGCCCACACCCCAAAATGCCGATGTAGAGGTTGTGCACAGTGATGCCCCACCCGCACTGCAATCCCATAGGAATCTAATACTTGCCCTACGTCGTGTGGGTGCACTCCAGCCACTGCAAAAGAGATAGCTCCTATGCGGTTTTCTGCCGATGCTGGCCCCAGAATTCGCACTCCGGGGATTTCTTGCATCCGTGGCAAGGCGTAAGCAGTAAGTGCTTCCTCGTAGGCGGCGATATTTTCCATACCCGCTTTTTGCAAATAATCTACCGCCGCCCCAAATCCAACTACTTGGGCCACTGGTTGGGTACCTGCTTCGAATCTCTCCGGCGGATCTGCATAAGTGCTGATTTCCATGCTCACCTGCTTTATCATGGATCCTCCGCAGAGGAAGGGCGGCAAATCAGCTAATAGTTCTGCTTTTCCATAGAGGGCGCCAATACCAGTAGGAGCACCCATTTTATGGCCGGAAAAAGCTGCAAAATCAATATCGAGACTTTGAAAGTTGATAGGCATATGCGGCACCGATTGGCAGGCATCTAAGACCACTACTGCCCCATTTTTATGCCCCAGAGCAGTTAACTCTGCCACGGGAGAAATAGCTCCCGTCACATTAGATACATGCGTAAAAGCCAATACTTTCGTATTACAATCAATTACGGAAGCCGTCGCTAAATCGATACGCCCAGCTGCGTCTAAATCTAACCAGCGCAATTCCGCACCCGTGCGCTGGCATAACTCTTGCCAGGGTACTAAATTGGCATGGTGCTCAGCCCGCGTAATTACTATGTTATCCCCCGCGCCGAGAGCAAAATTATGCTTTGCATTGGGCAGCTGCCGCCCACAACTGGCATTACCGAACGAATAAGCAAGCAAGTTGAGCGACTCAGTAGAATTTTTTGTCCAAATTATCTCTGCTGCGTCCGCTCCCACAAAATCCGCTACTTTTTGCCGCGCATCTTCATAGGCAGTAGTAGATTCTTCCGCCAGCTCATGCGCTCCTCTTTTCACTGCTCCATTGTGCAGAGTTTCTTGCGCATTTACCGTATCCAATACCAGCTGCGGCTTTTGCGCCGTGGCAGCAGAATCTAAATAAATAAGCGGTTTTCCTCCCCGCATTTGCCGCTGTAAAATCGGAAAATCTGCCCGCTCTACCGGCATCTGCGGAAAATTTTCCGCCAGCATCTTCTCAGTTTTCATACTCCGCATACCCGTGTTCTTCTAACTGGTCAGCTAGTTCTGGTCCTCCGGATTTTGCCACTTGCCCATCTACAAATACGTGCACGAAATCTGGTTTAATATAGCGCAGAATTCGCGTATAGTGCGTTACCAAAAGCACGCCGTTACCATTTTGGGCATGTACGCGATTCACGCCTTCTGCCACTAAACGCAGCGCATCCACGTCGAGGCCCGAATCAGTCTCATCTAATACCGCGAACTTAGGCTGCAATAGCTCGAGCTGCAGCACTTCTAAACGCTTCTTTTCCCCGCCAGAAAATCCGTAGTTTACGTCGCGCTCTGCAAAATCGGCATCAATCTTTAATCTCTGCATCGCTTGGCGCATTTCTTTTACCCAAGCACGCAGATTAGGAGCTTTCCCATCAATCGCGGTACGGGCGGTGCGCAGAAAATTAGCCACCGATACTCCCGGCACTTCTACCGGATACTGCATAGCTAAAAAGAGACCTTTTCGTGCCCGCTCATCTGCACTCAGAGGCACGATGTCTTCTCCGTCGAGCAATACCTGCCCGGAAGTAATTTGATATTTAGGATGCCCAGCAATCGAATAAGCCAGAGTAGATTTTCCCGATCCATTCGGCCCCATAATGGCGTGAATCTCTCCATCATTAATCTTTAGATTCACTCCTTTGAGGATGGGTTTATCCCCTTCCGAGGTAGTGACGGATACATGCAAGTTTTTAATTTCTAAATTAGCCACTGTAGTTTCTTTTCTCTTTAATTATCTAAGTTGACGTAGATTGCTTGATCAATAATTTCTAAGGAATAAGTAGCCACCGGGCGAGAAGCCGGCGGATTCAGAGGTTGGCCGCTCTCTAAAGAAAAACGCGATCCATGCCATTCACATTCTAAACATTCTCCTTCTACGAAACCGGTAGATAGTTTTATCCGGCCGTGCGAACATTTATCAGCCAAGGCATACCATTTGCCGCTCTCGCTGTGCACCAACGCAATATCCACCAATTTTCCGCTTCGGTTTGCTACTTGAAATCCTTTCACTTCTCCGGGCGCCAAATCGGCTACACTACAAAGTTTTTCAACCATTGCTCACTCCCATGGTTAGAGCCAGTTCTTCTTCAATAGCTGCTAAGAGTTTCGCTTCTACCGAAGGCACCCCTATTTTATTAATCAGCTCCGCAAAAAAGCCGCGCACCACGAGCCGGCGCGCTTCTGCTTCCGGAATACCGCGTGATTTGAGGTAGAAAAGCTGCTCATCATCAAAACGGCCCGTCGCGGAGGCGTGCCCCGCTCCGACAATTTCGCCAGTTTCTATTTCCAAATTCGGTACCGAATCGGCCGCAGCACCTCGCGTCAAAATTAAATTACGATTCAATTCATAGGTATCAGTGCCGGTAGCTTGCGGGCGAATCAGCACGTCACCTATCCAAACTGAATGTGCCGACTCCCCTTGCAGCGCTCCTTTATAAGTGGCATGAGAACGGCAATCTGGCTGGTTGTGATCAATAAATAGATGATGTTCAAAATGCTGGCGAGCATCTACAAAATAAGCACCTAGCAAATCTACATCTCCGCCCGTATCTGCATACTCCACAGAAGTGGTAATGCGTACGATATCTCCACCTAGCGTAACTACTATGTGCCGGAAAGTAGCATTTCTTCCCACGCGCACCCGATAAGAAAGTGCCTGCTTTGCATCACTATCCCAATCCTGGATAGAAACTAAAACTAGCTGTGCTCCTTCTTCCACCATCACTTCCACTCCGGAAGTCAGCTTGGCGCTTCCACTGTGGTTAAGCACGATGGTGCTTTGGGAAAATTTTTCGGCCGTAATCAGCAGCTGCAGGGCGGCCGGTAGAGCAGAATTATCCCCGTTCGCTTGCCCTTTTATATCGACTACTACTTCATTATCCAGAACGGCGTTTTCTTTTACGGTAATCGCCCGCGCAGTAGAAAAAGATTCCCAAGCTAAAGCCCCTAATTTATCTTCCGGAGGCATTAGCTTCCCCAAGCGAGCATCGTTGCGGGGTAGATCTTCTTCCACAATTTGCTCCGCTTGCTGCGCATGTAGTGTTATCTGTGGAGGAGCACCCGCAATATCTGAATCAAAGAACTCGGAAATTCGCTCTAAAGGAGCGAAACGCCATTCTTCTTCATTTCCTTGCGGAAGCGGGAAATCAGCAGACTTGAATGAGAGTGGCCGGTCCGCACGAGAAGAAGAAAACTTATTTTTTTGCGTCATTTCAGCCAACCGATCCTTCCATTTGCAGCTCTACCAAGCGGTTTAACTCTAAGGCATACTCCATAGGTAATTCGCGAGCAATTGGCTCAATAAAGCCGCGTACAATCATAGCCATAGCTTCTGTCTCCGTCATACCCCTACTCATCAAGTAGAAAAGTTGATCTTCAGAAACTTTCGATACGGTGGCCTCATGCCCCATTTCTACATCATCTACCCGCACATCCACATATGGGTAGGTATCAGAACGCGAAATGGAATCTACGAGCAAAGCATCGCAAAGTACATTTGATTTTGCGTGATGTGCATCTTCATTTACCTGTACCAAGCCGCGATAGGAAGAACGGCCTCCACCGCGTGATACCGATTTAGAGACGATAGAAGAGGAGGTATGCGGAGCCATATGCACCATTTTTGCTCCGGTGTCTTGATGCTGCCCAGCTCCGGCGAAAGCCATAGAAAGCGCTTCCCCTTTCGCATGCGGTCCTACCAAATAACAAGCTGGATATTTCATATTGAGTTTCGAACCAATATTTCCATCTACCCATTCCATAGTGGCGCCTTCCTCCACTATGGCGCGCTGAGTAACTAAATTAAGCACGTTACTCGACCAATTTTGAATGGTTGTATAGCGCACGCGCGCATCTTTTTTCACAAAAATTTCTACTATTGCCGCATGCAATGAATCTGATTTATAAATAGGAGCTGTACAGCCTTCTACATAATGCACGTAGGAACCTTCATCAGCAATAATCAGGGTGCGTTCAAATTGCCCGAGATTTTCAGTATTCATTCGGAAATACGCTTGGAGTGGTATCTCTACGTGCACTCCTTTCGGTACATAGATGAACGATCCACCCGACCAAACAGCAGAATTTAAGGAAGCAAATTTATTATCTCCAAGCGGCACGGCTTTCCCGAAGTATTCTGCAAAAATTTCTGGATATTCACGTAAGCCAGAATCAGTATCGAGAAATACTACGCCTTGCCGGGCTAAATCTTCTTGAATCTGGTGATATACCACTTCTGATTCATACTGCGCGGCTACTCCGGCTACAAGCCGTTCTTTTTCTGCTTCCGGAATTCCGAGCCGATCATAGGTTTTCTTGATATCCGAGGGTAAATCTTCCCAATTATTTGCGATATTTTCAGTAGATTTCACGTAATACTTAATAGAATCGAAATCTATGCCGGAAAGATCTGCTCCCCAGGTAGGAAGCGGGCGGCGCATAAACAGCTGCAAAGCTCGCAGCCGTTTCTTCAGCATCCACTCCGGCTCTTGCTTTTGCCGAGATATATCGCGCACCACTGCTTCGCTCAAGCCACGCTGCGCGCTAGCTCCCGCAATATCACTATCGTGCCACCCGAATTCATACTTTTTATCAAAAGCAGCAATCGTTTCTTCCTGGGTAAGAGTTTCTCTCTTCCCTGGTGTCGTTTGCGCCATTTACTGATTACCTCAGCTCTCTCATCATCATTTTCCCGCGGAATACCCGCATTACTGTTCCTAGCTTTACCGCTATCTACTATCGTCTACTTGTTATCGCTTATCTACTGCTATCTATTCACTATCGCCTATCTAATACTCAGCGATTCTCTCTCATATTTTCTTCGCCCCTAGCCGCGCGCGGAGCATCTGTGGATCACCAATTGGAATGCTGGTGGTACATACGTGCTCACCACCCGCTAAAGTAGCTAAACGCTGAATTGGCACTCCCAATAAACGGGAAAATACCTGTGTTTCTGCTTCACAGAGTGCCGGAAACTCTTCTGCCACATCTTGCACCGGGCAATGCCCTTGGCAGAGCTGAAGCGCCATTCCAAAAGGTCCACCCCGGCGTAGAGTGGTCATGAATCCGTCTTTATCTAAGGCGCGAGCGAGCACTTTAGCCCGCTCTACTGGGTTACTTCCCGCCGCTGCTAATACTTCGCCGTAGCGTTCTTCTATACTCGCCACCTGCTGCTCAATGAATTCATTTACCCCTTTTTCACCGAGGCGTTTATTAATAAATCGCAAAGCTTCCGTAGCCATATCGGCATAGCCTTCTTCTAGCTGCGCCTGTCCGCGCGTAGTAGCCACGTAGCGGCGGGAAGGCCGCCCCCGATCTTTTCGCCGATGATTGTGCCCTTCGTATACCTCGATATGCCCATCGCGCACTAAAACCGAAATATGCCGCCGCACTGCTGCCGGCGTCAACACCAGTAATTTTGCCAATTCTCCAGGAGTAATAGGACCGCGTTCAATAATTAAATGCAGAATTTGCTCGCACGTGCTTGGGATTTCTTTTTCCACTGCTCCCCCTTTGCAAAGTGCTAAATTTTCCCTTTACCCTTTAAGTAACATTTTCCTTTCTTTATTGCAATTACGCAAGTCGGAAGTATTGAAAATATACATACTCACAGTTGCGGAGATTTCCCCGTGGCTAAGAAATCTCCCAAAGCTAAAATTCCCGTCACTAAGGTGGGACTCGTTAAAGCGCCGCGGCGAATTTGCTCTTGCACTTGCGGAAGTGGAAACCACCGGCAATAAATTTCTCGTTCTTCTGCTTCGCGCACAAAAGTATTTTCAGCCGCCGCCTCTACTATGCCACTCGCCAGATAGATATCTAGACGTTCAGTGGAGCAACCAGGAGAGGCATAAAAAGAAACCAGTTTTTCCCAATAGGTAGCTTTGACGTCTGCTTCTTCCAGTAATTCCCGCTGGGCACTTTGCTCCGGATGCTCACCAGCTACATCACATAAACCAGCAGGAATTTCCCAAAAAAGCCGCCGGGGAGCGTGGCGATATTGGCGAATAAGTAGCACTTCCCAATTCTTTTCACTCACATATTCCGATTTTGTTGTGCTTTCTCGAGCGTCTTCTCGAGCGCGTCTCGGTTCTCCTGCGTCCTTCTCCTGCACATCTTGAGCGCGAAGAGCCACTACTGCTACTGCATTTGCATGTTGCATATATTGCCGCTTTACCTTATCGCCAGAAGCAAATTCAATATCGTCATCATAGATAGTGAAGATAGGACTGCGAAAGCACTCTTTACTAGCTACTATTTGCACATGCGCTGGAGCATCTATATCGCATAAATCCGCAGCCAGTGCCGATTCGTTTTCTTTCCACATTATCTATCTCCCGATTTATTATTTATCTTCCGATTTTCGATATTTATTTTTCTTTCTTGCAGCGCTCAAGAAAAAAGTAGGGAACAGCGCCGGCAGCTAACAGTAGGATTCCAACTATTCCCGCAGCGAGAAAAGCAGAAATCTCCGAATTATTCCCCATTTCTAATAGGTAGTGCGTGAATTGCCACCCCAAAATCGTAGCCGGCACTAGAAGCAGCAATTCACTGGCAAAGATTCTCCTCAACCCCGTTATTGCTTTTTCTCCCAGCAGCCGGCGGAGCGTAAAAATAACTAGAAAAGCTCCCCCGCTTAATCCCACACTCATAGCTACTCCGATAGCTTGGAGAGTAGGAATCCGCCCCGCTATGCCGAAAATTTTTCCCAAGACTACTAATAAACACACCCCGCCCCAAGCTAAAGAGTTAATAAGAATTACCTTTTTTCCTTCCTCCAGCGCATAAAGTATGCGGGCTCCGTGATAAAGCAAAGAAAATCCAATCACTCCGATAGCTAGGGCCACCAAAGCTTGCTCTAATCCTGCAATATCCCGCCCCACTTCCAGCACAATTTTCGCCGGCCGTGCTAAAGCAATAATTAAAGCTGCCGATATCATTCCCATCGCGAGTACTAGGCGAGTAGAGCGCGCTACTAAATTTAGCAATTCTCGCTGCGAATTTTTTTGTACCGCCAATGAAATACGGGGAAAAGCTACCGTGGCTACTGGTACTGCCAATACTGCATAAGGCACCATAAAGATCACATACGCATAGCTAAAGGCACTGTATGCCCCCACCCCTCCGGCCGTATTAGCGGTGTACATAATAGTTAAAATCGCTAATTGCTGCGCAAGTAGCGCCCCTAAGCCGGCTAATCCCAGGCGGAAAGCCATTCGCGCGGCGCCAGGAGGAAAGTGCAAGGTGAAACGCAATTTCACTATTTTCTGCACCGGAATTAGCTGTGGAAGTGAAAAAGCAGCTACCCCCGCGGTAGTACCCCAGCCGAGTAATAAGAGTGCATTGTGCGGTACTTGCTCCGGTGGCACCTCCGGACCAATTCGATAAGCATAAAAACTAAATACCGCTATTACTACCAGCGAGGAAAGTAGCGGAGCTAAAGCTGGCAAAGTAAATTTTTTGTGCGCGTGCAACACTCCGGTGCATACCACCGATAATCCATAAAGTGGAATCTGTAGGGCAAACATTCGTAAGAGAGCCGCCGCCAGAACTAAAACATGCGGGCTCGTATCAGCCCCGAAAAGGAGCTGCGCCAACTGCGGAGCCCCGATAATTACCGCCAGTGCTACCGTAGTTCCGGCCAATAGTATCCAGGTAAAGAGAGCTGAAGCGCTCTGGCGTAGGGAATTATAATCTCCTTGCGCTATATATCTAGAAATCAGCGGTATAACTGCTCCGGCAAGCATTCCACCAGCCGCTACTTCGAAAAGTATATTTGGCAGCGTATTAGCAGTATCGTAAGCGGCAGCTACCGCGCTATCGGAAACAGCCCACGATTGCGCTAATTTTCTTATCAATCCCGCGAGCCGGGAAAGCAAAGTAAGTAACGCAATTATTCCGGCTGCCCCAGCTGCTTTACCAAAAAATCGCTGCATCACTTATTTATTCTTTCGCTCGGGGCGCCCCCAATTATCAAGGGCAGAAAGCAAAGCATTCTTCTCTATACAACGCGAAAAAGAAATTTTTTCCGAAAGCATGATTAGAGAGGTGACGCATCCAGCTCGAAATAATTTTTGCGGAAAAGATACTGGCAGCGCCAACAGCACCCCAAGAGCTCCCCCCAGCGCATTCGCGCCTAAATCACCCAGCATAGTTTCTCCGCGCAAATCAGCCGGCAAACTTAAAGCAGAAGCGGTGAGCAATGCTCCGGCAATCCCAGACGCACTTCCTGGTAGACGCAGTCCCGGCAAAGCCAACAAAGTGACCACTTTTAGAGCACGCCCGGGGCGCAAATCAAATAAATTTATCAAATTCGCACTGCCCGCTAGCAGCAGCGCATTAGCCAGAAATTCTCCTAGAGATTTTTTCCCTATTTTCTGCTCCGAAAGCAGCCGTATACTTCCTACTGTGGCTCCCGCTCCGATAACAGCTATTTTTACTACACCCGAAGTTATTTTCCCTTCTCGAAGCGCCCGCAAATGCCCAGCAAGACCTTTCCCTTGCGTGGAAAATTTATCTTCATATTGATCATCTAACCAGCCGGCAAAACTTCCCGCCGCCGTCATCATCAAGGCTGCTCGCACAGGTGGAACTGGAAGTATAACCACTAAACCACTGCCGAGCGCACTCGCCGCCGCGAAACCGGCACGCAAAGATACCGGAGTACCTTGAAAAGAAGTTTTTTCCCAAGTAGAGCTGCTTAATAACGGATAAATACTGCGCGCACCCCCATAGCCGAGTATGGCACCAGCAGCAGCTTTTACGGCATTTTTATTCACTGACTAGCTCCTGCACTCGGTAATACTCCCGCCGGTACTACTATGCGCGGGCCAATCACATATGAAGCGGTATCCCCTAGACCATAACGCACCGTTTTATCAGTAAATTCAGCCGCTAATGCGAGCGGAATATTAGCTTTTCCAATCGCTCGATGTAAAGAATCTACGGTAGAAACTTTATTATTATTCGTGCGCACTACGATTACTAAATCATGCTGTGAATTAGCGTTACCGGCCAGCACAGTTGGCCCTTTTTCCCCTATCGCTGCCACCAAAGCTGCATAAGTTTTTGCATCATAATCAAGCTGTGCTACCTTATCTGGATTTGTCGGCTCATTATCAGGGGCAGGAGTATCCGGTATATCCGGCGAAAGGAAAATAATACTTTCAGCTGGTTTATCGCAGCCAGTCGAAATTTTCAAAAGCGGATCTTTACTATCGGCGAGAATTTTCCCAATTTCCGCATTATTACCAGTTGCTTTGCCTCCGCGAGCTAATTGATTCAAAGCTGCTGCAAGTAATGAATTTACTTCAGAGGATTTCATATCCGCCGCTATTAAAGGTGTTAACGAAGCAGCTAACTGCGTGCGCATTGTCTCTTTATTTTTATCCGTCCAAGTTGGATAGATTTCGATAATGCCATTTATACTCGCTCCCGCTCCCTCTAAAGATTCTTTAGTATCTTCTAGATATTCTTTGGGAGTATCCGGAAATACAATTACGGTAGTATTACGGCCAGTAAGTGTGCCTTTACTTAGCTCCGGAGCCATATCGGCAATGGCGGATTCCTCTTGCTCATTTATTTTTTTCAACTCGCCTATTTCCGCCTTCAAGGCAGTATTATCTTTTCGCAAACTACTGACTTCTCCGGAGAGAGCGTTGCCTATTGATCCTTGCAGCGGGCCAGCCCCGAGAATTATACCCGTGGCTAGAGCAAGAAATACGGCAACTAGAGAAACAATATGGTAGCGAAAATCAATCATCTTTACCGCCTAAAATATTCCTTGTAACCAATGGAAAATATCTGATATCCATACACGTATTAAGTCTAAGAGAATCTGCCCCATGGGAGTAACAATTACGGCTGCCCCAATCGCGAGAAAACCTGCCAGCACTAAAATAAATATCTGCAGATTCGATATGCGATAGTGATAGAGCTGAGATACGCCTTTTGCATCTATTAATTTCGCCCCAACCTGAAGCCTAGTCAAAAAAGTAGAGGCCATTCCGGCGCGGCCTTTATCTAGGTATTCAATCAAAGTGGAATGGGTGCCTACTGCTACGATTAATTCTGCCCCTTTTGCATCAGCTAGCAGCATCGCAATATCTTCTGAGGTACCGGCGGCCGGAAATACTACATAATCCAACCCTAATTCTTGCACACGCTGCTGACCGGGAGCTTTCCCATTTCGGTACGCATGTACAATAATTTCCGCCCCGCAGCGCAGCGCCGAATCAGACACCGAATCCATATCCCCAATAATAATATCGGGAGTATAACCAGCTTCAAGTACCGCATCTGCACCGCCATCTACTCCCATAATTACCGGTCGATACTCTCGGATATAGTGGGCGAGCGCTATTAAATCTTCCTTGTAGCGATATCCGCGCACTACAATAAGCACGTGCTTATCTACCAGTGAAGTAGCAATTTCTGGTACACCTACGCCGCCTAGAATAAGATCCTGCTCTTTTTCCATATATTCCATGGTGTTAGCAGCGAAAGCTTTAAACTGATCTTTCATTCCGGCCCGGGCCCGCGCCAAATCCGCAGCATTCAATTCTTCATTCTGTTCCACGCCAGTGGCTATCAATTCCCCATCTCTATAAATTTTTCCGCCCGGCGCAAAAGAAATTATTGTACCTTCGGGGATACCCATAATTTCCTCGCCCAGGTTATCAATTAAAGGAATACCCGCTTCCAGGAGAATACTGGGGCCGAGATTCGGATAGCGCCCAGAAGTGGAAGGAGCAGCATTTAAGACTGCAGCTGGTCGGCATTCCACTAATGCCTCTGCCGACACTCGATCTATATCAGTATGGTCAATTACGGCAATTTCCCCTGCTTTTAAGCGCTTTGTAAGATTTTTGGTGCGCTTATCTACCCGAGCTATCCCCTCCGCATCTTGCAACACAATTTCGGAATCTTTTTTTCGCAATTTTTCCAGCAATTTCTCGAGTATCACAGTTCTACACCTCTGTACCTGCGTCTTTTAATAATTCTGCGGCGTGAATACGTGCCGCTGTAGAATCACTATGCCCAGAAAGCATCCGCGCCAATTCTTTTTCCCGAGCTTCTCCCTTTACTTCCCTTACCTCAGTAATACCGGCGCGCGGATTTATTTTTTCTACTACAATCTGACACCCGGCCCAAGACGCTACCTGCGGAAGATGAGTAACCACCAATACTTGTGATTTTTCTGCTAACTGCGCTAAACGTTTCCCTACCGCGAGAGCGGCTTTGCCTCCTATACCGGCATCTATCTCATCAAAAATAAAAGTATGATCTATTATTTCTTGCGCACCAGCTAGTACTACTTCTAATGCCAGCATTATGCGGGATAATTCTCCTCCCGAAGCTATCTGACTGAGCGGCCCCGGGGTAGCTCCCTTATGTGGCATCAATAAAAATTCCACGCTGTCGCAGCCTGTACTATTGGGAAGCACCGGCTGCACAGTAATTTCCAATCGCGCATCTTTCATAGCGAGCTCCTGCAGCTCCGCAGTGACCGCCTTACTCAATAGCTGCGCTTGCCGCTGGCGAATTTCCGAAATTTCCTGCCCATATTTTTCTACCAGTTCCTGCTGGGAATTAGTGCGGGTGGTGAGTTCATCTAGGTAGGCTTGCGGATCTGCTAAGCTAGCTAATCTTTGCTCCGCTTTACTTTTTTTCGCTAGGATTTCCGGAATATTCATGCTCAATTCTTGCTGTAGATCCCGTAATTCAGCTCGGCGTGCATAAATTTCATCTAAATGCTGCGGATCGGCTTGTAAAGATTCTAGAATTTCGCCAGTTT
Organism: Arcanobacterium urinimassiliense; assembly: GCF_900119495.1. Classification (GTDB taxonomy): domain Bacteria; phylum Actinomycetota; class Actinomycetes; order Actinomycetales; family Actinomycetaceae; genus Arcanobacterium_A; species Arcanobacterium_A urinimassiliense. Next base: position 895,199 of record NZ_LT632435.1, on the reverse strand, counting down.
GGTTCAGAATTTCGGCAGCTGATTCTGAAGTGTTCCGTAGCGCGGCGGCCATTTTCCCAATCTCAGTATCGCCAGTATATTCGAGTTCGCTAGCGGCCTTATCTAATAGTTCTAAGGCTCCTATTTGCCCAGTATTTCCATCTAAAAGTAGGCGGGCATTATTGAGCGAAGAGCGCAGCACTTCGGTATTTTGCAGACGCATTGCTTCTTGTTTGAGTGCTTCATCTTCACCGACTTGGGGTGCGACTTTTTCTATTCTTTCTAATAGCGCAGTCAAAGCTATTTTTTCGCTCCCGATATCTTTACTAGCCGTTTGCGCCGTTTTTAATTCTTGCTGCAGCCGTAGATACTCCTCCCAGACCTGCATATATTGCTGCCACACCGGCTTGGTTTTTAAGCCCGCATAAGTATCGAGGGCGAATAAATGTGCACTCGATTTTACTAAACGCATCTGGTCAGATTGCCCATGCACGGTAAATAATTCTGCTGCTAACTCGGCAAGTAAAGTAGCAGGTACGGAGACTCCTCCTGCATAGGCTCGCGATCGCCCGGTACGCAGTAATTTTCGAGCCGTAATTATCACGGCTTGCTCTGCAGTTTTTTCTACTTCCCCGCCTGCTTTTTCTACTATTTCGATAGCTGGAGAATCTGGAGCTACGCTAAATATTCCTTCTACAAAAGCTTCTTCAGCTCCCGTGCGAATTTTGGAAATATCCGCTTTCCCACCCAATAAAAGATGTAGAGAAGTTAAAGCCATGGTCTTTCCGGCTCCCGTTTCTCCGGTAATAGCCGTCATCCCTGCCCGCAAATCTAAATGTGCTTGCGCAATAACTCCTAAATTACGGATAGTAATTTCTTCAATCACGGTTTTCTTTTTCCTATCTCAGAAATCGCAGCTGCAGCAGTTTCCGGAGAGTTAGGTACCGCTTTAGAAATCTGTTTCGCAGTTTGGGAAGAAATTTTAGGAGAAGTTTGGGCCGGAGTGGGAATGACCGGCGGTTGCCAACTGCGCCATCCAGCTACTGGCAAATTAAATTTTGCCACTAAACGCTCCGAAAAAGGAGCATCATTTACTCTCGCTAGTAGCACCGGCTCTTTCCCATATCGGGCAGTTACTATCGAATCCGCTGGCACTGGAATCAAACGCCGTCCATCACACCAGACGTCTGCCAATTCAGAACGAATATGCATTTTCAACTCGGAATTTATTCCCACCACCATGGGGCGCGTAAAAAGAGCGTGCGCCGCAATCGGCACCATAAGAATCGCTTCTACATCTGGCCAAACAATGGGGCCTCCAGCAGAAAAATTATACGCAGTGGAGCCAGTCGGGGTAGAAAAAAGTACTCCGTCGGCTTTAAAAGAAGAAAGGCCTCGCCCATCTACCGCTAAGTCAGTCTCAATCATTCGGCAAGAAGCTTCTTTTTCTACCGATACTTCATTTAATGCCCAGCCTGATATTAGCGAACCATCTGGAAGCGCAACCGTAATGTCTATGGTCATGCGCTTTTCAACGCTCCAATTTCGCTCTTTTAAGGCAGCGGCTACTTCCCGAATAGAGCTGGGGTCGGCTTCTGCTAAAAATCCTACATGCCCATAATTTATCCCTAAAATAGGTAGCTCGCGCCCCCGCGCTATTTCTGCAGCTCGCAGTATCGTACCATCGCCTCCGAATACTACCAACAGTTCTGCTCCGCTTATATCATCGCCATCATCCACCATTTTCACATCGAATCCGATATCCTGCATCCCTTTCCGGAATGCAGCCACCGATTCTTTTATATCCAAGCGATATGCGTGCGTAAGCAGAGCGATAGAGCGAGTCACTTCGATTCTCCTTCCCCCGCTTTTATCCCAGCTGAGTTAGCCGGGCCAGCCAGAATTGCTCCTTCAATCATGCCATGAATTGCTTGCTTACTCGCAGTTTTTCCAGTTTTTTTCATATGCAGGAAGTACTCCACATTACCTTTGGGGCCCGGAAGCGGGGAAGGCACTGCTGCCAGCACTTCTAAACCCTGAGCAGTGGCATGTTCTGCTACTTTTTCCACAGCTTGGTAATGTAATTTAGTATCTCGAACCACGCCACCGGCGCCGATATTTTCTCTCCCTACTTCAAACTGTGGTTTGACCATAAGTAAAAAATCGGCAGTCTCACTCGCAGCAGCTATTAAAGGGGGAATCACTAAGGTGAGAGAAATAAAAGATAAATCTCCTACTACTAGCTGAGGAGCTGGAGCTACGAGCTGCGGATCGAGATTGCGTATATTCATACGTTCAATCACTTCTACCCGGGTATCTTCCCGTAAACGCCAAGCTATCTGCCCATAACCTACATCTACGGCTACTACTGAAGCAGCGCCCCGGCGTAAAAGCACATCAGTAAAACCACCGGTAGAAGCGCCAGCATCTAAAGCACGAATTCCGGAAATCTGCGGACCTGCTACCCCTAAGGCATCTAAAGCACCAATAAGCTTATAGGCGCCGCGGGAAGCATAAGGGGTAGCATCCGCATTTTTTACGACTAAGGGTTGTGCAGGATCCATTTGCCGAGAAGGTTTAGTGACGGGGAGTCCCGCTAAAAACACTTTTTGCTCTTGAATGAGTTCGGCAGCAGCAGCGCGCGAGCGAGCTAAACCGCGGCGTACTAATTCTGCATCAACTCGTATCAACCGCCCCATACTAGATACGCGCCCGATTCAAGCGTTTTGTAAGTTCCAGATGCACCGCTTCCAACATCTCTACCTGTTCATCGGCACTTAACTCAGAAATTTTTTCTAAAGCCTCTGCAGCATCCAGAGGTGGAGCAGGCTTAGCTGCCTCTTTTTCCGGTATCAATTTCTTTTCCTACCTTTACTTCCCTACTCCATCTTTTATCTATACATATTTTCTCTATATAGATACTTTAGTTTCTATTACACATAGATTTTAGGTGTAGCCGAATTTTCCTTCCCGTCTTTTATAGCGATTATGTATCTACTTATGCCGAACGTTGTACGTGGAAATCTGGCAAAGCAATTTGCTTATCTGCGCTTATGTTATCTATATAATCCCAAACTGCGCAGGTAGCGGCACGATACTGCTCCAAATTTATTACTGGCGAATTTTCAGCGTGGTAAATTACTCCATCTATTTCTAAATTCCCCGCTTTTACTTCTGCACTGTGGCCAGCACACTCCCAGGTTGTCGCTTTCTTCTCTACCTTTGGCATCGGCATATGTAAATCTTGTAGATCAATACCGAGGAAACTAGGGCGTTCCAGCGGAGTGGCCTGCATAATATCTCGGACGCTAGATACTCCCGTCAATACATGTAAAGAAGCATAGCCTGCTCTATTCGCGCCAATAATATCGGTATCTAATCTATCTCCCACAGCAAGCGGGCGCCGCGCAGATATTTTCCTAACTGCATACTCATACATAAAAGAATTCGGTTTTCCAGAGACTATCGGCTCACTACCAGTAGCATTGGTAACTGCCGCTACGAGGGATCCATTACCAATCATCTCTCCCCGTTCACGCGGTAAAGTAGCATCTAAATTAGTAGCAAAATGCTTCGCACCAGCTTTAATAGCTAATACGGCCTCCGACAGCTCTACCCAGGAAGCAGTTTCACTCAGACCTTGCACTACCGCTACCGGATCATCGGCAGCCGAATCCACTAGTTCATATCCGGCATCTTGCAAAGCTTCCCGAACGCCCAGCCCACCGATTACATATAATTTGCTACCCGGTGCATAGTGGGCACGTATCTGCTCCGCGGTGGTAAGAGCAGAATTTATTACTTGCTCTTCTTTAGCAGCGATACCTATTTCATTCAAATGTGCGGCTACTACTGCAGGCGGGCGGGCCGAGTTATTAGTAATAAATCTAAGTTCTGTGCCACCTGCTACCGCTTTTTCCAAAGACGCCGGCGCATGGTCAATAGCTGATTTTCCTCTATAGCAGACCCCATCTAAATCCAGGAGTAAGGCATCATAATAAACCGCTAATGGCTGCGGGCAATCGAGTAAATAGGCCACTACTCCTCTAACTCCTTATCTGTATCAGCAGAATCTGCAGCGTCGGCAGAATCTACAGAATCTACAGAATCTGCAACTTCGATAGTCACTTCAGTATCTGTTTCCACAACTACTTCGGGTTCGGTATCAACTTCAGCTTCTACATTCGTATCTGTTTCAGCTTCCGCCTCCGCTTCAACTTCAGTATCTATTTCCGCTTCCGCAGCCAAATCCGCCTGCAACTCCGGGGGCACTAATTCTTCATCTGCTAACTCTGCATCTACAAATGCTTCGTCATCCAAAATTTCATCTAAATCAAATAAATAGTCGGTATCAGCATTTTCCCCCTGCAGTATCGGCAAATACTCCTTACGCAGCTCTTGCGCTTCTTCTAAGCGACCCAACTCTTCTAAACGATCCGCTTTTACACTCTGCACCCGAGCAGCTAACTCAGCAGGCAAATTCTCTACAATAATTTTTTCCAATACGGATAAACCACCCGCAGCATCACCCAAATCACCGCGAGCTCCGGAGGTTACAATGGCCAGCTCAATTTTTGCTACCATATCGAGTTTTTGCAAAGGAATATTACTAATAAAACGCAAGGCTTTTTCGGCTCTTCCTAAACCGCGCTCCGCATCTGCTTCCATCGCCACGTGTTCATAGTCGTCACTCATTCTACGATAAGTACGCAACTCTTTTAATGCTTCTCCATAACGCCCAGTAGCATAGGCCGCCAACCCCAAGGCTTCTCGTACTACATCAATGCGGGCTGCCCGCTGAAAAGCTATTTTGGTGTGCTGATAGGCCACTTCTGGATCTAAATCTAGCATCTCTCCTGCATATGCCAAGTGCCGAGCAACTATGTCGGCGTTATCGGGTGTAAGGCTGCGCAAATGTTTGCGCGTTCTTTTATCGAGAGTCTCCGGAGTAATAGATTCAGGGATTTCAGCTAAAAGACGCCGACGCGGATTATCTCTTTCATTACGCCGCTCTGCCCGATAATTATCCTCCGTATTCGCGAAACGACTATTCTGATAGCTGCCATCGCGCCGCGAAAAACTTCCCTCTTTTTGGTATTTATTTTGATAGCCGCGCGAGTCTTTGCTATCGCGCCAATTCCTACGCGAGTTATCATTATCCCGCCAGTTCCCCCGGGAATTTTTATTATATTCAGAACGCTCGGAGAAATTATCGCCATTTCTGCCTCTATTGCGCTGCCAGCTCCCTCGGGACTCTTTACTATCGCCCCAACTCCCGCGCGAGCTATCATTATCCCGCCAGTTTCCCCGGCGTTTATTTGCAAATCTGCCGGCGCCGCTACTATCTCGATTACTATCTCGCGAATCTCGCTCAAAACGCCGATTATCTTTATTTCCGTACCGGTTACCGCGTTTTTGCTCGCTGCGCCCGTCTTCGTCGCTACTCCAAAAATGTCCACGGCCATTTGGGGCGGACCGCTGCGGGCCACCTTTTCGAGAATTGCCGGCTGCAGAGCGCCAAGCTGATTTCTTGTTATATTGGCCAGCTGACTTCTTTTCAGCATGATCAGAATGACGATGATTATCAGACATTATTCCTCGCGATTAAATTTTCAAAAACTGAGGCATTACCGCCTCTCTACTCTGCTCAGCCTACCCGCAATGCTACTCATATCTCCACATAATGCATTGTGAAATCAAACGGGGGCAGCTTTCTTCAGAAAGCTGCCCCCGCTCATCTAAGCTATGCAGTAATTAAGTTATGTAAATTATGCAGTCACTTCCGCTTTTGCCTGCGGAGCTTCCGCAGAGCGCCGTACATAATCAACTGCAATGCCGATTAGCAAAGCTACTACGCTTGGCACTAACCAGCCCATCTGAATCTGCCCAGCTGGGAAATGATCCAAGAAAATGCGCAGTGATGTAAATGCATCTGGCCAAGCCAAGTAGAGCGCCTCCAGAAGAGCAAATACTGCCGCTACCGCTGCTCCTGCTTTATAAGCTACATTCAAGCGGAAAGGCAAGGCCAGCCCGAGCAGCGAAAGCACTATTATCACTATTGCTATCGGATAGATGAGCTGATTGAGCGGAGCTACTACCTTCAGAATCATATTCAATCCCAAATTCGCCAAGGCCATAGACACCAATATTTGCACTACGATTAGCACATTCTTATTTACTTTTGGCAGTAACTTCGAGAAGTACTCAGTCGAAGAGCTAAGCAGACCAATGGCGGTAGTCAAACAAGCTAAGAATACAATCAGCGAGAAGATGAGTTGCCCAGCAGCTCCGAAGCGCTCTCCAGCTACTGCAGCCAATAGCTCTGCACCATTTTCAAATCCGGCACCCGCCTTTCGCGTACCTACCGCAGAAAGCCCTACGTATACCAAAGCTAAACAGCCACCGGCAATCAGACCAGCTTGCAGCATTCCGCGTACTCGATCTTTGCGTGCTATATAGCCACGCTCTTTGAGTTCGGAAATTATTATGAAGCCGAATACGAAAGAGGCAAGAGCGTCCATTGTAAAGTAACCATCGATTATACCGGTGACTACTGGAGCACTAGCATACTTTTCGGATGGATTCGGCAATGAAGCAGAAGAACTAAATAAGGTGACGATTATCAGCAGCGCTAAGAATATCAACAGAGCTGGAGTAAGATAGCCACCCACTCTTTCTACTACGCGAGACGGAGTGAAAATAAAGTAAGTAACGATTGCAAAAAATACTGCTGTGAAAAGGAAAAGCTTCAAAGAATCGCTACCTGGAGCATCTTTTATGAAAGGCATTACTGCCATTTCGTGCGTCACAGTAGCCACACGCGGCACAGCATAAAGCATACCGGTAGAGAGAAAAATAGCTAAAGTAAATATAAGACCAGGCGTTTTTCCGATTCGGGAAGGTATCCCGCCTCCTTCTAATTCTTTATCAGAAGCAGTAGACACCACCAGCATGCCTAGCACGGGAAGGGCTACGCCGGTAATTAGGAAACCAATAGTAGTAGGCAGAACATTTAGTCCCGCATCGGCTCCAATCATTACGGGGAAAATTAGATTTCCCGCTCCAAAAAACATAGCAAATAAAGCAAAACCAACCACAACGGTTTTTGGCATACGCATGTAACCCTCCTTTGCAATACAATCTAGAAAACGCCTTTTACGCTTCGCGACGGTATCATTTACATTATTCTTTATAAATACTCCGCACCCTTTGTAAATAGCCGCTGTAAGTGCAACTTTACCTAGATACGGAAAATTTTATAAAGAAGTCTTTAGTCTACTTGCTGAAATACTTTCCTAGCAAATTTCCTACAGAATGTGATATAAGTAAAGTTTATATATTTCACCTATTTGTGTAGGTTACCGACCATATAAAAATAACCCCCAGGCATCAAAGAAAATGCCTGGGGATTATCGATTTTATTTACAAAGGCTCGCTATTTACGGCGATTTCCTTTCGTTTTCTGCGCTGCCACCACTCCTAGCAGGAGGCACAACCCAGCAATTCCACCCACCAAAAGTACTTTACTACCGGTCTGCGGCATCTCTTTCACTTCCGGTACTGGTTTCGGAGCAGGCTGCGGTGTAGGAGCAGGCTCAGGCTGCGGTGCCGGTTCCGGATCAGGTTGCGGCGTAGGAGCAGGCTCAATTTCGTTTGTTATGGAGAATTCTTTCTTCGCCACTTGCACTGAAATTAAAGTATCGCTCTCTTTCGGAAGTTGATATCCCTTCGGAGCCTCTATTTCAACTAGCACATAATTCCCACGTAGAATCTTTATATCTAATGGAGTGCTTTTACCTGCTAAACAGAGCTTTCCATCTGCGTTTGTCACCAGATTTTCCAGCTTCACTCCATCTTTCGTTTCAGCTAGTTCTCCTCGCTCCCCTTCTTTAGTAGCTTTATAAATACTAAATTTTGCTCCTGCTAAAGGTTCACCTTGTGCATTTTTCTTTGTAAAATTCAACGACTGATACTTATCAGTTTCCGCCGTAATTTGTGGCACAGAAAGTTCTGCTTTCACAGTTTTCCCTTTTACCATCTTCGGATCTGTACGCTCTACCTTTATAGGAGTGCAGTTTTCATCAGTTGGTAAACAGTTGGGAATTTCTTGCCCGTAATACGAAAAAGTATTGTGGTAGAGCGGATTCCCTTTATCAGAAAGTTCTAAGGAATCATTCATCACACGCATATTGAAAGCTAATACAATATTGCCGCCGCCAGCGGGGAAAGCTGCATTGCGGTGATTCTTAATCCGCAGTTTAAAGCCTTTCCCTACCGTCTTATGTAAGCCTCCTGCTGCAGCAATTTTTTGCTTTTCTACCTCGGTTAGTTCACTGCCCGCAGGCTTTTCCAATAAGATATCCTTCGGAGCTACTACCATGCCCTGGCTTTTAACTTCTTGAGAATTATCAACCACATTTTTCCGCGGGAAAATAAGACTTTTTTCTTCAAAACCAGGTAAACGAGAGGCCACTTTCGAAACTGGCTTTTCCGTCACGTAGTACACATCATAGAAAAACATCTCGGTCGTTTTATCAGGATCAGTGTTTTCCTCTTTAAAATTATAGAGGGCGCAATCTGCATCTCCCGCATAGGAACGGCATTTTTCCTTAGCTTTCCCTTGATTAAAGATATACACTGAGTTACCAGCTTTACTTCCAGGCTGCGCAGCAAAATACACTGTTACGCCCTTATTCCAGTCAAGGGCTAAATTTACATCCGGCATATCATAAATAACTATTTCGTTATTTTGCCGCAATTTACTAGAGGCGTGAATTTCGTAGTAAATAGTTCCACGCCCTGGCGCATCCTTATCTTTATCCTCCGAATAACCTCCAGCTGATTTTTCTGGATCAAAACTACTAGGTAAAGTAGGCTTTTCTTTCTTTAGGACGAAATTATAAATTTTTCCAGTTGGCACCCCATTTATCTGTATTTCATAGCTGAATTCCACTTGCTCTTTTTCGGGATGCTCTTCAAAATATTTTTTCGCGTTATAACTAGAAACGTAAAGACTTACCTCGCCTTTCGCTTTAAAAGGTAAATCTATATCTTTAAAAGTAAAGTAGATGATGTTGTTCGAATTACGTACATCGGCAAGCAGCTGCCCGCTGGCACTGTCTTTAATCGTTTTTATATCATCAAATTTATTACTGAAACGCAAAAAATTTAAATTCGGATCTTTTGCAATTAAACCGATATTTACGCTATCGCCATCTTTAATGCTCAGGCCGTTTTTTTCTGGATCATGCAACAAAGCAAAATACATAGTTCCCGCATATCCATTGCTCGCTATGGAGCTACGCTTATCAACATAAGTTTTATCTTTATCTACGATAGCGGAAAGGTTTTTTGTGGAGTTGTCTTCTCCGCTGGCTTTCGTAGCGATACCAAAAATTGAAACAGAAAATACCAGAGCAAGGAAAAGGAAAAATGCTCCTACTCGGGTAGCGAAGATACGTGATTTCTGCATAGCTTTGTAGAATCTTTCTCTTGTCATATCATTATCGGCTCCAGCCTAACAAAAAGAATTAACAAAAAATAGAACTTTGCGAAAGCTGTAAAATAAAAACTAAAAATTAAATACTTTTTAACACTGCCCAACTTTACTGGCGAAATAAACTTACTCTATAAACACAAAATACCTAGTAAATAGGTAATATACTAAGGCCCAAATTCAACTAATAAAAATAAGCACCCTAACCGGGTGCTATCTAGAAATCATAATCCGTAAAATTTCTTTTTGGGGTGTGGGAACGGGGCTCCATTTGTTTGGAGCCCCGTTCTGTTTATTGGTTTGAATGGCGGCGGTTTCTTACTCTCCCACGCTCTCTCGAGTGCAGTACCATCAGCGTTACCAGGCTTAGCTTCCGGGTTCGGAATGGGACCGGGCGTTTCCCTGGCACTATTGCCACCGCCAAAACGGTTGGATAGCCACTCTTTCTGAAAAGAATCCTCTTTTTTTGGTTGGTGGCCGGGAATTGTATAGTGGATGCGAAACATTAAATAAAACTTTTATAGATTTGTTGGTAAGTGATCGGTCATTAGTACTAGTCAGCTCCAGACCTCTCGGCCTGTCCACTTCTAGCCTATCAACCCTATAGTCTATAGGGGACCTCCCAACCCTAAAGGGTTATCGAAACCTTATCTCGGAGCAGGCTTCCCACTTAGATGCTTTCAGCGGTTATCCTTACCGAACGTAGCAAACCAGCCATGCACCTGGCGGTACAACTGGCACACCAGAGGTTCGTCCGTCCCGGTCCTCTCGTACTAGGGACAGCCCTCCACAAGTTTCTAACGCGCGCAGAGGATAGGGACCGAACTGTCTCACGACGTTCTGAACCCAGCTCGCGTGCCGCTTTAATGGGCGAACAGCCCAACCCTTGGGACCTACTCCAGCCCCAGGATGCGACGAGCCGACATCGAGGTGCCAAACCATGCCGTCGATATGAACTCTTGGGCAGGATCAGCCTGTTATCCCCGGGG
>NZ_LT632435.1:668358-884555 GCF_900119495.1 Arcanobacterium urinimassiliense | reverse complement strand
CCAGCTATCACGGAGTTTGATTAGCCTTTCACCCCTACCCACAGCTCATCCCCTCCATTTTCAACTGAAGTGGGTTCGCGCCTCCACACGCTCTTACACGTGCTTCACACTGGCCATGGGTAGATCACCCCGCTTCGGGTCTAGAACATGCAACTAAAACGCCATTTAAAACTCGCTTTCGCTACGGCTCCCCCACACAGGTTAACCTCGCCACACATCCTAACTCTCAGGCTCATTCTTCAAAAGGCACGCCATCACCCCCACCAGGGAGGCTCTGACGGATTGTAAGCGTCCGGTTTCAGGTACTATTTCACTCCCCTCCCGGGGTACTTTTCACCATTCCCTCACGGTACTATTCCACTATCGGTCACACAGAGTATTTAGGTTTACACCACGGCCGGTGCAAATTCACACAAGATTACACGAGTCCCATGCTACTCGGGAAAAACCACTAAAAGACAACAACGTTTCACTTACGGGACTATCACCCACTCCGGTCAGGCTTCCCAACCTATTCAGCTACGCCATCATTTTATAACTTTTCAGACCCCCATCGGCAGGCCTCAGCAGCTCCCACAACCCCGGATATGCAACGCCCGACAGCTATCACACACACCCGGTTTAACCTAATCCGCTTTCGCTCGCCACTACTCACAGAATATCTTTTCCTGTAGGTACTAAGATGTTTCACTTCCCTACGTCACCCCCTACACCCTATACATTCAGATGCAGGTAACCAAACATAACTCTGGCCAGGTTCCCCCATTCGGACACCCTCGGATCACAGCTCGCACGCCAACTCCCCGAGGCTTATCGCAGACCACCACGTCCTTCATCGGCTCCATGTGCCAAGGCATCCACCGAACGCCCTAAAACACTTACAAAAAACCAAAGATGCTCGCATCCACTATACAATTCTCAACCACCACACCAACACCACACAAGCCCCAACCAAAACAGTCAAAACCCACGCAGGCAGAAAGGTGTTACCCAAAACCCCAACAGCATGCCAGCTAATTCGCAGTCCCACTAAAAACAACCCCAAAACAAACAGGGCCATCAAAAATCCCTAGAAAGGAGGTGATCCAGCCGCACCTTCCGGTACGGCTACCTTGTTACGACTTCGTCCCAATCGCCAGTCCCACCTTCGACCACTCCACCCACATACGTGGTTAAGCCATGAGCTTCGGGTGTTACCAACTTTCGTGACGTGACGGGCGGTGTGTACAAGACCCGAGAACGTATTCACCGCAGCGTTGCTGATCTGCGATTACTAGCGACTCCGACTTCATGGGGTCGAGTTGCAGACCCCAATCCGAACCAAGACTAGCTTTAAGGGATTCGCTCCACCTCACGATATCGCAACCCTCTGTACCAGCCAATGTAGCATGCGTGAAGCCCAAGACATAAGGGGCATGATGATTTGACGTCATCCCCACCTTCCTCCGAGTTAACCCCGGCAGTCTCTCGTGAGTCCCCACCCGAAGTGATGGCAACACAAGACAAGGGTTGCGCTCGTTGCGGGACTTAACCCAACATCTCACGACACGAGCTGACGACAACCATGCACCACCTGTACACCAGCCCGAAGGCAACCACATCTCTGCAGTCTTCCAGTGTATGTCAAGCCTTGGTAAGGTTCTTCGCGTTGCGTCGAATTAATCCGCATGCTCCGCCGCTTGTGCGGGTCCCCGTCAATTCCTTTGAGTTTTAGCCTTGCGACCGTACTCCCCAGGCGGGACACTTAATGCGTTAGCTACGGCGCAGAACCCATGGAAAAGGCCCCACACCTAGTGTCCAACGTTTACAGCATGGACTACCAGGGTATCTAATCCTGTTCGCTCCCCATGCTTTCGCTCCTCAGCGTCAGTAACGGCCCAGTAACCTGCCTTCGCCATCGGTGTTCCTCCTGATATCTGCGCATTCCACCGCTACACCAGGAATTCCAGCTACCCCTACCGCACTCTAGTCTGCCCGTACCCACTGCAACCCCGGAGTTAAGCCCCGGTCTTTCACAGCAGACGCGACAAACCGCCTACGAGCCCTTTACGCCCAATAATTCCGGACAACGCTCGCGCCCTACGTATTACCGCGGCTGCTGGCACGTAGTTAGCCGGCGCTTATTCAACACCTACCCTCAACCCTAAAAAGAGCCTTGTTCAGCATCAAAAGGAGTTTACAACCCGAAAGCCTTCATCCCCCACGCGGCGTCGCTGCATCAGACTTCCGTCCATTGTGCAATATTCCCCACTGCTGCCTCCCGTAGGAGTCTGGGCCGTATCTCAGTCCCAATGTGGCCGGTCACCCTCTCAGGCCGGCTACCCGTCACCGCCTTGGTAGGCCATCACCCCACCAACAAGCTGATAGGCCGTGAGCCCATCCCCCACCAGAAAAACCTTTCCAACCCCCACCATGCGGCAGAAGCAGAATATCCAGTATTAGACCCAGTTTCCCAGGCTTATCCCAAAGAAGAAGGCAGGTTACTCACGTATTACTCACCCGTTCGCCACTCGAGTACCCCAAGCAAGCTTGAGGCCTTTCCGTTCGACTTGCATGTGTTAAGCACGCCGCCAGCGTTCGTCCTGAGCCAGGATCAAACTCTCCACAAAAAACCAAAAAATTTTGCAAAAAGCCCAAAACGACTCAAACAAAAAACAAAAAACCAGCAACACCACCAAAAAAAAAGCAGCACCACCAGTCAAAAAAAGCCAACCCCCAAAAACCAGCAAAACCAGAATCCAGAAGCCAACCAAAAAAATACAACAAAAAAGCTGACACACTATTGAGATCCCAAACAACACACCCACACCCGAATAACTAGCTATAGAAGCTAACCATCCAAGGAGGTCGGACTATAAATTATAGTCACTTAAATGGGAATCGTCAAGATGAATATCTTTTCGACTCTGGCAAAGCAAAAACAAAAGTAAAAGCGAATGCTTTTTCTTCTGCACCGCCCTGCGCAACGATTAATTACTTTACGAGGTATTAGCGAGAGCGTCAAACTCTAACGCGGTGGCTATCCTCACAGGCGGACTTTTCCGCTATTTCTGCAGCAAAATACCGCAATTTTTGCAAATCACACTTTCACAATTTGCGATTCTAAAGCAATCCGCAGTCTACATTTTGTGTAAAACGGCTAGATTCTTCTTTCCTTTTCGCACAATTATCAAACCGCCCGCTAAGAAATCTGCAGCGTCAATGATTCGCTCCGGATCGGTGCACTTCTCGTTATTTATACTTACGCCACCTCCAGAAATCGTACGACGAGCCGCATTGCGCCCCTGTTCAAAGCCTAAACTTACTAAAGCATCTGCTAAAGAATCACCCGCTTTTACGCTAGCGGCAGGCAATTCTGCCACTGCATCACATAGTGTCTTTTCATCTACTTCATGCGGATCAGCTTTTCCAAATAGCACCTGCGAAGCTTTTTCTACCCGCTCGCATACCTCACTGCCGTGTACCCAGGAAGTCACATCTGATGCCAATACGCGCTGCGCTTCCCGCGCATAAGCACGCTCTGCCACCGCCTTTTCTAGTTCTTCAATCTCCTCCCGCGTACGGAAAGTAAATACTTTCAACATATGAACTACATCTTCATCAGCGGTATTCAGCCAGAACTGGTAGAACTTATAGGGGCTGAGCATCTCGGGATTGAGCCAGATAGCTCCTCCTTCACTCTTGCCAAATTTAGTGCCGTCACTCTTCATAATCAACGGATTCGTCAATACGTGCACTGATTCGCCGGTAACTTTACGAATCAAATCCATGCCGCCTACGAGATTTCCCCACTGATCATTACCGCCCACTTCGAGGGTGCAGCCATAACGCCGGAAAAGCTCCAAGTAATCATTAGCCTGCAAAATTTGGTACGAAAACTCGGTGTACGAAATTCCTTCTTCTGATTGCAGCCGCCGTGCCACAATATCTTTAGAAAGCATCGTGCCTAAACGGAAATACTTTCCTAAATCGCGCAGCAAATCAATTGCCGAAAGTTTTTCCGTCCAATCGTAGTTATTTACCGTGCGCGCCGGATTATCGCCGGAGAAATCTAAAAGCGAAGTAAGCTGCTCCCGCAAACACTCCGTCCACTGCGCCACCGTTTCTCGCTCATTTAGTATCCGCTCCCCTTTCGCGCGCGGATCACCTACTAAGCCGGTAGCTCCGCCCACCAGCACCAAGGGATGATGCCCTGCCATTTGTAAATGACGCATTAACTTTACCGCCACTAAATGCCCATGATGTAAAGACGGAGCAGTGGGATCAAATCCGCAATAGAAAGTGAGTGGCCCCGAATTAAGAGCCTTCCGTAGCTCTTCCAAATCGGTATGCTGCGCGACTAGCCCGCGCCATTGCAATTCATCTAGAATATCTGCCACTTGCTTCACCTTTCTTATTCCGTTTCGAAGTAGCTTTCTTCCGTATCAAAGGCAATTTCTTAGCCTACCGGAGAAGCAGAAAAAATTACAATAACTACCTCTCAAGCGCAAACTCTTAAATAGCCATCTCCAGAATACGCTCCGCAGTGAATTTCTCTAGTTCCTGCAAGGAATGGGAAGCTGCTGCTTGCTGTTCCGCTACCCGCTGGGGAGCAGTGCCACCTTTTCCAGCGCGCGCTCGCACGGAACCAGCCACACTGAGCACTTTCTCTACGCCCGCTTGGAGTCGATTATCAATTGCCATAAAATCTTCCGCCTGTAGATCCGAGAGCTCCAGCCCGCGCTGCTCGCAGTACGCCACACAAGCTCCGGAAATTTCGTGTGCTTCCCGGAAAGGTACTCCCTGTTTTACCAGCCATTCTGCTATATCAGTGGCTAAAGCAAATCCTTGCGGAGCCAAATCAGTTAAACGCTTATAATCAAATACCAAAGTGGAAACCATACCGCTCACCGCCGGTAAAAGGACATCCAAAGTATCTATCTGATCGAATACTGGCTCTTTATCTTCCTGTAAATCGCGGTTATAGGCGAGAGGCATCGCTTTTAATACCGCTAATAATCCGGCCAAATCGCCGATTAATCTTCCCGATTTTCCGCGGGCAAGTTCGGCAATATCGGGATTCTTTTTTTGCGGCATAATGGACGATCCAGTAGAAAAAGCATCGTCCAGAGTAATGTAGGAAAATTCTTTCGTATTCCAGATGACTATTTCTTCGCTCAGCCGCGATATATCTATACCTATCTGCGCCATAATATACGAAAACTCCGCCACCGTATCGCGAGCAGCAGTGCCATCTAAAGAATTCCAGACGGCAGTGGTAAAACCTAGTTCTTTTGCCACTTGTTCCGGATCCAAGCCGAGCGTATTCCCTGCTAAAGCGCCCGAACCATACGGACTGACAGCTAGCCGTTTATCTAAATCACGCAAACGCTCTACATCGCGGAGGAGCGGCCAGACATGCGCTAAAAGCTGATGCGCAAGCAATATGGGTTGGGCGTGCTGCATATGCGTGCGCCCCGGCATTACGGTATCTCCCGCTTTCACAGCTTGCTTTATTAAGGCGGAAGCTAAATCTAGTACCTTTCCTCCTATTACTCTGCTTTCGTCCCGCAGATACATCCGAATAAGAGTGGCAATCTGATCGTTACGCGAGCGCCCTGCCCGGAGTTTTCCACCTAATTTTTTACCAGCTCTCTCGAGTAGACCTCGCTCTAGAGCAGTATGTACATCTTCGTCGTCCGGCTGCGGGCAAAACTCTCCCGATGCTACATCTGCTTTTAATTGCTGAAGCGCGGTGAGCATAGCAGTTAATTCATCTGCGCTGAGCAAGCCAGCCCGATGCAGCGCCCGCGCATGTGCGCACGAGCCCGCCAAATCATAGGGAGCCAGGCGCCAATCAAAATGTGTAGAACGTGAAAGTTCGGTTAGGGCTTCGGCCGGTGCGCCGCTAAAACGCCCACCCCAGAGGGCAATATGCTCCGCCATATCAATTTTCCTTCCCGAGGGAGTAGAGCTAAATGGATACGTTTTTTGTAAAAAGCCTGTTTAAGAAAGATTTAATTTCGGCATGGCTTCTCCTTTACCGAATTTGACGTCGCGCGCCGCAGCTAGCTTAGAGGTCAAACCTGATATTTCAATAAAGCCTTTGGCGTAGCTTTGATCAAAAGAATCGCCTTCGTCATAGGTGGCTAAATTAAAATCGTACAGTGAGGTTTCGGAACGCCGGCCGGTCACCACTGCTCGCCCACCGTGCATAATCATCCGAATATCTCCACTTACGTATTCTTGGGTATCCAGAATAAATGCATCTAAGGAGCGCTTTAACGGGGAGAACCACTGGCCTTCGTACACTAATTCTGCCCACCGCAAGGCTACTCTTTCTTTGAAGCGCGCCTGCTCCCGATCGATGGTGACTCGTTCTAATTCTTTATGGGCGGTGAGTAAAGCCATGGCTCCGGGCGCTTCATAGATTTCGCGCGATTTAATTCCCACCATTCTATCTTCCACAATATCTATGCGGCCGATACCCTGCGCTCCTGCTCGCCGATTCATCTCTTGCACTACCTGTAAAGGGGTCATGGCACTGCCATCTATCGCAACTGGAATACCTTTTTCGAAAGTAATTATTACTTCATCTGGAAGCGGTGGGTAGGTGGGGTCATCCGTATAGTTGTAGACATCCTTAGTAGGAGCATTCCACAAATCCTCTAAGAATCCGGTTTCCACTGCTCTTCCCCAGAGATTTTGGTCGATAGAAAAAGGATTATTGTGCGTAGCCTCAATAGGTAGATTGTGCTTAGCCGCGTAATCAATAGCAAATTCCCGTGTGAGTGCTAAATCGCGTACGGGCGAAAGGCACTTCATATCTGGAGCTAAAGAAGTGATGCCATTTTCAAAACGCACCTGATCATTGCCTTTACCAGTACAACCATGGGCTACGATTCCCGCATCGAATTGCCGCGCGGCAGTCACTAAATGCTTCACGATTAGCGGACGGGAAAGCGCCGATACTAGCGGATAGGCATCCATATATAAGGCATTGGCCTGCAAATCGAGCATGCAGTATTCGCTGGCAAATTCTTCTTTTGCATCAGCTATATAGGCTTCAACTGCGCCACAATCCAAGGCGCGTTGCTTGATTACTTCGAGGTCTTCTCCTCCTTGCCCGCAATCTACCGATACCGTAACTACTTCTGCGCCAGTACGCTCAGCAATCCACCCAATAGCAACTGAAGTATCTAAACCGCCTGAATAGGCCAGCACTACTCTATCTTTCGCAGCCATTTTTCCTCATTTCTTTGATTTTTTATAAATACGTTATAAGTTTTATTTTTTCTGCCCTTGGGCTAGCAGCAATAATTCTTCTTTCAACTCCGCTGCACTAGAAGTAGAAGTGGTTATCACCAAGACGGTGTCATCCCCTGCTATGCATCCCAATACTTCTGGGAAAAGCGCGTGATCTATTGCGGAAGCAAGTAGCTGTGCAGCCCCGGGTGGAGTGCGTAAAATTATTTGATTCATAGCTTGGCGCGCACTCGTAATTATTTCGCGCGCCCAGCGCTCCAACTGCCCACGCGCGCCTGATTCAGAATCGGAGATCTCTACGATATTGGGGATACGATAAACTTTTTTCCCATCGGCGCCGTATTCTTTAAAAGCATGCAGCTCCTCCAAGTCGCGCGAAAGCGTAGCTTGGGTGACGTCTATACCGGCTTGCTGGAGCTGGGTACGCAATTCTATTTGGGAAGATACGCGATTCTCAGCCACTATATCGATAATTTTCGCCTGCCGAGCAGTGCGGGTGGCGGGAATACTGATTTTATCCATCTCTGAGCCTCCGGTCGTAGAATATCCGGCACTGGGAAATTATCTGCTGAAAAACTTCCCCTTTAACTATGTATAACTATACAGCCAAGATTATTATAATACATAGCTAGGATAGGTAATCTCCGCCACTACTTTACGCACTGGCACTACTACTCCACTGGCATCAATATTCCACCGGCAACAATTGCAGAAATTATTTGCCGCGCAACTCCGCACCCGCTTTTTGAGCGAGCTGCTTCAAGATTCGCTTCCGCAGCCCCGCTATATCAGCAGCTTCGAGAGTGCGCTCCGAAGAGCGGAAACGCAGAGCAAAGGCAAGAGATTTCTTCGCAGCTGGAATCTGATCTCCCGTATAGAGATCAAAAACCTTGACTTCTTCCAGCAGTTCTCCGGCTGCTTCCCGAATTATCTGCTCTAAATCGGCCGCCGGCACTGCTTTATCTACTACCACTGCGATATCTTCTTTTACCGGCGGGAAAGTAGCAACCGGCGCTACCTGCAAGGGTTCTGGACTCCGCAAGCGGAAAGCGGCGTCTAAATCAATCTCAAAAGCGATTGAGCGCACAGGAATCTCGCAAGCTTTGCAAATACGGGGAGCTAATTCTCCGGCATAACCGATTACTTCTCCCTCCGCTCGCAACTGAGCACAACGCCCTGGATGATAAGGGGCATAAGTAGCATTGGCTACGGTAATTTCTAAACCGAGTAACCGGCCAATTTCTTTGCCGGTTTCCACTGCTGCACGCCAATCCCAACAGACGGGAGTAAATCCAGCTCCTCCGTTTGCCACTTCCCCACAAGCAATACCAGCTACATGTAAGGGTTGCTGCGGAATAGCCTGCTGTAGCTCTGCCAAAGCTGTGGCTGCTGGCTTAGCTCCGGCACCCGGATTCGCAGCTGGATGGAGATCACCCGGACGGGTGACTACCCCCATTTCAAAAATAGCTACTTGGGGGTTACCTCGAGCCACATTGAGGTGTGCCGAATCTAAAAGCGAATCCAAAATTGTAGAACGCATATAAGGAGCTTCTTCTTGCAGCGGATTGCGCAAGCGCACTAATTGCCGGCGGCAATCCGTTGCCGGAATTTCTTGCCTATCGATGTTTGCAGCAGAGACGAAAGGATATGAAAGTACCTGCACCCATCCTTGCTCAGCTAAGCTGCGGGCAATATCGCGCTGAGCTCGCTGGAAAGGTTGCAACCCATTCCCAGCGGCAGCAGCTGGCTCTACTACTGGTATACGTTCGTAACCATAAAGACGCACAATTTCTTCTACTAGATGGGCGCTCCCGACTAAATCCGGGCGCCAAGAAGGTGGAGTAACCTGCAAAGTCACACCTGAATCCGCTGTTTCATCTACTTTCTCTACCTGACAGCCGATTTTTTCCAACAACTCTATCTGTTGAGCTGCAGAGAGCTCTAATCCAGTCAAGCGTCCCGTTTCTTGAGTGGGGAAAACTAGGGGCTGCGGCAGTTCTACTTCGTTAAATTCAAAGTTTTCTGCAGCTATTTCTCCTCCGCCGTACTCCACTAATAAATCAGCTACTTTTTGGGCAGCTATCGGTGCAATCTGCGGATCGACTCCCCGCTCATATCGTTTAGAAGCCTCCGAAGGTAGCTTATGCCGCCGCGCCGTACGCGCTATCGATATTGCTTCGAAATGAGCAGCCTCTATAAGCACATTACGTGTAGATTCCGTAATCTCAGTATCGTATCCACCCATTGTGCCAGCAAGACCGACTACTCTTTGCCCTTTTCCACCAGTGGAATCAGTAATTAATAAATCCTCTACATCTAGCTGACGCTCCACTCCATCGAGAGTAGTGAGCATCTCTCCCGCGCGCGCTCGGCGCACTACTAAAGGAGCTTGTAACTTATCTAGATCATAAGCATGTAAGGGTTGGCCTAAATCCAACATCACATAGTTGGTAGCGTCTACTGCTAAAGAAATCGGGCGCATACCGGCCGCACGTAAACGTTTCTTTAACCATTCTGGTGATTCGGCCGCTGGATTTATACCGCGCACTATCCGGGTCACAAATCTATCGCAGCCAATTTTTCCGTGAATTGGATTTTCATCAATTACTTCCACGGCAAAGCCGGCATTATTTATTTCGGGTAGGGGCTGCGGGAGATTTTCTGCTTTCCCATAGTCCACAAATTGCGCTCCCGTCGAATGGCTGTATTCGCGAGCTACTCCGCGCATGGCAAAACAATAGCCACGATCTGGGGTGACGTTTATTTCAAGTACTTCTCCTGCTATACCGAGGAAATCGCGCACGTCGCTTCCAATTGCCGGTAGTCCAGCTGCGGCCGCCTCTGCATCTGAGTGCGCCAATACTAAGATACCGTCGTGATCTTCGCCGATTCCAAGCTCACGTACCGAGCAAATCATACCGTCGGATAGATGCCCGTAAGTCTTTCGTGCCGAAATTTCAAAATTTCCCGGCAAGACTGCGCCGGGTAGGCAGACCACTACATAATCTCCCGCTTCAAAGTTATGTGCTCCGCAAATAATTCCGCGCGAAGCGAGTTCTGAGGGCTCTTTGCCGGTGCCGGGAGCGTCATTATGCTCTCCCACATCTACTCGGCAATAATTTATGATTTTGCCGTTTTTTTGCTCTTTCGCCGTGCGGGTGAGTACTTTTCCTACTACCAGTGGCCCGCGCACCTGCGGTGGATGTATCTCTTCTTCTTCCAGGCCCACTTTTACTAAAGCTTCTGCAAGCTGGGCAGCCGTAATGTTTTCCGGCAAATCTACATATTCTGCCAGCCAATCTGTGGGTACTAAAGGCATTAGTTACCCCTCCCCGTAGTTCCGAATTGAGTTGAAAAACGAATATCGCCCTCCACCATATCGCGCATATCGGCGATACCGTGGCGCAACATCAAAGTACGTTCAATACCCATACCAAAGGCAAAACCGGTGTATTCTTCCGGATCAATACCTGCATTGCGCAAAACTTCCGGATTCACCATTCCACAGCCGCCCCATTCAATCCAGCCGGCACCACCTTTTTTCTGCGGGAACCATAAATCCATTTCCGCAGAAGGCTCGGTAAAGGGGAAGAAAGATGGCCGAAGCCGTGTCTTTGCTTCTGGGCCGAACATAGCGCGGGCGAAGTGATCGAGCGTGCCTTTTAGATGGGCCATAGTCAGCCCCTTATCTACCGCTAACCCTTCTACTTGGTGAAACACCGGAGTATGAGTGGAATCTAAAGCGTCGGTACGGAATACCTTTCCCGGGCAAGCGATATATACCGGGGCTCCGCGCTCGATAAGTACATGCGCTTGTACCGGTGAAGTGTGGGTGCGCAACACTAAACCCGGCTGCGGAGCGCATTTAGCAGGCTCTTCTTTAGCGGCAGAATCGCCTCTATCCGGGAGTGTCTCTACTCCATCTATATAAAAAGTATCTTGCATCTGCCGCGCCGGATGGTCGGCACCGAAGTTGAGGGCGTCGAAATTAAACCATTCGTGCTCTACTTCTGGACCTTCGGCAATATCCCAACCCAAGCTGATGAAGAAATCAGAAATATCTTCCATCAGAACCGGCAAGGGATGCCGGGCGCCGCACGGGGTCCCCCGCGTAGGAAGAGTGACATCTACTTTTTCTTCTTCGAGAATTCGCTCTTCTTGCTCTGCTTCGAGACGAGCAGTCGCTTCGTTAAGCGCGCTCTGTATCGCTTTGCGTGCCTGCCCCAGTAATTTTCCGGCTTGTGGTTTTTCAGCTTTTTCTAGATATCGAATTTGCATATTAGCTTTAGTAATCGGGGCGTTATCGCCGCTATGAGCTAATTTTGCAGCTTTTAATTCGTTAAAATCACCTGCGTTTTGAAAAGCACTCTGTGCCGCTTTTACCGCCTCGGCAATGCCCGCTGCATCTAGGGGGCTGAGATCCATCTCTTACCTTCTCTCCGGCCAATTTCATCAGTTATTTTTCAAATACAAACCTCTAACTATCTTACTCATCTCCGAAAGCGGAAGGAAATTGCTTTTATATTTTGCTAGCTTAGGTGGATATTCTCGAGAATCCAGGCGTTTCTATTAGAATTAGAATTATGGCTACTGCGGTATTTTGTGGACTCACTACTTTAGATATTACGCAGCGGGTGGAACGAGTGCCGCGCGAGAATGAAAAAATTGTTTCTTTAGGTACGGCCGTAGACGTAGGTGGGCCGGCTGCCAATGCTGCGCGAGTGGCGGCAGCTTTCGGTGTTTCTTGCCAGCTGATTACGTTATTAGGCAATTCTGTACTGGCAAAAATTGCGCGAAATATTTTAGAGAATTCGGGAATAGACATAATAGATTTAGCCGCTGATAGTGATTTCCCACTTTCGACAGTTTTAGTGGATAACGCCGGTGGGCGCAGCGTAATTTCGCAGAATAATCCGGGGCGGGCTTATCAGAAATTTTCCCTAGATCTAGGGAGCGATATAAAAGTTCTAGAGGTAGATGGGCATTTACTAGATGTGCAGATACAACTGGCTAGGGCGGCACAAATAAAAAATATTCCGATAGTTTTTGACGGCGGATCGTGGAAAGCAGGCAGCGGCGTGCTCTTACCTTTGCTATCGCACGTAATTATTTCGGCTGACTTTCAGGTTCCAGACTGCACAGATACTTTTGCGGAACTAAAACGCTACCAGTATCCCCTGCTGGCCCAGTCTTTTGGCGACCAACCTGTGCGGGGCAATTATGCCGGCTCGGCCGCTGACTTCACAGTGCCAGTACCGCAGGTAACACCACAAGATACCCTCGGAGCTGGAGATGTGCTCCATGGGGCTTTTACTGCTTTGCTCGCGAAAAATATCGATGCAAAAACTGCTTTAACGCAGGCAGTCACTGCTGCGAGCCGATCTACTGAGTTTTTGGGACTGCTCCCCTATTTAGAATCTATTAAGCAGTAAATTTACTACTCAACAGACTTACCTCTGGGCTTATCACTCAGTAGCTTAGCGCTTCGTAAATTTATTGCTCAGAGAATTTTTCCGTATGCTGCGCCGTAGCTGAAGCATAAAGGCAGAGCGTAGCGGCGATAGCTAAGTTTAGCGATTCGGTCTTTCCCCACATCGGTATGGAAATTATTTGATCGGCTGCTTGCCGTTGCGCACCAGTAAATCCATGTGCCTCATTACCTACTATCCAGAGAGTAGGTTTTTTCAATACCGATGTAGGCAGCGCAGAAAGTAAAGTATCACCAGCACCGTCAGCCAAAAAAATCTGCATATTGGCTTGGCGCGCCGCCGCAATTACTTGCGAAAAATCTTGCTGTGCCCGCAGCGGGATATGGAATACCGAGCCAGCCGAAGCGCGGATAAGTTTTGGATTTCCTAGATCAGCAGATTTTAATCCCGCCAATACCCCATCAGCACCGACGGCGGCAGCGGAACGAATTATGGTGCCTAAATTTCCGGGATTATCGGCTTGCAAGGCAAAAATTAACAGCCGTGCGTTCGTAAAAAATGCAGAGGATACAGCTGAGTTGCCGGATTCAGTCGCCTCAGTTAGCTGCGGCGCCCGGCATACTGCTGCTATCCCCTGCGCATCCGGAAATAATTCTTGGAAGAGGGCAGGCGGGAGTAAGTGCAAATACGGATCAATCTTTTCGATTAATGCGGCAATATCGGGGTGCTTCTGCAATCCAATATCGCTGGCGTAGATATCCCGCAGGCTATCTGGACTCCAAATTAAGAGTTCCCGTACAGCCTGCGGGCCTTCTACTAGCCATTGCCCGTATTTGCGGCGGTTTGCTTCCCGGTATAGACCACAAACTTTTTTCAGTTGCCCCGTCTTTTCCCGGTGATATTTACGCGGCATATTTCTGCACCGCCCGCACTTCCAATAGCTTCTCTAAATATCGATTACTCGTATTTACTACTTAGCCGGAGCGTTTACGTCTTCCGGCAGCGCCTTCTTAGCCATCTCTACGATCTTGGCAAAAGTAGCTGGATCGTTTACTGCTAATTCAGCGAGCATCCGCCGATCGATATCGATTTCCGCTAAGCGTATTCCCTGCATAAAGCGGTTATAAGTCATGCCGTTTTCGCGTACTGCCGCATTAATGCGCGCAATCCACAGCTTACGGAATTCATTTTTGCGCACTTTCCGATCGCGATAGTTGTAAACGAAAGAGTGCGTCACCTGCTCCTTGGCCTTGCGATACAGGCGCGAGCGCTGCCCACGATATCCTTTTGCGCGCTCTAAAGTAGTGCGGCGCTTCTTTTTGGCGTTAATTGCGTTCTTTACACGGGCCATTTTATTTCTCCTTATTCAGTACAAGCTCAATTTAGTGTGCGCTCTAGCGCCCTAAAAGACGATTTACTGGTTTCACGTCTGATTTAGCTACCGGCTGGTCAGAAGATAGACGGCGCGTAATCCGGGAAGATTTATGCTCTAATAAATGCCGCTTTCCGGCCTGCTCCCGCATTAATTTTCCTTTACCGGTCACCCGGAAACGCTTCTTGGCACCGGAATGTGTTTTCATTTTTGGCATTTTCATGCTCCCTTTGGTAGTTAGTTTTCTGAAAATCTTAATTACTCAGCAGTTTCTTTTTCAGCTAAGCGTTGCCGATTTTTTTCAGCGCGGCGATTCCCATTTTCGCGCCGGGCTTCTCTTTCTGCTTCCCGACGGCGGCGTTGGTCAGATTTAGCTTGTGATTTACGCCGAATAGGGGCTAAAACCATAAACATAGCTCTTCCATCTAGCCGGGGAGCTGATTCGATTACGCAATTTTCGCTCGCGTCTTCGGCAATTCGCTGCATAAGGCGCATCCCCATTTCTGGGCGAGATTGCTCGCGCCCACGGAAACGGAGTTGGATTTTTACTTTATCGCCTTTATCAAGGAACTTAGAGATATTGCGCAGCTTGGTTTCGTAATCGTGCTGATCAATTTTTAACCCAATCCGGATTTCTTTTACCTGGCTATTAGCTTGGTTCCGGCGGGCTTCCCGAGCTTTTTGGGTAGCTTCATATTTGAATTTTCCGTAATCCATCAATTTCGCTACCGGCGGTTTAGCATTCGGAGCGACTTCAACTAAATCCAGATTGGCTTCTTGTGCTAGCCGCAGGGCACTTTCGATGCTCACTACGCCTACTTGTTCACCGCCTGGACCTACTAAGCGCACTTCTGGTACGCGAATTCGCTCATTTACTCTTGGCTCGTTAATAATTGCTCCTCTGCCTTCGCTTAATTTTATGCGCGCGAAGATAAGGAGCATACAAGAATTTTGTATGCCTCAGACCCGGTCTCTTTAGCGAAACCCGGGTGGGATATCTCCACTTGCATACCGGCATAATGCCGACTGGTGTTACTACTCTAGCAAGCTACTAGCCGTATCTCCAAGAAAAGCGCTTAGTTTTCCCGTAAAAAGAGGGTGAACTTGCCCACCTTAGGTAAGGAATTTTTATTCTCGACGGAGAATTTCTAGGCAGGTAATTTTGCAGCAAATTTTTTGCCGAATTTCTTGCTCTATTCTCTATTCTTATTCTCTATTTTTTCGAGTACTTTTTAGCGCAGAGTCTTTTCCTAAGATTAGGGTTCTTTTCTGGCATTAATAGGCTCAGAGTAAAAATCTTTACTGAAAACAGGCATTATTTCTAAGGGTTCTAAAAGCACTTCGCGATAGGTAGGAGTGCTGAGTACGGTAGTTGCCTGTTTTACCAGCTCTTCTACCTGTGCGCGCGGCGTGCCTGGAACGATATTCAATTGGAGTATGCAACTTCCAAATCTGCCTTCGCGAAGTTGCACCCCGTGAAAAAACTCCGGCAGCTGGGAGATTTCTACAGCAGCTTTCCCTATATCTTGCTGCAGGCGTATCTGTAATTTCGTATCTCGCCAAGCTGGCTGCCAAGCAATACCCGCACTGAGAGCTAGCGCAGCACTACGCCCAATATATAGCTGCGTAGGAAGTTGAAAATCTAGTACCAGTAATCCTGACCCGTGCACAAAAGACGCTTTTGCTATTTCGCGAATATTTATCGGCAACGGGCGCGCTTGCGGATATATTTTTTGCAAAGCAGCTAACGAGGAGAATACGGGAATAGCTTTTTCTCCGCCGGGAAAATGTGCGGAAAAAAGCATTTCTGGATTATTGGGCCCTTGTGGATAGAGAGCCAGTAGCACTCTATCTAAGACGGCAACTATTGCTTCACTACGGGATTCACTCTGCTGGAAAGCTTTTTTTAAAGGATCTGGTAATTCTCCAGTATCTTCACTGTAGAGATTCCCCGCATGCAGGCAGCTAAAATCTTCGATATTCGCCACTATCTCATCCTTCCGCAGCTTTGAGAGCGGAAGCGATATCTAAACTACCTGCATAGAGGGCTTTTCCTACTATTACTCCTTCAATTCCAAGTGGAGCTAATTTACGCAGCTCTTTTATATCTGCAATGCTGCTAACTCCTCCCGAAGCTATTACGGGTTTCTCGGTAAAGGCACAAACTTTTCGCAGTAAATCGGTATTTACTCCTTGGAGCATCCCGTCACGCTTAATATCTGTGACTACATAGCGCGGGCAAGCTGCTTTTTCCAATACCTCTAGGACTTCCCATAAATTCCCGCCGGCTTTTTCCCAACCATGCGTAGCTAATTCTTCGCCCCGCACGTCTAAACCTATCGCTACTTTTGCTCCGTACTCGGCAATTATTTCTGCCGCCCAATCCAGATTTTCTAAAGCTGCTGTACCTAAATTAACGCGCGCAGCTCCCGCATTAAGCATTTTTTCTACTGCGGCTTGCGAACGAATTCCTCCCGATACTTCCACTTTTACCGCCGGCACTTCTTTCACTATTTCCACTACCAGCTGATGATTAGAACCCCGCCCAAAAGCAGCATCTAAATCTACTAGATGTATCCAACTCGCCCCCGCAGCAGCAAACCCTGCAGCTATCTCGATCGGCTCTCCATAAATTTTTTCACTGCCCGCTGCTCCTTGCCGAAGCCGGACAGCTTTCCCTTCGACAATATCAATTGCAGGTAAAAGTTGAATTTTCTGCATATTTTTCTCTTCTCTTTCCAGCTAGGCCGATCTTTCCGGCTAGGCCAAATTATTTACCCAATTTTCCCATAGCTGCATCCCCGCCTGCGCTGATTTTTCCGGATGAAACTGCACCGCCGCAAGTGCCCCTTCTTCGATAGCAGCCACAAATTCTGACCCATACTTAGCAGTAGAAATTACGGGACGACGCTGTGGAGAGAGCTCCCGCAAAGCAGAGAAGGAATCGCTCTGCACAGCATAGGAATGTACGAAATAAAAACGTTCATTTTCAATACCCGCTAAAAGTTTCGTACCTGCGCCTGCTTTTACCGGCGACCAACCCATATGAGGAATAATAGGGGCAGAAAGCGCCGTCACCTCCCCTGGCCAGATGCCAAAACCGCGGCAACCACCATGCTCGGTACTAGCGGCAAAAAACAACTGCATTCCAACGCAGATACCGATTACACTGCGCTCATTAGCAATACGCGCCCGGATAATTTTATCTGCTCCGCAAGCTTGTAATTTTTCTAATACGCTGCGGCTAGCTCCCACTCCAGGCACTACTAATCCAGCTGCTTTATTGATTTCCTGCGCATCTGCAGAGAGAAAAGCCTCTGCTCCTACTCTCTGCAACGCATACATTACGCTGCGAATATTGCCACTTCCGGCATCTAAAACTGCTACTTTTCGCATTAATTATCCTCCGCCGGGGGCTCTGGCTTTGCGCTATCCTCAAAGGTGGAATTTGCGCTACCTTCAGAGGTGGAATCGGCATCCGCAGTTAAATTCTGGGCGATATTTTCTAGCAAATTAGTAGCTTCGTGCGGCATGATTCGCTCTGAGTTTTCCGCTAAAGGAGTGGTGCCAATTAAAAGATCTTCAATTTTTGGATCTAGCGCTCCGAGCAGTAACCCGGGAGCAATTTCTTCCCCTTTTTTCCCAGCTATGATTCGCTGGGCGCTAATTACTCCAGCTACTCCCACTTCACCACCGATATCTTTACCTAATTCAGCACGCAGTAAAATCACTCCGTAAGGAGAAAGCTTTGAAAGTAGAGCTCCTATATATTCCGGATCTTCTTCCCGGGAAACAGCTGAATCTGGTGCACTCTCATTTTCTTGCCCGACCACCGAAGCAGATTGCTCAGCAGGCATATCTCCAAGTAATTCGGAGATATCCCAATCTTTAAACTGCACTGCAGGTAAATCTTTACCTACTAGCACACCGCTGGCACTGGGAAATACGGCAGCAGATATTTTCCGAATTTTTAAAATAGCTGCCACCACCTCTGCTTGTGCAAAAGGGGTGAGTATTAGGTATCGCCGGCAACTTTGCGAGGCACCGATTTCCTTATTTATCTCGTCGTTACTCACAAAGCTCCTTTTGTAGAAGGTACTCCGCTCACGCGAGAATCGCGGCGTACGGCCATTTCTAATGCGCGGGCCACTGCTTTAAACTGTGCTTCTACAATATGGTGTGGATCTCTGCCGTAGAGGAGCTCCACATGCAAACAAATTCCGGCATTATAAGCAAAAGATTCCCAAATATGCCGAGTCAGAGATCCGGTAAAATGCCCGCCGATAAGATGATATTCCTGCCCAGCTGGTTCACCGTGATGCACCACGTAAGGGCGGCCAGAAATATCGACAACTGCCCGTGCCAAGGCTTCATCTAAAGGAGCAAAAGCATAGCCAAAGCGTACTATTCCTTTTTTATCTCCCAGAGCTTCCCGCAGAGCCATTCCTAGGCAGATTGCCGTATCTTCTACGGTGTGGTGCGCATCGACTTCTATATCCCCTTGTGCCTGCACTTTTAAATCTAATAAAGCATGTTTTCCGAAAGCGGTGAGCATATGGTCGTAAAAAGGCACTCCCGTAGATATTTCGGTATGCCCTTGCCCGTCCAGATTGATTGCCACGGATATTTCTGATTCGCCGGTGCGGCGAGAAATTTCACCTATCCGAGTATTCATTTTCCGCTAACCTCCTTTAATGCCTGCAGAAAAGCCGTATTTTCGGCAGGAGTGCCCACACTCGCCCGCAGCCAACCATCTGGGCCAACTTCGCGAATTAACACTCCGCGCTCCAAAAGCCCTTGCCAAATGCGGTGTCTATCGGTAAAAGTTCCGAAGAATACGAAATTGGCATCGGAAGGAACACTTTGGAATCCCCGCTCTTGCAGCTGTGCCACTATTTTATCGCGGTCGCTACGAATTTGCTGTACTTGCCGCATTTGTTCCGCGCTTTGTGCCAGTGCCCCGCAAGCAGCAGCTTGGGTGAGAGCCGAGAGGTGGTACGGCAGGCGAATTAGGCGTATTTGCTCGATTATTTCGGTGCTGGCCGCTAAATATCCGAGCCGCAAGCCAGCAGCACCGAACGCCTTAGAAAGCGTGCGGCATACTACTAGATGCGGATAATTTTTAAGTAACTGCAGAGCACTGGGAGTATCTTCGCGGCGAAATTCTCCGTAGGCTTCGTCTACCACTACTAGAGTACAAGTTGGAAGGAGCTCGCCGTTTTCTGCTTCTTGCTGCGGCCCTGTATTGCGTGTAAGCTGCAAAATTTCTTCTAATTCGGCTTTTTGTAGTGCGGTACCAGTGGGATTATTGGGAGAAGCCAAGAGAATAACGCTGGGACGATGGGTAGCTAGCACCCGTTTTACTTCCGCCAAATCGATGGAAAAATCGGGTTTCCGCTGGCCGGTAACGAAAGTAGAAAAAGTATCCCGCGCATATTCCGGGTACATCGAGTAGGTAGGACTAAAAGATGCCACTACGCGCCCCGGCCCGGCGAAAGCCTGCAATATCTGCAGTATTACTTCATTGGAGCCATTAGCTGCCCAAATATTTTCCGGATCGATTTCTACTTTAGATTCCGTAGCTAAATAGCGAGATAGAGCTTGACGTAGCTGCAAAAAATCCCGATCGGGGTAACGGTTTAGATTTTGTAAAGCCTCCCTTAAAGAATTTTCCATACTTTCCAGCACCTGTGGGGAAGGCGGATAGGGATTTTCGTTTACATTTAAACGAATAGGCACCTCCAATTGTGGGGCTCCATACGGAGATTCTCCCTGCAAATCTGGGCGTTTCGGCAATCGCAACTGGCTCATCAGGCTAGCCTTTCCTCGATAGTATTACTGCTACTAACATTCTAGTGTACTTATATGGGTAACACGCTTATAGAACTTGATGCTAGAGCCGGTGGCGAAGATTTAGTAGATCTCGAGAATTCCGAGAATCTCGAAAATGTCTGCCCCAATTTTCCAGTAGTGAGCCCGAATGAAGGAGCTCTTAGTTCTAAATTGAACTGGCTGCGTGCTGGAGTATTAGGTGCGAACGACGGTATCGTTTCCACTGCCGGTATCGTAGTGGGAGTAGCTGGAGCAGCGCTCTCTGATTTTGCGCTTTTAGCTTCCGGTATTGCCGGAATGTTGGCTGGAGCGCTTTCGATGGCAGCTGGTGAATATGTATCCGTATCTTCCCAGCGGGATGCCGAACAGGCAGCTCTGACTGAGCAGCGCGCCTATGTGGAAAAAGATCCCCGCGGAGCAGAACTGCGTTTAGCTGGTTTAATTGCCGGGCAAGGGATATCGAAAAATTTAGCTTTAGCTACTGCCCGCGAATTAAGTAAAGATATCGAATCTGCCAGTAATGCCCACGCACAGTACGAATACGGACTGGCGGCAGATGAACTTGTAAATCCGTGGGAAGCCGCTCTGGCTTCTATGGGAGCATTCTTTATTGGAGCTCTTATTCCTCTCTTCGCTATGCTTTTAAGCCCGCACACAATAGCTGTACCGGTGACTGCCATAGCGGTAACTACTGCTTTAGCTATCACTGGTTCTGTATCAGCAAAACTAGGAAATGCTCCTATTTTGCGCGCTACCATACGCAACGTAATTGGTGGCAATGCCGCAATGGCTGTGACCTATTTTATCGGAGTACTAGTAAGTAACTTCGCTTAAACGCTACACAAGCTAGTAAGCGCTCGATAAGCTAGTTTTCTAAATCTTCTAAACGCACCGCTAAAGCGTGAGCATGCGCTGGTAAATCTTCTGCCGTGGCCAGAGCATGTAACGGCGCATAGAGCGATTCCATAGCTGCGTGTGTATAAGTAATTTCCTGTACAGATTTAAGGAAAGTAAGCGCATTTAATCCGGAACTAAAGCGAGCAGTTCCACCCGTGGGAAGGACGTGGTTTGATCCCGCCATATAGTCTCCAAGTGGTACCGGGGTGTAATCTCCGATAAAGATAGCCCCGGCATTAACTATTTTGGTCGCCCAAGCAGCAGCATCTTGTGTCTGTATTTCCAGATGCTCTGGCCCATAGGCATTTACTGCCGCTGCTGCTTGATCTAAATCGCGAGTAATCACTATGGCCGATTGTTCTCCGCTTAAAGCCTGCTTTACCCGCTCCCGATGTTTCGTATTCTCAGCTTGCCGAGCTACCGCTTTATTTACTGCTTGCGCTAATTCCACACTCGGAGTGATGAGCAAAGAAGCCGCTGCTGGATCGTGCTCTGCTTGGGATAAAAGATCTGCCGCTACATATTCCGGATTAGCATTTTCATCTGCCAATATAGCTATTTCCGTGGTGCCAGCTTCCGCATCTATCCCCACTTTACCTTTCACATAACGCTTAGCAGCAGCTACAAAAATATTTCCTGGTCCGGTGACCATATCTACGGGTTTACAAATTGGAACGCTCGCAGATTCGCCGCTCGGTATTCCGTAAGCAAACATAGCTACTGCTTGAGCTCCACCCACTGCATATACTTCTTTAATTCCGAGAAGTTGGCAAGCAGCTAAAATCACTGGATGCGGCAATCCACCGTAATTAGCTTGCGGCGGAGACGCTAAAGCTATTTCTGCTACTCCTGCCACTTGCGCAGCCACCGCATTGTGAATCACAGAAGATGGATAAACCGCTAAACCACCCGGCACATACAGCCCCACCCGCTGCACTGGAATCCAACGTTGGCGCACATATCCGCCTGGAATTATTTGCGTATTTTTTTCTATCGGCAACTGCGCGCGATGCCCTGCCCGATTATGCTCAATAGAAATTTGCAAAGCCTGGCGCAATTCTGGGGAAAGCTGGCGCTCTGCTTTCACTAGTTCACTCTCTGGTACCCGCAGATAAGGAGGGCAAACGCCGTCAAACTTTTTCGCTAACTCTGCGAGGGCTTCCGCTCCGCGCTCTTGCACACTTTGCATAATTGGCTCTACCTGTTTAAGAGCTGCCCGAATATCTACGCGGGGGCGAGGTAAAGGAACGGTAGAAAATTCTGTACCCGCAAGAGTGCGAAAATCTATTACGCGCATTATATCCATGTTATTTTCCTCCCCCGCTATTTCTCATCAGCTACTTTATCAGTAGCTGTGCCAAAGCGGCGTTCTCGTTTTCCATATTCTGCTAAGCATCTCCAAAGGGTGCAGCGATCAAATTCCGGCCAAAGCTCCGGCACAAACATCAACTCAGCATAAGCAGACTGCCAAAGTAAGAAATTAGAGATTCTTTGCTCTCCCCCCGAGCGAATAAAAAGATCAACATTTGGAAGATCTTGATACAAATGCGCCGAAATTAAAGATTCTTTTATATCTTTTGCCCGCAGCTGACCCTGCTCAATTTCTGCCCCGATTTGGCGCATTGCATCCGCAATTTCTGCTTGGGCACCGTAGTTCATACAGAAATTCAAAATGAGGCCTTGATTGTTTTCCGTCTCCCGCGCCGCATTCTCTAATTCTTGCCGCACTGATTTCCAGAGACGCGCTTCTCTTCCGGACCATACAATCTTTACTCCCCAAGATTTTAACTCGGCACAACGCCGGTGAATCACTTGCCGAGAATAATTCATTAAAAAAGAAACTTCCCGCGGCGAGCGTTTCCAGTTTTCCGTGGAGAAAGCATATACCGAAAGCACCGAAATTCCGCTTTCAATTGCGCCGGCAATTACATCCATCAAAGCTAATTCACCGGCTCTATGCCCCTCGGTACGAGCTAATCCCCGCTCGTTGGCCCAGCGGCCATTGCCGTCCATAACTATGGCTATATGTTCTGGTAATTTTCCCGAAAACACCGGCGGAAGCGCTCCACTTTTATGCGCCGGCGGGCGGCAATAGTTCATAGTCATGATATAAGTTTACTATCCACAAACTGTAAAGACTTAACTGGCCTCTCCAAGTGCCACTGTAAATAAGCATTTAAGAGGGCGTTTACGGAACGTTTCGCATTAGCGGGGGCACTTACCGCTTTCTCCCAATCGCCATCTACTAGGGCAGCAAGTAAAAGAGCAGCCTCCGGCATAATGCTCCCGGAACTTCCCGTACGGCATTTATTGCAGAGCAAGCCCCCTAAATCTAGTTGTAAAGCAGTATGCACTCCAACTTCACCGCATTGTGCACATTCTTTTATAGCTAATTCCCAGCCGGATTGCTGCAGAATGCGCAAAATATAGGAATCTAAAATTATGAGAGGCGGTAAAGTACGGCTAGCTAGCGCATGTAAAGCACCATATAGCAGTAAAAACTGCCCGTAATCAGCTACTTCTTCTTGCTCCATTATGTGGTCAGCAGTTTCTACTATGCTGGAAGCTACGGTATATAGCGAGTAATCAGTAGCAAGACGGCGCTGATATTGATTTATGCTTTCCACTTGAGAAACTATATCTAGACCGCGCCCCCGGTAGAGCTGGATATCGATATAGGAGAAAGGCTCTAGGCGAGCTCCAAAGCGTGATTTCGTCTTCCGCACTCCTTTCGCTACGGCGCGAATTTTTCCATGCCGTTCCGTGAAAAGAGTAATAATTCTATCTGCTTCTCCAATATCGGCAGTACGCAGCACTATGGCCCGATCCCGATAAGTTTTTTGCATGGCTTCAGCCTATTAGATATTCTCTTGAAATACTGCTCCGCGCGCGGAAGAAAACCACTTGAAGCAGCGCACCTAAACTGCACAAGAAATTTCGATGTAGTAGCTTAAAATCCGAATCTTTGCAGTAATTTCGGATCGCGCTGCCATTCTTTGGCTACTTTCACCCTAATATCTAGATAGATTCGCCGCCCCAGTAATTCTTCAATCTCTAGCCGCGCTTTTTTCCCCACCGCTTTTAGGCGGGCGCCTCCTCTTCCAATCACTATGCCTTTCTGGGAATCTCTTTCCACGTAGAGAGAGGCTCGAATATCGAGCAACGGCGGATTCTTTTCACTGCCAGTGCCGGGGCGCTCTTCCATATCTTCAATCACCACCGCAATGGAATGTGGCAATTCTTCCCGAGCTCCTTCTAAAGCTGCTGCCCTAATGAGTTCCGCTATCCGATCCTCGGTGCTCTCATCGGTGACGGCGCTACGCGGATAGAGGGGTGGAGAGAGTGGTAAGTGCCCCTGGAGAACTTCTGCCACTACATCTAACTGCTCATTTTCTAAGGCACTTACTGGCACTATTTCGGTAAAATCTCCAAATTTATCTACTTCTAAAAGTTTAGCCGCTAGTTCCGCTCGCCCTAAAGTATCACTTTTCGTAATAACTGCAACGAGCGGAATTTTTGCTCGCTGGAGCAGGTCGAGTAAAAATTTATCTCCTGGGCCTATTTTTTCGTCTGCTGGCAGGCAAAATGCCGCCACATCGGCGTCACTTAAAGATTCTCTTACCATCTCGTTCAGGCGCTTCCCTAATAGCGTACGCGGGCGGTGCAAACCGGGCGTATCTAAGAGTATGAGCTGGGCAGATTTACGATTGAGAATACCGCGAATCGCGCGGCGCGTAGTCTCCGGTTGATTAGCGGTAATCGTTATTTTTTGCCCGATGAGCGCATTAGTTAAAGTGGATTTACCGGCATTGGGTCTTCCCACAATCGCCACAAATCCCGCCCGAAAATCGGCTGGCCAAGTAGTGCTATTCTGCATCGCTCTCACTTTCTGCCCGGGAAACTATAATACTGGCGATTCTCTTTCGCCGTCCCTCAAATCTATCTGCCTGCAGATGTAGACCGTGTGTTTCAGTAGCGGAGCCGGCAATAGGTACTCTCCCCAGCACTTTTGCAAATAAACCACCTATGGTATCCACGTCGTCATCAGAAATATCTAAATTAAAGAGTTCCCCTAAATCGTCGAGCGGAAGCCGAGCAGGCACTCGATAGCTATCTTCACTAAGTGGTTCTATCTCCGGGAGGGCGCGATCGTGCTCATCCACCATTTCTCCAACTAGCTCTTCGAGGAGATCTTCTATCGTCACTAACCCCGCTATTCCCCCATATTCATCTACGACTAACGCAATATGTATCGCTAATTTCTGCATATTGTGCAAACACACATCTACAGTCATCGTTTCCGGCACAAATGTGGGCTCTCGCATCACTTCTGCTACCGAAATATCCCGCGGATTACTGCGGTGATGAATACGGCGGATTATATCTTTTAAATAGAGCACGCCGCACAGTTCGTCTACGGAATCCCCCACCACCGGCACTCGGGAAAATCCGGAACGAGCAAAAAGCGAGAGTGCTTTATCTAGCGAGTGGTCTTTTTTAATATGGATTATGTCGATACGCGGCACCATAACTTCGCGCACTAGCGTTTCCGAAAGTTGGAATACCGATTGTAAGAGGGAGCGCTCTTCTTCATCTAAAGCATTGGATTCTGCTACGCGCTCCACCATCATTACGAGTCGATTTTCATCCTCATCTTCTTTTTCTTCTTCGTCATTCGGCTCACTGCGGCGCACAAATACCGCCGTAAATTTTGCGCCCCATAAAAGTAAACGCGCAGCCGGGATGAGCATGGGCACTGATTTTTTTATTCCGAGATGAGTGGGAATAAGCAGAGAAAGGCTTGCAAAACACCCAATAGCAATCAGTAATACTGATACCACTAAATAGCCGTTTTCAGGGAGAAAAGTGTCCAATGCCAAGGTGAGCATCAAGGTGAATACGATAATGAAAAATATGCGCAGCGAACGGGCAGCTGCATAGACTTCTGCTCGTTTTTCTACCAGTTTTACCAAAATACGGCGCGAAGGCGAGCTTTTTGCCGCTTCGAGAGCTTCGGCGCGCGTAAGAGAATTAAACGCGGCCAATACTAACCGAAAATATCCGGCTACTCCGAGCGCTACTAAGGCTACTCCGCCGTATACGAGGCCAGAAAGATTCTCTGTTCCGCTCATAGTTTTTGGTTATCTCTCTTCCGCTATTTTTATGCTTATTCTATTGTAGGTGCGATATCGTCAATATCGCGCGTATCTGAATGAGGATGATTGGGATCTTGTGGGCGCCGAGCTAGGAACTCGAGGAGGAGGCGCCGCTGCAGAGCAAACATCTCTTTCTTTTCTTCCTCTTCTACGTGGTCATATCCCAGTAAATGCAAAATACCATGCGTGGCAAGTAAAAGAATTTCTTCCATAAGGGCGTGGCCAGATTTGGCGGCCTGCCGCGCAGCTACCTGCGGGCAAATAGCGATATCTCCTAAAATTCCCACTTGCGGGTTTTGCCCGACCGGAGCTGGGCGTAGCTCGTCCATAGGGAAAGAGAGCACATCGGTAGGGCCACTCAACCCCATCCACTCTAGGTGGAGATCGGCCATAGCATCTTCTCCAAGTAGCACGAAATTCAGATCTGCCTGCGGATGCACCCGCATTTCATCTAGCACCCACCGCGCCAATTCAGATATTTCTGCTAAATTAATGGCTGCATCGTAATCGGATTCATCATTTACATCAATCATAGTTTTCACTCCAGCGGGTATAGGCATCTACAATATCTGCTACTAGGCTATTGCGCACCACATCTTCTGATTTGAGTTCTATAAATTTTATACCGGAAATATCGGCGAGAATACTGCGCATGAGGCGGAGTCCCGACGTGGTGCGAGTAGGTAGGTCTATCTGGGTTAAATCCCCTGTAATCACCATTTTGGTTTGGAACCCCAAACGCGTAAGAAACATTTTCATCTGTGCTGGGGTAGTATTCTGCGCTTCGTCTAAAATCACGAAAGCATCGTTTAGAGTGCGCCCGCGCATATAGGCTAAAGGTACAACCTCTATAGTGCCAGCAGCGAGTAATTTCGGAATGCTATCTGGCTCTACCATGTCGTAGAGAGCATCGTAGAGTGGCCGCAAATAAGGGTCGATTTTATCGCTGAGCGTACCGGGAAGAAAACCCAGCGATTCTCCCGCTTCTACCGCGGGACGGCTGAGCACAATGCGGCGTACTTGCTGGCTCTGTAATGCTTCCACTGCTTTAGCCACCGCCAGATAAGTCTTTCCCGTACCAGCTGGACCGATGCCAAAAGTAATTGTGGAAGTATCAATAGCATCTACATATTCTTTTTGCCCGAAAGTCTTGGGGCGAATAGTTTTACCACGCGCGGAAATTATATCGGTACGCAGCAAATCAGCTGGATTAGCTAAACCTCGTTGAGCTAATCTGATTGCACTTTCCACTGCTTCCACATTGAGGTACTGGCCGCGTTGTAGCACCGAAATAAACTCATTTAGAAGATTTTTTGCCAATTCTACCGGTAGCGGCGGACCGGAAATAGTTATTTCTCTTTCGAGGACGTGCAGCTGCGCCGGCGTTAAGCCTTTTTCCAGAGTACGGAGGTATATATCGTGCGGTCCGAGAAAGCTGATCATATCTATGCTTTCCGGTACCGTAACTTTCTGAATAACTTTGCTCTCTGCTTCCATATTTTCTCTATTACTTCACTCGACTTTTATCCAGAAAGGCGCGCGTCACTGCAATCGCCCATGGCCCAGCAGAAGAACTGCGCAGAATATGCTCTCCTAGGAGCACTGCCTGAGCTCCGGCCGCTTGGAAAGCTACCAATTCTGCAGAAGTGATTCCTCCTTCGGGGCCTACTATATACACTAATCTACTTGGAAAATTCGGTTGAGAAGAATTCTGCGCCAACGCAGAATTAAAGAGAGTAGTCAGCACTTGTGCTAAAGAGTGCACCGCTTCTTCATGGCAAACCAGTACCCAAGCCCCCGTAGCAACAAAATCTGAAATTTTCTCTGCGAGAGCTCCACTATCTACAAGCTCATCCACCTGCGGGAAATAGGCGCGCCGTGCTTGTTTAGCTGCTTCATATGCAGTAGCTTCCCATCTACTGCGCCCTTTGGCACTTTTTTGTGCACTCTCCCAGCGCACCACACTTCGTTCCGCAGCCCACGGAATTATACTATCTACTCCAAATTCAGTGGCGGTTTCTACCGCTTGTTCTGCTCGCCCGCCTTTAGCGAGTGCCTGCACTAAGGTTATCTGCGGCATAGTCGGAGAATAATCAGTTATTGCTTGTATCTGCCCGGTGAGCGTAGCTTTTTCGGTGCTTTGCACCAGCAGGATTCCCCGCCTCCCTTTGCCGTCTACCACTGCGATTTTTTCTCCGGGGCGGATACGGCGCACGGCGACGGCATGGTGAGCTTCACTACCGCGAATCGTACAAATATCTTCGCACGCTAAATTAGATATTTCTGCACTATAAAATACCGGTAGTGACATCTTTTCCCTTATTTAACGAAGATATCTTTAAATCGCGTAAAAAGAGAATCTTTTTCGGCACTTAAATCGGATGCTACTTTTTCTTCGCCGCGCAATTTTGCGAGTTCTTTAAGTAGTTCTCGCTGCTCATCTGGCAGATCGGTAGGTGTACGTACCTGCATAAGCACATGTATATCTCCACGACCACGCCGGCGTAAATGCCCAACTCCCAAGCCGGGAAGGGTGATGATTTCTCCAGATTGCGTGCCTGGTTTTACTTCTATATTTTGCAGACCGTCAAAAGTGGATATTTGTAACTGGCAGCCTAAGGCAGCGGCAGTCATCGGCACCTCTAAAGTGGCGTGTAGATCATCACCGCTTCTCTCGAATACTGCATCGCGTTTAACGCTTATTTCTCCATACAGATCTCCGGCCGGACCACCGTATACTCCAGCATTACCCGCACCACGCAAACGAATTCGGGTAGCGTTTTCTACTCCGGCCGGCACATTAAACACCACTTCTTTTTGCATCTTTACGCGGCCACTACCTGCACATTCCGGGCAAGGAGTGACCACTTTTGTGCCATACCCGCCACAGCCCGGGCAAGGGCTACTCGACATCATCTGCCCAAAGAGCGAATTAGTGAGTTTTTGAATAGTGCCACTTCCTTGGCAATCTGCGCAAGTCACCAACTCAGTGCCAGGAGCAGTCAAATTTCCATGACATTCTGGGCAGAGCCCGGCGATATTTACTTTTACTTTTTATCTACCCCGAATACCACATCTTTCAGGGTGAGCTGCAAACGCACTAAAGAATCATCCCCGGGACGGGTGCGAGATACCGGGCCACGCCCCGCACTGCCACCGCCAAAGAATGCGGAAAATATATCTTCGAAGCCGCCGAAGGCACTCGCTCCGCCTCCGGCTTGACCGCTTTTTACTGCGTCTTCTCCGCCGAGGTCATAGAGACGGCGCTTTTCGGTATTAGAAAGTACTTCATAAGCCACTGTGACTTCTTTAAATTTTTCGGCCCCTTCTGGCCCAGCCACATCGGGATGTAGTTTCCGCGCTAATTTTCTATAAGATTTTTTTATTTCTTCTGCGGAAGCTTGCCGTGATACTCCTAGAATCTGGTAGTAATCAGCCACTTATATTTTTCCCTTGCCTATTAGATTAAAATATTCTTTCTGTATTCTATGCGCTCTATCTGCGGAAAACAGCCACTAAGCGCAGAAGCGGGCGAATTTCACTCACTGCTCAAAATTGAAGTCAAATATTGCGCTACGGCATACACTCCCGCCATTGCACCTCGGTAATCCATCCGGGTCGGGCCAATTATTCCCAACCGCGCAATATCTGCTTCGTTGTCTACGCCGTAATTTGTAGAAACTATAGAAGTTTCCGCGAGGGCTTCTTCAGTATTTTCGCTCCCGATTTTTACGTTTATTCCTTGCTCTTGCTGGGTAATAAGGCGTAACAGTATTACTTGCTCTTCGAGCAGATCTAAAACGGGAGAAATAGAATGAGCAAAATCGTAATCATAACGGCTGAGATTACCCGTACCGGCTACTACTACTTTTTCTTCTCCCTCACTCTGCAGCATTTTTGCCACCGCCGTAAATACTATTTTTCCAGCAGGGCGAATCAACGGCGGCAGAGCCTCTAAAGTGGT
Source organism: Arcanobacterium urinimassiliense (assembly GCF_900119495.1). GTDB lineage: Bacteria > Actinomycetota > Actinomycetes > Actinomycetales > Actinomycetaceae > Arcanobacterium_A > Arcanobacterium_A urinimassiliense. The sequence goes on along the minus strand of NZ_LT632435.1, from coordinate 854,660 downwards.
CGGAATTTTTTTACCTAAATGGCGCATTTCCATTCCTACCAAGTGCTCATTAGCTGCTTTTCTGATTAAATCTACAGATTCTTCAGAGAGAATATCTTCTACTTCTACGGTGCGCTGTTCTACGCGGCCCGTATTGGCAATCAACACTATTAAGATGAGCTGTTTACTTAGAGCTACTAGCTCTATATGCCGTAAAAGGGTGCGTTGCAAAGAAGGATACTGCACCACTGCCACTTGTTGAGTTATCTGCGCTAGAAGACGGACAGCACGATTCACTACATCATCTAAATCCACCGACTGGGTGAGAATTTGCTCAATAGCTTTGCGTTGCGGCACTGAGAGCGGCTTAATATCAGCAATTGCATCTACAAAAGCGCGATAACCGCTATCGGTAGGTATACGCCCAGCAGAAGTATGCGGCTGGACGATTAATCCCGCTTCTTCTAGTTGCGCCATATCGTTGCGAATAGTAGCAGGAGAAACGCCGAGATTGTGCCGCCGCGCCACTGCTTTCGAACCGACTGGTTCGCGAGTCGCAATGTAATCTTCAATAATGGCATTAAGTACTAAACGCCGGCGGGCATCCGAATTACGCATTCTCACTCCTTCCCTTCGTCTCTCCCCAAAGTCCATTCCCTAAAGCTTATTCCTTAAAGCTTCGTCATAGACCCTATTAGCAAAACGTATTAGCAAAACGTATTTGCAAAACGTATTTGCAAAACAGGCACAAATCTGCGCACTCTTTGCTCTCGAGTGCTAATTCTACTCTAGTTTTTCTCCGAACTAATTTCCTGCTCGAAGGAGCTAATTTTTAATCGAGATAAGACTTCGGTAATAGCTGAGCTAATTTTCCGGCTCGCTGGGCACACCAATCCAGAAGCTCGAGGCTAGAACGATTAAATTTTTGCTCAGGTAAAAGAAAACTGATGTAGTTTCGATAGATATGTACGTATTCTATCTTCGCTAATTCGGTAAAAAATTCTCCAGCTGCACTGGCACATATTGCAGCCGTGAGCTCTCTATCTCCAGTTATGTCCCACTGCGCAGCCGGAAAGGAAGCAGCAGAAGTGGGGGCAGAAGTGGGAAAATGAAAAAGCGCTTCTGGGAATTGGAACTGCGCGCCCGCGGGAGTAATGGGAATTTCATACGAAAAAACTAGATTATGTGGATTAGCGGGAGTGCGCACAAAAATCGACCGCCAGGAGCTAGAACGAAAATTTTTGATTCCGTCGTAGCCAGCCGCATTTTCTAGCACCGGCCAGTGCCTTAGTTTGGTGGCTTCCGGAAGTAAAAACTTCTGCGCATTTTCAATATATTCACGGTAATTCCAGCGGCGGGAACGAGCTAAGCCCGCTATTTTGGTACGCTCATCCCAAGCACCGCGCGGGTTTTTTGCAAAAAATCCGGAAAGAGCCCAGAGGGCAATTCCTCCGATAAGCACGATTAGCACTAATTTAACGTAAGTATCTCCCATATCGCTTCGCTTTCTGGCGGTGTTACTACCGTATTACCATAGCGCGCGAATGACCGTATCGGCTAATAATCTCCCGCGGAGCGTCAATTGTAAACGACCCTCCGCCCAAGCTACTGCGTCTATTAAGCCATCTGCTAATAATTGACGGGTGATGGCTGGAGAAGGCGAAAAAGAACATGGTATACCTTCTCGGCAGCGAATTCCTAGCATTATTTCCTCTTCTCTTATCTCTGCTGCGCCTAGATGCTCTTGCCCAGCTATAGGTAGTTGCGGATCAGAGGAAATGAGCTGCTGCGCATAGGCAAGCGGATGAGCAGTATTCCAAAAGCGAGTGTCGTTGATACAGGAATGGGCACCTGGGCCGTATCCCCAGTAGTTATCGCGCTGCCAGTAGTGCAAATTGTGTTGGCAAGCTGCGCCCGGGCGCGCCCAATTAGAGATTTCATACCATTGATAACCGTGGGAAGTGAGGGTCTCTTCGGCGTGCTGATATTTATCAGCCAAAATATCCGGATCGGGAGCAGAGATTTCTTCGCGCTGCAGCGCGCGCCCCATTTTGGTATTTTTTTCCACGGTGAGAGCATAGGCGGAAATATGCTCTGGCCGGAGCGCAATAGCTTCTCGGAGGGAAAAATCCCAATCTGCCATGCTCTCCCCCGGAGTGCCATAAATGAGGTCTAAGGAATAGCGCATCCCTAATTTTTCTGCCCAGTGGCAGACTCGAGCAGTCTGCCCGGGAGTGTGCATCCTATCTAAAGTCTGCAGTACAGATTCCACCGCAGATTGCATTCCAAAAGATATGCGGTTGATACCGCTCTCTTGGAGCTGGCAAAGTTTTTCATAAGTGAGCGTCTCCGGATTTGCTTCCGTAGTAATTTCCGCGGTGGCCGAAATTCCGTATATGCTACGCAGTTTCTCTAAAATTTTCTTTAGCGCAGTTGTCGGAAGCAAAGTGGGAGTTCCTCCCCCGAAAAATACACTGCGTAACTCGCCGGCGGGAGCGCCGGCATTCAGCATTTTTGCAGAGAGCTCTATTTCACGGCAGAGAGTAGCGGGAAACTCCGCAGCTCCCGCACCCGCCGGAAAATGCAGATTTGTATAGGTATTAAAATCACAGTATCCACAGCGGCGAGCGCAGAAAGGAATATGGATATAAGCCGAAAATCCATTTTGCACATCGGGGTCGGGCAATTCTAGCGCAGTTGAAACCGGCGAAGAAGAAAGTGGCTGCATAAGAGCTATTTTCGTTTCTGATTTTCCGCAGCCGGTTTTCCCGCGCGGGTGCTAGCCGGAGTACGAGATGGCGGGCGCTCTCCACCCCTATCGGCTTTCACTTCCTGTCCATTTTTCGCAGCGGCAACCCACGGATCTTCTGGCACCACCGCTGCCGCCAGTGCCACCTGATTGCGAATCACATATAAATCGTGTACACGGCGCTGGGCCGCTTGCCCGCGTGATTCAAAACGCGTAAGCACCCGACCGCTGTAACGGGGAGCAAATCCCCCTGCGTAAATCCCTTCATCTTGCGCATCTGGATTTTGCGCCAAGTACGGGTTGTCGAACCAAGGAGATTCTTGCAATACATCGCGCATCTGCCAAGCGTAGTTATCCCAATCAGTAGCAAGACGCCAGCACCCGCCGGGCTCTAATGCTCCAGCTACGATGTGTGCAAACTGCGGTGATACTAAGCGGCGTTTCCGATGTTTTTTCTTCCGCCAAGGGTCGGGGAAAAAAGTCCAGATTTCGCGTGCGCGATAAGCTGAATCAGGAGGGAAAAGGATAGGAAGACTTTGAGCAGCATCTAATTGCGCTATGCGCACATTTTCTACCCCCGCTGCGACGGTGGCAGCCAGACAACGCGCCGCTCCGGGCTGCCAGGCCTCTAGGGCGAGAAAATTTATTTGCGGATGTGCCTGTGCAGCATGAATAAGTTGTTCTCCAGATCCAGGCCCTATTTCGATTATGAGGGGTTGCCGGTGCGGAAAAGCGGCCGCTAAATCGATGCGCGCATCTTCCCTAATAGTGGAGATTCCCATTCCGGGAGGAAAATCGAGGAAATATTGCGGTCCAAATTCTGCTTGCAGGGTTTTATATTTTTCACCCAAGCGTTTTCCCCGCGCAGAAAAGGAGCGAATTCGCCCATATTGCGGATTAGGGAGCTCCGAGTGGGAATTCTGTTTCATGTTATTTTTTCTTACCCGTCGGCATTTCGGAACTGAGCGCGGCGATAAATGCTTCTTGGGGCACTTCTACCCTGCCGACTGCTTTCATCCGTTTTTTACCTTCTTTTTGCTTTTCGAGCAATTTACGCTTTCGAGATACGTCGCCCCCGTAGCATTTTGCCAATACGTCTTTGCGGAGAGCTTTAATGGTAGAACGCGCAATTATGCGAGCTCCTACTGCTGCCTGTACTGGAATTTCAAAATTCTGCCGCGGAATTAATTGGCGCAATTTTTCCGTCATTTCCACCCCGTAGCTATAGGCCTTATCGCGGTGCACGATTGCCGAAAAAGCATCTACTACTTCGTGATTAAGTAAGATATTTACTTTCACCAAATCGGCGCTTTGTTCTCCTTTTTGGTGGTAATCCAGCGAGGCATAGCCTTTGGTGCGCGATTTTAGTTGATCGAAAAAATCGGTGACTATTTCCGCCAGCGGTAAAGAATAATGCAGTTCCACTCGTTCGGGAGAAAGGTAACTCATATTTTGCATTTCTCCCCGGCGCTGCTGGCAAAGTTCCATGATTGCGCCCACGTATTCACTCGGAGTGAGAATGGTAGCTTCTACTAGCGGTTCTACTATTTCGTGTACTTTCCCTTCTGGAAATTCCGAGGGGTTTGATACCGCTATTTTTTCTCTATTTTCGGTAATTACTTGGTAAGTGACAGAAGGAGCCGTAGCTATCAAATCGAGATTGAATTCTCTTTCGAGTCTTTCCGTGATGATCTCGAGGTGAAGTAGACCTAAAAATCCACAACGGTAGCCGAATCCTAAAGCTACGGAATTTTCCGGTTCGTAAGTGAGAGAAGCATCGTTGAGCCGCAGTTTATCTAGAGCATCGCGTAGAGCTGGATAATCCGAGCCATCTATCGGATATAAACCAGAAAACACCATTGGCTGCGGATTGGCATATCCGGAAAGCGGAGTACGCGCCGGGTTGCGTAAAGTAGTCACCGTATCGCCTACTCGAGACTGCGCTACATCTTTCGCCCCCGTAATCAAATACCCTACTTCTCCGGCACTCAGACCGGTAGAGCTGAGCGGTTCCGGAGAAATAATTCCAATTTCTTGGAGCTCATGCGTTTCTCCGGTGGAAAGCATCTGCACTTGTTCACGTGGGCGCAGCTGCCCGTCTACCACACGTACATAAGTAACTACTCCCCGGTAAGTATCGTAAACCGAATCAAAAATAAGTGCGCGCGTGGGGGCATCTTTTTTCCCTTGCGGAGCAGGTACTTCTTTCACTATCCGGTTGAGAAGTTCTTCTACGCCCACTCCGGTCTTACCAGATACTTTTATACAATCTTCTGGTTCGCAGCCAATCAGAGCGCTCAATTCTTCAGCGTATTTATCGGGCTCTGCAGCTGGTAAATCTATTTTATTTAAGACGGGTATGATAGTTAAATCATTTTCGAGAGCTTGATAGAGATTGGCCAGGGTTTGCGCTTCAATGCCTTGTGCCGAATCCACCAGTAGAATTGCCCCTTCGCAGGCGGCTAAAGAGCGAGATACTTCGTAAGCAAAATCGACGTGCCCGGGGGTGTCTATCATATTCAGCACATAAGGCGTGCCATCTACTGTCCAAGGAATCCGTACCGCTTGCGATTTAATAGTGATTCCGCGTTCGCGCTCAATATCCATTCTGTCGAGGTATTGGGCACGCATATCACGTTCTGCTATTACTCCCGTCAATTGCAACATACGATCCGCTAAAGTGGATTTACCGTGGTCAATATGCGCAATTATGCAAAAATTGCGAATTTGTGCAGCCGGCGTGGAGGCCGGTTGAATTTCTTTCAGCTCTGCCGGAGTGGAAATGGGCACTAACGTATCTCCTTATTCACTACTAATAGCTCTAAGGCTACCAGCGCCGGAAACTAAAGCCGATTTTTCGGGAGGAATAGCTTTGTGAAATTCTGCGCGGGCAGCTTTTCTCTATAGAATTATAAAAAAGGGCGGAGGGATTTATATGGAAGCTTTGAGCGCGGCACAGCAGAAAATGCGCACTGCCGGAGTTAGCGAATGCGGGATAAACGTCTTTAGCTCTTATTTTGCAGATTTACAGCACGGAGCTACTGGGTTAATTCCCGAGTCTACTATCGACCCGATGCCTCCGGCGCCCCGGCTAGCAGAGAAGAATTTTAGCCCTGCCGCACAAGCAGAGGCACTGGGAAAGACGGCCTTTTTAAAGCTAAACGGCGGTTTAGGCACCTCTATGGGGATGGATAAAGCTAAATCTCTTATTCCAGTGCGCGCGGGAGAAAGTTTTTTGCGTTTGATCTGCCGGCAAATACGCAGCGCGCGCGAGCAGAGCGGAAAATTGCTTCCTATAATTTTTATGGATTCTTTCCGCACGCAGCGTGATACGCTCGCAGCCTTAGATAAGGATATGGAAATACCGGGAATTCCCCTAAGTTTTCTGCAAGGGCGGGAGCCGAAGCTACGGCGCGATAATCTATATCCAGTGGTCTGGGAGGAAAATCCAGAACTAGAATGGTGCCCGCCTGGGCACGGCGATATCTACACTGCTCTTAGTAATAATTCTTTATTAGAGGATTTACTGCGCCGCGGTTTCCGCTATCTTATGACTTCTAATGCTGATAACTTGGGGGCTTATCCCTCTGGAGAAATTGCCGCTTGGTTCGCTGAAAGTGGAGTTTCTTATGCAGCCGAGGTCTGCCGGCGTACTCCAGCTGACCGCAAAGGCGGGCATTTAGCGGTGCGGCGTAGCGATAAGCAGCTTATATTGCGCGATACCGGGCAAACTCCTCCAGCTGATATGCAGTATTTTACGGACGAAAAGCGCCACCCTTATTTTCATACGAATAATCTGTGGTTTAATATCGAGGCTTTACGAGATTTATTAAAGAAAACAGCCGGGGTGTTGCATCTCCCCCTAATTCGTAACCAAAAAACGGTAGATCCGTGCAATAAAGATTCAGTGCCGGTGTATCAGCTGGAATGTGCGATGGGAGCTATAGTCGAAAAATTTTCCGATGCGCAGGCTCTTATTGTGGAACGAGAGCGATTTTTACCAGTAAAGACTACGAATGATTTATTTGTATTGCGTTCTGATGTCTATAAGTTTACGGAGGAAGGGCGGGTACTTTTACAGGTTTCAACTGCCCCTATTGCCGATTTGGATCCCCAGTATTTTCGTTTTATACACGATTTTACTGAGCGTACTCGCCATTTACCTTCTCTGCGAGAGGTAGAGAAAATAACTGTAAAAGGCGATTATACCTTCACCGGAATGGAAAAATTGCGGGGGCGGGTAGAAATTGGGAACGCATAGTTACGGCTTTCTTTACTGAAAGCGATAATTTCTTTACCCGAAAGCGATGATTTTTACCACCCTTGGAGCTTTTCTTTGGCTCTGGCGGCAAATACTGCTAAAGTACCTAGTGGACTTGGCACCTGGTCGGGTGAAAGGTCCGGCTCTTTTCTTTTAACCACGGGTGTCCCCACGCCTGGCAGTCCAGAGAGAGCAAGCCCTCACCGACCATATCCATTCGCAATAGCGAAAGAATTGAAAGAGTTAAATAGTGGCAAATATTAAGTCGCAAAAAAAGCGGATTAAGACTAATGAGAAGCGCCGGCTGCGCAATAAGAGCTATAAATCTGAGTTGAAAACCTTAGTGCGGAAGACTCGGGAAGCGATTGCAGCTAAAGATCCGGAAGCGGCAGAGGCAGCTCTGCGTCTTGCTGGCCGGAAACTAGATAAGGCTGTTTCCAAGGGAGTAATCCATAAGAATCAGGCTGCGAACCGGAAGTCTAAACTGGCTAAGCAGGTTGATGCGCTTACGAAAGACGCTTAAGCCCTAGCTTAAGTAGTTATCTAATCTCAAAAATGCTCGGAAAATAAAATTTCCGGGCATTTTTCTATATCTGCCTATTTCTATACATGTACCTGTTCGCAACTACTGAGCGTAGCCTCGCAACTACTGAGCGTAGCCTCGCAACTACTGAGCGTAGCCATCGGGATTTTTTTGTTGCCAGTTCCAGGAATCTCGGCACATTTGCGCTAGGTTACGGCGCGCTCTCCAAGCTAGTAAGTTCTCGGCGCGGCTCGCATCGGCAAATACTGAAGCGACGTCGCCCGGACGGCGCGGATCTATAACATAAGGTATTTTTACTCCGCTCGCCTTTTCAAATTCTTTCACTAGTTCTAGTACGGAGTATCCGCGGGAAGTGCCTAAATTGATTTCTATCGCTCCCGGGTGGGTGAATGCGTAGTCAAGCGCTTGCACATGCCCTTCCCCCAGGTCGAGGACGTGAATATAATCGCGCACGCCGGTACCGTCTGGAGTGGGATAATCTTGACCAAATATGTGCAGTTCTGGCAATTTCCCAACGGCCACTTGCGTAATATAGGGCATTATATTATTGGGAATTCCGCAGGGATTTTCTCCGATTAACCCGCTGGGATGTGCACCGATTGGGTTAAAATAGCGCAGTAGTACAGCCGAAAAATTCTTATCGCTACCACAATAATCAGTGAGGATTTGCTCATTCATTACTTTTGACCAGCCATAGGGATTAGTGGCAGAAGTAGGCATTCCTTCTCGCAGCGGCGATTCATTATCCATTCCATATACCGTAGCGGAAGAGCTAAAAATCATTACTCGGCAATTATGCCGGCGCATAGCCTGCAAAAGCGAAAGCGTAGAATTCAAATTTATATCGTAGTACTCCAGCGGTTTTTCTACCGATTCTCCCACTGCTTTCAAACCGGCAAAATTAATTACTCCCGCTATAGAATTCTCGGCAAATATCTGCTCTACTGCTTGCCTATCGCAGACGTCTACTTCGTAAAGCGGGATTTTAGTACCGATAATAGCTTCGGTGCGCCGGAGAGCTTCCGGATGAGAATTAGTGAAATTATCGGCACATACAGCCCAATATCCCGCCGCATAGAGGCTAATCAGCGTATGGGTGCCGATGTATCCAGATCCGCCGGCTACTAGAATAGTTTTCTGTTCCATTTTTCTCCGCTGCAGTTATTGTAGATATTTTTAGTTTACGCTATCCCTAGGCGAGCAATTAGAAGCTGGCTATACAGCTCCAAATATAGATTTCACTTCGCACTGGCGCGAGCTCTCCCAATAGCTAAAATAGCTCTTTCCAGCGCATAGCCCGGATCTCGAGATTGACCTTTCACATCTGCATCTGCCTGTGCTATTTCTTGAATCGCCTTAGCTAGAGCGGCTTCTTTCCAGTAGCGTTGACTATTTTGCGCTTGGCGAATTTGCCAGCTAGCGAGATTGATTTTTACTCCGATATGAGAGTTTTGCATTCCAATTACTTGCGCCATTTGCCGAAATTTTACGGCGAGGGCGGCCACTATTTGCCCAGGAGCAGTTCCGGTGGCGAGCGCGTGCCGACTAAGGCGAATTGCTTCTTCTATATTTCCATTTACGACTTGATCAGCTACGTTGAAACCGCTCGCTTCGATGCGCCCCGAAAAATAGGTGTGAACATTAGCCGCTGTTATTTTTCCGGATACGTCGGCTAGAAGTTGATCCGTGGCAGCTAAAAGTTCGCGCAGATCAGAACCGAGCGCATCGACCAGAGCTGCTGCTGCGTCATTTGTGATTATGCGCTTTCTAGCTGTACCTTCAGCTATGACCGCTTTTACTTTATCTTTCGGATATTTTACTTTTTTTATTTCCACGATCGGGAAACCTTGGGCAGCGGCTTGGGTGAATATCTTTTTCCCGCTGACGTTCAATTTTTTTCCCGTCGAATTGTGGCGCAAAATAAGGAAACAATCCGGCGGTATCGCTTCTAAATATGCAGCTATTTCTTCTCCCGCCAATTTACTGGCTTTTTCTAGATCTGGAATTATAGCTAGCCGCGGTTCACTAAATAAACTGGGGCTAAAAACTTGCCCAAGTAGTTGCGGTGTATAGTTCTGGGAAGTTACTACGTTAATATCTAGCTCGGGAAAACTTTGGCGGAGTTTTTCTTTCCACGTATCTATTGCTCGGTCTGCATATACGGGTTCTTCGGAATTTATGAGCATGACCGGCGCTATTTCTATATCTTCCCAAACAGCCATAGTTATATTATTCCACGCGCAGCAGCTTTCCGCCGAGTAGAAGCCAGAATGAGAAATATCAACAGTATATGTAGAAAAAGATTTTTTCCCACCGGCAACGCCCCCGCCGGTAGTTGGCAAGCAAATTCTGCCACTTTTACAATCCAGCTAGCACAGAAACTACAAATTTTTAATAGGGGCAATACTGGGAATCCAGGCAAAGAACTGCCTAGCACCGCCGCTAATCCACATATTGTAAAAGGCGCTACCACCGGGGCAGCGGCTAGATTCGCTGCCACTGTCCAGAGTGAGAGGCTATCTTGAATTTCTGCCACTAGCGGCATAGTAGCCACTCCCGCGGCCAGTGGATAAGCAAGTAGCCGAGCGATGGCGGCCGGGTAAAATTTAGCTAAATTTTTTTGTAGATAATTTCCTAGCGTGAGGATACTCAGAGTAGCTAGCACAGACATCTGAAACCCCAATTCTCTCGCTATCTCTGGGAAAAATAAGGAAGTGAGCATAATCGAAAGAGCTAAAAAAGGTAAAGAATTTCCGCGCCTTTCTAGCGCGAGCGCAACTAATACCCAGACCCCCATCAAAGCTGCGCGCACCACCGAAGGCGATAAACCAACTAGTGCCAGTAGCTGCAGCAGTATCAAGGTGCCAGCTCCGGCGGTGAGAAGTGGTTTGCTTTTCCCTAATAAAAGAATCACTCCTCCGAGTAGCAGAGAAATGTGGGCACCCGATACCGCGGTGAGGTGCGCTAAACCGGCTTTTTTCAAAGCTCTTTGCAGTTGTATCTCGAGCTGCGAATCATCTCCTAGCACTACCCCAGATATGAGCGCCGGATAAGAAAGAGAATTTTTTTGCAATTCTTTTTGGAAATCACTCCGCAGCGTAGCGCTGATCTTTCGAAAAAATTGCGGATGCGGGGCCCGGCGCATCTGCTCTGCTTCTAGAGTGTAGCTGCAATACCTATCAGCAGTTTTTTGAATTTTCCCTTTGATAAGGAGTTCCTCTCCAGTCCGGAGCGAAAAAGCTGATTCTGCTCCCGGGGCAGAAATTTTTGATTCGGTAGCTGCGCTATTCGGCATATTTTTTAGGCATACTTCCCTGCGATATCTTTGCTTTAGGCCGCCTCCGGCAATATTTTCTAGGCGCGCGCGAGTACCGAAAGGAATTTTCGGCATTTTATCTTCTGAATTCTCCCCCATATTTCGCCCCACCCGAGTAATTAACACTTTTCCAGTGATAGAAAATTGTGTTTGCGCGCTCGCTTCTAAGAGCGAATTAGCTTCTTGCCAGCTGCGTAAACTATTAGCTCCACAAGCGCAGCTAGCAGCAAGAAGGCAAATAACTATTTGCCTTGCTATTCCCCAGCTTTTTTCAGAAATATACGGAGTAAAAATAATTGGCGAAAATAGCGCAGCAGCAGGTAAAGAAGATGACGCAACAGGAGGTAAGGCCGCTAATGAAGAAGGCTGATTGGGGAGCGGAAAAATTTTTCTCATTAAGATGCTGAACAACACTCCAATAACGAAAAAATAGCAGGTACCTTGCAAAAATATAGTGGCCGAGAAATAAGGCTTGCTGGCGGTGATAAACCAGATAGTGCAGGCTGCCGGGAGGAGCCGGTAATCGTGCATCGCGGTTCCTAGAGCGTAAGGTACGGCTTCATTTTTTCGAGATTTTTCTGCCCGATTCCCGGGATATTTAGCAAATCTTCTACTTTCCGAAATGGCCCTTTTTCTGTGCGCCAATTTACGATATTTTGCGCAGTGGTCGGCCCGATTCCCGGTATTTTTTGCAGAGCTTCTTTATCGGCTTGATTGAGATTAATCGGAGCAGCAGCTCCATCTACATTGTTTTGCTCTGCTCCCCCTCCGCTAGGTGCTTCTCCTTGCGCAGGAAAATGTAAATGCTCCCCGTCGTGCACGGGAGCTGCCAAATTAACAGCTATTTTATCAGCTGTTTCGCTGAATCCACCTGCAGCTTCTAGTGCATCTTGCACTCGAACTTCTCCCCGTAGGCTCACTACGCCGGGAGTTTTCACTGCTCCGGTTACATAGATAAGCGCTTCTTTCCCTACCGCGGCAGAATCGTTTTTCGCCACTTCCTCAGCTGCAGCGGGCGGCGAGGCCGGCGGAGCGGAATGGGCAGCTGAATCTGAATGACTCAGTTGGGTAAAAACTGATATTCCTAATCCGCCCATCATGAGCCCTAAAAGAATTATTAGACTGCGCATGGCGCGCTGGGAAAGGCGAAAACGCGGGCGCTGCAGCTGCTCCGTGAGCACTCCCATATCGTTGCCCAGCGCATTTTCAAAAGCCAGATTGCGTAGCTCTTCTCCGGTACTAGCGATGCCTAGCTTTCCTCCCGAATCAGAGATTTTGGAATCAGAAATTTCCGCATGCCGTGGCATACGGCGGCGTAAATTAGCTCGGTCAGTCAGTTTTTCTAAACGCGGTGGAGGTTGATACATACCTCTATTTTCAAAAAAATTTTCCGCGCTGTTGAGTGCTATTTTTCCTTGAGGATATTAAAGCTATTTCTAGCTTTGTGGACAACTATCAGCTATCTGTCTTAGACCTATCCAGCCTTCCAGCTATCAGTTAACTACCAATCAGCTGCTAGCTAACTACTAATTAGTAATTAGGCGGCTACTGATTGTTATTCTTCCGGTAGGTAAGCGTCGCATATAGCCGGCGAATATCTCCACTCTCAAGGCGCAAGCTAGCGCGAGCATCTGCTCGATTAAAAGCATCGGGAAGGTGCGAGAGCGGCTCGAGAGCCAGCGAATTACGGCTATCGCGATTTAGATTATCTGCGGTAAAAATATGGATTACTGGTGCATCGGCTGGTTCTTGGGTGAGTTCCAACATAGCTCCGGAAGCTAAATCACGCACCCGCGTAGTTACTACGCCGTCTTCGTCTGGAATCAAACCACGGAAAGATACATCCAGCTTTTGATTGCCCAAATAATCGATATGTAAGGGGGCTTTAATTCCCGCATAGGCAGCTTCCCCGGCTAAAGGAATTAATTGCGAATCAGCTAAAATTTTTGTACGCGCCGGAATTTCTAAACTGTAGTTCGAGATACCGCTACTTCCCGGAAAACGCACATAGGGGTGCCATCCCAAAGCCAAAGGCAGCGGATCTTTCCCGGTATTTTTTGCGCATATCTCTAGCGATAAATGCTGCGCTTTATCGGAGCCTTCTTCTAGCGAGTACGTGACTTGCACAGAAAATTCTCCCGGATACCCTTCCTGAGCCGGCACCGTAGTTTCCAAAGTGAGGGCAGCTCCTTTTTCCTTTACCTGAAAATCACGCCCGGCAAGAAATCCATGTAAGGCTTCTCCCTGCTCATTGAGGGAAAGTTGCTGAGTAGAATCTGCGAATACATACTTTCCAGCTTTGATTCTTCCCGCCCAAGGCGCCAAAATAGCGCTGCGATAGGCAATATGGTTTTCTAGTTCAGCTGCATCTTGATAGCCGTCTATCACTTCTTGCCCGAGCTCCGGCTGCCAAGATATAAGAGTAGCTCCGCGTTCTGCTATGAGCGCACTCGCTCCAGATACACTTCTGATTCGCCAAGCTGGGAAACCAAAAAAATCGGCTTTCTCTACCGCTGAAAAAGAAGTATTCGCCATAATTTTTCCTTAAATTTTCCGTATTTCTTATTAGTAATTAAGCAGATTCTAGTACAGCATTTTGTGTAACGGGAGAGTGTCCGCTGGTTGGAACACTCTCCCGCTATAATTTTCTTTCCCTATCGCGTCGCGGCGAAATAGGTAATTAAATCACGAAATTAATCAATTTAGGTTCGCGCACGATTATTTTCCGCGGCTCACCATCTAGGAATTGCTGAATTCGCGGCGATGCCAATGCTTGTGCCTGCAAATCAGCAGCGCTAATATCTCTCGGTACTTCCAGCCGATCGCGCACTTTACCCTGCACTTGCACCACACAAGTGACGGTGTTGTCTACTAGCAGCGATTTATCGCTAACTTCCGGGAAAGGTACGCGTGCTAAAGAAGTAGTATGCCCCAACAGTTCCCAAAGCTCTTCAGCAATATGCGGAGCTACGGGAGCTACCATTATTACCAATGCTTCGGCAGCAGCGCGGGGCACTGCCATTCCAGTTAGGTGGTTATTAAACATGATGAGCTTGGCAATTGCCGTATTTATATGCATCTGCCCGTAATCATCTTGTACTCCCGCAATTGTGCGCGCCAGCAGTTTTGCTGTTTCACCTTCGGGAGCTTCCTCCGTTACGATTACTTTTCCACTCTCTTCATCGATGATATTCCGCCACAGCCGCTGTAAGAAGCGTTGTGATCCAATTACCGCACGTGTCTCCCATGGGCGAGATATGTCGAGCGGACCCATTGACATCTCATAAAGCCGGAAAGTATCAGCACCGTAGGTCGCACACATTTCATCTGGAGTGACTATATTCTTCAGCGATTTACCCATCTTTCCGTATTCTCGGTAGACGGTTTGCCCCTTCCAGGTAAATGTGGGTTCGCCTTCCCCATCGGCAGGCATTTGCTCTTCCACTTCATCAGCCGGCACGTACTGGCCGCGACTATCGGTATAGGCATAAGCCTGCACATAGCCTTGATTAAACAACTTGTGGAAAGGCTCGCAAGAACTTACATACCCTAAATCGTAAAGTACTTTATGCCAGAAACGCGCATAGAGTAGATGCAAGACGGCGTGCTCCACTCCTCCTACATAGAGATCAGTACCGCCAGATTCTTTTCCAGCTTTTGGCCCCATCCAGTAGGCTTCATTTTCACTTGCCACAAATTCTTGGTGGTTGTGTGGATCTAGATAACGCAATTCATACCAACAAGAACCGGCCCAGTTCGGCATGGTATTAGTATCGCGGAAATACTCTTTTTCACCGTCTCCTAAATCGAGGCGCACCCGCACCCAATCCGTCAATCTCCCTAAAGGTGGTTCGGGCTGTGAATCGGCGTCATCCGGATCGTAGGAACGCGGAGAATAATCTGGAATATCGGGAAGTTCTATCGGCAGCATTTGCTCCGGCAGAGCGTGTACATTCCCATCTGCGTCATAAACTATCGGGAAAGGCTCTCCCCAGTAGCGCTGCCGGCTGAAAAGCCAATCCCGCAACCGATAAGAAATACTTTCTTTTCCGCAGCCTTGCTTTTCCATCCAGTCCGTAATTAGTTTCTTACCTTCGCTAATTCCTAGACCGTTTAGAGAAATATCGGCATTGGCGGAATTGATTATTACTCCATCTTCCACCCAGGCACTTTCGCCGTCAAAATCCGCCGGAGCCTGCATAGTTGGGATAATATCGAGATCAAATTTCTTCGCGAAATCGAAATCGCGCTGGTCATGTGCAGGCACCGCCATAATTGCACCAGTACCGTAGCCCATCATCACATAGTCAGCGGTAAATACGGGAATCTCTTTCCCGTTCACCGGATTCTTAGCATATAGACCAGTGAATACGCCGGTCTTTTCTTTATCGAGGGCGCTGCGGTCCATATCGGATTTACGAGCCGCCTGCTTCTGATAGGCATGCACAGCTTCTTGTGGATTGCTATAACCGCCAGTCCAAGGAGTGCGAGTACCTGCTGGCCAATTAGCTGGGATATTCTCGGCTTCTTGTAATAGCGGATGCTCGGGGGAAACTACCATAAAAGTAGCTCCAAAAAGAGTATCTGGGCGAGTAGTAAATACGCGCAAGGTCTCGGAGCCAGCGGCATGCTGCAGCACGAAAGCTACTTCTGCTCCAATCGATTTCCCAATCCAGTTGCGCTGCATAAGCCGCACTTTTTCCGGCCAGTCCACCATATCCAGATCCATTACCAAGCGATCTGCATAGTCGGTAATACGCATCATCCACTGCCGCAGATTGCGCTTGAATACCGGATAATTGCCGCGTTCAGAGCGCCCTTCTGCTGTCACTTCTTCATTTGCCAATACGGTGCCTAGTCCTGGGCACCAATTCACCGGGGCAAAATCAATATAGGCGAGGCGGCGCGAATTTACGGCTTGCTCCTGCTCGGCTTTATTCAGTTCTGCCCACTCTCGCCCATCGGGAGTGGAAATGGAGCCATCTTTATAGCCAGCAATTAGTTCCGAAATCGGCCGAGCCCGCCCGCGCGTTCCAGCTTTTCTGCCCGGCGCTTCCGGATCGTACCAAGAATTAAAAATTTGCAAGAAAATCCACTGCGTCCAACGCATATAGTCCACATCAGTTGTGGCAAAAGAACGGCGCTTTTCATGCGAAAGCCCAAGACGGCGCAACTGCCGGCGCATATTCTCAATGTTTTCTTCGGTAGTTATCCGCGGATGCTGCCCTGTCTGCACTGCATATTGCTCTGCCGGTAATCCGAAGGCGTCGTAGCCCATCGTATAGAGGACGTTTTTCCCCTGCATCCGCTGATAGCGAGCAATGGTATCAGTGGCGATAAAACCTAGCGGATGGCCTACGTGTAAGCCTTTTCCAGAAGGATAAGGAAACATATCTAGTAGATAAAAAGATTCCTTCGGTAGCTCTCCGGAAGTGGCTAGATCACCTACCGGATTGGGAGCATTAAAAGTTTCTTCTTTTTCCCAGCGCTCTTGCCATTTAGCTTCTATCTTATTAGCGAGTTCTGCCGTATAGCGATATGGGAGCGCTGCCGCTTCACTACTCATAGTTTCTCCTCTAGATGTTTATCTATCTCCCCCATAGTAGCGCAGAGAAAATTGGAAATATACCTAGATATTTTGCTTTGCCGCCTACTTCACGCCGGTATTTCACCCCGCATTCTGAGTTTTTTAGATTTAGACTTAGAGCATGAGTGTTTTTCAAAAAATTATTTGTGGAGAATTTCCCGGCCGTTTTGTATGGGAAGATGAAATTTGCGTAGCTTTTGCCACGATTGAGCCGGTGACGCCGGGGCACGTATTGGTAGTACCACGCCAAGCGATAGATAAATATAGTGATGTAGCTCCAGAAGATTTTGCTCACCTAGCTAAAGTGGCACAAATAATCGGGCGTGCCCAGGAAAAAGCTTTTCAGGTGCCACGCTCTATCCTCACTATTTTAGGATTCGAAGTACCGCATACCCATATACACGTAATTCCAGCCACTTCCGAAGCAGATGGGAATTTGGCACGAGCACAAGCAGCTAGCGCCGAGGAACTAGATGCAGCTATGGAAAAACTGCGGAGCGCTCTGCAGGGTTTAGGGTATGGCTCTAACGTGCCTGCCGATATGCATCATTTACGCTCCACTGCTTTGCAGTGACGCTACTTTAAGTATTTCGAACGTTCCTCTGCCGTATTATTTGTAGCGATATGAGTATTTACAGCGAAATTTTTGCCGGGCGCGCCCCAGGCAGATTTGTATGGGAAGATGAGGTCTGCGTAGTTTTAGCTACGATTGAACCGGTGACGCCGGGGCACGTATTGGTGGTACCACGCTTGGAAGTAGATAAATACTTCGATTTACCACCCCAGATATTTGCCCATTTGGTAAAGACCGCCCAGATAATCGGGCGCGCCCAAGAAACAGCTTTTCATACCACAGGTTCGATACTCACCATTATGGGATTTTCCGTACCGCATGTGCATCTACACCTGATACCGGCTAATCCGGCAGATGTGCACAATTTCCGAAAAGCTGCTCCGCAAGCACATAAAAATTTGGAAGCTCCTATGCAGAAACTGCGGCAAGTTTTAATTGATATGGGTTACGGCGAATTTGTGCCCGATTTATGCCAATTAAAAAATAAATTATGAGCTACTCGAACTATAGAAGCTATTTAGGCTATATAAGCTACCGGAGCTACCCTCCCGCTAGAACAGAGCGGAAAATTTGCCGCCAAGCTGAAAAATCCCCAAGGCTATAAGAATTCCATAGAGTAAAAATACGCATAGAAAACGGTTGCGCACTAAAAATTGACCGACGCCGCGCCCTTTATCTCCCCAATGGCCACCTTGGAGAGAACGGCTGATCAGAAGCACAATAATGGGAATAGTGGCCAGCCAGACGATAAAGCAATAGGGGCAAATAGTACCTGATACGAAAAAGGATTCGTATACAAACCAGATAATCCATAGCAATCCGCCAGCTGCCCCGATACTGAGCACTCGCCAAAGTAATGAGTGGAACCGACCGCGAGCTAAAAGCACTAGTGCCAGCATGAATAGCGCCGAAAAAGCTGCTAAACCCCATACCGAATTGGAAATTCCGAAGAAAATTTCATTTTGCCAGGTGCCTATCCATTTTCCACAACCAATAAGCGGGTTCACGTCACAGACTAAAGCTGCTTCGGGATCTTGTAGATGGGTCTTTTCCGCGGTAATTAATCCGAGAGAAGCCACCACCCCCAGAAAAGAACAGATTGCTAAACAGAGAGCCGTAGCGAGCCCAGCACCACCTGCTTCTTGCCATGCATCGGGAGCACCGGAAAGTTTCTGGAGCCGTCTCTCTACTTCTGCAGCAGAAAGTTCCTCCAGTTCTGCGTCTAAATCTTTATTTCGCATTTCCGGCACTTCTTTCTCTTTTCGTAGTTTCTCTCTCCGCAGATGCTACCTGTTGCAGCTGCAAAGATTCCGCGTCGTTATTAGCTTCCCGTTACTAGCTTTCCAGCTTAGTAATTTCACATTTTAGCGGGCAGTATATTTGGCAATAAAATCAGCTGTTTCTTCCCAGCCTTTCACTGCATAGGTGGCAATACCTAGCCGTTTTACTGGATAGTCATTTCCGCCCTCGTCGAGGCGATCGCCAATAAAGAGCATCTGTGAAATTGCAATGCCGGTTTCTTCCGCTAAAGCTGCTATTCCGTAGGCTTTATCTACTCCTTTTTGAGTCACGTCAATAGACGTAGACCCCCCACTGCGCACTTCTAATTCTGGGAGCCGCCGCGCCACTCTTTCCCGCAGAGCTTCCTTTTTTTCTCCGTTCGGATCCCAAGCTTTTTTCGCTTCCAAAGGCGCCTGCTGGCCTAATGCAGAAAAAGTAATCTGGGAACCTCGGTCTTCTAAAATTGGCCCCCAAGTCTCTGTTTCCCATACTCCGAGCTGTTTCGCTTCTTCTTCTAAGACTCTTTTAGTTTTCTCACGCAATTCCACCGGTAAATCACGAGCGTAGAGCGTTTCCCATTTTCCATTTCGATAGCGCAAATAACGAGTACCGCAGGTAGGCATAATATGCAGATTCTCTAGCTTAGCTCCCACACTTTCCAAACCTGCCAAGAGCTGAGTACGAAACTGGGCAAAATTTCCACCGGATATCACGCATACGGGGGTGTCCACTAATAATTTTTTTAATTCCTCCCCCATTCGCGGCGGTAGTGGAGACTTCGAAGGAGCCAAGGTGTCATCTAAATCGAAAGCGAGTAGCGCATAGCTCTCCATAGGTTCCTCTTCTTTCTTTCTTTCTTTCTAATTTCATAGCTGCTTTTCATTCCATTATTTCCACAGCAAATAGACAGCTTAAATTATACTAAAATTAACTAAACGACTTATCTACCTAAGAGACTTATCTACCCGAGAGAAATTCTATGCCCGATACCCATCTGAATTCTAAAAAAGATTCCCCCCTCTCCGCACATATACCATTGGTTTTGCAGATAGCTGCGGGCTGGGCATGGCGGCTGTTAATCATCGCTGCAACTTTAGCTCTCGGTGGTTGGCTACTCCTAAAGTTTTCCACTCTCCTTATTTCTTTACTCGCCGCTATATTGATGACGGTATTGGTGGAGCCAATTGCCGCCGGCGCGCGCCGCAAGTTACATCTTCCTCCCGCTGCTGGAGCCGCCCTTGGATTATTTGCAATTTTGTTTATTATCTTTGGCATTTTAGGAACTTCTGGCACGGCACTTTACAAAGGATTTTCAGAGCTGGGCAGCAATCTAGAAAAAGGAATGCAAAGCATTTTTAGCTGGATAAACGCCAGTTTTCCGGGCGCGCAAGCCGAATTAGATAATGCTTGGAATTCATTGCAAAATGCGGCACGCGGAAATAGTCAACATATTTTGGGCGGTGTAATGGCCGTAGGCTCTTCCGTAACTTCTTTCTTGACGGGAGCAGTGCTGGCCTTCTTTGCATTATTCTTTTTCTTAAAAGATGGACGCCGCATCTGGCATTGGTTTGTACGCTTAGCTCCCCCTCCTTATCGCGATGCAATCAATGAAGCCGGTATCCGCGGGTGGGTAACTATTGGGAATTATATGCGCACCCAGGTAATAGTGGCCTTTGTAGATGCCTTGGGAATAACGATTATTGCTCTCCTACTGCGCACCCCTATTACAATTGCTCTGCCAATTTTTGCACTAGTCTTTTTAGGCTCTTTTATTCCGATAATTGGAGCTTTTCTTTCCGGAGCAATAGCAGTACTAATAGTGCTGGTAAATACCGGCAGTCCCTTTATGGCTTTATTAATGTTTGGCGGAGTAATTTTAGTGCAACAAGTAGAAGGCAATCTTTTACAGCCACTTCTCCAAGGAAATGCTTTAAATATGCACGCTTTAGCGATTGTGCTGCTGGTAACCGGCGGCTCCGCAGTAGCCGGAGTAGTGGGAGCCCTATTTGCGGTACCGATAGCAGCAGCTATAAATAGTGCGGTGCTCTATTTGCTGGGCCATGATTCTTTCCCCTATCTACAAGATAATAAAAACCGCCCGGGCGGAGCCCCGCAGCCTTTCTCTACTTATACCGAACTACATTGGCAGCAATTTAACGAAAATGCCGCCCGGCAAGGAGCGAAAAAACAGCAGAAACTGCGGAAAAATTCGCATAAAAAATAGCAACTGCGCCCTATCTCCCGAAAGTTGCTCCAAATTGCTAGTCTAGAAGTAGTAATGCAGGAGAGGCATTGAAGGAAGTATGAAATGGATCTTACTCCCAGTAATGAAAATTACTTAAAACATATTTGGCAGTTATCAGAGTGGCCGAGTGCCAGTGTAGAGAATAGCGGAGCAGCTCCCAAAGATATTGCTGAACGCATGGAGTTGAGCCCTTCTACCGTTTCGGAAGGTATTAAAAAACTCGCCGCGCTGGGGTTAGTACATCATCATCGCTACGGAAATGTATCTCTCACTCCGAAGGGCACAGAAATTGCTCTTAATATGGTGCGAAAACATCGCTTAATTGAAACTTTTTTAGTAGCAGAGCTCGGCTATGGCTGGGACGAGGTACATGCAGAAGCAGAAGCTTTAGAGCATACGGTGTCAGATATTTTTATCGAACGTATCGATAAGTTACTGGGATACCCCACCCATGACCCCCACGGAGATTCTATTCCCAGCGCAAGTGGAAAAATTTCCCGGGTAGAGGCAGTGCGAATTGCCGATTTATCTACCCCTGGAGAGGTAGAAGTAGTGCGCGTATCCGATAAGAATTCCGAAATTTTAAGCTATTTGGCCGATATGGGGATTAAACCGCATACCACGATTAAAATCGCGAGCTTAAAACCAGCTTTAGGAATTATTTCGGTAGATACTGGGCAAAAACAACTTGATTTATCATTCACTATTGCACGGCAAATTTGGGTACGCCAACCCTAGTTAGGAAAAGTGACACCCGCGCTTTTATCTACTAAATTCGCTACCTCAATTCTCTATTCCAATTCTCTACCCTAAATTCCTAATTCACCCTAATTCCGCAATACTGCATCGGCAGTAATCTGGAATTATTAAAAGCCCACTGGGTGGAATAGTAAATAAATTTGCCGGCGGATTTTTCGACGGATTTCCGGCCAGCGGAGCGGAATTTTGGGAATTGCCAGAATGGGGCGAATTACGAGAATTAGCAGAATTTTGTGGCGCCGGAAACGGCGAATTGTGGGTGGAAAAATTATTAAACATCTTCTTAGCTCCTTCACTACTCTTTAAAAAATTCTCCTCTTCGCCTCCGAAATTTTTCTTGACTCTCTGCTCTCTTCAGCACTTGCCTCCGCATTAGCGCAGTTCAGTAAAGTAAGATTTCCTGCAATATCGCCACTATAGGGAAGGTCACACCGATAAACTTGCGCCTTTTCAATCTTTGTGGAATTCTAAAACTGTTCATCCAGAGCAGCAGAGAGACTCGGCTCTTTGAAGCTGCAGCAACCCGGATAGACGGGTGCTAATGCCGAGATCGATGGAGGTAAAATGATTGAGTTACAGGAAGTAACGAAAATATATCCCCGAAAAGGGCAAGATCCGGTAGTAGCCTTGGATCATTTAAGTCTTTCCGTGTCTGAAGGTAGTATCCACGGTATTGTGGGTGAATCTGGCGCTGGAAAATCTACTCTTATTCGGTGTCTTACCGCCTTGGAGCATCCCACTTCCGGTTCGGTACAGGTAGCAGGGAAAAATTTCACGGAACTCAATCCCAAAGAATTGCGGGAAGCTCGCCGCGAAATCGGTATGGTTTTTCAAGGCGCTAATCTTTTAAGTGCCCGTACTGCCGGAGCAAATGTGGAATATCCACTGAAAATAGCCGGTGTACCCGCCGCCGAACGCAAAAAGCGAATTAGCGAACTTTTTAAGCTGGTGGGTTTAGAGGGGCGCGAAGGCTCCTACCCTGCCCAACTTTCCGGTGGGCAGCGCCAGCGCGTGGGTATAGCGCGTGCTATCGCTACTAATCCTTCTGTATTACTTGCTGACGAACCTACTTCTGCTCTAGATATGGAGACTACGGAGCAGATTCTAGATTTGATTAAGAATGTGCAGCGCCAGACCGGAGTTACGGTCGTAGTAATTACCCACGAAATGCCCGTGGTACGAAAGATTTGTGATTCGGTGACGCTACTAGAAGCGGGGCGGATTGTAGAATCGAAAGAAATTTCCCAAGCGGTTTCGGTACCGAATTCTCCGCTCAGTTTGAAACTTATTCCGCGGCCAAAAATAGAGAATTACGATCTTTCTGGAAAAGATTTAATAGATATTTTCTTTACTGCCCATCCGCAGGAGCCAGCCGGAGCCAAAGTGATTGGTTTAGTGGCACAGCTCGGAGCGGATATTGCCGCTGGCCTATTCGAAACGGTAGGAAAAATTCAGGTATCGCGAATTGCCTTAACTGTACCCAGCCCTAATACGGAAAAAGTACTAGCCGAGCTGAAAAATAACGGAATTTTTGCGGAGGTGCGGAGCTAATGAGTCTACTACAAAGCACTGCTACTCTGGCTGCTACGACTATACAAGCTGGAGATACTTTTATAAATAATGAAGCAATCCAGCAAAAGCTTTTGGAATCTATCTGGGAAACTATCCTCATGGTAGGGGTTTCCACTTTCTTCACGATTCTGCTCGGAATTCCTTTGGGAGTTTATCTGGCGGAGAGTCGTAAAGGAGGGCTAATTTCCAGCCCTATCGGAAATCGAATCATTGGCACTATAGTCAATCTGGGAAGAGCTATTCCTTTTATCATTCTGGCTATTATCGTACTCTTTGCGATTCGAGCTTTGAACTTTCCTTGGCTGACGGCCGTCGGCTGGCAGGCTTTCACCATCGCTTTAGCAGTTTCTGCTATTCCTTATTTTGCCCGAATGGTTGAATCTAATGTACTCGCCATCGAGCCGGGGAAAGTAGAAGCCGCCCAGATGATGGGAGCACGCCCCCTCCACATCATGGCGGGAGTATTGGTAAAAGAATCTTTGCCCTCTATTATTCAGTCTTGTTCCATTATTACGATTACTATCATCGGCTACTCGGCCATGGCTTCTGCAGTAGGTGGCGGCGGTCTAGGTGCCCTAGCTATTAATTACGGCTATCAACGTTATAATCTTGATGTGATAGTAATAGTGGTAGTTGTCATTCTAATTATGGTGCAGATCGTCCAGATGGTCGGCGACATGCTCAGCCGGCTGGTAGATCACCGCTGAGGCGATACCAGCCGGGAGCCACCGGGCTTTAGCTTCGGCATCACTATACATATTTTAAAGTAACTTTATTTAACTAAATCCATATATATAAACCGCAACTTTTAAAGATTGCGGGAAAGGAAAAATCATGCGTACTTCAACTATTACTAAGATATCTGCAGCTTTGTTGGCTGGAGCTCTAGCCCTTACCGCCTGCTCTGGCAGTGCAGAAAAAGAGAGCAAAGACGGCGAGCATTTGACGAAGCTGGTAGTGGGAGCTTCCCCAGTACCGCACGCCGATATTCTGAAATTCGTAGATGATAATCTCGCGAAAGATGCGGGCATCGATTTGGAAATTAAAGAATACACCGACTACGTGCAGCCGAATGCCGCTCTCGATGCGGGCGAATTAGACGTTAACTTCTTTCAGCACCTACCTTATCTAGAGCAGGAAATAAAAGATAAGAAATATAATTTGGAAGGTGGCAAAGGCATACATATTGAGCCCTACGCACTTTTCTCGAAGAAGTATAAGTCGGTAGCCGATATTAAAGATGGCGAAACCATTCTGGTAAATAACGATCCGTCTAATCAGGCGCGGGCTCTGAAGTTGCTGGAATCACAGGGTCTAATCGAATTGAAGAAAGTAGATAATCCTTCGCTGCTGGATATTACGGGAAGTAAGAAAAACATCAAGGTAGTGGAAGCCGAAGCTCCGGCAATTCCGATACAGCTACCAGATGTGGGGGCAGCCGTAATTAACGGTAACTTTGCGCTGGAAGCTGGTTTAGTGCCGGCTAAAGAAGCCTTGGCTATCGAGGATGGAAAAGATAACCCCTATGCCAATATCATAGCTTGGCGTAAGGATTCGAAGAAAGCAGAAGCTATCGCAATCCTTGAAAAGCTGCTGCACTCTCCAGAAGTAGCTCAGTTCATTAAAGATAAGTACCCGAATGGAGAAATTATTCCGGCTTTCTAAAAGCTAAGTTCTAGAAGCTGAATAATTTATCTAGACTAATATAGCGAGGCGGTGCTCTTTTAAAGAGCACCGCCTCGCTTGTTGTTTCTGCTAAAAATTTTACCTAAGGCTTGTCTACGCTTAAGAGCTAAGCAGAGATAAAAACTATACGAAAATTCTTCCTTCTTTATCAGCCGGAGCAAGTATCCCCATCACTGCATCTATAAGTGCCAAAATTGCCGGCACACTCGTCCAGAAGAAAATTAAATATACTAGCGCTGCCGAAATATGGCCAGAATAAAATTTATGCGCTCCTACTCCGCCGAGTAGTAAAGCGAGTACTACGTAAGCCACTTTACTCACTCGTTTCGGATTCGGGTTCCGCCATACACTGCTAGCGGGAGGGAGATCGTCTGCTTCAGCACCGTACTTTTGCTCTGTGACCTGCGGAGCAGCCGGTATTCCCGAGAAAGTTCCTTCCGAAGCAAGCGGGCGCTGCACCACCAAGCGCTCTCCAGAACGAAATACTTCTACTTTTTCACCTATTACTGGATCTGCAAAAAGGCAATCTGAGCGCGGTATTTCCAGTAAATCTCCTTCCGGAGTGCCAATTTGCACAGTTTCTTCTGAAAAAGCGATTATTTTTGCCATATCAGCCTTCTCTCCAATTAAAATTTTCGCACTTAAAAGTATATACCTACTCTCTAAAGCTCTCTAGAACACTTCTAAAGAAATCAACCAAAGAAAACTCCATAAACACTCGCAAGGCACACAAATCACCTCTAAGAAAGCGCAGATTAAATCCGCGTGCTTTAGACTACTGCTATGGCTAAGGATGTAAAGAATTCAGCGAAGGCAGCAGCAGGAAGACCTCCGCGTACCAGCGGGCACACTTCAATAGTGAAATCCTCGCTCGTGATGTTCTTAGGGACTTTCACTTCCCGCATACTGGGAATGATTCGCTCCCCTATTCTGCTCACCTTAGTCTTGGGGCTAAATTCTCCGATTGCAAACTCTTTCGATATCGCTAATAAGCTGCCCAATATTATTTTCAGCATTATCGCCGGAGGGCTAATAAATGCGGTACTGGTGCCTTCTATTGTAAAGGCCTCTAGTGAACAAGAAGATGCAGGCAATACTTTTATTAATAAACTTCTCACCATCTCTATCGTCATACTGGGTGCTCTAACTTTCTTACTCACTCTCGCCACTCCTTTGGTGGTAAAGGCTTTTGCAGCTAGTTTGAATCAAGAGTGGTATGAAATGACGGTAATTTTCGCCTACTGGTGTTTACCGCAAATTTTTTTCTACGGTCTGTACGCCATAGTCGGAGAGATTCTAAATGCACGCGAAAACTTTGGTCCCTATATGTGGTCCCCTGTATTAAACAATGTGGTAGCAATTCTGGGACTCTTCATAATTCTAGGAGTTTTCGGATCTGCGAGCCCCGATAGCATCCAAAACGCATCGGTATGGCAAAGTACCCGCGGTCTAGTGCTAGTCGGCTTCTCCACCGCCGGCGTGGCATCTCAAGCATTAATCTTGTTTTGGCCCCTACACCGCTCCGGAATTCGCTTCCGTCCCGATTTCGCTTGGCGCAATTCCGGCCTCGGAGCAGCAGGAAAAGCTTCTCTCTGGGTTCTCTCTTTGACGCTTATTAGTCTCATCCCTACTGCTTTAGAGACGAATGTATCTGCCGGAGCTATGCAACGGGCGCTAAATGCCGGGATTGATACTGCTCTGGTAGCTGGGAATGCCGCCAGCTCAGTATCTTATGCTATCTGTGGTCTGCCCACTTCCCTGATTACGGTATCTATCTCGACGGCAATGTTTACGCGCCTAGCTAAAGCGGCTCGGCAGCGTAATTACCAAATCATGCGCAAGCAAGCCGCCTATACGGTAAATACGATTTCTGCTTTTAATTTCTTAGCACTCTCTCTGATTATTACTTTAGCTTTCCCCGTTTCCCGCGTCTTTGTGCCGGCCGGATCTGCTGGTGAAATTGCCTCTCTCGCCCACGTAATTATTCCGATGAGTTTTAGCTTGCTCGGCACCGGCGTCACAATCGTTTATAACCGCGTTTGCTACTCACTAAACGATATGCGCGGAGCTTTCTTTATGGCATTGCCTGGGCAAGCCGTCATGATAGTGGGCTATCTACTCTGCTCCTTCCTTCCTCCTACTCGTACCGTAAGCGGCGTAGGGGTAGTAATGAGCCTCTCCACTGCCACTACCGGAATATTACTGATTCTCTATTCGCGAAAACTTCTCCGCCATATCTACGGTCGCGATATTTTATGGGCACATTTAAAACTCGCTCTGATTGCTTTACTCATCACTATTCCGGGAGTGCTAGCTATTCATACGGTGGGAATAGAAAAAGTAACGGGAAGCTTCTTGGCGGCAGTCGCTACGATTTTGGTGGTGACGCCGATAATGGGCACATTTTTCTTACTGCTGTTAAAACTTTTCCGGGTACGTGAATTGCGCTCTATTTTACAAGCTTTAGCTATGGTAGCTGGGAAACTCGGATTGAAGAGCTTAGCGGCTCGCATTTCTGATTCTTAATCTTTGATTCCTAATTCTTAATTCCTGATTTCTAAAACTACAGCTTTGAACTGGATAAACACTGCCAGATGCGTGTCTGACCTCCTTTCTTCTTTATCTTCGATACACTTACGGTGTGCTTTTAAATTTGGAAGATATGGAAAAAGCGCAAGAATTGCGCCAGTTTATTGCTGATTCTCCTCACAGTGCGCTCACGCAAAATTTTGGCTGGGCAAAAGTAAAAAACAATTGGCAGCCACACTATTTTTATTTAGAAGAAGCCGGCAAAATCACCGCGGCTCTCTCCGTGCTCTCGATCTATGATAAGGCGATTGACGGCCGGTTTTTCTACGCTCCCCGCGGGCCAGTCTGCGCTCTAGAAGATATAGAGCGGGTGGCAGAACTTCTGGAAGAAGCTAGCGCCTATGCCCGCGCACATGGCGGCTTCTTATTGCGCGTAGATCCAGAAGTAGGAGAAAATTCAGAGCTAGAGAAGCTTTATAACCAACGTGGCTACTATTTCCAAAAAGACCACGGCGCCACCTCCCAGCCTCTGCAGAGCCTCGTGCTAGATTTTGCCGAGCATGGCTACCAAGATGCGGAAGAAATTCTCAATTCTCTCTCAAAGAGCACCCGTAAGACGGTACGCCGTTCTTATCGTCTAGGTATTAGCAATCGAGTAGGGAGCCGTGCTGATTTACCAGAGTTTTATCGCATTTTAGAGATTATGAATAAGTACCACGGTATTACTTACCGGCCGTACGATTATTTTGAGCGCCTCTACGATGCTTTTTCTGATAATGTGCGCCTGAGTTTCTCGATGTATGAAGGAGAAGCTATTGCCACTTCCCTACTGGTAATGCACGGCAATAGAGCCTTTTCCATGTATGGAGCAGATACCCATGAGCACAATTTAGGCCAGAGCTATCAAATCAATTTTGAAGAAATTAAATTCGCTTTCGAAAATGGCTACCGCTACTACGATATGGGCGGAATTTTTTCTACTGACGAAGCAGATGGCCTCTATCTTTTCAAGCGGAAATTCACTGCCGACGGAGTAGTAAATTGGATTGGGAATCTGGATATTCCGCTCGATGTGGCGAAATATGAACAATTTACGCAGCGAAAAAAGGCTTAGGCGCGGATATGAAAAATACGGAAAAAATTTTGCCAATTATTTTAGGCACCGATGAGAATTCTTATACAATTGCCCGTAGTTTTCACGCTGCTTTTGGGGAAAAAGTAGTGGTGTGTGGAGCCGGTATTCTATTGCCTTTTTATAAGAGTAAAATCGCAGATATCTACACAGCTGAACATTTCTCCAGTGATGGACGCATATTTAGCGATTTATTGAATTCGGTGTACGAAAAGTATCAAGAAAAAGCCGAAAAATTTATGCTTTTCGGGCCGACTGAAGAATATCTCAAACTTCTCTACACTAATTTAGAGAATTTAAATTTCACTCCCTTACTTCCTTATCCAGAAAAAGAGCTCGGTATTGCTTTGATGGATAAAAATTATTTCTATGGGCGAATGGAAGAATGCGGGGTGGAGATTCCCCGTACGCGCGTAGCAACCGCCGAAAATTATCGAGATGTGCTCTGGGAGGCGAAGCTTTTTATAAAAGCAGCTGATTACGAACTCTTTAATTCCTATGATTTTCCGCAAAAACATAAGGGATTTTTGGCAGAAAATGCCCAAGCAGCTCAGGATTATCTAGCGGCTGTCTACTCCAGTGGTTTTTCGGGCGAGATGCTTGTCCAGACCTATATTGCTGGTTCTAATAGGCAGGAGTATTCCGTCAATGGTTATCGCCGGCAAGATGGAGAATGCGTTTTCGTGCAGGCGCGTAGCATTCTCACCGACCAGCGCCCCATGTGGGTAGGGAACCATCTTCTTCTCACCGATAGCGATCGCCCTGATTTATATCCACTTTGCCAACGAGCACTAGAGAGTCTGGGGTACTACGGATTCTTTAACTTTGATTTCAAAGTAGATGCCCACACTGATAAGCCGTATATGTTGGAATTAAATACTCGCCTCGGGCGCAGTTTTTATTATGCAAACCTCAATGGAGTTAATTTTATTGAACAGGCGATGCGTGATTTCCAGGGCGCCGAAATGGCCCCGATAGAACGCCGACCTTTTAATTGGATTACCGCTACCCGCAGCGCAGTGGAGAAAATGCTCAGCGGAGAAGATTTAGCATATTTCCAAGCTCCAGATCGCTATGCCAATACGGGTAATGCGCTCGACTATCAGGTAGATTCTAATCCTCTGCGCACAGCGCGCATTGCCGGGCATCGGAAAAAATTAGGGGAAATTTTACCAGCGGCGGCGCAGGCATATACGGGTATGTAATTCTTCTCTTTGCCCGCCTACGTGGCGAATTCCCGATTCTTCTACGGCTAGTTGCGTGCGATAGTGGCGAAGAGCGGCACGTAAGCGATTTTCTTCTTTCTCGAGGAAGAAATAGCGTTCATTTACGGCCGCTTGCATGCTTTCCACCGCGTTAGAAGCAGCGGCAGAATTCGGAGCTTCGTCAATATTTGCAGCAGTGCCTAAGTTAGGGGCACTATCTGCCACCGGAGCAAACGCCGGAGAAGTCACTATCTCTAAAAAGTGGGCACCAGCGCGGCAAGCAGCAATACGTGTTGCTTCATGTGCTCGGATATGGTCTGGATGCCCATAAGTACCCGCATTGTCATAAGAAATTACCCACTTAATATTCTGATTTTTTATTAGCGCCTCAATATCTGCAGCGCTTTCCAGTAAAGAAGCAGCGGTAAAGGATTGGCGATCGTTATCTAAACTAGCACCCGCTCGATCTTTACTCACCCAGCGCATCCCCGAATCATGGTATCTACGAGGGGGAAGCCCCGCTGCGCGGGCCGGAGGCATGCCGAGAAAATAGTGAGAAATTTTTTCTCCCGCACCGAGCTCTGCTAAAGCGGCGAGAAGCTCCTTTTCCCGCACCTGCGTCAACTCTTCTTCACTCAGCCCTCCGTAGCCACTTTCGGGGCGAATTTCTCCTTTTTCCCCGCGTGTAGCGGTAAGAACTCCGAGAAAAGAATCAGTATTATTTTTCTTTCGTTCTTTACTTAAAGCACTTAGTAAGGCGCCGGTCGAAATAGTATCATCATCGGGGTGGGCATGTACAAAAAGCACATTCTCCGCAGCTAATTGGGCAAGCTCAGGCACTGGGGCTTTTTCCGGATGAAGCTTCTGCATATTTTGGCTATTACAACGTAGATCCATAAAAGCACGCGCTTCTTCGTACAGAACACGCAATTTATGCGCCGATTCTTTCCACGAATGCGCCAAGGCGTATTTACGCCCGCGCGCGCCCAGCTCTGCTGCCACCTGCGGATGGGTAATTAGATAGTTGATCTGTGCCGCCCAATCTGCTGGGTTGCGCGATTCTAAAAGTAGTCCCGTTTTTTCATCGCGCACTGATTCCCGCAATCCTCCCACGTCTGCAGCTATTACCGGCACACCGCTCGCCGCTGCTTCTAGGGCGACTAAACCATAAGTTTCGGAGTAAGAGGGGATCAGCAATCCGCGGGCACCCCGCATAAAATTCGCTATTTCTTCTGCGGGGCGGGCGCCGAGAAATTTTATTTCTTCGCTAAGATCTAAGTGATGCACGAGTTCGTGCATTTTTTCGGCATATCCGGGAGAATCTGAAGCTTCTCCTCCGGCAATATAAAGATGTGGGCGCTTTGCAAGCGGAATTTCTGCCCAAGTGCGGATAGCTAATTCAATCCCTTTTAAAGGCTGCAAGCGAGCGGCGAGTAAAAAGTAGTCTTTTTTATCCAGTTGACTCGACTGATTCGGCTGATCGGAGTCCAACTGACTCAGCTCATCTACCTGATTCTGTTTATCGGGCAGTGCCGATTTCGGATGTGGCGTAAATTTTTCGGTATCCACGCCCGGATGTACGATGCGGATACGCTCTGGAAATCCTTGGAGACGCCGCACCACAGTATCAGCTTCGGCCTGCGATACGGCGGCGATTATATCAGCATGCTGCGCAAGGTGTTTTTCTGCAGCTGGGCGTGCAGCTGCTTCTGCGCGCTCTCCCAATTCGAGCGCTGATTCTAGGCTAGGAGCGGCAATAGAATGATAGGAAACCACATGCGGAATATAGGCAATATTTTCCCAGCGTTTTCCCCCATTTTTTGCTAGTAATTCGAGCACTTCCAGAGCCGCTATACCGCTCATCCAATGCTGAGAGTGCAGCACATCCCAGGGATCTGCATCTTCTAAAAACTGTGCTAAGGAAGCAGAAAATTCAGAAATAAATTGCGGAAGTTCCCCTTTCGGATAACTGCGCGGAGCACCAGCGGGAAGGAAATGCAGGCGGAGCCGCGGAGCTATTTCAAAGCTTCCTCTCTCATCTGGTGCACTAGAGCGGGTATATATATCTACTTCGTCGCCGCCGGCTGCTAATTCGCGCGTTTGCCCCGCCACTGTTATATTCATTCCTCCCACTTCTCCGGAACCAGGAGAAGCAAAAGGATTAGTATGATAGCAAATTATTCCGATTTTCATGCGTTCACCAGCGCTTATAATATATCAGAGCAGACATATGGAGATGTGTAAGATAGATGGGGTAAATACCCTGCTACTGAGGAATTTAACCGCCACCCCGGAAGTGCCAGCTGTATATTGGCGGTAATTTCGTTTTGCACAGCTCCCCTTCCCCTGCTCTTTCTTTATATTCTACCTTCTCTGCTTTACGGATGGCTTATTTCCTTTAGAATTAGGAGTTGGTAGCAATTTTCGAGGAGGAAAAGTGGCTAAAAAGCGGGTAGTAATTATTGGTTCAGGCTTCGGTGGGCTTTTTGCCGCGAAAAAACTTCGCAAAGCCGCAGTGGATATTACCCTCATTTCGCGCACCTCTCATCATCTTTTTCAACCTCTCTTGTATCAAGTAGCTACCGGTATTCTTTCTCCGGGCGATATAGCTCCGAGTACGCGCGAGATACTAGCTTCGCAAAAAAATGTGGCGGTGTTGCGCGGCTTAGTAGAAGATATCGACGTAGAAAATCGCGAAGTTTGCTGGCGGGCTCATAATCGGCAAATGCGCACACCCTACGACACTTTAATTGTGGCGGCGGGAGCTACTCAGTCGTACTTCGGGAATGACGATTTTTCTATCTTCGCCCCTGGTCTGAAAACTATTGACGACGCTTTAGAAATTCGCGCGCGCATACTCGGAGCCTTTGAATTAGCTGAACTGACTTCCGATCCGCAAGAGCGAGCTGAATTACTCACTTTTATGGTGATAGGTGGTGGGCCCACTGGTGTAGAGGTAGCTGGGCAGATATGTGAATTAGCTACGCGCACGTTGCGCGGAGAATTTCGGAATTTTTCTCCGGCAGAGGCGCAGGTAATTTTAGTGAATCGCAGTGAGCATCCGCTGCGGGCTTTTGGAGAAAATATCAGCCGGCGCACGATAGCGGAATTGAAGAAACTTGGCGTAGAAGTTTGGACGGGGCAGACGGTCGTTAATATCGATTCCCGCAGCGTCACTCTGCGCAATAGCACTGGAGAAGAGCAAATAGTGCCTTGCAGCTGTAAAGTATGGTCGGCAGGAGTACAGGGAGCAGCAATTGGGAAGAAACTGGCTGCTGCTACTGGTGCTGAACTAGATAGGGCGGGCAGAGTGCGTGTAGAGCCTGATTTGACACTTCCGGGGCATCCAGAAATTTTTGTAATAGGAGATTTAATGGCTTATCCGGGGGTACCGGGAGTAGCTCAGGGAGCGATTCAATCAGCAGATTTTGCTACGCAGACTATTCTGGCTCGGCTCCACCATACAGAGCCGCCCGCTCAGTTCCATTATCGTGATAAAGGCTCTATGGCTATAATCGGGAAAGCGCAGGCAGTAGCAAAAATTGGAAAAGTGGAATTGCATGGTTTTCCAGCTTGGGCGGCTTGGTGTGCTTTACATCTTTTCACGCTCACCGGTTTTAAAAGCCGTTTTTCTACTCTTGCCCGTTGGGCAATTAGTTTTCTTTCCAGTGGGCGTTCCGAGCGCTCTATAACTAACCAGCAACTGGCGGGAAGATTGGCACTCAAGACGCTTGGGCCGCACGCTACTGGGCATTTGATGGAAAAGGCGATATCACTACCACCTTGGAATGAAGATACTCCTGCTTAAGCTATGCCCTCACGAATGGAAAGACAACCCAAATAGCCGAGTAAAATTTATAAATCCAATCGCACACTGGGCAGGATTTACAAAGGCAGCCAGCTTATTGAGCAGAATTCTCGCATGTATACCAGCTCGTGGAGTTGGCTGGGACTATCTCAGCTTGGCATCCGCCTGCCGTATTGAAAGCTAAATTGGTTAAATTCCAGGTAGAGGGTACGGAAAATTCCTGCGCGGCGAGATTTACTACACACGCCCCACATCCGGCGCGAAAAGCTAATACATTGCTTGCATCTTTATCACTCAGCCACTCTAGATTAGCGTTCGGGTGGAAGATTTCCGCGCGCAACTTAAGCAAATTTCGATATTTAGCGAGAAAAGAATCGGAAAGTTTTTCCTGCTTGCTGCGCGCATACTTAGCAAACCACTCCGGCTGCGGCAACCACAGCTTGTGCTTCTCAGCAGTAGAAAAACCGAAATTTTGTTTTTCTGCATCCCAAGGTAGAGGTATCCGGCAGCCGTCTCTACCTTTATCTACGCCTTGGCTGCGCAGCCAAATGGGATCTTGGCGCGCCGCATCTGGAATATCTAAGTATTCTGGCAATCCGAGTTCTTCCCCCTGGTAAATAAAGGTGGAACCCGGCAGAGCCAATACGAGAGCTATAGCAGCTAAAGCGCGCCTAGTGCCCAATTCAATATCGGTTTGCGCAAAATTCCGACCCGCTGCGATCATGGCTGCAGCCGAAGGATTATCGGCCACTTGGTTTTGCCCATAGCGGGTGACGGCACGATGTACATCGTGGTTAGCGAGGGCCCAAGCGGGGAAATTATTTCCGGCACACTCCGCTAAGGCGAAATCGATAGCTGCGCGCATTTCCGGTGCTCTCCAGGGCTGGACTAAAAGATCAAACGCAAAGGCTTGGTGTAATTCATCAGGACGTACATATTCGCCTTTCGCTACTCCAGCTGGCAGCCAAACTTCACCTACGAGATATCTTCCTCCTCGCTCATCGCCACAAGCGCGCCAACTGCGGTAAATATCATGCACTTCGGGCTGGTTCCACATCCGCCAATTGTAGCTATAGGGAAAATCAGGGCTCGTATCGTCTCCGAGGTCGGCAGATTTGAAATTGCCGTGCGCCACGTCAATCCGGAATCCATCTACCCCGCAGTCATACCAAAAATTGAGAATAGAAAGAAATTCTTGAGCTACTTCGGGGTTACGCCAATTGAAATCTGGCTGGCTGGAATCAAAAAGATGTAAATACCATTGCCCGGGTTCACCGGAAGGTTCCGTAATTCTGCTCCACGCTGAACCGCCAAAGACGCTTTGCCAATTATTTGGAGGAAGTTCTCCGTTTTCTCCTCGCCCGGAGCGGAAGATGAAGCGGTTACGGGCCGGCGAATTTGGAGCAGAGTGAAGAGCCGCTTGAAACCATGCATGCTCTATAGAGCAATGATTGGGCACTATATCCATTAATACCTGCAAACCATAAGCATGGGCTTGCTCTATTAGCTGCAAAAAATCTGCAAAAGTACCATATTCTGGATTAATAGAGCGGTAATCGGAAATATCGTATCCGTGGTCGTGCTGCGGGGAGGGATAGCAGGGGTTAATCCAGATAGCATCGCAGCCTAAATCGGCAATAGCCGGAAGTTTTTCCCGTAAGCCAGCTAGATCACCGATTCCATCCCCGTTACCGTCATAAAAAGAACGTAAATATACTTGATAGATTACTCCGGTACAAAGTTTTGCTACTTTATCAGTCAATATTCTCTTTACACTCTTTCTTTTTCTCGCTCGCCTATTAAATTAAGCTTTACTGGCCATATTAACGGCTCTACTACTCGCTTTAGATATTCCACTACAAAAACTAGGATACCTACTGCCCGGTATATAAAAATCTAAAAATAAAATTACCCCTTTCCTCTTAGTTCCAAGAAAAGGGGCTCGTGCGCGAGAGGGGACTCGAACCCCTACGCCCGCAGGCACTAGAACCTAAATCTAGCGCGTCTACCAATTCCGCCACTCGCGCATCTTTGCCTATTTACCACCCGAGATACTTACTGTATCTTCTGCTTCAGCCCACTAAGTTTTATTAGCAGACCGCGTTCGGCATAATAAACAGAACGTGATTAAGCATAACGGGATTTTTAGTAAATATTCAAACTGGCAAGCTCACAATTTTTGCTGCAACCGATCGACATGCCCCTTAGCGCGCACTCCGTATTCAGCTTGCACTATTTTTCCATCTTTACCAACCACAAAGGTGGAACGGATTACTCCGCGCACAATTTTTCCAAAATTCTTTTTCTCTCCATAAGCTCCCCAGGCGCTGAGCACCTCTTTTTCTGGGTCAGCAGCGAGGGGAAAATTAAGAGTCTGTTTTGCTTGGAATTTTTCTAACCGCTCCACCGGGTCTGGAGAAATTCCCAATATCCCGTAGCCCTCCTTCTGTAATTCACTATAGGCGTCCCGAAAATCACAAGCTTCTGTGGTGCAACCTGGAGTCATAGCCCGCGGATAGAAATAGATAATATAGCCTTTTTCCACCTTTGTAAGTGCTTGAGAAAGAGTGAAGCTTCCTCCTCCAGCTACCGGTAACGTAAAATCAGGAGCGATTTCGCCCACTTCTAATTTCGCCATTTTTACTTCCTTTCCTAATTGGTCACTGCATTTGCACACATTTAAATCGCTTTATTTATCCTTATGTAAATCACTTCATTGGCGCATATTATCGCAATAAAGTTGCAGAGATATCAGCGAAATAAAAATCAAGAATCCAGCTACCATCGGAATTATCCCCCATTGGGTAGGGAATATAATTCCCGCTCCGAGCGCTCCTCCGGCAGCCCAAAAAGTATTTTCTTTTCGCCAACCAATTAGGGCGGCCGCTAGAGCAGCTATTCCAATAATTCCAATCCCGAAAACAGCGGGCTGTGCACCGGCCACGAAAAGATTTCGGATTCCGAATATTGCCATCAGAAAAGCAAAAAGTGCGCTCGTAATGAGGAGGAATCTTAAAATTTTTTCCATAAGACCACTCTACCTGTACTTCCTAAATTTTCTGCGCTAGCCATGCTTCCTACGCTACCTGTGCTACCTACACTAGCCGTGCTTATCCGGCGCTTCCTATACTTTCTGCGCTTGCCCTAGCTTCTAGCTATTCGAAGTAAGCCCTAAGGCTTTTCCTACCCACGGAGCAATTCTTTGGAAAGCAGCTCGCCGGTGGGAGATGCGATTTTTTTCTTCCGGAGTCATTTCGGCCAGCGTGCGCTGCTCACCTTGCGGCACAAATATCGGATCGTATCCGAAACCATTCGTTCCAGCCGGCGCAAAGCCCAAACTACCGTATATTTGCCCACTACAGGTCTTCCAGCGCCCATCCGGCAGAGCTAGCGCAGCGGTACAAGTAAAATTAGCTCCCCGGCTCCCCTCTGGCACATCTGCCAATTGGGCGAGCAACAACTCTAAATTTTCTCTATCTGCGCCGTGCTTTCCACTCCAGCGCGCTGAAAATATACCGGGTGCTCCTCCCAATATATCTACCCGTATTCCAGAATCATCAGCTAAAGCGGGAATCCCCGCCGCGCGAGCAGCTTCCCCCGCTTTTATTAGGGCATTTCCGGCAAAAGAAGTCGCATCTTCTACTGGTTCAGGAATTTCCAAATCAGCTGCCGATATCAGCATAGTAGGAGAAAATCCCGGAAGAGCTGCCACGAGAATCTCGCGAATTTCTGCTACTTTATGCTGATTATGCGTGGCAAGCAGTACTTTTGGCTCTGGCATCTATGTATTCCTCACCCATTTTTAAGATTCAGCTAAGGCTTTTTGCTGAATCAGACTTAATTCATGGCAACCTTGCTGCGCCAAAGCTAATAGTTTTTCCAGCTCCGCTTGCGCAAAAGGCGCCCCTTCGGCGGTACCTTGAATTTCAATAAATTTTCCTTGCCCCGTCATTACCACATTCATATCTGTTTCCGCGCGCGAATCTTCTTCGTAAGGCAAATCTAGGCAGGGCTGCCCGTCTATAATCCCTACCGATATGGCAGATACTGTATCGCTGAGCACGGCTTCTGGGCTAGCTGCTTGCACGTATCCGCGCTCTATTCCCCATGCTATTGCCTCCCAGAGCGCTACATAGGCGCCGGTGATAGAGGCAGTGCGGGTGCCACCGTCTGCTTGTAGTACATCGCAATCTAAAATAATCGTATTTTCCCCGAGAGCTGCCATATCCACTACTGCGCGCAGCGAGCGCCCTAGTAGACGCGATATTTCTTGCGTACGGCCACTTATTTTTCCGCGTACCGATTCCCGAGCATTACGCGTATCCGTGGCCCGCGGAAGCATGGCATATTCGCCAGTCACCCACCCCAGCCCGGAATCTTTCCGCCACCGTGGCACTCCTTCTGTAAACGAAGCTACACACAGTACTTTCGTATTTCCAAACTCTACTAGTACCGATCCTTCACCGTGGCTGAGAAAATGCCGCGTGATTTTTACCGGACGCAATTCATTTGCTTGCCGGCCATCTTTCCGTATTTCATTACTCATAAGAACAGAATAACGCGCTTAGAACTCATATACCTTGCCAGGAGCGGCAATAGATATATCTCCAGAGTAGATAGCAGAAACATCTTTATAGGCCAGCTCGCGGCTCGTCCAAGGCTGCAGATGAGTAAGTACCACTCGTTTAGCTTGTGCATCGCGAGCTAATTCACCAGCGCGTACACCCGTCATATGTACTCCCCGGACGGTATCCCGGCCAGTTTCGAAGGCAGCTTCCGTCAATAAAAGATCTGCATCTTGCGCTGCTTGTACAGCTCCTTCGCAGTAATCGGTATCTCCGGTATAAGTGAATATCGATTCTTTTTGGCTATCATTTTCCCGCGGTCCACGCAGGCGAATGCAGTAAGCTTCGATAGTGTGCCAAGCGGGGAAAAACTCCATGGTAAAAGGCCCGAGGCGCAAAGTATTTCCCGCTTTCGCCGCGAGAAACTTAAACTCCCCGGTGTAATCTTCAAATTCTGGATCAGCGGAAATACCTCGGACACGCGCTGCTCCGTCTCCCGGAGTAATCACGGGAATCTGCCCGAGCGGCCCATCGGGATGCCAACGGCGATATACCTGCATACCGACAATATCCGCGATATGGTCAGCGTGCATATGCGAGATTACGATACCGTCCAAGGAAGCCGGATTAATATAGCGCAAAGACTGCCCCATAGCTCCGGGCCCGAGATCAAAAATAAGAGAATAAGTACGGATTGCACCTTCCTCATCCGGAGCTTCGGCCTGTAAAAGATAACTGGAAGCGGCCGCATCTTTCCCAGACATAGAGCCAGTGCAACCAATAATCGTAAGTCTCACTCTGAGTCCTTTCCCGCCACACAATCAGAAATAGGAATAACGTGACGAACTTCCGGGCCAAGAAAACGGCTAGCGAGCTTAGCAAAATCTTGCGCATTGCCAGTGGCATAGAAATTATGCACTGACTTTTGGGTGTAATCCGCCATCATATTTTGCGCTAGAAGCTGCTGATATACATCTTTTGCCGTCTCTTCGGCAGAAGATACCAGCGTCACTTCTTCTCCCATCACATAGGAAATCACTCCGGATAGTAAAGGATAATGGGTACATCCGAGCACCAGCGTATCCACTCCCGCCGCTTTTACCGGAGCTAGATAGTGCCGAGCTACTTCTAATAGCTCTGGACTATTGGTAATACCTTTTTCTACGAATTCCACAAAACGCGGGCAAGCCGCCATAGTGAGCTCTAAATTGGGGGCAGCGGCAAAAGAATCAGCATAGGCACCCGAGCGAATAGTGGTCTGTGTGCCAATCACCCCGATTTTTCCGTTGCGAGTGGTCACTACCGCATGGCGAACTGCCGGCTGAATTACCTCCACTATCGGAATTCCCGCCTTTTGGGTATAGCGCTCGCGAGCATCCCGCAGCACCGCAGAAGACGCAGAATTACAGGCTATTACGAGCATCTTTACACCCGAATCCACCAATTTATCCATCACTTCGAGTGAGAGCGAGCGCACCTGTGCAATTGGGCGTGGCCCGTACGGAGAATTTTTGGTGTCACCAATGTAGTTAATGGATTCGTGCGGGAGCTGGTCGATAATTGCGCGCGCTACCGTCAGGCCTCCTAGGCCGGAATCGAAAATCCCTATTGGCGCGTTGTTCATAGTATCTACTTTACGTCCTTAAGGGAGCAATCAAGGGCCGAGGGCAGTGAATCTTACCACCACTCTTTTACTTCCCTTATTTTTATTTTTTCTATTCTATTTTGTAAATTGAAAAATTGTATCTAAAAATACTTGTAGATAAACGGCTAAGCGATAAAGACTTTTTGGGGCTTTAGTACTATTGTAAAAATATGAAACCTTTTACTGGCAGCACTGCTCTGCTCACTGATATGTATGAACTCACTATGCTGGAATCCGCTTTGGAAGACGGCACAGCACAACGCCACGCAGTATTCGAAGTGTTTTCACGGCGATTGCCCGGCAGTAGGCGCTATGGAGTAGTGGCAGGAATTGCCCGCGTACTAGAAGCCGTAAAACAGTTTCATTTTTCCGAAGAAGATATTGCCTACTTACGCCAAGCGCAGGTGGTAAACGAAAATACTCTGCAGTGGCTAGCTGATTACCATTTCTCCGGCGATATTCACGGCTACGCCGAGGGCGAGTGCTATTTCCCGCACGCTCCCCTGCTTACAATTACCGGATCTTTCGCCGAGTGTGTGCTGCTAGAGACGGTAGTACTTTCAATTTTGAACTATGATTCGGCGGTAGCTACTGCAGCTTCTCGTATGACTATTGCCGCTCATGATCGGCCTTGCCTAGATATGGGGGCACGGCGGGCGCACGAAATGGCAGCTGTGGCGGCGGCGCGCGCTTGCGTAGTAGGAGGATTCTTAGGCACTTCTAATTTAGAGGCGGGGCGTTCCTACGGAATTAAGCCGATAGGTACTTCGGCGCATGCTTTTACGCTGCTCCACGATTCCGAAGAAGCCGCTTTTGCGAGTCAGATTTCCACGATGGGTACTGGAACCACCCTGCTGGTAGATACTTATGATGTAAAGC
Source organism: Arcanobacterium urinimassiliense (assembly GCF_900119495.1). GTDB lineage: Bacteria > Actinomycetota > Actinomycetes > Actinomycetales > Actinomycetaceae > Arcanobacterium_A > Arcanobacterium_A urinimassiliense. The sequence continues at coordinate 814,344 of NZ_LT632435.1, read as the reverse complement.
AAGGAGTGGAGCGTGCCGTGGAGGCAGCGCGCGCCGCTGGTGGAGAGCTCGGCTGTGTGCGGATTGATTCTGGAGATTTAGTGGCGCAAGCTTTCCAGGTGCGCGAACAACTAGATGCCCTGGGGGCAGTTTCCACTAAGATAACCGTCACCTCTGATCTCGATGAATATTCGATTGCCGCTCTCAATGCCGCGCCGGTAGATTCCTATGGCGTAGGTACCCGAGTAGTGACTGGCTCGGGCCACCCCACTGCGGAGCTAGTGTACAAGCTAGTAGCACGCGAGAATAAAGACGGCGAACTGGAGAAAGTGGCGAAGCGAGCCGGCGGAAAGAGCACCGTGGGAGGAATGAAAATTGCTGGGCGCACTCATGATGAAACAGGGCGCGCAGCCGGCGATATTATAGTTTCCGCCCGCACTTGGGAAGAGGGCTTAGCTTATTTGGAGTCCCGGGAAGCCCGCCCGCTCCAAGTAGAGTTAGTAAAAGGTGGAGTCATAAACGAAAAGTATGCCGATATGGATTCGCTAGCTTTAGCAGCAGAGCGGCACCGCAATTCGCGAGCGGCTCTCCCTTATGCAGCATGGCGCCTTTCCGAAGGGGAACCAGGAATTCCTACCGAAATGGTGGATATTTTCTAATCTAGGCGCGCCGCGCCGCGTTGCTAACTAGCGCGGCGCCCCCGCGCTCTTAACTCGATATATCTGAATCTTTAGTGACTCGATTTAGTTACTTGGCGTGCCCGGACCAAAAGGCCAAGAATCTCCGCCGCCTTTACCTAATTTGGCATAGATTTCTTTACAAGTCGGGCAGAGCGGAAATCTATCGGGATTGCGCACCGGAATCCAGACTTTTCCGCAGAGAGCTACTACCGGTGTCCCCTCCACTAGCGATTGCGTAATACGATCTTTACGCACATAGTGAGCGTAGCGCTCATTATCACCCGGACTGTAGCTTTCTTCCGGCCGTTCTAGTACGGATATAGCGCTTTCGTGCTGCGTTTCCGGGCCGGCTGGGCCAGCGGGGGCCGCATGGGGATCAGAAGTACTCATGTTCTCATTCTATGCAGAAGGCGGGAAGAATTAAATTCTTCCCGCCTTTTTGCAATTTGGAAAAGCACTGCGGCTTCTCCTTATTTTCTTTTGCAGAAAATTACTTACTTGCTCACAGCCTTCTTCAAGGTGGAACCGGGGGTAATCTTTACTCCGAAGCCCGCGGGAATAAGGATTTCTTCCTTGGTGCGGGGGTTACGGCCCTTCCGGGCTGCCCGTTCGGTACGCTGTACCGACATTAAACCGGTAATCTTTACTGCTTCGCCCGCAGAAAGCGAATCAATCAATACACTCTGCAAACCGGCGATTGCTTTATCGGCATCGGTCTTAGTCAAACCGGATACTTCGGCGATCTTCGCAATAAGTTCAGTACGGTTGAGGGTCATTTCTTTCCTCTCGAATAATAGTTGATATTTCAGCTCCTACTCTCAGCCCAAAAAGACTGAACACCAGTAGGTTGCTACCTTGCAATCTAGCGGAAATCCACTGCTAAACACCAATTTTTAAAGAGATTTGCTATATTTACCACCTTCAACTCAAAAAAATTTTCACATTAACCTCATTTTTCACAATTTCTTTCTCCCGCTGAACTGCGAAAAGCCCCGAATTCGGCGCAATAATACTTGCAGAAACTAGGAAAAAGTGCGATTGTGACACTATGGGCTTACAAAGTTTTTCTTCCCTCTTAGAAATGGCGATACCGATTATACGCGAGGCGGGAAAGATCGCTTTAGACCCTCCTATCCCCCTCGACGTAACCACCAAGAGCGGGCGCAACGATTTGGTGACGGCAGTCGATAAGTATTTAGAAGATTTTATTGCCCAAAAATTATATGCAGCAAGCGGTTATCCACTTATGGGAGAAGAAGGCCATCAGGTAGATTCTTCCGCGGGCAGAATCTGGGTATTAGACCCGATAGATGGAACTTTGAATTATGTGTATACCCGGCGCGACTGGGCTATTTCTTTAGCGCTCTACGAAGAAGGAATACCGCAGATAGGAATTATTCTCGACCCGACGGCGAATATCCTCTATACGGCGGTGCGGGGCGGCGGTGCCTACAAAAACGGAATAGCACTCCCTGCACTAGGCACACAAGGCTTAGGAGAAGGGGTACTTATTACTTCTCCTTATGACGTAGAGACTTATCCCTTTCTTCGCGCAGCTATTGCGGTTTCACGCGGTCAGCGCCGCTATGGAGCAGCCGCTCTAGAATGTGCAGAAGTGGCAAGTGGGCAAGCCGCAGCTTTTGTGCATAGCCATATCTCACCTTGGGATATCGGTGCCGCTTTAGTATTAGGAGCAGAAACAGGCACGTGCGTAGAGCGGATAGATGGCTCTGCTTTTGCACCTCTAGAAAGTGGATCTATTATTTATGCCTGGCCGCAAGTAGCTAAAGATTTACAAAAATTGCAATTCTCGGCATAGATCTGCCAGTTGATTTCTTAGTACTGCGTAGCAATAAATAGTAGAGCGCAAGCTAATAACGCAAATAAGATACGGGAAAGGCGCCAGAATTATTTAATAATTCTGGCGCCTACGCCATCTAAATTAGAAAATTTACAGCACTGGAATTATCTCAGTGATGTGTACGCGTTAAATCCGCCTTGGTCGGATCGATCTTCGGAGCTCGCGTAACTAGCTTATGACCCACCCAAAGGAGCAGGAAGAGCGGCAGACCGATATAGCTGGAGAGCAAAGAGAGGAAATCTCCGTTGCCTACCAGAGCTTCAAAGTTCTGCCCTAATATCACGAGGATACACATAGCTAGAGCTAAAATTGGCCCGAAAGGATAGAGCGGAGATTTGTAGGGAAGATCCTTTACGTCATGCCCCTGCGCCACATAAGCACGCCGGAACTTCAAATGACACCAGGCAATCCCTACCCAAGTGATGAATCCGGCTAAACCGGAGGCATTTACGAGCCAGGTATAGGCTTGGCCGCTTCCCAGCAGTGAAAGGAAAAAGCCCATTAACCCGATTAGCGAAGTAGCTAGCAGGGCGGGCATGGGGATGCCACGCCGGGTAGTGCGCGAAAATATCTTCGGGGCTTTTCCAGAAGTGCTCAAGGCGTGCAGCATCCGAGTAGATACGTACAGGCCAGAATTACCGGCAGAGAGCACAGAGGTCAAAATTACGGCATTCATAATAGAGGCGGCCGCCGCTACTCCCGCTCTTTCAAAGACCAAAGTGAAGGGGCTAAGCGCAATATCTCCATCTGGGTTCAATAGAGCCGGATCAGTATAAGGTACGAGGAAACCGATAATGGCGATGGCACCAATGTAGAAGAGCAGAATTCGCCAGAAAATGGAGCGGACTGCGCGTGGAATAGTCTTCACTGGATCCGCTGTCTCTCCAGCGGCAATTCCGAGCATTTCCGTGCCCTGGAAAGAGAAACCAGCAATCATGAACACTGCTAGAATACCCACTCCGCCATTTACGAAGGGAGCCTCACCGAGCTGCCAATTGACGAAACCAGGAGATTTACCGCCCATGATTCCGACTACCATCAGTAGCCCGAGGCCGAGGAATACTACTACCGTCACCACTTTAATGAGGGCAAACCAGAATTCTCCTTCGCCGAAACTCCGGACGGAGAAAGCGTTGATTAAAAATAGCAGCAGCAAGAAAGCCAGTGACCAGATCCAGGAAGGCACTTGCGGGAACCAATACTGCATAACAATAGCTGCCGCTACCAGTTCAGCTGCGACAGTAATAGCCCAGTTGTACCAATAGTTCCAGCCAGTGGCGAATCCAAAAGAGGGGCTGACAAAACGAGTACCGTACTCTTCGAAAGAGCCCGATACTGGCATATAGGTAGCCATCTCTCCTAAAGACTGCATCAGGAAGTAAACCATTACGCCAATCAAAGCGTAAGCGAGCAGGGCTCCACCTGGGCCTGCTTGGGAAATAGTAGCTCCAGAAGCTACAAATAGGCCGGTGCCAATTGCCCCGCCTATGGCAATCATATTTAAGTGCCGAGCGCGGAGGCTTCGGCGTAAACCGCCATTTTGCTCTTGTTGCGTCGAATTATTCTGCACGCTTTCCTCCATTGTTTGAGTATGCAGTAATTAAACCCCACTAAAGCAGGAAAATCAAAAACTGCCGCAGCATTTTTTCGAAAACCACATATCCAGCGTAGTCGGATTTTTTACGGAGCGAAGCAGGCGCGCGCTTTTAATTAATGTACTATTTTCGCTTTAGTTAGCCCTATATGCGCTATCTATCCGTTTAACTACTAAATACTTGGCCGCTCGCTATTTTTCAGATTCTTTGCTATCTTTGTCTGCTTCAGTATCTTCATCTGCTTTTTTCCGCCGCCGCAGCGCAAAAATTCCCAATAAAATTGCGCCCGTAGCAGCCAAGGCAATACCGAGAATCTGGGCGCCAGTCTTCCCTAATTTAGGTGCCGGCTGGGCCGGAGCAGCTTTGCAGTACTCCACCCCGTTTATATTTACGGTCAAATCGGCAAGTTGGCTTTCCCCGTTAGGGGCCGCTACCAGCACTGGAATTATATAAGTACCATTTGCTACTTCGCCGGCACTCATATCTACCGCTACTTTACCGGCGGTCGATATCTTTAACCCAGCCGGTACTTTATTAGCGGCTGCTTTAATAGTGAAAGTACTTCCAGCGGGCAAATCTGGATTCTGGGCCGCTAAATCAGCGATATTTTTATTTACAATGCGGCATTTATCGGATGTGAAGTTGATATTAATAGGAGAAAATTTTGGCACTATTTCTACCGCTGGTTTACTATTCACTACCGGATAGTAATCCCAAGCGCTGCCAGTCGGGTTTCCTATCGGCAGCGTGATTAGAAAAGGCAGTGAAACTTTATAATCTGCTCCCGCCCCCGCCGGAGCTTGCTCGCGCACCAGGTAAAGCCCAATCGGTAAACCCATAAAATTAATTTTTCCATCAGCGCCGGCAGTTTCCGTAATTTCTTTTTCTAAGCCCTGTGCCTGCGCTTTTTCGGGAGTAAGAGATTTCGCCTGCTGCCAGCCAGCTTCCGTACGCAAATCTACTCCGCGCACTTGCGCAATGCTCACTTTCGCACCGGCCGGGCTCGGCGCCGGATGATCATCGGCGGGATTAGGCACGGGTAGGCGCACCTGCATACCACCTTGCTTGTCTAAGATATTGGCGATGGCGAGCCCCTCTGTATTACCGGTGACGGTATGCGGAAGCTTGTAGATATCAGCACCAGCCGGCGTAGTGCCAAAAATTAGTGCACAAAGTAGGAGTATCCCACCCACTATTTTCAAAGAAGAATTTATATTCGTCTTCATTATCTCCACTACTCTGTTTCTAGATCAATCGAGAAATTCTCAGGCGATTATGCTCTATCTGTTCTCGATTTTTATCGTTTTCGCCGCCGGCAGTAGCTATTTTGGGGGCAGCTTTGCCGGAAAGAGATTCCCGAAATTCTTTACGCATCTTATATAGCCAGCGGGCAAAGAACAGCAGCACCGCCAGCACTATTGCCACAATAAGGCTCATCCACCACTGCCAGTTCCAGGTAGCGGTACTAGCAAAAGGAGTTTCGGCGCTATCCATTTCCACTCTTTCACCAGTGACCATAAGGCGATGGCTATTAATTCCATACGGAGTACAGGTAATTAAGGTGACTAAATCTTTTCCAACCTGCTGATGTAAAGAAGATACTTCTTCTGGCAATACCACCTTAGTTTGCACTACTTGGTATTTCATTTGTTTACCGGCTACTTCCAGATAGAAAACATCTCCCGGTTTCAAATCAGTTAAGTTGTCAAAAAGCGTAGCACTACTCAAACCAGAATGGGCAGTGAGCACACTATGCGAAGGAGTATCTCCAATAGGTAAATCGGTGCCGTAGAGATGCCCCACTCCTCTTTCTAGAGTTTTATTGTCAGTGCCGTGATAAATAGGTAAATCAACTTTTATAGCTGGGATGCGGAGCCGCCCCATCTCTGGAAGAATTGCCAGCTTCTGCAAATACTCTTGATAGGCAAGATTATCTTTCGCCACCCGAGCTAACCACGGATCCAAAATAGGCGCTCCCGCATTGCGCTGGTTATAGGCGCGAGCTGCCTGAATCACTTCTTCCAGATCACTATTATCTACGCTGACTATTTCTTGGGAATAATTCTGCGCTATACGTGCCCGTTCCCAGTTACCAATCTGGGTGGCGACCAGCGGATAGAGAATTATTCCTAAACCGATTAAGAGTAAAAGGAGGGGAAGTAGGAAAGCTCTAATTGATTTATTCCCAGAATCTTGCCGAGGGACAGTTTTCGGCTCTCCGATCCGATCTGCCCCGCTCAGCGCTGCCGCCGCATTACCTTTCCGGAAACGATTTATCCGGCTGCGATGCCGCGGCATTCCCGGTGCTGCTAAATCAATTTTTCCCATCTTCCCCTCCTTTCGAGTTATCGACTTTTAATTAGCTCTTCCCTATTATTTAGGAACGCTTGGCAGCCCGGCGTGCCGAATATACAGCTCCGCCTAGTACTGCACCGCCCAGAATAATGATCAAAGCTACACCGGCTCCACCAGTGAGAGGCAGTTTCCCGAAGATGCTTCCGTCATCTACTTCGTTTTTCACTTGCGCAACAACGGTGAGATCAGCCGCAGCCTTTACAATATCCGGAGTGAAGTCTACCTGTGCCGGCTTCGGCAGCAGCTGGTATCCTTCTGGAGCTTTCTTCTCCACTAAGCAGAGTTTCAAATTATCACCAGCACGCACACCCGTGATAGTTGCTTCACCAGTGCCAGTAGCAGTGGTAAACGTATCTTCTGTACCCTGTGCGCCCGCTTTAATTGGATCGCCAGTAGCTGTTCCATCAGCTGCGCACTCGTACAATTGGAATTCTGCTTTAGCTAGAGCTTCGCCATTTGCATTGATCTTCTTGATCTTGATATTTCCAAATTGGGTCTTTCCTCCGCTACTCGGATCCGTATTCTGGGTGACATCCGTAGAGGTAGTACCGTTATTGGTGATGGTAGAGGCAACGTTGATAATCATGCCCTTATCGTTAGCAGAATCAAATGGCGGCAACGCCTTCACTTTTGCATCGAAGGTCAGCGTAGCGGTCACGTCAGCCGCTCCGGCAGCCCGCTTAGCTTGCGTCATCTTCGCCAAGCCCTCTTCGGTAAGGGTTACAGTAAGCTTGCCGCCCGTAGTGTCTTTTGTGTAATCGTCATTTACTTTATATTCAGCATCCCCCACCATTAACTTCAGATTCAGCTTTGCTGCATCTAATTCCAGATACTGGTGATTGGAAAGGTCGTCCACAAAGACGAACTTGCTGAAGTTCGTATTAGGATCCTCAGCAGCCTTCGGTAGAGTCTTTGTAATCTGATAAGAAATGTACTGACCTACCGTAATTATCTTATCTTTCGGCGTGATATCGGTCTTTACCGGATTATCAGTAGTCTTCTTATTCTTCGGATATACATGTATATCGTAATTCCAGCCCGTACCATCTGGCTTCGTCATCGGCACAAAGACAATGGAAGGCTCGGCTGGAATATGACCTACCGGAGTGACCGTTTCAGTCAAAAGATAGGCGCCAACTGCCAGATTACTAAATTTGGCTAAGCCGTCTCCCGCCGTCTGCTGCGTAAGAGCAGTAAAGTTCGTATCTTTTTCTGCCGTAGCTACCGTAGCTTTCGCAGCTGCTTTAAACCCATCCGGCGTAGTAATGTCGTAGTTTAACTTTTCCAGCTTGAAAGTCACATCGTTTAACGGAGTAGATCCAGCTGGCACATTAGCCTTATCAGCTTCCGTACCGGTACGCTCGGCATTGCTGGCATTATCTCCGGAGTACTTATGTACAGAAATGCTGCCTTTCTTGCTGGCATCGATATTAACCGTGGGAGCTGCCGTAGCTGCTCCACCAAAAGCTCCTAGACCTACCAGGCCTAGAGCAATGGTGGCAAGTACGGCAGTGCCGCGACTCAAAAACTTGCTTCTTCCCATTTTCTTTCCTTTTCTTCTCGGATTTCCGAAAAATTTTTAATAAATAATTTTAGGTGTTTTCCAGATTTTTATTTCTTCGTCTATATCTTTCTCTTTCCTTGCCTTCACCCCCGCCTCTTCCGGCGCCCCGCAGAGCGAGCGCTCAGTACAGCCGCGAGGAAGAGGCTTCCCCCCGCAATAATGAATGGTAAAACTCCTATTTTGCCTGCCTTCGGCAGCGTACCGATATGAGAATCACCTACGGCAATTTCCACCGGTTCATCGATACTTCCGCTACTCAGCACCTGTGCGCTTTCACTGGTGCTCACCACGCCTTTAAAAGCAAATTCGGCTTTTGCCACGCCCCGCGGAGCGGAATCATCCCAGAACAGCCGCAGTGCCAAAGCACTCGGAAGTAGCTGATACCCAGCAGGTGCTTTCTGCTCTTCAAGTAGATATTGACCAGCCGGCACCCGCGTCGCCACTAGTACACCCTGTCCATTTAGGCGCGCCGGATAAGACTTAGTGGGGTTGCCTGAGGCATCTACAATCTTCTGCCCATTATCGTCTACTTCGTAGAGAGTAAATTCTGCACCAGCTAGGCGCTTATTCTGCAGCAACGAATCTTTCGGAGTCTCTGCCGTAAGCCCAATATGCTTACACTCAGGCAAAGTGTTATCTCCACCCGCAGCCGGAGCTCCTTTATCGGCCGGCACATCGTGGGCCACTTTCACTAGGCAGACACTCATATCGCGCTTTGCTTCACTCCGTACGCTACTCCGCCCCTCTACATAGCCAACTTTCCAGGGATCTGCGGGAGGTGGGAATCCTTCTTTCGCAAATACAAAGGCGTGGTTCAATACGGCACCGGTACGAGCGTCATCTTCTTGCACCGTATAAGTACCAGATGCAATTAATTTATCGCCAGGGCGGAGCGTAATATTCTCCAAATTACTTATATCCACTCCCGCACTGGCCGTAATATGCAAATCTGGATGCGCTGCATCAACTTTCTTCCACTTACTGCAGACTAATTCTCCATCTTGTAAGGGATTGGGCACCCAAGCATCTTTACTATCATTTACGCCGCACTCCATAGGCACCAGCAACTGGTCTAAGAACGTCACTTCCCCTACCGGAGTATTGCCTTTATTTACCGCTTCAATTCGGTATTCCACTTTATCTCCGGGGCGCAAGGCGAGGGTACCATCTGGATCTGCCCCATTAACTTTGGAAATAGTTTTCTGCACGTCTAAGCGCGGATTAGAGAACCACAGCCCATAATTGTGGAGTATTCACCTTGTCATAAGTTGCTTGGCTACCCCATTCCATCTGTACCGGAATATTTTGCCCAGTACCGGAATACTGCACCTCGCGCTTACCATCTTGATCTTCCACCACTTTGCGCAGGAAAGTAAACTGCGGATCCCCGCTCACGGTGACGGGGCGTTTTTGATTAGGTGGTATTACCGTGCCCAGCCATCGATCCGGCCCGCCCGGCACGCGCACATCACACATCTGCGCAGGGTTATCTGGGCACGGCGCTTTACCTTGCTCGGCAAAAGAAAGCGGATTCAGCGAAAGCTTGTAATCAGCTTTCGGGCATTGAGAGCCGCTATCACTGCCTCTACAATCACCTGCCACTATAGAGTCGATGACGAATTTGCCGTTCTTATCGGTATTTCCAATTCGGGTCACTTCCGCCATGAGTCGCTTCCCGTTCTTGGTAGCTCTGCCGAATATATCAGTATAGGGAATACTCGCCTTTGCCACTACCTGCACGCCGGGGAGCCCAATTTCATTGGGTTCACTGGCCCCAATTACCGCATTGCCGTTTTGATCGTAAATTACCGTACCACTCGCCTGCGGTGCCCACACTTTTACCGTGGCAATAGCGATATCGGTCGTAGTAGCTTTAGTATCTTGGCGTCGATAGATGACCTGCACCGGAATTTTTATAATATCGCCATTCTTAGCCGTGGGCGGTACTTTCACTTTTAGCTGGCAAGCATTATCGGGATTAGTCTTCCAGTCCACACTGCCCAAATCGCCGTTACTATTTACTTTCCCGGGGTTAAGTAGTACCCAATCGCGCATTTCTTCGGGGAAAGGCACTGCCGTTTTCACTCCAGGTTCCGGTATCTTACATTTCTGTACTCGATTTACCCCCACACCTTGTGGCCAAGAACCTGGGAAACGATTATCTCCGGCCATAGTATTAGTTTCATTCCACTGGATATCAAAAGTGACCGTCTGCAGCGGATGCGCCGTATGCTCGCCATATTGCGGGTCATAATCATAAGCGTAACTAAGATTCGGATTCTCCACCCAGAAAGGCGCGAATATTTCAATATAGGGCTTGCCTCTCGATGTACTATCTTTGACAATATCGCCGTACACATTACGAGCTTCTTGTACGGTGAGTACATTGCCATTTTCATCTGTGGGATACCAACGCATCGGCAGTTCGTAGAGACCAGTACCATGGCTATTTAGATTCGGAGTATAAGTCACTTCTCCGTATTCATAATCTGAGCTAGGCTCGCAAGTCCATTCATAGCTTTCGTTGTATTCGGCAGAACGCACATATTTTCCACAAATGGTGAAATGGCCATCCGTACCACCAGATTCACTCCAATGGTAATCAATAAATTCGCCATCTTTCCGCAGTTTTCCAACTGTTACGGTACCCGGGAATTTCTGCAACCCAAAATGCCCATGCGGATGAATTTTCTTGCCATTCTTATCTACTGAGAGCTCCATCCGGTGCCCCTCATTATCTACCCAGTACGGCACATTCTTTAATCGCGCTCCGTAACCAGCACTGTCATAAGGATCTTTTGGATCTTCTGGGCGATTTGGATTGGCAATAGCCGAAGGAATCAACTCGTAATCAGGGCGCCCGTTGCCCACAGCTACGAACGAATCGGCATCCACTACATCGCCGAATACCACTAATTCGGCGGTATATAATTTCTCTCCACTCAAATTCTTCGGCACTTGCAGCCAGCAACCGCCTTTCCCACCATTGGGATTACCTGGAGTGGCCGCACTCGCATTATCACTAGGATCTTCATCATTCGGCCCATAGTACCAACAGCCTGGATTGAGAATCTCCGGGTTCTCATCCGCATTAGGTGACATTACAATTTTACCGTTTTGATCGCGCCAGCGAATCCAAACTTTCTGCCCTTTTACATAGTGGTGATCTACATTGAGTTGAGCAATATCGCCCGGAGCAGCTTTCTTTTCATGGGTATCGAAATTAGTCACATCAATTGCGGACCACTGATTGGCATACAGAGCATGGTTCATATCATCCATCGGATGGGCAGAACTATTGTATTGATAAGCCGAAGTGGCCCACCGGGTGCGTGGCCCGTAGAAAGGAGCAGAAGTAGCCGAAATTTCTTGCACAATTTCGGTGACGATGGGTCGGCCATTCTCATCATATTTCAGCACCGGCGCATTATTTTTATCGCGGCGCATATTCCCCTGTTCATCAGTTTCATACGCTAAGCGCACCGCATATTGGAAAATGCCGTCACCCATTTTCGGCACCGCCCCCTGCGGAATTGATTTGACTAACTTCTCATCAAAGCGCGCCACATAATAACCAACTGGAGAATTTTCCGGATTTCCTGGCTGCGGATGCACATAAGAAGCCACAGTCTGCGCAATCAAAGAGCGATTTTCGCTGAGCAGTTTCTTTTGGAATTTCACTGCCGCTACCTGGTAGCTACGTGAATCCCATCTTGGAGCATTTGGATCTTGTATACAAGTATTAGTCTTTAAATTCCAAGCTGGAATATCACTCCAGTCGCCTTTGCCACCAGCCAAGCGGGGATCCCATTTTGGCCCGCACTGAATTGCCGATACGCCTGCTGGGGTCAGCACCGAAGATACCACCCAGATATCACTACCTCCGGCAGTATACTCCCGAGTGGAAGTAGGCATATTAACTGAAAGATCTGGCTCTTTTGTTTCCCACCAGACATCTCCAGAAAGTACTGGCTTATTTTGCAGAGGCGAACCGAGCAGACCGCTATCGCCCATATTGAGATCACTTACGTAATCTTTACCGTCCACTTTCCAGGTATCGGCAGTCATATAATCCTGTGGTACTTCCCAAGCCCAGATAGAGGTGCGCTGCAAATTAGCGGATTCTAAGAAGAAAGAGCCAAAGTAGCCATCGCGCCCGCCATTTTTAAAACCAATACCGTTACCGGGGCCTTGGCGTACTGCTACTAAGTTACCGCCACCGGGACCTTTCTGATTAGGCGCAATCCAAAGTTTGTATTGAATATTTCCTATTAAAGCTGAGAACTTGGGGCTGTGGACTACTCCCCGCGAATCCGTCCACTCCGGAAGGTAGAAGGCATAGGAACCATCTCCACCTTGCGATCCTGATAAATATCTAGTGACTGCCCAGTACACTGGGGATACCGAACCATCGTTATCTTGCCACTGCACATACACTTTATAGCCATTTAACCGGCCAGCATCTGTAGAAGTAGCATCAAAAGAAAGCGCATTCGTATAGTAGAGGCGCCCGGAGAGTACATTTTTACCACCGCGGCAAGAATTTGACGCATTAGTGAGCTCGACGCCGTTTTGTATATAGGGATAACCATAAGCCCGCGCAGTATCGGGATAATCGCTACAATCTGCCCATCGTACAGTAGATTCGGGGCCCGGATTCGGCGCCAAAGCATCGGCTTCCACCGGAGTGGTACGGGAAGTAGTAATTGGACCGGGCGTGCCTACATCGCCGGTATCGGGAGACGGCACATCTCCTTCACTGCGGGTAGTCCCAGCACCTTGCGCTAAATAAAGCGGGGAAAGCCGCTGACTAAGAGCATCCGGCTGCGCTCCAGATTTGCGCGCATTTTCTTTTTCCGCCGAATCTGCCTGCTCATTAGCGTGTTCCGCACTCTTACCGACACTGGCTTTATTACCAGCACCGCTCTCCGTATTTTCCGCAGCTGGAGCAGAATTCTCCACTGTAGTACCACGATCATTCGGCTCATCAGCGCCCACAGCTATTCCCCCGATTAACAGACCGGAGAACCCTACTGCTACCGCCGAGATACCTGCGAGAAATTTACGCGCGCTCAAAATCTATCCCCTCAGGAATGAAATTAATTCAATTAAAACTTCCAGTGCATCACCATATTTGATAGCACTTTAGTCCTACAAATTAAATATAAATTTAAATTCTTTTTCCGGCAAGCAATATGCAATTTTGTAAAAAATTCCGCACCTAAAAACCCGCAATACGACCACAACCTGGGACTATAAAATAAATCCACCACACCTACCCCCCCCCCGTTTGAAAATTACTTTGTAATTACTAATTGGATTTTTCAGACTTTATCTCCAACACAACGCAATTAATATATTTTTTACAAAATAATAGGGCTGCGAAGAGTCCCCATTTCGCGCGCTAAAAAGCGCCAAGCGCAACACAGTGAAGTAAATTTAGCGAAATAACTCAACTCGGCAGAATTTCTCGATACAGAGCGGCCAATATTTTCCCCGCCGCAGCATCAGAATTAGGCGGAGCTAGGCGCGTAAATTTTTCGCCACCTGCCTTCTGAAACTCGCCTTTATTTAGCACATCCAGCTCATAAAGCGTCTCAATACAGTCAGCAAAAAAGCCCGGCGTAAGTAAAAGTATATTCTTTACCCCTTCCCGCGGCAGTTCCCGCATCCGCCCGATAGTAGCCGGATGCAGCCATTTTCCCGGGCCAAACTTAGACTGGAAAGTAATTTCATGCGGGTAATCCCCCACCCGTTCCATAATCGCAGCTACCGTCTGCGCGCATTGCTGAAAATAACTAGTAGGAGCATGCGCCGCCCGGAGTGGCACCCCATGAAAAGAAAAAATAATTTTATCCGGATTTTCTCGCGAAATTTTTTCCTGGAGCTTTTCTGCATACCAAGCTACATACTGCTCCTGTATCTGCCAAGAATCTGCCCAGTGTAAGCGCGGAGCTTCGGCGCCGGCGCAATAAGCCTCCGCCTGCCTCCTAATATCACACACCGTAGAAGGAGCATACTGCGGATAAAGCGGAATTATTACTAATTCTTCTACTGCCTCTTCTGCCACGAGCCGCGCAATAGTCTCACTAATACGTGGCGCAGTATAGGTATTGGCATAGGCTACTGCTACTTCTGGTAATTCAGCTTGGAGAGCTGCTGCCTGTGCCTGCGTATGCACCTGTAAAGGAGAGCCATCTGCCAGCCAAATATGCTCATATTGGGGGCGAATTTTTTCCGGGCGAGTTTTTAAAACTACATGCCGCAAAATCGGCTTCCAGAGCCAAGCAGGGAAATCTACTACCGCCGGATCAGAAAGAAATTCCTGAAGAAAATCTGCAATATCCGCCGGAGCTGGAGATGCGGGAGTCCCCAAAGCGACTATAAGGCACCCATATTTCATATGGCTAGTGTACGGGAAGGGGCGGGGCTCCACTACTCTAGTTCCTGTATTTCCCGGTTGAGCACACCCTCATGATCGAGATGCCCGGGCTCTTCAATTTGAATGGTCACGTGCTCAATATGGAAACAACGGCGCATATGGCCGGTAGCTTCGTCGAGTATCCGGGTGCGTTCCGGAAGAGAAGATGCATCCGCATCTACCACTATATGAGCGCTCATGACCGGCACCCCACTCGTGAGTGCCCATACGTGTAAAGAATGTACCTCTGCTACTCCGTCTATCTCTTTTATCTCCGCAAGCAGCTGCTGTAAATCAATCCCCGCCGGCACTCCTTGTAAAATTATATTTACCGCCTGCCGGAGCAACGCAAAAGCACGAGGCAACACAAATATCCCAATCAGCGCTGCCGCTACCGCATCCGCGCGCCGCCACCCCAGCGTGAGGTTAAGTACCGCAGAAAGAATAATTGCCAGCGAACCGATGCCGTCGCTTATTACTTCCAAGAAAGCAGCCTTCATATTTAAGCTCTCTGCTGCTCCTTGCCGGAGAATAAAGAAAGAAAGCGTGGAGGCGCTAAGGCCGATTACCGCCATAATTATGACGCCAGTACTGGCAATGGCTGGGGGGTTTAGCCAGTGCTGAACCGCTTCAATAAGAATGAAAGTTCCCACTACGAAAAGTAGTACGCAATTAATGAGCACAGCTAGAATTTCCGCCCGCATCATTCCATAAGTGAGTTTTTTTGTAGCTTTACGCGTGGAAAGAATCGAGGCAATTAAAGCTACCAGAATTCCCCCGCTATCTACGCCCATATGCATGGCTTCCGCTAATAGAGCCAAACTGCCGGTGAGCCAAGAAGTAAATAACTGGCCGATTATTATGCAAAGATAAATACCAAAGACTATTGCCAAACGAATCCGATATTTCGCAGTCGTGGCAATTGGAGAAGCAGCCGAATCGCCAGTAGGAATATGCGAATGGGAATGAAAGTGAGAATGCGAATGCGAGTGCTCGGCTGAATGGGAGTGCTCCGCCGACTCACCATTTGAATGTAGATGCGAATGAAAATGTGGATTTTCGCTGCCCATGGCAGACCTACCTCCTCGCTAACCGTATTTACCTCTATATATATTCTTAAACTACTAAATATCAGTAAATAGGTAGAAAATAGTGCACTTAAAATGGCATAGACGCCATTTTCTGGTATCTAGAATATCCGGTAACCAAAATACCTAGATTTTATTTAGGTCCCCCTTACTAGCAACCCAATCTTAATAGTAATTTAGGGGGTACTAGCTGTCAATATGCCTAAACTATTAAAAATAGCTGCCTCCCTGAACTCAGGGAGGCAGCAAGTTAAATCGAGTATCTAGGTGCGCTACTTTTAGAGCTGACCCGTCAAATCAAAGGAAGGAGTGAGAGTAGCGTCTCCTACTTCCCACTTGGCTGGGCAAACCTGACCAGGATTGTTGTATACATATTGCGCCGCTTTTACCTTGCGCAATAATTCCTTTGCATTTCGCCCTACTCCTTCCGAAGTGGTCTCCACATACTGAATAATTCCCTTTGGATCAATTAAAACCGTAGTGCGGTCAGCCGCTCCTTCTCCGGGGCGAAGCGAATCGAAAGCTTCGGTAATTTCGAAGCTAGGATCGCCCACCATTGGGAATTCAATCTTCCCGATCCGCGGCGAAGAATCATGCCATGCCTTGTGGGAAAAATGTTTATCAGTAGATACCGAATAGATTTCTACTCCCAATTTTTGAAACTCAGGATAGAGCTCTGCCATATCTTCTAGCTCGGTAGGACAGACAAAAGTAAAATCTGCGGGGTAGAAAAAGAGAATTGCCCACTGACCAGCATAATCTTCACTCCCTACTTCTACAAAATCACCTTTGTGGTATGCCATACCTTTCCAAGAAGCAGCAGGGGTGTTTATAAGTGCCATATTTACTTTTCATTCTCCTTAACTATTACTTATTTTGTTTCTTAAATACGATTACCAGGCAGAGGATTGCAGAGGCTAACTCTACTAAAGCCGCGATAAACATAAATACCAGGCCTACCCCGGTGACGCCGGTTCCAGAAACATTGGAAATTGCCGAAAGCATTTTAATGCTCAGAATGAGACCAATGAGAGCTCCCAAGGCACCAGCTGCCGCATATGCCCATTTCTTCCGCTGCCAAATTGCCAATACCGCCGGTACTGCTACTAAAATAATCGCGAAGAGAATCCAGCCGCCATGGAAGGAATACTCCGCATCAAAAATTTTGCCGTTGGCAAAGAAATTCAGCGAAGTGTTTAGAATAGGAATTTTCACCACTGGTAAGAAAAGACTGATAAAAGCCAATAGCTGCGAACCAAGCAGTACTGCCGGAGCTAGCATACCCACATCTATTCCTTTGGCGTTTTTAGTACGCGGAATATCACCTTTCAAAGTGGCAGCTTGCTCTACTACATTCGGAGTTACCCGGTTATTCACAAAAGTCTTGGCTCCGGCAGCAAACTGTTTTAACCCCTCCTGCATATCACCGACTGAGTCATCGGCCACTCGCTCTTCTTTTACCAGGCCGCTCAGTACAGCTTCCTGATATTCCCGCAAAGTAGGCTCGCGCCCATTGTCTTGTTGGAATTTTTCTTGCCAAGCAGCCTGCGAAAGTGGCTCCGGCGCCGGAGCGCTATCTTTTCTTCTATCTTCAATCCACGCCTGCAAAGCAGGATAGCAATTAGGATGCCGCTCCACCTCGTCCCATAAATCAGGCCGTTTAGCAGCAATATCAGCTAATTCTTGTGCAGTTATTTGCGAATCTTGCATATTTTCCGCAGTTATAGTTTTCGGATCGTACGCCATGGCGCCCTACTTTCCCTAATTAAATAATACTCACACCCCATTTTAGTAAATTTAGAAAAGCTCTGGCAATAACGGGGAACACTTTGCAAAAAGCTTGCGAGGCGCAAAACTGGAAAAGTCGCGATATTCATTGCAGAGAGCCATTATTTTCGACTACTCTCGAAAGTGAAAAATAGGTAAAAAAATTTCCTATGTCCGAAGATATTTAAATTAGATATTTCGAAGATTAGAGAAGTAGTAATACTTCTAAACCCAAAGATATCGGAGTATTTAGGAAATATTAGGCCAGGAAATGTTGGATTAGGCCGCAAGCCGGTAGAGAGAGAAGAAAATTATGGATAATAACGCTGAGAACAATTCCCTCACCCCTCCACCGCCACCGTTGCCACCCACACCTCCGACACCACCAGCACCCCCGGCACCACCCACGCCGCCTGCTCCAGAATCTATGCCGGTACCGCCCGCGCCAGAAGTGACGCCAATTTCTCCAGCAGATACCACTACCGAGACGACCGTCATTCCCGATACCCCAGCTGCTGCCGCAGATTCGGCTGCGCCAATTATTCCACCTGCACTGGCCAGCCCGGTACCGCCGATTAACTCACCAGCCTCGAGCGCTCCAGCTGCGCCGAGCATTCCTAATATCCCTAATCTCCCGAATAACGGAGAAAAGAAAAAAGGGAAAGGGAAAAAGTGGATAGTTTTCGCTGTCATTGCGTTAGTAATCTTGCTGGCAGGCGGAATTTCTTACAAAGTGGTGGCAGGGAAATTTTCTGCGGAAAATACGGCAGAAAAATATCTTTCGGCGCTGGTAGACGGAAAAGCCAGCAAAGCCTTAGCGGCATACGACCCCAATTACAGCTCGCGTGAACGCATCTTGCTCACGGATGAGATATATAGCAAAGCAAAAGATCGCCCCAGCGATTTCCAAATTTTAAATGTGATTGCACAGGAAAATTCGGCAACAAAAAATTCTTCAAAGGACTCTAAAATAACGCGCAGCGTCGGGATAGAAGCCGAGCTGACCATCGATATGAAGAAGTATCCGGTGTTTCTCACTGTGGAAGAGCGCGGCAAGAAATTCGGTTTATTCAATAATTGGGTAATTACCGAAGCTCCGCTGGGCACAATGAATATCGATAATACCGCTGGAAAGCTTTCTATCAATGGTGTGGAAATAGATTTATCTGCTTTGAGTGAGGGAGAAGATGACGGAGGATCCTACTACCTCCCAGCTTTTCCTGGCACCTATACGATTGCGGCGCAGAGCAACGAAGATTTAATTACTTCCGATAGTGATACCGAAGTAGTGGTACCGGTAGACGGCAGTAGCAAATATGTGCAAATCGATATGCAATTCACCGACGAAGTGCTTAAGCAGGCGCAAGAACAGGTGAAATCCCACTACGATAAGTGCATGGAATCTACCACTTTTGAAGTGGCGGACTGCCCAGATTTAGAGATGCAAGATCCAGTGTACAAAGCCATCAGCGAGATTAAACGCAGCTGGAAGAAAGATCCGAAAATTTCTCTTACAGATAAATCTCCTATTTTCCAATCCGGAGCCTACCAGGGATATGTAAGTATCGACGGGCAAGCACTCATAAATTATAAAGAACGGATGACGGATAGCGATCCATGGAAAGATGCCAGCAGTCCGCTTAAGATATCTATTAGCAACAGCTTTAGATTCAGCATTAAAGATGGAAAAGTTAAGGTAGATTTTCAGGAAGATAAAGACAATAGCAGCGATAGCGACTAGTTCTAGCTCTAATTGGTTCTAGCTTCAGATAAGGCGCGTTTGCGCGATTGCGTCTAACATTTCTTCTACTGCGGGGCGGTAATGCCCCGCAGTACGAATTTCTACCGAACTTTCTAAGTAGGCGAGCAGAAATTCCCGTAGTTCATCCCCAAAATGAGCTGCAAAGCTACCCGGTTTCTCTAAAATTTCTGCTTGCTGGTAGGCGCGGCCGCCAAAAAGGAGAAGCCACATATCCTCTACCGGAGGTAAATCAGGAGCAAGGCTGGGCATAGCGTAAGGGATATCTATCCGGCGAGCACCATGGCGCTGATAGAAGCGCCACCGCGCCTGCGGATTACCGTATTCGGGGTGCTCACCATAGGCGTAGGGAGATTCAATCTCTCCGAGAATAAGCGCCGGTTGATAGGTCTCTTCCCAGGTGCGGATAGAAGTATCGAGAAGTTTTCCTCCGATTCCCCCGCCGCGAGCCGCCTTATCTACCGCTAACCACGAAAGCAGTACTGATTCGCCAGTAACTCTCCATCCCACGGCAGTAGCGAGAGGTTTCTCAGTTTCCCCATCCCAGACGGCAGTGCCGATATATTGGCCAGATTGAAAATCAGCTAAAAGTTCGGCGCGCGGGCCGCGCTCCGCTAAAGAAAAATTCGGAATCAATAATTCATCTATTACTGTTTCATATTCAGCTGCACATATCGGGCGAAATTCAAGCATAGCGGTAGTTTAGAAGAAAAATCGGAAAAGCTCCACCTCTACAAAACTAAAACGACACCAACCACAGTAACTGCACAAATCATCGCAGCTAAGAGTAAGATTTAATACTTTTCCTTACTGATGAAAATGATCCCAGCCCCCGGCGGTAATAAATTCTTTTCCATCCAGGTAGACACGCCCATGTGGATCGGCGCTGCCTATTTTCCCGATGGGAATAAATCCAGCTGGCAAGGGTGCATCCGGGGAAATAGTGGCAAGGAAGCCGTGGTCTTCTCCTCCCGTAAAAATCCATTCCGCCCGGCGGGCACCCAAACGCCCCGCCGCTTTGGCTATGCGCCTAAATGCTGCCCCAAATGCGTCATTATGCAAATTAATGCTCACTCCCGAAGCCCGCGCTAGGCGGCGCCCGTCCATTACTAAACCATCAGATACGTCCATAAGCGCGTGCAAATTCCCTTCTTTAACTGCAGCGAGCGCAGTTTGCAGGGGCGGGGTGGGGCGCAAAAAATCGGTGATAAGCACAGAAAATTCTTTTTCAGCGGTACTGCGCCGATAGCCAGCCTGTAAAAGTTCGTATCCAGCGCGAGCACAGCCAAGTTTGCCACTGTGGATTACTAAATCTCCCGGACGCGCCCCCGACCGCAGAATCGGCTGGTGTACATCTCCGAGCACAGTTACCGATACGACAATTTTATCGGCTGCTACAAAATCACCGCCGTCTACTCCCACTCCGAGCGGCGCGCAGGCTTCCTTCACTCCCTGCGCAAAATCGAGCACCCAGTCTTTTTTAGTATCTCGCGGGAGCCCTAAACCGATAACGAGGGAGATAGGCTGCGCCCCGATTGCCACTGCGTCGGCCAAATTCTGCATAGCAGCGCGGAAGCCAATATCTTTCCCCTCTCCCCAATCACAGCGAAAATGCGTACCTTCTACGAGAAGATCAGTGGATACGGCGGTATTACCAGTGAAAGCGAGTACTGCACAGTCGTCACCCGTGGGCACTATCGCATCGGCGCGGCGCGGCAGGATGGCAGTCACTTCGGCAATTAAAGCATCTTCCGATATATCACTTATCAGCATATTTTCAGCTTCCTAATTTCCCCGATTTGCCTGAGCTTGGTAATTTCCGGCGTACCTAAATTATTTTTAATGTAATCCCGTGCCGCGCGCTAAAGCTAAATCGACTAACTTTTGCACTAAATCGGCATACGGAATACCGGTGTTTTTCCACATTACCGGGTACATAGATACCGGGGTAAATCCGGGCATGGTATTAATTTCATTGACGAATATCTCGCCGCCTGGGGTGTAAAAGAAATCAACGCGCGCCAAACCTTCTCCGCCAAAAGCAGCAAAAGTAGCTACGGCAGTTTCCCGTATCTGCTCCTGCACCGCCTCCGGAATAGCGGCCGGCACTTGCATTACTAAATCCTGTACTTGTACGTATTTGTGGTCGAAATCGTAGAACTGGGCAGATTCGCTATTCAGTACTATTTCTCCTGGAAGAGATGCCCGCGCCGGCTTTCCACTCGAAGCGCCTAGCACTGCACACTCTATCTCTCGGCCAGCTATTCCTTGCTCTATTATCACTTTCGGATCATGGCGCTGCGCTTCGGTAATTGCCGCTGGGAGTTGCTCTAAATTCTCAATTCGAGAAATGCCAAGCGAAGAACCAGCGCGCGCCGGCTTCACATAGAGAGGGAACTCTAAAGCAGCTGCCTCAGCCAGTACGGCTTCCCGCTCTTGTAGCCACCGTCGATAAGGCACTGCCACATACGGGCCTACCGGAATTCCGGCTGCGCGCAGAATAATTTTCATAAAATCTTTATCCATGCCGGCGGCGGAAGCAAATACTCCGCAGCCCACATAGGGAATATTCGCCATTTCTAGCAGCCCTTGAATAGTGCCGTCTTCTCCAAAAGGCCCATGTAACAGCGGAAATACCACATCAACTTTCCCGAGGGAAGTAATCTTTTTTTCTCCGTTTGCCGCTGGCGCAATTAAAAGTATTTCTTGATTGCCGTCTCCCGGTGAAAATACGATGCGCGATTCTTGCTCTGCTACCTCAGTAGCAGCTGCATTCAGCTGTAATTCTGCTGGATTAGTGCTCCCCGGTACCCAAGCGCCGCTGCGGGTGATTCCAATCGAAATAATTTCATAGCGCTCCGTATCTAAAGCGCTCATAACTGCTCCGGCAGTTGCACAAGAAATTGGGTGCTCTCCGGAAGTGCCCCCATAGATTAAAGCGATACGAATTTTCTTCTGTTCAGTACTCACAGCCTAATTTTATAGCATCACGAAAGAAAGTCTGCCAGGCTCAGGCAGATATTTTCTCCACTTGCGCTCCCAGCTGGAATAGTTTTTGCATAAAGTGCTCATAGCCACGATTAATAATATCGATTCCCGCTACATTCGATTCTCCAGAGGCAGCTAGAGCCGCAATTAGATGTGAAAATCCGCCCCGCAAATCCGGCACCTCTATATCAGCGCCTTTTAACGCGGTAGGCCCCTGAATAACTGCCGAATGGTAATAATTTTCCCGCCCGAAACGGCACCGTTTCGAGCCTAAACATTCCCGATAAACTTGAATATGTGCCCCCATTTGGTTAAGTGCCCGGGTAAAGCCGAAACGATTTTCATATACCGTCTCATGCACAATCGACACTCCTTCTGCTTGGGTCAGCGCCACAACCATTGGCTGTTGCCAATCGGTCATAAATCCTGGGTGCACATCCGTTTCAATCGGTAAAGAATGCAATTTGCCGCCCGGATGCCAAAAACGAATACCGTCGTCATAAATATCGAACTGCCCGCCGATTTTCCGAAAAACATTCAGGAAATTCATCATTGGCTCTTGGCGCGCACCTCGCACCGTAATATCGCCTTTAGTAGCCAGGGCAGCACAAGCCCAAGATCCAGCTTCTATTCGATCGGCGAGAGCGGTGTGGCGGAATCCGTGCAGACGCTCCACCCCTTCAATATAGATAGTCCGATCTGTATCCACCGTGATTAGAGCACCCATTTTTTGCAAAACCACGATTAGATCCATTATCTCTGGTTCTACTGCCGCGCCAGTTAGCTCAGTGACACCCCGCGCGCGCACCGCCGCTAACAGAGTCTGCTCCGTAGCTCCCACCGAAGGGTATGGCAGATGTACTTTGCGGGCAGTTAAACCGCGCGGCGCCTGCAGATGCAGACCAAATTCTTTTTCGTGCCGTTCGGCACCAAAATCTTCTAGAACGGCCAGATGGAAATCTACCGGGCGATCTCCGATATGGCAGCCCCCTAAATCAGGGATAATAGCCTCGCCGAGGACGTGCAGAAGCGGACCGCAAAAGAGGATAGGAATACGCGAAGATCCCGCCACCGAATTAATTTCAGCCGGATCAGGAAGGCGCAATTTACCAGGCGTAATGGTGAGAATACCGGCTTGTTTATCGTGCTCTACTTCTACACCGTGGGCGCGCAGCAACTGGGTGACTACATCTACATCCCGAATTAAAGGCACATTGCGTAAAACGGAGGTTTCTTCCGTGAGGAGGGAAGCCACCATCGCTTTCGATACGAAATTTTTTGCTCCCCGCACGGATATTTCTCCCCGCAGTGGCTTTCCGCCCTGCACCCGTAGAATATCTCCAGCCATTTATTATTCTCCTTTGCCCCTCTTCTAAAAGTATAGGCACTGTATTCCAAGATATCGTGAAATATGGCCGAGAGCGAATAGGCTTTCAGAATAATTTTTCTCCTTTTCCCAGCGCAGAAAGGAAAGGTTTGCGTCTCAATTATTGATATGGCAGTATCGTTTTATGGATAAGGAGCAAAAGGTGGCTGGCAGCGGCGTAGGAGTACTCGATAAAGCCATGGGCGTTTTGAACGCTCTCGAAGCTGGCCCGCTCACTTTGGCGCAACTAGTAGCAACTACTTCTTTAGCTCGCCCCACCGCACACCGCATTGCGGTGGCTTTGGAATATCACCGATTTGTGGCACGCGATATTCAAGGGCGTTTCGTGCTCGGGCCGCGGCTCGCCGAATTAGCTGCCGCCGCCGACGAAGATCAACTTTTAGCCGTAGCTAACCCCATCCTGATTGCCTTGCGCGATCACACTGGCGAATCTGCCCAACTCTATCGCCGGCAAGGAGAACACCGCATCTGCGTAGCAGCTGCCGAACGCGCAATGGGATTACGGGATTCTATTCCGGTCGGGGCAACTCTCTCTATGCAAGCGGGCTCAGCTGCCCAAGTATTGCTAGCGTGGGAAGAACCAGATCGGATGCACCGCGGATTACACGGCGCTCAATTCACTGCGACGGTACTTTCCGCAGTACGCCGGCGCGGTTGGGCCCAGTCGGTAGGAGATAGAGAAGTGGGAGTTTCTTCTATTTCTGCTCCCGTCCGTGGCCCGAGTGGGCAAGTGATAGCCGCCGTTTCTATTTCTGGACCGCTAGAAAGAATGGGACGCCAGCCGGGGCGTCAATACGCAGCCGCAGTAGTAGCTTCGGCAAATCGCCTCACCGAAATTTTACAAAGCTCTCCGAGCTCCTAAAAGTTTAAAGGAAAATGCTTCTATGAAACCTACTTTGCTGGTTACTAACGATTTTCCGCCCCGAGCCGGCGGCATTCAAACCTTTTTAGAAGGATTCGCCAAAGAGCTAGATGCCGAAAAACTCTTCGTATTTACCTCTACACCTCCGGATACTCCTGGCGAATCAGGGAAAATGGCGGCAGCTAAGTACGACGCTTCCGTCCCTTGGCATATTTATCGCGATGCAGCCACGATTATGCTGCCCAACCCACTAGTAGCGAAAAAAATGCAGGAAATAATCATCGAGCATCACATAGAAAACGTGTGGTTCGGAGCGGCTGCTCCTCTCGGTTTACTCGCTAATGTGGCACGAGAGGCCGGAGCTAAGCAAATCATCGCCACCACCCACGGTCACGAAATTGGCTGGTCGATGCTCCCTGGTGCCCGCCCCTTATTGCGAAAAATCTTCCACGATGCAGATACTGTAACTTATTTGACGGAAGCTACGCGCCGGCGGCTGGCTCCTTTTTTTGGCACAACTCCCGCGGTGCAGCTGCACGGAGCTATAGACCCAGCGGCTTTCGCCTTTTCAGAAACTGCCCGGCAAAAGCTGCGCCAACGCTATAAAATTCCCGAAACCGCCCCGGTAGTGGTGTGTATTTCTCGCTTGGTAGAGCGAAAAGGGCAAGATACGCTAATTTCTATCTGGGCGCAGCTAGCAGAAAAGTTTCCACAGGCGTATTTAGTGATAGTGGGGAAAGGCCCCTATGAGAAGCATTTGCGCGAGTTAGCTGAGCGCAGCCCCCGAAAAGAAAAAATTATTTTCACGGGAGAAGTGCCCTATAGCGAATTAGCTGACCACTATTCGCTCGGGGATATTTTCGCTATGCCGTGCCGGACCCGCGGCGGCGGTCTGGATATTGAAGGGCTCGGGATAGTTTATTTAGAGGCCTACGCAGCTGGTCTCCCCGTAGTGGCTGGAGATTCTGGCGGCGCTCCCGAAGCTGTACAAGACGGCAAAACGGGAATCGTGGTAAATGGACATTCGGCAAACGCCACTGCCAAAGCGCTAGAATTTTTGCTCTCTCACCCTGAGCGCGGGCGTGCTATGGGAGCAGCTGGTAAAGAGTGGGTAAATTCTTGCTGGACGTGGCGTGATTCGGCCCGTCCCCTCCAAGAGCTACTCGCTTGAATCAAGTTTTCTAAGCCGTAATAAGTTGCTTTAATTTGGCACTATGCAAAGTATCTGACTACTCTGCAGAGCACTTTATACTTGCGAAGTATTTAGTTACTCTTCACGCTTCAGCTATTCTGCAAAAGATTTGGCTACTTCGGAACTAATACCAAGAAGTAACTCTAGATAATAATGGCCGCCATGAGGGTAACTATTAAAATTTTCACCACTATTCCGATAGCAAAAATAGCTGCATAACCAGATTCGATTCTTTCGTCATTTTTCCGCCCAGTAGCATAAGCCAAAATAGCGGGCTGCCCTAGAATACCAGCCATAGCTCCACTAGTGCGGGTAGCAGATAGGCAAAGCGCATAGCCAATTATGCCCATCACTCCCATTACTACGAAAGCAGCTACTAAGCCTACTGCCATTGCTTTTACTCCTACCGGAGTGCGCACTGTATTCATAAATTCCGGACCGGAGACGATTCCTACCGAAGCAAGGAAAAGCATCAGACCCAACTGGCGAATTATTTGATTAGCGGCTAGGGGAATCTGCCAAACTATCGGGCCGGTACGCTGCAAAGCGCCGAGAATCATACCGACGATCAAAGGGCCAGCCGCCGGGCCGAGCGCAAATTCTGATCCGCCCGGCAGTTGAATTTCCACCATCCCTGCCAGTAAGCCCAGTACTATTCCCAAGCCCATAGAGATAGCGTCTACTTGCGCTACTTGCCGCTCCGAGTTGCCAAAGAATTCTGCTAATCCCGCGTATTCTTCACGCGGAAAAGCCACCAAGACGCGATCGCCTATTTCTAGGCGAAGATCATCTTCTGCTAACAGCTCAGTATCTCCGCGCTGAATACGCGTGACTACTCCGCCGAATCTGCCAGCGATATTGAGCTCTGCCACGCTGGAATTAGCTAAATCTTTGGTGGATACCGTAAAACGCCGAAAATCTACTTGCGAACGGTCATTTGCAAGATGGCTACTGACTAAGATTCCTAAATCGGCAATAGTCCGCCGCACATTTTCTTCTAGACCTACCACCACTACTAAATCATCCGGTAGAAGTTCTTCTCCCACGGAGACAATTCGCGTCTTACCTTTACGGCGCAGATACGAAATTTTAATACGTTGCGCTTTCCAATCGGGAATAGCACGCACTGGCACATTCTTAGTCACCTTACAGGTGGCAGCGAAAAGCCGCTGACCCGCCTGAGAGGGCACATCAGCGCTGCCTTTCCAGTTACGCCCTACTACCAGAGCTACCAGTGTGATTCCGACGATTACACCCATTGGATAAGCTAGAGAATAACCAACACCGGGTTGCTTAGAACCGCTGGCTTCTTCCGCAGCAGCCAAGGCGGGAGTAGTAGTGAGCGCTCCGGCATAAATACCGAGTAGCAGCGCCGATTTTAGGTGGAGAAGTTGCCCAACCACTACCGTCACTATCGCCCCAGCTATTAACGCTAGTATGGAACCACCGATTAACTTAGCTTGCCGGCGGAAATTGGCGAAAAAAGCGTGCCCCGCCGAGAGCCCAACGGCGTATACAAAAAGAATTAAACCTAGATTCTGCACATGGAGAAGATCTTCATTCATGCCGGGCACAAAATTACCAACTACAAGCCCGACGAAAAGTGCTCCTGCTGCGCCGAGGCGAATCGGACCAAAAGGAATGAGACCTAGAACAGTGCCCAAAGCACCTACAAGAAAAACGGTCAGAATTGGAGAAGCAGAAATAATTTCAACCACAGCGCCCACTTATCAGTGCTATCGATTTTCTTAAATAATCGTACCCCGTACCGGATTTGAACCGGTGTTACCGCCGTGAGAGGGCGATGTCCTAGGCCGCTAGACGAACGGGGCGTGAAAAAAGATTTCCTCTTTTTCGCTGGGGTACCAGGACTCGAACCTAGACTAAATGAACCAGAATCACTCGTGCTGCCGATTACACCATACCCCAAAGGCAAAAAGCGCTTTTACGCTTTTGTGCAACGATTAAATATCGTACTAAGCTCGCCGGCGAAGCGCAAACTAAAAAGTGCGTGAGTGTACTCACCCTGCAATTTTAGCGAGAGCAGGGCGAAAACTTAGCAATCCGCGCCAGCTGCCACCAGCTCCGGATAGAGCTGCTGGAAGCGCTGAATCCGGCGAATAGTTTCTTCTTTACCTAATAAGGCCATAGAATCAACTACCGGCAAAGATACATTACTGCCCGTAATAGCCACGAAAAGCGGCGCATAAGCAAAGCGCGGTTTTATTTCCAGACCCTGCACTACATGCTCATCAAATACTTCTTTGATCTGAGCAGCAGTGAAATCGCTAATCTCTGCGAATACTTCCACGGCTTTTTCCAGTACCTGCGGAGTGGTATCTTTCAGTTTCCGTACCGCTTTTTCTTGATATTCGAGTTCTGTAGCCGTACAGAAAAGGAAGGCCATTAATGCGGGCGCTTCTCCGAGTAATTTAATGCGAGTCTGCACCAGAGGTGTGGCACCCGCAATTAGCTGCTGTACGCGAGCCGAGTTATCGGCATAAACCGGCGCCGCTACCAGATTTTCCCGATGCAGGAAAGGCACGAGGCGCTGGCATAAATCTGCTTCATCAAGACGGCGAATGTGCTCCGCATTAATTGCTTCGCATTTCTTTTCATCGAAACGCGCCGGATTCGGGTTTACGTCTTTAATATCGAAAGCCTTCACCATTTCTGCACGCGTAAATACATCTTCATCGGGAGAAATAGACCACCCTAAAAGCGCCAGATAATTAATTAGCCCCTCCGGTATCATTCCGTGTTCGCGGTGAAGCAAAAGGCTAGATTCTGGATCGCGCTTCGAAAGTTTCTTATTTCCCTCCCCCATCACATAGGGTAAATGCCCAAATTGCGGAATATATTGAGCAATCCCCAGCTCCATTAAAGCGCGGTAAAGCACGATTTGGCGTGGAGTAGAAGAAAGTAAATCTTCCCCGCGCAGCACATGGGTGATGCGGGT
Organism: Arcanobacterium urinimassiliense; assembly: GCF_900119495.1. Taxonomy (GTDB): domain Bacteria; phylum Actinomycetota; class Actinomycetes; order Actinomycetales; family Actinomycetaceae; genus Arcanobacterium_A; species Arcanobacterium_A urinimassiliense. The sequence continues at coordinate 785,887 of NZ_LT632435.1, read as the reverse complement.
AAGCGCATCGTCAATCGGATTAGTGAGCGTATAGAGAGGCTCGCCGTTGCCGCGCACTATCACATAGTCTGGTACGCTTCCAGCTTTAAAAGTAATTTCTCCCCGCACTAAATCAGTAAAAGTAATATCGGTATCAGGCATCCGCATCCGCAATACCGGCTGCCGCCCTTCCGCTCGATAGGCAGCTTTTTGCTCAGCGCTCAAATCCCGATCGAAGCCGTCGTATCCGAGTTTGGGATCTTCTCCTTTGGCGCGATGGCGTTGCTCTACTTCTTCCGGAGTGGAAAAAGATTCATAAGCATAGCCACCTTCCAGCAGCTTGGCAGCTACGTCGCGATAGATATCCATCCGTTCGGATTGGCGGTACGGACCGTCCGGGCCGCCCACTTCCACGCCTTCGTCCCAATCTAAACCCAGCCAGTGCAATGAATCGAGAATCATTTCATAAGATTCTTGCGAATCGCGGGCCGCATCTGTATCTTCGATACGAAATACGAAAGTACCTCCGGTATGACGAGCATAAGCCCAGTTAAAAAGGCAAGTACGTACCATCCCTACGTGGGGAGTACCGGTGGGTGAGGGACAAAAACGGACGCGGACTTTATCGCCGCTAAGATTATCTGCAGTATTCATCGCCTGCTATTCTAGCGCTTTCTGCTTGCCCTACACTATTTAGAGCGCCGATTGTGCGCAGTTCCTCCCCTATTTCCTAGAAAATATGCGATTTCTTTATCAATAAGGGCTAGCAACCAATAAGAACCGGAACCAATGCGGGCTGATAACTAATAAGGGCTGGTATTAGCTCGGTGGTAAATAGGATTTTATCTATTCCCAGTATCTTTTCCCAGCAAATAAAATTCACTCACGCATCCACTAGATAAAGTTTTCCGCGCACCGCACATAAACGCAAATAAGTTTTACTCGCTTATCACTGGATTGCGCAGGCTTCCCAATCCGCTAGCGGAAATCTGCAATTCATCTCCCGCCTGCAACTCACAAGGCGGCAATAGATTTCCAAGGCCGATAATATCGCCCGGCAAAAAAGTGGCGATATGGCTAGCTGCCGCCACTAGCTTCTGTATATCTACCCGGCGCAGTAGTAACTCTGCTTCCTCTTTATGCTCTTGGAAGCTGCGCGTGAGTGTAATCGAAGCATCTTGCACTTCAGTTTCAATAATTGGACCGAGCGGGCAAGAAGTATCGAAAGCATAGGCAGCGGCACCAGATTTACCAGCTATATCTGGTATGTAGGCAGATTGCAGCAGAGTCAGACCGTAAATCACTTCCGCGGCACCTACCGCAGACAGTTTTTTACAAGGACGAGAAATTATCACTCCCAGCTGCGGAGCTACCGCGAGAGAAGTTGCGTAACTCGGGATAGTAATCGGAGTATTTTGCCCACTGACCGCAGTATTAGGTTTTATATAGGCTTGGAGCTCAGTTAGTGCGCCGCTCATATCTACCGCGGCCGCGGCCGGAATTTCCGCCGCTGCCGAAGTCTCTGCTTCTGCTTCTGCCGCTGCAGAAAAGGCCAGTAAATTTTCTGCGTAATTTCCCTGCCAGCAAAGTACCTTAGAACGCGGAAGCATCGGGGCTAGCACCTGTACTTCATCTAGAGTAAAAGATTCTCCACTGAGCTGAGGTGAAGTATAAAGAGGATCTCCTACCAGCACTTCGTAACGGCCAGTTTGGGGATTAATAAGAGCAAAACGCGGCCCTTGTGGCAAAGAAATTCGCACAATTTTCATATAGTGCAGTCTAATAGATTTTTAGAAATAAGCTGCTATAGAACGCTCTATTTTTCGTAATTTTCTACCCAGAGCCACTTTCCGTGCCGAGCTGTTTATGCAGAATAGAAAACAAATATCTAAACTTCAGTGCCCCCGGCGGGGCTCGAACCCACGACCTTGGAATTATGAGTTCCCTGCTCTAACCATCTGAGCTACAGGGGCGTACTAATTGTTTATATCTGATATTAGCGAAAATTTCCAACTAGTTTCAGACCTGCGCGGTTTATTTCACTTTTCGGTGCCGATATTTTCTTCTATCGGGCGCTATTTTTCTCAGGTATCAGTTTCATCGAATGCACGCCGATTACTCTCCAGCTCTATCAATCTTTGATAGAGAGCTGCTCGCTCTGGGGAATCAGATTCTGTGCGCTGCATTTGCCCGCGCAGCTCCGCTATTTGGCGGGTATAGCCGTGCTTTATCAAGCCCATCATCACTCCCCGCACATAGGGCCACATATCAGCCTGCGTATCTTCCGGTAAAGGAGATACTGCCAGTTCCCGGAGAGCTTGCCGCGTCATATCGGTAGCAGCCGCACTTATCTGCTCCACGTACCACTTATTAGCGCGCTCTTCCGCTTCCTTATCTTCTATCCCTTTATCTTGCAGATTTTGAAAATACTGCCGATGCGCAGCCACTCCCCCCGCCGCCAGAATAGTATCGAATATGGCGCGGTGAATCGGCACTGTAAAAGATTCACTCGGTAAATCCTGCGCATTTGCTTCATAAGCCAACCAAGGTAACTGCACAATCACTTCTAAAGCGGCACGTTCCACGCGCGCCACAGGATCACTAATCTGGGAGCGCTCTTCTAGTACTGGCGCGGAACGCGGAGTATTTTCTTCTCCCGGGGCCGCAATCTCCGGTATCTGATTTTTCTGCATCCGCAGCGCGTCGGCTACCGCCTGTGCCACTGTATCTATATCCATCCCGAGCCAGCCAGATAATATACGAGTATATTCCCCGCGCAACACTCTATCTTTAATAGCTGCCACTACCGGCGCACTTTGATGCAACCCCGCTGCCCGCCCTTCTGCGGTGTGAAGTGGCAATTTAGCGAGCATAGATTGAATCACAAAAGAAAAAAGTGGTTTCCGCTTAGCTACTAGCTGCGCTACTGCAGCATCTCCATAGGCGAGGCGTAAATCGCAAGGATCCATACCCTCAGGCGATACTGCCACAAAAGTCTGCGCCCCAAAAGTCTGATCTTCCCGAAAAGCGCGCAAAGCAGCTTTTTGCCCTGCCTCGTCTCCGTCAAAGGTAAAAATAATTTCTCCACCAAAACCGGCTCCATCGTGCAGTACCATTCCAGAGCCTTGCCCGGCATAATCTCCAATAATACGCCGCACAATTTTGGCATGCTCATGCCCAAAAGCAGTGCCACAAGTAGCCACCGCCGTACGCACTCCCGCTAAATGAGCAGCCATCACATCGGTATATCCCTCTACCACTACAATTTTTCGCTGCGCAGCTATTTCTTTTTTCGCTAGATCCAAGCCGTAGAGCACCTGCGATTTTTTATAGAGGATAGTTTCGGGAGTATTGAGATATTTCGGGCCTTCTTCCTCGCCCAGTTTACGAGCTCCGAAACCAATCGGATCACCCACTATCGAATGGATTGGCCACATTACCCGCCCGCGAAAACGATCATAGACTCCGCGCGCTCCCTGTGAAGTAAGGCCGGTAGCAGAAATCTCTTTTTCCGTAAATCCACGCCGTCTCAACTCTTGGAGCAAGCTATCCCAGGCGCGAGGAGCATATCCAACGCGAAAGTGCGCAATCGCCGCATCGTCAAAGCCCCGATCATAAAGTAACTGCCGAGCAGCTTCCCCTTCAGCTTCACTGAGTTTTTTCATATAGAACTCTTCAGCGATTCTATGGGCCTCAATTAAGCGCGCTCTTTTCACTTCCGCAGGCGCACTCTTCCCTCCGCTACTTTTTTCGTACTGCAGCTGCACACCCGTCTTATGCGCAAGCAGCTCTACCGCTTCCACAAAAGAAATATGCTCGATTTTTTCCAGAAAAGCGATTGCGTCTCCGCCTTCTCCGCAGCCAAAGCAGTGCCATCTTCCCACGTGTGGCCGCACATTAAAAGAGGGAGTTTTTTCATCATGAAAAGGGCATAGGCCTTTTAGCGCACCCACTCCAGCAGTTTTCAGAGTGACGTACTCGCCCACTATTTCTTCCAGACGCGCCCGCTCCCGCACTTCTTCTATGCTTGCACGCGTAATCAAACCGGCCATACCGCTATCTTATATCCTTTACTCGCTCCCTTATCCACTTACCGTTCTGCTCTTAATGGCGCAGCATTCCGCAATAGCGCGCATGCCATTGCCGTGCAGACTGGTCGGTAAGAGTAGCCAACTGGTCTATCAACACCCGCCGCCGCGCTGCTTCACTATCGGCGCGCTGATACAAATCCCAAAATATCGGCTCTAAACGCGTGGCCGGATCTTCCGCGAGCGCATCGGCTAAATCGTAGAGCATTGTGCGTTGCGCATAGTAAACCGGCTCATGTACGCGCGGTTCCATCACTAGATGTACCGCAATTCCTTTTAGCAAATTTATTTCCGCTTGTGTCTGGGGTGGTACGACCACATTAGCTGCGTAGCGAATTAGTGGCTCGCTGCCATATTCAGCTTTGGTGGCAGCCGTAAGAGCCGATATAAAACGCCCGATTAAATCGGAAGTTAAATCCTTCAGTGCCGCTAAATCACGTATCGTGCCACTAAATTCGTGTGGCCAGGCTTCCATCGCATGTAGACGGCGAAAAGCAGAGCGCAATTCTGCTTCGCTACTGCTTTTTCCATACCACGTTATTACACCCGCAATTATGGCGTCTTCGTCCGCTAATTCAGCATTTAGGGAAGAGCCGAGCGGATTTTCATTCGCCCGCGCTTGTTTATAGACTATTGCATCCTCTACGTCATGTACCGAATAAGCAATATCATCAGAAATATCCATTATTTGTGCTTCGATGCACCGGTTTAGCCCGTGATTTCCGTGTACCCAGGTAAATACCGGTAAATCATCGGCATAAACACCGAATTTACGGCTATTTCCTCCTCTGGGCCCAGCTCCCCGCAGCCACGGGTATTTAATAGTCGCATCGAGAGTGGCCCGCGTGAGATTGAGCCCCGCTGGGCTGCCGTCAGCTTGAAAGCGCTTCGGTTCTAGGCGCGTCAGCAAACGCAGGGTTTGGGCATTTCCTTCAAATCCACCGATATCTTCTGCCAATTCGTTAAGAGCTTTTTCCCCGTTATGCCCATAGGGGGGATGCCCAATATCATGCGAAAGGCACGCTGCTTCGACAATATCGGGATCACATCCCAAATTTTTTGCTAAAGATCTGCCTACCTGAGCTACTTCCAGAGAATGAGTAAGACGGGTGCGGATAAAATCATCAGATTCTGGCCCTAATACTTGCGTCTTGGCCCCCAGACGCCGCAGCGCCGAAGAATGCAGCAGCCGCGCTCTATCGCGTTCGAATTCGGTACGGGAAGCACTTTTGGGGGCTTCCTGGATCCATCGCTCTTTATCGCTGCTCTGATAGTGTTCTTGCACGTTTCTTAGCCTATCAATTTCTAGCCGCCACTAATATTAAGTTCTGCTTCTTGAATTTTTTTCCGTTGCTCCGGGCTCAAATAATGGCTTTCGAGCCAGCGCTCCGGCAAATGTGGAGTGCGGGCCCGCCCAGCTCTACCGCGTTTTCCCTCCGCTGCTTCCGGATAACTTTGGTCTAAATCTAAATCCTGGAGTTTTTGCTTTAGATCTGCTAGCGAAGATACCAACCCGAGCTGCGCCCGCGCGGATCCTCCCACCGAAAAACCTCGTAAATACCATGCCATATGTTTGCGCATTTCGCGCACGGCTCGGCCTTCGTTCTGGAAATATTCCACTGAAAGCTCGGCGTGCCGATAAATTATTCCGGCCACTTCCCGCAGTGAAGGGCGCATTCGCGCAGCGCTTCCGTGCAAAGCTGCCGCCAAATCAAAAAAGAACCACGGCCGGCCTTGGCAGCCTCGTCCAACTACTACACCGGCGCAGCCGGTCATTTTTTGCATCTCCAACGCATCTCCAGCAGAAAAAATATCGCCGTTGCCGAAAACTGGAATAGTGCTTTCCGCCTGCAGCTCTTTTATCATTTCCCAGTGGGCGTGGCCAGAATAATGCTCTTCCATGGTGCGCGCGTGCAAGGTAAGCGCCAAGATACCGGCTGCCGCTGCAATTTGAGCTGCGCGCCGAAAAGTCTCATGCTCGGCATCAATACCGAGCCGAATTTTTGCCGTTACCGGCACTTCCTGCCCAGTTTCTGCTCCGGCCGCGGCAGCTGCTTTCACTGCTGCCTCCGTGATTTCTGCAAAGAGATCTTGTTTCCACGGCAGCGCTGAACCGCCACCTTTTTTGGTTACTTTGGGGACGGGGCAGCCAAAATTTAAATCAATATGGGCTGCGTAGCCGCGGCGAATAAGCATTTTTACCGCAGCTGCCGTAATAGCGGGATTCACTCCGTACAGTTGCACCGAAGGCACTGGATCATGAGGATCCGGCTGCACCATATGCAAAGTTTCTGCATTTTCTTCTACCAACGCACGCGTGGTGATCATTTCGCACGTATAGAGGCCACTCGGAGCATACCTAATTCCACTGGTCGGCGAATTTTGCACCTGCGCTACCCCGGCTGCTTTTCTCCCCGCATCGGCAAATTCTCGGCACAACTGGCGAAAAGGTGGATTGGTAACTCCGGCCATCGGAGCCAAGAGTAGCGGAGTGCCTAATTCGATATTTCCGATTCGCGCCAAAACATTCCCTACTTTTCTGCGTGCAGTTTTATCGAAGGCGGCAACTGCGGGCTAGGTTGCGCTGCCGAGGGCGGCACTGCAGGAAGTTGCGCCGGAGCTACGGGGGCTAAGAATGCCGAAATGACGGTGGTGAGAGGAATAGCGAGCACCAGTCCAATCGAAGCTACCAAGGTGCGTACTATTTCTTCTGATATCTCCCCTACTAATAAGAAATCGATAAACCCGCGGTCAATAAAAGATGCCGCCATTAGCAAGGGTAGAGCCGTGCCCACATAAGCAAAAGCGAGAGTGTAGACCGTAGAGGCGATATGATCCCGCCCCACCGTCATCCCTTGGCGTATTAAAGAAGACCGCGTGGCATGCGGATTAGCCGCATGGAGTTCCCAGACTGTAGATACCTGCGTAATAGTGACGTCGTTTAATGCACCCAGACCAGCTAGAAGCATGCCAGCCAGCAATATCTGCTGCATCGATATCCCGGGCACCATTCCCGATATGAGTAGAGACTCATGGCTAAAAGTGCCGGTAAGTTTAGCTTGCCCGATAGTTAACCAGGCAGTAAATCCCGTAATAATTAGGCCGGCAAAGGTGCCGAGAATCGCCGTAGTAGTGCGAATAGAAACCCCATGCGCCAAATATATAGAAGCAAACATCATGGCACCGGCACTGAGCACTACTACTAATACCGCATTCTCTCCGCTCAGTAGAGCGGGCATCATAAATAGAACTACTACCCCTAAAGATACGAAAAGCCCCAGCATAGCGGCCAAGCCTTTTCCGCGGGCTACTACCGCCACTACTAGAAGATAGAGCAGTATTAAAAGCAGCATCGGCACGCCGCGCACAAAATCGGCAAATACATAAGAGCCAGCCGCGGCGGTATCGCCTGCTTCCTCTGGCGGTAAATCTGTCTTCGCTCCCTCCGATTGCTGGGCAGAATCCAGAGGTAAATAATCCGCAGTATTCGGGGTATATATAGCGCGTACTTTATCCCCTACAGCTAAACCATTTTCTACTATTTCTAACGGCACGGAAAGAGCTACTTCTTTACCGGCAGTTCTCATTTCCACTGGCGTCTGTCCATATTTATCGGTAGTACCAATATGAGTAACTTCGCCAGTCACTAAAGTACTACCCTCTGCCACCAGCGGCTGCTGAATAATCTCCTGATTTGGCCAACAGTAAATTATTCCGATTAGAGTAAGCACGGCTAGCGGCACCACTAAAGCCGCCAATATGAGGCGCACACGCCGCCGCGCCGAAGGCGGCAGTGAAAGCGCTCCCCCGCCGTGAGAATGACCAGCAATAGGCGTAGAAGAAGCAGAAATAGGGGTAGCCATAGGCTTAAAAGGCCTTAGCAGCCTAATAATTTTCCAGCTAAATAATCTTTAACTTCCGCTACCGGAATCCGAATTTGCTCCATCGTATCGCGATCACGAATAGTGACTGCCTTATCCTCTAAAGAATCGAAATCCACTGTGATGCAGAAAGGAGTACCTATTTCATCCTGCCGGCGGTAGCGCCGCCCCACAGCTCCCGCATCATCGAATTCTACATTCCAGTACTTACGCAGTTCCGCAGCTATTTCGCGCGCCAAAGGAGAGAGTTTCTCAGAGCGAGAAAGCGGTAATACCGCCGCTTTCACCGGCGCTAACCGCGGATCAAGGCGCAGTGAGATACGCGTATCTACTCCGCCTTTAGTATTGGGAGCTTCATCCTCGGTATAAGCCTCTACGAGGAAGGCCATCATCGAACGGGTGAGCCCCGCTGAAGGTTCTACCACATAAGGTACATAGCGCGTACCGGTAGCTTGGTCGAAGTAATCCAAACGCTTACCCGAGGCAGTGGCATGGGCGGAAAGATCATAATCCGTACGATTGGCAATTCCCTCTAGCTCACCAAAATCGCTATTCTGGAAGCCAAAGCGGTATTCAATATCCACTGTGCGCTTCGAATAGTGCGATAGCTTTTCTTTTGGATGCTCATACAGCCGCAGATTTTCTTTCGCAATCCCTAAATCCATATACCAAGCGAGGCGGTCATCGATCCATTTCTGATGCCAGGCCTCATCTTCTCCCGGAGCTACGAAGTATTCGATCTCCATTTGTTCAAATTCGCGTGTACGGAAAATAAAATTCCCGGGCGTAATCTCATTGCGGAAAGATTTTCCTACCTGCGCAATCCCAAAAGGTGGTTTTAAACGAGAAGTGGTGAGCACATTCGCAAAATTCACAAAGATGCCCTGCGCAGTTTCTGGGCGCAAATAGTGCAAACCGGATTCGTCGTCTACGGCTCCTAAATAAGTCTTCAACAAACCGGAAAATGGCTTCGATTCCGTCCATTGCCCGCGCGTACCACAGTTCGGGCACGGCACATCCGCTAGTTCTACTTCTGATTCGGCTTTCTGCTTCCGCGCCGCATAATCTTCTATTAATTCATCTGCCCGAAGGCGCTTATGGCAAGAAGTACATTCGGTGAGCGGATCGGAAAAAGTAGCCACGTGGCCGGAAGCTACCCAGATTTCCCGCGGAAGAATAATAGAAGAATCGAGACCCACTACATCCGCGCGCGAAGTGACGTTAGTGCGCCACCACTGCCGCTTGATATTTTCTTTAAGCTCTACCCCAAGCGGGCCGTAATCCCAAGCAGAGCGGGTGCCGCCGTAAATTTCGCCGGCGGGAAATACGAATCCGCGCCTTTTGGCGAGGGAAATTACCTTATCTAGTTTGGATGGGCCCGGTTTTGCCATTATTAACTCCTTTAAATTTTCGCATCTGGCTGATGCAAAAAATCTTTTTGGCTTTCTGCCAGAGATCACTACTTATAAAATTACCTCTCTGCCTAAGTATTCTACGCAAAATACCGCAGTTTTGCCTTCTCTGACCGGCGCGGAGAAGTGAACTCTATCAATTTTTCTATCTTTCTCCGAGCGCTGCGCTTTTCCGCAAATACTTCCGAGGAATAATCTCCATTTTCTCTATTCAACCCTTTAAACACTCTAAAGACCGTGCCCACTATTCGGAAACACTCTGCCACTTTTCTGCTATTTACGGTAGCATAGTGGAAAAGTCAATAAGCGCTACTATTTCTGGATGGGCACTATGCAACGAATGACGAAACAACGCAGTGCTATTTTCGATTTGCTACATAAGGAAGCAGGATTTCTTTCTGCACAAGAAGTATATGAAAAGTTGCGAGCGCAAGGTAGCGACGTCGGGCTAGCTACCGTATATCGAAATTTGCAGACTCTGGCCGACAATAAGCAGGTCGATGTGCTGCGAGCTGAAGATTCTGATATTCAGCTTTTTCGCTATTGCCGCGAAGATACCCACCACCATCACTTAGTATGCCGCGCTTGCGGGAAGACGGTAGATATAACTTGGAAAGATTTTGAATCTTGGGCACGGCAAATTGCCCAGGAAAATAATTTTTCCTCGGTTTCTCATTCTTTGGAGCTCTACGGCATCTGTGCAGATTGCACACCCGTAAGTGACGCTGAATAAAATCGAATTATTCCATCACATCTTTTATATATATACTTAGCTGCTTTACAAAGCGGCCACCGGAAAACTTTGAAGATTCGGGAGGAAAAATCCATGGAAGAATGCGCTCTACGTCTACCAGTAAAATTAGGGCAGTTTCTAAAAATAGTGAATTGGGCCGAAAGCGGCGGAGAAGCGCGCGCTCTTATTCAATCTGGAGCTGTGGAAGTAAATGGAGCGCCCGAGATACGCCACTCACACCAGTTACAGGAGGGAGATGTGGTGGCGCTAAAAGCAGAAAACGGTATGCCAGCTGCAGCGATTGATACTTATCGGCTGGTGGCACAATAAAATCACCAATGCAAGCTATCAAGCTCTTCCGGGCTATAAAGCTCTTCTAATCTATAAAACCCTTATTGGCTTAAAACCCTTATTGGAGACAATCCCGGCCGAGCAGCACCTTTAGATCACTAAATAAACTCTGGCAATTGCGCACCTGAAAGCGCTCGCCTAGTTCTACCAGTGTAGTAGCTTCTCTCCCTTGCACATGCAGCCGCACTGGCGCTTCCCCTGGATATTGCTGTAGTAAATCCACGAGTCTATTCATCAGCGGCTCGGTGCATATACGCTCTGCAAGGCGTAAATCAACCGGTGTATTATCATTTAATTCTGCGGGCGGGAGGGAAACGCTGCGAGCATTTAGTTGTAAACCACCGTCACGAATAGAAAGACGTGCTTGTACAACTACTACCGAATCCGGCATAAGCAGCGGTGCCACTTTTTGATAAGTAGCTGGGAAACAATTCACTTCTATCGATCCGGTTAGGTCTTCGAGCATTATTGTGGCCCAGACTCGCCCGTTTTTCTTAGAAGTTTTTGTCTGCACAGAAGTAATAATTCCCGCGACTACTACTTCTGCCCCATCTGCTAAGGTACCGTCTTCCACCAAACGCACCACAGTAGTATCGGATACGCGCGCCAGTAAATCTTCCATTCCAGAAAGCGGATGATCCGATACGTAGCGCCCCAGCATTTCCTTTTCCAGATTCAGTTTTTGCTTTTTCTCCCATTCTGGCAAATCGGGGATTTCCACATCGAAGCTGGTCTCCAGTTGAGTTTCTCCCCCTCCAAAGAGATCGAATTGCCCGACTGCTTCATTCTTTTTCACTTCGGAAATTGCCCCGACGGCCTGCTCCACAATGCTGAGTAAAGCGCGGCGCGTACGCCCGAGCGAATCGAAAGCTCCAGCTTTAATTAGTGATTCCAGAGAGCGTTTATTGCAGACAGCTAGGGGCACTTTGTCGAGGAAATCTAAGAAAGAAGTAAAAGCGCCTTTTTCTTCCCGCGCTCGAATTATACCTTCAACAACATTTGCTCCCACATTGCGCACTGCCCCGAGCCCGACGCGAATTTCTTCACCGACTGCCCAGTAGGTAGCTCGTGATTCATTTACATCCGGTATCAATACCGGAATTTGCATCCGGCGGCATTCTGCGAGATAGGAAGCTATTTTATCGGTCTTCCCCATATTGGAAGTGAGAAGAGCTGCCATGAATTCTGCTGGGAAATGAGCTTTCAAATAGGCAGTTTGATAAGAAACCAGCGCGTAGGCTTCCGAATGAGACTTATTGAATGCGTAGGAAGAAAAAGGCACCAAAATTTCCCAAAGCGTATTAATGGAATCTTGTGAATAGCCATTTTTCTCCATGCCGGCTGCAAAACTAGAGAATTGCTTTTGCAGCACATCCGCTTTTTTCTTCCCCATCGCTTTCCGAAGAATATCTGCTTGCCCGAGCGAAAAACCGGCGAGTTTTTGCGCAATCCTCATCACTTGCTCTTGATAAACTATTAAGCCATGTGTCTGCCCGAGAATACTCTCTAAATCCTCAGCTAGCTCCGGATGAATAGGAGTTTTTTCCTGGAGTCCATTTTTCCGCAGCGCATAATTGATATGCGATTTTGCCCCCATCGGCCCGGGGCGATAAAGAGCAGAAACTGCAGAGATATCGGCGAATCTATCCACCTGCATCTGCTTCAGCAAGGCGCGCATTCCACTACTATCCAACTGGAATATCCCCAAAGTATCAGCGCGGCGCACCAACTCGTAGGTTTTTGCATCGTCTAATTCGATATTGTCTATATCAGGTACTTCTTTACCGTTCTCGCTGATATTGCGCAAAGCATCGTTAATTACCGTCAAATTAGAAAGACCGAGAAAATCCATCTTTATTAGCCCGAGTTCTTCGCATTCGGGATACTCAAACTGGGTGAGGATCAGATTATCTTTCACATTTTTCATCAAAGGTATGACGTCTGTAAGTGGCTTGGAAGACATAATTACCGCGCAGGCGTGCACGCCGGTCTGGCGCGTAAGCCCTTCCAAGCGCAGCGCTAAATCATAGACATTTTTCGCATCCGCATCACTATCGATAAGTTCCCGGAACTCTACCCCTTCGGCATAACGGGCGTGGTCTTTATTATAAATATCTTTTACCGGCACCGTCTTACCCATCACATCCGGCGGAAGTGCCTTCGTGAGGCGATCTCCCATTTCATAGGGATAGCCGAGGACGCGCGCTGCATCTTTCAAGGCCTGCTTCGTCTTAATCGTGCCGAAAGTAACCACCTGGGAAACATTATTCTTTCCGTATTTATTCTCCACATAGGCAATCACTTCATCGCGCCGACGATCGTCAAAATCGATATCCAAATCCGGCATAGAAATACGCTCTGGATTGAGGAATCTTTCGAAGAGTAAATCGTGTTTAATAGGGTCAAGCTGCGTAATACCAAGCGCATAAGCCACCATAGAGCCGGCACCGCTGCCGCGCCCGGGTCCAACCCGAATACCTTGTTCGCGCGCCCAACGAATATAATCCGAAACTACTAAGAAATATCCGGGGAAGCCCATCTTCACGATTACTTCTACTTCATAATCGGCTCTTTCTCGTACATGAGCCGGAATCTGCTCCCCAAAACGCCAATGCAGCCCTTTTTCCACTTCCCGAATAAACCAGCTAGTTTCGTTTTCTCCTTCCGGAGTAGGGAAAGTGGGCATATAATTTGCCCCCTCTGCCACCGTCTGAAAAGAAACATCACATCTTTCTGCTATGAGGAGTGTATTGCGGCAAGCTTGCGGATAATCACGGAACAGATCGTACATTTCCGCTGCGGAGCGAATATAGTATCCCGTACCATCAAATTTGAAGCGATCCGGTTCCGAGAGAATTCTTCCCGAATTTACGCACAATAACGCATCTTGCACCGGCGCATCTTCTTTGCGCACATAGTGTGAATCATTAGAAGCCAATAACGGAGCATCTATTTTCTTTGCCAGCTCCAGTAAATCCGTAATTACTCGGCGCTCAATATCGATGCCATGATCCATTATTTCTACGAAAAAATTATTTTTCCCAAATATGTCTTGGAGCTCGCCGGCCGTACGTAAAGCCTCATCCATCTGCCCCAAACGAATCCGAGTCTGTACCGCCCCAGAAGGGCAACCCGTGGTACCAATTAGGCCAGAGTGGTAGCGCTGCAGTAAATCTAAATCCATTCGCGGCCATTTACCGAATTGTCCTTCAATAGAAGCCTGCGAGCTCATCCGAAATAGATTGTGCATGCCCGTATTGTTTTCGCTGAGCAGCGTCATATGAGTATAAGCACCGCGCGCCGATACGTCATCATTTTTCTGCTCCGGCTGCCCCCACTGCACCCGTGTCCGATCAAAACGGGAAGTACCCGGAGTCATATAGGCTTCAATGCCAATGATTGGCTTTACTCCAGCTTTTTGCGCCGCTTTCCAAAATTCAAAAGCTCCATGCATATTGCCGTGATCAGTGATTGCCACTGCCGGCTGGCCTTGGCTTGCCACCTCTTGCACTAAACTATTTATTCGCGAAGCGCCATCGAGCAGGGAATAATCAGTGTGATTATGCAGGTGTACAAAATTTTCTGGTGAAGCCATATTTCCAGTCTAGGGGGTAGAAAATAAAAAACGAAGTTAAAGCGCTCCCGCGCGCATCTGCTCTAGAACTGTCTGCAGTTCGGGGGCGTAGGCAGATTGAAAACTCACATATTTACCGCTTACAGGATGTACAAATCCCAACTTTACGGCGTGCAACCATTGCCGCTCTAAATTTAATTTTTCCGCCAGCACTGGGTCTGCTCCATAGGTAGTATCCCCTACACAAGGGTGATTGAGCGCCGCCATATGTACCCTAATTTGGTGGGTGCGCCCCGTTTCTAAATTTATAGAAAGTAAAGTGGCACCAGCCATTGCTTCGAGAGTGTCATAGTGCGTAATGGCATGCTTTCCTCCCTCTTGCACGCCCATCTTCCACTGTTGGCGGTAGTCACGTGCAATCGGCGCATCAATAGTGCCGAATAACGGATCAGGATGCCCCTGCACTAAGGCATGATAAGTCTTATCTACAGATCGTTCTTTGAAAGCGCGTTTTAAATAAGAATAGGCTTTCTCCGATTTCGCCACCACCATACAACCACTCGTCCCCACATCGAGACGATGCACTATCCCCTGCCGTTCCGGCGGGCCGGAAGTGGTGAGTTTAATTCCCATGGCCAGTAGAGCTCCCAATACGTCTGGACCGGCAAAATTAAGAGAAGCGTGGGCAGCGACTCCCGCCGGTTTATCGACCACCACGATATCCTCATCCTGGTAAATGATTCCTAAATTGGGGACGGGGGTGGGCACCGGTTCAAAAGTGGCAGGTGCCGGAATATCAGCTTCCAGTATCTGCTCACCACTAAAGCGAAAAGCCGCTTTAGTAATTATTTCTCCATCGACGCGGGTATTTCCTTCCTCAATGAGAGCTGCAGCTTTACTACGGGAAATTCCGGCAAAGCGGGCAAGTACCGCATCTAAACGCTGTTGCGCAAAATCAGCTGGTACCGGATACACTTTTTTCACCAATTTACTGCTGCCCTCCTTTCGCGGTTACCGCTGTGGAATTATGCTGCCGCCCTGCCCATAGCTCCCAGAGTAAAAATAAAATTACTCCCAGCACTAGCACAATATCGGCTATATTGCCCACAAACCAACCGTTGTAGTTAATAAAATCTACTACTTTTCCACTTCCAATCTGGGTACCGCGCGCTAGGCGATCTCCGAGATTTCCCGCTGCTCCCGCCCAGATAAAAGTAAGAGCTAATATCGGCAGCGTACGCTGATACTGCCTTATGAGCAGGGGCATTGCTAGCACCACTAAAGCCGCTAAAACGGTGAATATCCATGGCTTATCCGCTCCGAAAGAAAAAGCTGCACCTGCGTTATGCACTAACTGCAGACTGAGGAAATCACCAAAAATCGGTAGCCGCGCTCCCGAACTCAAACGAGTGAGCGCCCACGCCTTACTCAGCTGGTCAATTAAAATTAATACTCCCCACAGCAGCAAAATTACTATCCAGGCGGATTTACTTTTTCGCACGGCTATATTCTAGCAATGTAAAAGGGAGGGCGCGCTTTCGCACCCTCCCTTTTTAGAAAAAATTTCGCCAACTAATTAAATATCAGAGCCTTGCGGATTCTGCGAATTTACATTGTTGAGCAAAGACTCCAGATAGCTCTTCAGGCGCGTGCGATAATCTCGCTCAAAATCACGCAGCTCAGAAATCTTGTGCTCCATCACAGAACGCTCTTCTTCCAACTTAGCCACGGTGCGGCTGCGGTTCTCTTCCGTTTCTTTTCGAATCCGGTTGCACTCTACTTCCGCTTCGGCAATCAATCGCTCGGATTCCGCCTTACCGTTCGCCACATATTCATCATGCAGCTTCTGGGCGAGCGCTAATACGCCAGTAGCGTTTTCGGCATTTTCCTGTACCACAGCTGCCTGCGGCAAAGTGGAATCAGCCGCACTCGCCACCGGAACTGCCACATCCGGAGTGGCCTCACCGGCATTCTCCAATTCAGTAATGCGCGCTTCCGCCGCCTGCAGCTTCTCAGTTAATTCATTCTTTTCCCGCGTTAAATGCGCAATGGTTTCAGCCACTTCGTCGAGGAAATAATCGACCTCATCTTGGTCATATCCTTCATCAGCGCGTTTTGGTTCCTTGAAGCGCATATTGACGACGTCGTATTCCGTCAGCAATGCCATAATGTTACCTCATGTCTCAGTTTGGATTGCCTGGCTAACGCTTCTTCCAGAGCTCACTGAGCTTTGCTAAACGCGCCTGCTGGCAAAAGGATTACTTATATTTCTTATCACATTTTTATAACATTTATCTACTTCTCTAGATAAACACTACTATAACCAGCACTTTTACAATTTAATTCGCTTAAGCTTCAGTCACGCTGGCACCGCTGCGATCCAATATATTCTTAATATCGCGGAAAGCCGTGTAGTTAGCTACTACCTCAATTTTCCCCATTGGCAAAGCGGTTAAAGCGGCAGCAGGAGATTCCACCACTTGCGGTGTTATCCCCACTTTCTCTAAACATTCCTGCATCTCCGCCACTGCTTCTCCACTGATATAAACCGGCATTCCCCCAATTTTTTCCGGCAATACTCCAAAATCTATATCCCGCAGCCAAGAAGCATCTTCTCCGTCTGGTACCTGCGCATTTACTGCCAAAAGTAAAGCTTGCGCGGTTTCTACCGTACGCAAAGTTTCCTGCCAGCCGGCCGGATTTTTCGCCAGTAACATGCGGATATTTTTCTCTCCCCACTGATAACGCCCATAGCGCCCCGCCACACTGGTAATTTTTGCGATTTCTGGCAAAGAAATCTCCGGAGCTACTCCCAGTACTGCTGCTGCCGCTACTGCTTGCGCCGCATTTCCCCGGTTATACTCCCCCGGAAGCCGAAGCTGCAGTGGATAGCGCTGCACAGTGCCATCTTGCTGGCGATGCAGCAAAGATTCTCCTTCTACCCACCATTCTGGCTCTGGACGGCGATACTTATCTCCCACCTGCCACTGGGCGCCACAGCGCTCTACCTTGCCGCCGAGCGGAAAATCTTGCGAATCGGCTTCCCACTGTGCCCCTGCTGCTACCCACACTACCGAGGGGTGATCCCAAACGGCAGCGGCAATAAGCGGATCATCACAGTTAGCTATTACGGTAGCTTGCGGATAGCGGGCAATGCTCTGCGCAATGCGCTTCTGCACATGAGCCGGAGAACCCACTCGATCTAACTGGTCACGCGTAAGGTTCAACAGTACAAAAACTCCCGGATGTACCATATCGGCTACTATGCCGAGGTGCATTTCGTCTATTTCGAGAGCCGCAAAGGGCGCTTGGGGATTTTCCAGCAAGGCCGCACTGACTCCGGATTCCATATTATCTCCGTGATCGTTATACGCCGTCGGAGCGGTGGCACGAAGCGCAAAGTTGAGCATCCTCGTAGTCGTAGACTTGCCATTCGTGCCCGTCACCAATGCCACCTGCATAGAACGCGAAATTTTTTGCGTAATATCGCTGTCTATAAAGCTGGCTACGCGCCCACCGATTACCCCACCGGCCCCGCGGCCCAGCCGCCGTGAAATTTGGGCGGCACTGCGCCCGGCACAGATAGCCGCGCGCGCCCGGAGACTCAATTGCGAAGAAGTAGAATTAGCAGCAGAAAATTGCATAGGAACCTTCTTTACGAACGATTCGCAAAGGCGAATCTTTTATAAAACATCGGCTTATTCTAGAGCGACTACTAAGTATTTGCCTAGCGAAAAACAACTAGAAAATGTGTAATAAAGATTGCAGTATCTTTAGACCACCATAGAGCACGACAAAACCGACATCTAAAGAGATATTACCGAGCCGCACGGGAGGTATATAGCGCCCTAAGAAACGGAGTGGCGGGTCGGTGAGACGATAAATCAGATTAGAAATTACCAGTATTATTCCCGCCGGGCGCCAATCTCGATTAAGGATTTGTACTAAATCAATAATTACTCTGCCAATTAGCACCAGTAGGTACAGTTCCAGTAACCAATACAGAAGCAGAATGACGTAGGTCATATGCTACTTTCTTTTTAATCTCGCCTCAGCGAGCAAAATCATGCTCGTTATTTAAGCCGCGGGAATCAATTTTCACTGCACAAGGCGTCAGCAAAAAGACATCTTCCGAAATACGGGAAAATACTCCTTCGAGGCCAAAGCAAAGACCCAGCGCAAAATCCACAATACGCGCCCGCTCTGCATCGGAAGCCTTGCTGAGATTGAGAATTACCGGACAACCTGCTCGAAACTCTACGGCAAATTCCTTTATTTCGTGATAATCCGCTACCCACATAGTGACGATTCGCGATACTTCCGTGCTGTCTACTGGGCGAATAGGCGAGATATCTGCGTTCTCGCTTTCGTCGTAGTATTCTTCATCGCTGAAGTCGTCGTATTCTTCACCTTCGTAGGCGTAATCGTCATCCGCCACCGCAGCTTTTTGACTTAGCCGATCCAGAAAACCCATAGCTTCCCCCTCGCTCCATTAACTTAAAACTATTCCATAAAAGATATGAAAGGCATATCTTCCCTGGTGTGTCTTCGCTTTACTGCTACCTATTCGTCGATCTAATTCGTTAATCTACTCGTCTTCTTCAAAAAGGAAATCGGGAATATCTAAATCAGGCCGACGCGGCTCCGCTTCGTCTTCCAGAATCGGCGGAATATTAGTGATTTCTACTTCCTCATCTCCACCGAAAGCATTACTGCCGGCAGTAGCTTGCGGAGAAAGCGGCGTGGCAATACCTGCGCTTTGAGCTGCAGCACTCTCTGGAGAAATGTGCTCATGGGTAGCCAGCGGAGTTGATTTTTCAGTGCGAGAATTCGCTTGCCCGCTCTCGGCACTTCCCGTCGCTAAAAATTCTTCACTCTCGTCGAAGCCGGCCGCGATTACGGTAATGCGGAGCTCATCTCCCAGCGCCTCATCAATGGTGAGGCCAACTATAATATTGGCGTTCGGATCCACGGCTTCTTTCACCATCTGCAAGGCGGCCGAGTACTCCGCCAACCCTAGATCAGTAGAGGCCGTAAAGACTAGCAATACTCCGTGTGCGCCATCAATACGCGCTTCGAGAAGCGGCGAAGAAATAGCGTTTTCGGTAGCCCGGATAGCCCGCTCTTCTCCCGAAGCCGAGCCAATTCCCATTAGGGCGGTGCCAGCATCTTTCATAATGGCTTTGACGTCTGCGAAATCTAGATTAATTTCGCCAGGTTTAGTGATGAGATCAGAAATTCCGCGCACGCCGGAATGAAGAATTTCATCAGCTAAGCGGAAAGCTTCCAAAATCCCAATGTCGGAATCAGAAATCTGGAGCAGCCGGTCATTCGGAATTACTATTAAAGCATCCACTGCCTTACGCAATTCGGTAATACCAAAATTCGCATTACGAGTGCGCTGTAAACCTTCATTGCTGAAAGGGCGGGTAACTACGCCGATAGTAAGCGCACCTAAATCGCGCGCCTCATTAGCTACGATTGGAGCAGCACCAGTACCAGTGCCGCCACCTTCGCCAGCCGTCACGAAGACCATATCGGCTCCTTCGAGCGCATCACGCACGATGTCGATATTTTCTTCCGCTGCCCGCGCTCCTACCGAAGGATCAGCTCCGGCACCTAAGCCGTTCGACACATTTCGGCCAATATCAATTTTAGTTTCGGCTTCGGAGATAGCCAAAGACTGCGCATCAGTATTTACAGCTATGAATTCCACTCCGGCTAAGCCGTCTTCAATCATCCGATTTACTGCATTTACGCCGCCGCCGCCAACTCCGACGACCTTGATATTAGCCATATTGTTCATAACGGATATCCTTATAATCTAAAACCTCAAGTTAAACTTGAAGAATTCTTCGTCTAATCTCGCCCAGAAGATAGAGGGGAATAAGCCGGATTGCAATGATTTAAACGGTGTGTCGAAAATTTCCTGCCGGCAATTTTGCTACAGCAGAAAAATATAGCGCGAATTATCCGCAGGACTGAGAGAGGCGCGGGAAGGAAATTATTGTGTGACGGGGAAATTATTGGGTGACGGGAGAAGCTGGAATCGATACGTCGATAAGCTGCTTATTCTCCCCTAATAGCAGCCGCAGTATCTGCGCTTTTAGCTGGCCTTCATCTGATTTGCCCCAAATTACGCGCCGCGAATCATCTAAGGTAAAGGCAATTTGATATCCGCTACTTATTTCTATTGTGCGCACTTTTCCGTGCAGATCCCCTAAATCTGCCACTACTTGCCGCGCGGCTTCTACGGCCGCTTCTTTCTCCACATCTGCTGGGAGCGGGCCAAGATGCGGCAGAGTATCTAGTACATTAGGCGGTAAATCGAGAGTTTGCCCGCTCCGAGATACAGCTTTACACTCATTGCCATTCACTAGGCAAAAAGCTGGTACCTCACTCTGC
This sequence comes from Arcanobacterium urinimassiliense, assembly GCF_900119495.1. Lineage (GTDB taxonomy): Bacteria > Actinomycetota > Actinomycetes > Actinomycetales > Actinomycetaceae > Arcanobacterium_A > Arcanobacterium_A urinimassiliense. The sequence goes on along the minus strand of NZ_LT632435.1, from coordinate 765,464 downwards.
AGAGCGATTTTTAAGTTACCGCGCAGTGAAGCTTTGAGCTGTGCCTTATCCACCTCGGGCAGTTTCTCTAAATCGGCTTTTAGCCCCGAGTGGCTAATTAATAAAAGCGAATCTCCTTTATGCTTTTCTACCACTTCTTGCACTTGCGCGACTTTAATGAGAGATCCATCTTCCACACCCGTGATTTCTACCTTTTGCGGATTAAGACGCAGTAAAGGCGAGAAGAAGAGAATCCAAACTAATAGCAGAGCAAAGAGAGCTACCCCCACTCCGATTCCTATTCTGCGCAGATATTTACGGCGCCTATCCGCTTTACGCTCAGCACGGCGAGCCGCTAAAGATACGATATCGGGGCTCGCAGTTTTTCTTTCCGTTCCGCGGAACGGCAAGGCAATTTTTTGCGCGCCTTTCCGCAAAGAAGAAGTTACTTGCTGAAAAACTTTGCCACTGGTTTCGCCTACTTCTTTTCGGGCGAGTTTTTTCGCTCTGCCTTGCTGCGAATCTGTACCTTGCTGCAAATCCTTGCCTTGCTGCGGCTCGGTATCGGCTGACTGGGCACGGCGCAGACTGCGCGGAAAAGATAATTTTTCTAAGCGCTTCCCCACCGCCACCGCGAAATTCTTTCTTTCTGCCGAGATATTTTGCTTAGCTAGCAGGCCTTTTTTCACTAAATTATCTTGCTTAGCTAGCTCATCCCGCCTCGCGAACATATCCTGCCCTGCGAGCGATTCTTCTTCCACCACGCTGCTCGTCAGATAGGAATCTTCTGCGTCAATATATAAATTCTCGCTAGATTTCGGCAAAGGAGCAGTGGGCACAGTATCTGGATATAACTCTGGCGGTTCGGGCGGATTAATTTCTCCCCCCTGCCCCGGCGCGCTAGCCAGATTGCCGGCGCTCAATCTATCACTAAAATGCGCCTTATTCGCAGTACTGGCTTTACCAGTAGCGCCAATCTTATTAGCAGCGCCGCTCTTATTTCCGGGTGTGAGCCGGCGCGGTTTGCGCGGAGGTTGAGGAGCTTTCACAGTGCGTTTCCCTCCTCTGGCATTCGGGGTGCCGGATTTTCGGCGGAGGTGACACTATGAGCAGCAATGCCTAGATTATGCGCCCTATTCTTATCTCCCAAATTTGCTTCCAAAACTTGGAAAATTACTGGCGCCAGTTCCGTCACGTCTCCGGCCCCTATCGTCAAAATAAAATCTCCCGCTTTAGCTCCGGCAGCTATTTCTCTGGCCGCCGCCTCTTTATCGGGAATAAAAGCTGCTCCGGGCAACTGCTCCGTAATAATATTCCCCTCTGTTCCCGCGTCCGGCGTTTCTCGCGCCGCATATACGCTGGTAACCACTACGCTATCAGCAATCTGTAAGGCTTGCGCAAAACGAGCAGCAAAATTATAGGTGCGAGAATAAAGATGTGGCTGAAAAAGCACCCGTAATTTACCGGAACAAAGCTGGCGCGCAGTATGCAGAGTAGCTGCGATTTCCGTCGGGTGGTGTGCATAGTCATCGAGGATAGTCACTCCACCTATCTCTCCCCGCAGTTCAAAACGGCGCGCTGCCCCCGGAAAAGCTCCCAAGGCTTGCGCCATTTCCGCTCCTGGCACACCCAACTCATAACCCGCTGCCCAAGCTGCAGCAGCGTTTAAGAGCATATGTTCGCCCGGCACCTGCAGCTGTAATTCCATTTTTTCCACTCCCAACTCGGGAGCAGAAATAAAGCCTTTATTACTTATCTGCAAAGTATCAGAGCGCTCTATAGATAAACTACCGGGGCAAATATGTATATGTGCCTCCCCGATTGGCTGCGCTATTTTCTGCACACCATAAGTCCAGACACGCCGACCCGCCTGTGCCGCTTGGGAAGCTAAATGCGCTGCGCCCGGGTCATCTGTATTAGTTATAAGCAGCCCGCCCGGCACTATGCGCTCAGTAAAATCAAAGAAAGCTTGCGCAAATTTTTCTTTAGTGCCGTAGAAATCCAGATGGTCTACTTCTACATTGGTGACAATAGCAATCCGCGGTCGATAGTTCAGGAAAGAACCGTCCGATTCATCGGCTTCCGCTACGAATACCCGCCCTTTGCCGAGTTTTCCCCCGGATTTTCCGTGCGGTAAATTAGCACCTACTGCATAGGAAGGATCGCAGCCGAGCTTCTCTAAAGCTGTAGCCAGCATCGCCGAAGTAGTAGTCTTTCCATGCGCCCCAGCTACCGCAATAAAATCGTGCTCACCTGCCACTAATGCTAAGGCCTGCGAACGATGCAGTATCGGCTGGGAACGCTTTTGCGCGATTTGTAGCTCGGGATTGCTACTCTTTATAGCAGAAGAAATAACTATCTGTGCATCTGCCGGCACTTGTTCCGCGCGTTGCCCGATATAGACTTTTATGCCTTGCTGGGCTAAGCGCCGCGTATTATTCGAAGCACTTCTATCTGATCCGCTCACCTCGTGGCCGGCTGCTTGTAATAAATCAGCCAGCACCGACATTCCGGCTCCCCCGATTCCCATTAAATAGAATTTCATCCGATTATCTCCACTATCCGCTGCGCCAATACCGCAGCCCCGTCTAAGGGAGCTACCGCGCGCGCCGCAGCTGCCATAGCTGGTAGTTTATGGGCAGTAAAGAGTGGTAATGCCTGCGCCTGCAGCCATTCCCTAGTAAAATCGGCATTGCTGACTAGTAACGCTCCCCCGGAATTGACGACATCTTGGGCGTTGAGCGCCTGCTCACCATTGCCAATAGGGAGCGGCACAAATACGGCGGGAATTCCCAAAGCAGAAATTTCCGCTACCATTCCGGCTCCCGCCCGAGTAATCACCAAATCAGCCAGCGCATAAGCTTTTTCCATATCCGCTAAATACTCAATTACGTGATACCTCTGGAGAGAAACACCAGATTTTTCTAAAATTTCTTTTACGGCGGCCGCTTTTCCTTTTCCGCTAATGTGCAACACCTGAATGCCATGCCCTAAAATAGCACTACTAGCCTGGGCCACTACTTCATTTATATGTACCGCCCCGGAGGAACCGCCCGTCACCACCAGCGTAGGCAAATCTGGATCTAGATTAAATTCGCGCGCAGCGCTGCCGCGCAGTTCTTCCCGATAAGCAGTATCAGTAGCTAAACGCGCAATCTCGGCGCGAAGTGGTAAACCAGTAGTGAGGGTATCACCTCGGCGCGCCCGTAAATCAGTGGAAGGAAAAGTGAGCGCCACCAGAGCGGCAAAGCGCGCGCCCAATTTATTTGCTAAACCAGCGCGGGCATTCGCCTCGTGCACCACCACGGGAATATGGAGCTTTTTTGCCGCTAAATACATGGGCGCCGAAGCGTAACCACCGAAACCCACCACCACAGCTGCCTGCTTTTCTATTAGCAGTTCTCGGCAGCTGCGCACAGTTGCCTGAAAAGCCTGCGGGAAACGTAGTAAATCTGCGTTAAAACGGCGCGGAAAAGGGGTGCGAGGAATAGTCGCTAAAGGAAATCCAGCTGCCGGCACCAGCTCAGTTTCTAAACCTTTTTTCGTACCCACTGCGGTGATTTGCAGTTGTGAATCTAGTTCTTGCAAGGCATGCGCCGTGGCTAAAAGTGGATTCACGTGCCCAGCTGTGCCACCACCGGCGAGAAGTACCGACAATTTTTTCCCCATAATTATCCTCTTTTCACCACTGATCTTTCCCGCAGTGCCAGTTTGGCACGAATTTTCAACTGGGGGCGCACTCCTGGGACGTCGAAACCACACGCAAATACTGCTCCTACCATTAGCAGCGTAGCCAATAGAGAAGATCCACCTTGCGATATAAACGGAAGAGGAATACCGAATACGGGAAGTAAGCCCGTCACTACACACATATTCAGGAATGCCTGCCCGCAAATCCAGAGAGCAGCCCCAACGGTGAGAAGTTGGCCAAAACGGCTGGGTTGATTAACTATTAGCCGCAAGAAGCACCAACCGAGCATTAAGAAAAGTAGAACGATGGTGAGAGTACCGAAAAGTCCCAGCTCTTCTCCAATGACGGCAAAAATGAAATCCGTATGTGCTTCGCTGAGATCTCGCCATTTTTCTTTTCCAGCTCCGAGGCCTACGCCCGTCCAGCCCCCGCTCCCAAAAGCGAATTGGGCAAAATCGGACTGGGTAGGTTCATGAATATCGGGAGTAGTAAAGAGATTAGAAAAGTATTCAAAGACTCGGCGCAAGCGGGAGGTCTTTAGTGCCACCAGTACGCCTGCCAAACCAGAAATGAGCAGCATGGCATATGCTAAATAGCGGCTCTGCATTCCCGCTAGCCAGAACATTCCCACTCCGATGAGCACAAAAACAATTCCGGTACCCATATCTCCGGGTAATACCACTAGCCCTATCGCCGCACCTAGCCCCGCAACAGGACGAATCAGATTATGGTAATCGCCGCTGATGGCACTGCGTTTCATTTCTCCCAGCACTCGCGCTAACCAAATAATAGTGGCGAATTTAAGGAATTCCGAGGGCTGAATTTGAATAGGCCCCAAGGCTAACCAATTTTTATTTCCGGCGACTTCTACACCTACTAGAATCACTGCCAACTGCAACAATAAGGCAAATCCGAAAATAACATTGGATAATTTTTGTATTCGCGCCACATTCCCGAAGTACTCCACAGCTAGAGCTCCAGCGATACCCAAGACCGCCCAAGCAGTGTGCTTAATAGCTACGGAAAAAAGCGCTACTTCCCCACCCGTTAAATCCACTAGCCGAATTGATCTAGCAGAAGTAGCAGAGAACACCATCAACACTCCCATTACCACCAATATGCTGACGATAATTCCCATCATAAGTAAAGACTGCTGAATGGCATCGCGCCGCCGGCGCTGCACATCGGTCAATTCCGGAGAAAAGGCAGAAGCAGAATTATCTACCGAAAGGGAAAGCGGAGAACGCGGGCGAAACTTTTTCCAAAATTTAGCCATTATGCCTGCTCTTCCCCAACTAGTTGACGCACTTCTGCTTGAAATTGCCTCCCCCGCTCCGCATAGGAAGAGAATTGATCTAAAGAGGCGCAGGCAGGGGCCAAGAGCACCGTATCGCCATTCTTTGCCAAATTGCGCGCAGCAGCTACCGCCGGGCGCAGAGGATTTTCTGGCTCTGCGATATAGGTGATGGGAATTTCTAAATCAGCGAGAGCTTTTTTCCATGGCTCTTGGTCTTTTCCAATTACTACCACTCCGGCTAACCGAGATTTTTCGGCTTGCACTAATTCCGTAAAATCGGCTCCTTTAGCGTCTCCGCCTACAATCCACACTATGGGCCTGCCAGCTTGGGCGGCTAAGGCCGCGCGCGCCGCATGCCCATTCGTGGCTTTCGAATCATCTACCCAGCAGATTCCTTCCCATTCGCCCACAATTTGCAGGCGATGAGGTTCCACCTGATATTTCTGCAAGGCAGCGCGAATACACTCCACTGGAACTCCGCCGGCACGCGCTAAAGCTGCTGCCGCCAGCGCATCTTTTACAAGATGGGGTGGGCAGGGGCACCCGGAAGTTAAATGAGCTAGATCAGCTAGCGAAAAGAGTTCCGCTGCTCCTTGGTAGGGGTCTTTCACGTAGGCTCTATCTACCGCTAAAATTTCTCCCGATGCCGGATCGCGCACCAGGCCAATCTCTCCCACTGCCGGAGCTTGCAGAGTATAGGCAATGCTCGGTGCGGCAGAGGCAGCGGCCGTCTCGCGGAGCATTTGTTGCACGTCGTTATCTTCTTTCGGATAGATACGGAATTTTTCTACCCGTTCGTAGATACGCGATTTAGCTTGTGCGTAGGCGGCCAGATCTCCATGCCAGCTCAAATGATCGGCGGCGAGATTTAAACATACCGCTCCAGCTGGCGCCATTGTATAGGTAGCAGCGAGTTGAAAAGACGATAGCTCTAAAGCAAAAGCACGTACCGGCGTGGCCGGCAACTGAGAAACTGCTCCGATAGCTGGTAGTCCAATATTACCTATTGCTTCTCCCCCGAAGCCCGCTTCTTCCAGCATGGCTGCCAGCATGGTAACGGTAGTAGTTTTTCCATTTGTGCCGGTGACACAGAGCCACTGCGGATAACTGCCGTCGGAATTTTGGGCGCGGAGCTGCCAAGCTAATTCAATTTCTGAACAGAGCGGAATACCGGCAGCCGTCAGTTTCTCCCACACCAGACCCGTCTGCGCAAAAGCAGGCGCAATTACCACTAAATCTGGCTGCCATTTAATAATAGCGGCAGCTAGAGCAGCTGGATCGGAATTAGCCCCAGCCGTGATATTTGGATTATTTTCTTGATACTTCTGTACTGCCGCAGCTTTCTGATCCCAGATACTCACCACTGCGCTAGTTGCTCGCTGCAACACTTCTAGGCAAGCCACTCCTGATATTCCCATACCTAGAATGGCTATTTTTTTATTTGCGAAAGCGGCCGCCCCCGGAATTATACTCGTCACTGTTGCGCCAACCATTCACCGTAGAAGAGCCCTAGCCCCGCCGCAGCCAGCAACATTTCAATCAACCAAAAACGCACTACGATTGTGACTTCTTTCCAGCCTTTTAATTCAAAATGATGGTGCAGAGGCGCCATTTTGAAAACTCTTTTTCCGGTGGATTTGAAATAACTTATTTGGATGACATCAGAAAATACAATTATTACAAATAGGCCACCTAAGAAAATTGCCAATACTTCCGTCTGGGTAAGAATAGAGAGCCCGGCAAAAGCACCACCTAAAGCTAGGGAACCAGTATCACCCATAAAAATTTGCGCCGGAGAAGTATTGTGCCAGAGAAAGCCGAGGCAGGCTCCCACCAGAGCCGCACAGATAATGGCTAAATCGCGTGGATCGCGCACATCGTAGCAACCCGGATCGGGGTTGACGACCGATTGGCAGGATTGATACGACTGCCAGATGGTGATGATGGTATAGGAGCCGAAAGCAATGGCGGAAGCTCCCGCTGCCAAACCGTCGAGACCATCGGTGAGATTTACGGCGTTAGACCAAGCGGTAATAAGGAAATTTGACCAGAGCACGAAGAGGATAATTCCGATTACGATTCCCAAAAAAGCTAAATCTAGTCTTGTATCACGCACAATCGAGATACTGGTGGTGGCGGGAGTGCGATGAAAATTATCCGGAAATTGCAGGGCGGCAATTGCAAAAGAGACACCGACTATTCCCTGCCCAATTATTTTCGCCAGCGGCGTCAAACCCAAGGAGCGCTCTTTGCGCACTTTTGTGAAATCGTCTAAAAAGCCGATTAGCCCCATACCGGCGAGCAAATAAATAAGAAGCCACCCAGTGACGTGCGGCGCTCTTCCCACCACGAGATTACCCGTGAGGTAACCTGCGATAGCCGCAAAGATAATTATTACTCCTCCCATCGTGGGAGTACCGCGTTTAGTGAAATGACTAGTGGGGCCGTCTTCTCGAATAAACTGCCCATAGGAACGCCGCCGAAGGTAGCGGACGAAAAGCGGCGTGCCAAAAAGCGTAATCAGTAACGCTATTGCTGCTGCCACTAGTACGGAAAGCATTTACACACCCTCTTCACTAAGTGCATCGGCTATTTTCCAGATGCCTGATCCATTAGAACCCTTCAATAAGATTACGTCACCACTGCGGCTTTCGGCGCTAAGCAAGGCTCGCGCCTCCGTGCCGTCTGCACACAATTTTACTTCTACCCCGGCTTGAGCAGCACTTTCAGCAAGTAATCGCATATCTGTATTTTCCCCCACCGCGTAGAGCACAGCCACTTTTTCCGCACCGAGTAAGGAGCCAATTTTTTTATGTTCCATGCCACTCTCTTCACCTAGCTCCAACATAGCTCCGAGCACTGCTATTTTGCGCCGGGAGCCTGCTATATCGCTTAGAGCAAGTATTCCGGCAGTGAGCGAATCAGGGTTGGCATTATAGGAATCATCGATAATAGTAATATCCCCTATTTCCTGCACATCCATCCGGTGCCGGCTCGCTGGAAAAGCAGTAGAAAGCCGCTGTGCAATTTTTTCCGGAGAAATTCCCAATTGATAGGCAGCGCTAGCAGCCGCCAGCGCATTATTTATATGGTGAATTCCGATGAGCTGTAAATTTACCGGAACATTTCCACTGGGAGTATGGAGTAAAAATGCCGCTCGCCCGCCGTCATTTTTAATATCACTCGCAAATATAGATGCCGACCCATCTTTTACCCCGTATAGAGCTGGCGCAGCATTCTTTTCTTCGCCTTGCGCAGAGAAAAAATAGACCGGAACGGGAGAATTCTGCGCCATAGCTGCCACCCGTTTATCGTCGGCATTTAAGATAGCGATTCCGCCGGGGCGAATTCCCGAAAGCATCTCCGCCTTGGCCGCAGCTACTTTTTCAATTCCCCCAAACTCTCCTAAATGTGCGCGCGCCACCGCCAATACCATGCCAATATCCGGAGGCGCGATATGCGTCAGATAGGCAATATTTCCAGCTCTATCTGCTCCCATTTCTAAAACTAACGTAGCAGTAGTGGCATCGGCACTCAGTACGGTAAGCGGCAAACCGAGCTCATTATTAAAAGATCCGGGCGGAGCCACCACTGGGCCACGTTCTTGCAGTAAATTCGCCAATAAATCTTTTGTAGTGGTCTTGCCGACTGAACCAGTAACCGCCACCACCTGCAAATTTGGATTCTTTTTCCGGAGCTGTGCCAAAGAGTACTGCGCTATTTTACCAATGGCGAGTAAAGGATCTGCCACTTCAATAATATGCGTAGCACTAGCCCCTCCGGCACAGGCAGCTTCTTTATTAGCGCTAAGTACTGCCACCGCTCCCCGCGCCAGCGCATCACCCGCAAATTGGTTACCGTCTACGCGTGCCCCCGGCAAAGCAATAAATAGGTCGCCTTTTTTTACTAAACGATTATCACTAGCTGCTCCGCAGACTTCCAAAAGGGAATTTTCGCTACTTCCCAACTTTCCATCGCTAATAGCAGCTACCTGAGCAATACTGATTGGCAGCAATTTTCCCCCTATTCTCCCTCTAACCAGGGATACTTATAGAGCGGAACTGCAGAAGGCGGCACTTTCAGCTGCCGCATTGCAAATTTGGACACTTCGGCAAATACCGGAGCCGCAATCACACCACCATAAGCAGGCGTACTATGGGTATAGACGACTACTGCCACCGCAATGCGGGGATTTTCGGCAGGCACTACCCCCGCGAAAGTACCGACAAGCGCAGCGGTCTTTCCCGCCGAATTAAGCACCTGCGCTGTTCCCGTCTTTCCTGCTACGTTATAGCCGGGCACTTTTGCCAATGGGCCGGTAGAGCCTTTCTGCGTCACTCCTTGCATCATTTTTATTAACTGATCAGCCGCTTCAGGCGTAATTACCTGTTTCTTTTCCGCCAATTTCTGCGGGATAAGCTGCCCATCTTTATCGTAGACTCCATCTACAATATGAACCGGATTTTTCACCCCTTTACTCCCCGCTATCGAAGCTACCTGCGCTAATTGCAGTGGCGTCACCGCATAGGCCTGGCCAAACATAGTGGTGTAATTAGTGCGGCGATCCCACTGGGTATACGGATTAAGTAAGCCCGGTTCTTCTGCAGGTAACTCCACGCCGGTCTTTTGCCCTAATCCAAAAGCCGAAAGATATTTATAACGAGTTTCTGTAGGTACAAGTGAGCCCACCTGCACTAATCCCGTATTATAGGATTTCGCCATCAAACCCGCTGCCGTCATTCGCTCTGTAGGGTGTTCCGAATCATCGGTAATAGTTTCCCCATCCGGAGTGGTATAGGCATAAGGAGCGTTAAATACGGAAAGCGGCGTAATTTTTTGCTCATTTAAGGCCGTAGCATAGGTAATTATTTTTCCGGTGGACCCCGGTTCCACCACTGAACTAACTGCCCGAGAGCCCCATTTATCTGGACTTTTATCCTCGCTATTGCCCGGATCCCGATTTCCACTATCCGCCATGGCGAGAATACGGCCTGTCCCTATTTCTAGCACTACCGCACTTCCCCACACCGCACCAAACTTACGTACCGAATCATTTACTGCTTGTTCAGCTGCATACTGTAAATCACGGTCGATGGTGAGCTGCACTTTACCGCCATTTACTGCCGGAGTTTCTTTCTTTTCTGCCTGCGGGAAAATAGTGCCATCTGGCCCCACTTCTACCGTAAGTTTTCCATCTGTACCAGCAAGAATATCGTTATACTTCTGTTCAATTCCCGCCTGCCCTTGCGGAAGGGGATTCTCAGCAGTCTGCCCCAGAAATCCGAGAATTGGGCTCGCCACACTGCCGCTTGGGTAGATGCGCTCCATATAGCGTTCGGGGAATATGCCGTGGATATTCAGATCATTTACGGTTTTCCATTCTTCGGGAGTGAGCCCCTTGGCTAATAGACGCCACTGGTCTTTCTTTTCTCCCCCCAGTAGGATGCCACCCAATTCAGCTTGATCACGCTTCAGTAGCGGAGCTAATTTTGCTGCAGCAGCCGCCGCCCCACCATTTATCGCTTTACCCTCGTCATCGTATTCCACATAATCGGCAATAGCTTGCTGATCTACCCGCACATTGTAACGCGGCTCCGAAGTGGCGAGCACTGCCCCGTTCGCATCTAAAATATCGCCACGTTTTGCTTCTTGCTCATAGGAACGCGTGCGGAAAGTACTGGCTACTCCCTGTAAAGTATCTGCTTTTACCACCTGGAGAAAAAATAGCCGCAACACCAGCAAAGCCACTGTAATCAAAACAATGACGATTATGAGGCGCATACGATGATTAGTGAAAGCGCGCGCCAAACGCACATCGTGCACTTGCCGTTCCGCATATTCGCTAGACACCGCAGCGCGCTTTTTCGGCGCAGCATCTGGGTGCGAGCTATTAAATACCTCCATATGCGCCTCTATCAGTCAGATTTAGTTGTACTATCGGCGATAGTGCCCGTCTCAAGATTAAGATAGCGCATTTCCGTAGCTGGTTTCATGCCGAGTTTAGTGGCATTTTCGCTCAGCTTAGCGGGACTAGATAGCCCGACTAGCTCTCCTTCGAGAGTATTAATATGAGCGTCGGCTTCGTCTAACTCCACTTTTAAGCTCTTTAATTCATAGGCGCCCTGCACTAGCAAAGTGTTCAGAGAAAAAGCCAAGATAATCGAGGTTAAGAATATGACACCGCAAATAATTAGCGTGCCGAAGAATGTGCGCGACGGAGCGGGACTAGCCACCACCTGCAATCCGGGAGCAGAAATAATAGGCCGAGATTGAGGGGCGCGCAGCTGCTGAGCAGTAGAGTTTGCGGCGTTCATTTATTTTCTCCCTTATTAGACGCCCCTAAAGAAGCGCAATCTGGTATTTCTCTAATTAGCTGCACTGCCCGCAAACGCACCGAAGCAGCGCGCGGATTAGCAGCGATTTCGGCGGAAGAAGCCTTTTGCGCTCCCCGCACTAAAGCTTGTAAATAGGGTTGATCCTCGGCGAGCTCTACCGGTAAACCGACCGGAGTGCGCGAGCGTAAACCCTGAGCAAAAATTTGCTTCACAATTCGATCTTCTAAAGACTGATAAGACTCCACTACCAGCCGCCCTTCCAGAGCTAAAGAGCGAAGAGCCGCCGGAATTGCCTGGGAAAGTATCTGCAGCTCATTGTTGACGGCGATGCGAATAGCTTGGAAAGATCTTTTTGCCGGATTGCCGCCGCGCCGGCGCGCAGGGGCCGGTATAGCAGCCCGAATTATCTCCACTAGTTGCGCAGTGCTCTGCAAAGGGGTGGAAGTACGCGCCCGGATAATTGCCCGCGCAATCCGCCCAGCATATTTTTCTTCTCCGTACTCACGCAGAATTCGACTCAATTCCGCTTCCTCTACCTCTGCCAATAAAGACGCCGCCGTCATCTCCTGCTCTGGATTCATACGCATATCCAAGGGGGCGTCTTGTGCATAAGAAAATCCCCGCTCCGCGGCATCTATTTGTAAGGAGGAAACTCCCAAATCGAAAAGAATTCCTTGCACCTTCCCGGCTGTGCCGTAGGTGCTAGCTACTTCGCCGATTTCGTCATACGTGGCATGCACGGCTTGAAAACGCTCGCCAAAGGGCTGCAGCCGCTGCGTGGCCAGCTCTATAGCCTGCGTATCTCGATCTATACCGATTACTTTTACCTGGGGGCAGGCACGCAAAATTGCTTCAGTGTGGCCACCTAAACCGAGTGTGGCATCGATAAAGACTGAATTCTCAGCCTGCAAAGCAGGAGCTAATAGTTCTACACAGGTGGCGGAAAGTACCGGAGTGTGCAAATCTGCTGGAGACGCAGAAAGTAATGCTTCCCTCACGGCTTTTCCTCTCTTTTACCACTAGGAACACTAGATTTCCCACCACTTTCGGAAATCGGGGAATAACCTCCCAAAGCAGTGAGGAATCTAATGCTCCTAGAAAACTCCTGGTATTAGCTCTTCTTCCCTATCTGCAAATTCGGCCTCATTCCCCTCTAGGTAGGCTTCCCAAGCCTGCTGATCCCAAATTTCTACTCGTTCGCCGGAACCGATTACAGCTAAATCTTTTTCTAAGCCCGCATATTCGCGCAGATTCACCGGCAAATTTATGCGCCCTTGCTTATCTGGAATTTGATCACTGGCTCCAGAGAGAAATACTCGCCCGTAGGCGCGCACTTCTTTAGAAGTGAAAGGAGCTTGCTGTAGCTTAGCCAGAATCTCAGTAAAAGTATTGAGTGGAAATACGTATAAGCAATGCTCTTGCCCGCGCGTCACCACTAAACCAGAAGCGAGTTGCGAACGGAATTTGGCAGGGAGGATTAAGCGCCCCTTATCGTCTAAACGCGGCTCGTACGTGCCTAGAAACACTATCCACCTCCCATTCCTTTTACAGATAACTCCATTTTACCCCACTTTGCGCCACATGCAAGTTAAAAATACCCTTTACTTCAAGAGATTATGGCTATATTTCAAGGGAAAATGTGGTGGAGGGAATTTTTGAGATTTAAGGCAAATTTGGGGAAAATTTAGAGTACTCCGCCCCGCCTCCAAATAACGCCACCCTAAATAGAATCGTGCCTAGACAGAGCCGCGCTTAAATAGCGCCCTCCACAATAAAAAATTCCCGCTGCCGGAAATCCGGAGCGGGAATTAAATAAAACTAATTAGTTAGAGCCGCCGAGGTTCGTTAGGAAAATTTCCGCGGCACGCACTCTATAAAATATTAATCACTGGCCTTTTTGCCGGCGCAACCACTCTTCTGCCTGCTTTTCAAAAAAGCTCAGCGGCGCCCCTTTCGGCCGTTTTGGAGGAGTAACCTTCTTCTCTTTTCGCACAAATCCAGAGCTCAAATACCAGAATCCAGCAAATACCACTGCCACTCCCCCTACACCGATTGGCACTATCTCTGCCGCTACGCCAGCTATAACCACCGCTAAACCGAGAATTATAATCACAATTCCGCCCACTAAATTTTTCGGAGCAATACTCAGCTGTGTAGCGGTAGTTTTTTCACTCTTCAAAGTCTCCGAAAACTTCGGATCGTCACTGTGTAACTGCGACTCCAGCTCCTCCAGCATCTTCCGCTCGTAATCAGAAAGTGCCATTAGTTTCTCCTCGCTACCACCCGGCATATCTCGGTAAATTATATCTCTACTAAGACAAAGAATAGCGAAAGCCCCGCGATAAGGATAGCCGAAACCTATTTATTTTCGGATTTCTGCTCTTTCACCAGAGAACCTGGGCGCACACTTTGCGATCCGAAACGACGGCGAATCGCATCGACAGCCGTCTCCGCTTTACTCTGCCGCTCGTCCGCTCCGAAAGCGAGCTGCACTCCGGACTGCCCCGACGTAAGCTGCTGTGCGCGCACTCCCAGCAGGCGAATACCAGAATCAGGAAAAGGAAGAGTGGCAAAAAGTCGCTGCGCCGCTGTGTAGATATCCGCACCTAAATCAGTAGGAGCTCCGAGCGTGAGCGAGCGGGAGCAAGTCTGAAAATTACCGAAACGCACTTTTATACTTATCGTCCATGCTAAGTAGCCACCGGAGCGCAGCCGGCGCGCCACCGCATGAGATTGCTCCAATAATACTGGCTGCACTGCAGCTGGTGTAGAAAGAACTTCGAAGAAAGTCGCCTCTTTGCTAATAGATTTTTCCCGAGTCTCCGGCTCTACTGGGCGTTTATCTTCGTTCATCGCCAAGGCATAGAGGTGTTTTCCCATTGCCTCACCCAGCAAAGATATTAAATTTTTCTCCCCGAGCATAGCTAAATCTCCAACTCGCTCCACCCCATGGGAAGTTAATTTTTGTTGAGTCTTTCCTCCCACCCCGTTCAGCGCTCCCACGGGAAGTTGATGCAAAAAATTTAGAGATTCTGATTCCGGCACCAGGAGCAAACCATCTGGTTTAGCCTGCGCGGAGGCTATTTTAGCTAAATGCTTAGTGGAGGCGATTCCCACTGATGCCGCCACTCCCACCTGCGTGTGGATTGCGGTACGTATTTTTACCCCAATTTCCAGCGGTGAACCGAATAATCGGCGCACTCCGCGCACATCTAAAAAAGCCTCGTCGATAGACACTTGCTCAAATACCGGGCTGATATTTTGCAATATCTCCATTATCTGCGCCGATACACTTCTATATTTCTCTGCCGCTACCGGGAGAATAATCAACTGCGGGCAAAGCCGGCGCGCCTTCCCGACCGGCATAGCCGAATTTACTCCGTAACGGCGCGCCTCGTAGGAAGCAGTGGAAATTACTCCTCGATCCATCCCTCCCACTGCCAGCGGTTTTCCCCGCAGATACGGTTTATCGAGTAATTCCACTGCCACGAAGAAAGCATCCATATCCACGTGCAATATCGGAGTTTGAGAGTCGTCTTTACCCCAATCTCGCCGTAAATCTACCGGCCGCGGCCCCCGCGACATAGACACCGCCTCCTTGGACTAAAATCCGGCTATTCTTGTAACACCGCCGCCGCATAATACGGCCAGCCTCGTCAGTAGTGGTGGCGCCCCCGCCGGCGTGGAGCCGAAGTATCTCCTCGCTCCGAACTTTCCGCCGCACTCGGCAGATTATCCTGCTTTTTGCCGTCTTTATCCCCCACCGAAAAAATTTCTTGCAAAGGATTATCAGTCTGCGCAGCCAAAAAACGCTCGGCAGCTTGCCCTATTTCCTCCGCACTGGGAATAGCTGGGCTTTCTTCTTCCGTCTTTACGAAGCTTTCGTCTCCCGCAGCTGAATCGTAATCTTCTTCTAAATGATCTAAGAGAGTCTGCAGCTCCGGATTCTCCGCAAGTATCTGATTTAACCCTTCTACCTGCTGATCCTCTAATTGCTCCAAATCTCCCAATGGCAGCCGCGGGCCTCCCAGGTTTGCAATCATCTTAATGGCAGCCAGAGCTCCGGAGATAAAGGGCTGTGCCCCTTTTGCAATATAAAAAGGTACCCGTACCCGGATATTCATTACCGGAATATCGTTTTTCTCCGCATAGAATTCAAAAAGATCCGGAAGCGCTCCGTAGTGCTGCACCTGCCCTTTAATAAACTTAGTGCTGCTATCCGGCGCCGTAGAGCGCAAAAGCATATCCGCTGGGCGCGTGTGTGGAGCTGTACCGGGCATCGCCGCCAGTGAATAGACTTGGCGCACTTGGAAACGCTCCACTATGGAAATAATGCTTTTCGCTACTTTTTCCCAATTAAAATCTGGTTCCTGCCCACCTAGATAGAGAAAACTCTGCCCGCTCATATCCGTCACGAGATTTAGATAGAGCTCCGGAGCTACGAAATCGGCTATTTTCCCGTCACTATAGGTAACTATAGGGCGCTGCGCACGGTAGTCATAGAGTTGATCGGCAGAAAAAAGGGCAATGTTTACCGCATCTAAATCTGCTATTGCCGCATCTACCGCCTGCGCCACATGCCCGGCATCGATTAAAGGATCTATCGGGTTGAGTACGAGATGTGGCACAGTTAAATCAGCGCGCGTCTGCGCAAAAGAAATTAGATCCTGCATTCCGCCTCCCCGTATTTCCGAAAAATCATTCTCTACACTATTAAGTATATAACGCTTGTAGAAAAGCACCCCGCGGAATCACATAGGGACAGCTATTTCACTACTCTGCAGCAATTAGTGACAGATAGTAGAAAATCAGCCATAATTATTAGGCACAGTTTTCAGACGAGGAGATTTTTTGCAAGAAAACAACCTTTCGGAAAAAGCTTTTTTACAACAAGCTATTGCCGAAGAGCAGGATTTTATCGACGAAGCCTACACAGCTTTAGACCGCGATGAATCCTATTATAAAAACCGGCTCGGTCAGGTGCGCGAAGCGGGCGGGCAAGGCACCCCCGCCGGGCGGCGCGAAAGAGATTCCTTTGCCACCCACTATGAAGACAATTTGCAGATGCTGCGCAATGTAGAGAATAACCTCGTCTTAGGCAGATTAGATTTTGCCGATAAAGTACTCCACATAGGGCGCACCACTCTCCGCGACGCCGAGCAAAATATTATTCTTACCGACTGGCGGGCTCCGCAGTCCGAAGCTTTTTATCAAGCCACTGCCACGCATCCACAAGGAGTGCGGCGGCGGCGGCATATTCAAAGCCGATTCCGGAAAGTGATTGGCGTAGAAGACGAACTACTAGATAGCGACTTTGCCGACTCCGCCGGAATGAATCTTACGGGCGAAGGAGCACTTTTCGCTGCTATGCGCCGCGCTCGGAGCGGCAAAATGGGCGATATTGTGGCCACTATCCAAAAAGAACAAGACCAAATTATTCGCACCGACGCCGCCGGAATACTGGTGGTACAGGGTGGCCCCGGGACGGGGAAAACTGCCGTAGCCCTGCACCGGGCTGCTTATTTGCTCTATACCTATCGAAAAGAACTGGCCAGCTCCGGCGTCTTAGTGATAGGGCCTTCTTCCGATTTTCTGCGCTACATAAATCAGGTGATTCCCTCTTTAGGTGAATCAAATGTCGTATCAACTACCATCGACAATCTATTGCCATTTGTGCGAGTAAGCGCCACTGAGCCTGCCGCTGTAGCAGCCATAAAAGAAAAAACCATCTGGGCTCATATTGCGCGGCAAGCAGTGCGGCTCATTCTACAGAAACCCCTAAAAGATCCCGCTCCGCTGCGCATAGCGGGCAAGAATATTGCACTCTTGCCAAGCGATGTACAGGAGGCACAAATACGGGCGCGGCGCAGCGGCAAGACGCATAACCAAGCACGCGATACCTATGCGCGTTTTTTAGTATCGGTACTCTCCGAGCGGCTCGCCGCCGAGTTGAAAACTAACGTAACTGCTGATGAATGGATAATTAACGATATCGCCAGCAACCCCGAAATTCGCCGCCTCATTAATCGACATTGGTTGCCCGCTTCTCCGCAATGGCTATTGGAACATATGTATAAATGGCCGGAAGTGCTCGCTTTAGCTGCCCCCCAGCTTTCTGCCCGCGAGCGCCAACTCCTGCGCCGGCAACCGGGAAATGGCTTCACCAGTGCTGATATTCCTATTCTGGATGAACTAGCAGAATATTTAGGACCTTTCTACACTCCGGAAGAGCGCTACCAGCAAGCGCTGGAAACCCAGAAAGCCGCTGATTTTTCCGCCTACGTGCAGGAAACTATGGATTCTCTGCAGCTCGGAGGAGGCATAGTGAGCAGCGATATGCTCCAGGAGCGAATCGAGCAAGTAGGTGGGCGCACCTCTATGGCCGAACGAGCAGCTAATGACCGTACCTGGACCTACGGGCATATAGTGGTTGACGAAGCTCAAGAGCTTTCCCCTATGCAGTGGCGGATGCTGGCACGGCGTAATCCGCGCCGTTCTATGACGATTGTCGGAGATTTAGATCAACGCACAGCCGGTTCGCCGCATTCTTGGGAAAACGTATTAAAAGAATTAGGGGGCAAGTATCAAGTAAAACCGCTCACGATTAGTTACCGCACTCCCCGTTCTCTTCTAGAGCGAGCCGCGCAAGCTATGGCAGCTTTGGGGAAGCCGGTACAGCCGATGCAGGCGGTACGCGATAGAGAGAACTGCTACTATAGCCAGAAAATTTCTCCCGCTGAATTAGAAAAAACTGCAGTGCAGATTCTAAAAGCGGAACTGCGAGCCCTGGATAGCGAATACGGAAAGAATATCGGCACTATCGCAGTATTAACTCCCGCGACACAAGTAGAAAAATGGCATAAACTATTCACCTCTGCGCCGGAGCTAGCTGAGTGGTACTCAGTAAATACACCAGAAATTGGGCAGCGCATCAAAGTGAGCAGTGCGCACGAAGTAAAAGGCTTAGAATTTGACACCGTAATACTGCTGGAACCGACCCAAATAGGGAAAGAGGGACTAGGCGATTTTTATGTAGCCCTTACCAGAGCTACACACCGCATGTGCACTCTCAGCACCGAAGCACTCCCACCAGGGTTAGTATGACCACTTTCCAGCTCTGATTGGCGGCAAGCCAATACAAGGGGATATAGAATGAATCCGGATGCTCACAGAGAGAGCAGAGCTTTTAAATAACCAAATACGGGCCTGTGCACTGGCTAAAGGAAAGTAAAATAGTGGCTAATATACTACTTCTGGAAGATCCGCATACTATTGCCGATACCACTTTTGAAAAATATGGCTGCCAAGTACGGCGCATCCCTAGTTCACTCAGTGAAGAGGAACTACTTACGGAACTAGCGGACGTAGATATTGTCGGCTTGCGCTCCAAGACTCATATCACACGCAAAGTAATTGAATCTGCTCCCCGTTTGGCAGCTATTGGCGCTTTTTGTATCGGCACCAATCAAATCGATCTTTCGGCAGCCTCCGAAGCGGGAATTGCCGTATTTAATGCTCCTTATTCCAATACGCGTTCCGTGGTGGAGATGGCTATTTCTGAGATTATTGCGCTAATTCGCCATTTACCGGCCCGCAATAAAGTGCTACAGCGTGGGACTTGGGAGAAATCTGCCGCCGGCGCCCACGAAGTGCGCGGGAAGACTTTAGGAATCATCGGCTATGGCTCTATCGGTTCCCAGCTTTCCGTATTGGCAGAAGCGGTGGGGATGCGAGTGCTCTTTTACGATATTGTCGAAAAACTCGCGATTGGAAATGCACGCCGCGTAAATAGCCTGGATGAGCTTTTAGCTAATTCAGATGCGGTTTCGCTCCATATTGACGGGCGGGAAAGCAATGCCGGATTCTTTTCTCGCGAGCTATTTGCCAAAATGAAGCCCGGTGCAGTTTTCATCAATTTGGCGCGCGGGCATGTGGTGGATTTAGAGGCACTGCAAGAGGTCTTGGAATCAGGAGCTATTTCCGGAGCTGGAATTGACGTATATCCGAGCGAACCGGCAGCTAATGGCGAAGAATTCCATACTAAACTGCAAAAATTCGACAATATAATTCTCACTCCACATATCGGCGGATCTACGATGGAAGCGCAGAAATCTATCGGTGGTTTCGTCTCCGAAAAATTGATGCAATATTGGCAGCGCGGAGAAACACATATGTCGGTGAATCTCCCCAACCTGGCTCCGTCTCCCGGAGTAGATTCTCTCTATCGAATTGGCTGGGTACATCGAAATACGCCCGGAGCTCTGGCGCGAGTAAATCAACTTTTCGCTAATGAAGGTATTAATATTACCTATCAGTCATTAGCTACTCGGGGCCCGTACGGCTATATCGTCATGGATACGACGGCGGAGATAAGCCCGACCGTTATAGACGAACTGCAAAGTTCTCCCGCGCATATCCGCCTGCGCATCCTTAAGCAGCAAAACGAAAATTAAGATTCACAGCGGCTGCGCTGGGAAAACTAAATTTCGAACTAGCAGAGAGCAGAGCCGAAATTTTCCCTAAGAAAACTCTCCACTGCGAGTGTCAATTTTTGGAAATTACCGCTGCCTAGTATATTGAGTAGCGTTGCGGCAAGCGCAAATGAACCGTCATTGCGGTTTAAGATTTGCCCGCCTCCGAAGCGATCACAACTACAAGAGGAGAAGAGTCTTGGATGCAATGACCTACGCGCGCAGCCTGTACGCAGAAGGAGTAACTCCCGAAATACCGGAAGTTTCCGATACTCTTACGAATCTGCTAGATAAAGCCGTAAAAGATTACCCTGAACGGGTAGCTATTGATTTCTTAGGAAGTGAATACAGCTACCGGAAGTTATATAAAGAAATACAGCGCGCCGCGAGCGTATTGCGGATGTGCGGGGTACGCGAAGGCGATGTAGTCGCCACTCTGCTTCCCAACTGTCCGCAACATTTTGTAGCTTTTTTCGCCGTTAGCTATCTGGGAGCTACTGTATCGGAGCACAACCCGATAGCGGCAGTAGAGGAAATTACCCAACAACTAGAAATAGTGAAGCCGCGCGTAGTCATTGCCTGGGACTCCACTATTAACCGGCTGTTACAAGATAGCGATCATCTGAGCTACACTTTCTTGGCTGTGAATCTCATAAGAGCGCTCCCCCGCAAGTCACAACTTTTGTTGAAGTTACCTATTAAGGCTGCGCAACAGCAAAAAGAAAAACTCACTGCTCCCGTACCAAGCAGTGTGCATTCTTGGGATAATATGGTGCGCCATGCCGAGCCGCTCAATTTAGATTTATTGCGCGCGCCGGATTTAGATACTATCGCCGTATTAATTCAAACTGGCGGCACTACCGGCACGCCTAAAGCAGTGCAGTTGAGTCATCGCAATATAGTTTCCAATACCACCCAGATTCGCTGCTGGATGAATACTTTTCAACGCGGAAATGAAACGGGACTTTCTGTACTCCCATTTTTCCACGCCTTTGGCCTGCAGCTCTCTTTAGCGCTATGCGTATCTTTAGCAGCAACGCAGGTGATGGCACCAAAGTTTGATGCAGATATCGTGCTCGCGGGAAATAAACGCCATCCCATCACTTTTTTTGCGGGCGTACCACCTATGTTCGATAGAATTTTGCGTTCCGCTGCTGGCACAGATGCCGATCTTTCCGCAATTCGTTTCTCTTTTTCGGGCGCTATGCCCCTCGATCCGCAGCTAGCGGCGAAATGGGAAGAAGCTACCGGTGGTTTCATTATTGAAGGCTATGGACTTTCGGAAGCGAGCCCGGTAGTAGCTGGCTCACCAGTTTCACCGGCGCGCCGCCCTTCTACCCTCGGCTTACCTTTCCCTTCTACCGAAGTAAAAGTAGTAGATCCTGATGATCCGGACGTAGAAATGCCGCTCGGAGAAGTTGGAGAAATGCTGGTGAAAGGCCCACAAGTATTTTGTGGCTACTTCCAGAATGCTGCGGAAACGGAAATTTCTTTCCATAATGGCTGGTTACGGACGGGTGATTTAGCCCGCTGGGATAATGGATTCCTAGTAATGACGGATCGGCGCAAAGAGATGATTATTAACGGCGGGTTCAATGTATATCCCTCTGAAGTTGAATCGGCAGTACGAGATATTGCCGGCGTAGCAGATGTAGCAGTAGTGGGAATGCCAGAAGAAGGACTGCGGGAAAATATCGTGGCAGCTATTGTGCTCGAACCTGGGGCTAAGATAGATCTCGAAACGGTACGCCAATGGACAGAAAAGAAGCTTTCCCACTACGCCATGCCGAAGTCGATTGCAATCATGGATTCCTTGCCGCGCTCCCAACTAGGAAAAGTACTGCGGCGGAGCGTGCGCGAGCAATTAGAAAATTTTGAAATGGTATCTGGAGAGTGGCGCAAGAAATTAACTAAAGAGCCGAAGTCGGATACTGATAGCGATGGCGAAATTTTAGATGTGCCAGTGGCAGATGCAACGCCAAATAATTTGGAAGAAAATAAAGCTCCAGATTCTGCCCCCGGAACTGCTTCAGACTCTACGCCGAAAGAGTAATTAGCCCGATTGCCTACTCTTGGGGAGGAGTATCGGCCGACTGCGGGGATGGAGAAGCCGGAGAAGCGGGCGTATCTGCAGAGTGCGTCTGCTCTTCGCGCAGGCTTTCAATTGCTTGGGTAAAATCTTCGAGATTTTCAAAATTTAAGTACACCGATGCGAAGCGCAGATAAGCGATTTGATCGAGCTTACGTAAAGGCGGCAATACGGCATAGCCAATATTTTGCGCTTCGACTTGGGAAAAACCCTCCGAGCGAATTGTATCTTCGACTTCTTGCGCCAATAAGGCCAGTTGGTCAGCGGTCACTGGCCGACCTTGGCAGGCTTTCCCCACTCCGGAAATAATTTTTTCTCTGCTAAAAGGTTCTTGAATACCAGAGCGCTTTACGACTGTTAGAGAAGCTGATTCAGTGGTAGTAAAACGGCGTTGACATGCCAAGCACTCCCGGCGGCGGCGGATAGACAGACCATCTTCGCTGCTGCGGGTATCGATTACTTTCGATTCAGCACTGTGGCAAAAAGGACAACGCATACCGCTAAAATATCTATAAGTCACCACTTTATGCAAGTTTTCTCTATTCCGATTATTCTAAACAGCACTTTTCCGAATCTGTTTCTACGCTTTTCCTTCTCTAATTTTGCTTCTCTACTTTTGCTTCTCTCTGCTCTTACTTCTTTCTCCGTTTTTGTTTGGCACAGAAAAGCTAATGCATGAAAAACAAAATTGCGAAATAAACTCCGAGAATAATGACTGCGATACGTGCAAATAATTCGGAGCGTTAGCGGCAATTCACCGCTAATTCACAGCTGCGCTACCCCGGAATCAGTCTCTAGGTGCACTGGATTTTCCACCTGCGCAGAAGCGTTAATTTCTGCCGGCGTACTTTCCACTCCAAGCCCATATAGAGAACCGTCTGCTACACCTACTAAGCTGAGGCCTAATAAGAAGCAGATTCCAAAGCTGATTAGCATCCCTAAGGTAACTAAAAGATAGGAATAAGGAGATAAACTCCGAGCTTTTTCACTACTGACTCGCGGAGAATTTTGCCGATTACGCGAAGTAATTTGGCACTCACTACCGAGACGATAAGAAGAAGTAACAGATTTCCGTGCAGCACGCATATCACACCCAGCCGACTGAGTAATATGCACTGCAATACCGGAATGAGCAGAAGGAGCACTCGGCACAACTCGTAAACCTCCACCCCGATAAGTGCGCGGAGCATCCGGTCGCGCCACTATTTGCCCGCCACGAGCAGAATGTAAATTATCCAATCTTTTTAGTTGCTGCGATTTAGGAGCCGGAACTACCCGCAGCCGTGCCGGCTGGGAAAGTGCCGCAACTTTTAATGCAGAACTGCCGTCTACCACTGCTTTCTTAACCATATGAGCCTCCTCGAACACTTGTTCATCGAACATCTGTTCTACACAATACCCTTCGCTTTTCGAAAAGTCCAGAACATTCGTTCGAAACTTCCGAACAAATGTTTGAAATATGTGTAAAGAACAATTAGACTTACATTTAAAGTTAAACAGGCGCCTCCGAAAAAATTTTTGCAGGTCTCGCTCCCGCAGTTTTTCGTGCGTCAAGATCACCAAACTAAGGCAAAACTATGGCAGAAAATATTTCCCAAAATCTCAGCGGACGGCAACGGGAAATTTTTCTCGCTATCTACAACGCGATAGCAGAAAACGGCTTTCCTCCCACAGTGCGCGAATTAGGAGAAATAGTCGGGCTAAACTCCCCTTCTTCCGTGAAATATCAACTAGATTCCCTAGAAGAAGCAGGTTTCATTGCTCGAGATCGGCGCCGCCCCCGCACTATTGAAATTACAACGCTTGGGCAAGAATACTTACAGCAGCAGATTCTCCCTGTAGATTCAGTACCAACTCCGAAGCCCGCTTCTACTATAAATCCCACCTCACTAACAGATGAATACTCAGAAGCAGTACAGGTACCTTTAGTAGGAGATATAGCCGCCGGATCTCCTATCCTAGCTGAGCAACACGTAGAAGAATTTTTCTCTCTCCCGCGGCAACTCACCGGTAAAGGCGAACTCTTTATGCTAAAAGTACATGGCGAATCCATGGTAGATGCAGCTATTTGTGACGGAGATTGGGTAGTAGTACGTAAGCAAGAAGTAGCCGAAAATGGTGAAATTGTGGCAGCTTTGCTCGAAGAGGAAGCGACTGTAAAGGTATTAAAACGGCAGGACGGCCACACTTGGCTACTCCCCCGCAATCCCGAATATGCACCGATACCAGGTGACGATGCGAAAATCATGGGAAAAGTGGTAAGTGTATTACGCGCTCTCTAGCGCACAAAAAGCACTAGCACACAAAGCACTAATTTAAATACTTTTCCGCGAATCCCGCAGTCTTTGTAGAGCTGCTCGCGCTATTTTTCCATCTTCAGTGCTCCACATAGTCGGCAGAGCAGAAAGTAAATAATGCCGGTAGCGCGCCGTGGCTAATCTACTATCTAAAATAGCCACCATTCCTTTATCACTTCGCGAGCGCAATAACCGCCCTGCTCCTTGCGCGAGAAGTAAAGCAGCCTGCGTAGCAGAAACTTCCATAAATCCCGATTTACCCTGTTTTTGTGCGGCTTCACTGCGCGCTTGCACCAGTGGATCATCAGGGCAAGGAAAAGGAATCCGGTCAATTATCACCAAGCGGCAAGTGTGCCCAGGCACGTCTACTCCTTGCCAAAGGGAAATCGTGCCGAAAAGTGAGGCGCTCTCGTCGGCAGCGAATAGCTCCAGCAAAGTCGGTAGTTGGTCGTCTCCTTGGCAAAAAATCGGCAAATCGCATCTATCACGCACATAGGCTGCGGCTTTCTCGGCACCGGCGCGCGAAGTAAAAAGACAAAGTGCTCCTCCGCCTGCTGCGGTGATTAGATCCAATATTTCTGCTAAGTGTTCATTCCCATAACCATCTCTCCCAGGGCGCGGCAAATTCTTAGCTATATAGAGAATGGCCTGTTTCTCTGGCTCAAAAGGAGATCCCACATCTATGCCTTCCCATTCTCCCTGTGCTGGCAGAGTAAAGCCTGCCTGCCCGGCGAGCTGGTGAAAAGAATTATTTAATTTCAAAGTGGCGGAGGTGAGTACTGCCGCCCGGTCGGTAAATAGGGAATCCGCAATTGCGCTTGCCACTTGCAACGGAGCTAATTGCAGAGATTCGCTACCGGTAGGCGATACCGATTTCCACGCCACTAAACGGCCGGAGCTTATCTCATTGCCCAATATTTTTTCCGTCGTTTTCAATAAATCTCCGGCGCGCGCCCGCAGTACTATCTTTTTCGCAGCCTCTTCTTCGTTTCGCCCCGACATGCCCGCAATATCAGCTGCCGCCTCCCCAACTCTGCCCTGGAGACGCAGCAGAACATCTTGCAGTGCTTGCGGAATTTCGCGAATACGCCCCTCCGGAATTTCCGCTAAAGTTTCACTAAAATCATTCGCTGAATCATCTAAATTACTATCGCTTAAGCCATTTTGCCGCAGCGAGCGCGCGAGAGAAATAATTTCATATTTACTGAGTGCCCAAGAAAGCTGCGCCGTCACTCTATCTACTAGCTCATGAGCTTCGTCTACAATAAATGCGGCTGCCGGCGGCAATATGGGGGTACCCGCCGCTTCTACTCCCAGCATAGCGTGATTAGTCACCACTATATCGGCTGCTAAAGCGGCTTCCCGCGCCAAATAAGGAAAACAAGATATCCGCACTGGACACTTTTCCCCTAAACACTCCTGTTTAGGTAGAGAAACTTGCTCCCAAACTCGTTCGTCTACTCCCGGCACTAAGTCATCCCGATCACCGCTACTGCTTTCCGCTGCCCAATTGCGCGCACGCACTACTTCTGTTCCCGTCGCAGTAGCTCCAAATTCTCCCTCAGCTCGAGAAAGTAAAGTACCTTCTTCTGGATAACCTCCTGCCGATTTACGCAGGCAAATATAGTTATTCCACCCTTTTAACACGGCCACTTGGAGATTTTCCCCGAGTTTTTCCTTTATTATCTGGGCTACTAAGGGAGCGTCTTGGCGAATAATTTGCCTCTGCAAAGCGAGAGTTGCCGTGGAGATAATTACTTTTTGCCCAGTTTCTAAACTCCAACAAGCAGCTGGTATCAGATATCCAAGCGATTTACCGGTACCGGTGCCCGCCTGCACCAGCAGATGCCCGCTGCGAGTTAAAGCACTATAAACTGCTTCTACCATCTGCGATTGCCCGCTACGCTCTTCGCCGCCTAGTTCCGCCACCGCAGCTTTTAGTAGCTCTAGAACCTGCGTACTCTCGGTATCTGCTGCATTATCGACATCTTCTGCACTATCAGAACTACCAAAACTCACGGAACTCTCAGAACTCTTATTCTCTTCTGCGACTCCTTCCGCGGCTGCATCTACCGTATTCGGATCTAGTGAATTCCCAGCTACTGAATCAGCCATATCTTCGTTGAGCTCGGCAGATTCTTCCGCACTGGAATTTACATCCGGCTCTTTCTCTGGAATTCTCTTCACCTTAGTTTTCGGCTTTTTCTCCGATTTTCTCTTCACCTTAGTTTTCGACTCTTTTTCCGGTGCGGATTTCTTCATCGCACATCCTCAAAAGCAGAACTCCGCGAAAAAGAAATCTCTGCTTGCTCTAAAATTCCCACCATATCTGCATGAATATAAGCTGAAATACGGGTGCCTGCCGCCGAAAATTCCTCCGTTACGACTTCCCCTTCCCGATGAATACGCGCGAGAATATCCCCCCGCCCATAAGGTATTACTGCCTCTATATGCAGCTCCGGGCGCGGAAGCATCTTTTCGATAGCGCTCTCCAACTCCGCAATACCTACCCCGCTCACCGCACTCACAAAAACAGCTTCTGGGTAGGCACTACGCAAAGTGGTGAGAGTGAGCTTATCAGCTAAATCTACCTTAGAAAATACGATTAGTTGCGGTATTTCGGATACTCCCGGCACTTCTGCGAGTACTTCTTTTACCGCTGCTATTTGCCCACCGGGATCGCGGTGCGCCGCATCTACGACGTGGAGGAGCAAATCGCTTTCCGCCACTTCCTCGAGAGTAGAACGGAATGCTTCTACCAGTTGGGTAGGAAGGGAGCGCACAAATCCCACTGTATCAGTGAGGGTATAAACCTGCCCCGCAGAAGTTTCACTGCGCCGTACTGTGGGGTCAAGAGTAGCAAAAAGAGCATTATCTACTAAAACTTTTGCCGCCGTGAGCCTATTTAGGAGTGAAGATTTTCCGGCATTGGTATAACCCACTAAAACGACTGCCGGCACCGCCCGCCGGCGGCGCGAAACTCGCCGCGTAATCCGCGCCGGCTGCATCGCTTTTATATCTCGGCGTAACTTCGCCATGCGTTTGCGAATTCTCCGCCGATCTAGTTCAATCTTTGCTTCGCCCGGGCCACGCCCACCAATTCCTGCTCCACCGGCGACGCGCCCGCCAGCTTGCCGCGACATCGATTCACCCCAGCCTCGCAAACGCGGCAATAGATACTCTAGCTGCGCCAATTCTACCTGTGCTTTACCTTCTTTAGATTTGGCGTGTTGGGCAAAAATATCGAGAATTAAAGCCGTCCGGTCAATTACTTTTACTTTTATTACGTCTTCTAGAGCCCGCCGTTGTGAAGGAGCTAATTCACAATCAACGATCATCGTATCCGCAGATTTTTCTGCCACGATTTCGGCCAACTCGTGAGCTTTTCCCGAACCAAAGAAAGTAGATTTATCTGGTATTTGCCGCCGCTGGATAATTCCTTCCACTACCAGTGCCCCCGCGGTTTCCGCCAAAGCAGCCAGTTCCCGTAACGATTCTTCCGCCTGCGCAAAAGAGCCCGCTGTCCATAAACCCGCCAGCACTACTCTTTCTAGGCGCAGCTGCCGATACTCTACGTCTACTTGTTCCTCACGCGAAATATCACTTATACGGTGCAGAGCTGCCCGGCGCTCTACTTCAAAATAATCTCCCCGCGCTTCGGCGGCTGCAGTGGCACTCTGCTGTAAAGATGCCGCCGGCAAAGTTAATTCGGCCCGATATTCTTCTGGTATTCGCTTCTCGTTAATAGCTATTACTCCACTCCTCGATATAGAAAAATTATCTCACTTTCTCTTTATTTTCGCTGAACGGCTAAGCTGTTGACTGTGGTACAGCATTATTTTTCCAGTGAAGCCCCCGATTTGCCGCGTACGTGGCATGATATAGAAATCTGCGGGCGCAATTATCAGATTCTGAGCCAAGGTGGCGTATTTTCTCCGACGCAGCTCGATAAGGGCACCGCAGTGCTTTTACGAAAATTTCCTTTCCCTCCACTTCCCGAGGCGGCTCGGATTGTTGATTTAGGATGCGGTTGGGGGCCGATAAGTCTGGCTCTAGCTGCTCATTACCCAGAAAATAAAATAACGGCCATAGATGTAAATCCAGTGGCACGCGAACTGACGAAAATAAATGCGGAAAATGCCGGATTCTCACTGGAGGTGCTGGAAGAAGAATCTGCCCGCCAACTTTTCCAAAAACAAGAAACAAGCATCGATCTGCTACTTTCTAATCCCCCGATTCGCATTGGAAAAACTGCTTTACATAAGTTACTAAGTGACTGGTTAGCGCTACTCTCTCCGCACGGGCAAGCCTTTTTAGTAGTGCAGAAAAATCTCGGAGCAGATTCTTTAGCTGCTTGGTTACGGAGTGGCGGATATACGGTCGAAAAAATCGGTTCCGCAAAAGGCTACCGAGTTTTCCAAGTCGGGAAAGAATCTCTCCCTGCTGAATAACTGCCAGGTAATAGAAATTAAGAGATAAAATTACGCGGGAGCTACCTTTTATAAGTTCTGCAATTTTTGCGCAGTGTGAGCTGCCGCTTCCCGTAATTTTTCATCCGTTATTTCTCCCGAAAAATTCAGCCACTCAATGCGCTGATCGGCATGAAACCACGTATTCTGCTTTTTAGCGAGCCGCCGGGTAGCTTGCTCCGTATTGGCGACTGCCTCCGCAAGCGGAATTTTCCCTTGCAACACTGCAATAGCTTGCATATAACCAGTAGCTTTTTGCGCAGTACTCCCCCGTAAAATTCCCGCTTCTAGCACCTGCGCAGCCTCCACCAATAAACCCTTGCTAAACATATCAGCAGTGCGCGCGGCAATACGCGCTTCTAAGACTGCTTTTTCCACGCCAATTCCCAGCAAAGAAATATCTGCATAATGGCTAGTATGCCGCGGAAACACTGGAGTATAAGATTCTCCGGTAAGCCGCACTACCTCCAAAGCTCGGATGACCCGCCGCGGATTTTGCATATCAATAGTGGCCGCTGAAACCGGATCTTTCTGCGCTAATTCCTGCGCAAGCGGAGCCAACCCCTCCGTTTCATATATAGATTCTAATTCAGCCCGAATTTCCACATCCGTACCAGGAAAACGCAGCTCATCAAGCAGAGCTGCCACATATAGACCGGACCCGCCCACAATGAGCGGAATTTTCCCGCGCGCTTCGATAGCGGCAAGATCTGCGCGCGCATATTTTTGGTAAGCAGCTGCTGAGGCCGCTTCCGTCACTTCTAATACATCTAGCTGGTGATGTACTATATCTCCCGCTTCTTCTGGGGTGACTTTTGCCGTTCCAATATCCATGCCCTTATAAAGTTGCATAGAATCAGCCGAAATTATTTCGACTTTTGCACTACCTCCCAGATAGCGAGCCAGCTGCAAAGAAAAATTAGTCTTGCCGCTGGCGGTGGGACCCACTACCGCAATAATCATAAAGACCTTCTGATTTGCGGAATACCTAAGCTCACTACCTGCGGGTTATTTATTTCATCTATCAATTGAGCTTTTCGGCGTTCATTTTCTTCCCAAATATCTCCGGCATGAGTGCGCCGCAAACGGAACAATCCTCCCGTCAACGCCGAATCTGCCACGAGATGCGAGGGAGCCCCGTGCGTGACCTCTACTTCCACTATATCTCCTGGCCGCGGGCGCTCGGGAAGATCTGCCGGCAGCGCCACGTGCACTAATCGATTATCGCGCGCCCGCCCCGTCACTCGATTAGTTTCGGCGTCTTTCTTTCCTTCACCAGCTGCTACCAGCACTTCCACCTGAGAGCCACACAGTTTCTGATTTTCTTCGGTACTTATCCGATGCTGTAGATCGAGTAGACGCTGAAAACGCTCTTGCGCCACTTCCGGCGGAATTTGCTTTTCCATAGTCGCCGCGGGAGTACCGGGGCGCGGAGAGTAAATAAAAGTAAAAGCAGAAGAAAAACGCGCCTGCTCTACCACGTCGAGCGTAGCTTGAAAATCGGCTTCGGTTTCCCCGGGGAAACCCACAATAATATCGGTAGTGATGGCAGCCTGCGGTATATATTCTCGCACAGTATCGAGAATGCGCAAGAATTTTCCACGGCGATAAGAGCGCCGCATCGCGCGCAGCACCGAATCCGATCCAGATTGGAGTGGCATATGGAGTGAAGGCATCACATTGGGAGTTTCCGCCATAGCGTGAATGACGTCATCGGAAAAAGCGGCTGGATGAGGTGAAGTAAAACGAAGCCGCTCGAGGTTATCTATATTTCCCCCCGCACGCAGTAGTTTTGCGAAAGCTCCTCGATCTCCAAAGCTCTGCCCATAAGAATTGACGTTCTGGCCGAGTAGCGTAACTTCAATAGCCCCCTGCGCTACCACCGCTTCCATTTCCTGTAAAATTTCGCCCGGCCGGCGATCTTTTTCTTTTCCGCGCAGATGCGGCACAATGCAGAAAGTACAAGTATTATTACAGCCTACGGAGATAGATACCCACGCTGAATAGCTAGCTTCCCGCCGGCTAGGAAGCGTCGAAGGGAATACCTGCAAAGATTCCGCAATTTCTACTGCCGCCTCTTTATTGTGCGCAGCTCGTTTCAGCAATGCCGGGAGCACATTCATATTATGGGTACCAAACACCACATCTACCCACGGAGCTTTTTCGACGATTTTTTCCCCCAGCTGCTGTGCCAAACAACCACTGACGGCAATCTGCATATCGGGGCGCTCTCGCTTCACTTGTGCCAGCTGCCCCAAATTTCCAAAAAGCTTATTTGCGGCATTTTCCCGCACTGAACAGGTATTTATGACGACGATATCGGCTCCACCATCTCCGGCGAGGCTAGCACGTGCCGCTTTTTGCGGCACTAACTCTACCGGCACATAGCCGGCTGCATCGAGCATCCCGGCAAGACGCTCTGAATCATGCACATTCATTTGGCAGCCGAGAGTGCGAATACTATAAGTGCGAGGCAAATTTTCTTTATTCATCCCCGCCAGTTTAGTGCAGAATCTGCCTCATCTTCATGTTGAGAATATGCGATTTCTACCGCAGCATAGATGACGCTAGCCGGAAAACCTCGGCGCGCTAAAGCTCCAGAAATCCGCCGATATACAACTTCGCGCGGCAAATCTTGCATAGTAGCCATTTTGCGCTGCGCAAATTCTTGCGCAGCTGCTGCTTCATCTTCTGCGCTTATCTGCTCTAATGCCAGCTCGGCTAGCTCGGAGCTGATCCCCTTTTTTTGCAATTCATTGCGCAGAGCCCGCCGCGAAATAGCGCGCGCCGCGAAACGCATCTGTACATATTGGCACGCAAATTTTTCATCATTCACGAGCCCCGATTCTTGAAATTTTTCTAGAGTCGATTCTTGAATATCACTAGGCACATTCCGTTTCGCCAAGGCTGCGCGTAACTGCTCTACAGAGCGATCTGCCATTCCCAATTGCCGATAGACGATATTGCTGGCGTGCTTCTCCCAATCGGCGCGGCTGCGCTGCGCATCGCGCGCCGCCTGCCGCTCTTTTATTTCGGCGGGCGAAAGGCGCGGACGGCGCTTTTTTCGCACATCCGCATCTGCCGCATAATTAACCATTACGCAAGCCCATCGCCATCTACTGCTACCTCAGCACCCGGCACGCCGATTCCCATAGCCTCTTTTACTTTGGCTTCAATCTCATCAGCTATTTCCGGATTATCTACTAAGAATTGCCGCGATTTTTCTCTACCTTGCCCCAGTTGATCCCCATTGTAGGTATACCAAGATCCAGATTTAGTGACTATTTTAATTTCCGCAGCTGCATCGAGAATACCGCTTTCGCGCGATATCCCCTGCCCGTAGATAATATCGAATTCTGCCTGCTTAAACGGCGGAGCCATCTTGTTTTTCACCACTTTAACTTTGGTGCGGTTTCCGATTGGCTGCGCCCCCGATTTCACGGCTTCCCCGCGGCGCACATCTAAACGTACCGATGAATAGAACTTTAGAGCTCGCCCACCGGTAGTAGTCTCCGGATTTCCGTAGAATACACCGATTTTCTCCCGCAACTGGTTAATAAAGATAGCGGTGGTACCGGAAGCCGAAAGTGCACCCGTCAATTTACGCAAAGCCTGCGACATGAGCCGCGCTTGTAAACCAACATGCGAATCACCCATATCGCCTTCGATTTCCGCTTTCGGCACTAATGCAGCTACCGAATCGATTACTAAAATATCGAGTGCCCCCGAGCGTATGAGCATATCGGCAATTTCCAGTGCCTGCTCTCCCGTATCCGGCTGAGAAACTATCAAAGAATCGGTATCGACCCCTAAATTTCGCGCATACTCGGGGTCTAAAGCGTGCTCGGCATCGATAAAAGCTGCGATGCCCCCTAATTTTTGCGCACTAGCGATAGCGTGCAAGGCGACGGTAGTCTTACCCGAAGATTCTGGGCCGTATATCTCTACCACGCGCCCCCGCGGCAAACCGCCAATTCCTAAAGCTAAATCTAAAGCGAGTGAGCCCGTGGGAATTACCGCCACCGAACGCACCGGGTGATCCCCTAAACGCATTGCCGAGCCTTTACCGAACTGCTCATCAATCCGCCCCAAAGCATAATTTAGAGCTTTTTCTTTATCCTGCATATTTTTCTCGGCCATAATGCGCCTTTCTTTTTAACCGGCTTCCGCCTCACCAATAGAACAAGTCTTATCGGAGCTCACCCTCACCGAATGACTATCCGAGTATTACGCTAGGCCCGACTTAAAGCCGAAAGATTACCCATATTTTTTCTGTGGAAAATACCGGCACTTCCGCAATACATAGCCAATCCTATACCGAACAACCGTTCGAAGG
This sequence comes from Arcanobacterium urinimassiliense, assembly GCF_900119495.1. Lineage (GTDB taxonomy): Bacteria > Actinomycetota > Actinomycetes > Actinomycetales > Actinomycetaceae > Arcanobacterium_A > Arcanobacterium_A urinimassiliense. Next base: position 732,500 of record NZ_LT632435.1, on the reverse strand, counting down.
CAAAAGAAAACGCGCGGCGATTCTCAGCCGCGCGAATTCTTAACCTTGTTTTTTATGAGCATTAATTCGGTGCAGATAGAGGTATTTTTCCGGCAATTCCATCTCTTCCACTATCGCCCGCCAAACTTCATCAGGCCGATAGCCATTTTCTAATGCGGTCTGCGCCGAGGAATTGCCTAACTGCGGCAAAATTAAATCACTCGCTAGAGAATCGGCGCGCACCTTCGTAAAGACGCGCGCCATAACCTCCCAGAATTCACTGTAGGTCATTCCCAAGTGTTACCTCATTGCCGCTAATTCACTCGCAATTAAAGATTCCGGTACAGAATCTGGAATCTCTACCCGAATTTGCTGAGCTCGGCGCATAGCCGGAGTGATGCGACCAGCCGCTCGATCTATCCGCTCTGCTACCACCCGCAATACTTGACTGAGTGGCACATTTAGAGCAGTACAAATAGCGTCTAACAGTTCAGAAGAAGCTTCTTTTTGCCCGCGTTCCACTTCGGAAAGATACCCTAAGGAGACCCGCGCCTGAGAAGAAACTTCCCGCAGCGTGCGCCCCTGCCGCTGCCGGTACTCACGTAGCACGTCACCCAATTCTTGGCGCAGCAGTACCGTTTCGCTCTTAACTTCCACCGACACTTCCGGATTTAATTGCATTTTCTTCTCCTCGCTTGTCAGTTTCATCTTCTCCCTTACACTCCTTATAACGCCCGCAGCAGCAAAAAACTTCCCAGCTTTTCAATTACTGAACCCCGAAAATATCTAGCGCCCCTCTATTTCACCTGAAAATTCAACCAAAAAGGCTTCCAGCGCGGCCGCTACTGTTAGCTTTCTCACGGTAAGCCGGTCGCCGGAAAAATTCTTTTGGAGCGCTTTTGCGCTCCACGAATCAGCGGATTCCCTACCGAGAACTTCACACTGTCCGTTTACCTGCGGCGCACTAGCAAAACCTAAATAAACTAAGCCTACTGGTTTACCCTCTACCGGATCAGGGCCCGCAATTCCGGTGGTGGAAATAGCGAAATCTGTCCTCAGCTGCTTAGCCGCCCCGAGAGCCATTTCTTTAGCTACTTGGGCATCCACTGCTCCGCGCGCGGCCAATAAATTTTTATCTACGCCCAGCAAATCAGATTTCACATCCGTAGCATAGCTAACTATGCCTCCGCGAAATACCTCCGAAGCTCCCGGCACATTCACCAAGGTAGCTGCTAATAAACCGCCGGTTAGAGATTCTGCCACCCCGAGAGTAACCTGCTCAGCGCGGAGACGGGCTATGAGAGTGGCCGCTAATTCATCTAGGCTCTGCATTTTGCATCATTTCCCACTCTCACTCTGCTTCATTGCGCAGCCGTACTGCTTCCCGCACGTACTCATAGGCAGAAGTTAAAGCAAAGAAAAGCGCTACCCCCATTAGCGCGTAGCTAATGTAGAGCATCCCGCTCGCCAGCGACTGCGGTAAAAACTCCGACCAGGGCAGAATTATTCCTCCGATAGCTAAGGATTGAGCGAACATCTTTATCTTTCCACCGGCTCCAGCGGCCATCACCTTAATTTTACGCATTCCCATGCGCATAGCAGTGATTCCCAGTTCACGCACGATAAATAATATCGTCACCCACCACCAGAGCATTCCGTGGAACGAGAGCAATAATAAAGCGGAAATAATCAGTACTTTATCGGCAATGGCATCGGTAAGTTTCCCAAAATTAGTAATTAGGTTATAACGCCGCGCCAAATATCCATCGAGTTTATCGGTCAAAGCAGCTACGAAAAATATTGCCACTGCTATCCAACGCCGCGATACAGCAGAATCTAAAAAGGCAAAAATGAATATAGGCGCCAACACTAGGCGTAATACCGTCAACACATTAGCGATATTGAAGAGCGGTACTTCTTCGTATGACTTTTCCACCATGCTCCAAGTCTAAGGCATAGAGCTGGCAAAGTTTAATTAGCCAGCACCGCGCGGCATATTTTATTGATTCTTTAGATAATGCTTTTATCTCCTGCAATCTCTGCAGATAAACAAGCTCTGCAGATAAACAATCTTTATGCGATTAATTCCTGCGCGATCAATTCCCACTCATTTAATCTCGGCCCGTCAATTGCCAAGCATCTTCATCGCCGTCACCATCAATATCGAGCCGCTGAGTTTCGGTTGAATTCTCCAATGGATCGCGCGCATACCGGCTGTCTTGCTCATAGACGATTGTACGCCCGGCCGTATCTTCCCATTCCACGCTACTCTCTGCGCTCGGAGCAGAAGCGATATTAATAGTTTCTTCTCCGGCCGCAAAAGGCTGAGCAGCAGCTGGTTCCCGCGGCACCTCCGCATCTCCAAAATCCGCCTCGGTGTAATAATCTGCCGGCGCACTTGCAGCAGCACTATGTAAATCAGATTTTTCTCCGCGAATAAAAGCTAAGGCATCGTCTAACTGATCGGGAGTCACCAGCACGTCCCGCGCTTTGGAACCTAAAGAAGGCCCAACTATTCCTCTATCTTCCAGCAAATCCATCATACGCCCGGCTTTTGCAAAACCGATACGCAATTTACGCTGCAACATCGAAGTAGAACCAAATTGCGTGGTAATAACTATCTCAGCCGCCTGCAAAAGCGTTTCTAAGTCGTCGCCAATTTCTTCTTCTACTCGCTTCTTTTCCGCCTTGGGAATTACATCATCTCGATAGACTGGCTCCATCTGCGCCTTTACGTGCTGCACTACCGCGTCTATTTCTTCTTCACTCACCCACGCGCCTTGTACTCGAATCGGTTTGCTGGCTCCCATCGGCATAAAGAGTGCATCTCCCATACCGATAAGTTTCTCCGCTCCCGAAGCATCTAAAATTACCCGCGAATCAGCGAGTGAAGAGGTCATAAAAGCGAGCCGGGAAGGGATATTCGCCTTAATCAACCCGGTGACCACGTCTACCGAAGGCCGCTGCGTGGCGAGTACCAGATGAATTCCCGCTGCTCGCGCCAACTGGGTAATACGCTGAATCGATGATTCCACATCGCGCGGAGCCACCATCATTAAATCAGCTAGCTCGTCTACTACTACCAGCAGATAGGGATACGGTTTCAGCTTGCGCTCGCCTATTTGCTGCACTTTTCCAGCGCGCACTGCTTTATTAAAATCGTCAATATGCTTATATCCGTAGGTAGAAAGATCATCGTAGCGCTGATCCATTTCACGCACTACCCACTCCAAAGCATCGGCCGCTTTTTTCGGATTAGTGATAATTGGCGTCACCAAGTGCGGAATTCCCGCATAAATAGTGAGTTCTACTCGCTTTGGATCCACGAGAATCATACGCACATCTTCTGGGGTACAGCGCATCATAATTGAGGTAATCATCGAATTAATAAAAGAAGATTTACCCGATCCGGTAGCTCCTGCCACCAATAAATGCGGCATTTTCGCCAAATTAGCTAATACGTATTGCCCGCCAACGTTCTTTCCAATTCCCACTACCAAAGGATGAGTACGCTTCCGCGCAGCGGGAGAACGCAATACATCCCCTATTAAGACGGTCTCTCGATCTCGATTAGGGATTTCAATTCCAATTGCCGATTTACCAGGAATTGGAGAGAGTATCCGCACATCGGCAGAAGCCACCGCATAGGCGATATTCTTAGAAAGTTGCGTAATTCTATCTACTTTTATCCCTGGTCCCAATTCCACTTCGTACTGCGTGACGGTGGGGCCGCGTGAAAAGCCAGTGACCTGCGCATCTACCTGAAACTCCGCAAATACCTGTGTGAGTTCTTTTACGATATCCGCATTGGCTTGGGATTTTTCTACGTGCGGTTCTCCCTCCCGTAGCAAAGAGAGCGCCGGCAGAGTATAGGTAATATTAGAAGAAAGCTCCATCTGCTCTACTCGCTCCGGAAGTGCTTCCGGGCGCGGCGGCCGCAGTTTTTTCGCTGCGCGTTCCACTTTTTGCCTAGTGCCTTCTTTATCGGCCATTGGTTTCAACACGCGGGTACTTTCCGCCGCTCCACTATCTGTGCCGCTATCTCCGCCGGCAGTATCTAGATTATCTGCGCCGTTATTTACACCGTCACGAAGATCTCCCGCCTCATCTTCGGCAGTTGACTTCCGCAATCGCCGCAGAATACCGCGCCGCGGGCGCTGTGGCTCTTCTTCTCCCTGGGTAATAAGCGCAGTAGGAGCATCTTCCTCCGCTTCCCGCGCTTCAGCACGCATCGCTGCCCGCTGGCGCACCCAATCGAGAATATCCCGCACTGACGTATCCGAAGCTAAAAGCAGCGAATAGAAAATAAGCAGGAAAAGTACCGGTATAGCTCCCCATTCGGTGACTAAAGCTACTAAGCTACCTCCCACTATCCAGCCAGCTAGACCGCCCGCATTCTCTACCGAAATAAAAAATTCCGTAGGGTTGGGCTGTCCACCTAAAATATGTAGAACTCCGGTGAGAGAGAAAATTAGAATGAGTAAAGCGATAAGAAAATGCCGGTTACGGCCGGCAGGGCGTTTCCGGAACAGCGTAATAGCTAAGCCCACCAATAATACTGGCACTAAAACGGCGAAAAGCCCCACCGTGCCAGCCACCACATGATGTAGTCCCTCTAGGAGCAACCCAGATTTACCGAACCATTCTTTTATAGCTACTAAAACCGCCAAAGCTAGCGCTAAGAGAGCTAATCCATCATGCGCTTTCTTATCTACTGCGCCACTGGTGCCGCTGTTTCTCCGCGCCCCGCGAGCTTTATTTTTTGCTGCTCGCGTCGGAATGCGCGCAGTATCGCCAGAATTCTGGGCCCGTTTCCTCGCCACTATTTTTCCTTAGTTTTGGTTGTTTCTTCTTTAAGAAGTGTATAAAAAAGTGCCACCCTTGTGGGAGAAGCTTCCCCTATCTCCCACCCGCCCAATAAGGCGGAAAGGCATATTCTATGCTTCGATTACAGTCGGTATAATCATGGGCGCACGCTGCAGTGTTTTTGCTGCCCAGCTTCCAATTACTCTTCGCATTGCCTGCTGCATCCGGTAAGAATCCGCAGTTTCATTACACAGAGCATCAGCGAGAGCCTCCCGCACGGCCGGCAAGATTTCCGCAAATACGGTATCGTCTTCAGCCATGCCCCGCGCCTGAATGTGCGGTCCGGTAATTATGGTGCGGTTTTTGGCATCCACCACTGCAAAAATAGCGATAAATCCTTCTTGCCCTAGCGTACGGCGATCCCGCAGTTCCGCTTCGCCGATTTCTCCTACGCTACCGCCGTCTACAAATACATATCCACACGGCACTCTACCTACTAAATGTGCTTCGCCCCCATGTAAATCTACTACGTCACCGTCGGCACATAACATCACATTTTCCGTAGGTACGCCAGTGCGCACAGCTAAGGAGCCATTCGCCACCAAGTGCCGCACCTCCCCGTGAATCGGCATCACATTTAGTGGCTCGACGATATTGTAAGCATAGAGCAATTCACCCTGCGCACTGTGGCCAGATACGTGCACTGCCGCATTGCCCTGATGCACTACTTTTGCTCCTAGCTTCATAAGCCCATTTATAAGACGGAATACCGAATTTTCATTTCCCGGAATAAGTGAAGAAGCGAAAATTACCGTATCCCCTGGCCCTACCTTAATTTTCTTGTGAGCAGAAGCAGCTATGCGGGAAAGGACGGCGCGCGGCTCTCCTTGGGAACCGGTAGACATATAGACGCGCTGCTGCGGAGGAATATTTTCCATTTCCCCCAACTCGATTAGGGTGCCAGCCGGGATTTCTAAATAGCCGAGGTCGCTGGCAATTTTCATATTGCGCACCATAGAGCGCCCTACGAAACAGACTTTTCGCCCATATTTAGCAGCAGCATCTAACACCTGCTGTACCCGATGCACATGCGAAGAAAAAGAAGCCACTACTATTTGACCTTTTGCCCCCGCAAATATGCCCTCCAATACCGGCCCAATTGTGCCTTCGGAAGCGACGAAGCCGGGCACTTCAGCATTGGTAGAATCCACCATAAATAGGTCTACGCCGCTTTCCCCCGCCCGCGCGAAAGCGCGTAAATCCGTAATACGCCCATCTAAAGGCAATTGATCCATTTTGAAATCTCCGGTGATGAGAATGGAACCACCAGGAGCGCGCATAAACACTGCGAGCGCATCGGGAATCGAATGATTTACGGCAATAAATTCGCAACTAAATTTCCCGAGTTGCTCCACGTCCCCTTCCGCTACTACCAGCGTATAAGGCTTAATTCCGTGTTCAGCTAATTTTTCTTCCACTAAAGCGATTGTGAATTCCGAACCTACCAACGGAATGTCTGGGCGCAAGCGCAATAAATAAGGTACCCCACCAATATGGTCTTCATGACCGTGGGTAAGCACCATAGCGTCTATATCGTCTAAACGATCTTCAAGATAAGAAAAATCGGGAAGGATTAAATCCACTCCCGGCTGGTGCTCTTCAGGGAAAAGCACCCCGCAATCTACTATGAGTAATCGGCCATTGCACTCAAATACCGTCATATTCCGGCCGATATCCCCCAAACCACCGAGAGGGATAATACGTATTGTGTCTTTCGCTAATTGCGGAGGTAAATCTTCAGTAACCACGTTTCTATTCTGCCATGTTGTGGGCCGAATGGTTAGCCGAGAAACCCTTCTTTACGGAGCACTGCTTCTAATTGCGCAAGTTCCTCTGGGCTAGCTCCCACGAGTGGCAGACGCAAATTAGCTTGTGGAAGTACTCCCAGTAGGTGCAGAGCTTCTTTTGCCATTACTGCTCCCTGTCCAGAGCCCATAATGGCATCTACGATTGGCATTTGGCGCGCAAATTCTGCCCGCGCGGCCGGAAGGTCTCCCGCATCTACTGCCTGTACCAGACGGCGAAGACTGCTCGCGATCAGATGCCCGGCTACGGAAATAACTCCGGAAGCTCCATGTGCCAGCCAAGCAAAGTTTAGACCGTCATCTCCGGAATAATAAGCTAAACCGGTACGGCGCATTTTTTGGAAGCCGGCTGCCACATCACCCGTAGCATCTTTTACGGCTTGAATCTGTGGATTTTCTGCTAAACGCAGTAACGTATCCTCAGAAATTTTCACTCCCGTACGCCCCGGAATATCATAAATCATTACTGGTAATTCAGTAGCAGCGGTGACGGCACTTATATGCTGATAAACTCCGGCTTGCGAAGGGCGATTATAGTAAGGCGCCACCACTAGCAGACCATCTGCCCCCGCAGCGGCTGCCCCTTGTGCAATACGTACTGCATGTGCCGTATCGTTAGATCCAGCGCCGGCCACTAACATTGCGCGCTCCCCGATGGTGTCTTTTACGGCACGCACTAAATCGTCTTTTTCCGGCTGGTGAGTCGTAGGAGATTCACCAGTGGTACCAGAAAGCAAAATAGAATCGCAACCTTCCGTAACTAATTTATCGGCAAGACGGCAAGCGCTATCAATATCTAAAGAACCATCGGCGTGGAAAGGAGTCACCATCGCTACGCTTACGGAACCGAAAGGACGGGCAGGAATATACGTATTACTCATACTTCTATCGTAGCTGGAAATAAACAAGAAACGGAGAGGTTCGATATATCGGAAAAGTTCTGAAAGAATAAAGGGGTGAAAAGCAGTAAAGAAAGTGTGCGCCCGGCAGTCCCCGCCGATATTCCGGCTATTAGTAGACTGCAGGCACAGAATATGCGGGAAAAATTAGTAGCTGAGTTGGAAGCTCCTCTTTCTTTAAGCACCTCTTCCCAGTTAAATGCCCAGAACTTTGCGCAGATTTGGAAAGAAAGTTGGGAAAATCTCGGAGCTGATACAGGGCTCTTAGTAGCGATACACAAAGATACTGCCCCACCGCCCGCTGCTACATCAGCCACTCCTATACCACCCGCTGCTAATAACAAAACCGCAGAAGAAATAGGGGGATTTTTATCTTTCGAAGCAGTGCCTCCTATCCAATTGGCACAGGCTCCGGCTGGGGAACGGCGCAGTTTCCTGATCTCTAATTTCGCCGTGCGCGCCGATCTAGCTGCGGCTGGGCACGAAGGGCGGCTCTTAGCGGCAGTTACCGATATTCTCCGCTCCCAAGGCGCCACCGAACTCTATATTTGGGCCTTTGCCAGTGATGAGTGGACTACTGGATTTTTAGGAAAAGCCGGATTTGCTCCCGGCGGTATCCGCAGCGCTTTTGAAATTGACGGGAAAAAAGCAGTGCAGCATCTCTGGTGGACTACTCTCCACCCCGCATCGTAAAAGGCGCAGAAAGCCAAAGAGATTTTAGATATCTAAGAATTTATCTAAACCGTAAGTAAGCCCCAGGTGATCCCCTACTTTCCGAATACCTAAGAGTATTCCCGGCATAAAAGACTCACGAGCAAAAGAATCCTGACGAATCACTAACTGCTCACCCGGGTTGCCGTACAAAATTTCTTCGTGCGCATAGAGTCCCCGCAGCCGGATAGCATGTACGTGCACTCCCTCAATATTGGCTCCGCGCGCGCCATAATTATCAATTTCGGTAGCGTCTGGACTCGGCGGCACCTCTGCTTGAGCTCGTGCTTGTGCTATTCCTTGGGCAGTAGTTAGAGCTGTACCCGAAGGAGCATCTACTTTATCAGGGTGATGCAGCTCAATTACCTCTACTGATTCAAAATAAGCGGCTGCTTCCCGTGCAAAACGCATCGCAAAAACTGCCGAGAGAGAATAATTCGGAGCGATAAGTACGCATTTTTGTACTTCTTCGGCGTGAGCACGCACTCGTTCTAGCCGCTCCGGCGTCCATCCCGTAGTGCCTACCACTACATTCACTCCCGCGTCTAAAAGAGCATGCACATTTTTATCGGTAGCTCCCGGCACCGTAAATTCTACGGCCACTTCTGCTCCTCGCAGCGAAGCAGAAGTAATTTCTTCTCCGGCATCCAGCCCTGCCACGAGCTCTAAATCAGCTGCCGCCTCTACCGCCTGTACAATTGATGATCCCATACGCCCACGGGCGCCTATTACCGCAACTTTCATATTTTAAGTCTAGCTACTTCTCGGTATCTGTGCAGATTATTGTGGAATGCGGAGCAGTGGCTAACTGTGCCGCTAGATTTTGAATATCCGCGGGAGTAACTGCCCGAATTTTTTGCAGCTGCGCAGCGATAGAATAATTATTTCCGTACAGCAGCTCTGCATATCCGAGTTGATTCTTTCGGAAACTGTTGTTTTCCATAGCGAATACCAACTGCGCACGATATTGCCGGTAAGCCATCTCCAAAGTATCGGCGCTCACTTCTTTTTCTGCCAGCTCTTTTAAGCAGTCTTCCATCACTTGTGCCACCTGTGCGTAATTTTCCGGCGCACAGCCAGCTTGCATACAAACAATTCCGCCTTCTTGCCACTGCATAGCCCAGGAAAAAGCGGAATACGCTAAGCCGCGCTTTTCGCGTACTTCTTGGAAAAGCAACGAAGAATTACCGCCACCGAGAATAATGCTGAGTAAATCCAGTACCGGTTCTTCGGGGCTGTCTTGCCGCACGCCGGGCACTCCAATCACCACTGCACTTTGCAGCCCCGGATGTGCCAATACCTGCGTACTACCTGCAGTATAAGAAATATCGTAGGTACTCCGCCGCGCAGCAGGGCGAGCCGTTTCGGCTAAGTCCCAGCCATATATTTGTAGCAATCTTTGCAATTCTCGGCACAACTCGGCATGATCCACATTCCCCGCCGCCGTAACTACTAGCTCATTTGCACAATAATTTTGCTGATAGTGCCGCAATAGGTGTGCGTGATCCAAGGTGCGCACTTCGGCAATAGTTCCGCCCACCGGCCGAGCTAAGGGATGATCCCCGAGTACGGCTGGCAAGATAGCTTCACTGGCACGCGTATTGGCATCGTCATTTGCCGCCGCCAATTCTTCTAGAATTACTCCTCGCTCCATCTCCATTTGGGGTTTATCTAGCGTGGCAGAAGTGACCAAATCTACCAGTAGTTCTAAAAGCTGCGGCATATCGCTAGCAAATACTCGCCCGTAGTAGCAAGTATAACGACGAGAGGTGGCCGCATTTATCTCTCCTCCGAGATAATCGGAAAGCTGAGAAATATCTAAAGCAGAACGCCGAGTGGTGCCCTTAAAAAGCAGATGTTCTAAAAAGTGGGTAGAGCCTTCTTGCCCCTCTTTTTCATCACGCGAACCGGCCCCAATCCAGAAAGAAAGTGAAACTGAGCTGTGCCCGGGAATTTTTTCACTCAATACCCGCACTCCACCTGGTAGTACCGATCTTTTACCAATTACGCCATTTTCTTCCCAAGTCTGGGAGGCACCGGAATCGAGCGGGAATTCAATACACGAAAAAGCCAAAACGTTTTCCTCTAGTCGGGGAACTCTTTACTTTTGCCATCTTATATAAAAAGTGGAGCACCCGGTAATGAACCGAATGCTCCACATTTAGATTAAGTGGCTAGACTAGGTACCTATTCTCCAGCTTCTTCTACTTTCTTAGAACGGGTACGCCGCCGCGAACGGTTCTGCCGATTGGAGCGGTGATGCTCGCTTTTACCACGGTTCTCGCGGCCTTCCCGGCTATCCTCTTTTTCGGCATTTTCTTTCTCGGCAGCTAGCTGCTCTTCAGTTAGCACTGGAATTAGCGAAAGCTTTCCGCGATCATCTACTTCTTCCAGCTCTACTTCAATCTTATCTCCCACATTCAGCACATCTTCGACGGAATCAATCCGCTTTCCACCTACCAGGCGGCGAATCTGCGAAATATGCAGCAAGCCATCTTTACCTGGAGTCAGCGAGATGAAAGCTCCGAAAGTGGTGGTCTTTACTACGGTACCAATAAAGCGTTCGCCTACTTCCGGCATCTGCGGATTGGCAATAGCGTTTACCGTATCCCGCGCCGCATCGGCTGCTGCGCCATTATCTGCACCAATATATACAGTGCCGTCATCTTCAATAGTGATATCGGCTCCGGTATCTTCTTGGATTTGGTTAATCATCTTGCCTTTCGGCCCGATTACTTCGCCAATCTTATCTACCGGGATATGTACGGTGAGAATCCGGGGAGCGGTAATCGCCATTTCTTCTACGCCGGGGATAGCTTGCTCAATTAAATCGAGAATTGCAAAGCGGGCGGCCTTGGCTTGTGCCAGAGCTTTCGCGAGTACTTCCGCCGGAATGCCATCCAACTTGGTATCGAGCTGCAGCGCCGTGATGAAATCACGCGTACCAGCCACCTTGAAATCCATATCGCCGAGGGCGTCTTCCGCACCCAAGATATCGGTAAGAGCTACGTAGCGGCGTTCTCCAGAGATTTCTCCCGAAATAAGACCCATGGCTATGCCCGCTACTGGTGCATGCAAAGGCACACCAGCATTCAGCAAGGAAATAGTAGAGGCACAGACCGAACCCATCGAAGTGGAACCGTTCGACCCTAAAGCTTCCGAAACTTGCCGAATCGCGTAAGGGAATTCATCCCGCCCGGGCAGCACCGGCACCAAAGCTCGCTCGGCCAACATTCCGTGGCCAATTTCCCGCCGCTTCGGTGAACCTACTCGCCCAGTTTCTCCCGTGGAATACGGAGGGAAGTTGTAATGGTGGATGTAACGCTTTGCGGTAATAGGCGAAAGATTATCCAGCTGCTGCTCCATCTTCAGCATATTCAAAGTGGTGACGCCGAGAATCTGCGTTTCGCCACGCTGGAAAATAGCCGATCCGTGTACCCGCGGCAATACACCCGGTTCAGCAGTAATGGTACGAATTTCTACTGGCGTCCGCCCATCCATCCGCACACCTTCAGTGAGTACGCGGTTGCGCATAGCTTTCTTCCAGTGATCGTTTACCGCCAAAGCTAAGGCCTGCTCCCGCTCGGGGAACTGCTCAATGAGTTCTGCGACGATAGCGTCTGTAACCGCATTCAGAGCGTCATCGCGCTCATGCTTATCGACGATTCCGTAGATGGATACGAAGCGATCTCCAATACGGGATGCTACTGCTTCATACTCTTCTTCTTCATAAGAGGGGAAGAGTGGATATTCCACAGTTTCTTTGGCTGCTTTTTCTGCCAATTCTGCCTGCGCCAAGCAAAGAGTGCGAATAAATCCTTTCGCTACTTCTAAGCCTTCTGCCACTACTTCTTCGGTAGGAGCGACGCCACCTTTCGCTACGTTTTCTACGAGGTGTTCGCCTCCTTCTGCTTCCACCATCATAATGGCTACGTCTTCGCCGACGATACGCCCGGCTACGACCATTGTGAAAGTGGCCTTTTCCAGCTCCGAGTAACGGGGGAAAGCCACCCACTGCCCTTCGATTAGCGACATCCGTACGCCACCCACTGGGCCAGAGAAAGGCAATCCAGAAAGTTGGGTAGCTAAAGAAGCAGCATTAATCGCTACTACGTCATAGGCGTCATCCGGATTAATAGTAAAGACGGTGGCAATTACTTGCACCTCATTGCGAAGACCTTTAACGAAAGCAGGACGCAGCGGCCGGTCAATTAGACGGGCGGCGAGAATTGCCTCCGTGCCCGGGCGCCCTTCCCGCCGGAAAAACGATCCAGGAATCTTACCGAGCGCATAAGCGCGCTCTTCCACATCGACTGTCAAAGGGAAGAAATCAAAATTTTCGCGGGGCTGCGATGAAACGCAGGTGGTGGCCAAAATAGTGGTTTCTTCGTCCATGGTAACTAAGACGCTGCCCGCAGCCTGCTGGGCGAGCAACCCGGTTTCAAAACGAAACTTCCGGGTGCCAAATTTTCCGTTATCAATAACGGTTTCTGCAAATTTTATATCAGGACCCTGCACGGGACCTCCTTATTTCCTGTGCCTCCCCAGATACGGTCATCGATTATCATGCTCAGTTACGGCAGTGATTTTACTGCCCCACCGCTCACCACAACCGAGGACCGAACCGATTAGAGAGGACTTCTTCTTTTATTACTCTATATATACTAATCGACCCGGCATTTTGCCAGGTCGATGGGTTCGTCAGCGGCGTAAGCCGAGACGGGAGATTAAAGAACGGTAACGCTCAATATCTTCATCTGCCAGATATTTCAGCAGCTGCTTCCGCTTACCGATTAGCAGCTGCAAACCGCGGCGGGAATGATGATCTTTCTTATGAGTGTGAAAGTGCTCCGTCAATTCCTTAATGCGCGCAGAGAGAATGGCGACCTGTACTTCCGGCGAACCGGTATCACCCTCGTGCGTAGCATACTCTTTAATAATCTGCTCTTTAACTTCTTTAGCGAGAGCCATACGATCTCCTTCATTTCTCGTTGCGCAGAGCTGAAGGCCTGTTCTCTTCAGTATCCATCCGCGGCCGGCTCTAACGGCTTCCTCAGTTTATCATGCCTGCCCATATTCTCTGCCGCCCACTGAGTGATATCCGGCTCATTAAGGCCACACCGTGCCGCTTGCGCAAATTGTTTCAACTGTAGAGATTGCTCCACAGCACGCAAATTGCTTCTATTCACTGCGCGGTGACGATACCGGGATCTATCCGGCCGGTATCGGGGACTCCTAGTATCTGTGCACTCTGCGCAATATCGGCATCCATCTGTGCTTGTAGCTCTGCTATTCCGGCAAAAGCCTGCATCGAACGCAAATAAGCAATAAACTCTACCGCTATTTCTTTTCCGTAAAGATGCAAATCACCTCGGCCGAGGATATGAGCCTCTACCGTGCGGTTTTCACCATGAAAATGCGGATTACTTCCCACCGAAATAGCTGCTGGATACTTTACTTCGGCTTCCGTATCCACATTTTCTACTACCCAGCCGGCATATACTCCATCAGCGGGAATTTCCCCTAAATTATCTCCAGCTAAATTAGCGGTAGGGAATCCGAGCAGCCGCCCGCGTTTGTTTCCGTGTTGCACTATGCCACGCACCCGATGTGGACGGCCCAAAATTTGCGCGGCAGCAGCTACTTTCCCAGCTGCCAACAGCTCGCGCACTACCGTAGACGACCAACGCGCCGCCTGCACGCCGCCGATATCGTCTACTAAATGCAGCTTAAATCCTTGCTTTTCACTCAATTTTTCCAGCAGCTGCCAATCTCCAGAATTATTTTTTCCAAAGCGTGCATCTCTGCCCACCACCACTACTTTTGCTTTTAATAAACCGCAGAGCTGGGAAGAAATAAAATCTTCTGGATCGGTGCTTGCATAGTCTAAATCGTAGTGCTGAATATAAACTGCATCTACTCCCGCTTTTTCCAGGAACCGCAAACGCTCTGGAAGTGCGGTTATTAAGTGCAGATGCCGTTCTGGATGATGCACCGATGCCGGATGGGGAGAAAAAGTCAATACCACTGCGCGCAAATTAGCTGCCCGCGCCGCCGCCACGGTCTGCGCTAAAATTTCTGCATGCCCGCGATGTACTCCGTCAAATATGCCAATCGTGAGTGCAGAATGAAGATTTTTCGGCACATCTTGCGGTTTAGTCCATATTTCCATTCACTTACCACGCAGCCCTAACTGCGGGCGGCCTTCGGAAAAATCGTCCGGAACGCCGGATGGAGTTTGTTCAGTGCGAATTCCGCGCCGTTTTCCTTTTCCACCGCACCCGCATTTACCTCCGCAGCCACATTTATGCGCCGATTTTGGTGCTGGCGCTGCTTCAGATTGCGCCGCCACTTCTGGCGACACCGCCGGGCGTGAATTTTCCCGCTCTTTACCACATGCACACTTTCCCATGCTTATAGTGTAAAGCGAAGTTGATTGCAGTGCTAATCGCATCCACATGAAAGAAGAAAAATGCATTATCCAGATGGAATTATTGCCTGGTTAGGTCTTAACTGGGTCGGAGTGGCTTCTACTATCATTGCTACGATAGCTATTTATTCATTATTCCTACTGGTTACGCGGATTCGCGGGCCGAGAATGCTCTCTAGTATCACTACTTTCGATACGGTAATGGTGCTACTTTTCGGGAGCGTAGTTGCCCGTACTACTCTTGGTCCCGTCCCCACTTTGGCCACCGGCGTAGTTGCCTTGTTAACTTTGGTGCTGCTGCAGATAACGCTGGGAAATATCGCTAATCAACCGCGCGGCGATAAAATTCTCAACACCCAGCCCGTACTGTTAATGACGGGAGATAAAATACTGGAAAATAATATGCGCGCTACCCACACTACCCACTCCGAACTCACTTCCAAACTGCGGGAAAGCGGCATACACTCCCTCGACGAAGTAGCTAGTGTGATTATGGAATCTTCCGGGAAACTCTCCGTAATTAAAAGTGATAAGCCCTTAGCGCGGGAATTAGTGGCGGATGTAAAAGATGCTGCACAAATACCCGCACATTTTTTCCGTAATTAAAAGCTATTCCAGCCTCATAAAAGGCGGAAAAGTTCTATCTAAAGTTACTTCTTTATCGAAAGCTAAATACTAGCTTTAATGCAAAAGGGATACTTCAACTGCGAGCAACCGGCGGAGTAATAAATACCGTATGGAGCTGCATTTTTCCCGATTTTACCGTACCGGTAGCCACTAATTCTTCACCATATACCGCCGCGAAATCTTGATTCTCTTTTCGGAAATCCGGCGGTAAAGAAATTCGCTGCCCATAGCTAAGCGCCCTCCGCTCCGCCGCGTTTACAGTTAATATCGGCAACATCGTCCGCAGAGCCGCTTCGGCGCTTTGAACTGGTAACGGCAAGCCCCGGCGCACCATTTCACTGTATTCACTTATAGAAGCTGCTTGCTCCAATGTAAAAGTACCTACGCGGGTGCGCTCTAAAGCCTGTAAATGTGCTCCCATTCCTAAACTAGCGCCAATATCGCGAGCTAAAGCGCGCACATAAGTGCCAGAACTGCAGCTGAGGGAAAGCTCGGCCACTAAAGTAGGAATTTCTTTTCCTGCTCGCGAAAAAATCGGCCCGGGGTGGAGCTCCCCTACTTCCAGAGCACTTATCACCACTGGGCGCGCGGGCAGCTCAATTTTTTCCCCCGCACGCACGCGTTCATAAGCTCTTTTACCCTCCACTTTTATCGCAGAAACTGCCGAAGGGCGCTGCATAATTTCTCCCCGAAACTGCGCCAGCGCAGCTTGCAGGGCAGCATTAGCGGCCAGCACAGAATCTGGAGAATATAAAGCAGCTTGGAAAAGCGGGCTTAACCCTGGCTGCGGATCAGAGAGAATTTCTCCGGCGGCATCTTCCGTAGTAGTCGCCACTCCCAAACACAGCTGCGCCCGATAGCTTTTATCTAAGTTGGTAAAATAGCGCAGTATTTTTGTGGATTTTCCAATGCCGAGAGTGAGTAATCCACTAGCTAAAGGATCCAGCGTACCGGCGTGCCCAACTTTCCGCGTAGCCGCCAATCTCCGCACCGCATTCACCACATCATGCGAGGTAGCTCCGGTATCTTTAGCTACTAACAGAATTCCGGAAGGCGCAGAAATTTCTGCCCGCGGTACCTCACCCCAAGGGAGCGCTGGGCGGGGCATCAAAATCTTCCTCTGGCACCGAATCGACGGCATCAGTATTTAGCGGCCGCCGATAAGGATCTGCATCTCCAGCTGGCTGAGCAGAAGCAGCCAATTTCCGCACTTGCGCATCGTGCTCCCGCGCCGCCTGCAAAGCTGCTTCTAAAGATTTTGCGGTCTCCGGTAGGGCGTCGGGCACGAACTCTAAAGTTGGCACTAGCCGCAAACCCAGCTGTTCCCCTACTTTTGCCCGCAGTAAACCTTTCGCAGATTCCAAGCCAGCAGCAGCCACTTCTTGCGCTTTTTCTCCTCCGTATACGGTATAGAATATGCTCGCTTGCTGTAAATCACCGGTTACTCGCACCTCGGTAATAGTCACCTGCGCTAGGCGAGGATCTTTCAACCGCCCATTTATAGAGCTAGCCACAATGCGATGTATCCGATCAGCTACCCGAGCCGCGCGCGGATTCGGCATTATTCCTCCTGCTTATTTCGATAATTGAAAAGGCTGGTCATTCACGCGGTTTTTCGCGCATTTCCCAGGTCTCAATCAAATCGCCTACCCGAATATCTTTATACCCGAGCGTGATTCCACATTCGAAGCCTTCTTTAACTTCGGTAGCATCGTCCTTTTCCCGGCGCAACGAGACTATTTCTAGTTCGGGAGCTACTACTGCTCCGTCGCGCACTAGCCGTGCCTTCGTGTGCCGCTTTATCTTGCCGCTGCGCACGATGGAACCAGCGATATTACCGAATTTACCGGATTTGAATATCTGGCGAATTTCTGCCGTACCCAGCATTACTTCTTCATAAATCGGCTTCAGCTTGCCCTTTAATGCGTCTTCCACATCATTAATAGCATCGTAGATGACGGAGTAGAACTTCATCTCCACTCCCTCACGCTCTGCCATATCCTGTACTCGCTCGGCCGGGCGTACATTAAAGCCAATAATTATCGCGTTATCCACCGTAGCTAAATTGACGTCAGACTGGGTAACTGCACCTACACCGCGGTGAATTACATTCAGCTGTACTTCATCGCCACCTACTTCAATATCGTAGAGCGAAGATTCGAGCGCCTCTACCGAGCCAGAAGAATCTCCCTTAATAATCAAGTTGAGATTCTCTAGCTTGCCTTCTTCAATTGCCTCGGTGAGGTTCTCCAAAGAAATACGCTTCCGGCGCTTCGCCAAAGTAGTGGCGCGCCGAGCTGCTGCCCGCCGCTCGGCGATTTGCCGGGCCGTGCGATCATCATCCGCTACAATGAGCTGATCTCCAGCAGCTGGTACTGACGTGAGCCCCAGTACCTGTACCGGGCGTGAAGGCCCTGCTTCCGCTACTGGCGCTCCTTTTTCATCTACCATAGCGCGCACGCGCCCATAGGCATCTCCTACTACAATCGGATCGCCTACCCGCAGAGTGCCATCTTGAATCAAAGCTGTAATTACCGAGCCGCGCCCTTGATCGAGCTTCGCCTCAATAGCGATTCCACGCGCCGGCTTATTAGCATTCGCAGTAGGATTGACCAAAATATCAGAAGTAGTGACGATAGTTTCTAATAAATCGTCTATATGCAGGCGTTTCTTCGCAGAAATATCCACAAAAGGAATATCTCCGCCGTATTCTTCTGCTACTAGCTCATACTCAGTGAGCTGTGCACGCACCTTCTCTGGATTGGCGGAATCCAAATCAATCTTATTTACCGCTACCACGATTGGCACTTTCGCCGCTTTCGCGTGGTTAATCGCTTCTACCGTCTGGGGCATTACGCCGTCATTTGCCGCTACTACCAGTACCGCTACGTCTGTCACATCCGCACCGCGCGCACGCATCTGCGTGAAGGCTTCGTGGCCCGGGGTGTCAATAAAGGTAATGAAACGTTCGGTATTCTCCACCTTTACATGTGCTTGGTAGGCGCCGATACTCTGGGTAATACCGCCAGCTTCTCCCTCTACCACATCCGCATTTCGAATGGCATCGAGAAGTTTCGTCTTACCGTGGTCTACGTGCCCCATTACCGTCACTACTGGCGGACGCGGGCTGCGCTCGGCATCAGTTTCTTCGGCTCGTTCCGCTTCCAAATCAATATCGAAAGCCTCGAGAATCTCCCGATCTTCATCTTCCGGGCTCATAATCTTAATATCGTAGCCCAGTTCCGCTCCGAGAAGCTGGAATGTATCTTCGTCTAAAGATTGATTAGCCGTAGCCATCTCTCCCATGCGGAAGAGTACCGTAACCAAAGCTGCCGGATCTGCTTTAATCTTTTCGGCAAAATCTGCTAAGGATGCGCCACTTCGAACGCGCACTAGCGTAGAGCCATCTCCCCGCGGCACCTGTACTCCGGCCAGCATCGGGGATTTCTGCTCTTCAAAATCATTGCGCGGAGCCCGCTTCGAACGCCGCTTTCCACCTTGATTACCGAAAGCTCCGGCAGTAGATCCGCCGCGCGCTTTTCCACCGGAACGCACATGGCCACCCCGGCGCGAATTGCCAAAACGGTTCGCACCACGCTCGCCCCGGCCTCCCCGGCCTTGGTTATCGCGCGCTTCTTCCTGCGCGGGGAACATACTCGGAATCGCCGGCGCTGCTTTCGGCTTATAAGACCGCTCAGATTTTCCTTTACTATAAGTATCTTCTGCCGCACGCGCACCATTCATTCCCTGCTGAGCAGCGAAAGGCGAATTACCCGGGCGCGGCTTGCCCCGACTCCGCATTCCTTGCTGAGCAGAGAAAGGCGAATTACCTGGGCGCGGGCCTGCCTTTTTCCGTGCTTGCGGCCGCGGTGGAGCTGCCTCCCGCGCTGCTTTCGCACTGCGATGCGCTTCTCCTGGAGTTACCGATACCGCACTGGGGCGCGGCGCCGCCGGCTTCTTCGCGGGCGCTGCAGGCGCGCTCGAAGCTGCTTCTGATTTCTCTACCGGTGCTTTCTTAGCCGGCTGCGGCACTGGCCCCGGCTTTTTAGTTGTTTTAGTCGTTTTAGCTGTCTTCGGCGCTTTTTCCGTTACTGCTTCTGCAGCGGAAGCCGGCGCCTTATCTTCTGCACTAGCGGTAGTAGCTGCACTATCTCCGCTGGTTTTCTTCGCAGCAGTAGCTTTCTCGGCTGTCTTTTTCTTCGCCCCGGCTGCCTTAGTTTCTTTTTTCGCCGGCTCTGGCTTGGCATCAGGCAATAATTCCGGATGCTGCTTATAATATTCACGCGCTCGGCGTACTACCGGCGCTTCAATGCTGGACGAAGCGGACTTTACGAATTCGCCGTTCTCCGTCAGAGTCTTTAATAAATCCCGACTGGGAATACCTAACTCTTTAGCTAGTTCATGGACGCGGACCTTGGCCACTTTTCTCCTTCTTTACGGTCCGCGCACCAAGGCGTCAGACCTCTCTTATCTGGCAGCTCATCGCTGGGTACTCATCGGGTGCCCATCGGCTCTCTACCCGCTTTCATATCGTTCTTTATCTGACTTAAACAGTTGGCAAAATGCCTACTGCAGACGGGGAAATTACTCATATACCGGGATATCGTATAGGGGCATACTTCCCCCGCGCACTCCGCCCAGTTTACCGGAAAATTTGCCATTTCCGTATCTATTAGCCACTTTTCGCAGGTGAATACTCTCACTACCACAGCCGCGCGGCCGCAAAATTATTCTGGATCTTCTGCCTGATATGGATTATCGGATTCTTTCCAAATATCGATAGACCAGCCAGTTAATTTAGCTGCCAAACGCACATTTTGCGCCTCTTTACCGATAGCGAGCGAAGCCTGATCATCGGGTACGATAGCTAAAGCTTGGCGCATATCCGGATTCAGAATATCTACCCGCACTACCCGCGCTGGCGAAAGAGCAGCTGTAATAAAGGTAGCTGGATCATCATCATATTCTACGACGTCAATCTTTTCCCCATGCAACTCTTGGGTGACGGCGCGCACCCGCTGCGCATTATGCCCAATTGCCGAGCCCTTAGCTGCCACTTTCTCATCTGCCGACCAGACAGCAACCTTCGAACGATGCCCTGCTTCACGAGCTAAAGCCACTATTTCTACCGTACCGTCTGCTATTTCCGGCACTTCAGTGGCGAAAAGCTCCCGCACGAAATCCGGATGCGAACGGGAAAGCCGAATCGAAGCTCCGTTGGGACCAACAGAAATATCTAGTACGAGAGCCCGAATCAAATCACCATGCCCGTAATGCTCGGTAGGTACTTGTTCTTCTGCGCGTAAAATTCCCCGATTTTCTCCCAGCTGGACGAATAAATCGCGCGATTCTGGATTTTGCCCCGGCACACTCTCTACGACTCCGGATACTATTTTTCCTTCTTTGCCATGGAAAGTACCTAAGATACGAGCACTC
The DNA here is from genome assembly GCF_900119495.1 of Arcanobacterium urinimassiliense. Lineage (GTDB taxonomy): Bacteria > Actinomycetota > Actinomycetes > Actinomycetales > Actinomycetaceae > Arcanobacterium_A > Arcanobacterium_A urinimassiliense. The sequence goes on along the minus strand of NZ_LT632435.1, from coordinate 711,747 downwards.
TCAGCATCGCGCAGCCGCTGCGTAATCACGGAACGAGCAGTAGCGGTGGCAATCCTTCCAAAATCTTTCGGTGTATCGTCAAATTCACCGATTATTTCGTTATTTTCATCTCGCTCCGGAGCTATTACCGTCACCTGGCCGGTATTACGGTCCAGGTTAATACGAGCTCCTTTTACCGCTCCCGGCACGCGGTTATAAGCATGCAGGAGCGCCTCCTCGATAGTTTTTATTAACACTTCGAGATCAATGCCGAGCTCCGTCTCTACAATGCGTAGCTCGTTCATCGAGATATCCATAATTCCTCCTGCCCTAGTCAAGCTGACGTAATTCTACTACGACTCGGGCCTTTTTTACTTCCGAGAGGGAAATCTCCCGTGGCTCCCCGCTCCGTATACGGTGTTTTTCTTTTGTTTCCGGCACCACCACCAGGGAAGATTCTTCTACTTTTTGCAGGCGAGCAGTGAGCTGTTCTCCATCTTGGAGCACAAAAGCAATCAGGTGGCCACTAGCGCGCAAATAGTGGCGTTGCTGCGTGAGCAGACGCTCTACCCCCGGAGTACTCACTTCCAGCGTATAGGGACCGGAGATGGGGTCGTTTTTATCTAGTTGGGCAGAAATACTGCGCGTGAGTTCGTCGAGCTGCGTAGAATCTACTCCGCCGGTGCCGCTTTCTAAATCTACTACCACCTGCAAAGTAGTGTATTTCCCCGCCCGCTTCAGTACTATATCCTCTAAATACAGCCCGGCTGCAGCTACTAGCGGTTGGAGCAGTTCCGTCAGTTCTGTATTAAGATTTTTACTCTTATCTGCCATACTATTAAGAGTACCGAAGTAGGAAAAAGTGTCATAGCCGGAGCAAAAATTAATTTACGATCGGCTAACTGAGGAGCATTAATGCCGGATAATCTGCGCAGTTGGTTAAAAAAACAGTGGGTGTTTATTATCTCGCTCCTCAGCTCGGTAGCTCTATTCGGAATTTTTATGTATTCCATCGGTCTCCACAGCGAAAATCCGGATTTAACTCCTCCGGAGCCTTCCGCTGGCGAAATACAAAGACAAAAAACTGCTCTAAGCGCGCATCTGATTAGTGAAATTGCCAAACAGCATCCGCAATTAAGTGCTCTAGGAGCCGCCGGAGAAGCCTGGGAAAAAGCTTGGGGTGGCGTGTGGGTGCCGTGGCCGGAAGGTGCGCCTGCTGGCTATCAAAATCCAGAGCTCTCCCTCACCCCGGCCGCCACTGATATTCCCGCTTTGCAAAGCGAATTATTAAACTTCGCTAATTTATCTATACAGGCTGGCTCCGGCCACACTGCCCGCCAACTAGGAATTTCCACTAGCGCCAAGGCTCGCTACTATATAGCTCTACTCGCTAAAGAAAGCGGAAATAATGGCGAAACTGCAGTAGATATAACTCCCGGTAGCTTAAAAGAACTCGGTAAAGCAGTTTCCGGATCAGAGGAGCTGAATCGTTTAGAAGCGCTCCGGCAACAGCTGCAAAATACCACCGCGGAATTAGCTTTTTCCGAACGGGAAAATCGACTTCAGCTCCTGGACTCACTAAATGCACTTATTGACGGCGCATTAGCAAATAAAGTAACAGATACCCGGCCGGTAATGGTAGATCCGGATATGAAAGTGGCAGATTTAGGGGCGGCACTCTGCGGAGAATTACTCATGCTTGGAGAACGCAGCGAAGCCCCCGCGCGCGAAACTGCTGCCGAAATATTAGCGCAGATACTACAAGTATTTCCGAATGACTCAGCTCTTCCTGGCTGGCAACCGGCCAACTGATTCCGCTTCCGCGCGCAATTAAATCTATAAATTAGTTCTGCAGCTCGGCACAGAGGTAATCACAAATCTCGGTATAAGCCACATTCTGGCTTGCGCCGCTCTGGCGAATACGCAGCTCTACTTCTCCTTGCGCCAGGCCGCGCCCGACTACTATTCCATAAGGAATGCCAAGCAGTTCGAAATCGTTAAATTTCACTCCCGCCGATACTTTCGTGCGGTCGTCATAAATTACTTCTAAACCGCGCGCGCTGAGCTCCGCAGCAATTTTTTCTGCCGCCGCTGCGACTTCTGGGTTTTTCCCAGCTGCAATAATATATACAGCAGCTGGAGCGATTTCTGCTGGCCAAATCAAGCCTTTTTCGTCGTGATTCTGCTCGGCGAGTGCCGCTAAAACGCGCGAAACTCCGATTCCATAAGAGCCCATAGTGACTACTGCCGGTTTGCCGTCTTTATCTAGCACCGTCAAGTCTAAAGATTTCGAGTACTTCCGCCCGAGCTGGAAGATATGGCCAATTTCGATGCCGCGTTCGATACTGAGCGGGCCACTGCCATCTGGAGCAGCGTCTCCTTCCTCTACGACTACTGCTTCTACCGTAGCGTCGGCAGTGAAATCTCTTCCGTATACGGTGTAGAAAAGGTGCTTCTCATGGGCGTTCCCACCGCTTATCCAAGCTGATCCTGGCGCAATATGTGCATCGAGGAAGTAGCGCACGGAACCTACCGGCTGGCCATTTTCATCTTGCTGCCGCGCCGGCGAATTCGGCCCCAATACTTCCGGGCCAATATAGCCGGGCACGAGCTCAGGATGCTTTTCTAAATCTTCCGTGCTCGCCATCTCCAGCTCTAGCGGAGCCATATTGGCTTCTAAGCGCTTAATATCTACTTCTCGATCTCCGGGGACTCCCACTACTATTACTTCGCGCTCCCCATCGGGATGAATAGCTGCCAAAGCCACATTTTTGAGCGTATCGGCCGCTTCCCAAGGGCGGTCCGAGCGCGGGCAGCATTTATTAGCCACTTCCACCAAGGCTTCGATAGTCGTCGCCTCAGGAGTATCTACCAAAATTTGCGCCGGCACCCGCGAAAAATCGCAAGCGGGAAGTTCGGGAGTGGTCACAGCCTCCGTATTGGCTGCATAGCCACCGGGAGAAGAAACAAAAGTATCTTCGCCGATAGCACAGGGGAAAAGAAATTCTTCGGAACGCGATCCGCCCATAGCTCCCGAAGTGGCAGAGCAGATTACGAAAGGTAATCCGAGGCGAGTGAAAATCTTCTGGTAGGCTGCCCGCATTACCTCATAGGCATGAGCTAAGCCGGCGTCCTCGACGTCAAAAGAATAGGCATCTTTCATTAAGAATTCGCGGGTGCGAATCAATCCCGCCCGCGGGCGCGCCTCGTCGCGATATTTAGTTTGAATCTGATAAAGAATTACTGGTAAATCACGGTAAGAAGAGTACATATCTTTTACCGCGAGGGTAAACATCTCTTCGTGCGTAGGTGCTAATAAATAGTCATTTTGGCGTCTATCTTGCAGACGGAAAAGATTCGCTCCGTATTCTTCCCAGCGATTAGTTTTTTCGTAGGGCTCCCGCGGAAGCAAAGCCGGCAGCAGCACTTCTTGCGCGCCCGCGGCGTCCATCTCTTCCCGCACTATTTGCTCTACTTTCCGCAGTACTTTCAAACCCAGCGGCAGCCAGCTATAAATACCAGGAGATACCCGGCGCACATATCCGGCGCGCACGAGTAATTTATGCGAAGCTACCTCCGCATCGGCTGGATCTTCACGGAGCGTTTTCAAAAACAATTCAGACATTCTATGCACGCTCACAGTTTAACGCGCTAGTGTGGAATTCGCTTCTTTCTCCGGTGTGAATACTGCGATAGCTGAAATATGGATTGTAAAATTCCGCCAAAAATCAAAAGTAGCGCTAGCAGATATTAATGAGTATTAGAGCTATCGAGGAGTATGTGCGGATAGCAACGAACGAGAATAACGCTACAAACTTTTAGCAACGCGGTGCAGCAGTAATAATTTCGGCGTGCGCCTCAGGGGCAGCTTGTAGCCCCAACTCTTCTGCCACTACTCCAGCGCGGCGAATAAGAGTTTCCACTATTTCAGATTCGGGCACCGTCTCCACAACTTTTCCGCGCACAAAAATCTGGCCTTTACCATTTCCAGAAGCTACCCCGAGATCGGCTTCTCGTGCTTCGCCGGGGCCGTTCACCACGCACCCCATCACTGCTACCCGCAGTGGGTATTTAATATCTTTTAGCCCCTCTTGGACCCGATTAGCTAAGGTGTAGACGTCTACTTGCGCGCGCCCGCAGGAAGGGCAAGAAACTATTTCCAGTTCTTTTTCCCGCAGATTTAAGGAACGCAGTATCTGCTCTCCCACTTTTATTTCTTCTACTGGCGGCGCCGAAAGGGAAACGCGAATCGTATCGCCAATTCCTTGCGATAAAAGTGCTCCGAAAGCGACAGCAGATTTCACAGTCCCCTGGAAAGCTGGGCCCGCCTCCGTCACCCCCAGATGTAAAGGCCAATCCCCTGCTTCGGAAAGTAACTCATAGGCTCTCACCATAACTACTGGATCGTGGTGCTTAACTGAAATAGCAAAATCGTAGAAACCCGCATCTTCAAAAAGGCGCGCTTCACTCACTGCCGATTCCACTAGAGCTTCCGGAGTGGCTTTCCCGTATTTTTTTAGCAACGCCGGATGCAGCGATCCCGCATTGATACCGATACGCATAGCGGTACCGTTCGCATTGGCAGCAGCCGCTATTTCGGGAATTCGATCGTCAAATTTCTTAATATTTCCGGGATTTACCCGCACACCACAACCGGCATCAATGGCCGCAAATACGTAGCGTGGTTGAAAGTGAATATCCGCGATTACCGGAATATTGGATTTTTCCACTAACGTGGCCAAGGCTTCGGCGTCTTTATCGGTGGGGCAAGCTACGCGCACAATATCGCAGCCAGCTGCGGTGAGTTCCGCAATTTGTTGCAAAGTGGCACCGATATCGTGCGTCTTAGTATTCGTCATAGACTGCACACTTATCGGGGCATCTCCCCCTACTTCGACCCCGCCTACAGAAATTTTCCGGGTCTTTTTTCGCTCTGCCAGTACCGGAGCTGGTGTTTTCACTTCCGGCATTCCCAAATTAATCGGTGTACTCACGCTTCTATTATTCCACTCTCGTATAAAAACTCCACTTACGCAGATTTATCTGCCTTTTTCCTGCTTTATATAGTGCCAGGCGCGCTGACGAGCCCAGTCTTCGCTGTGCAGTACTTCTGCCAAAGAAAGTGCGGGTGGAGCAGAAAAATCTGTTAAAACTTTTTCCACTATTTCAGTAATAGCTAAATAAGTAAGCTTCTCACTCAGAAACGCATCTACACATTCCTCATTAGCCGCATTTAAAACGGCCGGGTGGAGCGGCGATGCCGCTAGTGCTGCCCGCGCCAAATCCAAAGCGGGGAAAGTCTCGGAATCTACCGGCGCAAAATCCCACTGGGTAGCCTTATCCCACTGGCAAGGAGCAGCAGTAGCCACTAAACGCTCCGGCCACGAAAGCCCCAAGGCGATAGGGAGACGCATATCCGGAGGGGAAGCTTGGGCAATCGTAGCTCCGTCTTGAAATTCCACCATGGAATGTACCACTGACTGTGGATGTACCACCGGCACAATATCTTGCGGCGGGATTGCAAAAAGATGGGCAGCTTCTATAAGTTCTAAAGCCTTATTCATCAGGGTGGAGGAATTTATGGTCACCACAGCACCCATATTCCAGGTCGGATGCGCCAGAGCCTGCGCCGGCGTGACTTCGGCCAGCTCAGAGCGTTTTTTCCCGCGGAAAGGCCCACCCGAAGCGGTGAGAATTAAACGCGTTACTTCCGAAGTGCCGTCTACTTCTGGAGAAACTAACCCCTTGCGGTGCCGGCCGGCGCTTAAACACTGCGCTATCGCCGAGTGCTCCGAATCTACCGGAACTATCTGCCCGGGGCGCTGCAGTGCTTCAGCTACTAATTTTCCTCCCGCTACCAGGGATTCTTTATTAGCGAGCGCCAGAGTAGCCCCACTGTGTAAAGCCGCTAAAGTGGGGCCGAGCCCCCGTGAACCAGTGATACCATTCAGCACCACTGCCTGGGGAGTAGCTAGGGTAAGGAGATCTTCCATAGCTTGTGGGCCCGTAAAAATTTCCGGTAATTTCTGCCCGCCACTGCAGCTCTTATATTCACTTATAAAATCTTCCCGCTGCGCCGCATCGGCAATTCCCACGGCGGAGACGGAAAATTGAGCTGCCTGTGCGGCCAATAATTTTATATGACCACCGCCGGCTCCCAGCGCTTTTACTTGGAAACGATCCCTATGCGCAGCGATTACTTCTAAAGCTTGCCGGCCAATAGAGCCAGTGGAACCGAGTAGAATTACCGGCCGCATTTACTCTACCGCCATGAGCACATGAATTACGCGGTCTAAATAGACATCTACGACGCTTTCATCATAGGCATTATTCTTTCGAGCTGGCCGAAATACTGCCTTACGTACTTCTTCCGATTTTAGCTGCGCTTTTCCATCGAAATAGCTCGCAATCAGATCCAGTAGTTTATCTACATCCGTCTTCAGATATCCCTTGCCAGAGGCATCGCGAAAACGCATCCCCGCCGGGCGCAACATCCGCGGATAAAGCGTAGTAGCCTGGGCGTAGATTTTTTCCAACCACGCAGATTCTCCCTCATCGAGCATTACCCGCGCGCGCTTACGCTGCAAAAAAGCTCCTTCGAGACGGTCAAGAGCTGCATCCACTTTATCGGGGCGATATCCGCCGCGCACCCACCGAAAAGCAGCATCACGGACGTTGCTTTCATCGAATACCGGATTCTCCCCCGCCTTATCTTGATTTAAATCTGCTGGATCATCCGCGGGGTTATCAGCATCTTTCCAAGCTGCATAAGCAATTTTTGCAGCAGAAAAGAAATTATCTACATCTTTCACATGGTACCCGAAGCGAAAACGCCCTACTTTTTCAAAAGTCTCATTCATTCTTGCACGGCCCAGCTCTCTATATTAAATAAAACTACTGCCAATATCTTAACTTTCCTTATGGAGAATACTATACAAGTTTTCCGGTGCTTCTCGGTGTTGTGCAATGCGGGAGTCTACTGCTTGTTGCGCCCGCGCCGCTTTGCGTGCTATATGCGCCGGATCTACTATTTCTGCTGCTAACTGCCCACATGCTCCATCAATATCGGAACCACGCGTATCTCGAATTGTGGTGGATATCCCTGCTTGACGCAGCGTATTTACAAATATTTTCTGCGCGGCTGGCGTCGAAGCTGTCCAAATACTGCCCGGAGTAGGATTGAGTGGAATCGGATTTATATGCGCCCAGCCTTTGCCCCGTTTATTTAACTCATGCGCAAGTAACTCAGCTCGCCATTTGTGATCGTTCATATCTTTTATGAGCGCATATTCTATTGATACCCGCCGTCCCGTTTTCCGGAAATAGGCACGCGCCGCATCGAGCAGTTCTCCTACTTTGTAGTGGCTATTAATCGGAATTAAATCGTCACGCAGTTCATCGTCGGGAGCGTGCAAAGATATCGCAAGGGTGACGGGAAGATTTTCTTGGGCAAGCCGCTCAATGCCGGGCACGATTCCCACGGTAGAAAGAGTGATATTGCGAGCGGAAATTCCAAAGCCAGCCGGCGGCGGCTCTATTAATCTATGCAGAGCTTGGATTACTGATTTGTAATTGGAAAGCGGCTCTCCCATCCCCATAAAGACCACATTGGAGATACGTTCCGGCGCCCCGAGAGCTCCCGAGCGAGCTATCTCCATGTTTAAACGCAGTTGCTCCACTATTTCAGCAGTGGAAAGATTTCGCATTAAACCACCTTGCCCAGTGGCACAAAATGGGCAAGCCATGCCGCAGCCTGCCTGCGAAGATATACAGAGCGTAGAGCGGTTTGGATACTTCATCAATACTGATTCCACTACTGCTCCGTCAAAAAGTTGCCAGAGAGTTTTTTGCGTTTTCCCTGCGTCTGCTTGCAAAGTGCGCAAAGGGCGCAGTAGCGGAGGGAAAAACTTCTGCACCATTTCTGCGCGCTGGCCAGCCGGCAGATCCGGCATTTTTTCTGCTTCTACACAAGCATGTTGAAAATAGTGGGTAGAGAGTTGGGAAGCGCGAAAAGCTGGATAGCCGAAACTGCTAGCGGCATCTTTGCGAGCAGCCATATCTAAATCAGCTAGATGTAGAGGCGGTTTACCACTCCGCCGCGCCGTAAAGCTGAGAGCTGGACGCGGCCCTTTTTCTACCTTTGGGCGTACCTGCCGAGAATGCTCCATTCTTATCACTCCCCCTCTCCAATTGGTATATAAAGCTAAGTGGTATATAAAGCGAATTAGCGGTTGTCGATATCAGTGCTACATAAAAATGTTAGTGCTGCATAAAGAGGAAAAGACAATAGAATACCGGCGCGCAGAAGAGTAGCGAATCTAAGCGGTCTAGCATACCGCCGTGTCCCGGAAAAATAGTGCCCATATCTTTAATTCCTAAATCGCGCTTTAGAGCCGATTCTGCGAAATCTCCCATAGTAGCCAAAGGCGGAGTGAGGAAAGCAAATACCAATACCCAGCTCCAGCTTTTTCCGAGTAATAAGAATATCCCGAGGAACGCCGCCAGGAGGCACAACAACAAAGATCCCAATAATCCTTCCCAAGATTTTTTCGGAGAAATACGCGGAAGAATCGGATGCTTACCGATGAGAATTCCCAGCAACCAACCACCGGTATCACTGGCGACGGTAAGCAAAATAGCCGCCACAATCAGATGCGAGCCACCTGGTAAATCCAACATACTCAAGAGGAAGCAGCCCGCTAACCCAATCCAGCCCAGCATAAATACTCCGGCAGCTGTACCCCGTAAATTGCCGTTTTTCCTTATCAAGGCAATTGCAAGCAATAAGCCTGATCCCAGCAGGTAGCTGATTAACGCCGGCACAATCCCTCGATAGGCAGTGAGGAATAGCATGAGCAGTTGAATAGGAAACAAAGCCAATAACGGAATGTGCACATTCCGAGTGAGGAAGGCCCCGGCTGCTTCCCAGAGAGCTATGGAAAGAAATATAACTCCTACCAAGATGAAGCCATCTACCCAGAAAAAGAGCGTAAGCCCAAAAAGGCTCAGCAAAATAACTGCCGTAGTGATGGCAGCGGGCAGATTGCGCCCCGCTCGCGAAGTCGAAACTACCGGCGGCGCCGGCGGGCGCGGGCGCAACCAATCATAAGCGGAGTGGAAAACTTGGGAAATAGATGTTTTCGCCATAGTCCTAAAGCTGTCACAGCTCCATTAACTCATCAGTTTTTCCAGCTAATAATTCATCTATTAAATCTGTATATTTCTTCGTAAGCGTTTCGAGCTCTTTTTCTTTCCGCTCTACTACGTCTTCTCCCTCATCGCCGTCTTTCTTCATCCGGTCTAGCTCTTCTTTAGCTTTCCGGCGAATACCGCGAATAGAGATTCTTCCTTCTTCCGCCTTTGCTTTCGCAATTTTCACATAGTCACGCCGGCGCTCTTCGGTGAGTACAGGGATATTAATGCGCAGTACTTGCCCATCGTCTGTGGGGTTTACCCCTAAATCAGATTCCGAAATGGCTTTTTCAATATCTTTCATAGCTGAGCGATCATAGGGAGTAATTAAAACACTCCGCGCTTCGGGCACCGATACGGTGGCCAGCTGCTGCAGTGGAGTAGGAGCTCCGTAGTAATCAACTAGCAGAGAAGTAAACATCTCTGGGTTGGCACGCCCCGAGCGAATTTTAGAAAATTCGTTGCGCGCTGCCTCCACCGCTTTCTCCATTTTTTCTCCGGCTTCCCGCATTACTTCGTCAATCATAGTTCTTCCTCATTCTTAGCTTTATTACTTACCAAAGTACCAATTTTTTCCCCGCGGAGTGCGCGCGTCACATTCCCGGGTTCACTCATCCCAAATACCCGCATCTTCATGCCATTATCCTGGCAAAGCGAAAATGCTGCGGCATCTACTACGCGCAAACCTTGCCGTATTGCATCTTCATAGGTAAGTGTATCAAGCTTCTTGGCATCCGGATGGCGGCGCGGATCAGCCGTATAAACGCCGTCTACCCCGTTCTTCCCCACTAATAGTTCATCGCAACGCAATTCTAGAGCGCGCTGTGCGGAAACCGTATCGGTAGAGAAGAAAGGCATTCCGGCACCTGCTCCAAATATAACTACTCGACCTTTTTCTAAATGCCGAATCGCCCGCAAGGGAATATAGGCTTCGGCTACTTGCGCCATCGTAATGGCAGTCTGCACGCGCGTGGGGACGCCGGCGTGCTCGAGAAAATCTTGTAAAGCTACTGCATTTATTACCGTACCAAGCATTCCCATATAGTCCGCGCGGGATCTATCCATTCCGTTTTCTTGGAGCTCTGCACCGCGGAAAAAATTTCCGCCTCCCACTACTACTCCAACTTCTATGCCTTCTTGTACGGCCGCTGCTATTTCACTGCTAATCCGCCCGAGTACTTGCGTATCTAATCCGACTGCTCCTCCCCCGAAAACTTCTCCGGAGAGTTTCAATAAAACTCGGCGTCTGTGCGGGGAATTTTTATCACTCGGTACATTTTCAGCAGTCATAGATATTCCTTTCTGTAGCGCTCTTTCAAATAATACCTTATGCCACCCTAGCTAATAAGGAAAAATAGGGTAAAAATAAGCATGTTATTTCGCAAAACGTAGCGTTACATAAAGGCGCCAGAGTTGGCAAAAATTCACTGCTTTACACCGAATTCCGGATTTTGAAATGCTACCCGAAGTTTTCGTGACTTATCTCTTGTTGAGTGCCATCACAATTCTTCTTTTCCCGCCGCCACACTTTCCGTATTCGTCTTAGAATCCAAGTACAGGTATTAGGTATTTACATACGAAAATACCGAAAAACGAGATATTTTATTTGCTTGGGCACTAGTGCTGAGGATTGCATGGCTAGAGAAGAAATTACGGGGTATCAGATATCTACTACTAATCCGCGGGAAATTCGGATTCCCGGCTCGGAGCGTATCTTCGACCGCAATAAAATCCTGCTGGTGATTTTGGTACCGCTGCTCATGACGCTTATGCAGATTTCTTCTGTAAATAATATCTTACCCACCATGCAGAGTGCTCTTTCTGCCAGCACTTCTCAACTACAATGGGTGCTTTCCGGCTATGCTCTTTCCCTCGGTATCACGCTGGTACCCGCCGGAAGAATTGGCGATTTATTTGGCCGTTCTTCTACCTACATAGTGGGGCTAATTATCTTCACTTTCGCTTCGCTCCTCGTCGGGCTCTCCACCACACCACTGCAATTAAATGTGTTGCGTTTCGTGCAGGGATTTGGCTCTGGAGTGCTCTCTCCCCAAACTACCGGCTTAATTCAACAGTATTTTGCCGGCCGTGCCCGGGCGAAGGCTTTTGCGTTATTCGGGTTGGTAATAGCAATGTCAGTGGCAATTGGGCCGCTTTTTTCCGGCTGGCTAGTCAGCTTTTTTGGTGAATCATTGGGATGGCGTCTTTCTTTTATTCTGAATGCACCTATTGGCGTAATCGGAATAATTTTTGGCCTGCTCTGGCTCCCTTTCGGCACGGAAAGAAATCATTTTCAGGAAGAAAAGCGCGAGGCAAAACCAGGGAAAAAACGCGGTGAAAAACGCAGAAACCGCTCCGCCCACCCCAAGATAGATTTAGATCCGCTTGGAATGCTGCTGCTCAGCTTGGCTGTGCTGAGCATTATGCTGCCGTTTATGATCAAAGCCGGGCCAGAAAAATGGTTAATCGTACTGGGCGGATTTGCCCTTATGGCGCTCTGGGTGCTCTGGGAAAACTGGTATAAAAAGCGCGGGCGTACTCCGATGGTGGATTTAGATCTTTTTCGCATCCCCACTTTCAGCTACGCTATGGGAATCTCCGTCTTTCAGTTCCTCGGCACTACCTCTATTTTCGTAATATTTGCGGTATTCCTGCAAGGCATAGGCGCCTCCGCGTTGACGGTCGGCATGGTTACTTTCCCCAATGCAGTTTGCTCTGGCGTAGGCGCACTGTGGGCAGGTAAATATGCCTACGATCATGGCCGCGGCATTCAAGTAGGCGCCCTCTCTCTCATCGTCCTGGGAATACTCGGAATCATCGGAACTACTTGGGCAGTACAGAGCGGCATTTCTTACTGGTGGCTGGCAGTACCACTGTGTTTACTAGGATTCGGTACTGGCTGTATGGGGTCAGCCAACCAAACTCAAGCCATGCTAGATGTGCCACCCGCGCACGGCGGTACCGCGGGCGGCGTAATGCAAACTGGGCAGCGCCTCGCTACCGCAATTGGAAACGCCATAATCACTGCCGTCTTTTTTTCCTTAGCGGGAGCCGGAAAAAGATCGGCTTTACCGGAGCTCTATCGCGGCATCACCGCCTCCTACTTAGTGGTAGCAGCAATGGTGACGGCGGGGCTAATTCTGGCAATTATATTTTGGCGCAAAGGTAACGCGAAGCAGAAGTAAACGTAAATATAGATTTGGGGTCTATAAGATATAAAGGCGCAGATACCGGGCGCATATATAGATATAAAAACCGACAATTATAAAGTACGGAAGCACCGAAACAATTATAAGATACGGTAACGCCTGGACTGAGCTTAGATATAAGAGATGCGGGTGGAATTTTCCAATTCCACCCGCATCTGCAATATCGCTAATACGTATCTAAAGACTTAGGAAATTATTTCTCACTCCGCGTCTTCCGCATTTTCTCCTACACGTACCCGGCGGAAATCAGTGATTTTCCCGCCCGCAGCTTTCACTATCTGCCCGACCGTCTGCTTCGGATCACGCACATAGGCCTGCTCTAAAAGTACGATTTCTTTGTAGAAACCCTTTAGCCGGCCGGCTACGATATTGGGGATAATCTTTTCCGGCTTACCCTCGGCGCGCGTCAACTCCGTAGCAATCCGCTCTTCGTTTTCTACTACTTCAGCGGGTACCTGGTCGATAGATACATAACTCGGATTCATAGCTGCAATATGTACTGCTACATCGTGAGCTATCGCTTCCCCAGCCGCATCGGTAGCTACGATTACTGCCACCTGCGGAGGTAAATCAGTAGAAGTCCGGTGCATATAAGCCTCGAGATGCTCACCGGTGATTACTTCCAGGCGACCAATGGCGAGCTTCTCGCCAATTACGCCTGTAAAGTTGGTAATACGATCAGCAATGGTGCCATCAGCGTGCGGAGCTGCCAAGATATCTTCTACCGTGCGAGCTTCCACAGCCACCGCTGCTTCCAAAATTTCTTCTGCAAAAGCAATGAACTTAGCATTCTTAGCTACGAAATCCGTCTCCGAATTTACTTCCACAATATAGCCGGTCTGGCCATTTGCATCGCTGACAATCTTGGAAAGTACCAAGCCGTCCGAAGCAGTCCGGCCTTCGCGCTTCGCAGCAGTTTTAACGCCCTTCAGCCGCAAAATTTCTTCAGCTTTCGCCAAATCACCTTCTGCTTCTGCCAAAGCGTTCTTTACATCTAACATTCCTGCGCCGGTCTTTTCGCGCAGAGCCTTAATATCGGCCACAGTATAGTTTGCCATTATTCCTCCACAATCAATCAGATTGTTTTATTTCTCTTCTGCAGCTGCTTCATCAGCTTCGACAGAGGCGCTATCTTCTACAGCTGTCTCTGCTTCTTCGGCTGCTTTTTCTTCGGCGGCAGGAGCTTCTGCAGCTTCATCAGCGGCGGCTTCTTCGCCAGCCAACAGCTCGCGCTCCCACTCCGGCATCGGTTCTTCGGCCACTTCGTCTGCATTCTTCGCAGTATTGCGAGCAAGCAGACCTTCGGCTACCGCATCAGCCACAATATGGGTGAGTAATTCTACGGAACGAATCGCATCGTCATTGCCCGGAATGCCGTAATCCACTTCATCCGGATCGCAGTTCGTATCGAGAATAGCTACTACCGGCACATGCAACTTACGAGCTTCTTTTACAGCCAGATGCTCTTTGGTGGTATCTACAATCCACACTGCGGAAGGTACCTTCACCATATCGCGGATACCGCCGAGGGTGCGCTCCAGCTTTTCTTTCTCCCGGCGCATCATGAGCAGCTCTTTCTTGGTGCGATCATTGGCCACGGTATCGGAGAAATCGATCATTTCCAGTTCTTTTAAGCGCTTGATCCGAGCATGCACGGTTTGGAAATTGGTGAGCATACCGCCCAGCCACCGCTCATTCACATAGGGCATTCCTACCCGCTCAGCTTCTTCTTTAATCGACTGCTGCGCCTGCCGCTTCGTGCCTACAAAAAGAATATTTCCGCCGTGCGCTACCGTTTCTTTTACGAAATCGTAGGTGCGGTTAATGTCGGCAATGGTCTTGCGCAAATCGATAATATAAATTCCGTTGCGATCATTTAATATATACGGCTTCATCTTCGGGTTCCAGCGCCGCGTCTGATGCCCGAAATGTACGCCAGCTTCCAGCAGCTGGCTCATGGTAACGACTGCCATGGTCGTCGTCCTTTCTTATCGGCAGGAATCTCCTGCTCTCGGTTTTATCTGCAGAGAATACTGTCAGATCCTAGTGTGCATTCAAATAGCTAAAGAAATCTGCATCGGGCAGTTTCTTCACCGCACTATTTGACCCCGCAGGCAAGGCACACGCGAAGTCTGCCATTTATAAAAACGGCAGCCCTTTTATTTTACCGGAGAAGGGCCCGAAGTATCCAGCAGAAAAATGACGCTGAATGCGATGTTCTGCACAATTACTGCCAATATCTCAGCATATTTTGTGAATCTATGGAATTTGCAGATGGGATTTTGAATTTTGGGCACAAAAGGTACAAAAGGCTAATTTTTCCGCAAGTTATTTTGACTGCAGCGCCCAAAAGGAAAACTGGCGAAACTGTAACTATGAAACGAAAACTACTACTCTGGGCGCTAAGTGGAATTTTGCTTTTACAACTGCCGGTATTTACCGCCGGAGCTACAGTGCAGACTGCCCGAGCTACATCGCCGATTGCGCACACTGCACCTTCAATCTCCCGAACTGCACCGCCAATTGCTCAAGCCGCACCCCAAAGTACCCAATCCACGTACCAAGGCATTAAAACCGCACCCCAGACCATCCAAACCACACCGCAAGCTACTAAAATTACTACGCGCGAATCCGCATCTTCACCGAAAAACTATAGCTGCCCACTTTCTAGCTGCCAGGTAGTGAGAGCTTTTTCTCCGGGAAAGCACAATTGGGATGCAGGGCATCGCGGCGTGGATCTAGCTGCTTCCTTCTTCATGCCCGTATATGCTCCGCAACAGGGAAAAGTAGTATATAGCGGACAACTAGTTAATAGAAAAGTGCTCTCGATTTCCCACCCGGAAAATATCCGCACCACGTATGAGCCAGTTTTACCTTTAGTGCAAAAAGGTGAAGAAGTGCAGCGCGGGCAGCTAATTGCAGTTGTGGTAGGAAAGCATTGCGGAATGAGTACTTGCCTGCATTGGGGTGCAAAAACTGCTCCGGATAATTATCTGAATCCATGGCTGTTATTAGCGAAGAAACGAGTACGCCTCCTATAAAGCACAGCTTAGATAGATAGCACCCATCCATGCACCTACACGCGCACTCACGTGTTCATACATCCAAGCACTCATGCATCCAATACCTATCACCCACCCCGAAGATTTTTACGCCCGCGGATGTGCCTGCTGGAATGCTTTCTGTAATCGCTCAGCACTTATATGTGTATAACGCTGCGTGGTAGCGAGCGAAGAATGCCCGAGAATTTCCTGTACGCTGCGCAAATCAGCACCACCGTCAAGCAGATGGGTAGCTGCCGAATGGCGTAAATCGTGCGGCGATATAGGAGGCAGACTTAGTTGCCCAGTAGCTCTTTCCAAAATTCCTCGCACTATCCGCACATCTAGCCGCCCGCCTTTTTCACCTAAGAAAACGGCTTCCTGTGCCGAGCTAAGCGCGGTGGATTTAGAAGAAGAGGAAGAGGAAACGGGCAATAATTGCTCCCGCACTTTTAACCACTCCGCCAGAGCGTATTGCGCCATTTTTCCGTAGGGAACTATGCGCTCTTTCCCGCCTTTGCCGTAAATACGCAGGGTATCTTCTCCGATATCTGCTAAATTCAATCCCACACATTCACTTACGCGAATGGCACTGGCGTAGAGTAATTCAAAAATTGCCCAGTTCCGCAGCTCCACTGCTCCCCCGGTTTGCGCAAGTGTTTGAAAATAATCGAGTAATTTCGCAGCTTGTTGGCGCGATAAAACCTGCGGAAGCCCATTTACCACTTTCGGAGCTTGCAGCCGGGCACCGGAATTTTTCTCTAGATAGCCTTGCCGGTAAAGCCAACTAAGGAAAGTGCGAATAGCTGCAGCATGGCGAGCAATAGAAGCCCGACTCTGCCCTTTATTACTAAGCATCGCCAGCCAAGCTCGTAAATCCGCTAAATCTAAATAGCGCAACATTTCTATCTGTGCAGAACCAACTGCGGGGGTACTACCTTGCGTAAATAAAAATTGGCATAAATCGCTAGCTTCTTGTAAATATGCTCGCACGGTGTGCTCAGAATATCCGCGCCGAAAAAGTAGCTCTTTTTTATACTTTTCCAGCAGCTCGAGAATCCCGGCACTGAGTTCTACCATTATGCTTTTCCACCCTGCTCTAGTGCAGATTCTTCACCCAAAGATTTCCGCATTTATTAATATGCCCACTCAAAGCCAGTTTACTCAGTTTTATTTGCGCTTCCACTACTGGGCACCCCACGGAATTAGCGATTTTTTCGGCTGCTCCGGGATAGCGCTGCGGCACCGCATCATAAATACGTGCCGTCACCTCATCCCAAGCTTCTTCTAAAGGAACAACGCCGAAACCAGATTCACTTTCTTTTCCAATCGTTAAAGGCAGCATCTCTTGCCCGAAAGGATCGATAAGCTCTTTTACCTGCGCCGGCTGGTAGATCAAAGTGCCGCCGTTGCGTATTAAATCATTACACCCCTGCGCCATAGGCGCACTTGGCGCTCCCGGAACTGCTCCTACTTCCCGCCCAATTTCCAAAGCTTGCCGAGCCGTATTTAGAGCCCCCGAGCGCCCGCCGGCCTCGACTACTACCGTGGCTAAACCAAGTGCGGCAATAATTCGATTACGCAGTAAAAATCGAAAACGCTGTGGAGTAGCCCCTAGAGGCGATTCACTCACCACCGCTCCCCCACTTAGCAGCACTTTTTCATAGAGCCCGGCGTGAGAACGCGGATAGACCCTATCTACTCCGGCCGCAGAAAGAATAATCGTCTTTCCCGCGGCCAGTAGCGCTCCTTGGTGGGCTGCGGCATCTATTCCGAATGCGCCTCCAGATACTATTACAAAATCTTCTGCCAATTCATAAGCGAAATCGCGCGCAAGATTTTCCCCATTATGAGTACAGGCACGCGCTCCAACCACCGAAACAGCGGGGAGCTTTAATATATTTTCCGCGCCGCGCACCCATAAACTAAGTGGGCAGCGCTCTCCTAAATCTGCTAATTGTGCCGGCCAGTATTTATCTCCTGGAATTAATACTTTTATCCCCAGCTTTTCCAGAGCAGCAGGAGAAAAATCTGTTAAATTTTGGAGCCGTATTTTCCAAGCAGCTCCAGCCGGCGGAAGTTGAGGACTATTGGCGCGCAGTAATGCTAGTGCCTTTTCATAGCCATGTTTCCGCACCCATCGCACCGCCGCTATATCTCCTCCTTCGGTGATACGCGACCAAGTAATCGCAGCTAAATGCGCAGAATCTAAACTAGTTTCACTCATCAGATAATTCCTTCCGCGCCCCGCAATAAACAGGCCGCCGCGATATCTTCATCATGTGGGAAATCATGGCCGAAAAAATCTGCTGCACTCCAGGCAATTCGCAAGATTTTATCTATTCCACGCAGCGAAAGCTGCCCCTGCTGCCAATGCCGCTCTAAATCTTTTACCGCTCCACCTTTCCAAGGCGTATTCTGGCGGAGCCACTTTCCAGGTAAATCTTTGTTCTGCAGTGTATCTGGTAGCAATGTATCCTGCGCAGCCCGACGGCGTTGACGAAAAATACCTGCCGCTACTGCCGCTTGTGCTTCTTTACTGCTAACGCTGCCCCCACGGCGCATATCCGCCCGTGAAGGGCGGCGCAGCTGCAAGCGAATATCTATCCGATCGCGTATTGGCCCACCTAAATTACGCCGATATAGGCGAATATCATGAGAAGTACAACTACATTTAGCATTAGCGGGCCCCATTCCGCAGCGGCACGGATTAGCAGCGGCTAGCAACTGAAAAGCCGCCGGATAACGCAGGCGAGCTCGCGTACGTTGCAACTCTATCCACCCTTTTTCTAAAGGTTGACGCAAGGACTGAATAGCAGAATTGGGAAATTCCGCAAATTCATCGCAGTAGAGCACTCCCCGATGGGCAAGCGTAATTGCCCCAGGCAACGGCGTGCCACTGCCACCCCCGATTAAAGCGGCTACTGAAATAGTGTGATGCGGCGATATGAAAGGGCGATATCGCGGCAAATCCGTAATTTTTACTCCACAGAGCGAGCGAATAGCTGCCACCTCCATCGCTTCTACCTCCGCCAAAGGTGGCAAGAGTGTGGGAAACCGCTCTGCTAACATGCTCTTCCCCACGCCCGGTGGCCCCAGCATCTGGGTGTGGTGCCCTCCTATAGCCGCTATTTGCAGAGCCCAAATAGCTTCTTCTTGCCCGTACACATCCGAAATATCTCCCGCTGGATTTTTCACCGGAGCTGCCAGTTGGCTCAAATTTCCAAAAGATTCTTCAGCTCCGCTACCGCTCAGCGAAGCTGCACTCTTACCTAGCGAAGCTGAGCTCTTTCCCGGCACAGCTCTTGTACTTCCTAGTACAGTTTTAGCCTCTGGAATAGCAATAAGTTTTCCCGGCACCCGCAATTTGGCAGCTAAAACTGCTAAATTTGCAATGCTAATAACGGAAATTCCACTTACCAGCTCCGCTTCGTGTTTATTCTCCTCCGACACAAAAGCCTGGCGAAAACCAAGCTTCTGCGCAGCTAGCAAAGCGGGTAATACGCCGCGCACACCACGCACGGCACCATCTAGACCTAATTCTCCTATCAGAAAAGTATCTGCCGGCAATTGCCCATATCCCAAGGCGCCAATTATGGCGGCGGCGATTCCTAAATCGAAACCCGCCCCCGATTTAGCGGTATCTGCCGGAGATAGATTGACGGTAAGCCGCTGATTTGGCCAGCCCAAACCCACATTGTGGAAACTGGCGCGTAAGCGCTCTTTAGCTTCAATAACCGCAGTATCAGCTAAACCGACCATGGTAAACACCGGAAGACCTGTAAGCAGAGTAGCTTCTATTGCCACATCGGTGCCTTCTAGACCCTGCAAACTTATGGCATGCGCAGTGCCGAGCGCTGGAGTATTCATAGCAGCAAATCTTTCATATGCCGTAAAGTATATTCCCGGCCTCGTATTTCAATACCGATGCAATCTACTGCGATATGCGGCCAATAGTTTTTCTGCTGTGAGACCCACGCAATTAAGAGAGAGCGCAATCTACGCAGTTTAACTTCAGTTATTGCTTCTTCGGGAGTGCCGAATTTTCGCTGGCGGCGCGTTTTAACTTCTACTGCCACGGCCGCCTGTCGCTGTGGGTCGTAGGCAATTATGTCGATCTCTCCCCCACGTATTCGCCAATTGCGCTCCAAAATTTCGTAGTCATTATTCTGCAAATAAGCAGCCGCACATTTTTCACCCCAAACTCCCAGCGCCTGGCGCGAATTTAGCGTATTTAGCGAGTTACCAGCACTTTGCCCACTCGATACCAGCATGAGATTACCTCCTGCCCTGATTCAAGCACAACAGAGATAGGGAAATAAGGATTACCCAGCAGAGAGGGAAAATACTGGAGCTAATAGAAAGTGTGGAAAACCTAAAATAAAAATTAAGATAAGCGCAGCGTTTAGCTCCTCCCAATAGGTTCAGAGTTTAGCTGCCCCGCCCCGCTAAGTTTCGTTTAGTTTCTTAGGAAATTCAGTGCTCGAAATCGATTTCTTTACTTATATCTGGTTTATTGAGTTCTTCTACATTCACGTCTTTAAAGGTGACTACTCGCGCACCGCGTATAAAGCGAGAAGAGCGGAATATATCCCACACCCAGGCATCGGTAAGAGTTACTTCAAAGAAAATATCGCCATTTTCCGCCGCTCGCACTTTTACATCTACGTCATTAGCTAAATAAAAGCGCCGTTCCGTCTCTACTACAAAGCGGAAAAGATTTACTACATCTTGATATTCGCGATAGAGAGCGAGCTCCCGCTCCGCTTCATAATTTTCTAATTCACTCATAAGCTCGCGCCCTCTCTATTCCGCTATCCCCGGTAATTTCCAAGAAATACGATGATATTCACTAACTCCATACTTCTGCAGTGCTGCAATGTGCTTAGGAGAAGAATATCCCTTGTTATGCTCCCAATCATACTCTGGATGCTCGGTATTTAGCTGGCTCAGCAAAGCGTCTCTTTGCACTTTTGCTAAGACGGAAGCCGCCGCGAGCGCAGCACATTTCGCATCACCTTTTACCAAGGTTTTTACCGGCACATTGGGTGGGCACAATTCGGGTGGCTGCGGAGAGTAGAGGGAATTATTTCCCCACCAATTATGCGAACCATCTAACAGCACTGCCGTAAATTTCCAGCCTTGTTGCCGTAAATCAGCGCTCGCCCGCGCTGCCGCCGTTTGTAAAGCAGCTATGATTCCCCATTTATCTATTTCCGCTGCGGAGGCATATCCGACTGCATAGGCGCGTACCCAATCTTGAAGTAACGGGACAAGGCTTTCCCGCGCAGCGGCGGAAAGCATTTTAGAATCTCGCAACGCACTTGGAAAATTATCCGAAGTGGCGCCGTCCACTAAGGCAATACCCACGGCCACTGGCCCAGCTAAAGCACCGCGCCCTACTTCATCTACTCCCGCTAAAAGCGGATTTTCCACCGTCTCTGCTAGCTCAGCTAAAAGCGCTTTTTCCAGTTCTCGGTTCGGCGCTAAGGTTCTATCCATCCCTATGCGCTGCTCTCACCTTTATACTCTGCCACAGACTCGTTCACCGAGTTGCTGGGAGCCGGCACCGCAGAAAATACGCCACTCACATCCGGTATTCTTCCCCAGCGCCCGAAAGGATAGATGCGTAGCCAAGCGCGCCCTTCCAAATTATCAATCGGCACAAATCCAAAGCCACTGTGCTTTTGATGGAAGCGTGAATCCTTCGAATTACTACGATTATCTCCCATCACCCACAAATGGCCGGCCGGCACTTGCACCGAAAATTCTTCTTCCGAAGGAACCATACCTTCTGGTAAATAGCTCTCCGCTATCGGAGTGCCGTTTACCGTCAATTTCCCATCTGCACTGCAGCATTCCACCGTATCCCCGGGCATGCCGATAATTCTTTTCACTAGATGGTGCCCAGAATTTTGCGGCAGTAATCCTATCGTCTGCCCAATTTTTTCTAAAGAGTGGCGGAGCCGCGAGCCTTCTTTCTCAGGCATTTTATCTAACCAACCGCCCGGGTCTACGAATACTACTACATCGCCTCGTTGCAGCTCTTTTTCACTGTCCGCTAATTTATTTACCATAATGCGGTCGCCCGGAATCAAGGTATTCGCCATAGATTCGGAAGGAATTTCAAAGGGCTGAATTAGATAAGTTTTCAAAAAAATTGCACAGATAAGAGCCACTGCTACTACGGCCAATAATTCTAAAATCCCCGAAACTACGCGGGAAAGAGTACTCTCCGGCGGATCAGAATCTGGAGATTTTTCTCCCGTTTCCGCGAAGAATTCTTCTTCTGCTTTAGATGGAAAAAGTGCTATACCGTTTTCCGCATAAAACTTTTCTTGGGCGTGGCGGCTTTCGGCGTTTTCAGCGGGAGAAAAAGACGGCGGCATAGTTTCTTCGCCGATGCCGGAATCGCTATAACCCGACTTTTCTTCCATTCCTACTCCTGCAGTTAGGCTCTTCAGCACTTATAAAGTTTAGTAATACAATAAGAATTATTTACTTAAGTAGCCTATCTTAATTTTGCTTAGAAATAGCAGAGGAGAGGTGGGTACCTCTCCTCTGAAAATTTTTATCCAGGTAAACGCTTTTACTGTTCGTCAGCGCGCTTTTCCCGAATCTTTGCTGCTTTACCGTAGCGGTCGCGTAAATAGTAAAGCTTGGCGCGCCGCACTTTTCCGCGCGTAAGCACCTCGATGGATTCCACATTTGGAGAATGCAAGGGGAAAGTACGCTCCACGCTCACACCAAACGAGAATTTCCGGACGGTGAAAGTGGCTCCAATACCTTTGCCACCCCGCCGCGCCAGTACCACTCCTTGGAATGCCTGAATACGCTCGCGGTTACCTTCCACAACTTTTACATTTACTTTTACCGTATCGCCGGCCCGAAATTCGGGGCGGTCTTTTAGTTGCGCAGCAACTACTTTATCTAGAATCTGCATGATTCATCACTTTCCGATCTGCACGCAGGCCAGAACGATCTAGGAACTTTTTATTCCCTACGGAATAAACTCGCTGGAATGCCACCCCCTGCGGCAGGCTCGACATTCTATTTAGCGAGGAACTATCTCAGTTTGTCATATTTAACCGGCGCACCATAGTTATATCTTTGTTGGACTCATCACCCACAAAGAATACCCGCTGCCCGCTCAGTAAAAATCCTACCTTTTTATAGGCGCGCTGCGCCCGTTTATTAGTCTGATTCGTACCCAGCCATATATACGGCTCTGGCCACTCTCGGCATTGCGCAGCCGCATCAGCTAACACTGCTTTTAAGAATTGCTGACACAGCCTACTTCCCCGCCACGGCTTACCTAAATAGAGTTTAGAAAGATAGAGCAACGGGCCTTCCCGCGGTATTCCGTCTACCACGAAATCTACTGGTGCTCCTTCTTCAATATTAGCCACTCCCGCCGCTCTCGGGATAATTACTAGCGAGTAGGCAGCTATTTCTCCAGTATCTGTACAAGCTACTAGCACTCTCCGCGTTTCGTCATTTAGATAATCGCGAAAACAGCTTTCGGAAAGATTTTCTGCTATAAAACTGGCTATGGAATCTGGGCGCATTCCAGGCGGGCACGCATCCGGGAAAGTCTGTGCCGCAAAATCGGCTAATTTCTTTGCCTCTTCTAAGCGCGCGGGGCGAAACTCTATTTGCTGCAAATGCGGATATTGTTCCGAATCTGCCGCAAGAAACCACCCAGCTGCCGCCAGCTGCCGTAAATCGTCTTTTTCCAACTGTTCGCGGGCGAGCGCTCTTATCAGATCGGGGCGCAGCTGCGCCGTTTTTCGCAGAGCTTGCTCGCGGCGCCACTGCCGGACTTTCTGATGATTTCCGGATAGTAAAACTTCCGGCACCGCTAAACCTCGAAATTCGAGCGGACGCGTGTACACCGGGTATTCTAAGAGCCCTGCCGCGCTGTAAGATTCTTCCGTCAACGATTCTGGATTCCCCACCATACCGGGCACTAGACGCGCGACTGCTTCAATAAGCGCAATAGCCGCTACTTCTCCTCCGTTTAACACGTAATCGCCGAGGGAATATTCAAATACTTCTACTTGCGAATTCTGCCCATAATATTGAGCCACCCGCGCATCGATGCCTTCGTAACGCCCACAAGCCACTATTACGTGCGAACTTTTCGCTAACCGATGGCAATCTGCTTGCTTCAGTTGTTTGCCGCCGGGAGTAGGGATAGCTAGCACCGGGCGCAAGCTGGAATTTTCTGCTACCGCGGAATCACCGGAATTTTCTGCCAATACGTAGTCAATAGCTTTTCCCCAAATATCGGCTTTCATCACCATTCCAGCTCCGCCCCCACAAGGCGTATCGTCTACTGTGCGATGAATATCGGAAGTGAAATCTCGTAAATTGTGTATGCCGATATCTAATATGCCTTTTTCCTGCGCTTTCCCTACTAAAGAAAGCTGCAAAGCCGCAAAAAATTCCGGAAATATACTTATTACATCGAAGCGCATTTATTCTCCGTCTTCTTCAGCTTCTTCGGCAGGTAACTCGGCTTCGGAAAACAATCCAGCCGGAGCATCTATCACCACGCAGTGATCATCAATATCCACTTCTCGCACTATATCGCGCACAAAAGGCACATAAGCTAATTGGCCGTCTGGTTCTTCGACTACTAATAAATCTTGTGCCGGGCGTAGATAGAGATCTTTCACGATGCCCAATTCATACCCCTCGGGATCTAAGGCTTCTAAACCGACGAGTTCGTGTGGATACCAGGCGTCATCTTCGGGCTCTTCTTCATCTGATTCCACGATTAAGCGCACACCCCGCAAGGTTTCTACCGCATTGCGATCGCTAATATCTGTAAAACGCACATAGGTAGCACCTTTATACTCTCGCACTGCTGCAATTACGAGCGGACCTTCTTCTGGAGGAATGGTTTCTAAAGAAGCTCCCGGATATAAGCGCAATTCGGGCTTATCGGTACGCACATCAATTTTAACTTCTCCTTTTAGCCCGTGCGGAGCTCCAATAATGCCTACGGTCAGTTTCATATCCCGCTTCCTCTCAATCCTTACCTCCGCAGATACTTCCTTAAGAGGCAGAATACTCTCCCCCTTCGTTATCTGTAAATTAAGGAAATTTTCTAACTAATAGCCATAAAGCGAGGGCGGAATGCACACCATGTATGCGTTCCGCCCCTGCTTATAAGCTATTTACTCTAAAACACCGGCTGCTTTAGTCAGATTCAATTACATCTACGCGCAGCGGACCTTCAGTCGAAAGAGCTTTCATTACCGAACGCAAGGCTTTCGCAGTGCGCCCGCGCCGGCCAATTACTCGGCCTAAATCGCTCGGGTTTACATGGATCTCAAAGAGCTTGCCACGCCGATTGCTGCGTTCCGTAATTTCCACATCGTCCGGATTATCTACGATACCCCGTACTAAATGTTCCAGAGCTTCTGCCAACATTAGGCTTCCTCAGTTTCTGGCGCTTCTGCAGTTTCTGCTGCGGCATCTTCAGCACTTTCCGCCTCAGCTGCCGCTTCGGCTTCAGCTTCTGCCTTGGCTGCTGCTTCGGCTTCCGCCTTAGCAGCTGCCTTATCAGCCCGCTGCTTTTCTGCTGCGTCCTGAATAGCTTGAGCTGCCTGCTCCCGCGCCTGCTGCTTATCTACTTTTTCTACCGTACGGAGAGTCGATTCTCCCGGTAGACCTTTAGCTGCCTGCCAATCACCAGTAATTTTCAGCTGCGCTAATACCGGCTCAGTCGGCTGCGCGCCCACGGAAATCCAGTACCGGGCTCGCTCCGAATTAATGTCGATAGTAGAAGGATTGGTACGCGGGTTATAGAAACCAATTTCTTCAATTACCCGGCCATCACGCTTCTTGCGCGAATCCACTACTACCACACGGTAGGAAGCTTCACGAATTTTACCTGTACGCTTTAAACGAATTTTGACTGCCACTTGTGCGGTCACTCCTAGTTCTTTTATCAGTGGGAAATTTAGGGCGGTGGGAAACACGCCTGCCATTTACCCGGACTAAGACTCTACCGAGGAAGAGAGGGGCTCGATAAAGCCGAAGTACATTCGTATATTCTGCCAGATTTTTCTCGGAGAAGATAGTCGAGTACCGCAAAATAGCGGTGTTTCCGCTCACTTAAAGTTTCATACCGATGATTATCTAAATTACACACCTATATCTACGTATCCACTGCATTAAATTATTTACTTATTAAATACGGCCGAAAAAATTACTTCCATAAAATAAAAGATTTCTAGTGCACGGAAGGCGATACTTCGGGGCTGCGAACTGTGGGAAAATGCGCAAAGGAGCCCCCTTTCTCCGGTGTAAATTCCCGCGATTATCGGCTACAAAAGAATTATGCAGAAAAATTCTCCGGCGGCAGCGCCAAATAAAGCGCAAAGTGAAAGCCCTGATCTTTCGCGCTACGCCTGGATTTCTATTGCCGCTGCTATCAGCACAATTCTCTTGAAAACTCTCGCTTATCTGCTGGTAGGCTCGGTATCTCTACTCTCTGATGCCCTCGAATCCGTAGTAAACCTAGTGGCGGCACTGATAGCACTATTTGCTCTAAAATTGGCCGCTAAACCAGCTAATTCTCGCTATACTTTCGGCCGCTCCAAGGTGGAGTACTTTTCTGCAGCAGTAGAAGGAAGCATGATTCTCGTAGCTGCCTTGCTGATTATTATCTCGGCAATAAACCGAATTATGCACCCGGCTGCCCTCAGCAATTTTGAAGTTGGATTAACTATTTCTGGGCTTTCCGCACTAATCAACGGCGGAGTCGGCCTCTATCTAGTAAGAGTAGGGAAAAAACAGCAATCTCCTACCCTGCACGCCGATGGTAAACATCTGCTCACCGATTTCTGGACCACAGCCGGAGTAATTCTGGGCGTATTTCTCATCTGCTTGACGAAAATAAATATTTTCGATCCGGTGCTCGCTATTTTCGTGGCAATAAATATCACCTGGACGGGGCATAAATTGCTCCATAGCTCTTTAGCTGGGCTAATGGATGTAACCTTGCCCGATAAAGAAAACCAACTAGTAATAGATACCCTAAATTCTTTCCGGCAAAGCCATATATCTTTCCACGGCTTGCGCACTCGGAAAGCCGGCCATATCTCTTATATCAACGTAGATGTGCTGGTGCCAGGAGATTGGACCGTACGCCGCGGGCACGATTTCTGTGTAGAGGTAGAAACTGCGCTACACGAGAAAATTCCTCACGCACAAGTAGCACTGCACTTAGAGGCCATTGAAGATCCTAAATCTTATGACGATATCCCCGTAGGCTACGTGCCTTTAGATGGAAAAGATCAACTCTATCCGCAAACTCCTGCCGAGAGTGATTAACGCAGATACTTAGCCAACGTATCTAAATCTACTTCCGGCTCCGAATTCTTTATTCCGAAAGCACTTCCTTTTTCCGCTTTTTCGCCCGCATTCTGCGCAGCTAATTCCTGCTGCTTCCGCTTCGCTGGATTTCCAGAACGCCCTTTCTTGAAACCAGATTGATTGCGCTTCCCCCGCGCTTTCTTCGATTTCTTTTTGGTATAACCGCCTCCGGGCATTCCCGGCATCCCTGGTATACGCGGCATCCCCGGCATTCCGGGCATCCCTCCCCGCGCAGCACTTTGCATCATCTTTTTCGCTTGGGCAAAACGCTCCATCAGCGAATTTACTTCCTGCACAGTGGTGCCCGAACCTTTCGCAATCCGTTGCCGGCGCGATCCGTCCAGAATCTTTGGATCTTTCCGCTCCGCTTTCGTCATCGAACGCACAATAGCTACTTGGCGATCAATTTCTTTTTCGTCAAAAGCTTCGAGCGCATCCCGATACTGATTCATCCCCGGGAGCATCCCCATGATCTTCTTCATGGAGCCCATCTTGCGCATTTGTTCTAACTGCTCAATGAAGTCGTCGAGCGTAAAGCTCCCCTCGACCATTTTAGCCGCTAAATCTTCTGCCTGCGCTTCTGACCAGGTCTTTTCTGCCTGCTCAATCAAGGTGAGAATATCACCCATATCGAGGATTCGAGAGGCCATGCGCTCGGCATGGAATCGCTCAAAATCGCTC
The DNA here is from genome assembly GCF_900119495.1 of Arcanobacterium urinimassiliense. GTDB lineage: Bacteria > Actinomycetota > Actinomycetes > Actinomycetales > Actinomycetaceae > Arcanobacterium_A > Arcanobacterium_A urinimassiliense. Next base: position 684,254 of record NZ_LT632435.1, on the reverse strand, counting down.
AACTTCTCGCCAGTAGAAGCAAATAATACTGGCCGGTCAGTTACTCCTCGTACTGAAAGAGCTGCACCGCCGCGCGCGTCACCGTCTAGCTTTGAGAGCACGACGCCGGTAAAGCCTACTCCGTCCCGAAAAGCTAAAGAAGTGTTGACGGCGTCTTGCCCAATCATTACATCTAGTACGAATAAAATTTCATCTGGAGAAACCGCATCGCGAATATTGCGCGCCTGCTCCATCATCTCTTCGTCGACACCCAGCCGGCCGGCAGTATCCACTACCACCACATCAAAAGCATGACTGCGCGCGTAGTCTAATCCGCTCTTAGCTACGGCGACTGGATCACCAATTCCATTTCCCGGCTCCGGAGCCCATACTTCTACTTCCGCCTGCTGCCCCACTACCTGCAACTGATTTACTGCATTCGGACGCTGTAAATCCGAAGCTACCAGCAAGGGCTTATGGCCATTTTCCCGCAGCCAACGCCCTAGCTTTCCGGCCAGAGTGGTCTTTCCAGCACCTTGTAAGCCCGCCAGCATAATGACGGTAGGAGGAGTTTGTGCCCAATTGAGCTCCCGACTCTCTCCCCCGAGCATGGCAATTAATTCTTCATTTACTATTTTTACTACTTGCTGCCCCGGGTTGAGCGCTTCGGAAACAACTGCTCCCGTCGCTTTCTCTCTGACCGCATCGGTAAAGGAACGCACCACTGGCAATGCCACGTCGGCATCCAAGAGAGCGCGGCGCATCTCACTGACTACTTTTTCTACGTCTTCTGCATTGAGCCGGCCTTGTTTACGCAAATTACGCAAAGAGTTAGTAAGGCGATCGGAAAGAGAGCTAAACATGCACCCACCTTGTTCAAGTTAGTTTCTATAAAATCTATTAACTGCCCCTATTCTAGGGCATAGCCTAGCCGAGCAAAGAATCCACAAAGGCTTCTGCTGCAAAAGGCGCAAAATCATCTGCACCTTCTCCGAGACCGATAAATTTTACCGGCACCCCCAGCTCGCGCTGTACAGAAATCACTATTCCACCTTTGGCCGTGCCGTCTAATTTCGCTAAAACGATTCCAGTCACACCGGCAGCCTGCGCAAATACTTCTGCCTGCCGCAATCCGTTCTGGCCGGTAGTGGCATCTAAGACTAAAAGTACTTCTTTTACCGGTACTTTCTTTTCCATTACCCGTTTTATTTTGCTCAGTTCATCCATCAGGCCCGCTTTGTTTTGGAGCCGGCCCGCCGTATCCACAATCACCACATCTGCCTGATCTTGGCAGGCCTTTTCCACCGCGTCGAAAGCTACTGCCGCCGGATCTGCTCCTTCTTTTGCGGCGCGCACCACCGGCACTCCGACTCGTTCTCCCCAAGTTTGCAGTTGATCCGCAGCAGCTGCCCGGAAAGTATCGGCTGCTCCGAGCACTACTTTTTTATTTTCCGCTACCAGCAGCCGAGCGAGCTTCCCAGTGGTAGTAGTCTTGCCGGTGCCATTTACTCCTACCATGAGAATAGCTGCGGGGAGGGACTCTCCAGATTCCCCGCGCATAGGAGCTATTTGTAACTCGCGCGACGCCGGCGCCTCCACTAGCTTTAATAATTCTGCGCGCAAAATTTCCCGCACCACTGCCGAATCAGAATTTCCGCGCACCTTCACTTCGCGTTGCAGAATATCAAGCAACTCAGTGGTAGCATCTAGCCCCACATCTGCTAGCAAAAGTGTTTCTTCTATTTCTTCCCAATCAGAACGCTGTAAATCTGCGCGCGATAGCACTGATAGCAGCGCTTTACCCAAACCATTCGATTTCGCTAACCGCGCCCGCACTCTCTGCATACGCGAAGGAAGCGACTCGGGAGCACTCTGGATTTCTTCTGCAGAAGCCGCTGAACTAGCAGCAAGCGGCGGAATATCTTCTATTACTTCCGCATCTACTAGTGCTTCTGCTTCTAGCTGTGCTTTACTATCTTTTCCAGGAAGTTCTTTTGCAGTAGGTTTTTGGCGGTATTTGTAGATAAGTACGGCACCGCCGCCCAGGAAAATTACACCAAGTACGAGGGCAATGATTACTGTATTCACTCCATAGCTCCTAGTTTATGCGCGAGGCGTCTTCTTTAACTTCACTAGCTTCGGCAGTTTCATTAACTTCGATAACTTCCTCAGCCTCGGTAGCTGCCTTCTTTTCCTCTATTATAGAGGGATTTTGCCGCCGCGAAGCACGGTAGCGAGTAAGCGTAGAAAAAACATCCGTCACTTTTGCAAATTGGTAGTATCCGGCGGAGAGTTCTTCGGATTCGGCGGCAGGAGGAAAATCTTGAAAAATAGCCGCCGCCTCTACTGGCCGCACTTTAGGCACATAGGTGCGCGGTTTCTCTGGGGGCGCAAAAGCGGATTTAAGCAGCTGCAACGGAGAAATAAACTCTCTATTTCCCCAGCTCAAATAGAAGATAACGCCCAGCGCAAGCAAAGTTACGAAAAAAATTATTAGAAACAATATGATTACCAGAAGCACGCGCTCAGTCTACGTAAAAATATCCGCGAGGGGAACTGAAGATTGGCAACAAACCCTAAATTCACAATTAGAATTTCAAATTTCAAATTTCGAATTCCAGATTCCCAATTAGCATCCCGAATCCAGCACCCCGAATCTGCAATTGGTATTGCCAAATCCAATACCTCAAATCCAACATCCTGAATCCAGCATCCCAGATTCCCACACAAATACTGAAAGTCGCTATTTCATCTCACACTTTTAGATTGGGTGCACCAGATATTTATTCGCCCAGTAGCTCCGGCAGACGCTGCGAAATCACAGAGGTCACTCCTTGCTCGCGCATCGCCACTCCGTAAATTACATCCGCTATTTCCATAGTGCGCTTTTGATGCGTAATTATTAGTAACTGCGAATTGCGCTGCAAATTGCGGAAAAGCTCTAATAGCCGGGAAAGATTGGTGTCATCTAAAGCGGCCTCTACTTCGTCTAGCACGTAGAAAGGCGAGGGGCGAGCTTTAAAAATAGCCATTAAGAAAGCGATAGCCGTGAGTGAACGTTCTCCTCCTGAGAGAAGCGAAAGACGCTTTACTCTTTTCCCGGGCGGGCGCGCAAAAATATCAACTCCGGCGGTAAGCGGTGAAGCAGAATCCGTAAGTTCTATCTTTCCCTCTCCCCCGGGGAAAAGATAAGAGAATACTTCTTGGAACTCTTTGGCCACATCTGCCAAGGCCCGCTGCATTATGCCTTCTACTCGGGCATCAATCTCTTCAATAATTTGCAGCAAATCTGCCCGCGAGCGCCGCAGATCCTGCAATTGCGTAGTCAGATATTTTTGCCTCTCCTCTAAGGCGGCATGCTCTTCGAGAGCGAGGGGATTAATTTTCCCTAATCGCGCGAGGGCTTTTTCTGCCCGGGCTAAATTCTGCTCTTGAGTGGCACGCACATAGGGTATTTCTTCCCCTTCGGCAGTGACGATAGGTAGATGTGGGCCGTATTCTTCGATAAGAGTATCCGGTTCCACCCCCAATAATTCCACCGACTTCGCCGCTAACTGCTCATATTGTATCCGCATTTCCGTGCGTGCTAATTCTCGTTGATGCTGCAGATCTTCTAACTGGTGCGCTTTTTCTGCTAACTCATCTACTTCTTGCCGCGCGGCACGCAGAGCTGTATCACGTTCTAAGCGCGCAGCATCAGCAGCAGTTCTCTCCTCTTGCGCCGCCTGCAGTAAATCTTCTGCTATTGCGAGAGCCTGCCCCGCTTGCTCCGAAAGTTCCTGAATTTCACCATGCAATTCTGCGCGTCGCGCCGCTGCCCGCGCCGCCTGCGCCAGTTTTTCTTCGGCAATTCGCGCAGATTTTTCTAAATACTCCACTTTTCCAGCAAGTGGCCGCAATCTTTCTTCCCGCGTACGTAGCAATAACCGCGCTTCTGTTTCTTTTCCACGCGCTTCCATGCTGGCGATATGAGCAGCCCGCTGCTCTTCTTGTAAATCGAGAAGTTTTTTCTCCAAATCCTGCGGTTGTACCCCTAAATCAGCGTGTGCTTGCTCCGCAGCCGCTAATTCACTTTCTCCTTTTTCCTGCTCTTGGCGGATATGTTCAGCTCGGGCCTGATTTCGTTCTACTTCACTCTCTCCGGCCGTCAAGCTCTGGCGCAATACGCCCAGCTGGGCAGTAACGGCTGCAAGCCGTGCATCGCGCGCATTCAATTCCCGGCCGGCGTTCTCATAATCGCTCTGCACTCTTTCTGCTTCTGCTTGCGCAGATTCCAGTGCTTGAGCCGCTTTTTCTACCGCCGTTTTCGCTTTTTCCGCTTCTTCCACTGCCGCTGCGAAAGCACTCTGGCGGCTGAGTAGTAGATTCTTATCTACTTCTCCGCCCGCCACCCGATGCGGGGAAAGTAAATCACCTTCCGCGGTAGCTACCTGCGGAGCTCCGCAAGCGAGTAGCTCTTTTGCCGTCACTAAATCTACACAAAGTAAAGTACCGGCCAGCATTTCCCGCAGTGCCTGCGTGGGGCGGTCTTCTCCTAGAAGTACTTCACCCGCGATTTGCGCTCTATCGGCAGAAAATCCACTCGTTTGCAGGGCTTGTGCTGCCGCTTGCGCTAGCGCAGCAGAATTTTTCTGTGCATCCGTTATAAGTAGTTCGAGATGCCCTGCTTTTGCGGCGCGAGCAGCTCTTAAAGCATCGACTGCCGCCGCCGTATCGGAAATTAATGCACCGCCCGCTATTCCTTGCAAAGCAGCTTCTAAAGCCGCTTCCCAACCATGCTGAATTTTAATATGGTCTCGCACTAGCCCAGATACCCCGAGCCGGTAATCTTTCACCACCCACGCGGTGGCATCTTCGGGCGCTAAAGAGAGCTGCAGCGTATCAGCCTTGGCTTGCCATTCGGCGGCGCGCTGCTGCGCAAGCGCTAAATTTTTCCGGGCGCTCTCTACTTTTTCTCCACATTTTTGCTGTTGCCCGGCGAGCTCGGCATAGGTTTGGGAAATATCATCTCCCCCGTCACTCTGCGCCACTGCATCTTGCTCTAATTCCGCTATCTGTGCAGCTGCTTCCGCCACTCGTTCCTGCGCAGCCGCCGTGGCTTTCTGCACTCGCTCATATTCTTCTGCCCAAGCTTCTAGGCGGGAACGCGCCGCCGCTATTTTTCCGCCCAGCCGCGCAGCTGTTTCGCGTCTATCCGCTACCGAACGGTTCATCTGCCCGAGGCGCTGATCTAAGTTTTTCTCTGCCGCTTCTTTAGTTTCCCGCTCCGCAATAACTGCCTGTAATTCTTGCTGGGCAGCTACTATTTCTTGCTCTAGTTCTGCAGTTTGGGCAGCTACCTGCGCAGCGCGTTGGCGCAGCTGCTCCGGATCTTCACCCGCAGGCGCCGAAGCCGGCGTTTCTAAAGAGCGCATCCGCTCTTGTGCCAGTTGAATAAGCCCACGATAGCGTTCCACCAAAGACGCAAGTTGCTGCCAACGGGCAATAAGCGCCGCTAAATGTGGATTGGCGTTTTCGGCGTCTTGCTGCAACTGTGCAAGATACGCTTTTTTCTCAGTCAGCACTGCACCGAGCTGTGCTTTTTCTTCTTCCAACCGCGATGAATCACTATTTTGGGAGCTGAGGCGCGCTTGCGCTTGGGCAATATCGTCAGCGAGAATTCGCGCCCGGCCGGCAAATACTTCACTCTGAATCACTTGCGCACGCCGCGCCGCCGCCGCTTGCCGCGCCAGCGGACCCAGCTGCCGGCGAAGTTCGGCACTTATATCTTCAATGCGCAACAAATCTGCCTGCATTGCCTCCAGCTTGCGCAGAGCTTTTTCTTTTCTTTTTCGATGCTTCAGCACTCCAGCTGCTTCTTCGATGAAGCCGCGCCGCTCTTCCGGCGTAGCGGCCAACACTTCATCTAATTTTCCTTGCCCGATAATCACGTGCATTTCTTTGCCCATACCGGTATCGGAAAGTAATTCTTGAATATCGAGCAAACGGCAGGGAGTACCGTTTATGGCATATTCAGAACCACCCGAGCGAAAAAGGGTACGTGTGATGGTAACTTCGGAATAATCTATCGGCAATGCCCCGTCGGTATTGTCGATAGTAAGGGATACTTCTGCCCTACCTAGAGCGGGGCGAGCTGCGGTACCGGCAAAAATTACATCTGCCATATTGCCGCCGCGCAAATTTTTTACGCCTTGCTCACCCATCACCCAGGCTAAGGCATCCACTACATTAGATTTCCCCGAACCATTCGGGCCTACCACGCAGTTAATTCCGGGCTCAAACTTTAAAACAGTCGAAGCTGCAAAAGATTTAAAACCGCGCAGTACCAGAGTTTTTAGATGCACGTTTTAGGCGAACCACACCGAAATTTCGTGGGCAGCCGAGGTCGGAGAATCCGAGGAGTGAATCAAATTATAGATAGCTCCTCCTTCCCAAGAACGCCCAAAATCTCCGCGAATAGTTCCCGGAGCAGCCGCCGTCGGATCAGTTGCGCCAGAGAGCGCCCGCACTCCTTCAATTACGCGCGTGCCTTCTACTACTGCTGCAACTATTGGCCCGGCCGTCATATACTCCACTAATTCCGAATAAAAAGGCTTTTCTACGTGCTCATGATAGTGCTTAGCTAAAAGCTCAGGAGTAGCTTCCAGCATCCGCAGCTGGGTAATCACATAGCCTTTATTTTCGATTCGCTTGAGAATTTCTCCGGTCAATCCGCGCTTTACGCCGTCCGGTTTTACTAGTATTAAAGTCTTTTCACTCATGTCTAAAAGTGTAGCATTTTCCCGTAGATTCTCCCTAATAACAACAGGCAGTATAGTTTTTCAGATACTGTCCGGGCGGCGAGCTCCTAAGAGTTCACGCGCCTGTGCCACCAGCATAATCGAGCCGAGAATTACGATACTGGGCGGAAGGAATTTAGCTTCCCGAGCGGCATCTACTTCACTAGCTGCCGCTAATTCAGCGGCTGCGCTAATAGCATTGCCTAAATCTGCTTCCGCCCGCACTCTATCTTCGCCAAATACTTCTTCAGCCTGTGCCGCTAAATCCGCTAATTCAGCGCCGCGCGGCCCGGGCATCTGCGTCACTACTATCTTGGAGAAACTCGGCTCCATCAGGCTGAGCATGCCCGCAATATCTTTATCTGCCATAGCAGAAAATACGGCAATGCGTTCGCCAGGGAAATTTTCTTCTAAAGCCGCTAGCGTCACTTCCATACCCGCTGGATTGTGGGCAGCATCTACGATAACTGCGGGAGAGCCTTTAAGTACTTCCAAACGCCCCGGAGAAGTGGTGGCCATCAACGCTTGCTCTACCCCTTGCGCATCCAGTGCTCCCCCGCCGAAAAATTCTTCGACGGCTTTCAAAGCGACTGCCGCATTTAAGGCTTGATGAGCACCGAACATCGCCACCGGCACATCTTCGTAGCGAGCAGCCGGAGTCTGCACCGAGATTAGCTGCCCTCCTACTCCACGCTCCCGATTCAGCACCCGGAAATCTTCCCCGAAGTAGAACAATCGCGCGTGCAGAGCAGCGACTCTTTCTTCTACCAACTGCAGCACTTCTGGCACTTGGGGAGCGCAGATAAGACTCTTTCGCTCCTTCAAAATTCCTAATTTTTCCCGCGCAATATCCGCTACCGTGGCTCCTAACCATTTTTGATGATCTAGACCAACCGGCATTAATACCGCAATATCCGCAGTGATTACATTCGTGGCATCCCAGATTCCGCCCATCCCTACTTCTACTACCGCCACATCTATCGCCGCGGTATCAAAAGCGGCGTAGGCCATCACGGTAAATACTTCAAAGAAAGAAAGCGGCGAGCCGCCGGATTGCACCGACTTGGCATCTACCATCTCGATTATGGGTTTTACTTCTTCCCAGGTTTCAATGAAATCTGCAGCCGAAATAGCTACCCCATTTATACAGATGCGCTCCCGCACCGAGGTGAGGTGCGGAGAAGTAAAACGCCCCGTACGCAGCCCTTTTTCTCTGAGCAGCGCCTCTATCATTCGTGCGGTAGAGGTCTTCCCATTCGTACCCGTAATATGAATAGCACGATAGGAATCTTGGGGATTGCCTAGATATTCTAGGCACGCTGCGACCCGCTCTGTAGAGGGCTGAATCTTGTGCTCTGGAGCCCGCCGCGAAATTTCTTGATAAATCTCTTCGACTTGGCTTTCAAGCGCATATTCATTAGGTGGCTCTGGGGCTAAATCGGGGCTTTCCCGCACTTCTTCTAAGATATGCGGGTCTGGCCCCACAATCAGACCCGAAGAAAGCAGAGCAGCCAGGGCTGCTGCTTCTAACTGCTCTGCCTCATCGGCAGGAGAATTTTCTTCTCCACTCATCCGATTTTTTCCACCTGTACTTCAATATCAGCGCTGCCTCCCTGCACTTTCGCTTCGAGAGAGAGCGTCTCTTCTTTAATCATGGCCAAATTAGCCTCTACGGCACCTACTTTATCATCCGGTACTCGCAATTCGAGGCGAATTCTATCGGAAATATGCAGGTCTTCAGCTTTTCGCTTATCCTGCACTACGCGTACTACATCGCGTGCATATCCTTCTGCTTCCAGCTCCGGAGTGAGTAGCGTATCGAGCACGACGAATGCTCCCGAATTCAACACGGCCGCCACCGAACCGGTAGCTGCACTCACTACCGTGGTGAGTTCATACTGATGGGGCAGTAATTTGATTTCTGGATCGGTGTGCATAAGCACTCCCTCTTCCAGCTTTTCCCAATTGCCGTTGCGGGCAGCTTGGAAAAGCGCCGAAGTGTAACGGCGAATATCTGGATCGAGTTCGCGCGGCAGCACGGCCAGTTTCTCCGATATATCTAAACCAGATTCATCAGCACTCAATACCTTTACTTCCTTCACATTTACTTCCGCTGCAATCAGCTCGGTAAACGGAGTGAGATCTTGGGCAGTAACTACCGTCAAAGAAGTGAGTGGCTGGCGCACGCGCAGCTTATTCGCTTTGCGCAGCGCATGCGTATGGGAAACTACATCCCGTACTTCGTCCATCACCTGCACGAGTTTTTCGTCATAGAGCGCTGCCGGCATTTGCGGCCAATCCTCTAAATGCACCGATCTACCACCGGTGAGACCACGCCAAATTTCTTCTGCAATCATCGGCAGTAAAGGCGCTACCACTCGCATAAGAATCTCGAGCGCTGTATAAAGCGTATCGAAAGCGGTTTTATCTTCATTCCAGAAGCGATCGCGGGTGGTGCGCACATACCAATTAGTGAGCAGATCGATATAGGCGCGCACCTTTTCCGCCGCCGCCGGAATATCCAGATCCACAAAAGAATCCCGTACTTCATCCGCTAAAGCTGCAGTATGGGAAAGCAAGTAGCGATCCATCACTTCGAGCTGCGCCAATTGCTCACTATCAGCTAAATCCAGCTTTTTCGCTAAATAGCCGGCGCCATTATTGCAAGCTCCCGCATAGAGGGTAAAGAAGTAATAGGTATTCCACAGCGGTAATATCACATGCCGTACTGCTTCTCTAATGCCTTCTTCCGCGACGATCAAATCCCCGCCGCGCAGCACTGGAGAGCTCATAAGCATCCAGCGCACCGCATCGGAACCGTACTTTTTGTACATATCCATCGGATCTGGATAATTACGCAGCGATTTAGAGGCTTTTCTTCCGTCATTCCCCAGCACAATGCCGTGGCAAATACAGGAGGTAAAAGCAGGTTTATCGAATAGAGCCGTGCTCAGCACGTGCATCACATAGAACCAGCCGCGCGTCTGCCCCACGTATTCCACGATGAAATCGCCTGGGAAGTGGTGCTCAAACCAATCTTGGTTTTCGAAAGGATAGTGCTTCTGCGAATAGGGCATAGATCCAGAATCGAACCAGACGTCCAGAATATCGGTTATCCGGCGCATAGTAGATTTACCGCTCGGATCATCGGGATTGGGGCGAGTTAGCTCGTCGATATAAGGCCGATGCAGATTCGGCTCTCCATCTGGCCCTACCGGCAAACGGCCGAAATCTCGCTCTAATTCAGCAAAAGAACCATACACATCGATACGGGGATAATCCGGGTTATCGGATTTCCATACCGGAATCGGGGTGCCCCAGTAGCGGTTGCGCGAAATAGACCAATCGCGCGCGCCTTCCAGCCATTTGCCGAAAATACCGTCTTTGATGTGCTCGGGCTGCCAAGTGATCTGCTGATTCAGCTCCACCATGCGGTCGCGGAATTTGGTCACTTCCACAAACCAAGAGGTAACTGGCTTGTAGATAAGCGGTTTCCGGCAGCGCCAGCAATGCGGATAAGAGTGCACATAGGATTGCTCTCGCACTAAAATGGCTCGCTCTTCGGCGCTTCTCCGGCTCAACGGCCCGCTGCTATTGCGCAGATCGCGCATGATTTCTTTATTGGCATCGAATACCTGCATACCGGCATAGTCGGAGATACGATTATAGAATTTCGCGCCTTCGTCTACTGTTTCGATTACTTTTACTCCTACTTTATTCATGAGGAGCATATCGTCTTCACCGTAGGGAGCGCAGTGTACTAGCCCAGTACCATCTTCGGTGGATACGAAATCGGCGGCGTAAATATGCCAGGCTTTCGGCCCGGGAGCTTCTTCTTCGCGATTATAGTAATCGTAGATAGGATAGTAGCTTCGCCCTGCGAGATTGCTACCTTTTTGCCGCGCTACTACTCGCGGATTCTCTCCCAGCTCTTTTGCATAGTCAGCTAAGCGCGCCTCCGCAATAATTATCTTTTCACCCTGCAGTGGCCCTTCGCTCGGCTCCACCGTCAGGTACTCAATATCGGGCCCGACGGCGATTAAAAGATTCGAAGGTAGAGTCCACGGCGTGGTGGTCCAAATAAGTGCCAGTTCGCCACTCTCTAAGCGCAAACCGAGCGTGACTGTTTGGTCTTGCCGATCCTGGTAGACATCGTCATCCATCTTCAATTCATGATTGGAAAGAGGAGTTTCGTCATTCCAACAATATGGCAGTACGCGGTAGCCTTCGTAGATGAGGCCTTTATCGTAAAGGGTCTTAAAAGACCAGATTACCGATTCCATATAGGTCGGATCGAGCGTCTTATAGCCGCCATCAAAATTTACCCACCGCGCTTGGCGAGTCACATAGTCTTTCCACTCTCCGGCGTAGGTCATGACGGAAGAGCGGCAAGCATCATTAAAGCTTTCAATTCCGAACTTTTCTTCAATTTCGGATTTATCTTCAATGCCGAGAATACGTTCGGCTTCTAACTCGGCTGGCAAACCGTGGGTATCCCAACCGAAATCACGCTCAACTTTATGCCCTAATTGAGTCTGAAAACGCGCCACTAAGTCTTTTACATAGCCAGTGAGTAAATGCCCGTAGTGCGGTAGACCATTAGCAAAAGGAGGCCCATCGTAAAACACAAATTCATTCGAACCATCTTTGCCGGCCGGGCGGTTATCAATTGAGGCTTGAAAAGTATTATCTTCGGCCCAGAATTTGAGAATATTCTCTTCTAATTGGGGAAGATCGGGGGAAGCAGCTACTTTACCGCTCTTATGTAGCGGATAGTGGTTCTTATCGGTCATTCTTTTCTCCTCGTGGATTACTTTGGCCCACGAGGACGATGCGCTTTCACACCGCGGTACCACCCCGCTTGTCTACCTCTCGGCAGACCGCTCATTGAAAGATGATTTCGGATCCTACCCGCCCGGGTCTACTGAGCATAAACTGCTTATCTGCGCTTTATGCTGTTCTTCCGGAAGCTCCCCGGTGATTGCCGGTTCATCGCCCTGTATGCGAGTCTAATCTAGCCAATCTGCTCCCGCCAATTAGGTAACTGTGGTATTTTACCCATTTCTTTTTTGATTTTCCCTAATTGGCAGCAGCAAAAATTTTTTCAGTTCTTCCGCGCTACCAGCAGATTAGAGGCTTGGGCGACGGGGCGCACCACGAGCGTATCGATATTGACGTGTGCCGGCAGCGTGACTGCCCAGCGAACAGTTTCCGCAATATCTTCGGCAGTTAGCGGCTTCTCAACTCCGGCATACACCTGCGCAGCTTTTTCTTTATCGCCATGGAAACGCCGCAACGAAAATTCTTCAGTCTTCACCATTCCGGGAGCAATATCGATAATGCGCACCGGCTCCCCTACTAGCTCGAGACGTAAAGTAGCTGGGATTTGCCGTTCGGCGTGTTTCGCCGCCACGTAGCCGGCTCCTCCCGGATAAGTAGCATGCCCAGCGGTGGAAGAAATAAACACTATATCTCCCCCGTGGGCGCGCATTTCCGGTAAAAAGGCTTGCGTCATCCGCAGCGGTGCAATCACATTCAGCTCGTACATAGCCCGCCACTCTTCCGGATCTCCTACGGCTACGGGATCTTGCCCTAAAGCACCACCGGCGCAGTTAATTAACACATCGAGTTTGCCTTGCGCGTGTACAAAATCTACTATTTGCTGCCGCCCAGATTCTTGCGTAATATCGGCAGCTATCTGCTGCGCTCCCGTTTCTGCAGCTAACGCAGCTAATTTTTCCGCACGCCGCGCGGTGGCTATCACTTGCAAACCTTCTTTACACAGCGCCCGCACGGTAGCCGCTCCGATTCCAGAAGAAGCGCCTGTAACTAATACGCGTCTAGTCATTTTATTTTCCTCACCTTCGTTAATTTTTTAACTCGCTAATTTTCCTACGCAATTTTCTTATTCGCCGGGCGAATATTGGCTACTCACCGATTCTTTACCACGATTCATTAGTTAAACGCCGACTTTTCTAAGTAATTTCGTCTCTATTAATAATTTTACTGAAAAGTGACACAAGCAAGAAATTGGCGAAAAATCAACAAAAAATAACCTCTAAAGTTTCCCGAACGCAGAGTTTTATAAAACTTTAAGTAGTAGTTTCTTAAAATGGTTACGAAATGCTAGATAAAGCATTATATTTATAGTGTCAGCAATTGTTTTACAAAGGAGTGAAAACGTGATTATTGGCGTTCCAAAAGAAATTAAGAATAACGAATACCGGGTAGCTCTTACTCCCGCAGGTGCACATGCTCTAATTGAAAAGGGGCACACCGTGTATTTGGAGAAGGCAGCCGGCGAAGGATCAGCTATTCCGGATGCGGAATACACCGCAGTAGGAGTAAAGATTCTCGATACTGCTAAAGAAGTATGGGATGCGGCTGATTTAATTATGAAGGTAAAAGAGCCCATTGAGCCCGAGTACGACTTGATGAAGGACAATCAGATTCTCTTTACCTATCTGCATTTGGCTGCCGATCGGCCTTTGACCGAGAAGCTGCTGGAGAAGAATATTACTTCTATTGCTTATGAGACCGTCCAGACCGACGACCGGAAGCTCCCCTTGCTCTCCCCCATGTCTGAAGTAGCCGGCCGGCTTTCCGTACAGGTAGCCGCTAACCTACTCATGAAGACTAACGGCGGGCGTGGCCTGCTTATGGGTGGCACCACTGGCACGGCTAAGGCCAAGGTAGTAGTACTAGGTGGCGGAACCGCCGGATATGAAGCGGCAAAAGTAGCGGCCGGTATGGGCGCACTAGTGACGATTTTCGATGTGAATATCGACCGGATGTCCTATATCGAAGATGTGAACCGCGACGAAATCGACACCGCTTACTCGGTACCGCTCGCAGTGGCTGAAGCCTTGAAGAGCGCGGATGTGGTAATCGGTTCGGTACTCATTCCGGGTGCCCGCACCCCGCATCTAGTGACCAATGCAATGGTTAAGGATATGAAGCCGGGTTCGGTACTGGTCGATATTGCTATCGATCAGGGCGGCTGCTTCGAAGATTCGCATCCGACTACGCACGACGACCCGACCTTCAAGGTCTACGATTCGGTCTTCTACTGCGTAGCGAATATGCCGGGCGTAATGCCGAATACTTCGACCTATGCCCTGACAAATTCGACACTGCGCTACATGACGACTATCGCTGATCTGGGATGGGAAGAAGCTTGCCGCCGCCGCAAGGATTTGCGTCGGGGCCTCACCACCCACGCTGGAAAGATTTACAACAAGGGCGTAGCTGATGCCCTCGATATCGAGTACAACGATCCAGATGCGCTATTTGCCTAGAATTTAGTTTCTGAATCCACGCGGTGGGAGGCTGTTTACCAGCCTCCCACCGTTTTTCTATAGGTTTATGCCGCGCTTTTCGAAAATTATTTTTAAGAAATTATTTCTTTCGCCGCCTGTGCCGCAGCTGCTCGAGCCTGCTCCGGCGAAATTCCCTGCCGCACCGCTTGCGCTATTTCCTGGCATTCAGCGAGAGTATGCTGCGCCAAAGCTAAGCGCACCGCCGGTATTTTTGCCGCCGCCATCGAGAGCACGCGCACTCCCATCCCCACCAAGACTAAAGCCAATAATGGATCTCCCGCCGCTTCTCCGCAGACACCGATTTCCGTCTGAGTAATTTCTCCGGCCTGGCAGGTGCGCTCTACCAGCTCTAGTACTGGCGGCTGCCAAGGATTATTTAGCTCATTTACCTGCGGATTCAGACGGTCCGCTGCCATCACGTACTGCGTCAAATCATTGGTACCAATAGATACGAAATCTAAATTTTCCAGCAAGGCACGGCTATTTAGCGCCGCCGCCGGAGTCTCCACCATAATACCTACGCGGTGCAAACCCGCGGCATGCGCTTGCTCTATAAACCATTCCACTTCCGCGACTGTGCTCACTAACGGAGCCATTACTTGCGTAAACTCATTTGCGGCGGCTCCTATCGCCTGGAGCTGCTGCATGAAAAGTTCAGGCTCAGCTTGGCTCAGCCGAATTCCTCTTTGCCCGAGAGCTGGATTATCTTCTGCTGGGCGCTCTAAAAACGGCAAAGGCTTATCTGCCCCCACATCTAAGGTACGTACAGTCACTGGGCGAGCAGAAAAGGCGTGAAAAATTTCTTGGAATTGCTCTACCTGCTCGCGGTAAGAAGGAGCCTGCGGGCGCGAAAGAAACATAAATTCCGTACGCAGCAGCCCAATTCCTTCGGTATCAGCCGCCGCAAACCGCTGCGCATCAGCTGCGGAAGCGATATTTAGCTGTAAGTGCACCGGGCAGCCGTCTTTAGTATGCCCCGGCCCGCGCAGCGAAGTTAGAATTTTCTCCTGCGCCGTGGCAGCAGCTAAAGTTTTCTGCACCGCCACCGGTTGCGGATTAATATATATTTTCCCTTCCCGCCCTCGCACCAGTAGATTATCGCCAGCTTTTATTTTTGCTCTCTCTGCCACTGCCACCACGGTAGGAATCCCCATACTTTCTGCCAAAATTGCCGTATGGGAAGTGGCGCCACTTTTCTCCAGTACAATACCTAAAACTTTTTCAGTATCTAGTTCCGCTACCTGCGTGGGTGCCAAATCTACGGCCACCAAAATTCCCGGAGTAGTAATTTCCGGTAATCCAGGTAGCGGGAGCCCGCGCAATTTTGCGATTACACAATCGCGCACTGATTTTAAATCGGTGATCCGCTCTGCCATGTAGCCACCTAAAGAGCTGAGCATCTGCATATACTCTGCAGTCGCTTGCCCTACTGCGGTAGTGGCTCCTACTCCGGATTGAATTTTTTGCAAGACGTTGTTAATCAGCCCTTTATCGCGAGCTAAGCCGGCTGTCATATGTAAAATTTCTGCCCGGGTGCCCGTCGTATCTGCTGCTCGTTGCTGAAAATCTGCCGATATTTCGCGAAAAGCTATCTGTACTCTCTCTAAATCTGCCGGTGTGCCGGCAGGTTCCGCTAAATCTGGCCCGCTAGGTGGAAAAAGCAAATAGGCAGGTCCGTAGCCGATTCCCGGAGCTGCCCCGATTCCCCGTATAATCTCGCTCATTTTTCCTCCTCAACTACTGCACTCTACCACGGGATTATGGCGCGCTACCACGAAGTTACGGCGCTCTACCAAGGGTTAAAAGCATCGGCGGGGGC
>NZ_LT632435.1:359301-666114 GCF_900119495.1 Arcanobacterium urinimassiliense | reverse complement strand
GCTGAGCAACTAAGCTCAGCCCCCGCCTCAATGCTATCTATAAATCTCTGCTCTGCGGCAGAAATTATTTTTTAGATATAGTAGGACCCGAATTGCAGCTTCTTCAGCAATTTCCCGACCAGATTAGAGGCCAAGGCAATCGGTATCCGGTTTGCGTGATAATCAATCAGCTCGATGAGATTGCCATCGGGGTCACGCATAAACGCCCAGTGGGCACCGCCCATAAACTGCACGTCCGAAACGAACTCCGCGCCTTTCTCTTCTAGCTTCTTCTTTAATGCCGGCACATTGCTCACGCTAATAGCGATATGCGTATAGCCGGGGCGATTCCAGACCGTCTTCGGTGCTGGCTCTGCCTTAGGCGAGAACTCAAATATCTCTAGTACATTTGTGCTCTGCGTACCTAGGAAGCCCAGCCGAATCGTCAGCCCTTCTTCTCCGTAGAGATCTACCAGCGTATTAGCTTTCTCCGGCTCTACAGTAAGCTCATTGAGCAGATGCCAATCAAACATATAGCTATACCATTTGATGGCTTCTTCAAAATTGCTTACAGTCACTCCCGCATGGGTAACCCCATGGACGCGCGGACCGCAGAACAGCTTCTTTACTGGATCGAGAATTCCCATTTTAGGCACCTCCAACTGGCTTCTGAGCATAGTCGCCGACTGCGAGCATCATAGCCCCCAAATCAGCTCCATACTCCGGAGCTCCTTGCATAATAATTCTTTGCGCAATAGTAGCGTCGATCATGTCATCGGTACCCTGCAGAGTGCCTAAGGCGCTCGGTACCGAGTCGAATGCGAGAGCGAAGAATGGCTTAGAGCGTGTATAAGGCCCTCTTACTGCCTTAGTGCGCCCGCCCTTAACACGAATATACGCATTAAGTTCTTCATGGCCAATTACGCAGAGTTCGTAGACGCGATCAGGCTGGTTCTTTGCCCATTCACTAAAGAGTGGATGCTTAGCTTTATTAAGCTGAGATATTCCACTAGTGAGCAGGTAGAACATGCATCTGGTGAGCAGAGCTGCCTTATCGGGATCTTCGGGAGCTTCCGTCTGGCCGAGCAGATCTGCCATGTAGAGCAGCGACCGCAAGGCGGCTACGAAAAGCCGGACATTAGAGAGTACTCCCTTCATCTTCGGCAGCGTCTGCAGATTGATGGTGCCGAGGAAAAATCCGTTTAGAGCTTCGCGCGATGCGAATTGTAGCTCCACATTCGGCGCCGGATGCACACCGGTGCGAATAGAGACTTCTCCGTCGTTCACCTCCAGCCGCGTAGCTACCTTCTCGGGAGCGCCGAATTCATCTTTTTCGCCGGTTAATGCAGAAATCTGCACCACGCCGTTCAGACCCTTAAAAGCCTTCGTCAGCGCCGGAACGTTATTGATTATCGGCTTTAAGGTCGGCACCACCGCGTTTAGGAAAACGAGGGTCTGGTACTTTACTTCTTGCTCGAGAGGTATATCGCTCATTCTTATACCTCATCATCCCAGTCGTCGTCCTCTTCAATCTCGATGCGCATCAGCTCCCGAGCGGATTCGACGATACCGTTCTCATCATAACCATAGTGAGCGTAGAGATCCTCCGGCTGGCCAATCATCGACCAGGTATCCGGAACACCGAGCTTACGGAAGGCGAAGCCCTTGCCCGTGCTGGCTGCAACATCGGCGACTGCCGAGCCGAGGCCGTGGGCAATATTGGCATCTTCTACCGTAATTACACGGCGGGTTTCGGCCACTGCATTCTTAATAGCTTCTTCGTCGAGAGGCTTAATCGAATAGAGGTCGATTACCCGTACGGAAAGGCCGTCTTCCTTATTGAGCATATCTGCCGCCTGAATAGCCCGCCATACTGCCGAGCCGGTGGCCATAATCGTCAAATCGGAGCCTTCGCGCACTGTGTGAGAACCACCAATGCGATAGTTCGGAATCTCTTCAGTGTATACATTCTGGTCATAGCCACGGTTTACACGCACATAGACCGGACCTTGATGCTCATAGGCAGCTAGTACTGCCTGCACCGTCGAACGGCCGTCTGCCGGGCAGAGGGTGACCAGGTTAGTAATGGAACGCAGAATCGCGATATCTTCAGGGCTCTGATGGGTAGAACCAGCATTGCCGAAAGAAAGACCGGAGTGCGTAGCAATTACTTTTACATTTGCATTGCCGTAGCAAATATCGGTACGCAGCTGCTCCAAGGCACGCATAGTTGCGAATGCGGCGAAGGTGGAGACGAAGGGGGTGTATCCGCACTTCGCCATACCAGCAGCCATACCAAACATATTCTGCTCAGCAATACCTACGTTGAAGAAACGATCCGGGTAGGCATCTGCCAACAGACCAATCTTCGTGGATTTTGCCAAATCGCCGGAGAAACCGACAATATCCGGATGCTCCCCAGCCAGCTCCACCAGCGTGCGGCCATATACCTCAGCGGTAGCCATATCGCCGGCGTCAAGCATTGTATAAGTTAATCCTCCAGCCATCTTTAGCTCTCCTTAATCTTTGCTACGCGCTGTGCATGGTAGCGCTCGAGGGATTCATGCCCATCTTTGACCTGGTCTTCGCTGAACGAGCCGTAATGCCACTTGTAGTCGCCGGCGATACTATCGATTCCAGCGCCTTTCACCGTATTGGCAATAATCATGGCCGGCTTGCCCTTTACTTCGCGGGCCGCATAAATAGCATCGTAAATCTCCGGAATCGAAGATCCGTCGATGTCAAATACTTCCCAACCGAAGGCACGCCACTTATCTGCAAAAGGCTCCAGGTTCATGACGTCTTCCGTCATGCCGTCAATCATGGCCTTGTTGCGGTCGACAATGCCGATAAGGCGATCGAGCTTGAAGTGTGAAGCAGCCATAGCTGCCTCCCATACAGAGCCCTCATCGCATTCGCCGTCGCCCATCATGCAGTAGACGTCGAAGTTACGCCCGGAAAGCCGCGAAGCATTTGCCATGCCAGCAGCAATCGAAAGGCCGTGCCCGAGAGAGCCGGTCGCGATTTCTACGCCCGGTACTTTCGAACCGTCTGGGTGAATGCCCAAGGGGGAACCAGTCTTATTGAAGCGCTTCAACCAATCCTTGGGGAAGCAGCCCAAATCGGCTAGCAGTGGTGCATAACCTACACCAATATGCCCTTTGGAAAGCACGAAGCGATCACGATCAGGATCGTCGAGCTTATCGGCGCTGAAGTTCATTACATCGTAGTAAAGTACGGTCAGCACATCGAGTGCGGAAAGCGAGCCGCCCACGTGCCCGCCGCCAGCCCAATAGACGGTATCTAGGGTGAGTCCTCGAAGTTCGTGAGCTTTATCTTCGAGACGCCGCCAGGTATTCGGATCGATACTCATTTAAAATCCCTTTCCGAGAATATTCTTAACGTCCTTGCGAATTACGCGGTAAGCTTCATCAGCGACTTCTAAGGTCTGCTCAATGTCTTTATCAGTCAAAGAGGCATTGATGAAGAGGTTGTGGTGGTTGGCCAAGAACACTCCGCGCCGTACGCACTCGCCGATAAATGCTTGATGCAGCATATTATTCGGATCTTCAATATCCTCATAGCCGGTGGTGCGCATGAACCACATCGAAGGCTCACCAGTCACCTTGAGATGGAAGCCGTTGTTAGCAGCTACCTCTACGAGGCCATCCGTGATCTTCTTGCCTTTCTCCAAGCAGACCTTCGCTAGATCCATCTCCCGCATCTTGGTGATACAAGCAATCGCGGCAGCCATCGGAGCCGCGGAGAGCCAGTAGGAACCAGTGTAGAATACCGAAGCTGCGGCATCCTGCAGGGATTCGCGCCCTACGAGAGCGGAGATATTGTAGCCATTGGCCAGTGCCTTACAGTAGGTGAGCAGATCAGCGTTGAAGCCATAGCGATGATCAGAGCCGTGTACATCCAAACGGAATCCGCAGCGTACGTCGTCTACGATTAGTACAATTCCTTCCTGCGTACACAGATCGCGTACCTTCTGCCAGTAGCCTTCCGGCGGCAGCATATTATCTGCCAAAGCAGGATGGTGATACGGAGTCGAAATCAAGCCAGCAATCTGACCCTTGTTTTCGTAGACAATCCGCTTAATCTGGGAGAAGTTGCCGAAATCTGCATAGAGATTGTTGGCTACGTCTTCCTTGGCGATACCAGAGTAATCAATCTGCTGCATCCAAGGAGCTACACCGTGGTAGCCACCGTGCAACATCAGCATCTTGCTCCGGCCGGTCGCTGCCTTAGCCGTCAGAGCGGCCATGGCAGTTACGTCGCCACCGTTCTTCGCGAAGAAGGCCCAATCAGCTGAATCAATCGTATCTACCAGCAATTCTGCCAGTTCAGGCAGACGCGCCGAAGCAAGAGAAATGCAGTTACCCTTCTTCAACTGCTCTTTGAAGGCGTTATCCACATCGGGATCGTTGTAGCCGAGGACATTCGGACCATAAGCGCACATGTAGTCAATGAACTTATTGCCGTCAATATCCCAGAAATAGGATCCCTTAGCTTTCTCAGCATAAAGCGGATAAGCGTCGATAGGCATGAAGCAGCCTTCGCCTGGTCCGAGGTGGCCGTAAATACCGCTCGGTACTACCTTGGCACTCTTCTGAAATAGTTCTTGACTCTTGGGGTATTTGTATGTTTCCATCATCTTTTCCTAACTGAGGTACTGAGATACCAGACCGAGAAGCCGATTAAAGTTATCCAGATTCGGGACGTAACCGCTAATGCGGATATCCTGCGAACCGATGGCAGAGAAAGCAGCAATCTCTCCCCGCAGTACTCCACCAACCACATCCAAGCTGGAGAAAATCATGCGAGAGCTCGGGGTATTCGTAACTCCTTCAATGGTGGTGAGCTTGTGATCCTTAATGCGGAGAATATAGGCCGGACCATCTATTACTGCCAGTTGCAAATCGCCGTCCCGCATTCCTTGCGCACTCTGCTGACCCTTCTCATCGCTATTAGCTATTTCGCTAGCAGAATTGGCCACTACACAGAGCGTCAGAATCGTATTGATGCGCCGGAAATTCTCATCCTTGAGAGCTTCCGGAGTGGGGCGCAAATAATCAGTAAGAATATTGGTCAGTTCGGTAAAGGTTCCGGTCAAGAACTTAATCTTGGTAATTCCTTTAACCGGAATCGGCATACCGGTGCCGTCGAACATTTTGTTCACCATCTTAGGGGTGGGGAACGCTAGGTTCATAGTGTTTGGACCTGCACCGCGGTGATGCGTAATGGTCCCGTGCTTAATAGCCAGCCGAATCGTTACCTTCGGACTGGTAAACTGAATGACCTCATCGGCATTTGCGATGAGAGCTGCAGCTTTATCGTCAAGTTCAACCAATTTTTCTAGCGCTTTAAATACGCCATTTAGATTGACTCGACTTAATGTTGCATTATCCATTTAGGTCGCCTCCTCGTTGAGCTTAAGAATAATAGTACCCTGAGTTTCGAGTATTTAGACGATTTTGCGCATCTAAATTACTTAAAATTTACCTGATACTCTATTCTCGATATAAACAGTCTACATATTACTCAGCTCACATTCAATTGGAAATAAGTAATTTCTTTAAAAAGAATGTGCAGACAAATAATATGACCACCTGCATAATTAATATAGGAGCGGAATCCGGGGCTTTCGTGTAAGAATAGTTCTATGTATGAGAAGAAATCCGCATTGCTCGATCACACCGAGGTTCCGGAAAAAGCTGCCCTAGAGGGCTTAGAAAAACGTTGGAGTAAAGAGTGGGAAGAGGCCGGCACTTATCGCTTTGACCGGCAAACTACCCGGGAGGAAGTCTATTCTATCGACACTCCTCCCCCGAC
Organism: Arcanobacterium urinimassiliense; assembly: GCF_900119495.1. Lineage (GTDB taxonomy): Bacteria > Actinomycetota > Actinomycetes > Actinomycetales > Actinomycetaceae > Arcanobacterium_A > Arcanobacterium_A urinimassiliense. The sequence continues at coordinate 660,297 of NZ_LT632435.1, read as the reverse complement.
CGTCTCTGGTTCACTACACGTAGGGCATGTATTTAGCTACACCCACACCGACATCATTGCGCGCTTCCAGAGAATGTGCGGAAAAAACGTATTCTATCCAATGGGGTGGGACGATAACGGCCTGCCTACCGAGCGGCGCGTACAAAATTACTACGGAGTGCGCTGCGATCCTTCTCTTCCATATGAAGAAAATTTCCAGCCGCCGTACGAAGGCGGAGAGGGAAAATCTATTCGCTATGCCGATCAGAAACCGATTTCGCGGCGTAACTTTATTGAACTTTGTTGGAAGCTCTCTACTGAAGATGAAAAGCAGTTTGAGAATCTCTGGCGATATCTCGGTCTTTCGGTAGATTGGCAGCAAAACTACCAAACAATTGGGAAGCGAGCGCAGATAGTCGCCCAGAGTGCGTTCCTGCGCAATTTAGAGCGCGGCGAAGCCTACCAAGCCCAAGCACCGGGGCTGTGGGATGTTACTTTCCAGACCGCGGTGGCGCAGGCAGAAGTGGAGCATCGCTCCTATCCGGGCGCTTACCACGCCCTCGCTTTTCACCGCCCAAATGGCGAAGATGTAGTAATCGAGACTACACGCCCCGAACTGCTCCCCGCTTGTGTGGCTTTGATTGCCCACCCGAGCGATGAGCGCTTCCAGCATCTTTTTGGCACCACCGTAACTTCGCCGATTTTCGGAGTGGAAATCCCGGTACTTCCGCATCACAAAGCGGAAAAGGATAAAGGCGCCGGAATTGCTATGTGCTGTACTTTCGGCGATATCACCGATATCGAGTGGTGGCGCGATCTCTCCCTGCCGATGCGCTCTATTTTAGAAAAAGACGGCCGGCTGTACCGCACTACTCCGGAATGGATTACGGATCCACACGGAATCGCCGTTTACGAAGAAATGGCGGGTAAAACTACTTTCACCGCGCGGAAGATTTTGGTGGAGAAGCTCCAAGAAAGCGGCGAGATGATTGGCGAAGCCCGCCCCACCGATCGAGAAGCTAATTTCTTTGAAAAAGGAGATAAGCCGCTCGAAATCGTGCTCTCGCGCCAGTGGTATATTCGCAACGGCGGCACTGAGTACCGCGAAGAAAACGGGAAGACTCTTCGCGAGAACCTGCTCGACTGTGGTAAAGAGTTGGATTTCCATCCAGATTTCATGCGCGTACGCTACAACAATTGGGTAGAGGGCCTTAGCACCGATTGGCTGATTTCGCGGCAACGCTTCTTCGGCGTGCCATTGCCACTTTGGTATCGCATAGATGAGAATGGGCAGATTGACTATTCCGCGGTTATCACTCCGCGCGAAGAACAACTTCCCGTAGATCCAAGCTCGGATTGCCCGCCTGGATATACTCCTGAGCAGCGCGGCCAAGCCGGCGGTTTCGCTCCGGAAGTAGATATTATGGATACCTGGGCAATTTCTTCTCTCACTCCACAAATTGCGGGTGGGTGGATTAATGACGCCGATTTATTTGCCAAGGTTTATCCAATGGACGTGCGCCCACAGGGGCAAGATATTATCCGCACCTGGCTATTTTCCACGATGGTGCGCTCCCATCTCGAATTCCACGATATTCCGTGGAAGAATGCCGCTATTTCGGGCTGGATTCTCGATGAGGATCGGAAAAAGATGTCGAAATCGAAAGGCAATGTAGTCACGCCGATGGGGCTGCTAGAAAAGCACGGCTCCGATGCGGTGCGCTATTGGGCTGCCTCTGCGCGTTTAGGCATGGATACCGCCTTCGATGAAAAGCAAATGAAGATTGGGCGGCGCTTAGCGATGAAACTCTTGAATGCAGCTAAGTTTGCATTCCAGATGAACGAAGGCGCGCCCGTAAGCCTCGATTTGGCGGCCGTCACCGAGCCACTCGATCGCGCTTTGCTGGCTAAGTTGACGGCAGTGGTGAAAGAAGCTACCACCGCACTAGAGAATTATCAGCATAGCTACGCTTTAGAAGAAGCCGAGAGCTGCTTCTGGAGTTTCTGCGATGACTATCTGGAGCTGGTGAAGGCGCGCGCCCAAGACCGAGACGGCGCCTATTCGGCAGCTGGGAAAACGGCGGAAATTATTTCTGCCCGCACCACCCTGAATATAGCTGTCGATGTATTTGTGCGGCTCTTTGCCCCGTATCTTCCCTATGCAGCGGAAGAAATATGGTCGTGGTACCGCAGTGGCAGCGTACATCGAGCCGAATGGCCAGATGCGCAGATGCTAGCTTCCGCTATTGGCGATGCCGATGGCAGCGTACTGGAGGCTACGGCAGAAGCTTTGCATGCCTTGCGAAAGGTAAAGACGGAGCAGAAAGTCAGCCAGCGCACCGCCTATGCAGAAGTCACTTTGCTAATGCCAGCCGCGGCAGAAGAAAAAGTGGCCGCTGCGCAAGGTGATTTGCGGGCTGCCGCCCATATAACAGGAGAATGCGTGCTGCAAGCAGTGGCAACTGCAGAAGATTACTCCGTAACTGATTTCACCCTGCTTACCGAGCAGAAATAGCCCTACTTATCGAGCAGAAATAAACGAAATTTATGAGCGAATTCTTAGAAGAAGATGGGATATCTTTTACCCCCGGAAAAATTCAGATAGACGATATGCTTTCGGTGCCGGAGATGCTGCGCCGAGCGGGTGAGGCCACCCCGAAAAAAGTGATTCTGGAGCGGAAATCTAGCTTCTCGAACCAGTGGTTGCCTATGACCTACAAGCAGTTTATCCGGGAAATCAAGCAGGTGGCTCTGGGGCTGATTGCTTGGGGAATTAAGCCGGGAGATAATGTGGCGATTATGGGGAGCACCTCCTATGAGTGGGTACTCTTCGACTACGCGCTCCAGTTTGCCGGCGCGCGCGGTATCCCTATTTACGAAACTTCTTCTACGGAGCAAGCTGACTGGATAGTCACAGATGCGAAGATAGTGGCAGCCTTTGTAGACAACCACACTTTACGAAACGTGCTGCAGCCGCTTTTGAAGAAGCACCGCCATTTCAAGAAAATTTGGGTGATGAGTGACGGTGCCCAAGCGCAGCTGGCAGAGCTCGGCTTTGGTGAAGATGAAGCGCAGATTGATACGCTGATAAGCAACCAAAAGGCCGATGATATTTGGACTATTATCTACACCTCCGGTACTACTGGAAAGCCAAAAGGTGTGGAGCTCACGCACCGAAATGTGCTGCATGTGGCGATGAACGGCGTCTTAAATGAAGACCTGATGAAAGTGCTGGCGATGGGGAAAACTTCGCGCACTCTTATCTTCTTACCTATGGCGCATGTATTTGCCCGCTTCATTAATGTGGCTATGTTCTATGCCGGCACGGTGGTGGGATACTCTCCCAATACCCATAATCTCGTATCTGATATGCAGTCTTTCCGGCCGTCCTTTATTTTGGCGGTGCCGCGCGTATTTGAAAAAATGTATAACGCCGCGGAAGCCACTGCTGGTTCGGGATTGAAGCTGCGGGCTTTCCGGAAATTCACCAAGGTAGCTATAGAGTATTCGCGGGCTTTGGATACGGAAGAAGGCCCTTCTGCGAAGTTGAAGGCACAGCGCCGGCTCGGAGATAAGCTCGTATATTCGAAGATTCGCGATATTACCGGCGGCCGGCTGAAGTACGCAATTTCCGGCGGAGCTCCGCTCGGTGAACGCCTGGGGCATTTCTTCCGCGGGGCGGGAATCACCGTCTTTGAGGGATACGGAATGACGGAGACTTCTGCTCCCACCACCGTGAATCGACCCAATAAAATTCGCATCGGTTCGGTGGGTACCGCCTACCCTGGCTGCTATGTAAAGACGGCTGAAGACGGGGAAATACTGGTGAAGGGCGATCACGTATTCCGGGGCTATTTTGGCGATGCGAAAGAAACTGCTGCTGCTTTTACGGAAGATGGCTGGCTGCGCACTGGCGATATGGGGCGTATCGACGCCGATGATTTCTTGTGGATCACCGGGCGGAAAAAGGAATTAATTGTGACGGCGGGTGGAAAGAATGTAGCTCCGGCTCCGCTCGAGGATTCCCTACGCGGGCATTCACTTATTTCGCAGGTAGTAGTGGTGGGAGATAAAAAGCCTTTTATTTCCGCGCTCGTCACTCTCGATGCTGATGCACTCCCCCAGTGGCTAAATAACCATGGGATTGAGCCGATGTCGCTCGCCAGTGCGGTAAAGGATCCGCAGATTATTGCCGCGATTGACCGTGCCGTTAAGTATACGAATCGGAATGTATCGCGCGCAGAATCTATCCGTAAGTTCGAGATATTACCGCTCGATTTCACGATAGATAATGGCTACCTCTCGCCTTCTTTAAAGGTGCGGAGAGCAGAAGTGCTGAAAGATTTTGCGCCTTTGATTGAAAAGATTTACGCCGATAAGCTATCGCATATTTAATTGTGCGCTTTAGGAGCATTTTAGCGCTTTAGGATCTTAATGCTTAGGAGCCTTTGCGCTAATTCTAAAGTTGCGCGCTATCGAATTGATTACGGCCGCTTAATTTTTTGCTGCCTGCTGGCCGGCTGCTTTCTTGGTAGAGGTGCCGGTGGTTTTCTTCGCCGAAGTGAGTACTAAAGTGGGCTCCGCTTCTCCTGCGGCTACCTTGCTGGTAATTACCACTTTGGTGATGTCGTCACGCGAAGGAATTTCAAACATCAGTTTCCCGAGTAGTTTCTCGAGAATAGAGCGCAATCCGCGCGCACCGGTACCGCGGGCAATGGCTTCTTGCGCTATTTTTTCTAAAGCGCCGGCGGTAAACTCCAGCTGCACGCCATCTAGCTCAAACATCCGTTGATATTGTTTGATGAGAGCATTGCGCGGGCGCACCAAAATTTCTACCAGATCTGCTTCTTGGAGCTTATTTACAGTAGCGATAATCGGCACGCGCCCTACTAATTCAGGAATAAGCCCAAATTTATGCAAATCATCTGGGGTGACTTCGGCCAAGACGTCATCCATCTTATCGGCCTCATGGAGCTGTGAACCGAAACCAATTCCCCGCCGCCCGGCGCGATGTGAAATTATTTCTTCCATCCCGGCGAAAGCTCCCGCCAGAATAAAGAGCACATTCGAGGTATCTATTTGAATAAAATCTTGCTGCGGATGCTTGCGCCCACCGGTAGGCGGCACCGAAGCCACCGTGCCTTCGATAATCTTCAAGAGGGCTTGCTGTACTCCCTCTCCGGAGACGTCGCGCGTAATAGAGGGGTTCTCTGATTTCCGCGAAATTTTATCTATCTCGTCGATATAGATAATGCCTTTTTCAGCTCGCTCCACATCGTCATCAGCAGCTTGAATCAGCTTAAGTAAGATGTTTTCTACGTCTTCGCCCACATAGCCGGCTTCGGTAAGGGAGGTAGCATCGGCAATGGCGAAAGGTACATCTAAAATTCTTGCTAAAGACTGCGCCAGGTAGGTTTTTCCAGTGCCGGTGGGGCCGAGCAAGAGAATATTCGATTTTCCGATTTCCACCGTTTCGATTTCTTCTTCCGCTGGCGTAGCACTGGAGCTAAAAGTAATTCGCTCGGAATTGGGGTTTGTTTTCTGCGCGCGAATCCGCTTGTAGTGGTTATATACCGCCACAGCTAAGGTACGCTTCGCCGCTTCTTGCCCGACCACATATTCATCTAAGAAATCGCAGATTTCCTGCGGAGTGGGAAGCTCGCGTTCTGCTTCTGCTTCGGCGCTGTCATTGCCGAGCTCTTCAGCGATTATTTCATTGCAGAGCTCTATGCACTCGTTACAAATATAAACTCCCGAGCCAGTGATGAGTTTCCGCACCTGCCGCTGGCTCTTCTGGCAAAAAGAGCACTTCAAAATATCGGCAGCATCAGCGGTCGGCACCATTATCTCCCTTTCTCATCCTGGATATTTTCCCTCATGCGGGCTAGCCGGCAAAGCGGAAGCCGCCAGGGAAATCTGCTCTTAGTCTATACTTATTTGCTTTTTCGCTGGCGAAGCACGCGGTTAATTCTTCGGAGAGTCTAATTCCTCGGGAAGATTGGCTCCCCCAAAAGCTTGGCTCTCCAAAAGCTTGACCCTTTCGAAAGATTTACTCTTCCGAAAGCGCGCGGCTAAAATTTGGCGCTCCGCCCCTAGGAAGCGATTTCAGCTTTGCGGGAACCGAGCACCTGATCTACCAAGCCGTATTCTTTCGCAGCTTCGGCCGTGAGAATCTTATCGCGCTTAATATCCTGCTTGATCTGCTCCGCCGGCGTATTGGAATGATAAGCCAGCGTATCGATAAGCCACTGATTCATGCGGTCGATTTCATCTGCCACGATAGCAATATCGGAAGCTTGGCCTTGCACACCTTCCATAGCGGGCTCGTGAATAAGAATTCGCGCATTCGGAAGGGCGAGACGGCGGCCAGGAGCACCGGCGGCAAGAAGTACCGCTGCGGCCGAGGCAGCCTGCCCGAGGCAGACGGTCTGGATAGGCGGCTTCACGTACTGCATGGTGTCGTAGATAGCCGTAAGAGCAGTGAAAGAACCTCCCGGAGAGTTGATGTACATCGTGATAGGAGATTCCGGATCTAGAGATTCTAGTACCAGTAGCTGCGCCATTACATCGTCAGCGGAAGCGTCATCTACTTGCACGCCGAGAAAGACTATCCGATCTTCGAAGAGTTTGGCGTAAGGATCTTGGCGTTTATAGCCGTAAGGGGTACGCTCCTCGAAATTGGGGAGAATGTAGCGATTAGTAGGCAGATTAGCTGCGCTTCCTCCCGGGAGTGAGCGATTCTGATTGAAAAAATGCTGTGCCATCCTAAATTTTCTCCTCGTCTTATTCAGCTGTGTCCGAAGTGCGGTTTACTCCCCCGCCCCCGATCACGGAAGAAGATTTTTCAATAATGTGGTCGGCAAATCCATACTCCACAGCTTCTTGAGCGGTGAACCAGTGATCGCGATCCGAATCCGCAATGATTTGCTCCACCGTCTTGCCTGTATGAACGGCATTTAATTCCGAGAGCTCTTGCTTCATCTGCAGAATTAAATCGGCGTTAATGCGAATATCGGTAGCGGTACCGCCTGCCCCGCCGAGCGGCTGATGCATTAAGACACGGGTGTGCGGCGTAATATAGCGCTTACCTTTCGTACCCGCAGAGAGCAGGAATTGCCCCATCGAGGCGGCTAATCCCATACCCACCGTGGCCACATCGGGTTTTATATATTCCATGGTGTCAAAGATAGCCATACCGGCAGTCACCGATCCGCCCGGAGAATTAATGTAGAGATAGATATCTTTATCGGGATCCTCGGCGGCTAATAGCAGCAGCTGCGCACAGATAATATTCGCGTTATCATCGCGCACCTGATCTCCCAACCAGATAATGCGTTCCTTTAGAAGCCGGTTGTAGATGGAATCCCCTAAGCCAAATCCGGGCTTCTGCTCTTCGCCGGATATTACTCCCGCCTGCATATCTCCTCCTTATATTTCCGGCGGGTATTACCGCCGCCTATCTGTATATAAGATTAATCGCTTCCCGCCGCTTTGGGAATTTGCCACCCGCGCTTTCGCTGAGGGCGCAGGAGGGCTCTATAAAGAGAACTGCGCGGGCGGCGCTGAGCGCCGCCCGCGCAGCAATCCCGCGGCTTTTAATTATTCGCCGAAATTGATTAGCTGCTCTTTGGTGAGTTTCTTCGCTTCCGCTTCGCCGAGATCACCCTTGGCTACTCGATAAGCAATCCAGTCTGCTTTCAAAGCGGACTTGGCCGGAGCCTCCACAGCTGCTTGCTTAGCCGGTTGCTTAGCTGCTTTCTTCGCCGCCTTGGCTTTATCGGCGCTGGCCTTTTCTTTCGCCGGAGCCTTCTTCGCTGCCGGCTTCTTCGCATCAGCCTTCTTGGCAGCATCCTTCTTGGCGGCTGGCTTCTTAGCCGGAGTAATCTTCCGGCTTGGCTTCTTATTGAATTCCGGCAATTTCTCAGCTTCTGGAGCTTCTCCGAATACTTCATCCAGATCCACAGCCGCACCGGATTCATCTACCACCTGCGCCAAGCGCAGAGCAGAGATAATGGCCTTATTGCGCGCCATTTCTCCAGCAAAAGCGTTAATCTGATTAGACTGAGCAGCAGCTTGGATGAACTGGTTCGGATCCATTCCATACATTTGGGCTTGCTGTACTAAGAAGTTCAGCAGCTCATTCTGCTCTACCGTGATATCAAAACCGATGGCGTATTCATCGAGGAGTAACTGCAGGCGCAGCTGCTTCTCAATTTCTGGCAGCAGCTCGGCTTTCCGCTCTGCGTCGTCCTCTTTGCCTTCGTTTTGCAGCTGATGATTAAGCTCTTCTTCCACTACGGATTCCGGAAGCGGGAAATCAGCTTTTGCCATCAACTCGTCGATCAGTTTCTGCTGCGCGGATACCACGGCTTCCGTCTTCTTCTGCTTAGTAGCACTCTTTTCGAGATCTTCCCGCAGTTCCGCCACAGTATCGAACTCGGAAGCGAGCTGAGCAAAATCGTCATCCACATCCGGAAGTACCGATTCTTTCACGGAATTTACCGTGATGCTTACTTCGGCTTCGGCACCGGCGTGCTCTCCCCCAGCTAGCTTAGAAGTAAAGGTGACTACGTCTCCCGCCTTTGCTCCCTGCAGAGCTTCATCTTGGCCTTCCAGCATGTTTTCGGAGCCGAGCAGATAAGATACGCCCTGCATATCATCTACTTCTTCTTCGCCGATCTTCGCCACTAAATCGATATTTAGATAATCGCCATCCACCGCGGGGCGCTCGGCATTGCTGAGAGTAGCAAAGCGTTTACGCAAATCGGTAAGCGCTGCCTCGATATCTTCTTCTCCCGCCGCACCGGCAGTTACTTCAATTTTAATTTCCCGCGGATCAGGCAGCGAAATCTCGGGGCGAATATCTACCTCTACGGTAAAGTTGAGCTCCGTCTTATCGTCGGCAGCTCCGCTCATTTCCGGAACCTGATTAATAGATACTTCGGGGCGCGCCATCGGCTTGATGCCGAATTCTTCTGCCGCGCTCTGATAATAGGAATCAAGATTTTCGTTAATCGCTTCTTCGATCAGGTAGCCGCGCCCGATATTGGCTTCTAGTACGCGAAGCGGTGCTTTTCCAGGGCGGAATCCTGGAATATTTACTTTCTTGGCCAGCTGCTTAGCCGCTTTCTGGTATGCCGGCTGAAACTCCGCAGCCGAAACAGCGATATCCAGCTTGGCGTGTGTTTCACTGAGATACTCCACGGAATTTTTCACTGAGATTTCTCCACTCATAAATCCTCGGGGGCAAGATGCCCGTTCTATTTTCGCGCGTCTACTATCTTGTACAGATAGACGCATACCGTCCAATAATAGAACAAATGTGCCCACTTCCGCCTAGAAATTAGAGATGAAAGTGAACACATTAAAAGCCAAAAGGCGCTATATTAAGTTTTTTCGTCGGGGCAGCGGGATTCGAACCCACGACCTTCCGCTCCCAAAGCGGACGCGCTACCAAGCTGCGCCATGCCCCGTGCTCCTAAAATCTTAGACTAGAAATCGCGATTTACCTAAATTTATTAATTTGCATGAGCTGCAAATCACTAAGCTATTTTTTAGTTATGAGAAATTTCTTGCTAAAATCAAGGAGCTGAATCATTACGGCGGCACGGAAGAGGAGCGGCAGTGATGACGAAGCACAGTGGTAAAAATAGCCATGCGGATGTAGCTCAATGGTAGAGCCCCAGCCTTCCAAGCTGGTCATGCGGGTTCGATTCCCGTCATCCGCTCCAATTATGTTTAGAGCAATATTTAAAGCTTTATTTAACGCATTTAATTCTGAAAAACTTAGCCGATAATACTTATGAGCAAGATTTTTGTGGATTAAGGCGCAATTTAATCGCTCTAATTAAAAATAGCTAAAACTAAAAACGGGAACTACCCCAGGGCAGCGAAACGATCGAAAAAGACTTTTAGCTTTTCCACCACGCGCGCCCGGCGCTCAATTCGGCTATCTGCACCCGTGGCAAAATGAGCGTTTAAAAACTAAATCCGCGGCGCGGAGCGCGCAAACTTCTCCACTTTCTTCGCGCTCCCATAAATCTGCACTTGGTCGCCTTCAGAAAGTTCCACCGCGCCGAGCACCGGCTGCCACTGCCCATCGCGCAGTAAAGCCACTATCTTCACTCCGTGCCGATTCCACATATCAATCTCATCGAGGGGGCCGACTGCCGAAAGCGGAAGCACCGTCCGCACCATCGCCGTGCCCTCCGATAACTCCACGTAATCCAGATTTACGCCGCGCACGAGATGCGCCACCCGCCGCCCCATAGCCACTTCCGGGTGCACAATATGCGGCACACCAATCTGCTCGAGAATACGCCCGTGGGCCGTGCCGGAAGATTTCGCCCACAGGTTCTTCACGCCCATATCGTTAAGCACCGAACAAGTGAGAATAGAAGCTTCCACGTGCGGGCCTCCGATACCCACCACTACTCCGTCGCAATCGGCGATTCCGAGCTCCGTCATCGAAGCAATATCGGTGGTATCGCTTTGCACCACCTGCGTCAAGATTCCGTTATTACGATTTACCACCGTTTCATTCAAATCTACACCGATGACTATCGCGTCATCAGAGACGAGTTCGCGGGCCACGGCCGTGCCGAAACGCCCTAATCCTAGAACTGCGTAGGTGGGTTTAGAAAAATTAACCAATTATCGGCCTTTCTACGGGGAAAGAAATATTTGATGCACTAGGCGCAAAGGCTAGCGCAGTGGCGACGGTGATAGGCCCCAATCGCCCGATGATCATTAAGACTATAAGAATAAACTGGGCCGGATAGTTTAACAGCGGCGTGATTCCGGTAGATAAACCTACCGTACCAAATGCAGACATCACTTCAAATAGCGTCTGCGATAGGTTGAAATCCGTCAAAAACAGAATTGCGATAGTGGCGGTGGCTACCAAGATAAAAGCCAAGACCACCACGGTCACCGCCTGGTAGACCACTTCGAAAGAAATACTTTTCCCGAATACCACCACTTGCCGGCGCCCGCGAATGACGGTAGCTACTATGGCCAGCAAGGCAAACATAGTGGTGATTTTGATACCACCCGCAGTTCCGGCCGGCCCGCCACCGATAAACATAAAGGTGTCCATCACGAAAAGAGTCGAATCGTGCATCTGCCCGATATCCACGGAATTAAAACCAGTGGTACGAGTTTGGACGGCTTGAAAAATACCGGCGAGGAGTGCATCGGCAGCCGGGAGCTTTCCGAGCGTCTTGGGGTTATTCCATTCGGAAACCGTCACTATTAGGGAAGAAAAGAGCAATAGGCCAGCGGTACCTGCTAGCACCATACGGGTGTGGAGCGACCAGCTGTAGGGCTTGAGGAAGCTGGTGCGCAGCTGGAAAATTACGGGAAAGCCTAGACCACCGATGATGATTGCCACCATAAGAGGCAGGCACAGCCACCAATCTCCCACAAAAGAAGTCATATTATCGGAATAGAGGGCGAATCCGGCGTTGTTGAACGCGGAAACTGCGTGGAATAATCCGTGCCAGAGCGCCCGCGGGAAAGAATACTCCAGGGTGAGAAAACGAATCGTCAAAAGAATTGCGGCCACCAGCTCTACCAGTAGCGAAATTCCGAGTACCCGCCGGAGAATCATTCCGAGCTGGCCGGTGCTGGAGCGCCGCTCGGCGGCAGAAGCTAGCTTAGTACTGTGACTTTCTTTGCGTATGACCGCTTGGGCGAGCACCGCCGCGAAGCTCATTACTCCGAATCCGCCTACCTGGATCAACGCCAAAATTACTACTTTGCCGAAAGTAGTCCAATAAGTAGCAGTATCTACAATCGTCAATCCCGTGACGCATAAAGCAGATGTGGCCGTAAATAAGGCCGGAAGTGGAGGCAATCCTCCCACTTGGACTGTAGATATCGGTAACATCAATAGGCAAGTGCCTATCAGGAGGGCGGTAAGAAACCCTGATAATATAACTGCCGCATAATTAAAATAATGGCGATGTGCTCTAGACACAGATTGCATAATACGCAGTTGCCCTAATTTGTGCAACTAGTGGCTTTTGGCGGCGAAAATAGCTGGTAAACGGGAAAATTAGCCGCAAATAATTCCCGAAAAGTTCGCGCGCCAAAGATGAAGATGCCCACATTTCTTTCTCCTACATCTAGGAATTACGCGGCGCACATAGGAATTACGCGGCGCGGGCGGATTGGTTTTTCCTGCCAATCCGCCCGCGCCGATTAATAAAGGTTAAGCACTAGCGCTTTTCTACCCGCCTGAGCACCCCACCGATGCCGCAGAGGCTGAGGGCAGCGAGAGCTCCCCAGAGTAGCGAAGCACCCGTCTTGGGCACCGTAGTGGGCGGGGGTGGCGTATTCGGCACCTTATTCACCACCGTGACCTCCCGATGAATAATGCCATCTTTTGCCACCTGGATAGGCCCAGATTCTTTCTCGTATTGCGCAAAAGGCACGGCGATAATTCCCGCATCGCCCCCAATTTCTCGCACGCCATAGTAGTAGCGGTGCATATCCTTATCTTGATAAGGCAATCCGGTAATCTGCTTTACCCAGTTATCTGCTTTCGTCACCGTGAACTTCTGCACCACTTCGGCTTTAGTAAAGTCCGCATCTGTAGCGCGCACTAGTTCAAAATCAACTTGGCTGGGAGTCTTATCTCCGGGCACAGGTGCAGCGGAATCTTTCCATACCCACTGCTTATTTACTGTAATATCTACCGGATTCGGAATTTTATTCACTACCGTGCCCACTAGCCACGTTTCGGGTGGCATCTTACCTTCCGCAATAGGTGGCCGCTTCGGCAACTTCTCCCCGGCCTTCTGCGTATCTTGCCAGGTCTGGAGCGGCAAAGTCTTTACTACCTCACCCTTGTTATCTAGCTCCTGCACGAAGTAATAGTACAAATCGCCGCTATCTGATTTAATAGCTAACTCATCAAAGGTCTTCCGCCAATTTTCTTCTGGATTCTTAGAAGGGCTGAGTGTAAAATCCGCTACTTTTTCCGGATGCGTAAAATCTTTGTCGGTATCGCGCATTAGCCGCATATCCAGTTTCTGGACGGTAATATCGCTCTCCCGCACTGGATACTCGCTAGGCGCGGCAGTTGCTGCACCGCCGGCCGTTTCTCCCGCGGCGTCTGCTTTCGGCTCAACACTGTATACCCAAGATTTCTCTACCGTCGCCTGCGCATAACCCCAATCGCCGAAAATTACTCCGCCATTCGTGCCAATGCCGCCACCACGTGGAGCAGAATTACCTTGGATGAAGAGCTTTGCCTGCTTCAGTGCATTCTCTTTCGCTTTTTCCTTATGCACCACAGATCGGAAACCTTCATCTTTAATGCTCATATACTTTAGCGGCAAGGGGAGCGGGCGCTCTTTCTCTGGCTTCGTTAAAGATGCCGGATCGAAACGTTTACCTTCATTATCTAAGTAATAATCGATGCGGCCGCCGCCGAGCATATAGTCAGAGACCCAAATCGGCGCAGCGCCCGTAGAGCCGAGACTCGTATGGGCGAGGTCGTTGCCGAAATCCTTAGCGGTATTATCGAAGACAGCTCCACCGTTGTGCATACGTAATTCGATAGAGCCGGTGGGGCACGACCAAATTCCGCCTCCTACCCCTTCAATCTGCTGCGCAGTAGCCGTATTCTTCGTCACCACTACATCGTGCAAATGCAGATTATAAGACACGGTAGCGACGTAAATACCGCCTCCTTGGTCATGAGCTTTGTTATTCAGAATTTGCCCGGCATTTATTTCCACTTGATTAGAGACCACATTTACTCCACCGCCAGTACGCCGTGCCTCGTTATTGGAAATAACTCCTTCGTTAAAAATAAAACTTCCCGGAGAAACTTTTGCCCATTCTTCTTTACTCAAGCCCCATTCTTTACCTAAACCAGGAATTTCTCTATAAGTGCGATTGGCTCCCCACATATATAAATCGAGAGTACCGATGCCGCCACCATTTCCCGAAGTGAAATTAGAATCTATGACGCCACCATTCATTTCAATGACGGTATTACCGAAAGCAAAAGCTCCCCCACCAGAGAAGTAAGCATTGTTGTCATGGATTTTGCCGCCGTTAATAGTAATGTAGTTACGCTCAGCAAGAGCGGTTTGCGGATCAGTAGCAGATTTTTTATCGGTGTTAAAGGCATAGCCGAGCAGACCGCCCGTCCAGCCTTTATTACCGAAAATTTCTCCGCCATTAATAGTGGCCGATCCACCGCCATATACGCCAATACCACCTACTTCGCCGAAAGCGCCGTCCAAATATTCAGTCTCACCTTTGCTGACTTCACCCCCGTTCATAATGAACTTGGCACCGCCGGTTACAGCAATATTTGCTGCCCCACCCTGTACAACACCGCGATTGCCTTTCTCGCGTTGATTATCGGTGACTTTTCCACCATTCAAAGTGAAAGTAGCATCTGGCCCGGAAACGGTAATAGCACCCTCTTTTTGGCCCGATCCATTGCGCACGCCGTAATAGGTGCCGCTGTTAATAGTCAAAGTGCCTTCGTTGAAAATTAGTTCTCCACCACCAGGCACCCACTGGCCGCGGCTATCTATATAAAACCTACCTCCGGCTTTATTGTTTCCCAGCGTTAACGACGCACCTTTTTGCACGTGCACCATCGTGCCGGTGAAATCATCTTCCCGCCGCAGGCCACCTTCCGACATTCCCGGATTTATAAACATGCCGTTCACTAATTCAATATCGGCTCCTTGTGGAATCACCAGCGTGGAAGTGAGCATAGTATTGGTGGATCCACTGACCACAATACGCGTAGGAGTAGTGCCAGCCTGCGTGATTGCCGCACGTAACCCCGCTTCCTCACAATCCGTACAATCTACTTCCACCCGGGCAGGAGCCGTAGGGTCCGCAACTGCTAGATTCATTTTAGGTACTAGCAGCTCGAAGCCGGTCAATACGATAGCTAAAATAAGCGCTACCATACCAGCGAAAATTCGCCGATTTTGTTTATGTAGGTGCATTCTCTCAATTCCCCTAAGATTTTCCATTTATTAGATATAATAATATATAGATTTTATCTATTTTATCTACACGAGGCGATCAACTCCAGAAATCCCGAAGAAAACCCGAATATTCGCCTCTTCAGCCAAGCTTCCCCCGGCTAATCACTACCGCATAGGGGGAAAGCCAACCATTTTTTCCTCTCCACTTCCCCAGCATACTTTCTTTTCCGGCGCCAGGTTTCACTTTACTGATTTTCCCAGCCGCCAAGAGCACTTCCCCAGCTGCCGCCGCTACATTTTTTCGGCGCGGAGTGGGGTGGGGAGCAAGATTCACTTCCACGAAATAATCTCCCCGCCGCCAAGCCGCATAGGCACCAGAGCGCACCAGAAGAGAAAAATCAGCCGCCGCGAAATCTTTCCGCAACTGCAATAGCTGCCGATAGAAATTAAATACCGAATCTGGCTTCGCTAACTGCTCGGCTGCGCTGCCAGCTGGTGGAAGATCGCACAGAGAAAGCCAGGCCTCTCCGGTGGTGAATCCGCCGTTCCGCTCCCACGGCATCGGCACCCGCGCGTGATCGCGCGAACCGGCCAAGATTCTCTCCCAAGCCACCGCCGGCGCCATTCCTGCTTCCTGGAGCTCGGCATAGTAGTTTATCGACTCCACATCGCGTAGTTGCTCGATGCCCCGGAAATTCTGATTGACTGCCCCTAGCTCCTGCCCCTGAAAAATAAAGGGAGTGCCCGGCAAGGTGAGGGAAATTGCCGCGATTAATTTTGCCACTTGCGGAGCTTGGGCGGGGTCGGAGGTAATTTTACTTACGATACGCGGATTATCGTGATTTTCGGAAAAAATCGCCAGTTGGTCGCCGGCGTCTAGGCGCGGCAGATAGCGCAGATAAAAATCGAGAAAATAGGCGGGGTCGTAATGGTAATCATCCCAGCGAATTTTCCCCGGCATTTCGAGCACATCGAAATTAAAGTACAAATCCAACTCTTGACGGCTCTGATGGCTGAGCAAGCGCCCCACTTCCACACCTATTCCGGGTGTTTCTCCAATTAGCACTGCCTGTGCCCCGTTTTTCCCCGCTGCCACCGCACGGCGGAATTCGCGCAGATACTCGTGGAGATGCGGGCCGGCGAAATAATGCTCAATACCGGTGAATCCCACTAAATCGCCAACTGCCGGATTACCCGCCGGGAGCTGCGGCGCTTTCGAAATATAGTTAATTACATCGAGGCGAAAACCGTCTACCCCTTTTTCGAGCCAGAATTGGGCGATTTCTCCTGCTTCGCGGCGCACTGCCGGATTATCCCAATTCAGATCCAGCTGCCCGGGTGCAAAAAGATGTAAGACCCATTTCTTTATCTCCGGCATCCAGCGCCACGCCGAACCCGAAAAAAACGAGACCCAATTATTCGGTGGGGTATCGGGGCTGCCGTCTTGGAAAAAATAGTAAGCGGCTTTATCGCCGGCGGGATTCTTTAGTGCCTCTTGGAACCAAGCATGCTCCTGCGAAGTGTGGTTGAGTACCAAATCCAGGATTATTCGCATACCGCGCGCATGCACTTCTCTGATTAATTCCTCCAGATCTTCCTCGCTGCCCATCAAATCCATGACTGCTCGGTAGTCACTGACGTCGTATCCCATATCTTCGTTGGGGGAAGCAAAGATAGGAGAAAGCCAGAGGCAATCGACTCCCAAATTTTCTAGGTAATCTAGTTTTCCGATTATGCCGCGGAGATCTCCAATCCCATCCCCATTCGCATCTGCAAAGCTGCGCGGATAAATCTGGTAGAAGACGGCTTCTTTCCACCAGGCGGGCTCCGATACAGCGGGAGAAAAGTTCGTATCTGCTAGACGCTGCGGATTCATCTCCAGCAGTTTACGGAGCGCTTCGAAAAGCCCCGGCGCTTTTTTCTCCGCTATTTTACGGAGCCACGGCAGTGGGATTCGCTTCGTGAGTGGATTTATTACGAGAGCAGATGGCGCACCTAGCTGCAGAATCAATTTATCGACGATATCGCGCCCCAACGGATGCGCATAGATTTCCCCGAGGTTCGAAAAATTTTGATAACTTGGCGCTTTCGCTTCCTTTACTACTTTCACTTCCTGCGGTTCCTTCACTGCTCCGCGCTCTCTTTCTCCTGCAAGCTCGCCACAATATCTTTATAGGTTTTTTCATCGATCCGGTAGCCACGCCGGAGAATAACGAGGGCGGCGAGTGTGAAGAGCAGCGGCAAGCCCATCATGAAAATTCGGAAAATCCAGATGCCGCTTTCCGTCACATCGGCGGCACTGGTGGCTTTCTCTACTTTCGACCAAATGAGGCAGGCTCCCATAAGGCCAGAAGCGATGGCGTTAGAGAGTTTGTAGATGAAAGGCTGCAAGGAAAAAGTAATTGATTCATTGCGCCGCCCGAGTTTCCATTCTCCATATTCGACGCTGTCTGCAATGTACATCATCAGTAGTACTTGGAGAAGCGCCTCCCCAAAGAAGAGGAAGAGGCCAGCTCCGAGAATCACGGCCATATTTCGCCCCGCGCAGATAAAAATTAAGTATCCCACTATGGAAGATATACATCCGAGCGTGAATACCTGCCGACGCGGCAAGCGCGCAGAAATAAAGGGAAATATCAGCAGGGTGAGAAGTTGCGTCACTCCGAGCACCAGAGCGAAAATCGGATATTTACCGGCATCCCCCACTAGATATTTGAAATAGTGCAATCCGAGGCTGGTGAGCAGAGTGTAGCCCGACATATAGAGCAGAAACGCTAAAGACACCCAGAGCAGTTGATCGTTTTTGAAGATAACGCGCACGAGCTCACGCAGCGGAGTAGATTCCGCCGGAGCGTGCACCTGCTCGCGGGCAAAAATTAAGGTGATGGATTGAAAAGCGATTGCCAGGATAGAGAGCACCACCGCCAGCAACTGCCAAGCGCGCTGATCACTGCCGAGCACTTCTCCTAGCCACTTCGTGATTGGCACTATTCCCACGACGATGGAAAAAAGCCCAATATTGGCGCAGATACGGGTAACTACGCCGATGCGCTCTCGCTCTTTTTTATCGCGGCTGAGGGATGGCATCATGCCGTAGTAGGAAATATCGTTCATCGTATAGGCCACTTCGAAAATCAAATAGACCAGCACGAATATGACTAAAAATTTCCAACCCCGCACTCCCCAATCGGTGAAAAGCAGTATAGTGCCGATTGACCAGGCGAGCGCCCCGGCCGTGATCCACGGCTTAAATTTCCCCCAGCGACTGCGCGTATTATCCACGATATAACCCATAAAAGGATCATTTACGGCGTCGAATATCCGCATCAACACCAGCACCACGGTGACGCCAGCCAGCGTACCGGTAGATAAATCGAGGATATCGGTGAGATAAAATATCAGGTACAGCGATACCATGCCGTACATCATGTCGCGCCCGAGGGTGCCTAATCCAAAACTCAGAGCATTTCTCATATTGCTATCCTAGAGGAGTTTGGCAGGCGAAACAGGCAGTCAGCTATTTTTCTCCGTTTTTGCTCGCAGAGGGATACGCCGGCTCGCTTCTACACTTGCCACCCGCGCTTCGCGCTCCTGCGCCCACGGCACCGCTATTTTTTCCATAGCCTGCGCCACTTCTGCATATTCTCCGCCGCGGGCAGCCATATTTTCTGCCGTAAAAGAGATTTCTTCCGGAAGCAGATTTTGGTGCAACTTCGCTTTCCCAGCTATTTCTGCTACTTCCATCTCCACTCCCACTAAAGCCGGCAGGGCATTGTCGAGGAGCTTCTGATCCGCGGCGCTGAGATCCCAATCTCCTTCAAAGCGTTGCAGCATTTTCTGTAGATGTGCTATTTTCCATTCCCGGTCGGTGTAGGCGAAGAACTTTCCTCGTAAATGCACCTGTATATAGTCTAAAGTGGGTACCCGCGGCAGGCGCGCCCCCGCTGGATTCGGCGGCAAATCAGCTCCGTGTACCTGCCCTTGCACCCCGTTCACCACGATTAAGCCGCTGCCGCTGCATTTCCACTGCGGATTAACTTTCGAGATATGGCTCTGCACAATTATTTTTTCTCCCCGCCGTTCCACCAAAAACGGCAGCAAGGTGGATTCCCAGCGCCCCGCTACTTGCCCGATGAACTGCCCGCGGCCAATTTTCTCCGCTAGCTCCAGGGCCTGCGCTTCCGGTATTTGATACTGCTGCGGTATATACATCTGCACTCACGTCTTACTATTAACTCTAAATTTTACTCTCGCGCACTCTTATGCTTCGGCGTTGTTACACTCCAGCACTGCTGCACCTCGACACTCGCGCCGGCTGCTTTTAGCTTAACGATTCCACTTCCAAAAAAACAGAGTGAATCCGAGCAAAGAATATAGCATTAGTTTTCACCCCCATGCTAAAAATTAGCTATGGCGAAAAATTTTTTGCAGCTCCCCCGCCAGCACGGCGCTTATGCGATACTGCTCATTCCACTCACCGCTGGATTAGTGGAAGCGGCAAATTTTACCTGGGGGCAGGTGGCTTTAACCGGCGCTTGGATTAGCGCCTACCTCAGTTTCTATCAGCTCTCCCTCTACTGGAAGACTCGCTCACCGCGCCGGCAAAACTACCGAGCGCCACTTTTCGCCTATTTACTCGGTACGGTACTCTTTTCCGCTCTGACGCTCTGGGCACGTGGCTGGGGTCTACTCGGATGGGCAGCCATTCTTGCCGCTCCTGGGATAGGTGCGCTGTATTGCCTAAAGACACACGCAGAGCGAAGTGTGCGCAGCGGCGCCTTTACCACTTTTATTTCTTGCACTATGGCTCTAGTGGCCGCCTACCCCACACCGCCGGCGTGGCTAGCAGCTGATTCTGCTGTTTTTACTTGCGAAATCCTCGCCACTTTTGGCTATTTCTTCGGCTCTGTGCTCCACGTAAAAGCCCTTATCCGCGAGCGCGGGCAACGCTCAGCTAGGCAGCGCAGCTTAGTTTGGCATCTTTTTTCGCTCCTAGTAATTTCTGCCCTGTATTACTTTCAGCTACTGAGCTGGATCTGGATACTTTACGCCGGAATATGGCTAGGGCGCACGGCGTTGCTACTTTACGTAGATCGCCGGCGCCCCCGCCGTCTCCCTGCTCGAAAAATCGGAATCACTGAAATGCTTTGCTGCCTCCCCCTTTGGGTGACGCTGCTTTTCTAGTACTTCTCGCGCCGATTCCTTATACGGATTGCTCGCGCGGATTTCTTACACAGATTCCTTAACTACTCATCTGGAATTTATCTCCAACGAATAGACACTCCGGAGCAGAGATTATTTTGTAAATTATGTGCAGTGCTATCTAGCGTCTATGCGCTACCTACTGCCTAAGATTGGATTTACTATCCTTAGATGGTGTTGAGAATAAATCCGATGTGGGTATAGAAATTCATCGCTCCGAAAAGCATGAAAGCAACTCCCGAGATTGCCCAGCAAACCATCGAGGTCTTGATGGCGCGAATTCCACTCGTCTCCGTCTTTCCACTGGCAATTTGGAAAGCAGCTATCGGCGTGAGAAATGCTCCCAGGCCAGCTAAGAAGAAGAGAACCGAGAGGAAAATAGCTTCAAACCACGGATAGGGAGAGAAGAATCCGGAGATTGGCTCCTGTACGGGTGCAGCATAGAGACGGTAGATTAGGCCGGCCATGGTAATCGCAAAGAGTTCTAGGCCTAGGGCGCCGATGAAAATAGATACCGGTTTTGCGCTCTGCGCCACCGCCAGAAGTGGGTTTTCGGCTTCCCCGATTCCTTTGCCCCGCTTCCAGAGGTAGAAGGCCGCCACTAGCAGTAGTACGCCGAAGGGGAGAGTGGTCTCGCCGAAAATTATGTTGTCGTAAGCGAATCCACCTTTAGCGAGTGGCCAGGTGAGAGTCATATGCAAACCAGTGCAGAATTGAATAATTCCCGATACGGCAAAAGCGAGCGCAAAAGAATCCGTATTCAGCGGCTTCTTATTTTTCACGCTCTGCAGCAGCTCATATATAAAGAAAGCGACGAGTATTAATCCCACGCCAGCGGCCAGCGCCATAATCGTATTATAAGTGGGCATATCCTCCCACTTAATCATGCCCGGAGTAGAGATACCGGTCATAAAATCTGAAAACGAATCTTGATGTTCCATGATCTTCCTAAATCCTTTTATTTTTTCGCATAAAAAGCGTCTTAAATATAAGAGGCTGCCTTCATTTTACCGCATATAAGCCGATATTCCTTGCCGAAACGCACTTTTGGTGGGACTAAAGACCTTTACACTTACCCCATTTTCGTAACGCATATTACACTTATTTGAGTTTTGTAAACCTCTGGCGAGATTTTAACGTATTATATGTTTATGATTTTCCAACCTGCTGACAATGAAGTTATCGGGGAACTACCAGCTACTAACCCGTTTATCACCTATCAAACACCTACCTCAGAATTACCTACTCCACCCCAGGAAGTACCAGCCCCAGATGGGTCGATTCCCTTTGGAATCTATAACGGCGCACTTCCCCAGATTGACTATCGCCGTTTTGCTCAAAAATATCAGTGGCCAGCTTGGATGCGTTTCGCCGCGGAAAAGCGCTGGCGCTTTAGTGGAATCTTCGGCAAAGAAGTAATTATCGGTGCCACGGTGGTACGCGCCGGCATCGTCTCCAATATCTTTGGCTATATTTTCGAACGCAGCACCAGCCGGCTCAACGATTTTGCCATCACTCTCCCCGGCGGCCTCGACACCTCTGTGCAGCTCCGCCCCGAACGGGAGCATGTGTCCTATCGTGGCATCCGCGGCGATGTAGATATCCTCACCACAGCGGACGGAAAAATTCATTTGAGTTTACACATCGGGGAAATCACCATCGAAGCTTCCTATGCGCCGCCTGCTGGGCAGCTGGTGCTCGTTTCGCGCGTTCCGAATGCCCGCGCGCAAGGAAAGAAAGAAGGCGTAAATATCACTCGTAAATTAGCTGGCATGGAGGTGAGAGGGAAAGCGCAGGTAGGAAACCGCACCTATTCTTTAGATGAGTGCTTCTCTATCGTCGACGACACCCACGGCTTGCTCGGGCGGGAAACGCGGTGGCGCTGGGCCAGCGCAGCCGGGCGCAGTGCGCACGGCAGCGGCCCCGTATGGGGAATAAACTTAGTGGCTGGCCACAACGACTACGAGTACAGCGAAAACGGCATCTGGAAAGATGGCGAGCTCTTCTACGTAGGGCATACCAGTTTTGATTTCGATAGCGATAACCCGCTGCGCCCTTGGCATATTCATACTGACGATGGCGCGGTAGATTTAACTTTCACCCCCGAAGGAATGCGCGCCGGCGACGTCGGAATTAGCGCTCTCAGTAGCTGCTATCGCGCCCCCTTAGGGAGCTATTCCGGCACACTTCTTGGAGAAGAAGTACAAGGAATTCCGGGAATGGCCGAGAATCACATCGCTCACTGGTAGCAAGTAGGAAACGAGCGAGGAAAGAATCCGTATTTGAGTCTAAAGAAGCGAAAAGTTCACCTTATTTTTTCATAAATATATAAAAAGAAATAGAAACAATCGAAAGAATGGAGCAATATCGTGCCCGCCCATAGTCTAGAAAAAGATGCCGGCGCTAAAGCGCGCCCACATCTGCTACGGCGAATATTTAAATATCTCGGGCTGCTGCTGGCTGCCTTGCTAGCACTCATTATTGGAGTAGCAGCTTATTTTATTACCACTGAATACAAGCCCGCGCATATCGAACCAGTGGCTCTTAATGCACATGCGGAAAAAGAGCTTCCCGCTAGTGGCGAACTAAGTGTGCTCACTTGGAATCTCGGCTATGGAGCGCTCGGAGATAACGCCGATTTCTTTATGGACGGCGGCAAGATGGTGCAAACTGCTTCGAAAGAAAGAGTAGAGCAGAATATCGCGGATATCAGCGCCGAAGTGAAAAAAGTAGCTCCGGATTTAGCTTTCTTCCAAGAGGTAGATGTCGATTCGAAGCGCAGCTACGGTATAGATGAGACGGCGAAATTAGCAGCCGATAATCCGCAAGCTACTTCGAGCTTTGCCCCCAACTTTAAGGTTAAGTATCTGCCTTATCCGAAGCCACCAATTGGCAGAGTACATTCGGGGCTACTCACCCTTTCGAACTACAAGGTGGAAGACGCTACCCGCGTACAGCTTCCGATTCCTTTCAAGTGGCCGGAGCGGATTTTCAATTTGAAGCGCGCGCTGCTCATAAACCGGATTCCTATCGCCGGTAGCGATAAAGAATTAGTGGCGATTAATCTACATTTAGAGGCCTATGACGACGGCGCTGGAAAAGCCGCTCAGACTCGGGAGCTCATGCAGATTTTTGCAGATGAAACTGCCAAAGGTAACTACGTGATTGCCGGCGGAGATTTCAATCAGCTTTTCCCGGAAGGCAACGGTAAATTCCCCGTCAATAAAGATCTCTGGGTACCTGGTAAATTAGAAATTCCATCTGACGCCAAGAATCTACAGGTACTTACCGATTATTCTCGCCCCACCTGCCGTTCGCTCGATAAGCCATATGTAAATTCTGATAAAGAAACTCATCAGTATTACGTGATAGACGGCTTCCTCGTATCGGATAATATAAAGGTCAAGAAAGTGGAGACTTTAGATAAAGGATTCAAATCTACCGACCACAATCCGGTACATCTTGTGATGCAGCTGCTTAAGTAGCATAAAAGCTGAACTATTACTAGCGGGGTGCAGATTTTTAGTCTGCACCCCGCTTTTCTGCCCGCTATACTTAAATAAAGACGAAAGAAAGGAAAAGGAAATATGGCGAAGAAAATTGCCGTACTAGTGGGAAGTTTGCGAGGTGGCTCCTATGCCCGCAAAATTGCTTTGCAGACTCTGGAGATGTTTCCCGCTGATTACGAAGCAGAGATAGTAGAAATTCGCGATTTGCCGCTTTACGATTTCGATTACGATGATCCACAAGTAACGGAAAAGCCGCTGCCGAAGGTATACACCGAATTCCGGGAAAAAATTAAGAGCGTAGATGGAGTACTCTTCGTAACTCCGGAAAATAATCGCTGCATCCCCGCCTGCCTAAAGAATGCAGTAGATATCGGGTCGAAGCCGAATTCTGATGTAGCTTGGAAAGATCTGCCGGCCGGAATTATTAGCCATTCCGTAGGGAAGATGGGCGGCTACAGCGCGCAGAAGAATTTGCGGCTCGCGCTCAGCTATTTCAATATGACGCTCCCGGGGCAACCTGAAGTATTCCTAGGGAAATCTCCGGAATTACTCGATGAGCAAGGTAAATTCAACAACGAAAAGACGCGCGCCTTCGTGCAAGACTATATCGATCGTTTCGTAGCGATTGTAGAGAATAAATAGTTACGTAAAGCGCGGCATTAGCTACAGCAATTAACTGGGGTAGGCAGCGCAAATTCACGCTCGTGGATTTGCACTGCCTACCCCACAGTTTTCTGCTAGCTATTATTTTGTCAGCTATTTTGCCTCTCGCTCGAGGCCTCGTTTATCCTACGTTTGGCCCTTGTTTTGCTCTTCGTTCGGCGCCTCTTTTTACCCCTCGTTTTCCTCTTCGTGCGGCATAGCGCTCGCTGAATCACTCTGAGCGGCCATCTCTTGGGCATTAGCGGTACTGAGCTGTAGCGCTTTCGTAAACTCTGCTTCTATTTCGCTATTCATCCGGTAGGTAAGGCGAGAAACTAGATACGCCACCAGCAAGGCTAGTAAGAATCCCGGCAAAATTTCGTAAAGCCCAAACCACTTATAAGTACCCCAGATTCCGACCGTCAATGCTCCGGTGAGCATTCCACAGAGTGTGCCCTGCCAGGTGAGTTTACGCCAATAGAGCGCCAGCAATACCATGGGGCCGAAAGTCGCCCCGAATCCAGCCCAGGCAAAAGCCACTAGATTCAAAATAGAATCGGTGCGGAACCAAGCGAATACTGCAGCTAGGAGGGCACAGAGCAGCACAGCCGTCCGCCCCCAATTAATACTGGCCGCCGCGCTGCGCTCCCCTTTGGCGTTGAGGATATCTTCTACTACGGCAGAAGAAGTGACGAGCAGTTGCGAAGAAATGGTAGACATGATCGCCGCCAAAATAGCTGCGAGCATGAAGCCAGCAATAAATACCGGAAATAGCCGCTGCCCAGAAACAATAAATATAGATTCACGCTGCTCCGAGCCGACCGATATGAGACCGTAATAGTTCATGGCAATGCCCACTAGCGCAGTGCCGCCGGCACCAAATACCGAAAATATCATCCAACCTAGCCCAATTCGCCGCGCTTGTTTAGCTTCTCCGGGGCTACGCAAAGCCATGAAACGCACAATGATATGCGGCTGCCCGAAGTAGCCGAGACCCCAAGCGAGAGCAGAAATAATACTTATGAAAGTGGCAATACTTAGCGAGCCTCCTACCGGAGAGAGGAATCCCGGATTCACGGCGTTAACGCCGGCGGCCAGTTTCCCGAGCCCCCCTACGGCAAAAATTCCGGCTATGGGCACCGCTACTAAAGCCGCTACCATCATTAAGCCTTGCACCATATCCGTCCACGATACGGCCAAGAATCCTCCCACGAGCGTATAAAGAATTACTACGCCCGCCACGACGGTCATACCGAGGTGATAGTCGAGGCCGAAAGCCGTCTCAAAGAAGGTACCGCCGGCTACCATTCCAGAAGATACGTAGAAGGTGAAGAAAATGAAGATGATTAGCCCGGCGGCAATACGCACCGCATGGGTGGGGTCATGCAGCCGATTACCCAGAAAAGAGGGCACCGTAATAGAATTTTTCGCTATTTCACTATAAGAACGCAGCCGGGGAGCTACGATTTTCCAGTTTAGCCACGAACCAATCGTCAGCCCTACTGCAATCCAGCCTTCGATAATTCCCGAAACGTAGAGCGCACCTGGCAATCCCATAAGCAGCCACCCCGACATATCCGAAGCTGCCGCCGAGAGCGCCGCCACCAATGGGTTCAAACCGCGCCCGCCAATCATATAGTCATCTAAATTCTTGGTGCGAGTGTAGGCCCACAAACCAATGAGCACCATCATTACGAAATAAACGATCATGGCTATTGCTTGCCCGGTTGCTTGCGTCATTTCGAGATCCTTTTCCGTTTTCTTATAAAAATAAAGAGTGGTCCCACCTTTTCGGCGGAGCCACTCTGAAAATTTTTAGCTGCTGATTTTAATCTAAATCGAGCAGGCCTTTCTGCGCCGCCTTTGCTAGGCGACGTGGGATGCGCACCTCGCTGCCACCCATGGCACGGACCGGCTGCAACTCGGTAAGCTTGGCCTTCCACTGGGAACGACGAGAGCGGGTATTGCTGCGTGACATCTTACGTTTTGGAACTGCCATGATTCCGCTCCTTGCTCTTTCTTTATTAAGTAAGCGATATCGCTCTCTAGGCGATTATCTTTCGTACAGAGCATAACTTTAACAGATGGCACCTAGTTTTCTCATAACAGTTTTCACTTTGTGCTGAGAAACACGGAGTTTTCGGTAAAAATAGAAAGGTGGAGATTTATCGTCTGACCCCTGATTTGGAATTGCGCAGCGAAATTACCGTGAAAAAGTCGCGGTTTATAGCCGTAGTGCGCCGCGTAGAAAACGTAACTGCTGCGCGTAATTTCATAGCAGAGATTCGCCAAGAATTCCCAGATGCACGCCACCATTGCAGCGCCTACCGTATTTCCGTGCGCGGCGCGCAAGATATCACTAATTCCTCTGACGACGGCGAACCCTCCGGCACCGCCGGAAAACCAATTTTAGAGGTGATAAATACCCGCCAGCTCACCGATACTGCAATAGTGGTGGTGCGGTATTTTGGCGGCACTCTGCTCGGCACCGGCGGGCTGGTGCGCGCTTATACCGAGGCGCCGGCGCAAACACTCCACGGAGCGCAACTCTGGAAAGAGCAAATTTTCCAGCAGTTGGAAGTTTCACTGCCTCTCGATGCCGCCGGACGTATAGAAGCAGGATTGCGCCGCAGTAAATATGAAATCACTGCTCTCGATTATCAATCAGAAAAAGTGGTGATTACTTTTCTCGCAGATGATTGCAACGAAGCTGCCGCGTACCTAGGAGAGCTGCGCGGCGCAGAAACAGAGGTAAAATTCCAAAAAATGGCTTATAAAGAAGTAGCTGCTGGAGTTATCTCCTAGCTCCCCTTTTCCAGCGCGAATTAGCTCCCCTTGCCCGGCGCTAATTTTTCGCCACAAAATATGTAGGTGTTAGCAAAATTTAGCGCACAATACCGCTAGCAAGATTTGCCACATTTGCGCCGCCGAAAAAGCTATGTAATTATAAAAGTGCCTATAATTTTGTATTAACTATTGAGCAGGAGGAGGAAATAATATGCGTTTAGCAGCTCTCTCTGCCTCCCTTTTCTGCTGTACCTGTCGCAAGGGCGCTGAGCTCTAGTTTTGTGCCTTTGGCATGCTTGGCGCTCGTAAATTGCTAAAAAGTAGCTCCTAACAGCTCAAAGCAGCTCCTAGATAAACTTTTAGATAAAACTGCGAAATAGGAATATAAATCGAAGAATAAAAATTGAGCCGTTTATACAAAACCTCAATTTAAGAAAAGAGAGAACCTATGACCTTATACCACTCCCTCACCGAAATAACTGGAGGTACGCCCCTGCTACAGCTCCACCGGCTGGCGGCAGATAAAGGTGGGCACGTATTTGCAAAATTAGAATTCTACAACCCAGCTAACTCCGTAAAAGACCGCGTAGGTGTGGCTATCGTGGAGGAAGCAGAAAAATCGGGAGCGCTGGCTCCCGGCGGCACTATCGTCGAAGCAACCTCCGGTAATACTGGTATTGCACTCGCCTGGGTGGGCGCAGCGCGCGGCTACAAAGTAATTCTTACTATGCCGGCTTCAATGTCTAAAGAACGGCGTATTTTATTGCGCGGATTCGGAGCAGAATTAGTGCTCACTGAACCGGCAGCGGGAATGCAAGGCGCAGTGGATAAAGCGAAAGAGATTGCTGCTTCGCTGCCCGGCGCTATTCTCGCTTCCCAGTTTGCCAATCCCGCCAATCCTGCCGCTCACGCCCGCACCACCGGTCCAGAAATCTGGAATGATCTATCTGGAAAAGTAGATGTGTTGGTGGCTGGCGTAGGCACCGGAGGTACTCTCAGCGGAAGCGGTAAGTATCTAAAATCCCAGAATCCACAAATACATATTGTGGCGGTAGAACCCGCCGATTCACCTCTTCTTTCCACGGGCCACGCCGGATCTCATAAGATACAAGGGCTGGGCGCTAATTTCGTGCCGGAAGTACTCGATAGAGATATCTATGACGAAGTGCTGCCGGTAGAATTTGACGACGCTTTAGCTACGGCTCGGCAGGCTGCCCACCAAGAGGGGATACTGGCAGGAATCTCGGGCGGAGCTGCACTCTGGGCAGCGCTGAAAATAGCTGAACGCCCCGAATACGTTGGAAAAAGTATCGCCGTAATTATTCCTGATTTCGGTGAACGCTACGTATCGACCGATTTATTCGCGGGATTGGATGATTAAGGATGCAGAAAAAGATAGAGAACCTCCCCTTCTTTGCGCAGCTAAAAGAAGACCTCCAAGCAGCAGTAGATAATGATCCGGCTGCCCGCAATACCCTCGAAGTGGCAATCGCCTATCCGGGAGTGCACGCCGTCTGGGCTTACCGGCTCTGCCATCGGATGTGGAATAAATCGCCACTCCTAAAATTGCCGGCACGCATAATATCGCAGCTGACGCGCGCCATTACCGGAATTGAAATCCATCCAGGCGCACAACTCGGCCGGAGACTTTTTATTGACCATGGCATGGGAGTGGTGATTGGAGAAACTGCCGAAGTAGGAGAAGACGTGACTATTTTCCACGGCACCACCCTCGGCGGTATTTCTATGCGCAAAGGCAAGCGCCACCCCACCGTCGGTAATCGCGTAATGATTGGCGCCGGAGCAAAAGTACTCGGCCCTATTACGATTGGAGACGACGTACAAATCGGAGCTAATGCAGTAGTAGTGAAAGACGTGCCAAGCTGCCAGGTAGCAGTGGGAATTCCAGCACAAAATCGGCCAGCGAAAAATAAGCAGCCACATATCGACCCAGCCTTCAGCAACTGATTTAAGAAATTACTGATTTAAGTAATTAGAGTATGCTGGCGCCCGCGTGTACCTGCGCGCGCCAATACATACTAAATAATTCCTAAATAGCAGGGCAGGAGCTTCCATGCGGAAGCTCCTGCCCTTTGTTTATTTAATTCTTTTAGATACTACTCAGTGCTTTTCTTCGTATTCACTGAGCATATCGATACGCGATTGGTGGCGCGAAGCGGGATCATAAGAGGTGGAAAGGAAAATATCCACCAGCTTAGTAGCTTCCGCTAGATCATGCTGGCGCGCACCCAGCGATATCACATTGGCGTTATTGTGCTCCCGCGCTAATTCTGCAGTAGCTTCGTTCCAAGCTAAAGCGGCACGGATGCCTTTCACTTTATTGGCTGCCATCTGCTCGCCGTTTCCAGATCCTCCGATGACTATCCCCAGAGACCCCGGATCTTTTGCTACTGCTTCGGCGCAGGCAAAGCATACCGGCGGATAAGCATCCAATTTATCGTATTCATGGTAGCCGTGATCTTCTACTTCGTAGCCGGCTTCCTGAAGGTGGGCAACTAAATGACTTTTTAATTCAAAACCTGCATGGTCACTTGCAATATGTACTCTCATACTTTTATTCTAGCTAATTTTTCCCTACCCTGAAGCGGAACCGCCCAGTAAATCAAGGTAGAATAGCCTCTATGACGATTAAAGACAGTGAGAATTACGGAGCTAAAGTAATTTCCGAGTTAGATACTCGTATTCGCCCGCAAGATGATCTTTTTGGATTTGTAAACGGAAAGTGGCTAGAAAGTACTTCTATACCAGCTGATCAAGCGGCAGCCGGTGCCTTTATCGATCTTCGGGAAGAATCCTTGGCGCAAGTACGAGAAATCGTTGAAAGTTTTACAGCCAATCCCCGCCACAGCAGCGAGCAAAAAGTGGCAGATCTATATGCTTCTTTTATGGACGAAGCCCGGATAGAAGAACAGGGCATACGGCCTCTCGAAAAAGATTTAGCACTCATCCGCGCTGCGAAAGATAAAGATAATTTAGGAATCGCCGTCGGCCAGCTCCTAGAGAGCGGAGTATCGGTGCCTTTCAGCTGCACAGTAGACGCCGACCGCAACCAGCCAGATGCTTATATCGTATGGATTAGCCAAGATGGGCTCGGCCTCCCCGATGAATCTTTCTATCGAGATGCCGCCTACGCTCCTATTTTGCAGGCTTATAAAGAATTTCTCCCCCAGCTTTACGCCTTAGGCACCGGGATTAGCGCTGAAGCAGCTGCCGACGCCGCCCAGCGTATTCTCGATTTTGAAACTGCACTCGCCTCCCATCACTACGACGTAGTAAAACTGCGCGATGCCGAACAGACTAATAATGTGTTGAGCTGGGAAGAATTTCAGAGCACCACCCCCGGATTTAATTGGGAAGATACGCTGGAAGTTTGTGGAATCACCGCCCAAAATGCTCCGAAATTACTGGTATATACTCCGGGGGCTCTCCAAGGTTTTGCGCAACTTTGGCAAGATACGCCGCTAGATACGCTGCAGGAATACCTAGTTTGGCAGACCATTTTGGCGCGCGCGCCGTATCTCTCTACTGCTCTAGTGGAGGCACAGTTTAATTTTTATGGAAAGGTGCTGGCGGGTAAAGAAAAAATGCGCCCCCGCTGGAAGCGTGGCATAGATTTAGTGGACGGTATTCTCGGCGAAGCGATTGGAAAAGAATATGTAGCTCGCCATTTCCCTCCCACGGCCAAAACGCAGATGGAGCAACTGGTAGCCGATTTATTGGCCGCCTATCGCACCTCGATTCAAAATTTGGAGTGGATGGGAGAAGATACTCGCCAGAAGGCGCTCCAAAAACTCGATAGTTTCGTGACTAAAATCGGCTATCCAGAAAAGTGGAAAGATTACCAACAGCTACACATTACTTCCGGCGATTTGGTGGAGAATATGCGGCAAGCTAATAAGTTTTTCACCGCCTATGAAGTAGGGAAATTAGGGAAACCGGTAGATAGAGACGAGTGGTTTATGCACCCGCAGACGGTGAATGCTTACTACAACCCGCTCGCTAACGAGATAGTATTTCCAGCCGCTATTTTACAGCCGCCTTTCTTCTCTCCAGATGCTGATCCGGCGTGGAACTACGGAGGTATCGGAGCAGTTATTGGCCATGAAATCGGGCATGGTTTTGACGACCAAGGCTCGAAATATGACGGCAGCGGGCGATTGCATAACTGGTGGAGCGAGCACGACCGAGCGGAATTTGAGAAACGTACCGGCGCACTGGTGAAGCAATATAACTCCTATGTACCAGCTCAATTCCCCGCTGATTCTCCGCATCACGTAAACGGGGAACTCACTCTAGGAGAAAATATCGGCGATTTAGGTGGTTTAGGGATTGCTTTGCGCGCCTACGATATTGCTATGCGGCGAGCCGGATATACGGGAGCTGCGGAAAGCCCGATAGAAGAAGGCTATTCCGGTTTACAGCGCGTTTTCCTTTCCTATGCGCGTGCTTGGCAGGAAAAACGGCGCGATGAGCTGATGGTGCAGCGAATCGCCACTGATCCCCATGCGCCAGCGGAGTTCCGTTGCAACGGAGTAGTGAAGAATATCGATGCTTTTGTGGAGGCTTTCGATGTGCAGGAAGGCGATGAACTCTATCTGCCACCGCAGGAGCGGGTACAGATCTGGTAACGGTAGAAAAGCCCTTAGCTTTTATTTAGCGCTCTCTATTTCTTACTAGGAAAAAATTGGCCCCGTAGTGCGGGAGCGCTTTAGCTCAAAGAATCCTGGAGTTTCTGCCAACGCCAGTGCCCCTTCCCAGAGTTTAATTGCCGCAGCCCCGTGCGGAGCGGGAGAAATTACTGGTCCAAAGAAAGCCACGCCAGCCGTAGCAATTATCGGCACTCCTACGTCTTCCCCTACTAGGGAGAGCGCTTTTTCCGTGCTATCTGCCAGATAATCCGTGAATTCTCCTGCAGCAGCTCTATCCACTATTTCTTCCGGTAGGCCGCACTCTTGGAGCGCGGCGCGAGCAGCGGCGGCGTCTTTCGGAGCTTCTTCCACAAAATGCCGGGTGCCGAGCGCGGTATAGAAATCTGTTAGGCGCGCTGGTGCCAGTTTCTCCACTCCGGCAGCCACTTCTGCTCCAAGCCGAGCTGATTCTAAATGCTCCCGGTAGCTTTGCGGTATATCTTTATCTTTATTGAGGTGGCAAAGCGAAAAGGCGTGCATCGTGAGAGATAGAGGGAGCTCCGTAGCTACTTCGGTAATCCAGCGGGAGGTAATCCACGTCCACGGGCAAGAAGGGTCGAACCAAAAATCTACTTTTTCCTCTGCAGCTAAACTCGCCATTTTCTGCCTTTCTCTCTACTTTATTTATTTTTATTACCGCTATTTGCCAATATTTCTCATATTTGCCAGTATTCTCGGGCAGCTCGCCCGCATTGCTTTTACCGCAGTTACGCTGCGTTCGCTTTGCGCACAAATTATCGAATTCCCGCCGGCAAAAGCTATATCTCAATCCTATACATGCCGCCATACTTTTTCTCGACGCCAAAAAGAAGCTAGAGTAAAAGAGGAAACTAGATGCCACTACGGCATAGTCATCTGTGGAAAGGAAAAA
The DNA here is from genome assembly GCF_900119495.1 of Arcanobacterium urinimassiliense. Lineage (GTDB taxonomy): Bacteria > Actinomycetota > Actinomycetes > Actinomycetales > Actinomycetaceae > Arcanobacterium_A > Arcanobacterium_A urinimassiliense. The sequence continues at coordinate 627,629 of NZ_LT632435.1, read as the reverse complement.
TTTTGCCCGGAGAAAATTTGACGCGCTTGGAAGCTGCCCACCGCGCAGAAATAGTACAAACTCATAGCTACCGGGTGGAGTTGGATTTACGTGATTCCACTACTTTCCGCTCCCGCACCACTATTGATTTTTCTGGAAAAGCCGGCGCAGCCACTTTCGTAGACTTAATAGCCCAATCAGTAGAAAAAATTGAACTGAACGGCACCACTATTTCGCCTAGCGCTTTTCAAAATTCGCGAATCGAGCTGGCTGAAATAGCGGCAGAGAACACCTTGATTGTGGAAGCTACCTGCTTATATTCCCACACCGGTGAAGGTCTACACCGCGCCATCGATCCAGCAGATGGCGAAGTCTATCTCTACTCGCAATTCGAAGCTCCCGATTCGCGGCGGATGTTTGCCGTATTCGAGCAACCCAACCTAAAAGCGCGTTTCACTTTTTCCGTGCTCGCTCCCGCGCACTGGCAAGTATTTTCCGTCTCCCCTACTCCGGAGCCCCAACCGGTAGCAGACGGCCTAGCGCGCTGGGAATTTTCTCCCACCGAACCCATCTCTTCCTATCTTACCTGCATAATTGCCGGTCCTTATGCCGGAGTGCAAGGCACCTATACTGCTCCCGACGGCCGCGAAATTCCCCTCGGAGTATATGCACGTAAATCACTGCAAAAGTATTTAGATGGCGCAGAGGTACTGGAAATCACCAAGCAAGGAATGCCATTCTACGAAGAGTATTTTGCCCAGCCGTATCCATTCCGCAAATATGATCAAATTTTTGTACCCGAATACAATATGGGCGCGATGGAGCATCCGGGCTGCGTCACCATACTCGACGATTATGTATTCCAATCTAAGCCGACAGCCGCATTGGTAGAACGGCGGGCAATCACTATTCTGCACGAACTCGCGCATATGTGGTTCGGCGATTTAGTCACCATGGAGTGGTGGGATGATCTCTGGCTGAATGAATCTTTTGCCGAATACATGAGCCATGTGGCGACGGCGCGCGCGACCCGCTGGCAGGAGGCATGGGTCACGTTCCAGGCTTCAGAGAAATCTTGGGCCCGCCGGCAAGATCAGCTTCCTTCTACGCATCCTATTGCTGCCGATATTCGCGATTTAGAAGATGTGCTGGTGAACTTTGATGGCATCACCTACGGGAAAGGTGCCTCCGTATTCCAGCAGCTAGTAGCCTACGTAGGAGAAGAGGCTTTCATTAGCGGAGTGCGGCAGTACTTGGCGAAAAAAGCGTGGGGAAATGCCACTTTGCAAGATTTACTCACGGAGCTAGAGGCAGCTTCTGGCCGCGATTTACAACAGTGGGCTCGGCTCTGGCTGCAAGAGGCGGGCATCAATACTCTCTCCCCGCAAATAACCGAAACAGCCGGAAAAATCGATGAGTTCGCAATTTGCCAGGAGAAAGATAAGCACGCTTCTTTGCGGCCACATCGAATTGCCGTAGGTGGCTATAACTTAGAAGATGGAGAATACCGGCAGGTAGCTTTCACTACTCTAGATATTTCTGGTGCGCGCACCGTAGTGCCGGAGTTCAGTGGAATTTCCCGCCCCGATGTCTTACTGATTAATGACGGCGATTTAGCTTATGCCAAAGTGCGTTTAGATGAAGAATCTTTGACGCACATAAAAGCGCACATTAATGCTTTCCCACCCGAATTACAGCTGACGCGAGCACTTATTCTCTTTAATGTCTGGGATTTATGCCGCGATGGGCTTATGAGTGCCGCCGATTATGCAGATTTTGCTTTGCGCGCCTTGGAGACGGAAACGCACGGCACAGTACTGCGCTACACCTTAAGCCAGCTGGTGACGGCCACTAATCTATATTCTCCGCCGCAACAGCGAGAAGAACTACAGCAAAGAGTGGCGGCAAAATTGCAAGCTATTTTGCAGAGCGCAACTCCCGGCTCGGATCGGCAGTTACAGCTGGCGCGCACCGCCATTATTCTTGCCCACAGCGATGCTGATTTGGATTATTTTGCCGGCTGGTTGCAGAGAGAAAAGGTGCCGGCCGGATTAGAGATAGATGCAGCACTGCGGTGGGAAATATGGCAGCGTTTAGCAGCTGCGCAGCGAATCACCGCAGCTGATATCCAGCAGGAATTGCAAGAGCGCGATAATACCGCAGCTGGAGCGAGCGCAGCGGCAGAAGCGCGCGCTGCTTTAGCTACTCCGGAAGCGAAAGCGCGCGCTTGGGAGGAATTGCTGGCTGGGAAAATTCCTAATGCCCAGCAACGTTCCCTCTGCCTTGGCTTTACTGCCGGAGATGCAAAGCTGCTCGTACCATATGTAGAAAAATATTTTGCGGAAGTGGAACGGCAGTGGGAAGAGCGCACGGTGGAGTTCGCTTCGAATATGATTACCTATACTTTCCCCACTAAGCTGACGGGACGCACCGACTTAGGAGTAGATGTGATTGCCGCCGGGCAAGAATGGCTGGATAAGCACCAAGATTCTGCTCCCGCTTTGCGGCGGCTCGTGGCAGAAGCAGTAGATGGAGCTGAACGCGCCCGCCGCGTGCAGGAATGCTCTAAATAAAATGTGTAAGAATGCTCAAAGTAAGTGCTCAGAGCTAAAGAAGGTGTTCTAAGTAGTATAGGGATACTCTAAAATAGTGCCGGCGTACCCGGCGTAGTAATGGAATACTCCACCCCAGAGCCGCCTTAAAATTTTTCTTCCGGATTGCCGAATTTTTCTGCAATCTTATAGAGGAGAGTTTCGGCTTCCGGGCCGATAATTAACTGCACGCTTTCTTTCTGAATCACTACACTATAGATACCCATTTGCCGTAGGCGTAGCACATCCACCAGCGTCATATCGAATAAGAAAAGAGTAATACGGGAAATGCTGCCGTCAATCCGGCGGATATTGGTAATTCCGCCGCAGGCGGCTATTACCTCTTCCGCTTGCAAATGAGGGCGTTCAGCAGCAACTTCTTCCGTTATCCTCACTGTTCCTTTCTCCGTGCACCGCTGTATTTAAAACCTTCACTAATGAAGTGAGCCGCGGATTAGCAGCTAATTCCTCTACTAAGACTACCTGCTCTGTGCCGTCAGCGAGAGGAAATTGCCAATTTGGATATTCGGTGTCGGTGCCAGGCTGATTTTGAATTCGCCTTTCGCCTACTGCATCAGTCAGCGAAACTCCGAAAAGTACCGCCGGAGTCTTTGCCACATATTGGTGTAGTGCTTCGCAGATTTCCCGTTCGGTAGGATTCTCCCCTAGAAGATTATATTCTTCTAACCGCTCCTGCACCTGCTGGCGTTCTCGCTGCGCAGCTACCCGCGTCTCCGCTTCTGGCTCCACTAATAAATTCAAGCGCGCCCGTAAATCGATGTGTTCTTCTGCCCAGTAGCCAGCAATCGGCGGTAAATCGTGGTTATCCACCGTCACTAGTACTTGCCGCCGATATTCTTCCGGAGCTAGCGGGCGGCCATCAGCGGCTTTTTCAAACCAGAATACGGATGTGCCCAGCACTCCACGCTCGTTCAAGTAGCCGCGCACCCACGGTTCAACTGTGCCAAGATCTTCTCCTATGACCACTGCATTTGCTCGCTGCGCTTCCAGAAGCAAAATACCTACCATAGCTTCGTGGTCGAAACGTACATAAGCTCCCGCACTCGGTAATTCACCTTGCGGAATCCACCATAGACGGAAGAGCCCCATCACGTGGTCGATTCGGAGCGCGCCGGCATGGCGGAAAATAGTGCGGAGAGTATCTCGCAAAGGCTTATACGCTTGGGCTGCGAGCGCATCGGGATTCCACGGGCGCTGCGACCAATTTTGCCCGTGCTGATTATACATATCCGGCGGAGCCCCCACGGTGAAACCTTCCGCATAGACTTCGGGGTTACTCCACACATCCGCTCCATATGGATGAGCTCCTACTGCTAAATCGTGGCAAATTCCATATTTCATTCCCGCCGATTTAGCTACTTTTTGTGCAGTTTCTAGCTGCTCATCCAATATCCACTGGAGCCAAGCCCAGAATTCGATTCGCCCACTGAGGCTAATGCGCTCCCTCGCTACGAATGGTGAAGAAATATCTTGCAGTTCAGCCGGTATCTCTCCCGCATACTTTTCATAGATTGCACACCAGAGCGCAAAATCTTCTAGACCTTGCCCGGCGCGCGCCCGGAATCTTTCGAAAGAACGCTGCCGCGCCTGTGACCGCCCTGCCTGATAGATCACGTGTAAAGCCTCTAGCTTCGCGCTCCAAGCACTATCTCGATCTATTAAATCGTTGCGCAGTGAATCTTTTTTAACTTTTTCACCTGCCCAGGTGACTAGCGAGCGTTGCGGTGCACTCAGATAAGCCACCTCTGCGATATCTTCTGGGCGAATATAAAGTGGATTAAAGAAACGCCGGGTGACGGGGAGATAAGGAGAAGGGGAAAGATGCCCGATTGGTTCTCCAGCGTGCAGGGGGTTAATTAGTAAGAAATCCGCCTGTAAATCTCCAAACAGAGATGCGGTTTCCGCGAGGTCATTTAAATCTCCTACTCCCCAGGATTCTCGCGAGCGCACTGAATAGAGCTGCATCATCATTCCCCATGCCGTGGGCGTCTGCTCATTTATTAGATTCAGTGACTGCGGGACGACGATTAAAGGCGCTTGATGGCTTTCCCAGCCGTTATCGGTACTAACTTTGGCCACTAACGTGTGATAACCGAGAGGTAAATCGCCCGGAATCGCAAAACTGGCCTGCCCGGTGAGTACTCCTTTTATGGTGTGCGGCGGGGTAAAATCATCCTGCTGCACCAATGTGCGCGCACCGCCCTGCTCCAATTCTACGCATATCTCTATCTGCGCTCCGTGGGGCACGTGCACAGCGAGGGTATTGTAGCTACCGCATCGAACTACCGTGCACGAGGGTAGTACGGTTTCCCAAGATTTATATTGCCGCTTTTGGATCTCTGCATCGATAGTTTCATCGCAGAGACCTTCCACTCCCATTGATTCAAGAATCTGGATAAGCGTCTGGTCAGATACGCTTCTATGCTGCCCGTCGTATCCCCAAAAATCAGCGGTAATGCCATAGGAATTGGCCAGATTTTCCAGTTTACTCCGGTCGGAAATGGCACCCATGATTTTCTCCCTTGCCTTATCGATATCCTCTACCTAGATAGTTTCCGGACGCCAGTATCAGAAAACTGCAGATAGATAGGAATACAGCCTTTATGAAAAATTTTTCAGTAACTTTTATTAGTTTACTGCGAAAATCTTACAAAGACTAGGAGAATCGCTAAATATCAGACTCTTCCGTAGCGTAAGCGCGCACTGGCCCCTGCAAATCCTCTTCGGGGACTTCGTTGCGGTGGCGTACCATGTGGACGCACGCCATCACCACGATTGCTCCGATTAGTATCGCAGCTACTACCGCCAGTATCGAAAGTATTACGTACAGTGTATTCATTTATCCTCTAGTCAGTTTCCGGTAGGTAACGGCCGAAGGTCGAGCTGCTTCCGCACCTAGACGCTCTATCTTATTTTTCTCGTAGCCTTCGAAATTTCCTTCAAACCAATACCAGTTGTAGGGTTCAGCTTCCGTGCCTTCCCAAGCCAGAATATGAGTAGCCACGCGATCTAGGAACCAGCGATCGTGGGTAATTACCACCGCGCATCCCGGGAATTGCAATAACGCATTTTCGAGTGAGCCGAGCGTCTCTACGTCTAAATCGTTAGTAGGCTCGTCGAGCAGAATAAGATTTCCGCCCTGCTTAAGAGTGAGAGCCAGGTTGAGTCGATTCCGTTCTCCTCCGGAGAGCACTCCCGCTAGTTTCTGCTGGTCAGCTCCTTTGAAACCGAAAGCAGATACGTAGGCGCGCGAAGGCATCTCCACATTCCCTACGTTCAGATAATCCAAGCCGTCAGAAACCACTTCCCAAACGGTCTTTTCTGGGTCGATACCGGCTCGGTTCTGATCTACATAGGAAATCTGTACCGTTTCACCAATTTTCAGTTCACCGGCGTCGAGCGGTTCCAAGCCCACTATCGTCTTGAAAAGCGTAGTCTTCCCTACTCCGTTCGGGCCGATTATGCCGACTATACCGTTGCGGGGCAACGAGAAAGAAAGATCTTTTATCAGCACGCGATCATCGAAGCCTTTTTGTAATTTCTCCGCTTCAATTACCACGCTGCCAAGGCGCGGCCCGGGCGGAATTTGGATTTCTTCAAAGTCCAACTTCCGCGTCTTTTCCGCTTCCGCAGCCATCTCCTCGTAGCGCTGCAAACGCGCCTTCGACTTTGCCTGCCGACCTTTCGCCGAAGTGCGCACCCACTCCAATTCTTCCTTGAGGCGTTTCTTCAGCTTAGCGTCTTTCTTACCCTGTACTTCCAGGCGTTCCTGTTTCTTTTCCAGGTACGTAGAATAATTACCTTCGTAAGGATAGAGCTGGCCGCGATCTACTTCCGCAATCCACTGCGCCACATGGTCAAGGAAGTAGCGGTCGTGGGTGACGGCGATAACCGCTCCCGGATATTGGGAAAGATGCTGCTCTAGCCAGAGCACTGATTCGGCATCTAAATGGTTAGTTGGCTCGTCTAAGAGCAGTAAATCTGGCTCTTCCAGAAGTAGCCGGCAGAGTGCCACTCTTCTTCTTTCGCCTCCCGAAAGTACTTTTACGGGAGTTTCTGGAGGTGGGCAACGCAAAGCGTCCATAGCCTGCTGAAGTTGAGAATCTAAATCCCAACCGTTGGCCGCATCTATCTCCGTCTGCAAATCACCCATTTCGGCCATTAGTGCATCGAAATCGGCATCCGGATCGGCCATCTCTACGCCTATTTCGTTGTAGCGAGCCAGCTTTTGGAATAAATCTCCCGCGGCTTCCTGTACATTCTCCAACACCGTTTTATCTTCTAGAAGCGGTGGTTCCTGCTGCAAAATTCCCACGGAATAGCCAGGCGTCAAGCGAGCTTCTCCATTCGAAGGCTCATCTAAACCGGCCATAATCTTCAAAATAGTCGATTTACCTGCGCCGTTCGGGCCCACCATGCCTATTTTTGCTCCGGGGAAGAAAGCCATGGTGACGTCGTCCAAAATTACTTTGTCGCCCACTCGCTTCCGCGCATGCACCATTGAGTATATATATTCAGCCACTATTCTCCGATACTCTCGAATTCGATCCGCGAATCGCAGATTTCCACACCTTTAGAGTAGCTGGAAAGGCGGAGAATGGGAAATTCAAAAAACCTCCCTAAACTGCTTGTAAAGATTCAGACTTAGCTGCAGCTGCCGCTATATTTTCGAGAAAAGTATTTTTATTTTTTGCCGGTGCGGAGAGCTCGATATTTCCAGAAATTTTTTGCTTCTTCCCGTTCACTTTTTTCACCGGTCTTTCATTTCCCGGCTTTTCATTTCCCGGCTTTTCATTTCCCGATTTTTCTCCCGCCGGCACGCCTGCAGCAACTGCGTTAGAGGCTGTGCTGAAATCTGCTGCGCCTAATTCCGATATTTCTACGCCACTAATTTCCTCTCCCCGCGCCTTCACATAATTAGCTACTCCGTAGTTAAGATCGATTGCTAAAGAATCGGCAATAATTACTTGCGCCTGCCTATCTGCTCCAGTTTTATCTTGATAACTGCGGGTAGTGAGCTTTCCGCGCACTAAAACTGGTGTACCTTTTTGGATACTAATAGCCACGTTTCTAGCTAAAGCACCATAACAGCGCACCGAATACCAAGTAGTATCGCCGTCTTGAAAATCTCCCGTCTGGCGATTGTAGTTACGCGGAGTTACTCCCACGTTAAGCACGGTGGTAGAAATTTTCGAAATTTTCTTCCCCTGCGTCTGCGAATTTATGTAAAGAGTCGGCTTAGCTCCCGCCCAACCCCGCACGGTAATACTCGTATCATTAGCCATTATTTTCCTCCAAAATTTTCTCCTACCTTTTGGCAGGTGTCTTCCACTATGGAGGAAAACGAAAATATAAGTACGGCGTTCTTAGCAGCTGTGGAAATCAGATTGCCGATGCAAAGCTGTGCATAAAGAACGCCTCAGTGAAGAGTACGCTAGCGAGAGCGCTGCAGCGAAAGTAAGCCAACGGAAAATAAGTACGCGAAAGTGCTTAAACGATAGTAAATCAATGGAGAATTTCGCGCGCCCGGCGGTGCAAAGCCAAAATTTTCTCCGGCTCCGCAATTAAATCTGCTTCTACTGCCGAATTAATCTCTGCCTGGATGCGCGCTTCATAACGCGCGGCGGCGCGCTGGGCACTGTATTCCAACCAGTATTTCCCGATACGGAAAAGTAAAAATGCTCCGAGCGAAGCCGCCACTACTAAGGCAATGCGCGGCGGTTCTCCCGCCCATGGTATACCGAGTACCGCACCGGCTATTCCTCCGGCAAAGAGCAAAGCGGCGAAAAGCGTAAAAAACCACCGCGGATAGTGAGCTACTGGCTTCGCAGGCACTTTCGCCAGCCTTAAGCCGTAATTTTTCCGCATTCGCTCCGGAGTGGGCAAAGCCCGGCAAAGCGCCTGCTCCCATAGATCAGGCATTCCCGCCACTAAATGTGCTTCCCAGGCATCGCGAATTGCGACCGTCATAGTGTGTGAAGGGCGGTCGGGGGCGGAAACCGCGGGGCGGAACCAGCCTTTTCCAGAATCGTGGATTGACTGTACTACTGAAGGTAAACCGGAAGCGCGGAAAATCTTTTCCGCAAAATCTGCCGCGGGCGCACCGCGCAACTCCGCTTCTCCTTCTCCTACATACACCCGTAAACGCGCAGAAATCGCCGCTAATTCGGCCTCCGCCGTCATTTGCGTAATATTGGGGCGTTGCACTGCCGCCTGTAAAATTGCTTTTACGGGTTCCAATCCCTGCCCTTGCAGCGCCGAAACGGGGTAGATAGGCACATCTTTTAAGCCATCCTCTATAAGCAAGCCACGCAAATCTTCTATAATTCGATCTGCGCCTCCCGCCGGCAAAGTATCTACTTGATTTAAGACCACCAGCATGGAATCTGCCCGATCAGCTAAGGCTTCCAAGTATTCGCGATGCAGGAGATGGTCAGCATATTTTTGCGGATCAACTACCCAAATCAATACATCTACTAGCGGAAGAATTTTCCCGACCAGCAAGGAGTGGCCAATCTTCACTGAATCATGATCTGGGAGATCGAGCAATACTAGACCTTCTAACTCGGCCGGGGTAGGAGTGAGAATTGAATCGTGCACAATGCGCCGACTTCTCTCTATCTCCAGATAATCCAACAGCTCAACCGCTTCCTCGCTCCAGGCACAAGCAGTGGGGCGTTCCGTGGTGGGGCGGAGCTCTCCGGCGTCGGCAAATTCTAGACCCGTCAGCGCATTAAAAAGCGTAGATTTTCCAGAACCCGTGCCCCCTACCAAGGCAGCTACGGCAAAATTCCCTCCGATATGGAGGCGTTTTTCCACTTTTTCTAAATCAGCTAGGGCGCGCTCCCGCACCTGATCAGGAAAATAAGGAGCCGCCGTTTGGAGCATATCTCTCATATCTTCCAAACGCTGATATAGCTGCTGCGTCTGCGCCGAAAAATGCGCACTCTCTGCCACGGCTCCCCTTTCCTTACTCCATCTAATTTCCCTGCTCCATCTAAGCTCTATAATAAGCGATTATCTTTCATTTTTTCTTTTCTACGCCGCCGGGCACCTATAATCAGCGGCGCGACTACTAGGGCGCCTAGCATAGTTACCTAATAGGGAAAATGACGCCGAAAAGCCCCCGCAGAATGACACCGAGAATTCCGCTAATAATCCCCGCTAAAATTCCGCTAAAAATTCACTCGCGCGCGCTCGTAAGGCCGTGCTATCTCCTACTTCTACCTCTGCTAAGACGCTCGTATAGCAAGCCACTAATTCGGCAAGCGTCTCCCGCACGATTTGAGCTAACGTCCGCCGCGCCTCCCAGACCGAACTCTCTAGCGAGATTTTGGCGGCCACGCGCCGCGCTCCTACGATACCTCCGGCCGCTGCACCGATTAACGCGGCGTTACCGGCAGGGCTTAGCCACGCATTAGCTCGGCAATTTCTCCCTAATACCTGCAAATTTTCTTGCCACCGCGCCAGCGCCTTATTCACCAATTCTTCCGAATCTATTTCCTGCCGCGCGCGCGGCACAAAGTTGCTGGTATCTACCGCGTCTTTTTCCCAAGATTTTTCGATAGCGGCCTGCGCCGTCACGATTCCTTGTGCCAAAGCCAACTTCGCAGAAGTAAATACCGGATCAAATACTTGCCGAGCTGCTAAATCTCGCTTAGCACTGTAGCGGCGCAATACTAGCGGAGGTTTTTTCAGAGCCACTAGGCCAGCCAAAGGCCCTCCGGTCGCGGCCGCTGCCAACCAGGCCGTGGTAGGAGCACCTTGCCCAAATCTTCCCGCTTCGATATTAGCCACTAACTTTTCCAGCGGCGCCCGCGCTCCCTCATGCGCTTTATCGCGTAAATCTATAAGTGCATGCTCCTGTGCTTCTAGGCCGTCTGCCAGCCGTAATAAATCGGTGCGCAGAGTAGGGAAAGTAGCTGCCGTGGTGCGCTGCACTAAACTATCAGCCATTTTCGATTCCGCCACCACCTGCAACCAGTTTTGGAGCTCAGCTACGGCGGCAGCCGGCAATAATCCTTCCATCGCCCCTTGATCGGGAATAATAAAGAGCGGGCTATCTTCCATCCCTAAATCGTTAATGCGCTGGCGTAAATCCCGGCTAATAGTATCTATCGCTTCCGGGCGCACCCGATTCAAAATAACTCCACAGGTAATTCCGCGCTGCCGCGCCAGCTGCAAAGTATTCCAAGCTACCGCATCTCCATAGCGCGCCGCCGTCGTCACAAATAACCATAAATCGGCCGCATCTAAAAGACGGTTAGAAATTTCCCGATTTTCCTGCTCAATCGTATCTAAATCCGGAGCGTCCACTATTACTATCCCCGGAATAGCTGCCTCTGATACACAGTAGGTGCCTAATTCTTTCAGCATATGCTTATCTAAAGCAGCGGCGTCGGCTGGGTGCAGCACAACTGCCGGGATCCGCGTGGTAGGGCGCATGATTGACGCAGCAGAAACTTCTTCCTGGAGGAGCGAATTCACAATCGTAGATTTTCCCGCCCCCGAAGATCCACCTAGCACCACTAGCGCCGGCATATCTTCCGCTTCTAAACGAGGTAATATCCGCGCTTCTAGCTGCGTAAGGAGCATTTTGCGCGTTTCATTTAGTTCCTCTGCTCCCGGCATTACGAGCGGTAGCTCCGCATTGTGCAGAGCCGCAATTGTACTCTGTACTAATTCGATGTGGTGGTGCGGAAGAGAATTCGTATCCATATATCTATTATGCACTTATATATTGCATTTATTACTTATCCACCAGCAAGCGGGCACTGGGCTTGCTAGACTTTCCTGAAACCGAGTAGATTTACTTAGTGCTGGCCTCCATAGCTCAATGGATAGAGCACCGGCCTTCTAAGCCGTAGGTTGTGGGTTCGAGTCCCGCTGGAGGCGCTAGGGTTTTCCTATTTTAACGAGGTGAATGTTTTGGCTGGGCAAGAAGCTCCAATTGTTTGGATTGATTTGGAAATGACCGGGCTGGATCTGGAAAAAGACGCCATTGTAGAGATTGCGGTCGTGGTGACGGACGGAAATTTGCAGCCCTTGGATGCGGGATTGAATTTAATCGTTAAGCCTCCGCAGAGTGCCGTGGATGGAATGAATGATTTTGTACGCCGGATGCACACCACCACCGGGTTAATAGAAAAATGGGATACAGGATTGGATCTGGCAGAAGCCGAGAAGCAGAGTTTAGATTATATTCGCCGCTTCGTGAAAGAGCCGAAGAAAGCTCCGCTCGGTGGCAATTCCGTGGGTACTGATCGCTCTTTCTTGGCGCGCTATATGCCCGAGCTGACTGACTTCTTGCACTATCGGATTATCGACGTATCTTCGATTAAAGAATTAGCGAAGCGCTGGTATCCGCGCGTATATTTCGCTGCCCCGGAGAAGACGGGTAATCACCAGGCACTGGGAGATATTTACGATTCGATTGACGAGTTGCGCTACTATCGCAGTGCGCTTTTCCCGGCCGGAGACGGCCCGGAAAGCGGAGTGGCGAAAAAAATTGCGAAACAGATAAAAGCTGATTTGACGGAACAGCGGGCTCTCGAAGCGCATCGTCAAACAAAATAACGGGCTATTGAAGCACGCCGGCAAACAAAATAAACCGTAAATAAAAATGGGGTGACTGACGGGACTCGAACCCGCGACCCCCTGGACCACAACCAGGTGCTCTACCAACTGAGCTACAATCACCATGTACGCGCTTCACCTTATGTGAAGCGGTAACGCTGTAAAACTATATCAAGCTTTACGGATTCCCTCCAAACAACTTACGGTGATAGCAATCACCAAAAGACGCGGGCAGCGATGGCGTCGGCGAAACGCCCGAGGTTTTTCTCATCGGCTTGCAGATAGAGCGAACCGTCTATAAGAGAAACTTCCATTACGTAAAAATCTTCTGGAGAATCTTTATCGCCGCGCACTATATCTACTCGATTGAAGAGCAAGAGCTCATTGTGCCCAACTTTTTCTTTGATATAAGCCTGCAGAGCTCCCCGGATCTTCTCTCCCCAAGTCCACATCTCAATCGAAGCGCCGGTGCTGCGCACACTCTCTTCTACCACTTGCTGCTCTTTTACGGAGCTGAAGCGCGGATGCAGCATAGGTGCTTTCACTACCTGATGTGAAGCTAGGCCGTTGAAGTAGATAAGAGAAGTTTCGCCTTCTACGTCAATCTCTTTCAAATAGCGCTGCACCATCACTGAGCGCCCCCGCCCCAGCTCATACATGGCATGAGCAATAGCTTCGCCGCGGGATTCCGCATTCACGCCCTTATAACGGCCCGTGCCACGCCCGCCGGAAGATACTGCTGGTTTCACCACGAAATCACCAAGAGCCGGGAAACGCGAATTCACTAGGCGCTTCGACAAATTTTGCTCGGGCTCTAGCCAAATAGTGGGGATAGTGGGCAAGCCCAAGCGCTCTAAATCTTGCAGATAGTGTTTATCGGTATTCCACGCCATGGTCTCGGCAGAGTTGAGAATACGCGGTACGGAACGCGCCCAGGAGACGAATTTATCGCGGTCTTTCGCGTAATCACGCACGGAGCGGACTACTACAATTCCGGCTTCTTCCCAATCAACACTGGGGTCATCCCAAATAGCTATGCGCGGTTCGATGCCGCGCTCCCGCAGAGCGTCTGGGAGACCTTGATCGTCAGCATCCAAATTTGGAAACTGCGCGCTAGTAGCGAGAGTGACAATTGGCTGAGACACGTTCACCTATCCTGAAGTATTTACTGCCGTATATTTACTAGCCGTTTTTATGGCTATATTTGCTAGTCACGGGAAATGCCCGCACTAATATCAATCCTAGCGAGCTGCACTTTTCAGTACAAGGCGAAGGAGATTATCTGCTAATAAAAATGGTGCAAGAGGAATCTGTGGGTATTTCTCGCCCCTCTCGTTTTACCGAAAATTCCGGCATTTACGCTGGGCTTGGGCTTGTGCGAGAATTCACAGCGCTTTCTTTTAGCCACCAACTTGCTTATCGAAATACCGATAAGTAGACTAACTTTTCGTGCGCACCGCTAGCTCAACTGGCTAGAGCACTTGACTCTTAATCAAGGGGTTCTGGGTTCGAGTCCCAGGCGGTGTACTTTGAGAAATAGCGCGTAGGAATTGTTCTTGCGCGCTATTACTGTATCTATCGCGCAAACCAGTTTATAACCAGCACGCAGCCAGTGTACAACCGTAAAACGAAAACGCTAAGCCTTAAATTTTTTACACGGCATATTCATGGCACAAAAATAAAAATCTTCCCCTGCCTTTTTCCCTAGCAATCCCGCTATTATTAATAGCGATGCATACCGAATCGAATTCTGCCCCTTCTCCAGCTGGTTTTTCCGAAGCGACTGCGCCTACGAAGAATACTGCGCCTACGGAAAATGCTGCACCCGCAGAAAATTCTGCGCCCCCGCTCAATCTCGCTCTTGATGAGCTCGAAGATGAGTACGGCTTAAATCCTCCCCCGGAAGCTATATACGAAGCTTTCGCACGCTGGGTGGAATCCACCGGCAAAGAAATGTATCCTCACCAAGCCGAGGCTCTCCTCGGGGTGGTGAGCGGAGAGCATCTAATTATCTCCACCCCCACCGGATCTGGAAAAAGTCTCATCGCCATGCAAGCTATATTTACGGCTCTAGCTACTGGGCGTACCGCTTACTACACAGCTCCGCTAAAAGCGCTCGTATCTGAAAAATTCTTCGATTTAATTTCTCTTTTTGGGGCGCAGAACGTCGGCATGGTCACCGGCGATTCCTCTATCAATGCGAGCGCCCCCGTAATCTGCGCTACCGCCGAAATTCTCGCCAACCTAGCCCTCCGCCAAGGAGCAGACGTAGATTGCGGAATTGCCGTGCTAGATGAATTCCATTTTTATGCCGATCCGCAGCGTGGATGGGCTTGGCAGGTGCCTTTACTGGAATTGACCGCTACACAGCACATACTTCTCTCCGCCACCCTCGGCGATACCACTTTCTTGGCGAAAGATTTAGAGAAGCGCACCCATCGCCCCGTCTCCGTCATCTCCGATGCTCCGCGCCCCGTCCCGCTGCACTATTCTTGGTCTACCGACCCCATCGGAGAGGTAATTCAAGATCTGGTATCTACGCATATGGCTCCGGTCTACGTAGTGCATTTTTCGCAGCGCGAAGCCGTCACCCAAGCCCAAGAGCTGCTCTCTATGAGTCTGATTTCGAAAGAGCAGAAAGCCCAGATTCAAGCAGCGCTTGGAGATTTTCATTTCGGAGCGGGCTTCGGAAAGGTGCTCTCAAAATTGTTGCGCGCCGGCATCGGTGTGCACCACGCCGGCCTGCTTCCCCGTTATCGGCGCCTAGTCGAGCGTCTCGCCCAATCTGGATTATTGAGCGTAATTTGCGGCACCGATACTTTAGGAGTGGGAATTAATGTGCCGATTCGTACCGTGCTCATATCGGCACTCACTAAGTTTGACGGTAAAACTAGCCGCCACCTCACGGCGCGCGAATTTCACCAAATAGCTGGGCGCGCTGGGCGGGCTGGTTTCGATACGGTAGGTTACGTAGTAGTGCAAGCTCCGCCGCACGAGATTGAGAATGCCAGACGGCTGCGAAAAGCTGGAGATGACCCCGAGAAACGCAAGCGAGTGCAGCGCGTAAAGCCGGAAGAAGGCAAACTTCAGTGGTCGGAAAAAACTTTTACCCAGTTGCGGGATAAAGCTCCGGAGACGCTGCGTTCGCAGCTCGTTTGCAACCACTCCATCATGTTGAATCTGCTGCAGCGCCCGGACCCGTTGGCTGCCACTATCGCTTTTCTCACCGATAATCATGCACCTAAAACGGAACGCAACCTCCTTATCCGCACGGCCTGCGAAATTTATTCTTCCTTGCGCACTGCCGGGGTGATAGTGCATAAAGACCGCGATTGGCGCCGTGCCCACCCAGATTCACCAGCTATTTTCCTAGCAAAAGAAGTGCCAAGCGATTTCGCTCTCAATACTCCGCTTTCTCCTTTCGCTCTTTCCGCTCTGGATCTATTAGATATGGAGAGCCCCGACTACGCCCTCGACGCTCTCTCTATTATCGAAGCAGTCCAAGAAAACCCGTGGCCCGCCCTCTACGCGCAGCAAAAGAAAGCCCGGCAAAATGCGTTTCAAAAGTTAAAAGAAGAGCGAGTGGAATACACCGAGCGAATGCGAATCCTCGATGAAATCACTTGGCCGGCTCCTTTGGCGGAGTTGCTAAATCCGGCTTTAGAGATTTATGCGCAGAGCAATCCGTGGGTAAAAGAGCATACTCTCACCCCTAAATCTGTGGTGCGGGAAATGGTGGAAAATGCGCTCACCTTTAGTGAATTCATTTCGCTCTATGATCTCACCCGCAGCGAAGGGGTAATGCTGCGCTATCTCACTGATACTTATCGAGCGCTCCGGCAGGTAGTACCACTATCAGCGCGCACTCCCGAACTAGACGAAATCATTACTTGGCTCGGGAATTTAGTGCGCGCCATCGATTCTTCACTTTTAGACGAGTGGGAAGCTCTCGCCAATGAAACCGCTGCTGGGGCAAGTAGCTTAGAGAATAGCGCCCCCGAAAATAATGCCTCGGAAAATTCTGCCGTCTTATCTACCGGCAATTCTGCCCAAAACGGGGAAGAACTACCTTTCGGAGCGGATGCGGCCGGAAATATCCAGTACACACGCAATAAGCACGCATTACGTAAAGCCGTAAGAAAAGAACTCTTCCAAAGAATCGAAGCCCTGGCACGCGATGATTTAGAACTATTAGATTCTTTAGATGCTCAAGATGGATGGGATTACGACCGCTGGGCAGATGCCATAGACGCTTATTTTGCCGAATATGATTATCTAGGCACCGACACGAAAGCGCGCGCCGGAGAATTTTTCCAGATTCTCGAAGATCCCAGCTTGGCGGATTTACTACAAGCGGGCGCTGAGGCAGATCAAGCAGCCACTTGGTTAGAAGAGCACGCCCCCGGCCGGCTGTGGCTAGCTATGCAAATCCTAGATGACGGAGTAGACGAAAAAGCTTATGCTCTGTGGGCGGCCATAGATTTAGATGCCTCCGATACGCAAGGCAAGCCAGTAGTACATATAATAAATCTGGGAGAGCGCTAGAGCGAAGAAAGAGGAAACTATGGCGGAGATGCCCGATATTGCTGGAAATATAGCACGCGTACAAGAGCGAATTGCGCAAGCCGCCGCGAAAGCTGGCCGCGCTGGCGAAGATATAAAGCTAATGCTGGCTGCTAAATATCAGCCGGCAGAAAATTTAATCGCCGCTATGGAGGCTGGCGTAAACTATTTTGGGCACAATCTAATTCCGCAGCTGGTAGAGGCTGAGGCAGCTATTTCTACTTATCCTCACTTCACTTCCGTAATCGGGCATATCCAATCCAATAAACTTTCTACTGCTATGGATCATGCCCAGCGTATAGATACCGTAGATTCGCTAAAAAATTTGCAGCGCATCAACCGCCGGCAAGAAGCGCGGATAGCAGCCGGAGAAGCTGATGCTCCTTATCCCGTACTGCTCCAAGTCAATTCGGCAGCCGCCCCCACGCAATTTGGCTGCTCCCCGCAAGAGCTACTAGAACTAGCGAGCCGCGGCAGTGAATTACCCCAGATAGAAATCTGTGGCCTTATGACTATTGGCGCTAACACCGAGGTAGAAAAAGAGATACATGCTTCTTTTGCTCTTTTACAAGAACTAGGAGCACAGATGCAATCTTTGCCCGGGCTATCTGGAGCGAAAATTCTTTCTATGGGAATGACCTCTGATTTAGAAATAGCTATTGCCCACGGATCTACCGAGGTACGAGTAGGTACGGCGGTGTTCGGCCCGCGCGCGCAGAAATAATTTTCCGGTAGCCATTCCGGTGCCAGCTACCTATGATGCATAAGCTATCTACGCGTAGCTATCTAGGTGCCATTATCTAAGTAATAGCTAGCTAGGCACCAACTAGCTAAGTTTTTACTCATAGCTGAACCTTTTATTACCCTATTCAGGCGAGATTTGCTAAAGTGATATTAACGATTAACGGGAATCGTTTTGTGAGGTTACGATGCGTATCATTTCCAGAATTCTATCTGCGGCAGCCGGCTTAGTGCTCCTTTGTGGAGTAGCTTCCTGCTCGTCCGGCGATGCCGATAATTCTAATGCTGGTGCAGATAAAAAGGCTGAAAGCGTTGCGGTGCCGAGCACGGCAGAAGCAAATGCGGATAACTCTTCTAATATGCCTCAAATACCGGAAGTAGAAATTCCAGCCGATATTGCTGGGCAACCTGCTTTCTCTGCCTACAATTCGGGAATGAGTAGCCTTTTACTGAAGATTGAAAATAATCCAACTCTAGATGAAGCAGAGCAAAAGTCTTACGATTCCTTTATTACTTGCGTGGCGGCTGAAAGCTACGGGACTGTCTCGGCGGAATTAGCCAATAAGCTGGCAGAAGGCGATTTCGAGCACGTACTCAACGCTCCGATTACTGATGCGGATAATAAAGCTCTCGAGGCAGCTATCGCAAAATGTGAAGAGAAAATTCCGAATTAATACCCCAGATTTTCCCGCACACTGCACGCCGCTATATTTTGCACTCATCTAATATTTTACACCTACCTGCTTACGCACCTAAATAATTGCTATGCGCCCGAATTCACATTCTAAATAAGCTTTTACCTTCCCTCTCCTTATTGATAACGGTTATCATTGTAAGGAGAATTGTTAGGAAGGTGCTATGAAATTGCGGAAACGGCAAATATTTACGGGATTACTCGGTGCACTACTGCTCAATCCAATTCCAGCTTTTGCGCAAACGGCGGAGAATACTGGAATAGCGGCGGCCCCAGCAGAAATTATAGAGAACAATCATCAAGCTGGAGCGGCTGGGCATGGAGATTACCTCCCCGCCGATTACCGCGTACCAGCTGGCACGCCAGGTGCCGACCCGAAAGCTACGCCGGATGCGCAAGGAAAAGTGCCGCATATCTGCGCCGGGAAAAAATTATTGCACCATTCCCACGTAGATGCCGCCTATGTAACTGAAATAGCTGGGAAGATGGATATCAGCGTAGTAGATGGGCAAAGCGTCGTCGAAGATCCCGCTTCTGTGTGTGTACGCCTCGCTCCCGATGCCCGCGCAGAAGACGGAGTAGAAGTATCTCGCTGGGTGGTGCCCGGAAAATCGCTTTTCGCTTTTTTGGGTGAACCAGGGGACATTATTTGGCGCGCACCGCAAGAGCAGATAGATAACTGGCGGCCGGTGTGGGCGGGAATTGGCGCTTTTGATACGGCCCATGAAAAAGTTTTACCGGATTACATAAAAAATGGCACAGTGGCCCTTTCTCTACTTCAGGCAGAAGGCCCCGGCAAAGTGGAAGTATGGCGCACTATCGGGCAAAAAGAACTGACGCGCGGGCTCTCTACGAGCGAAAACTTGCCTCCTTTGCAGCTAAAAATAGGGGCACACGGGCATTGGAATTGGACTTTCACCAAAGCAGGTGCCTACCAGCTGCGCTTCCAAGCCAGCTATGAAGATGTGAATAAAGGGCAAACTGCCACCGCTCCCCGCGATATTACTTGGCTGGTAGGAAGCGATGCGGAAGTAGGTTTAAAGCCCGGCACCACTAGCTCTATAGGAGAAATAAAAGTATCAGCCGAAGATTTACGTGCGCAGATGCAGGCAGCGGGCGAATTAACGGAAACCCCCTCTCCTACTCCGGGCGCAGCTCCACTCAGCCCCGAAGCGGCTCGCGCCCAGATTCTCCAGATTGTAAAGGAGGCTTGGCTTCCTCATCCCAGCACACCTAGCGCCTATACTCTGCGCGGGTATTTCACTGCCGATAAAAAGGATGACGGCACACCTTTTAGTCGCGTAGCGGCAAGCATAGAGAACAAGGCGGGAAAACGGATTGAAAATCCAGTATTGGAAGTACCAGATTCTCTACAGCAAGATACTCCCCAAGGAAAACGCTGGATATTAGGCGCTGCAGATCGCCACAGCAGCCTTAATTTTGATTTTCGCCAACTAGATAAAGAGCACCGCTCGGAGCCGGTTTCTTTTAATATTGGTGTATTTAACGGGCCAGAATCTGCCAGATATCTGGTGGAAAAGCGCGCAAATACTGGGAAAGATAATTTTTCTCCGCTCCTCGATTCGGCTTCTTACCCCGAAGAGCAATACGATTCAGCCGGCAGTCTTTATCAACTTATACACGTATTTGATCGCCCTGGATTCTACGAAGTGGCTTTCGATGTGCAGAGCACCGATAATACCGGGCGTTTTTCTTACAAATCTCAGACGATTTATTTCGCAGTAGGCGATTCCACTATTAAAGAGCTGCGCCACCTCACCGGGGAAAAAGATTACGAACCTCTCCCCGCAGATACCCCCAATCAGCCAGGGGAAGCCGGCACGGAGAGCGAAAATACCCCCGATAATTCAGCGCGGCAATACCTAATCACTTCTGGCCACATGGATCAAGCTCTGGCATATCGAGCGGGTAAGGCGCAAACGTTCGTAGAAGACACTGCCGATCCGCGCCAACCCCGCCAGCATCTTTCCGGTAGTTTTGCCTACGCAGTACCCGATAGCACCCATAGTCAAATACCGGCGGACGCGCGGGGTTATGCGGAGTTGCGGCGACTAGCTCCACAGGGAGTATGGGCGTTGCCAGAAGCGCAACTAGAAGGAGTGCCTTGGGTAGGGTTTTCCACCCTAAGGGTAGATTATGGGCAGTTAAATTCGACCGGCGTCACCGTGCAAATCACTGATTTTTCGGGGCCGGGTCGCTTTATTAGCGGTAACGATTCGCTCGTCACTGGCGGATTTGCCAAGCGCCTTGATTCGGCAGATCCGCATCTGCACCTGCATTACGCGCAGCCAACGCATGACCATCAGGCCATGTATTTTACTGCTCCGGGCAAATACCAGCTCACTTTTCTCTACACTCTACATCTGAAAGACGGCACATCGCTCTCACTACCTCTGCAGGCTACTTTTTTAGTGGGAGATAAAGCCATTGCTTCTGCTCAGAAAGGAACTACTCCAGGTACTACCAGTGAAGCGCCGCTCCCGATAGAAGAATTGCTGCGCCGCCTCAACGGCAATTTACCGGGAAAGAGTGCGGGAGAGAATACTGGGGCAAAGAGTGAAAATACGCTCGAAGATATCACAGCGAGCGCCTTGGAGGGGGTAGATACCCAGATTTTAGATTCTCTCCTCCCTGAGAGCGCCAATGCAGAAGAAAAAGCCGATGGGGAAACTGATTTAGCGGCCGAATCTCCTCTGGCGCTATTAGATCCAGTAAATGGCACTTTGGAGACGGTAAATGCACCGCTGTGGCAGTGGATATTGCTCGGCGCCGGAATTATTGCCTTCACTGGTGCAAGCAGTTGGGCGTTATTGACGCGGCGTAAGAAAGAGCGAGATAACTGACGGTCTAATCGACGGGATAACGGACGGACTAATTAAAGACCATCCCCGTGTTTAACTAAACGGAGCGGGGCGGCAGGAAAATCCTGCCGCCCCGCTTTTACTACGAGCACTTAGCCTTTAGGAGACTATTGCAAATACTCCACAGGTGAGTAAGAAGCCAGTAACTCCAAAGACGGTAGAGAGTACCGTCCAGGTCTTTAACCCATCTTTCACTGTCAATCCGAGATACTTAGTGACTATCCAGAATCCCGAATCGTTGATATGAGAAAGCCCCAAGGCCCCGAAGCCAATAGCTAGAGTGACTAGTACTATTTGTAAATCACTGTAGCCAGCTGCCGCAATAGATTCAGAAAGTAAACCGGCTGTAGTCAAAATAGCTACAGTGGCCGAACCTTGCGAAGCACGCAGCGCCGAAGAAATTATGAATCCAGCGACTATGATTGGCATATTCATGCTTATAAGTGCGCCAGAGAGAGCTTTACCAATGCCNAAGGCGGGAAAACGGATTGAAAATCCAGTATTGGAAGTACCAGATTCTCTACAGCAAGATACTCCCCAAGGAAAACGCTGGATATTAGGCGCTGCAGATCGCCACAGCAGCCTTAATTTTGATTTTCGCCAACTAGATAAAGAGCACCGCTCGGAGCCGGTTTCTTTTAATATTGGTGTATTTAACGGGCCAGAATCTGCCAGATATCTGGTGGAAAAGCGCGCAAATACTGGGAAAGATAATTTTTCTCCGCTCCTCGATTCGGCTTCTTACCCCGAAGAGCAATACGATTCAGCCGGCAGTCTTTATCAACTTATACACGTATTTGATCGCCCTGGATTCTACGAAGTGGCTTTCGATGTGCAGAGCACCGATAATACCGGGCGTTTTTCTTACAAATCTCAGACGATTTATTTCGCAGTAGGCGATTCCACTATTAAAGAGCTGCGCCACCTCACCGGGGAAAAAGATTACGAACCTCTCCCCGCAGATACCCCCAATCAGCCAGGGGAAGCCGGCACGGAGAGCGAAAATACCCCCGATAATTCAGCGCGGCAATACCTAATCACTTCTGGCCACATGGATCAAGCTCTGGCATATCGAGCGGGTAAGGCGCAAACGTTCGTAGAAGACACTGCCGATCCGCGCCAACCCCGCCAGCATCTTTCCGGTAGTTTTGCCTACGCAGTACCCGATAGCACCCATAGTCAAATACCGGCGGACGCGCGGGGTTATGCGGAGTTGCGGCGACTAGCTCCACAGGGAGTATGGGCGTTGCCAGAAGCGCAACTAGAAGGAGTGCCTTGGGTAGGGTTTTCCACCCTAAGGGTAGATTATGGGCAGTTAAATTCGACCGGCGTCACCGTGCAAATCACTGATTTTTCGGGGCCGGGTCGCTTTATTAGCGGTAACGATTCGCTCGTCACTGGCGGATTTGCCAAGCGCCTTGATTCGGCAGATCCGCATCTGCACCTGCATTACGCGCAGCCAACGCATGACCATCAGGCCATGTATTTTACTGCTCCGGGCAAATACCAGCTCACTTTTCTCTACACTCTACATCTGAAAGACGGCACATCGCTCTCACTACCTCTGCAGGCTACTTTTTTAGTGGGAGATAAAGCCATTGCTTCTGCTCAGAAAGGAACTACTCCAGGTACTACCAGTGAAGCGCCGCTCCCGATAGAAGAATTGCTGCGCCGCCTCAACGGCAATTTACCGGGAAAGAGTGCGGGAGAGAATACTGGGGCAAAGAGTGAAAATACGCTCGAAGATATCACAGCGAGCGCCTTGGAGGGGGTAGATACCCAGATTTTAGATTCTCTCCTCCCTGAGAGCGCCAATGCAGAAGAAAAAGCCGATGGGGAAACTGATTTAGCGGCCGAATCTCCTCTGGCGCTATTAGATCCAGTAAATGGCACTTTGGAGACGGTAAATGCACCGCTGTGGCAGTGGATATTGCTCGGCGCCGGAATTATTGCCTTCACTGGTGCAAGCAGTTGGGCGTTATTGACGCGGCGTAAGAAAGAGCGAGATAACTGACGGTCTAATCGACGGGATAACGGACGGACTAATTAAAGACCATCCCCGTGTTTAACTAAACGGAGCGGGGCGGCAGGAAAATCCTGCCGCCCCGCTTTTACTACGAGCACTTAGCCTTTAGGAGACTATTGCAAATACTCCACAGGTGAGTAAGAAGCCAGTAACTCCAAAGACGGTAGAGAGTACCGTCCAGGTCTTTAACCCATCTTTCACTGTCAATCCGAGATACTTAGTGACTATCCAGAATCCCGAATCGTTGATATGAGAAAGCCCCAAGGCCCCGAAGCCAATAGCTAGAGTGACTAGTACTATTTGTAAATCACTGTAGCCAGCTGCCGCAATAGATTCAGAAAGTAAACCGGCTGTAGTCAAAATAGCTACAGTGGCCGAACCTTGCGAAGCACGCAGCGCCGAAGAAATTATGAATCCAGCGACTATGATTGGCATATTCATGCTTATAAGTGCGCCAGAGAGAGCTTTACCAATGCCTGATTCGACTAGCACATTGGCAAATACTCCGCCCGCGCCGGTGACGAATACAATCACTGCCACATCGGGAAGCGCGGAATCCAGAATCGAACCCCGCTTTTGCAAAGACCACCCGAGGCGATGCCCCCACTACTAAGTAGGCAACTATCACGCCGGTGAGTAGAGCAATAGCGGAGGATCCCAGAAACCCTAACCAATGCTGCGCCGGAGAATCTTTTTCCAGAACTGTGTTGCCTACTGTGCCGAGCATGATTTGCAAAATCGGCAGCAGAATAAGCATCACTACTGTGCCGGCACCGATACTGGCCATTCTGGTTTTCACCGCCGCCGCGGTATCTTGCAATAAATTGCCAGATTCTTTTTCCCCAGAGCTAGCTTGCCCGCTTGCCGGAAGCCCGGAATCCGATTCACTACTCGCAGCGGCCGGGATATTCGCCGGAGAATCCAGCAATTTTATTCCCTGCACGCGCACTAATTTGGCGGCAAAAAAGCCAATTACCACCGTAATCGCCGTAATCGGTAAGCCTACTAGCAGCAAAGTACCCACATCTGCTTGGGTAATTCCCGCCGCCGCCACCGGCCCAGGATGAGGAGGCAGTGTCACGTGTACCGTGAGAAGTGCACCGGCCACCGGAAGGGCAATTTTTATTGGATTTATTTTTGCCACGCGGGCAAAACCAAAGACGATTGGCGCCAGGATAATAAACCCTACGTCGAAGAATACGGGGATACCTAAGATGAAAGCAGATGCCGTCACCGCCGCAACTACCCGTTTCTTACCCAATAAAGCGGTGAATTTACGCGCTAAAGCGTCTGCTCCACCTCCGACTTCGATTATCCGCCCCAGCATTGCGCCGAGACCCACGATTATCATCACGGAGGCGAGAGTATTGCCCATGCCTTTCTGCATTACTGGCACTATTTTCTCCACCGGAATACCGGTCGCTAGAGCCGTACCCATTGCCACTAGGAGCATAGATACGAATGCAGAAAGCTGAATTTTAATTACTAAAAATAGCAGAATTACTATCGCGCCGAGGGCGATACCTAATAGTGCTCCAGTACTCACTACGGCCTCGTTTCCGGAGCAATTACGTGAATGACGGAAGAATCATCCATAGCTCCTTGCCCGTTGGCGTAACCCAGCAGGTACTCTTGCTCGGCCGCTGCCGCTACCGGTACCGCAATTCCGGCCGCTTTGGCCGCCGCCGTCACTATGCCCATATCTTTTACGAAAATATCTAGGCGCGATTTCACTTCGGAAGTCTCTCCCCGATACGCTTCGATTGCGCGCGGGCCGCGATCTCCCAGCATGAAAGATTCGGCAGCTCCTGCCATTAATGCATCCAGTACTACTTCTTGATCTAAACCTAGACGCCCAGCTAAAGCGAGCGCTTCTCCAGCCGCGGCAATATGTACTCCGCAGAGTAACTGATTTACCGTCTTCATAGCCTGCCCACGCCCAGGAGCCTTCCCTACCCAGACCAGAGTAGAAGCCATTTTCTCCAATACCGGCTGTACAAAAGCGTAGGCATCCTCATAGGCACCCACCACTATCAGCAGATCGCCTTTCCCAGCGCGCACCGGACCACCCGATACCGGAGCATCGATGAGGTGAATTCCTTCTTCCTTCAACTTAGCGGCGATTTCTTCTACTGCCTGCATACCGATAGTCGAGGTGAGCAGCACAGCAGCTCCCTTTTTCATCACCGGCGCTATCGCATCTTTCCCATAGAGCAATTCTTCTAGTTGGGCGCGATTACGCACCGCCACCACCACCACATCTGCATCGGTGGCCGCAGCTGCTGCCGAAGTAGCGGTATCTACTCCCGCTTCTGCTGCTAGTTCCATCCGCTCAGAAGCAATATCGTAACCCACTACGGAAAAAGATTTAGCTAACCAAGTAGCCATCCGATATCCCATAGCCCCCAGGCCAATCACAGCAATTTTCATAATTTAATCTCTCCTTTGAAATTTATTACGGGCTTTCTTTGTTATTTAGAAAGTGTTATTTAGAAAGTTTCTTTACTACTTCGGCGAGCGAAGTTTCATCGCCTACGTTTCCAGCGAATACGATGTACGGAATCCCTAGCGCCGGGCCTTCCAGAGCCGTCCAGAGGGAAACTATTCCCGGCAGCATCGGCCCCACCACCTTGGCGCGCCGAATCGAAAGGCCTTTCGAAGCAGTATCCGAGGAAGTAATGCCGCCTTTTGCCACCACGAAACGGGGCGGGCAGGCTTGCAGTATTTTCTGCGTCACTTCCACTACCGCTGCCGAGACTTCGCGGGAAATAGCTAGCGAATCGTCTTCGTCCTTCCCCGTCACTAATTTACGAGAAGTACGCACAATCGCATTTCCACTCTGCAGCGCAGCTACCGCTTTTTCCACGATTTCCGCTAAATGCGCACCGCGCAACGCCGGATCTATCACCTGCTGCACATCAATCTCAAATTCCGGAAGTTGCTCCTGCTCGCGAAGCTGATTGAGCTGGCGAGTAGTGAGGTCTACATGCGATCCCACCACTATTAAACCGCCCGCAGCTAACTCCCGATCGCCGCGCGCGCTGGCAATTTCTTCGTCATTCAGCGGCGCATGCACACTCTGACCAATTCGAGCCCGCACAAAAGGCGGACCTACCCGATATACGAATTCTTTACCAGCAGCTTCTGCCGCAATTAACGCTAGCGCTAGCTGGCGCAAATCTTCTTCGGTGACGATATCCGCTGCCAGCACTTGCCCATTTTCTGCTGCCTCTAGCTGGTTTATAATCTGCGGCAAATTGGTGCGTATATCCGCTAATTCCAGCACTTCTACGGCAGCGGCAGGGATCTTTCCTTCCGTCTTCTCTTCCACCCATTCCGGCAAATAAGAAGCCTTATAGCCAAAGCTGGCATCTTTAGCGAATTCCGTCTCTCCTACCGGCACGAATCCGCTTTTCTCTGCACCAGCGTAGTGGACGCCATGCACAGTGATTCGCCCCGCATCTCCGAAAGCCGGCACGAGAATAATGCCGTCTACCGCTTTGGCTGCCGTTTCTCCGCTAGCGCGCCGGCATTTTTCAGTTTCGTCAATAATGGTGAGCGGCTCCAAGGGGAAGTGCCCACGCAGCGTCGAATCTGAACGCGATACGAAGGCTAACTGCGTATCAGTGGCCGCAGCGGCTTCTAAAGCGGCAGATACCACTTCTCGATTCACTTTCTCAGCCGCAGCGGGGGAAAGAGAACGCGAATTCGTCATTACGTAGACGGCGGGTTTCCCACTGGCAAATGCCCACGCAAAATCTGCCGGCTCCCAAGCAGTGAGTACCGGTAAATCAGCTACTGACTGCGTACCCGTCGGATCGTCATCGAGCACCACATATACGCGTGTATCTTGCGCTTTTTGGCGGGCTTCCCGCACCTGTGCTGCCGTAGTTTGCGGGTTCTCTGGTATCCCCGCGAGAATTTCCGGCAAAAATATAGCCATCTTTCTACCCCCTCGTAGCATTGCTATGAAATAAGTCCCACCCCGGCCACTCTCTGAGCTCTGAGGTCTGATTAATTGCTAGCGTATCTTGTTAAATCATTATTGGCAAATCGGCTCATAAATGAGGAAAAATCAGCCTCTGCGGCATGCGAAAGGCGCCCGCCGGGCTTCAATTTAGAAATCAATCTCGGCAACTTGCGGCTTAGGCCTTGCGCCCTACCGCTTGCTCTGGTTTACTGCCGCTTACTGCCGCGCTCTCGTGGCTTGGCATTCATCGCCGCTCGCTCGTAGCTTATTAGGCTCGCATTTATAGCTGCACTTTCTAGCTATGCTCACTTAAGCCTTGCGCGATTTTAAGCTACCTAAATCTTCTGCAGTTTGCGTCATATGCCCGCGCATCGCATCTTTTGCCGCACTGGCATCCCCTGCCAATATCGCTTTATATACATTACGATGATGCCCCTGCGCGCGCCGCCGCACCCGCTCATCTGCGGAAGTAGCACTCCGCGAACGCGCCAAGGCACTCTCTAAAGGCATCATGACGGCACTTATAAACGGATTGCCTGAAGCAGATTGAATATGCTGATGGAAATCCATATCCGCATCTACCACCGCTTCTACGTCTCCCGCGGCGGCGGCTTCCTCGTAGCGCTCTAAATCTGCCGCAAGCGCCGCTAAATCCTCTGCGCTACGCCGTTCAGCAGCTAAGCCCGATGCGCCCACTTCAATCATGCGGCGCACTTCCAGCAACTGAAAGCCTAAATCCAAAGGATCTATTTGTTGAGAGAGGAAGGTGGCAATCGTAGCTAAATCCCGCCACTCAGATATCGGGCGCACATAGGTACCCCGGCCGTGCACTACTTTCAGCACTCCGCGATCTTGCAATATGCGCACTGCTTCACGCATAGTTAAACGCGAAACTCCCAACAGTTCGGCTAATTCTGCCTCCGGAGGGAGCGGTTTTTCTTCACTAAATTCACCGCAGGAAATATGAGCCAAAATGCTATTGGTTGCGCGCACTACTAAATCTCTGGCCACAGTTTTCTCTTCCTGACTCGCGTTACTTCATTAAATCATCGAGAAAATAAAATACTTATTTTATTATTCCCATTGTTTAACGTACCAGCAGTTTCCATTATCTTCTGCTTTTCCTTTTATTCTGGCATATTTTGAAGCAACTAAGATTTTATCTTCTCTCCAGATTTAACGTTAAGTGGATATCAATGTAAAACTATAAATTCTTTATTCATACTATAAAGTTATTTATTTTATTTCACTATCATCCATACACTCAGGACAAATCCCCTCAGCAACTGCCTTAATATATTCGTATTCAGATCTAGTAATACTAGTTCCACGTCGAGATAAACGCTCCTTATATTTACCCATATCTACAAGCCATTGAATATTCTTCTGTTTCTTATATTTTCACCGACGATAACGCAATCACATAGAGAAAATTCGTGCTTTTTACCTAAACTTGCGCAATTTTCAATCTGAAAACCTTTCAGCGGGTCAATTCGGCACACAAGCAAAAAGGCATGAGCGATAGCGTGACCGTACTGCTACGTTATAATATTTAAAACGCATTTGTATTGCATTTCGAGCGATAGGGGGCGCAAATGTCTGACGGCTACAAGAAGCTCATCAAGAGCAACCCCGACGAGACTGAAATCAGAAGCTTCCTAGTAGAGGGCGACCAGGTCTCCGTGACTCTGCGCATCCCCGACACCCTGCGTGATGCTGCCAAGGAGGAGGCAGCCCTCCGAGGCATGAGTTTCTCAGCCTTCGTGCGCACGTGCATGATCGAAGAGCTCGCGAAGAAGGGCAGTAACCCGTGACCGAGCCAATCCACGATATGTCGGTCGAAGGTTTTATAGAGTCCTTCGACCGCCGATACCCGATTTTCATTCTTAAGACATTACTGTGCGACCACACGACGGGACGCAACATTATATGGGCCGACAACGAATACGAGGCCTTAGGCGACGGCTATATGGGCGACGATGAGATAACCGCAGAAAAGATCACGGGCATGAACTCAGGCGTCGTCAAGCCACGTATAGCAAAGGAACAGGAGAAGCAATCTCAACGCACCAAGAGCCGCGCCGAGGTGTTTACTCCATCGTGGTTATGCAACCAGATGAACAACGACTTGGATGAGGTGTGGTTCGGCCGACGCGATATATTCAATACCGAGGTCTTTGCGGATGACGGAACCAAGACATGGGCGGTCACTAATGAGCCGATTGAATTTCCCAAATCTAAGGAGCGTGGTTGGCATACCTACGTAGAGGCGCCGTGGCTTGAGATTACGTGTGGAGAGGCACCTTTCGTGTGTTCACGTTATGACACCGTAACGGGAGATGAATTGCCTGTGCATGAGCGCGTGGGCTTCTTAGACCGCAAACTGCGTGTCGTAACCGAGAATACCAAAACCCGTAAAGAGTGGGTACGCTGGGCGCTTAATGCACTGCAGTCAACGTACGGCTTCGAATACCAAGGCGACAATTTACTTATTGCGCGAATCAACGTACTTGAGACATTTACCGAACATCTCCGCGACCGTTGGGGGGCGGATGCTGAGCAGGACGAGCTCGAGCAGGCGGCGTGGATCATTTCCTGGAACTTCTGGCAGATGAATGGCTTCACTGACGCCGTACCCACCAACAAGATGGATGCTGAGGTGGAGTCGACCCTAGGGACGTTCGAAGATCTCGAACCGGAGCAGATACAACCGTCACTGTTTGACCTGTTCGGTGACGTGTTCCCTGACGAATCAACCGAAGAAACCAAAGAAGAGAATCCGAAAGAAACGGTTCCTCTGTGTGTGATATACGACTGGCAGAACGACGAGCCCTTCGAGTTCGCCATATTGAAAGGCAAGGCTACAGATATGGAAAAGAAGTTCTATGCGGTGATTGGAAACCCGCCATACCAAACTGAGGGGAACGGCAATAAGACCTTTGCGCCGCCCATATACCATGAATTCATGGATGCTGCATTCGAGGTATCTGACAAAGTGGAGCTCGTTACGCCCGCTAGGTTCCTGTTTAATGCGGGCAGCACTCCGAAGCCCTGGAATAAGAAGATGCTGGAAGATGACCATTTTAAGGTTATGCGTTACGAAGCAGATGCATCAAAGATATTCCCAAACACAGACATTAAAGGTGGCGTGGCGATTACGTATCGTGATGAAAACAATAACTTCGGCGCAATTGGTACTTTCACGGCTTTTCCTGAATTAAATTCGATCTTGCGGAAAACTCTCGCACGCGAACAACGATGGCTAAACCAGATTGTTTCAAATAGAGGCGTATATAGGTTTTCCAAACTTGTATACGAAGAGGAGCCTGAGGAGATGAAGCAGATTTCAGATAGTCGTGTTTTGTCCGATGCGTTTAAGAGGTTCCCGCGTTTCTTTTTGGAAGATAAACCTACTGATGGGCATGAATATATATCCATGTACGGAAAACTTGGCGGTAAACGGCTTTATAAGTGGGTGCGAAGGGACTATATAGCCGAGAACGATAATCTTGAAAAATTTAAAGTTATTCTACCCGCAGCTAATGGCTCCGGTGCTTTAGGAGAGAACCTTGCTACGCCCTTAATAGGGCAGCCCTTAATAGGGCATACTGAAACTTTTATCAGCATTGGGCCATTCGATACCAATCAAGAAGCTAAAGCCGCGCTCAGATATATAAAGACAAAATATGCCAGATGTATGTTAGGTGTCCTCAAAATTACTCAGCATAACTCCCCTGAAAAGTGGGCTTACATTCCTCTCCAAGACTTCACCTCTAACTCCGATATCGACTGGTCGCAGTCCGTTGCCGATATCGACCGCCAGCTCTATGCGAAGTACGGTCTCAATGATGAGGAAATTGAGTTCATCGAGTCTCACGTAAAGGAGATGAAATAGCTATGGCAAACATCGACATCTCCCAGATCATCGAGACCACCGCACCCGCGGTGCCGCAGATCTACGCCTACACCACGCCCGAGATCGCCCGCCACAACGGCTGGACCAAGATCGGCTACACCGAGCAAGACGTGCGCGAGCGTATCAAACAACAGACGCACACTGCCGACGTGCGGTGGCACCTAGAGTGGAGCGGTAACGCTACGTGGGAGCACCGCGCGGGCACATTCCGCGATACTGACTTCCATGCCTACCTCGAAAAGCAAGGCATCGAGCGTGAGCCTAAAAAGGAATGGTTCAAGATTAGCGGCGAGGAGTCACACCAACAGTTCTATCGATTCCGCGACACCGATGGAGTGCTAGACGCATCCGGCGCCGCCTCTTATACCCTGCGTGATGAGCAGAAGCGCGCCGTGGAACAGACAGGTGCCTTCGCCAGCGCTCATTGGGATGAAGGCGGCACACTTGGCGGAGAGTTCCTATGGAATGCCAAACCACGTTTCGGCAAGACACTCACCGCCTACGATCTGTGCCGTAGTATCGGCGCCCAGAAGGTGCTCATCGTCACCAACCGCCCCGCCATCGCCAACTCCTGGTACGACGACTACGTGAAGTTCATCGGAGTAGAAGGTGGTTACCGCTTCATAAGCGGCGTAGACACCCTGGCCGACAAGCCCTACTGCCTCAGCCGAGAAGAGTACTTGCGCGCTATCCGCAATAACCCAGAGAGCCCCAAGGGCTTTATCGAGTTTGTGAGCCTACAGGATCTCAAAGGCTCCATCCACTTCGGCGGCATGTATCGGAAGCTCGACGAAGTAGCCGACCTCATCTGGGACGTGCTCATCATCGATGAGGCACACGAAGGCGTGGACACCTTCAAGACCGACGTGGCGTTCGACCACATCAAGCGCCGCTTCACGCTGCATCTCTCCGGCACCCCCTTCAAGGCCATCGCCAACGAGAAGTTTACTGACGACGCCATCTACAACTGGACCTACGCCGACGAGCAGCAAGCCAAGCGCGACTGGCCGGCCAACTCCGAGCAACCGAATCCCTACGCTAATCTCCCCAAGCTCAACCTACTCACCTACCAAATGAGCGATATCGTTGAGCAGGAGGCTCGCGGCGGCATAGAAATCGACGGCGAGCAGACCGAGTTCACCTTCGATCTCAACGAGTTCTTCTCGACCAACCAAAAAGGCAATTTTATACACGACGCCGACGTGGACAAGTTCCTTGACGCACTCACCACGCAGAAGAAATTTCCGTTCTCAACACCCGAGCTGCGCGACGAACTGCGCCACACGTTCTGGATGCTCAACCGCGTCGACTCCGCCCATGCCCTCGCCAATAAGCTAAGGGCACATCCCGTCTTCGGGGACTACGAGGTGGTATTAGCCGCCGGAGACGGCAAGATCGACGCCGATGATGAGAACGAGAAATCGCTGGACAAGGTACGCCGCGCGATCAAGGACCACGACAAAACCATCACCCTTTCGGTCGGCCAACTCACCACAGGCGTGACCGTTCCCGAGTGGACCGCCGTGCTTATGCTCTCGAACATGGCGAGCCCCGCGCTCTATATGCAGGCGGCCTTCCGCAGTCAGAACCCGTGCCTGTTCGACCTGGGCGGCGGTAATTACGCGCGCAAGGAGAACGCCTACGTCTTCGATTTCGACCCGGCCCGCACGCTCACCATCTTCGAACAGTTTGCCAACGACCTGTACGGAGAGACAACTCGCGGCGGCGGTGATATGGAGACGCGCGAGCGCCATATTCGCCAGCTGCTGAACTTCTTCCCTATCTACGGTGAGGATACCGAGGGGCAGATGGTCGAGCTCGACGCCGAGCAGGTACTCAACGTACCGAGACGCATCCACTCCCGCGAGGTGGTTAAACGCGGTTTCATGAGCAACTTCCTATTCCAGAACATCGCGAGCATCTTCCGTGCACCAGCAGAAGTCGTGGAGATCATCCAACGCTTCGATCCCTACGAGCAGGGCAAAGCGCAAAATGCCGAGAAGAACAAGGTCAAGATCGACGAAGATACCATCGGCGAGCTCTCCATCAATGACGAGGGTGAGGTGAAGATTCCCGATAATCAGGTCATTGGCAAGGCGGCGGACATCTTCGGGCTGAAAGTCTACGGTGATATCACCGGCGAATTCTTGAGTCATGTGGGCGATATTATGAAGGCGCACGAGACCGATGATGAAGATGAGGCAATGCTCGACAACCTCAAAAAAGCCTTCAAACAGAGCGTAACCACACCTTTGGTACAGGCCGCCACGGAGAGCTACGGCAGTGAGCTCAAACCGCGCCAGCAGCAACGGATCGAGCGCAAGATTCAGGCGGACGCCGATATTTATCTCAATCGCCAGGTTGGCGATTACCAGATTCAGGAGCGCCGCATAGAACAGTCACGCAAGGACGAGCTCGAGACGGCAACCAGCTCAGCCGAGCGCGCTGAAGTAAACCAGCGGCATGACGAGCAAAAGGCCGAAGCGTTCCAGATGCTCGCCAAAAAGCTCGGGGATTCCCGCGAGGAGCTCGTGCAGAGCGCCGGCGAAACCGTGGTGCGCGAGGTGGAGACAGCAAAGAAAGAGGAAGAGAAGCAGGGTATCGAGGACAAGGTGCGCGCCCATCTGCGCGGCTTCTCACGCACCATCCCGTCGTTCCTCATGGCGTATGGAGAGGAAGGCACTACGCTTGCGAATTTTGACACTGTGATCCCTGCCGACGTTTTCCTCGACGTAACGAGCATCACCGTGGAAGAATTTCGATTTCTACGCGACGGCGGCGACTACACCGACGCCGAGACAGGAGAAACAAAACACTTCGTAGGGCACCTCTTCGACGAGGTAGTGTTCAACGACTCTATAAACGAGTTCATTAAGTTGCGTGAGCGCCTAGCCAACTACTTCGACGAGTCTCAGACGGAGGACATCTTCGACTATGTGCCGCCCCAAAAGACCAACCAGATCTTCACGCCGCGCAACGTCGTGGTTGAGATGGTGGACCTTTTCGAGAAGGAGAACCCGGGATGCTTCGACGACCCGAGCCACACCTTTGCCGATTTATATATGAAGTCAGGCCTCTACATTGCCGAGATCATCAAGCGCTTATATCGAAGCGACGGTATGAAAGCCGCCTTTCCCGACGACCGCAAACGACTGGATCATATCCTGGACCGACAGGTATTCGGCATCGCGCCCACCGCGATCATCTACGATATCGCCACGAACTTTATTCTGGGCTTCCACGATGAGGTCGGCCAGGGATGCGACTTTAACTTTGAACTCGCGGACTCCGCTGAGCTTGCTAAAGAAGGCACTCTGGACGCCTACG
Source organism: Arcanobacterium urinimassiliense (assembly GCF_900119495.1). Taxonomy (GTDB): domain Bacteria; phylum Actinomycetota; class Actinomycetes; order Actinomycetales; family Actinomycetaceae; genus Arcanobacterium_A; species Arcanobacterium_A urinimassiliense. The sequence continues at coordinate 593,343 of NZ_LT632435.1, read as the reverse complement.
TTGAGCGCGTCTTTGGCCCCAAACTGAGCGAGGAATAAAGCGAGTGACGGACGTAGCTAACAGCCTGCAGAACAGACGTACGGAGGCAGCGCGGGCAGCGGCGAATGCCGTGCGGCGCGAGGGCACTGAGTTATGCGCCCGTCTGATCTTTCGTACTTCACGTAACGAGCTGAGACGTGCGGGGATCACCACACCCGCCGCGCTCTATGACGAGCTGAAACAGATTTCCTGGAACGCTGACGAGAGTGTCACCCTAGGCGCCCACCTCTCCGTCGGGTTCGGCAAGATCGACCGCAGTCGCCAGGTGCGGACTTTCGCCGAGCGCCATGCAGGCGAGCCCAAGAACGTTGTTGCGAAAGCCTACGAGCGCGAATACGGATTCAGCGCGGGAATTGCTGCGATATGGCTCGACCTGTTCACCAAGTCCGCGCACGTGAGCGTCTCGGAATGGATTGACGTCGAGTCCGCTGATTGTTCAACTGGCAATGCGATTGCCTGCACGAATGCGCCCGAAGTGCGCGACGTTGATCGCGAGGCGCCTACCCTCGAGAGCTTCCTCGCTCGGGAGCTTGTCGGCTGCATCTGCGACGCAGAACTCGTGCGCCAGCGCTTCTTCTTCAAGTTTCCCGGCGAACGGCTCGAAGCGCTCGACCGCGGCATCAAAGGCGCGGGCTACTACAAAAACCACGGTCTGCTCTTCCGAGAAGGGAAAACTCCAAACGATCACTTCAAACGACTATTGGTCGAGCATCCATCCTTCGCGAAAGGCGACGCGGGGTTTGAGAACGCCGTATGGCAGCATCCCACCTTCCGCTACGTGCTGCGCCAAGCACTTTCGGATCATCGCGTGCTTCTCTACGAGGGCGACAGCTACATTTCTTTCACGCGACTGCACAACGTGTTGGGCGCGCGCATAGCGGACATCGAATCATACGCGGTAACAGTGAGTATGGACGTGCCTGAAGGTGAGCCTTTCACCGTGGTGAGTCTGCGTGCGAGCTCCGTTACCTCGCATCCGCTGTATAGGTTGGACATGCCCGACGACTTCTACGAGGGATTGCTCGATGCGGGAGAAATTCTGCGTAGCTGTACGCTCGCCGGAACCAAGGTGTTCGTTGCCGGCGGCAAGGGGCGACTTTCCGCCACAGACCTAATCGAGTGGATCGTTGCCCACCACGAAGGAATCAACCGGGATGAACTGCCTCGGCTGCTCGCGAGCAATTTGGGCATTACGTGCTCAGCATCACTCCTGACGACAATTATTTGCAACTCTAGCGTCTATTACGATGACATCGGAGACGCATACTACTCATCCATAGAGGCATGGAAGAAAGAGGTACGAAATGAGCTTACTTGAGGATGAAATCAAGACCGGCAACGTCTTGCCGACGGGGCGCAAAGAAAAGCACTCTATTGACAATGTGCCGCACGCTTTCGAAATCTATCGCATCAGGTGCGACCATCTATTCTACAACGACCAGAACGACCGCATCGCCACTTGGGTTAGCGAGTACAATTCGGCGCAGGACGCCGACCTGCTCACCCTCGGCCGCGACGAGTACAACGACGTCATCGAGGAATTTATCGTCAATAGTAACCCCGGAGCACTCAGAAAAACCGAGAAGAGCATCGCTCTTCGCGGCCAGTTGAGACCAGGCATCGTGCTCAACGACGGGCGAGTCATCGATGGTAACCGCCGCCTAACCTGCATTCGGCGCCTTGCACGGGCAAAGCACGAAGTAGGCTGGTTCGAGACTGCCATCCTTGACGATGCGACCGGCAGTGACCCTAAACGCATCAAACTGCTCGAACTCGCTATCCAGATCGGCGAAGAGGAGAAAGTGGCGTACGACCCCGTCGACCGACTCGTTGGCATATACCGCGACGTAGTAAAGAACCACCTCATCACCCCCGCGGAATACGGCAATGCGACGGGCATGACCGAGGCTGAAGTTAAAAAGCTCATCGAACGCGCCCAATACATGGAGGAATTCCTCGAATTCTGTCAAGCGCCTGAACAGTACCATCTCGCTCGTGCTCTCAAAGTTGATGGCCCCTTGGGCGAATTCGGCCAAGTATTGAATAAGTACAAAAACAAGCCCGATAAACAGCTCGTCAAACAGCTCATGTTCGCCAACATAGTGGTACAGCCCGAGGGTGACATCACCCGATATATCAGAATCTTCAACAAAGTGGCAGGCACAGACGCGGAGGCCGACTTCAAGGCCTCCGAATTGCAGGCTATGTCCGAGCTCCTCGAGAAGATGGGGCCAAATACCCTCACACGCGAGAAAGTAAGCGAGCTGCGCTCGGACAGAGAACTCGTCGATAGTTTCAAACGTGCCAGTGACCGCGCAAGGGAAATCGTGCATCGCATCAAACTCATGGACACACCTGCCAAAGAATCCGCCGACTGCCTCTCCAAACTTGAGAAAATTCTTCCCGAGATGCTCGATGTACTGAAACCCGACGAGCTCAAGAAGGTGCGCCGTAACCTCGTAGCCCTCGCCAACAAAGTAGAAGAACTAATCGATGAGATTGATGAGCGTGCCTAGGGTAATAGTCTGCTACGACGATGCGCGGCCGGGCATGTACCTGCGCATCGAGGGACAGGACATTGCTGCATTCACAACTTCGACGGCTTGGCGCGCCTGGCTGTACTACCCGGCAAGCGCTGTAGACAGCATCGAACGTGACCGCATCCTACTCAACGGAAGGATGGGTTTGCGTGAGTGCCAGGATATGCTAGAGGCAATCAAGGAAGCTGACGGTCATGGCATCGAGGTCGTGGTGGACCCGAGTTTCAACGATTTCGTGACTGCCAGCGAGACCTACATCCGCGAACGCTCCGAAGTAGGGCTTGCTATCAAGGCACATACCACCGAAGATATCGCCGATGACCCTCAGCTGGGACCGCGCTTCCGAGAATTCCGCAACAAAGTAAGCGCCTCAATGGTGCGCCCCCTGCGCGACCGGCAAATGCTCGACGCATTCTTCATGACAGCAGTTGGACACGCAGCGAACTTCTCGGTACCAGGCGCTGGCAAGACCGCGACAGTACTCGGCGTGTTCGCCTACCTGCGTCATCTGGAACTCGCGCGGCGTATTGTGGTGGTTTGCCCCAAGAGTGGCTTTGAGTCGTGGGAAAAGGAATGGATTGCCACTTTCGGAGAGAAGCTACCTCTGCGCTGTTTCTCGCTGGGTGACCCCGCTATAGCAGCAATGTCGACCGAACGTAGACGAAACGCACTATTGCTCGACAGCGGCACATGTAACCTTTTCACATTCAACTACGAATCACTCTCAAACTATGTGCGGGAGTTACACACCATCATCCCCGACCAGACTCTGCTCGTTTTCGACGAATCACACCGGGTGAAGGCCATCGGCGGCAAGCGCGCAGAAGCCGCGCTCGAAGCAGCCGACGGTGCGAAGTTCGTGATTGCTCTGACAGGCACGCCCATTCCGAACACCTACCAGGACATATACAACTTGCTGCATATCCTGTACCCCAAAGACTACGACATGTTCTTTGGCTACGAACCAGACGAGCTTCATGCGCCCGATGCGGACCTCCAGACAAACCTTAACAACAGCCTGGCGCCCTTTTTCTGCCGAACAAACAAGGACGAGCTCGGTGTGCCGCGCCCAGAACCCGACGAAATCGTGGAGGTCGAAGCAACACCCGATGAGAACACGCTGCTGCGCATCCTGTATGCATCTTGTCCTAATGCGTTCGCGAAAATCATCCGCACTCTGCAGCTCGAGAGCGACCCCGAGATGCTCTGCAGTGCCGTAGATCCAGAAGATTTGGAATTTATTCTCGACCAAGTTGGCGACGACTATTTAGACATCGACTACGTAGACTTCTCACAGACGTTCTATGAGGCCATCGAACGAAGCCGTCCGAGCTCAAAACTCGTGGCGTGTGAGCGACTGGTAGAGCGCATCGTTGCCGAAGGCCGCCCCGTCATCGTATGGTGCATCTTCGTTCGCAGCATCAAAAATCTCCGCCGAGATCTCACCGCTATGGGGATTCCCACCGAGGCAATTTATGGAGCCACGCCGCAGGAAGAACGACGCGAAATTCTAGACGACTTTCGTGCGGGGCGCTTCAAGGTGCTCATGACCAACCCGCAAACACTCGCTGAGTCGGTTTCTCTTCACAGCGTCTGCCACGACGCGGTGTATTTCGAATATAGCTACAACCTGGTGCACCTGCTACAGTCGAAAGACCGCATACACCGCCTAGGTTTGCCCGATGATCAAAAGACGCGTTACTACTTCATGCATGAGAAATTCATTCTTAATGGCAGAGAGATATCCCTCGACGCCGCGATCTACAATCGCTTGAAGGAAAAGGAACAGACGATGCTCGACGCTATTGACCGTGGCTACCTCGAGGACGGCTATCTAGATGAAGAGGATCTGCGTATCATCTTCGAGCAATTGCTAGGAGAAGATGCCAATAACCTAGACTACTAAAAAGGTGGAACGGCATTTTAGCTCAATTAACTTACCCATAATAAGCGTAAGGAATCGATTGGAAGTATGGCGTTAAGCGCCTACTAGCGCCCCCGAATATCGCCCGTACTTTTCCATCTTGAGACATATGAAATAAAAAAATGAAACTTAGGTAAAAAGGAGTAAACAGTAAAGAAAAAGCCTCCGCTCCAACGTGGGAACGGAGGCTTTATTATCGATTTTACTCACTGCTATTATTGGCGGCTTTGCCGTGATTCACATATGAAACAAAACTCAACGACATTGCACCGCACTCAAAATTGCAGGTAAAAGCTTTATCGACCTATTCCCACTCGATAGTCCCCGGCGGCTTCGAGGTGCAGTCAAGCACTACTCTGTTGACCTCCGGCACTTCGTTGGTAATGCGATTAGAAATTTTCGCCAATAAATCGTATGGCAAGCGGTACCAATCCGCACTCATAGCATCTTCCGAACTCACTGGGCGCAGCACGATTGGATGCCCATAAGTACGGCCATCTCCTTGCACACCTACCGAACGCACATCAGCAAGAAGCACCACTGGGCACTGCCAGATTTCTCGATCCAGACCCGCTGCACTCAATTCTTCGCGCACGATTAAATCGGCCGCCCGCAGCGTATCGAGCCCAGCGCGCGTAACTTCTCCGACTATGCGAATGCCTAGCCCCGGCCCCGGGAAAGGCTGGCGCCACACGATATTATCGGGGAGCCCCAATTCTTTTCCGATGGCGCGCACTTCGTCTTTAAACAGATCACGCAGCGGCTCTACCAGTTCAAACTGTAGATCTTCCGGCAATCCGCCCACATTGTGGTGTGATTTAATATTCGCTGTGCCTTCGCCGCCCCCCGATTCCACTACGTCTGGATAGAGAGTGCCTTGCACTAAAAACTTTATTTCTTTTCCAGCTTCGCCAGCTTCAGCAATTAATTTTCGCTGGGCTGCTTCAAAGGAACGAATAAATTCTCGGCCGATGATTTTACGCTTCTGCTCTGGCTCAGTTACACCCGCCAGTGCCTGCAAGAAACGCTCCGATTCATCTACCGCCAAAATTTTCATTCCGCGCGCCCCGGCGTAATCGCGAATTACTTGCTCCGCTTCTCCGGCGCGCAATAGACCGTGATCTACAAATACACAGGTGAGCTGGTCGCCAACGGCGCGGTGTACAAGCGCAGCTGCCACAGAAGAATCTACTCCGCCGGAAAGCCCGCAGATTACTTCTCCACTCCCCACTTGGGCGCGAATCTTAGCGATTTGCTCATCGATTATAGACGCAGAATTCCAGTTAGGATCAAGACCAGCACCGCGCTGTAAAAAGTTGCGGAATATTTCGTTGCCGCGCTCCGAATTGCGCGCCTCGGGGTGCCACTGCACTCCGTAAAGCCGGCGCGAATTGTCTTCAAAAGCAGCTACCGGCGCAGCTGGAGTGGCGGCAGTTACGGTGAAGCCCTGTGGAGCAGCGGTGACGGCGTCCCCATGGCTCATCCAAACCATTTTTTCTGCTTCGCCCGCATCCCAAAGATGGCTAGGAGCGAGGATTTTTGCCGTGGTCGCACCGAATTCTCGATTGCCAGTCTCGGCTACTTTTCCTCCCAAGGCTTCTGCCATCTGCTGGAATCCGTAGCAGATACCTAGCACCGGAATCCCAACTTCTAAAAGCGCCGTATCTAAAACAGGAGAATTCTCCGCATATACCGAAGCAGGACCACCTGAAAGCACAATAGCTAGCGGGCGTTTAGCCAAAATTTTCTCCGCACTCCACGAATGCGGCACTAGCTCCGAGTAATACCCTACATCTCGTATTCTCCGGGCAATGAGTTGCGCATACTGCGCGCCATTATCTACTACCACTACCGGGCGGATTTCTGCATTATTCACTCTTCTAAGATTAGCGGAGCGCGCGCAAAATTCCTATTCCGAATAAATCGCGGCTCTATTCCCCGCCCGGTACTCCTAAGTGCCGCGCGGAAATAATCTGCGTATTTTCTCCAGTGTAAGGATCGATAAATTCCAGCTCTTTTGCCAGAAGCTGTAAGGGTAATTGGCGCGCCTGTGCCACTTCCGGCGGCAATAGCTGCGGATACAGCGGGTCAAATAAAAGCGGCATCTGTAAATAGTTAAAAAGAGCGCGAATTTGGTGGGTAAAACCAGTGTATGGGCTAATCTCCCACTGCAAAGGCCAAAAATCAGAAAAATTCTCCACATTATCGGCAGATTTCTCCAACTCTCCCAGCAGGCGCACCCGAGTGCGAGTGAGAGCCGCCCGCATTCTTCCGCGCGGCACTGCACTGGAATTTCCCATATTTACTGCACTATCGGCCCGCGTATCTACTGCCGGGACTACCGATACCGCCAGCGCTGCAAAGGGTTGCTCTGCCGATACCAGCGTCTGCATATTTCCTGGCTGGCGATACATCCACACTTCTAAATCCGCGCCCGCTGCCACATAATTCCTCGCTGCCACCGCATCATCCCCGGCTACCGTACAATCCCCTGCTACCGTATGATCCCCGGCTGCCGCATAATTTCCCATACCAGCAGTCAGCCCACGATAGCTTTTTCGCACCTGTTTTCTCTGAAACAGCAACTGATAGGCCCGCCGATACTCCGGCTTCTTCACCAGTAGCAACACTCCCGCTGTCTCCAAATCTAGGCGATGGGCACAGCTAAGCTCGTCATTTTGTAGCTGCCGCCGCGCCGCTACTACTGCAGTTTTCGCCGCATGAATTCCCCGTGGAATACAAGCTAAACCGTGCGGTTTATCAATAGCGACGTAGTGCTCCGTTTCCGCCAGTACCTCTAGCTGAATTGGAACGGCTGGCTCATCCCCCACCGGGCGAAATACCCAAATTTTTTCTCCTGCCCGGTAGGGATAATCTGGGGAAAGCGGGCGGCCAAAATCTCCTAAAAAACTCTCCTGCTGAAAAGCTTCTTGCCCAGCTATCCCATAGTTATCTACCGCCCATTGCCCGAGCGTGCTCCACGGCCCGGGCGGCAGCTGGTAATGAAAAGCATTTATCCCACGGCGCGGCGGCGGAGAAATTTGCTGCCGGCGACGCGCGCGGCGCTGGCTACGCGGCAGACGCATATTTTCTCCTTCCGTCACCTGCAAAGAAACGGCACTCCGACTTCTCTTCTCAGTTTTTCTCTACGCTAGAATTAGAGAGGGTGAAACACTTCCATTTATCATACTCCCTTAGTCCTAAAGGAAAACGGGAAGAAATGGCAAAATAAGTGCTAGCCCCAAAAGGAAGGAAACCTGTGCAGAATTCTTATCTTTCGCCGGTTGCCGGAGGGTCACAGGCAGATAGCCTACCCCGCACTCCCGAGCAAGTAACTGCCGATATCTTTAGCCGCGCCCGCCAAGAAAAAAAGCGTATCTTGCTGCCAGAAGCAACGGATATACGTATTTTGCAGGCGGCTGCGCTTATTCTGGAGCAAGAAATCGCCGATATTATTTTGCTGGGAGATGCAGCGGAAATTCACCAACTCGCCGCAGAGCAACAGTTAAATCTGCAAAAGGCAGAAATTATTGATCCGGCCGATGCGCCGCGGCAAGCAGAATACGCCCAAGCTTTTGCGGAAATTCGCAAAGCAAAAGGGATTACCCCCGCGGCGGCACAAGAAAAAATGCAAGATATTTCCTATTTCGCCACCATGATGGTGCAGATGGGGGAAGCAGACGGCATGGTTTCGGGCGCTCAGCACACCACTGCGGAGACTATTCGCCCCGCCTTGCAAATTATTAAAACTAAGCCGGATACTCCGCTCGTCTCTTCGTCTTTCTTAATGCTGCTCCCCGACCGCCCCTATATCTTTGCCGATTGCGCAGTAAATGTGGCACCTAATCCAGAACAACTAGCGGGAATTGCGCTTTCTTCTGCCGAAACCGCGCGCACTTTCGGAATTTCGCCGCGCATAGCGATGCTTTCCTATTCCACTGGTACCTCTGGAAAAGGCGCAGGAGTAGACGCCGTGGCCGCAGCCACCCAGCTGGTAGAGAGTATTGCCCCTGACTTACCTATTGCTGGGCCAATTCAGTTTGACGCCGCAGTAGATGAAACGGTGGCGAAAGCGAAACTGCCTAATTCTCCGGTGGCCGGAAAAGCCAATGTCTTTATTTTCCCGGATCTAAACTCCGGTAATATCACCTATAAAGCGGTACAGCGCACGGCCGGAGCACTCGCCGTCGGCCCAATATTGCAAGGATTAAATAAACCGATAAACGATCTTTCCCGCGGAGCTCTAGTGGAAGATATCGTAAACACAATTGCTATCACCGCTCTGCAAGCCCAAACTGGCACATCGCCTTCAACTGCAGACGCCGTACCAGCCTCACCTACGGCGCCTAAAGCACCTACACCCTAGCGGAATTTTTATATAGCGATATTTTCGGAATTTTGCACTGGAACTTAAAAAGTAGATTTTAAAAAATATAAAGGAATAGAAAATGGCGGTATTAGTAGTAAATTCTGGATCTTCTTCAATTAAATTTGAAATTATTGACCCGGAAAACGGCGCTTGCTCTACCCGCGGGCTGGTAGAAAGAATCGGCAACTCCATGGGGCACTATCTACTTTATTTTGGAGAGAAAAAACTCAGCCTTTATGAGCCAATCCCCAGCCACGAACACGGCATGGAGCGAATTTTAAATCTCATCGATGAACTTAGCCCCAATCTAGAGGAATTAGATATTACCGCGGTAGGGCATCGCGTGGTGCAGGGTGGAAAATACTTCGATAAGGCAGTGTTGATTGACGATACCGTGGAGCGCTATATTCAAGAGTTAATTCCGCTCGCTCCCCTGCACAATCCCGCCCACTTACGCGGAATTCATATTGCTCGGAAACTGCTCCCCGTGCCGCATGTGGCAGTATTCGACACGGCGTTTTTCCGGCATCTACCTCCCGAATCCGCTTACTATGCACTAAATTCCGAAATCGCCGAAAAATACGAAATTCTCCGCTATGGCGCCCACGGTACTTCTCACCAATATGCGGCGGATAAGGTCTGCCGTATGTTGGGGCGGCGCGATTTGAAGCAGATTATTTTCCATCTCGGCAACGGCGCTTCTGCTTCGGCAGTGGTGGGAGACAAGGCCGTAGATACCTCGATGGGACTCACCCCGCTCGAAGGTCTAGTAATGGGCACTCGTACCGGCGATATAGATCCCGCGGTAGCTTTCCATCTCCAACGAGTAGCCGGAATGAGCTCGGTGGAAGTGGATGAACTTTTCAACCGCCGATCGGGAATGAAAGGCCTGACCGGAGATAGCGATATGCGGGTAATTTGGAAACGAGCCCAAGCAGGAGAAGAAATATGCCAGCGGGCGCTCCAAATCTATATACACCGAATACTGCATTATGTAGGTGCATATACTGCCGTGATGGGCGGGCTCGATACAATAACTTTTACGGCGGGAATTGGCGAAAAAGATGATTTACTCCGCGCGGCGGTGCTCGATAGGCTCGCATCTTTCGGAATTCACTATAGTGCCGAGTTAAATGCGGAAAAATCTAAAGAAGCGCGTACTATTTCTACCGAAGACTCAAAAGTACGAGTATTGGTGGTGCCAGCTCACGAAGAGCTAGCTATCGCCCGCCAAGTGATGGAAGTAATTTCCTAAGAAAGGATTACCGTGACTATCTCTACTATCAAAGAAGTGACCCCCGCTCTCGAAGCTGCTTTTCAAAAGCTTATTCCTCAGCTCTCTTCTTCTTCCAAGCCTTTAGATAAGGCCGGATTAGAGCGGCTTCTGGAGCAAAAAAGTTTGGATTTACTTATTTATCAGGATGCCGAGGCCGGAGCAGATGGCCCGATTTTAGGGATGCTCAGCTTGGTCACCTTTGAGATTCCTACCGGCTGGCGCGCCTGGATAGAAGACGTAGTCGTAGATGACGAAGCGCGTGGGCACGGCATTGGCCAGAAGCTAGTAGAAGCCGCAATTGAGCTGGCTCAGCAAAAGGGCGTGAAATCTATCGATCTCACTTCTCGCCCCACTCGCGAAGCCGCTAATCGACTCTATAAGCGCTGTGGATTTGCACTGCGGGAGACGAATGTCTACCGCTATGCCGGAAAATAAACTAATTAGCAGCTACCAACTGCGCCACGCAAACTTTTTATAACTTCTTAATATAACTGCGGGCTGCCGAAGAGGCAGCCCGCAGAGTTTTTATTTAGTAGTAGCCGCCAATACGGCGCAGCTACTAAAAAGAAATTTTAGTAATTTCCGGTCATATTGAGCACATTCAAGGCGTCTTCCAAGGCTTCCATGGTGATTTCGCCCCGCTCTACGAAGCCGAGATCAATCGCAGCTTCTTTTACGGTCAAATTATCTTTCACCGCATGCTTGGCAATTTTAGCGGCATTTTCATAGCCGATAAGGCGATTTAGCGGCGTCACAATAGAAGGAGAAGATTCTGCTAGCTCTAGGCAGCGCTCCTTATTGGCAATAATGCCCTTTACCGTGCGCTCGGCCAGTACTTCGGCCACATTTCCGAGAATCTTAATCGAATCAAGCAGATTTTGTGCCATTACCGGCAGCATCACCAAAAGATCGAAATTGCCCTGCGCTCCAGCGAAAGCTATCGCGGCGTCATTTCCGATTACCTGGGCTGCCACCTGCACGGTAGCTTCGGGAACTACCGGATTTACCTTGCCCGGCATAATAGAAGAGCCTGGCTGTAAATCAGGAAGATGAATTTCGCCAATGCCCGAGCGCGGCCCGGAGCTGGCCCAGCGCAAATCGTTGGCAATCTTCACCAGCGATACGGCCACTGTGCGCAGCGCTCCCGAAGTAGCTACCAGCGAATCCTGCGCCGACTGCGCTTCAAAATGATTCTGCGCCTCTACGAGCGGCAAGCCCGTATGCTCTGCAATCAATTCAATTACTCGAGCAGAGAAGCCTTCCGGAGTATTAATTCCGGTACCTACTGCAGTACCTCCCAGCGGCAATTCCGCCAGCAAATCCAGGGTGCTTTCAATCCGCGCAATGCCATACTTAATCTGCTGAGCATAGCCAGAGAATTCTTGACCGAGCGTAATCGGCGTAGCATCCATAAGGTGGGTACGCCCCGATTTCACTACGTCTTTAAATTCAACGGCTTTCTCTGCCAAGGCGTCTTCCAGAATCGCTAACTGCGGCAGCAGCTGATTCGTAATAGCGTTCATGGCGGCGATATGGATAGAAGAAGGGAAGACGTCATTCGAAGACTGCGAAGCATTTACGTGATCATTCGGGTGTACTTCCATTCCCGAAGCCTTCGTAGCCAGAGTGGAGAGCACTTCGTTCATATTCATATTCGAAGAAGTACCGGAACCAGTCTGGTATACGTCAATCGGGAATTGGTCGTCATACTTACCACTAATTACTTCATCTGCAGCAGCCACAATTGCATCGCGCCGCTCCGTGCAGATTACGCCGAGCTCCGCATTAGCAATAGCTGCCGCCCGCTTAATATGAGCTAAAGCGTGAATATGTGGAGGGGTCAGTACTTTTCCAGAAATCGGAAAATTATCTACTGCTCGCTGGGTCTGAGCACGATAGAGCGCATCTACCGGCACCTTTACCTCACCCATAGTGTCATGCTCAATACGGTATTCCATATTTTTCCTTACTACTTAGTATTTATTTTTGATAATTTTTTAAGTCTTATTCAGCAGTTTCCAATTCTACCCGCAGAAATGCTCCCGAACTAGTATTGCTTCACTCAGTATCGCTCCACCTAGTATTGCTCCACTGCCATCGGTACGCGCTGGAATTCTTTCACATCGGAATAGCCGGTCATCGCCATCGCCTGCTTCAACGCTCCTACTAAATTAGTGGTACCGGAGGCATCTAGAGACGGGCCCCAAATAATTTGCTGTAAATCAGACACCGTGCCTACCTGTACCCGTTCTCCTCGAATCAGTTTCCTATGGTGCGCTTCCGCTCCCCAATGGAAACCGCGCCCCGGAGCCTCTTGCGAACGCGCCAACGCCGTCCCCAGCATCACCCCGTCTGCTCCACAAGCAATCGCTTTCACTAAATCTCCCGAAGTGGAAATTTGCCCATCGGCAATCACCTGCACATAGCGCCCTCCGGTTTCATCCATATACTCCCGCCGGGCAGCTGCCACATTTGCTACCGTGGTGGCCATCGGTACTGCCACTCCGACTGTGCGCCGATTTGCGCTGGTGGCGCCTCCCCCAAATCCAGCTAATACTCCAGCTGCACCGGTGCGCATTAGATGCAATGCCGCCGTATAGGAAGCAGCTCCCCCTACTATTACCGGCACGTCTAGTTCATAAATAAACCGCTTCAAATTAAGTGGTTCCCGATTCGTAGATACATGCTCAGCGGAGACGGTGGTACCGCGAATTATAAATAAATCCACTCCAGCTTCCACTACCGTACGCCAATACTCTTGCGTACGCGCCGGCGATAAAGCTCCGGCCGTAGGCACACCGGCAGCTCTAATCTCGGCAATACGCTGAGTAATTAGCTCTGCTTTTATCGGCTCACTATATATTTCTTGCATACGCCGGTGGTAACAATCCGACGGAAGTTGTGCAATCTCTTCCAGATAGGGCGCTGGATCTTCATAACGCGTCCACAAACCCTCGAGATCTAATACCCCGAGCAACCCCATTTTTCCTAATTGAATGGCGGTGGCGGGAGAAGTCACCGAATCCATTGGTGCACCCATAATAGGAGCATCTAGTAAATAGGCATCTAATTGCCAAGTGACAGATACATCTTCCGCATCGCGGGTACGACGGGAGGGAATTACCGAAATATCGTCGAAAGCATATCCCACTCTCGCCAGCTTATTTCGCCCAATCTCTACATCATTGCTCACCCTTTTAGCGTATCCTATATGGCCGCTCGGCAGGTAGTCGGCAAGCCGGGCGCTCCCAACTTTAGTGAAGGGAGAATCTATACCCATAACTAAAGGAATAAAATTTTTCGGAGGTGCCCTCTATACTAGAAACTGCAGATACTCCTTTGCTGGCGCGGGCAAAATACGCCCGCAGCCGGCAGAAATAATTTCTGTACCGAAAACGTATTAAAAGCGAATCGCCCGCACTAAGGCCGGAAGCAGCACTAGGGCAGCGAAGTAGCTGCGAAAAGAAAAGAGTAACTATGTGGAGTGAAAAGCCCATAATTGGTTTCGATACGGAAACTACCGGTGTAAATCCGCAGGCAGCTCGGCTAGTCACCGCTTCGATTGTAGTGGTGAACGAAACAGAAATAGAAAAACACTATTGGCTAGCTGACCCGGGAGTGGAAATACCGGAAGCTTCGCAAAAAGTGCATGGCATTTCTACTGAGCAGGCCCAGAAAGAGGGGCGGCCTATTGAAGAAGTATTAGAAGAAGTAGCACAGCTGCTGTATGAGCATCTGAAGCAGAATCACGTGCTGGTAGCCTTTAACGCTTCCTACGATTTGACGCTTTTAGAAGCGGAGTTACGCCGCCACGATTTACCTACTTTAGAGGAGCGTTTAGGGCGTAATTTAGCCCCCATAATAGATCCATATCTGCTCGATAAAGTAGTCGATAAATATCGGAAAGGAAAGCGCAATTTAGAGAGCGTAGCTCAGCACTATGAAGTATGGGATGCAGATGATTTTCATAATGCAGAAGCAGATGTACTGGTTACGCTGCGCGTGCTCGGAGCAATGCTCCGGCGTTATCCAAAGATTGCGCAAGAAAGTCTCGAGGTGTTGATGGAGCAACAACTCGAAAGATATAACGAAACCGCAGAGTACTTCCGGAAAAAAGCAGCTGAGCGTGGGCAAGCATATACGGAAAAGACCGGCTGGCCCTTGGTGCGAGAATAGGCTGAAATTGGGTACCAATACCCAAGTCAATCCATAAAAATCGAGCGCCCCGCTCAATTAATCAAGAGCCGGGCGCTCGATTTAATTATTTAAGATTTCGATGCTCAGTTTAATGCCGCACAGAAGAGTAGTTAGGAGCTTCCACCGTCATCTGCACATCATGCGGATGCGATTCACGCAACCCAGAAGCAGTAATGCGCACAAAGCGCCCGCGCTGCTTTAATTGCTCAATTGTGCAAGCCCCTACATAGAACATAGTCTGATGTAGACCACCTATGAGCTGGTAAACTACCGAGCTAAGCGGCCCCCGGTACGGCACTTGCCCTTCAATTCCCTCCGGAATGATCTTATCGTCAGAAGTTACATCCGCCTGGAAGTAGCGATCTTTCGAATACGATACCCGCCCGCGGGAGCTCATAGCCCCGAGAGAACCCATACCACGATAATTCTTATACTGCTTACCGTTTACGAATACTAGCTCGCCCGGAGATTCTTCGCAGCCAGCTAGCAAAGACCCCAACATTACCGTAGAAGCTCCTGCTACCAGCGCTTTCCCAATATCTCCGGAATACTGTAAACCGCCGTCCGCAATCAACGGCACTCCGGCCGACTGGCAAGCCTGGGCCGCTAAAGAAATCGCCGTAATTTGCGGTACACCCACTCCAGCTACCACCCGCGTGGTGCAAATAGAACCCGGGCCAACTCCTACTTTCACTGCGTCTACCCCAGCGTCAATAAGAGCTTGCGCGCCTTCGCGGGTAGCCACATTGCCGCCAATTACTTCAATGCCGGCAAAGGCAGGATCCGCTTTAATCTTTTTAATCATTTCCAGCGCTAGTTTAGCTTCTCCATTAGCGGTATCCACTACGAGAATATCTACGCCCGCTTCTGCCAAAGCACTAGCGCGCTCCCAAGTATCTCCCCAATATCCGATGGCGGCTCCGACGCGCAGCCGGCCATCTTTATCTTTCGTAGCATCCGGGAATTGCTCAGATTTTACGAAATCTTTCACCGTGATTAAACCAGCGAGTTTACCTTCCTCATCTACCAAGGGAAGCTTTTCAATCTTATGCTTTGCCAGCAGGGTAGCTGCATCTTGCGGAGCAATGCCGACTTTCCCAGTAATAAGTGGCATCGGCGTCATTACATCCCGCACCTTAATTTCATCCCACTTATCCTGCGGCAAGAAACGTAGATCACGATTGGTAATAATTCCGAGCAGCACATTGTCTTTATCTACTACCGGCAAACCGGAAACGCGATACCGCCCACACAGCTCATCGAGCTGGCCAATAGTGGCCTCGGGAGAAACAGTGACCGGATCACTCACCATTCCTGATTCGGATCTTTTCACTAGCCGCACCTGATTTGCCTGCTCGGCAATGGAAAGATTGCGGTGCAAAATTCCTATGCCTCCTTGGCGAGCCATAGCAATAGCCATCTGCGATTCGGTAACTGTATCCATAGCCGCAGAAAGTAACGGCAATTTCACTTTAATGTTTCGCGTCAACTGCGCAGTAGTATCCACTTCAGAAGGAATTACGTCGGTAGCTCCCGGAAGAAGCAATACATCGTCATAGGTCAAGCCCACTAAGGCAAAAGGATTATTTTCGCTCACCTTTCTATTATAGAAATATTTCTGCCAAGCGTCCTCCTGAAAATGTGTGAAAACAAATTCAGCTATCAGCATTACCACACTAAAAGAACCTTGCGGAAAAGCACCTAGAGCGCCTACGCTGGAATACGGTAGGGCAATACAGCCAGAAAACTGGCCTAGGTTGCCTATTTACATATTTTCAGTAAAGAGCTCTAGCCGGTAGGCTACAGCAGGGAAGGACGCAGCCTTGGTCGCACGTATTAGAGATGTTGATAGAGCGCTCGTGGATTTTTGGGATTGGCAGGTAAAAGGTACCTGCAGCACTATGGATCCAGAGTTTTTCTTTCATCCCGAAGGCGAGCGCGGCGGTCCGCGGCGGCGGCGAATTGAACGAGCGAAGCGTATCTGCCAGCACTGCCCCGTAATTTTAGAATGCCGTGAATACGCGCTCGAGCATCGCGAACCCTACGGAGTGTGGGGAGGAATGTCGGAAGAAGAACGCAGCCGAGTGGTGCGCCAACGCCGTCATTCCCGCAGCGCTTAACGTCATTCCCGCAGCGCTTAGTAAGTACCTAATTTAATTCCAGAATAAGGGCAATATTTAATACTGAAATAAAGGCAATACCCGAAATTAATATATGTAAGCCGAGTATTGGCTAAATACTCCCTGTATATTTACCATTTTTTTGCGCTACCTAGTACTATCTGTAGTATAAAGCAATGAAATTTTCTTTATCTGCAGCAAGGGAGCATAAATGCAGAAAAAAACTAAAATTTTCGGAGCCGGAATTTCCACTCTAGCTCTGTTCGGAATGACTATCGGGCTGGGAGTAGTAGCCAGCAGTGCCCAAGGAGCGGAACCACTGAATATTGTCCAGCTGGGCGATTCTTATTCAGCCGGAAACGGTTCGGCTGGAGTATACGAGAGTGATTGCTCCCGCTCTACTACCAATTATGGAGCACAGGTGGCAAAGGAGTTAGGTGCCTCCTATAAGAATGTGGCTTGCTCTGGTGCAGTAGCTGCCGATTTAGTGGAAAGAGCCCAAGATATCTCCACTTTAGGAATGGCGAAGAAGAGCATTACTAAGGCTTATTACCTGCCACGCTCGGAATATCCCGACCAAAGCGCTGAGTGGCAAAAACGCGTAGAAGCAGCGCAGATGTGTGGCGAAGTACCACTTGAGAACGGAGAATGGGAATACCGGCGGGTAGCTCCGGCCCCCGCTGGTAATATCTACACCGCTACCTTGGAGTGCCGCCTGCACAATAAGATGCAGATAGAAGCCGTTACTCCCGATACGGATATAGTATTTTTAACCATCGGCGGCAACGATGCTGATTTCTTCGGCATTGCGGTTAAGTGCTTGGTAATGCGTTCGGGGCAGCTTTGCGATAAGCAGATGAACTATTCGGAGAATATATTGCGTAACGAAGCTGGACAGCGCGTCACAGCTGTACTAGATGCGATAGAGAAAAATTCGCAAGGTAATGCAGAGGTATATCTTCTCTCCTACCCGGATTTAATTAATACTGGCAACTATCTAGTGCCAGAAAATGCTTTCGCTTGGTACGATTTCGGCGCAAAACTGCAGAAGATGCAGCAAGACTATACGCAAATGCAAAGCAATCTAATCGCCGATATGAATCAAAAAACTGCTTCACAGCGCTACCATCTAGTGGATATACGCACGGCTTTTGCCGGGCACGGCATGAATCCATATCGTTATGGTTCCCAAGCTAATACCTGGATTAATCCACCTTTCCAAGGCGGGCCAATTATGGGATATATCCACCCGAATCAAGCTGGCTGGGATGCAGAAGCAGCGGTGCTGAGCGAATACCTACGTACCCATCGCTAATAAACTGCGAATAGCGCAATTTTGGGCATAAAAAATGGGGGCAGAGCGAGAAGCTCTGCCCCCATAAAAAATTTTTAGTGCTCTACCTTAGCGAGGATATCGCGTGCGGAAAGAATAATGTATTCGTCTTCTCCGTACTTGATTTCCGTACCGCCGTAACGGGAATAAATCACCGTATCGCCAGCTGCGATATCTAACGGTACGCGGTTGCCATTGTCATCGATGCGGCCGGGGCCTACAGCAATGACTACACCTTCCTGTGGCTTTTCCTGCGCGCTACCCGGAAGCACAATTCCCGAAGCAGTCTTTTCTTCAGCCTCGACTTGTTGGATAACAATCCGATCCTCGAGGGGCTTAATGGATACCGACATGCGGTCCCCCTTTTCTAAACTCGTATCTTTTTAACGAACCTAGTGGACCCGCCGTCGCGGGGGCCGAGCCCAATCCAGGGCGTAGCACTTGCTACATAACTTACTCTAAGCGGAAATTGGCACTCGGTCAATTTGAGTGCCAGAAAATGCGGAAAAACTCGCTATCTGCGAACGCCTTCCTATCTTCAACAACATCCCCCCACCTCAATAACACCTCCCCACCTCAATAACACCTCCCTGCCCCAATACACCCCGTACCCTAAACAGCACTAAATAAAAATTCTTCTCGTATATGCGAAAATAGAATTGTGCATATTCAGGATTTAGCTAGCGCACCAGGGCAGCAACTTCTCGCCGAGTTACCGGTATACGATGCGGCGCAAGTATTTTCGCTCCACAATCAATTACGAAAGCGCGGCTTCGATAGCGATTTAATTTCTGCTGCGCTCACACAATCTCGGCTCCGCGCCCGTGCCACCGAGAAATTTGGAGATTCGGCAGCGCAGATGCTCTTTACCGCAGCCGGATTAGAACAGGCGACTCGCGCCAGCATAGCAACTGCACATGCAGATTTTTTGCGGAAGCACGGCGCCCAGAAACTGCTCGATTTTGGCTGTGGAATTGGCGCCGACGCACGGAGCTTTGCTGCCGCTGGAATTGCTGTAACGGCAATTGAAAAAGACGGCGAAGCAGCGGCCGCAGCGCGGCACAATTTAGCGGCTTTCCCCACTGCTCGCGTAATCGAAGCAGATGCCAATGATTTAGATTTAGCTGCTCTCGGAGCAGATACGATTTGGATAGACCCTGCTCGCCGAGCCGCTGGAAAGCGTATAAAAAATCCAGCTCACTGGCAACCCAGTTTAGAACACGCAATTGCGCTTGCACAGCGCTATCCACTTTCGGGAATAAAAGTAGCTCCCGGTATTGATTATGCCTTACTACCTGCGTCTGCCCATGTGCAGTGGATTAGTGAAACGCGGGAACTGGCAGAAGCTGTGATTTGGATGGGAGCAGGTATAGAACCTGGGCGGAGCGCACTCGTAATTACTCCTGATGGCGAATATTCCTACCAGGCAGATGGAAAAAATCCACAGCAACCAGCAGAAATGCTAGAGCCAGCTCCCCTCGCAGAATTTATTTACGAACCAGATCCGGCTATTATTCGCGCCGGAGCGATTGCCTCTCTAGCAAAAGCGCAGCAGCTGCGGCCGGTATCCGCCCAGATTGCTTATCTAACTGGAGCAGATCCGATTTTTTCACCTTTTTTAAGTGGTTTCCGTATCCAAGAAGTGCTCAAACCGCGGCCTAAAATAGTGCAAGCGGCACTGCGCTCCCACGGCATAGGAAGAGTAGAAATAAAGAAGCGTGGCACTGCGCTCGTGCCGGAAGAATATCGACGGCAGCTACATTTAGATTCTTCCCTCCCAGGGAGCGCCACTTTAATCTCCACTCCACTAGCTGGAAAGCCGCATATTTTGCTCTGTAGCCGGCTGCAGGTCTAAACTACCGCCTGTAAATGCTGGAGGGCGAGCGGTACACCGCTCGCCCTCCAGAAGAATCAGCAATCTTTTACCGCCTATATGGCAGTACCAGTTTGCTCAGAAATGCTTCTCTATACCGAGGCGCAAATCAAATCACGATTCAACATCGAGATAAACTCTAGTGGCACCTGCTTGGGGCAAGCCTCTGCACAAGCACCCACATTAGTACAACCACCAAAGCCTTCTGCATCATGCTGCGCGAGCATATTTACTACACGCTCTTTCCGCTCGGGTTGCCCCTGCGGAAGCAGACCTAAATGCACTACCTTTGCCGAGGTGAAAAGCATTGCCGAACCATTCGGGCAAGCTGCCACGCACGCGCCACAGCCAATACAAGCAGCTACTTCAAAAGCTTTATCTGCCTTAGGCTTCGCCACCGGGGTAGCGTGTGCATCCGGCGCAGCTCCCGTATTTACAGAAATATATCCACCAGCCTGCACGATGCGGTCAAAAGCAGTCCGGTCTACTACCAAATCGCGCAGCACCGGGAAACCGGTAGAACGCCACGGCTCAATAGTAATGGTGTCGCCATCTTGGAAATGCCGCATATGTAGCTGGCAAGTAGTAGTCACTTCTGGACCATGCGGATCGCCGTTTATTACTAATCCACACTGCCCGCAAATGCCTTCACGACAGTCAGAGTCGAAAGCTACCGGCTCTTTTCCTTCCGCGAAAAGCTCTTCGTTCAGCTGATCGAGCATTTCGAGGAAAGAGGCTGTCTCATCGACGTTTTCAATCGTATGCGTTTCAAAATGACCCTTATCAGCAGGTCCGTTTTGCCGCCAGTATTCGAGATTAATTTTCACTTGTAACTCCGCTGCTTCATTTCGACAAATTCGTAGTTGAGATCTTCCTTGTGTAAGACAGGTGCCTCATTTTCACCCGCCCACTCCCACGCGGCTACGTATGCATATTCATCATCATGCCGCAGAGCTTCACCCTCTTCCGTCTGCGATTCGGAGCGGAAATGACCGCCACACGATTCGTTCCGATGGAGAGCATCGATACACATTAACTCGCCCAGCTCGAAGAAATCAGCTACGCGGCCGGCTTTCTCCAAAGACTGGTTGAGCTCAAATTTACCGCCCGGTACGCGCACATTCTTCCAGAACTCTGCACGCAACTTCCGAATCTCGGCAATAGCTTTCTTCAAGCCAGCTTCATTACGCTCCATACCGCAGTATTCCCACATAATGTGGCCGAGTTCTTTGTGGAAAGAATCCACCGAACGATTGCCCTCATTAGAAATGAGGTGATCGAAACGTTCCTTATTTTCTTTCAGAATCTCTTGCAACTCCGGATTATCCGGCGCTACTTCGGGGAAGCTATTATTTGCCAGATAATCATTAATCGTATTCGGAAGTACGAAGTATCCATCCGCTAGCCCCTGCATAAGAGCCGAAGCTCCCAGCCGGTTTGCTCCGTGATCGGAGAAGTTAGCTTCGCCCGCCACGTACAAGCCCGGAATAGTGGATTCCAGATCGTAATCTACCCACAGGCCGCCCATCGTGTAGTGAACAGCCGGGTAAATACGCATCGGTACTTCATAAGGATCTTCGCCGGTAATACGCTCATACATATCGAAGAGGTTGCCGTACTTAGCCGATACTTGCTCTTTGCCGAGCCGAGCAATTGGCTCTGCGAAATCTAAGTAAACGCCGCGGGAAACTCCTCCGATCTCCGGACCCACACCACGACCTTCGTCGCACATATTCTTTGCCTGCCGCGAAGCAATATCGCGGGGTACCAGATTTCCGAACGAAGGATAGATGCGCTCCAAGTAGTAATCGCGATCTTCTTCCGGAATATCACGCGGATCCTTCTTACAATCTTCTGCCTTCTTCGGCACCCAAATCCGCCCGTCGTTACGCAGCGACTCCGACATCAAGGTCAGCTTCGATTGCGATTCTCCGTGCTGGGGAATACAGGTGGGGTGAATCTGGGTGTAGCACGGGTTGGCGAAATAAGCGCCGCGCCGGTGTGCCCGCCAAATTGCAGTCGCATTGCAGCCCATGGCGTTGGTGGAGAGGAAGAATACATTGCCATATCCGCCGGTAGCGAGTACTACCGCATCAGCAATATGCGTCTCAATTTCTCCAGTGACCATATCGCGCGCCACGATACCGCGCGCCCGGCCGTCAATAACCACTAAATCAATCATTTCGTGGCGGCTAAAGAGCTCTACCGTACCAGCATGTGCTTGGCGCATCAATGCCTGATAAGCGCCAATCAACAGCTGCTGACCGGTCTGGCCACGGGCATAGAAAGTACGAGATACCTGCACGCCACCGAAAGAGCGGTTATCTAATAAGCCGCCGTATTCACGAGCGAAAGGTACTCCCTGTGCTACGCACTGATCAATAATATTGGCTGAAACTTCCGCTAAGCGGTATACATTAGATTCCCGCGCCCGGAAATCGCCACCTTTAATCGTGTCGTAGAAAAGCCGATAAGTGGAATCGTTGTCGTTCTTATAGTTCTTAGCAGCATTTATTCCGCCCTGTGCCGCAATGGAGTGGGCACGGCGCGCCGAATCCTGGTAGAAGAAGGCTTTTACGTGATAGCCCATTTCTCCGAGCGAAGCTGCTCCAGCACCACCAGCAAGGCCGGTGCCAACCATAATAATTGAACGCTTCCGGCGGTTAGCGGGATTCACCAGCTTAGCCGTAAACTGCCGCTGCTGCCAGCGCTTCTCCAAGGGACCCGTCGGTACTTTCGTATCTTTTAAGGCTTCACCCTCGCGGTATAAACCCTGCACTAAATTTTCATTCATTTGTAAATCCGTCCTTAAGAAATCAACCCGGTGAGGATCATCGTCGGAGGCACCATAAAGCCTACGAAAACCATGAGCGCAGCAATATCCGAAATTATCTTAAATGCACGCTCTCTCGTGCGGGAAGAAAGACCAAGAGTGGCCAGCGCCGACCACACACCATGACGAATGTGTAGGCCTACCGCTGCTAAAGCGATGAAATAGAAGGCGTAGAGCCACGGCACATTGAAAGCCGCTACCATCCGCTCATAAGGAGTCATAAGCGCATAATTCTCTGCTCCCACGCTGATATTAAGCGTAGTGAACTGCAGTAAGTGGAAGATAATAAACAATGCGATTATTACTCCACCCCAGCGCATTACCACTGCCGTATAGGATTTACCTGCCCGTACCTTCTTACCGCTGCGCACTTTATAGGCGCTACCGCGCGCTTTCGAAGCGCGAAGCCAGAGGGTAATAGCAGAGTACATATGCAGCACTATGCAGAGCAGCAAAGTGACCCGCATAATCCAAAGGAAGCCTTTATGAGGCAAAATCGGGTAAAGCAAATCTTGATGTAGCCATTCCGCATAGTGATTGTAAACTTCTGCTCCGGCCAACACCTTTAAGTTGCCATACATATGGAATAGTAAAAAGAATACAAAAATCAGACCAGTGGCAGCCATGAGCACCTTAAGTGCTACTGTGGTTTGCTTGCCACGACGTTTAGTTACAGATGAATTAGACACATCTTGAAAATATCAGATTTTTGGCCTTCTGACCTAGGTAAAAGCGCCTAAATCAAGGAAAAGAACGGTGTACAGAGCCGAAATGAGAGAGCTTAGGCACTTTTTTCAGCCTGAACTCTGGCATTCATAGAGGTGAGCCCACCCGGCCAATATCACATTTAATTCTGTGAGAGTTTAGTTGCGTATTTTCCAGAAAGCAGCAAACGCATTATTAGCGCGTCATCATCGGGATAATAATGCGGCCGGATATGGATTTTCTCAAAGCCGAAAGACTGATAAAGACGCTGGGCGCCGGTATCTTTTTTGCGCACTTCGAGAAATACTTGCTCAGTACCCGCTGCCCCAGCCTCCGCCAATAAGGCATGCAGTAATTGGGTAGCTAAGCCCTGCCGCCGTTTATCTGCCGCCACACTCAAAGTAAGCAAATCAGCATCTGGACTGAGAGTGATTCCTCCTAAGGCAATTAAGCGCCCAACACTCTGATGAGGAGCGGGAGGATCTAGAATCATCAAATAGCGCCTTTGTGGGGCACGTAATTCTGCTTCCCAAATAGAAAGTGGCCAAGCAGCGGCAGCAAAATTCTGCGCATCAAAACGCGCACACCTTTCTGCCCATTCTGCCCCCACTTTTTTTATCTGCATTTGCTGCCCAATCTAGCGAGTATTACGCACCCCGGCACGCAGATTAATTATTTAACTCATAAGGGTTGCCCGCAGAATGCGGCTGCGCTTTGCCACCTTGCACATCGGGGCGGCGTAAATACTGGGGCTGCAACGAAAAAGTAATATTTTCTCCCGCTTCACTTCGCGCCTGCCGCGAACGCAACAAACGCACCATGACCGCTGGAGTGCACGCAGCTACGATGCGCTCTCCAGGAAGTTCATCAGCATAGAGATCAGCTTCCGCACACACCACTAAAGCAGGATCTTTTTCCAACTCGCCCGCCAATAACTGCGGAGAAATCACCCGCACTTCCTGCAGCACCTCAATATCGTCCGCGCCTAAAGCCCGCGCGCGCAAAGCGTAAACTTCTTTCCGGCGGGCATCGATTATCGACTCTACAATATTGCCGCCCGCTTTAGCGCCCGCTAGCGCCAACACTTCCGCAGAAGAAAGACCGTAGATAGGCACATCCCAAGCGGCAGCCAGCGTCCGCGCCGTTACCAAGCCAGCGCGTAAACCGGTAAAAGGCGCTGGGCCAGTGCCGGCAATTATCGCGTCTGGCTTTGCGATATCTGCCTGCTCTAAAACTGTTTTCACTAACGGAGTCAGCACCTCCACATGGTGGCGCGTATCTGCCGAACGTGCCACGGCTAATTCGCTAACTTCTCCGAGTCTCTCTGCGCAAATACCCACTATTACTTGGGCAGAAGTATCAATCGTTAAAAAATTCGTCATTTTTCTCGCCGTCTTTCTGCTGAGATTCTAAATTCTTTCCCTTATTTCCCTCGCTCTTTTCCCCGCTACTAGCATCGCCGGCGGTGGCAGCATGCGGCGGCGGAGGCGGAGGTTTTTTCCGCTGCAGAGAATCAGCCCGATAGAGAGAAACCGGCGCAGTAGCGCGGCGAAAACGGTTTTTAGTAGTTTCTTTTACTTTTTTCTCTCTTCTCGTCTCTGCCTCTTCTCCCTGGGGGCGATCAGCTAAATAAGAAACTTCCCAACGCAGCCACAGCAGCGAAATTGCCACTAGGGAAAGCGCTCCTGCCCCAACTAAAATTAACTGCCAGAGTGCGTGGCGCCCCGCCGAAAACTGCCTACTCTCTCCAGTTATCTCTTTTATCTTCGGGTTCTCTGCCAAAAGCTGAGAACGCTGATGCAAAAAATCTGGGAGGGGAATCTTCCCCAAGACAATTTTTTCTCCAGTGCGGCACGCTGCCCGCACTGTGCCATCTTCAGCTATGAACCAAGAATCAAGGCGAGAATCAAAAAAGATTATTTGGGCAGGCTGATACTCCGCCACAATCTTTCCTAATTTTTCATCACTAAATACTTTTTTATCGACGGCTTCTTTCCCGTCCAATTCCACATATAAAGCACCGACAGCTTTGCCTTCCCAAAATAGCGGCGCTATCCTTCCGGGCAAAATTTTAGCGGTCGGTTTATCATCTTTCAGCTGCGGCACCGTAGCTACCGGCACCGAATTACCAATCTGAAAATTTCGCACTTGTGCAGCTGTAAAGTCAGGAAAAACTTCCGGCGCAAAAGATTGTAGTATTGCCGACCCGCGCTGCGCTAACCACTGATCAAATTCAGAAATCGGCTCAGATCCATTACTAGTACGCGGCACAGCCTGGCGCAGATCAGATGCTGCTGCACTACTCGACGAAGCAGCTACCTGCGCATCTACCGATGAACTAGTTGAAGGGGTAGCACAGGCAGAGAGCAAACTGAGGCACAGTATCCCCAGCACACTCCCTATTTTTTTCACCCGCATATCTCTCTACTCCGCTTCTAGCGCCGCTTTATTCTCCGTGTACTTTACTCTACTGTAGCAGCCGGAGGGAGCTGTAATTTTTGCAATTCTGCAGCTTGCGTAATAATCTCTACTAATTCCGTGCTACGCGAGCCATAAGAAGTAAGTAAGAGTTCCCGCGGTGCATCTCCGTAGAGATCAGCAGGCTCTGCCCCTAAAGCACTGCCTTCCGGGCGGGAAATTTGAATCTCTAAGCGATCGGTGGAAAGTACTTCCGTCTTTCCCTTTCCCCACTCCACCACCGTCAAAGCGGTATCGAAAGTGGTATCTAAATCCAACGCGTCGAGCTCTTCTAAGGAAGTGAGCCGGTAGGCGTCTACGTGCACTAAATCTAAATTACTGCCGCGATAAATCTGGGCAATTACGAAAGTAGGAGAAGATACGCTCGTGCGCACTCCCATACCGCGTGCAATCCCCTGGGTCAGGGTGGTCTTTCCCGCCCCTAGAGGGCCATTTAGCATTATAAAATCTCCACCCCGCGCATTACTCCCCAGGACGGCACCAACTGCCTGTATATCTTCTGCAAGCGGTACGTGTAAAGCAAGCTGCATTTCTATTTCTCCTTTTCCAACCGCCTATTATTCAACTTAAACGCGGAATATCTACTCCGTACTCGTCATTCCATATACTGGCGAGGAATACGGGCTCCTAAACGGCAAATAATTTCATATCCAATAGTGCCGGAATCGGCTGCCCAATCGTCCGCAGTCGCATATCCTTTTGCCGAATCACCAAAAAGCACTGCAATATCTCCAGGCTGCACCCCGGGAGCATCTACGACGAACTGATCCATACAAATTCGCCCCAGAATCGGGCAATCTTGCCCATTAATCACCACACTTGCACTATTAGAGGCATGACGCGGTACCCCGTCTGCATATCCCAGTGGCACCGTGCCTAGGTGCGCCGCTTTCCCGAGAGTGACGGTGTGCCCGTAGCTAATACCGGTGCCGGCTGGTACATCGCGCGTAGACACAATATCCGCCTCTAGCTGCATTACCGGATGTAAATCTAACTCTTCCGCGGTAGCTAATTCCGGATTTGGACTCAATCCGTAGAGCATAGCCCCGAGCCGCACCATCGAGTATCGCGTTTCCGGATGCCAAAGCAACCCAGCTGAAGCAGCTAAGTGACAAAATTGCACTTCGAGGCCGGCAGCTTCCAAAACTTGGCGAGCTTCTTCAAAAATAGCTACCTGTTGGTCAGTAGTAGGAGAAGAAAGTTCATCTGCGCGAGCTAGATGCGACCACAGCCCCACCATTTCCAGCAGACCACGCCGGCGGTACTCTACTAATTTCGGCACTATTTGCCGAAATTCCTCTAGCAAGAATCCACTCCGCGCCATACCGGTATCTACTTCTATATGCACCCGCGCTGCTACATTGAGCTTCTCCGCCGCCGCTATTATTTCATCCAAGGTCCACTTCGCACCGACCGAAAGATCAATACCGAGCGTAAGCGCTTCGGCAAAAGGTGAACCTGGTTCTGCGATTAAAGCCAACATTCGCCCACGCTGTTGCAAGGTCTTGCGCAATTGGATAGCTTCACCTAGCTGAGCCACACCTAGCCAATTAATTCCCGCATCTAAGGCCCACCGGCTGATTTGTTCTTTCCCGTGCCCATAGGCATCTGCTTTCACAATCGCAAGAATCTCGGTATCCCCTGCTAAATCCCGAGCTCGCTGCAAATTATGTAAAAACGCTGAGCGAGAGATGAGCGCGCGCGAAGGATAATAACCGTCTTGAATGCTTGAATCTGGCATTAATAAATCCTTCCTTTCGGCGAATCTGCTAGTGCAAAAGGCACAGCACCGATAATATCGCTGGCTTTTATAGGTTTGCCTGATTTAGCTAAGTGGTGTGGCTGATATCGCCCTATCAATTTTACTTCTTTATCTAGCTCCAACTGCCCGGCGGCTATTTTTCCCGCGGTAGAGTGCAGATACACCGCCGCCGCAGCTGCTTCTACCAAGAGTTGCTCAGAAGAATTTACCGCGCTTTCTTGCGCGCGCGCCTCCGCCATTCGGTGCTGTCCTGCCACGCGCTGCCGAGCCGCCAACTGCCCGAGTATTCCCCCTAATATTCCCGCTAGCACATCGCCAGAGCCAGCAGTCGCCAACCAGCCGGAGGAATCTCCTTGCGCGGCTAAGTATCCGCTCGGGCTCGCTATTAAGGTTACTGCTCCTTTTAATACCACTATTGCCTGCGTATACAGCGCTGCTTGCTGCGCCCACTTCCGAGGCTGCGCCAGAATATCCTCCACACTTAGGTTTTCCCCATAGGCACGCAGCAGCCGGCATAGTTCGCCGGTGTGCGGAGTCAAAATAGTTGGGGTCACCACCGCATCCGGTAGACCGGCTCTCTCTGTCAATAATTGCAAGCCACCCGCATCTAAAACTGTTGGTATCCCGCGGGTGCGTAGCTCGGAAAAGACTTCTTGCAGCGGAGCAATTTCCACTATTCCACTGCCGATCACTGCGGCATCTATTTTTCCGGCCACCGGCACTACTTCTGGGCAAGCACTCGCCACCAAAGGGCTCTCCCCTAAGTAACGCACCATACCGGCACCCACTGCTTGTGCGCCTTGGGTGCAAAGCACTCCTGCCCCCGGATATTGCCGAGACCCCGCGTAAATACCCACCACTCCGCGCGTATATTTATTATCGGCAATACTCGGCACAGAAAAGAATCGCTTCATATCTGTTTTTTCAAACTGTATTACTGCCGGTGCACCAGTTAAATAGGGGGCGAAACCCAAATCAGCAATTTCTATTTCGCCTGCATAATATGCAGCCGGCGGCAGTAATAACCCTGGCTTCAGGCATCCCATAGCGATAGTAGCGGCAGCTGGTAAATATTGACCAGGTATCTCCCCCGTATCGGCGTCAATTCCAGAGGGGATATCTATTGCCACAATATACGGGGGCGTCTTAGAAACTAAATCTCTTCTCTCCGAATTTAGAATTTCTAACCAATCGGCAATAGGAGGACGAGGGGATCCTTTTGCTCCAATCCCCAGCAAACCATCTAGCCAAATTGCAGCTCGCTGTGCCATTTTTTTCAGCTGCACCGCAGGGGGATTTTCCAGTATTTGCACTCCGGCACGCCGCGCCGCCACGATTGCCTCCTGATGGCCAGGTGCTACTACTGCGGCCGCTACCGGCATTCCACGCCGCGCTAAATAAGCACCGGCATAGAGAGCATCGCCCCCGTTATTTCCTTTCCCCGCCAGAATTAGTACAGATTGCTGCGCGAGAGTGAGATTAGTTTTTTTACAGTGCCGAATGACGTGCTGGGCAGCAATATAAGCAGCTTCCTGCATAAGCGGGCGCCCCTGAGCTAAAAGCGGAGCTTCAGCGGCCCGCACCTGCGAAGTGGAGTAACTGCACTGCATTCTATGACTTTCTTTTTTATTTTCTTCCTTTATAGAATACCCTACTGCGTATCCTCCACCCGTTCTCACTTCATTACTTTTTGCTTTCCCCTCCTCCCGCTTCTCCTCCCAGTTCGCTCCTTTTTTTCTAGCAAGTTAAACTACGAGGTAGAGATAAAAAGTAGCGGGATAACCCCGAGCCACGCCTAAAATTGAGGAAATTATGCCTAATCTTTCACAAGAATTCGCTCCATTTATGCGTATTTCTAGCCAACATTGGCGCTCTTTAGCTACTTCTACGGAAATGCCTATCACTGCAGCAGAAGTAAAAAAACTCGCTTCTATCGGAGACCCCATCACAATTGCAGAAGCAGATGCTATCTATCGCCCGCTTTCGGCACTTATGCAGCGCTACGCCCGCAATAATCGCTCTCTGCTCGCGGAAACTGACGATTTCCTAAATGTACATTCTCCTCATACTCCCTGGATAATCGGGATAGCTGGCTCAGTAGCAGTAGGAAAATCTACTACGGCGCGCCTACTCCAGGCCTTAATGAGCCGCTGGCCAGATACACCGAACGTAGATCTAGTGCCTACCGATGGATTTATCTATCCAAATAGTTATTTAGAAGAGCGCGGCCTGCTCAACCGAAAAGGATTTCCTGAATCCTATGATTTCCCCGCCCTGCTGAACTTTTTAGCAGATGTAAAAGCCGGAAAAGAAAATCTGGAAGTACCTATCTACGACCACGTCACTTACGATATTCTGCCCGGGAAAACTCTGAAAATAAATAGGCCAGATATTCTCATTATCGAAGGACTGAACGTATTACAACCTCCCAAATATAAAGCAGATTCAGCTGATTTTCGAGCTGTTTCTGATTATTTCGATTTCTCTATCTATATAGATGCCACTGAAACCGCTCTAGAAGATTGGTATATGAGCCGTTTTCACCAGCTTTGGGAAGATGCACTTCACAATGACGAATCTTTCTTCACCAATTTCACGCATCTCACCCCGCAAGAGGCCTCTCAGATGGCGCGGGACGTGTGGCGCACTATAAATCTGCCAAACCTGCGCGAAAATATAGCCCCCACCCGTTCCCGAGCTACGGTTATTCTGCGCAAAGGGGCAAATCATTCCGTAGAAGAAGTATTGCTGCGCAAACTTTAGGTTCTGCCCAATATAAATACTGGGCAGAACCTAGCTATATGCAAACCTTAGAGAGAAATTTTTTCTTTTACGACCCCGGCCAAGTAGGCGGCAGCGGCATCAGATTTCTCCTGCGTCTCCGCTTCCACCATTACCCGCACCAAGGGTTCGGTGCCGGAAGCGCGCAAGAGTACTCGCCCGGTCTGCCCAAGATCACTTTCCACCTCTGCCACTTCTTTTGCCAACTCTGATACCCGCGTCTTATCTACATTAGGTACATTCACCAAGCTCTGCGGCAATTTCTTCACAAACTCCACCATCTCATGCAAAGACTGGCCATGCCGAGCAATTTGCGAAGCTACTAGTACAGCAGTAAGGGTGCCGTCACCTGTGGTGGCATGATCGAGATTAATAATATGCCCGGACTGCTCACCACCGAGGTTGTAGCCTTTTGCCAGCATCTCTTCTAGCACGTAGCGATCTCCTACCTTAGTGGATACCGTCTTAATTCCTTTATCTTTCATCGCCAGATGCAGCCCGAGATTCGACATCACCGTCAATACCAGGGTATTGCGCTTTAATCGACCCTCTTCTTTCATCGTAACTGCCAGCATACCCATAATTTGGTCGCCATCGACTAATACGCCGTTCTTATCCACAGCTAGACAGCGATCGGCATCCCCGTCAAAAGCGAAACCAAAATCAGCATGCGTAGCTACAGTCAACGCCTGCAACTGCTCCGGATGAGTAGAGCCGCAGTTATCGTTAATATTTTTCCCATCGGGAGCCGCATTGATGACCACTACATCTGCTCCCAACTTTTGGAATACGCGCGGAGCTACATCAGAAGCAGCCCCGTTAGCACAATCCAAAGCAATCCGTAGCCCGTGTAGCGGCGTACCACAACGAATCAGGTGATCCATATAGTAACGATCCGACACTAATACATTTTCAGCTACGCGCCCTACGGCCTCCCCAATCGGATGCTCCCATTCTGTGGAAAGCGCTTTTTCAATTTCGTCTTCAATCGCATCGTCAAGTTTGAAGCCATCGCCATTAATGAACTTAATGCCGTTATCTTGCATTGGATTGTGCGAAGCAGAAATTACTACTCCCAAATCGTAATCTTGTTCGCAAGTAAGATAGGCGACGCCGGGAGTGGGAATCTCATTGACGTGCTCCACATCTATTCCCGCACTCGCCAATCCAGCCGCCATAGCGTGAGAAAGCATTGCCGAAGACTGCCGGGTATCGCGCCCGATAACTGCGCGGCGGCGGCCGCCAGAACTGTGCCCCGCCAAGACCCGGGCAGCAGCTGCACCTAACTGTAGAGCAAATTCTGCAGTTAAATCCTTATTAGCTAATCCCCGTACTCCGTCAGTTCCAAATAAACGTGCCATTATTTCTCCTTTATAAGCAGGTAGTTCTAGGCGTAATCTCTATAAGCCCACTTGCGCACTCAACGTCACTATTATTCCACTTCTGAGCTTTTTCTGGGCGCGACACAGCCCAATAAGAAACATTTGCATACTATGCAGATATTTTCGCAGGCTAACTATTTAGAAAATTCGGGTGGCACCAGAAGTGCGGGCAAATTTCTCATGCCGCTGCCCTCTTTAAAAAATTCTCCGCCCCGAATAAAAAAATTGGGGAGGAGCAGCAGCTCCTCCCCAATAAAAAGTGTTGTTTAACGCTTGGAGAACTGGGAAGCCTTGCGGGCTTTCTTTAGACCAGCCTTCTTGCGCTCTACAGCGCGAGAATCGCGAGTAAGGAATCCGGCTTTCTTCAGTGCCGGACGATTCGCTTCCCGATCAATTTCGTTCAGGGCCCGAGCAATTCCCAGACGCACCGCGCCGGCTTGCCCGGAAGGGCCTCCTCCATTGATACGCGCGATTACGTCGAAGCGACCGACTAAATCGAGCAGTACGAAAGGAGAATTAATGAGCTGCTGATGCAGCTTATTGGGGAAATAATCTTCTAGGGTGCGACCATTAATGGTCCAATTTCCCGTGCCCGGAACTAAACGGACGCGGGCTACTGCGCTCTTACGCCGCCCTAATCCTTGCCCGGGAGCAGTCAGAGAAACCCCCTGACCAGTCTGCGGAGCTTCGCTCTCGCTGGTATATGAGCTGAGATTCTCTTCCAGCTCTTCAGTTTCTACGGTGGTGTCAGCCACGGTACTCCTTAAAATCTAAACGGTTGTTTTCGAAGCCGTTGAGGACTCCAAAATAATTACTGGGCAATCTTGGTCAGTTCGAAAGGAACCGGCTGCTGAGCTTGATGCGGATGCTCAGCTCCTCGATATACCTTAAGCCGAGAAATCTGGCTGCGCCCTAATCTATTCTTCGGCAGCATACCGGCGATTGCTTTTATTACTGCTTTCTCCGGATTCTCTGCCAATAATTCCGCGTATGAAGTAGCCTTTAACCCACCCGGGTACCCCGAGTGATGATAAGCCTTTTTCTGCTCGCGCTTAGAACCAGTCAGAGCCACCTTATCTGCGTTAATAATGATGACGAAATCGCCAAGATCCGCATGGGGAGCAAATGTCGGCTTATGCTTCCCACGGAGCAGAGGGGCAACTTGAGCTGCCAAACGGCCCAGGACGACGTCAGTAGCATCAACAATGTACCACTTGTGTTCAATATCGCCGGGCTTCGGTGTATACGTACGCACTATCGTAGCCTTCGTTTCTTAAGTCTGTGGGCAGAGTCTGTAAGAGTAATATCTGCCCGATGGTCAAGATTAACTGCTGCGCTTAATTTGGGACGAGTGGGAAATTATCCACAAACATACACAACGATATATAACTCTATCTTTTCCGCTTCCACCCGTCAAAGAAACTAAGAAGGCTGTGAGAGGTTTCATGCTAAAACAGCTACACCTCTCCACGCATACTAATCTCCCCGATAGCGCCGCGCGCGCTGTGCCTGCGCCGCATACTCAGAAGGCGGCGGATAGCCCACTTCCGCTAAAGTCAATCCATGTGCCGGCGCACATACCGTTTCGCCGGTACGCTTCTGAGCGCGCAAAGATTCCGCTGGCCAATCTTCCGCCCGCCGGCCTCTACCTACTTCTATTAATGCTCCTACCAGCATCCGCACCTGCGAGTGGCAAAAAGCATCAGCCTGCACCTGTGCAGCTAAAATTCCACTTTCTTGCCGAGAAAACTGCAATTTTAGTAAAGTGCGCACGCTGGAAGCTCCCGGGCGGGGCCGGCAAAAAGAAGTAAAATCATGCTCTCCGAGCAAGGGAAGCGCTGCCCGATTCATCCGCTCTATATCGAGTTCTTCTGGTATCCAGAGCACATCTAGCCGCGCCGGATTCCAATGCTCTACTCCGTCAGCCAGTAAATACACGTATTTACGCCACAGCGCCGAAAACCGCGCATCGAAATCAGCCGGCACTTTTTCTACCCGTGTAATCACCACATCACTGTAGCCCCGAATAGGTAAATTTGCCGCCACTGCCCCCGCAGCCACCGGTTCCGTATTTTCCTCGCCTCGGCAATATTCCCAATATGCCCGCGCCAGCAGGGAATTAGCTCGCCGGCGCAGCACATCTGCAGGCAAGTAATTAGCTCTCCCAGGTAGCTGCTCCCAGAGTGTAGCTGGGAGATCGAAATGTGCTACTTGCCCAGCCGCATGCACTCCCGCATCGGTGCGCCCAGCTACTGTAAGCGAAATAGGAATTCGCAGTATTGTACTCAAGACTTTTTCAATTTCCCCTTGCACAGTACGAAGCCCGGGCTGGCAGGCCCAACCGTGAAATTGCCGCCCCTGATAGCTAATCTGCAAGCGAATCCGCATTTTCTCGCTGCTCTCTTCTCCCATAGATTTAGCTTTCCACACTCTCAGAACTCGGTCAAAATAGGTAAATTAAAGGCGGGGAAACACTGAGGATTCCCCGCCTAAAATTTTAGAGTTTAATTATTTTTCCGCATCGGCGTCTTCGGCTTCAGCTTTTTCGGCTTCCACTTCTTCCGCTGCTGCTTCTACTTCTTCTACGACTTCCGCCGCTTCTCCAGTAGCTTCTACAGCTTCCGGTGCTTCCACGGCCTCCGGATCAGCCGGCGCCGCTTTCTTTGCTTCTTTCTTATCCGCAATCTCATCTAGTACCAAAGAGATTTCGGCTAAAGGAGCATTATCGCCTTTCCGATTCGGCAATTTAATAGTGCGGGTGTAGCCACCGTCGCGATTGGCAAACTTCGGAGCTAACTCTTCAAAAAGAATATAAGCAGCTTCCCGGTCGCGCAGCACTTTCAAAGCTAAACGACGATTGTGGGTATCCCCTTTCTTCGCCTTAGTAATCAGCTTTTCAATATGAGGGCGCACCCGCTTTGCTTTCGCTTCTGTGGTTTTAATAGATCCGTTGTAAATGAGCTCCTTGCACAGATTGGCAATGATGAGGCGCTCATGCGCTGGCGATCCTCCCAGACGCGGTCCCTTGGTGGGCTTAGGCATTTATATCTCCTACAAATTTTAAGTGCGTTTTACTGCACGTCGTCACTAAAAGTCATGGAATAGCTGTCATCAGCAAAATTGGAAACGAAAGGTCCGGGAGTATCCCGCAGATGTAAATCCATCTTCTCCAGTTCCGCTTTCACATCTTCGATAGATTTAGCACCAAAATTACGGATATCTAGCAGATCCGCCTCCGAACGCATCACTAGCTCACCGATGGTGTGAATTCCTTCGCGCTGTAAGCAGTTCTGCGAACGAGCTGGCAGATTCAGAATCGTAATCGGCCGCTGTAAATCCGAAGACTGCTGCTCCGGTACCGGCGGTTCTTTCAGCTCTAGACCTTCTACTTCTTCGTTGAGCTCGGTACACAGACCAAAGAGCTCTACCAAAGTCTTGCCGGCAGAAGCAAAAGCATCCCGCGGCGCCATAGAAGGCTTGGTTTCTACATCTACGATTAACCGGTCGAAATCAGTGCGCTGCCCTACTCGAGTAGCCTCTACTTTATAAGAAACACGCACTACCGGAGAGTAAATAGAATCTACCGGAATTCGCCCGATTTCATAGTCAGGAGAATTGTTCTGAGCAGCCGATACGTATCCACGCCCGCGCTCCACAGTGAGATCTATTTCCAGTTTCCCTTTTTCATTCAGAGTAGCAATCACTAAATCTGGATTGTGAATTTCTACGCCCGCGGGCGGAGTAATATCCGAAGCTAGCACCTGCCCCGGCCCTTGCTTACGCAAGTACATCGAAACCGGCTCATCGTGCTCGGAAGTGACCACTAATTCTTTTATATTAAGGATAATTTCCGCTACATCTTCTTTACAGCCTTCAATAGTGGAAAATTCGTGCAATACGCCGTCGATATTAATCGAGGTGACTGCCGCTCCCGGTATGGAGCTCAGTAGAGTCCGCCGCAGGGAGTTACCCAGCGTATATCCGAAACCAGGCTCTAGCGGTTCCAGAGTAAAACGAGAACGAATCTCGGAAGTTTTATCTTCGGTCAGCGTAGGCCGCTGTTCAATAATCACTATTTTTTCCTTTCACAGGCGCCCGCTATATGACGCCTCTCAGTGTTCCATCTGCCTAACAGTTGGATGGGCAATAAGCCCGAGGAGGGGCAAAAAGCCCCGGATATCAAACGCGACGGCGCTTGGGAGGACGGCATCCATTATGAGCTTGCGGAGTGACATCAGATATCGAAGTCACTTCTAAGCCGGAAGCAGTCAAAGAACGAATCGCGGTTTCCCGGCCAGAACCGGGGCCTTTTACGAATACATCTACTTTCTTAACTCCCTGATCCATAGCCCGGCGAGCTGCATTTTCTGCGGCTAGCTGCGCAGCATACGGAGTAGATTTACGCGAACCCTTAAAGCCCACCATGCCGGCAGAGCAAGAAGCGATTACTTCTCCGTTCGGATCGGTTATAGACACAATCGTATTGTTGAAGGTCGACTTAATATGAGCCTGACCAATAGTAATATTTTTGCGCACATTGCGACGCGGCTTGCGCGTCTGAGTCTTGGGTGGCATTTACATAATCTCCTGAAACTATTTTCCGAATACCGGATTTCCTCTTAAGCCTTCTTCTTACCAGCAACCGTACGCTTTGGCCCCTTGCGGGTACGCGCGTTCGTCTTTGTACGCTGCCCATGTACGGGAAGACCCCGACGATGCCGCAGGCCCTGGTAACAACCGATTTCTACCTTCCGGCGAATATTTGCCTGCACTTCGCGGCGCAAATCGCCTTCTACTTGGAAATTCTCATCGATAAATTCTTTGAGCTTTACGAGCTCTTCTTCAGTGAGATCCTTTACGCGGGTATCTGGATTCACCCCTGTAGCGGCCAGAGCTTTCAAAGAACTGGGACGCCCAATGCCGTAAATATAAGTGAGCGCAATCTCCACTCGCTTTTCACGAGGTAAATCAACGCCTGCTAAACGTGCCATATTATGTGGCTCCTATTTTCTATCCCGAAGGTGTGTAGCACTGCCATCTCGTTTTTCACCACGAGCCCTAGCCTTCGGACTAAGGGTTGCATTTCGCCGGCAATGCTTCTTACTGCTTTTTCTAAGCGAAACGCCAGTTATCCCTGACGCTGCTTATGCCGCGGATTGGTGCAAATTACCATCACCGTGCCCTTGCGGCGCACGATCTTGCAACTATCACAAATCCGTTTCACGCTTGGTTTGACCTTCATATGTGTCTTTCCTTTGCTGCCGTTCCTTTTGCAGATAAGACCGGCAACGGATCTTACTCTGCGAGAATCCGCCTATTTACTTATATCGGTAAACAATGCGGCCACGATTAAGATCGTAAGGAGTAAGTTCTACTACCACTCGATCTTCCGGAAGGATCTTGATGTAGTGCTGACGCATCTTACCGGAGATGTGGGCGAGCACCACGTGCCCGTTCTCCAACTCCACCTGAAACATCGCATTCGGCAGTGCTTCCAGCACTGTGCCTTCTACTTCGATGACGCCTTCTTTTTTCGCCATATTTCCCGCTTACTTCCTATCTTTTTCTCTGAACTGCAGCTAATGCTACCGCTCATGCACAACTGCCTAAATACAGATGCGCCAATGCTCCAGTCTAGCCGAAAAAATGCTGGAAAATAAAGGCGAAAAGAGGTGTATCTCATCACGCCAAATAGCCGAATCCACCTTAATAAAAAGTTGCGGGGCCAGACGCCGCCTCAATTACTTCTGGCTTTACCTGACCCCGCAGCTAGCAGTTCACTAGTTTCCGCTAAGCTATTTACTTACGCATGATGCTTGCCGCGCCTTGCCAGCATTGCTCCACCAGCTAGCGCAATCAGTGCCGCACCAGCTAACTCTGATCCAAGGAAACCAGTTTGAGCAAGTGGCTTAGTCGCTGCCGGATCAGCGGAATTCACCGGCGCTACCGCCACAGAAGCATTAGCTGCAGCAGCAATCACGGTAAATTCTTTACTAATGGCCCGGCCAGTTTCTTTTCCAGTTGCAGTTACCGTATGCTTTCCGAGCGCAAAATTGGCTGGAACCTTCCAAGCAATACGCGCCATGCCGTCCGCACCGGCTACAACCCGCCCAGCATAGACAACCTCAGAACGCACATGGAAATCTACCTGTTCACCGGCATCGAACCCGCCGACAGTAAACAGCATCGTACTTCCCTGCTGTATCTGGGTGGCAGAAAGCGTGATATTTACCGGATGTAACTCATTATAATGTTGCTGCGCTGCTTGCAGTGCCGTTTGCGCCTGATGCAAGAGTTTCTGCGCAGTAGCTACTTCTTCCTGCTTTACCTGCAGTTTTTCTTGTGCTTTCTGAGCAGCTTCTGCGGCCTTAGCAGCCGCTTCTTGTGCGCTACGCACAATATTGAACTTCGCCGGTAAATCGTAGGCATTTAAGTGCGCATTATCGGTTGGCATCCCGTTTTGTAAAGCTGCCGCAGAATCTACCGCTGCCAAGTACTCCGCGCGCGCATTCGCCGCCTGAGCTTCCTGCTGTGCACTAGCAACTGCCGCTTCTTGCTTCGAAATATCATCTTTTGCTGCCTGCAACTGAGCTTGGGCCTTTTGTAGGGCTTCATCTGCGCTTGTTACAGCTGCCAAGGCCTTTTCGTGCTTAGCCTGAGCTTCTTGCAAAGGCGTCAACTGGGCTTGGGCCGCTTGCAACCGACTGGCCGCCTGCTCTACCGCAGCTTGTGCAGTATTTACATCCGTTTGCGCCGTTTGAACTGCCGCAGCTGCCTGTTCCTTAGCGGCAGTGGCTTTCTGCGCCTTCGCCTTGGCATCTTCTACTTTAGCGATTGCGTCCTGCTGTTTAGCCTGCGCCTGCGCTAAATCTGCTTTCGCAGTCTCCAAATTTGCCTTGGCGTCCCGCAATGCAGTGCCGCCTTCAATGTTCTCTATCACCTTGGTTTTTTCATCTACCAAAGCCTGCTTGCTCTGCACAGCTGCTGCTGCTTTATTCACCAATTCTTGTGCTGCAGCGGCAGCAGAATCAGCATCATTCTTTGCGGTTTGTTTATCCGTAACCGCCTGACTGGCCGCAGCAACTACCGGCTGCTGCGCCTGGACGGCAGCTTCCGCCTGCGTCTGTGCCTCCCGGGCAGTGGCAATAGCAGCTTCCGCTACTCGCAAATCTTCTTCATTCTTTTGCAGAGTTTGCGCAGCTGTAGCTGCGGCAGCATCTGCCGCATTCTTTTCACTCTGCCGGGCCGCCAAGGTGGCCGCCGCCGTACTTTGCTCCGTCTTAGCTGTTTCTAAAGCCTTTAGTGCCGCCTCATATTCCTGCTGCACTTGCGGATCTCCGCCCGACTTCTTCGCCAGCAAATCATTGTAATATGCCATGAAGCGGGCAGTGTATTCTTCAACTGAGAAACTTTTACCCTTCACATTAGAGCTCAGCACCATCGAATGTACAAATTGAGATTTAATCCGAGGATCCTTGTATGTTTCGGCTGAACGAGCTGCGTATCCAATAACCTTACTATCTTCTACATATGGCCCTGACATGCGGGAATCTCCCCACATCAGATCATCCACCAGATTGGTATAGTGCCCTACGGCTGCTCTCCCTGCCAAATTCGGATCATTCTTAATTATGTCGTCCATCTGCTTCCGGCTAGTTGCTCCTTGGGCGCGCAACTTATCAAATAATACTTTTTCTTCATCCCACCAACCTTTTAAAGCGTCTTTCGAAGTCGGCTTGTAAGAAGGACTACTAGATGCAGCGCTAAACAGATTCTCATAGTGATCTCTATAAACTCGCGAGTGCCCACCACGCTTCGAAGAGTAATTGGCATTTGCTTGTGCTATAGCCATGGAATAGTCATCAATTTGCAGCAAGGAAAGCTTGCGGCCATCAATACCGCCATCCCTTTGCCGCTTAGCATTTATTTCCGCTATTTGTTCGAGAGAGAACTTCATATTCTCCAAAGTACGCGCGTCATCATTCCCAAAAATTTGTGGATTATACTCAGCGTGGACTCCCTGCGGTTTGGTTAATACTTCCAGGGCCTCTTGGGAGCCCATTGCCTCGTAAAAGCCCGCAGCTCCGCGATCCCACTGTTTTTGGGCATCTGCCTTGCTGGTATCGTTATCCACAGCCGCTTTCGCCGCCGCTACGCGCTGCTCCGCCGCAGCGACGGCAGCATCTGCTGCGTTCTTAGCTTCCTGCGCCGCCGCTAATGTGGTGCCCGCATTTTGTGCCTTTTGCTTAGCTTCCGCATCTTTAGCCCGGGCCGCCGCTAAGCTAGCCTGTAAAGCATCTCGCTTGGAGGTAGCTGCTTCCAGTTTAGCTTTCGCTTCTTCCTGCTGCTTTTGCAGCTCGGCAAGTTGAGCGCGCGCCGCTGCTTCCGCCTGCTTAGCCTGCTCTAAATCTGCCTTTGCCGCGCTAGCTTTCTCATTTAAAGTAGCTAGGTCTGCTTTCGCCTGCTTCTCAGCTTCTTGTGCCTGGGCAAGTTGCTTCTGTGCTTCACTCAGTTCAGCTTGTGCCTGCTGTAATGCAGCTCCAGCGCTACTTTCCAACTGCGCTACCTGCGCGGTAAGATCTTCCACCTTTTTCTGAGCAGTTTGCACAGCCTTATCTGCCGCATCCTGAGTTTGCTTGGCAGCTTGCAGATCCTTATCGGCTTGGCTACTCGCCTCTGCCTGCGCAGCTGCATCCTTCTGCAGCTGCGTTAGTTTATCTGCCGCCTGCTTCTGAGTAGCTTCTGCATCAGCTTTCGCCTGCTCTGCTTTAGCTACTTCTTCTTTGGCCTGGGTAATTTTCCCCTCATCTACAGCTGGATTAGCAGCTAACTCATTTGCTGCCGTTTCCTTGGCTTGGCTCGCCTTATCTACTTGCTCACTAGCTGCCTCTTTAGCTTTCTGTGCGCTTTCTAAAGCACTGCGAGTAGCTGCTTCTTTCTGCGCAGCTGCCGTGGCTTTCTGCTTACTATCTGCCTGCGCCTGCGTCAAAGCAGTTACAGCAGCAGATTCGCTTTTCTTAGCCTTATCTTGCGCCGCAGCCGCATCATCTTGCAGCTGTTTAGCTGCTTTGGCGGCCTCTGCTTCTTCCTGCTTCTTTGCATCAAAATCGGATTGCGCCCGAGCGGCGTCTTGCTTAGCAGCTTCTAGCTCTTGCTTTGATTCCGCTGCCGGATCAACGGTCTGCTGAGCATTTCCTTCATTTTCATTGGTTACAACGGGAACTTCCGAATCTGCCATAGCTACGGGAGCGGTAATAGTGAGCGCTGCGACTGCTGCTACAGCTCCGGCTTTTTTGGATGAGGTTCTCATAGTACTTTCTTGCCTACCTTATTGTAAGTAAAGTTCTTCTATCCCTATCAGCATAATAAAAACTCTGATAACGGGCGGAAAAGTCTTTAATTTAGAGCTTCTAGCCTAATGAATTACCCCACGAGTAAATACTCATTTAGGACTAAAGCCCAAGATAAAAATAAAGGAAAGTAAACCGACAAAACTGCCACGAAAAGTTCGTACATCGCGAAATACCTGTGCTTCGCGAAATATAGAAAATATAGAAGTGCTGATCTCCTCGAAATTAAAGCGGAACCGGAGTGATTCCAAACCGAGCTAGCTCTGCCGCTCCACCATCTGGAGCAGAAAGCACCCAGATTCCACCCTCATGTAAAGCGACCTCATGCTCCCAGTGGCAAGCATCTGAACCATCTTGCGTCTTTACTGTCCATTCATCGCTCAGCGTATAATTAGCTTGCTTTCCTGCGGTGAAAATTGGTTCAATGCAAAGCACCATACCTGGGCGTAAACGAGCGCCCCGGCCACGAGTACGGTAATTAAGCACAGTAGGCTCCATATGCATAGCTGTGCCGATGCCATGCCCAGTAAAATTTTCCACTATATCGGGGCGTTCCGCAGGAGGAATATCCATCACATAGTCATCTATAGCTCGGCCGATATCACCCACATATTTTTCCTGCGCCATAGCGGCTATACCGTACCAGAGAGCTTCTTCCGTAACAGCAGAAAGCTGCGAGCGCACCTGCCGCACCGCCGGATCGCCGCCGGGAAGTACCGTAGTAAAGCAAGCATCTCCATGCCAGCCTGATAATACAGCTCCACAATCTAAAGAAACTAAGTCACCCGGCTGGAGCACTTCCTCCCCCGGAATTCCGTGTACTACCGTATCGTTTATAGATATGCAGGTCTGGCGCGGATAGCCGTAGTATCCATAAAAATTGGATTTAGCTCCGTGCGCTGCTAAAACTTCCCGCGCAATATCGTCTAGTTCCCCAGTTGTAATACCGGGGCGAATTGCTTCTCGCAATGCTTGATGAATATCAGCTACTACCAGAGCTGCTCGGCGAATAGCGAGAATCTCCGTATTATTCCAATATTTAATACCCGCTTCTCGCCGCATTACCGACACCCCTATATCGCCAATCTTTTCTAATTAGCTCTTTTAAATTTAACGTTTCAGTTAACCGATTTTAATTATTTCTCGGCAAAAGGCGCGAGAGCTAGCTGCAAATTCTGTGCTACCTGCTCAATGGTGCCGGTGCCATCTACCCGTAACAGCAGACCGCGCTCCGCATAGGCCGCAGTGACCGGCTTAGTCTCGCTATGATACACCGCTATCCGGTGGCGAATTACTTCTTCCGTATCGTCGGCGCGCTTTTCAATTTCAGCCCGGCGCAGCAACCTCCCCACAATATCTTCATCGGGAATATCTAGCTCCGCTACTACCGAGAGAGGCAACTGTAGATCCTGTAATATGCCATCGAGAGCGTCCACCTGATGTAAGTTACGCGGATAACCGTCGAGCAAGAACCCATTTTGTGCATCCGCTTCACTCAAACGCGCGCGTACTAAAGCATCAGTGAGCTCATCCGGTACCAAATTCCCGCCTTCAATATAAGCAGCAGCCTGCTTACCTAATTCCGTACCGCGAGAAATATGCGAACGGAAAATAGCTCCGGTAGAGATATTGGCAATTCCAAATTTTTCCGCAATGGTCTTTGCCTGCGTACCTTTTCCCGCTCCCGGTGGGCCTACCAATAATAGTCTTAAACTCATCGCAAGAATCCTCCGTAGTGGCGCTGCTGCAGCTGAGCATTGATATCTTTAACCGTCTGCAGGCCGACGCCAACCAAAATAATAATTGAAGTACCGCCAAAGCTGGCAGATTTAATACCGAGCTGCACGAATACTACGTGGGGTATAAGAGCTACGATTGCCAGATAAATAGCACCTACCCAGTTAATACGATTAATTACGTAGCGCAAATAATCAGCAGTAGGTTGCCCGGCGCGAATTCCCGGAATAAATCCTCCGTAGCGCTTCATATTATCGGCTATTTCTTCTGGGTTGAAAGTGATCGACGTGTAGAAGAAAGCAAAGAAAATAATCAGTACTACATACGCCAGCATGTATCCCGGAGAAGTCCAGGTGAAATTCGCGCGGAGCCACTGTACCCAGCCTGAGGTGGGATTGCCAAATTGCGCTATCATTTGCGGCAAAGAAAGAATAGAAGAAGCGAAAATCACTGGGATTACGTTCGACATATTTATTTTCAACGGAATATAGGTAGAGGTACCTCCGTAGGTACGGCGCCCTACTACCCGCTTCGCGTACTGTACCGGGATCTTGCGCTGGGATTGCTCTACGAATACTACTACTGCAGTAATTGCGAGGAACATCAGCACTACTAGCGCTACGTAGCTCCAGCCACCTGCCGATTTAGATACAGTCCCTAGTAAAGTCGGGAAAGAAGCCGCAATACCAGTGAAGATAAGGAGTGACATTCCATTCCCTACCCCCCGTTCGGTAATTACTTCTGCCAGCCACATTACGAGAGCCGTACCTACCGTCATCACTAAAATAGTAGCTAAACGGCGGATTACAGAATCATTCGGAATTGGTTGCACAGAACAACCGGGGAAAAGAGCCGAATTAGCTACGGATACAATCACTGAGGATTGCAATACCGCTAAGAAGATTGTGAGATAGCGGGTATATTCAGTAATTTTGGCGGTGCCGGTTTGCCCCTCTTTATGGAGCTCTTCCAGCCGCGGAATCACTACCCGCATTAGCTGCATAATAATCGACGACGTAATATAAGGCATGATTCCGAGCGCGAAGACGGAAAGCTTCAGCATACCGCCCCCGGCAAACATATTCATCATGGTCAATAGATCGGCATTACCAGCTTCATCAATACATTTCGTCACATTTACATACGAAACAAAAGGAGCGGGAATATAAGTACCGAAACGGTAAATCACCATGATTAATATCGTCAGGAGCAGCTTTCGCCGCAAATCTGGAGTGCGGAACGCCGCTGCTAGTGATTTGAGCAAGAGTTTTCCTCCCCGTAAACCGGTTATACCGGTGCTGCATAATTCGGCTTTGCCGCCGAAACTAAATATACCGTTTATATATTATAGTGTTTTTCTATTTATTTTCGAGCTGCGGAGTACATATTTACTACCCGCCCGTGGATAG
This sequence comes from Arcanobacterium urinimassiliense, assembly GCF_900119495.1. Lineage (GTDB taxonomy): Bacteria > Actinomycetota > Actinomycetes > Actinomycetales > Actinomycetaceae > Arcanobacterium_A > Arcanobacterium_A urinimassiliense. The sequence goes on along the minus strand of NZ_LT632435.1, from coordinate 549,235 downwards.
AAAAAGAATCGGCTTCTACCTTTTTTGAAGTAGAAGCCGATTCTCAATTATTAGCTTTGCTTTTCAAGGCTACCGCCAGCTGCTTCTACTTTGCGCTGCGCTGAAGCAGACCAAGCATCCACTTTGACGTTTACCTTTACAGTAATTTCTCCGTCACCGAGTAATTTCACTGGTTCCTTCGGGCGTACCGCGCCTTTAGCTACCAGATCCGCGACGGTGACTTCGCCACCCGCGGGGAAAAGCTCAGAAAGCTTATCCAAATTTACTACCTGGTATACCACGCGCGCTGGATTCTTGAATCCCCGCAACTTCGGAAGGCGCATATGCAAAGGCATCTGCCCACCTTCGAAGCCACGCCGCACGGTATTCCGAGCTTTCGTACCCTTAGTACCGCGCCCGGCCGTCTTACCTTTCGAACCTTCACCGCGACCTACCCGTATACGGGACTTATTGGCACCCGGAGCAGGCACTAAATCGTGCAGCTGGAGAATATCTACCGATTCTGTAGTTTCTTTTTCCGCCATTAGTCTACCTCCTCCACGATTAAGAGATGTTCGATTTTCTTAATCATGCCGCGTGTAGCTGCATTATCTTCCCGAGTCACGGACTGGTGGATTTTATGCAACCCCAACGAGCGCATAGTATCGCGCTGGCTCTTTGTAGAGCCTACCAAACCGCGCTTCTGCGTAATTTTTAATTTCATGATGCGCTCACTCCTGCCGCTGCCGCTTCATTTTCTTCCTGAGCAGCAGCAATTTCTGCGTCTTCCCGCTCTTTTGCTTCATACTCAGCCCGAGCCCGCAGCATGAACGCCGGTGCTACTCTATCGAGCGGCAAACCCCGCCGTGCTGCTACCGCTTCTGGCTGTTCCAGCTTCTGCAAAGCCGCAATAGTACCCCGCACAATATTCAGCGCATTCGAAGATCCGAGAGATTTGCTGAGTACATCATGAATACCAGCGCACTCCATGACGGCACGCACCGGACCACCGGCAATTACACCAGTACCGGGGGCAGCTGGACGCAGCAAAACTACTCCCGCTGCATCTTCGCCCTGCACGATATGCGGAATAGTGGTACCGATACGTGGAATGGTGAAGAAATTCTTCTTTGCGTCTTCCGTGCCTTTAGCAATTGCTGCCGGTACTTCCTTCGCTTTGCCATATCCTACGCCGAGCGTACCATTTCCATCGCCTACCACTACTAGAGCAGTGAACGACATTCTCCGGCCGCCCTTTACCGTCTTAGCTACGCGGTTAATACTGACGACGCGCTCGATATAAGTATTCTTTTCTTCGGCGCGACGATTGGTGCGGCGGCCGCCTTTCCGGTCACCCCGGCGGTTATCGCGCTCTGCGCGCCCGCTTCCCTTATCCGAGCTTTCCACTCTGTTCTGCTCTTCAGCAGCCATAAGTTCTTCCTCTCGTTGTGCCATTACAGCTCCAGCCCTGCCGCACGCGCACCGTCTGCTACTGCAGCCACGCGCCCGTGATACTTATTGCCGCCACGGTCAAATACTACTTTGGTAACTCCAGCATCGAGGGCTCGCTTTCCTACCAGCTTGCCAACTTCACTAGCTTTATCTACTTTATTTGCCGTGCTTGCACGCAGCTCTGCTTCCATAGTGGAAGCGGAAGCCAAAGTACGCCCTACCGTATCGTCAATTACCTGCGCCACCATATGCCGATTAGAGCGGGTGACTACTAAACGTGGGCATTCAGTGGTGCCAGAAATGCGCTTGCGTAAGCGGGCATGACGACGCGCCCGAGCAGTAAATCTGTTCTTATGCTTAATTACAGCCATCACTTACCAGCCTTTCCAGCCTTGCGGCGGATGTGTTCATCAGCGTACTTAACGCCTTTGCCCTTATAAGGTTCCGGCAGGCGCAGCTTGCGGATGCGAGCAGCCGTCTCGCCTACGAGCTCTTTAGAAATTCCCGATACGGAAAGTTTCGTCTGGCCGTCTACCTGAAAAGTAATTCCTTCCGGAGCTTTTACCAGAATAGGATGCGAATAGCCGAGAGAAAACTCTAAATCAGCGCCTTTCGGTACCACACGGTAACCGGTGCCCACGATTTCTAGATCTTTCTTATATCCAGTAGTCACGCCAACTACATTATTGTAAATAAGAGTGCGCGCTAAACCGTGCAAAGAGCGAGTTTCCCGCTCCTCATTAGGCCGAGTGACTACTACTTCGTTGTCAGCTATCTTAATTTCAATAGGTTCCGGTATGTATTGGGTAAGTTCACCTTTCGGCCCTTTTACCCGCACATTCCGCCCTTCCAGGGTGACTTCCACACCAGCGGGAATGGCTACAGGAAGTTTACCAATACGCGACATAATGTATCTTCCTTCCCTTACCACACGTAGGCAAGGACTTCCCCGCCTACTCCCTGAGTCTTAGCTTCGCGGTCGGTGAGCACGCCAGAAGATGTAGAAAGAATTGCTACACCTAGCCCGCCCAGCACCTGCGGTAGTTTCGTAGACTTCGCATATACCCGAAGTCCTGGCTTGGAAATCCGCCGAATACCCGCAAGCGAGCGCTCGTGGTTCGGACCGAATTTCAGAGTGAGGGTGAGAGTCTTACCAACTTTCGCATCCTCTACCTCGTATTTAGCAATGTATCCTTCGCGCTCGAGGATATCGGCGATACTCGCCTTCATTTTTGAGTACGGCATAGATACCGTCTCATGGAATGCTGAATTGGCATTCCGCAGACGCGTCAGCATGTCTGCAATCGGGTCTGTCATTGACATTGGGCAAAGCCCTTTCCCGTTATGGTTTCCGTATGGACCTATAACGTAGATTCTTACCAGCTGGACTTCTTTACACCCGGGAGTTCGCCCCGATGGGCAAGCTCACGCAGGCAGATACGGCATAAACCGAACTTGCGATATACCGAATGGGGGCGGCCACAGCGCTGGCAGCGCGTATAGGCACGCACCTGAAACTTCGGCTTCCGAGCAGCCTTATTCTTTAAAGCAGTTTTCGCCATCTCAGTCCTCCTTGAATGGGAATCCCAGGTAACGCAGCAAAGCGCGTCCCTCGTCATCGTTCTTTGCAGTCGTAACTACGGTAATATCCATGCCACGCACCCGATCAATTTTATCTTGATCAATCTCGTGGAATACCGCCTGCTCGGTCAAACCAAAAGTATAGTTGCCGTTGCCATCAAACTGCTTCGGAGAAAGTCCGCGAAAATCGCGAATACGCGGCAGGGCAGTGGAAAGAAGCCGGTCAAGGAACTCCCACATTCTATCGCCACGCATAGTCACGTGCGCACCAATCGGCACACCCGCGCGCAGTTTAAACTGCGCAATAGACTTACGAGCCCGCGTCACCTGCGGCATCTGCCCGGTAATCACTTTCAAATCTTCAATTGCACCGGTAATAGCTTTCGAATCGTGCGCAGCTTCACCCACGCCCATATTCACCACTATCTTTACCAGTTGCGGGACGCTATTTACGTTTGCATAGCCGAACTGATCTTGCATCTTCTGTGCAATCTCTTTCCGGTATTTCTCCTTGAGACGAGGCATGTGATGTACTTCCGTGCTCACAGTTCAATCTCCTCTCCGGCGCGCCGGCCAATCCGCTCCCGCACAATTTTCTTTCTACCGTTGCGTTCTACTTCCACTTCCCGGAAGCCTACTCGTACCGGTTTCTTATCCGGGCCGAGCAGCGCCACATTAGAAATATGGATAGGAGCTTCTACAGTTTCAATACCACCAGTAGCTGCTCCACGTTCGGTGCGCCCGACGCGAGTGTGCTTCTTTACTCGCTGTACGCCCTCTACGATTACGCGATTTTCCTTCGGAAATACCTGCAGTACTCGCCCTTGCTGGCCCTTATCGCGCCCAGCAATGACCTCTACCAGGTCTCCTTTCTTGATCTTCGCCATCAGATTACCTCCGGTGCCAATGAAACAATCCGCATGAATTTCTTATCACGCAGTTCCCGCGCCACCGGCCCGAAAATACGGGTACCGCGCGGCTCATGGTCGTCTTTAATCAAAACGGCTGCATTTTCACCAAAGCTGATGTATGAACCATCGATGCGGCGAGTTTCTTTTTTCGCACGGACGATTACGGCTTTCACCACATCGCCCTTCTTTACATTTCCGCCGGGAATAGCGTCCTTAACGGTGGCGACTATTACATCACCAATTCCGGCGTAGCGCCGGCCGGATCCACCGAGCACCCGAATGCAAAGAATTTCTTTCGCACCGGTGTTGTCGGCGACCTTAAGCCGAGACTCCTGCTGGATCATTTATTTCTCCTTCGTCGTGCTGGTTCTCTTAGGAAGAGCCTTGCCGAACGGGTGAGAGGCAAAAAGCCTCTCACTTTGCCTTTTCAATAATCTCTGCCACGCGGAAATGCTTATTAGCAGACAGCGGGCGGGTTTCCATAATGGATACGAGGTCGCCTACGCGCACTTCGTTGTTCTCATCGTGGGCTTTTACGCGCTTCGTATGCGTCTGTACTTTTCCATACAGACCATGCTTACGCCGCTCTTCCACGGCAACCACAACGGTCTTATCCATTTTGTCGCTTACCACGTATCCACGCATCACTTTGCGGTGATTGCGGGAAAGTGGCTGAGTATTTTCTTCGCTCACTTTAGACCTCATTTCTTAGCCGTCGGAGCAGTACGGATGCCGAGCTCTCGCTCCCGGGCAATGGTGTAGATACGTGCGATATTACGCCGTACCTCCTGCAAACGCCCCGAATCTTCCAGACGGTGCGTGACTGCCGAGAAACGCAGGTTGAAAAGCTCTTCTTTTGCTTCCTTGAGCTTCTCAGCCAACTCGCTGTCAGTGAGCTTATCCAGCTCTGCAGTGGTAATTCCTCTAGCCATTATTCACCCTCCTCGCGCGAGATAAAGCGGGTTTTAATTGGGAGTTTATGCATAGCGCGCAGAAGAGCTTCCCGCGCTAAGGTCTCCTCAACACCGGCGATTTCAAACATAACGCGCCCGGGCTTCACATTGGCAACCCAAGTCTCTACCGGACCTTTACCAGAACCCATACGCAGACCAAGAGCTTTCTTGGTAAGCGGGCGATCTGGGAAAATGTTAATCCATATCTTGCCCCCACGCTTTACGTGGCGGGTCATTGCAATACGCGCAGCTTCAATCTGTCGATTGGTGATGTAGGCATGTTCAAGAGCCTGCACCCCGTATTCGCCGAACGCCAATTCATTGCCGCCTTTAGACATGCCATGACGGTCGGGACGATGCTGCTTACGATACTTTGTGCGGCGGGGAATGAGCATTAAACTCAGGCCTCCGTTTCCTGTGTTGGAGCAGTTTCCGGAGCCGGAGCGGCCGGAGCAGCTTCTGCTGCCGAGGCAGCGGCTTCTACCGGTACCTGCTGATCCTGTACCTGCTGATTATTTTGCTCGCGGCCTCCGCGCCGTCCACGGCGGTTTCCGCGCCGGGCATTGCCAGCCCGTCCCTTCTGGGATTTCTCAGCCAAAGAGCGGTAATATTCCTGATCGGTCATATCGCCGCGATAGATCCAGACTTTTACACCAATCCGCCCGAAAGTAGTGCGGGCTTCGAAAAAGCCGTAATCAATATTCGCTCGCAGTGTATGGAGCGGTACGCTACCTTCACTGTAGAATTCCGAGCGAGACATTTCAGCACCACCTAGCCGACCCGAGCACTGAACGCGAATACCTTTCGCGCCCGCCCGCTGAGCAGATTGGATACCTTTACGCATAGCGCGCCGGAAGGAAACACGTGCCGAGAGCTGCTCGGCGATTCCTTGCGCCACTAACTGGGCATCCGCTTCCGGATTCTTAACTTCCAGAATATTCAGCTGTACCGCTTTTCCGGTCAATTTCTCCAAATCAGTACGGAGACGATCGGCTTCCACGCCACGCCGGCCAATTACGATACCGGGACGTGCGGTATGAATATCGATAACCACCCGTTCGGTGCGGCGCTCAATATGTACTCTGGACATTCCGGCTCGCTCTAATCCTTTGGTCAGCAGCTCCCGAATTTTAATATCCTCACCCAAGTAATCAGCATAGCGCTGACCTTCTTTGGCGGAATCGGAAAACCACCGAGCGCGGTGATCAGTAGTGATACCGAGGCGGAACCCAGTAGGGTTTACTTTCTGTCCCACAATCAGGCTCCTTTCTCGTTCTTTTCATTGCTGACGATGACGGTAATATGACTCGTCCGCTTCAGAATGCGGTTCGCCCGGCCTTGCGCCCGGGGGCGAATACGCTTCATAGTCGGCCCTTCGTCAACATACGCAGCTGCGATATAAAAATCAGCTTCGTCAAAGCGCTCACCGGCCTGATCGGCGGCATAATGCGCATTAGCAAGTGCAGAGAGCACAATCTTCTTTACATCCCGAGCTACCGCCTGCGGTGCATACGTAAGCACGTCGACGGCATCCAGAGCCCGCTTGCCGCGGATTTCATTCACCACGCGGCGCGATTTCTGGGGCGTGACGCGCACGAACCGTGCTTGCGCCTTAGCTTCCATAATTTTGCCTATCTCTTTCTCGTGCTACGCCCCTCAGCGGCGGCGTCCTTTTTTGTCTTCTTTATCGTGCCCACGGAAAGTGCGCGTAGGAGCAAATTCTCCTAGCTTGTGCCCTACCATGGATTCAGTTATGAATACTGGCACGTGCTTGCGACCATCGTGCACTGCAATGGTGTGCCCCAGAAAATCTGGAGTAATCATCGAGCGGCGCGACCAGGTCTTAATCACGTTCTTGGTATTCTTTTCGTTCTGTTCGTCGATTTTCTTCAACAGATGGGCATCGACAAAAGGACCCTTTTTCAAACTACGCGGCATTGCTCATCTCCTCCTGATTAGCGCTTCTTACCGGTCTTGCGACGGCGCACAATGAGCTTGTCGCTGGGTCGATTAGGATGACGGGTCCGCTTTTCTTTCTGACCCCACGGCGTAACCGGATGCCGGCCACCGGAAGTCTTACCTTCACCGCCACCATGCGGGTGGTCTACCGGGTTCATTACAACACCACGAACAGTTGGGCGAATTCCCCGCCAACGGCTCCGGCCTGCTTTACCCCAAATCATATTGGAATGCTCAGCATTTCCAACTTCACCTACCGTAGCACGGCAAGCAGCTTCCACATTGCGAATTTCGCCAGATGGCATCCGCAACTGTGCATATTTGCCTTCTTTTGCTACTAGCTGTACCGATACGCCTGCCGAACGCGCAATCTTTGCTCCCCCACCGGGACGCAACTCTACCGCGTGCACCACAGTACCTACGGGGATATTGCGCAGCTGGAGATTATTGCCGGGCTTAATATCAGCCGCTGGGCCATTCTCCACCATCATTCCCTGCCGGAGGTTTTCCGGAGCGAGAATATAGCGCTTTTCGCCGTCTACATAGTGCAATAAAGCAATACGCGCACTGCGATTTGGATCGTATTCAATATGAGCAACCCGAGCGGAGATTCCGTCCTTATCGTGACGACGGAAATCAATTACCCGGTACTGACGCTTATGGCCACCGCCCTTATGGCGAGTAGTAATGCGCCCATTATTATTGCGCCCACCAGTTTTAGAAAGCGGACGAACCAGCGACTTCTCCGGCGTAGACCGGGTGATCTCAGCGAAGTCGGCAACGTTCGCACGGCGACGACCAGGAGTCGTCGGCTTGTACTTACGAATTCCCATGAGTTCTTATCCTCAATCTCTCCGCCGGATTAACCGACAATATTTCCGTAGATATCGATTGTGCCTTCACGCAGGGTGACGATAGCGCGCTTAGTAGCTTTCCGCTGTCCAATTCCCTGCCGGGTACGCTGCTTTTTACCAGCCCGATTAATCGTATTAACCGAAGCTACCCGCACCCGGAAAATCTGCTCGATAGCAATTTTAATTTCCGTCTTATTGGCATCTGGAGCTACGTAAAAAGTGTATTTACCTTCGTCTTCCAGCCGCGTGGATTTTTCCGTAGCGACCGGCGCCAGAATAATATCGCGCGGATCTTTATTCTTCAGCGCAGCGAGCGAATCACTCATTTCGTCTCCTCCTTCGTATTGGCGGCTACCCACGCCGTGAACGCCTCTTCTACGAAGATGACGTCTTCCGCGGCCAGCACATCATAAGAATTGAGCTGATCGGCGAAAATGAGCTGTACCTGCGGAAGGTTGCGCAAAGAAAGCGCATTAACTTCATCGGTACGCCCTACTACTACCAGCGCTTTACGCAGATCGTTCACTTTTTCCAGCAACTTCACTGCTGTCTTCGTGGACGGAGTATCTCCCTCTACGAAGCCCTTTACGATATGTATCCGCTCATGGCGAGCACGATCCGAAAGCGACTGGCGCAGCGCCGCTGCCACCATCTTCTTCGGAGTGCGCTGCGAGTAATCCCGCGGACGCGGTCCATGCACAGTACCACCGCCGGTGAAATGCGGAGCGCGAATCGAACCCTGCCGAGCGCGGCCAGTACCCTTTTGCCGGAAAGGCTTGATACCGCCACCGCGAACTTCGCCGCGAGTCTTCGTCTTATGGGTGCCCTGGCGAGCTGCTGCCAGCTGCGCCACTACTACTTGATGCAATAAAGGAATATTTACCTCGACGTCAAACAGCTCCGCCGGCAGCGTAGCTGTACCGGCTTTTTCACCGGCATAGTCGAGAATATCTACCTTGAAGTCTGCCATTTATATCAGGCTCCCTTCACGGCGGTACGGATCATAACAACGCCGCCTTTATTTCCGGGTACTGCACCCTTCACTAAAAGCAAATCGTTATCTGTATCAATGGATTGAATCTGTAAATTCTGGGTGGTAACGCGCGCATTACCCATGCGCCCGGCCATTCTCATCCCACGGAATACCCGCGACGGAGTAGAACAAGCTCCAATAGAACCAGGCTTCCGGTGATTGCGATGTGCACCATGGGAAGCGGAAACTCCGGCAAAGCCGTGCCGCTTCATTACTCCCGCAAAGCCCTTACCTTTGGATTTGCCAATTACGTCCACCAACTGCCCAGCGGTAAAAGTTTCAACTCCAATTTCCTGCCCGAGCGTATAAGTAGAAGCATCTGCTGTGCGTACTTCCGCTACATGGCGGCGAGGTTCTACCCCAGCCTGCGCAAAATGCCCTTGTAAAGGCTTGGTGACGTTCTTACCCTTCAGCTCTCCAGAGGCCAGCTGAATGGCTTCATAGCCATCTTTCTCAGTGGTACGAATCTGAGTCACTACATTCTTGCCTACTCGTACGACGGTGACTGGAATCAGATTAGCGTTCTCATCCCAGACCTGCGTCATTCCGAGCTTCGTACCCAGCACTGCCTTAACCGGCTTAGCTGCGGCGCTTTTCATGTTCTTAACCATACTGCGTTACCTCAGAGCTTTATCTCTACATTTACGTCTGCCGGTAAATCCAGCCGCCGCAAAGTGTCAATTGTCTTCAGAGTCGGATCGACAATATCGATAAGCCGCTTATGCGTACGCATTTCAAACTGCTCACGACTGTCCTTGTACTTGTGGGGCGAGCGAATAACTGTGAAAACATTTTTCTCAGTCGGCAACGGCACCGGTCCCACAACCGACGCTCCAGTACGGGTAACTTCGTCGACGAGCTTTTTCGCTGCACTGTCGATGACCTCATGGTCATAAGACTTCAGACGGATGCGGATTTTCTGTCCCGCCATGGCGTCGTCTCCCTCTCTATACCGCGGTGCCACCGAACCCCGCACTCGGGCGTGTCGCGCGATATACTACGTTCAGCCCTATGCAATTGTTGATGAACACCCTTGTGATGCACCGAAGCATTTGCCACTTCGGCAAAGTTTCTTCTCGGATTTTCCGAGCAACCTAATCAGTATTACAAACTACCGCATTATTCAGCAAGTTACAGCTGCATTTGGTGGTCTATCGCACTGAGAGGCCTCGTCCGTACAAAACGAACCGGATATTTACTCTACTCCCCTAGCTTCACGCTGCCAAGTAAAGTAGCTGTGAAAAGACTTACCCTGCTGCCCACTGCTCACTATCCCCTGCCCCCCCAAAAAAATTAGGCTAACGCTTTATATAAGTTTGGGGGCAAAAACTATATAAAGGTAAAAACAGTATGAGGATAAAAAACGGCGGGCACATCTTTTCGATGTGCCCGCCTAAGATTCAGCAAGCTGTACTTAAATCAATAAGTCACTTACTTAATGATCTTGGTGACTTTACCTGATCCAACGGTGTGCCCGCCTTCACGAATAGCAAAGCCTAGACCTTCTTCCATAGCAATCGGCTGAATGAGCTCTACAGTCATTTCCGTATTGTCGCCCGGCATAACCATTTCGGTGCCTTCCGGCAGGGTGATTACACCAGTTACGTCCGTGGTACGGAAATAGAACTGCGGGCGGTAGTTGGAGAAGAACGGATTGTGACGGCCGCCTTCTTCCTTCTTCAGCACGTATACCTGAGCTTCGAAGTTGGTGTGCGGGGTAATAGAACCCGGCTTGGCTACAACCTGGCCGCGCTCTACATCTTCACGACGGGTGCCGCGGAGCAAGAGACCGCAGTTTTCGCCAGCGTCTGCGTGATCCATCGACTTGTGGAACATCTCGATACCGGTAACGGTGGTCTTCTGCGGATCGCGAATACCGAGGATTTCTACTTCCTCATTCAGGTTCAGCATGCCACGCTCTACACGGCCGGTCACTACGGTACCGCGGCCGGTAATGGTGAAGACGTCTTCGATAGGCATCAAGAAGGGCTTATCGAGATCGCGTACCGGATCCGGGAAGTAGTTATCTACTTCGTTCATAAGCTCGAGAATGGAATCTACCCACTTCTCATCGCCTTCCAGAGCCTTCAGAGCGGAAATGCGCACTACTGGAGCATTATCGCCGTCGAACTCCTGCGAAGAGAGCAGATCGCGAACTTCCATTTCTACGAGCTCGATGAGCTCTTCGTCGTCTACCATATCGCACTTGTTCAGGGCGACGATGATATCCGGCACGCCCACCTGACGAGCGAGCAGTACGTGCTCACGGGTCTGAGCCATCGGGCCGTCCGTAGCGGCTACCACGAGAATAGCGCCGTCCATCTGTGCAGCACCGGTAATCATGTTCTTAATGTAGTCGGCGTGCCCGGGGGCGTCTACGTGTGCATAGTGACGCTTTTCGGTCTGGTACTCAACGTGAGAAACGTTAATGGTAATACCACGCTGACGTTCTTCTGGAGCGTTATCCACCTTGTCGAAGGGGGTGTACTCGTTGAGTTCTGGGTACTTATCAGAAAGTACCTTGGTAATTGCGGCGGTCGTCGTCGTCTTTCCGTGATCGACGTGACCGATGGTGCCGATATTCATATGCGGCTTGGACTTATCATACTTGGCCTTGGCCACTTGTTCCCTCCTGGGATCGGGTAGTTCTTTCAGCTTCTAGAATATGATATCTCAGATACCAATTCCATGGTTAAGTGAAATTCTACTGGTTGAATGTTTCTTTTGTAAATCGACCTGTAGCTCACTCGCCACGGGTTTTCTTAATAATTTCTTCGGCAATTGCCGACGGAACTTCTTGATATTTAGCGAACTGCATGGTGTACACAGCACGACCCTGCGTCTTAGAACGCAAATCGCCTACATAACCAAACATCTCGGAAAGCGGTACGAGAGCGCGGACGATCTTCACACCGGTAGCGTCCTCCATAGAAGAAATCTGCCCCCGGCGCGAGTTGAGATCGCCGATGACATCTCCCATGTACTCCTCCGGAGTACGGACTTCCACATCCATGATTGGCTCGAGGATGGTCGGTTTAGCACGCTTAATGCCTTCCCGGAATACCATCTGCCCAGCAATCTTGAATGCCATTTCCGAAGAATCCACATCGTGGTAAGCGCCGTCTTCCAGTGTAGCTTTTACACCCACCATGGGGAATCCGGCGAGGATGCCGTTCTCCATAGCCGACTGGATACCAGCATCTACCGACGGAATATATTCGCGCGGGATGCGCCCACCTGTAATCGAATCCACGAATTCGTAAGTAGCGCCTTCTTCGTTTTCCGGAAGCGGCTCGAAGGTGACGAGCACCTTTGCAAACTGCCCGGAACCACCGGTCTGCTTCTTGTGCGTGTATTCCACATGCTCGGCAGCAGCCCGAATAGTTTCGCGATAAGCAACCATAGGCGCACCTACATTTGCTTCTACCTTGAATTCTCTGCGCATACGGTCTACGAGAATATCCAAGTGGAGCTCGCCCATACCGCCAATTACTGTCTGCCCAGTTTCATCATCGAGCTTCACAGTAAAGGTCGGATCTTCTTCGGCCAGCTTCTGAATAGCCAGACCCAGCTTTTCCTGATCGCCCTTCGACTTCGGCTCAATAGCTACGTGAATCACTGGATCCGGGAAAGTCATGGATTCCAAAGAAATCAGATGCGCTGGATCGCAGAGAGTATCGCCGGTGGTGGTCTCTTTCAATCCCACTACCGCGTAAATATGCCCGGCGTGCGCCACGTCTACCGAATGCTCCTTATTGGAATGCATCTGGAAGATCTTGCTGATGCGCTCTTTCTTGCCCTTGGTGGCATTATAAGTCTGCCCGCCAGCCTCAATCTTTCCGGAGTATACCCGAATGTAGGTAAGACGCCCGAAGAAAGGATGAGCAGCAATCTTGAATGCCAAAGCGGAGAAAGGCTCGCTTTCGCTAGGCTTCCGCTCCAGCTCCACAGTCTCATCGCGCGGATCGGTGCCGTGTACGCAATCGATATCCAGCGGCGAAGGCAAGAAATCTACCACACCATCGAGTACCGGTTGAATACCGATATTCTTATAAGCAGAACCGCAATACACCGGGAATATCTCATTAGAGATAGTCAGGCGCCGAATCACCTTTTTCAGATCTTCTACTGCCGGTTCTTCGCCAGAAAGATATTGCTCAAGCAAATCTTCATCATTTTCGCATACTTGCTCAATCAGATCAGCCCGATACTGCTTAGCTTTCTCCAGTAAATCAGCCGGAATTTCTTCTTCGACTACCAACGAGCCGTAGGTCTTATTACCGTCTTTATCTTCTCCGGGGAAACGCAGCGCTTTCATGCTGAGCAAATCGATAACTCCCGCCAGATTGGATTCTGCTCCAATCGGCAGCTGCATTACCAAAGGCACCGCCTTGAGACGCTCTTTAATGGTCTTTACGGAAAACTCAAAATCCGCACCCATCTTATCCATCTTGTTGATGAAGCAGATACGCGGCACATTGTATTTATCCGCCTGCCGCCATACCGTCTCCGACTGGGGCTCTACGCCTTCTTTTCCGTCGAATACCGCTACCGCGCCATCGAGTACACGCAAAGAACGCTCCACTTCCACGGTGAAATCCACGTGGCCAGGGGTGTCAATAATGTTAATCTGGTTGTTCTTCCAGAAACAGGTCACAGCTGCGGAAGTAATAGTAATACCGCGCTCTTTCTCCTGCTCCATCCAGTCCGTAGTCGAAGCGCCGTCATGCGTTTCGCCTATCTTGTAGTTAATACCGGTATAAAAGAGGATGCGCTCAGTAGTCGTGGTTTTACCCGCGTCAATATGAGCCATAATGCCGATATTACGAACTTTCCGTAGATCAGAAAGTACCTTATATTCTGCCATATAAACAGACTCTCTCTTCTTTTTCTAAATGACTGCTAGGCAGCCGGGTTTACCAACGATAGTGAGCGAATGCCCGGTTAGATTCGGCCATACGATGAGTGTCTTCGCGCTTCTTCACTGCGCCACCCAAACCATTGGCCGCATCCATAATCTCATTCTGCAACCGCTCCAGCATGGTCTTTTCCCGCCGTAGCCGCGCATAATCTACCAACCACCGCAGTGCCAGGGTGGTAGCCCGATTTCCTTTTACTTCCATCGGCACCTGGTAAGTAGCACCGCCTACTCGGCGACCTTTCACTTCCAACTGCGGACGAATATTATCAACTGCGCGCTTCAAAACGGTCAAAGCATCCTGGCCGGTCTTTTCGGCTACCTGCTCTAGAGCTCCATACACAATACCTTGCGCAATAGATTTCTTGCCGTCAAGGAGCACTCGATTGATTAGCTTAGTGACTAGAGTCGAATCATAAACCGGATCGCCAATAACCGGACGTTTACGTACTGGGCCTTTACGTGGCATTACTTCTTCTCCTTCTTCGCACCATACTTAGAACGCGCCTGCACACGCCCTTTCACGCCCTGCGTGTCTAGAGCTCCACGGACGATATGGTAACGAACACCAGGAAGGTCTTTTACACGCCCGCCGCGCACTAACACAATGGAGTGCTCCTGCAGGTTATGCCCTTCGCCAGGAATATAAGCTGAAACCTCGATGCCAGAGGAAAGACGCACACGCGCCACCTTCCGCAAAGCTGAATTCGGTTTCTTCGGTGTAGTGGTGTAAACACGAGTGCATACTCCCCGTCGCTGCGGGCTGCCTTTGAGCGCGCGCGTGCTGGTGGCACTCGTCTTAGTGCTGCGTCCTTTACGGACCAGCTGCTGAATAGTTGGCACTATTTCTCCTGTTAGATTTGATTACTACTATCGAACAGCCCGCCTGCTCGAATGAACTTGCGCCGGAACAGACACCGTTCTCTTCCGACGTCCGATATTCCTCAAAAGTAGCAAAAACGGCAAAAGTTGATTTTTCGCCGAAATGCCCTAGAAAAGCAACGTGAGGAATGCCGAAACGGGCACCAACGTTAAGACTAACGTTTAAGCACTTATTCAGTCAAAGAAAGACGGCTATTTCACCACGTGGCACTACCCACATTCCCTATTTAGGAGGCGAAATAGCCGTCTTTTCTCATAAATTAGTGCAGATTTTAGAATCCGCCTCCGAATTCGTATCCCAGCGAAGCATCATAGTCATCTATTCCGCTATAGCCGTATACATCATCGAAAGGATCAAAATCGTTGCCAATAATATTATTAAGCTGCTCGTAATCGGCACGCGCTTCGGCAGTCGGCTCGACCTTCATTCCGTGCAGCTGTTCCATGCCGGTACCAGCCGGAATCAGCTTGCCCAAAATTACGTTCTCTTTCAGACCAGAAAGAGAATCTACCTTGGCGTTCAGTGCCGCCTCCGTCAATACCTTGGTGGTTTCCTGGAAGGAAGCTGCCGACAACCACGAATCGGTGGCCAAAGAAGCCTTGGTAATACCCATCAATTCCGGACGCCCGGAAGCTGGCCGGCCACCGGCAGCTAAGGCTGCCCGATTAGCATCTTCAAATGCCGTGACATCCACCAGTTCAGCCGGCAAGAAAGCGGTATCGCCAGAATCGAGCACCGTAACCCGCCGCAGCATCTGCCGCACGATAACCTCAATATGCTTATCGTGAATTTCTACACCCTGTGAGCGGTATACATGCTGTACTTCCGAAACTAGGTGCAGTTGCGCGCTGCGCCGACCCGAAATACGCAATACTTTCTTCGGATCAATCGAGCCTTCTACCAACTGCTGACCTACTTCTACCTGTGCTCCTTCTGGCACCAGCAGCTTCGCCCGCTTGCTCACGAGATAAGTGAGATCCTCATCCCCATCATCTCGCTTAATGGTCAGACGCCGCGAACGCTCGAGATCTTCAATCTCTAGCTTGCCCGCTGCTTCTGCCAAAGGCGCTTCGCCCTTGGGAGTACGCGCTTCGAAAAGCTCCTGTACACGTGGAAGACCCTGGGTAATATCCTCCGCAGAAGCCGCTCCACCCGTATGGAAAGTACGCATCGTCAGCTGGGTACCCGGCTCACCAATAGACTGTGCAGCAATAATACCTACTGCTTCACCGATATCTACCAGCTTTCCAGTGGCGAGAGAACGCCCGTAGCACATGGCACAAGTACCGACGCGCGATGCACAGGTGAGCACGGAACGCACGCTAATTTCCGAAATTCCGGCCGCCGCCAACTTCTCCAGCGCAACGTCGCCAATATCCGTATTAGCTTCCACAATCACATTGCCGTCTTTATCGACCGCATCTTTGGCCAAGGTACGCGCATAGACGGAAGTATCGATATCCTCCGAAAGTACCTGCTTACCATTCTCATCCGTGACTAAAATCTGCTTAGTAAGCCCGCGGGTAGTGCCGCAATCAGCTTCGCGCACGATCACATCTTGGGCTACGTCTACCAGACGCCGCGTCAAATAACCAGAATCGGCAGTACGCAAAGCCGTATCGGCCAAGCCTTTACGAGCACCGTGCGTAGCAGTGAAGTATTCCAGAGCCGAGAGGCCTTCCCGATAATTAGATTTAATCGGGCGCGGAATAATTTCGCCGTTCGGATCAGCCACCAGGCCACGCATTCCTGCCACCTGGCGAATCTGCATCCAGTTACCACGTGCACCAGAAGATACCATCTGATTGATGTTGTTCCAATCGTCGAACTGATCGCGCATTTCGTCGGCAATAGTATCGGTTACATCCGTCCAGAGCGCCACCAAATCTTTTCGCCGGTCTTCGTCGCGAATATTTCCTTCTTGGAATTCCATCTCAATCTGAGCGGCTTTCTTCTCTGCCTTTTCCAGAATCTCCGCTTTATTTTCCGGAACTTTCACATCGGAAACGGCAATGGTTACGCCGGAACGGCCACCCCAGAAGAACCCAGTTGCTTTCAGAGCATCCAAAGAGGCTCCCACATCTACCTTCGGATACCGCTCTGCCAATTCGTTCACAATTGTGCCGAGCGTCTTCTTATCCACGATGCGATTTACAAAGGGGAAAAGTGGCGGTAACGCCGCATTGAAGAGCGTACGCCCATAGGTGGTCTCCAATAAAATTGGATCACCTTCGCTGTAACCCTCTGGTGCTTGCCAATCGCGCGGCACCACAATTTCATCAGCAGAGAAGCGAATATGCACTTTGGCATTCAGATCTAGTTCTCCGAGATCATAGGCCATTTCCGCTTCGGCTAAGGAACTGAAGTAACGCCCTTCCCCTTTTCCGCCTTCCCGCAGCAAGGTCAGCGCATACATTCCCAGAATCATATCCTGGGAAGGCACGGTGACGGGGCGGCCATCCGAAGGCTTCAAGATATTATTTGCTGAGAGCATCAGCACCCGCGCCTCAGCTTGAGCTTCTACCGAAAGTGGTAAATGCACAGCCATCTGGTCGCCGTCGAAATCGGCGTTAAAAGCCGAGCAGACGAGCGGATGGAGGCGAATCGCTTTTCCTTCTACCAGTTGCGGCTCAAAGGCCTGAATGCCGAGCCGGTGCAAAGTAGGAGCACGGTTCAACAGTACCGGATGCTCTTTAATTACTTCTTCCAGTACGTCGAATACCTCAACCCGCTGGCGCTCAATTAAACGCTTAGCTGCTTTGATATTCTTCGCCAGCTCTAGATCCACTAGCCGCTTCTGCACGAAGGGCTTGAATAGCTCCAAAGCCATCGTCTTCGGCAAACCGCATTGATGCAGCTTCAAGCTGGGCCCGACCACGATTACGGAACGCCCGGAGTAATCCACGCGCTTTCCAAGCAGATTCTGCCGGAAACGACCCTGCTTACCTTTGAGCATGTCGGAGATAGATTTCAAGGGGCGGTTGCCAGCTCCTTGCACCGGACGACCTCGCCGACCGTTATCGAAAAGTGCATCCACTGCTTCTTGCAGCATACGCTTTTCGTTATTGACCATAATCTCCGGCGCATTCAAATCAATCATGCGCTTTAAGCGATTATTCCGGTTAATTACCCGCCGATATAAATCATTCAAATCAGAAGTGGCGAAACGCCCGCCATCCAGCTGCACCATCGGGCGCAAATCCGGTGGAATCACCGGAATGGCATCCAGCACCATAGCTTCCGGCTTCGTATTGGACTGCAAAAAGGCATTTACCACTTTAATGCGCTTTAATGCCCGCGTTTTCCGCTGCGAAGTACCCGTCTCAATCTGCTCTACTAAGTGATCATGCTCTGCTTGCAAATCGAAATCACGCAAGCGGCGCTGTACCGCTTCTGCACCTCGATAAGCAGCAAAATAATCGCCCCAGCGCGCTTCCATCGCCCGGTAGATTTCTTCGTCGCCTTCCAGGTCGCCTACCTTTAGTTTGGTAAATTTATCCCAAACCGCTGCTAGCCGCTCTAGATCTTGCTCATAGCGCCGGCGAATATGGCGAGTTTCGCTTTCTGCACCTCGCTTAATCTTCGCCCGTGTAGCTGCATCTTCCGTAGCGGCCTGCGCGAGAGCTTCTTCTTCCGCTTTTAGCGACTTTTCCACCGCTAAATCGCGCTCTTTTTCCAGATTCTTATATTCCAGCTCATATTCGGCAGTCAAATCCGGCATATCGTCATGCCGCCGCTGCTCATCAACTTCCGTAACCATATAGGCAGCGAAATAAATTACCTTCTCTAAATCTTTTGGAGCTAAATCCAAAAGATATCCTAAACGGGAAGGCACGCCTTTGAAGTACCAGATATGTGTAACTGGAGCTGCTAATTCAATATGCCCCATCCGCTCGCGGCGTACCTTCGAGCGCGTTACTTCCACTCCGCAGCGTTCACAGACTATCCCCTTGTAGCGAGGGCGCTTGTACTTACCACAAGCACACTCCCAATCCCGGGTCGGCCCGAAAATTTGCTCTCCGAAAAGACCGTCTTTTTCCGGCTTCAGAGTGCGGTAATTGATAGTTTCTGGCTTCGTGACCGAGCCATAAGACCATTCTCTAATCTGTTCTGATGTGGCCAGCGAAATTTGGAGCTGATCAAATAGATTGACGTCGAGCAAGATTCCTACTTCCAAAGTTTCTTTTTACGCCGGTATTACTTCTTTTATCTAGCGGAAGCGGGCAGTGGGCGTTTTAACTGCCCGTTTCCGATGATCTGACCTAGAAGTCAGCTCCTGTCTGCAAATCTTCTAAGCCGGTGCTTATTCCTGCCGACTGCGGAGGCCGGAAAGCATCTTCATCTGCATCTTGCAAAGAAATTGGATTACCTACGGTATCCAATGCTTCTACATTCAAGCAGAGGGAGCGCATTTCCTGTACCAATACCTTGAAGGATTCCGGAATACCGGGCTCCTGGATATTATCGCCTTTCACAATGGCTTCATATACCTTGACGCGGCCGACCGTATCGTCGGACTTCACCGTCAGCATTTCTTGGAGAGTATGCGAAGCGCCGTAAGCCTCCAGCGCCCACACTTCCATCTCGCCGAAACGCTGCCCGCCGAATTGAGCTTTTCCACCCAACGGCTGCTGCGTAACCATCGAATAAGGACCAGTAGAACGCGCGTGAATCTTATCATCCACTAAGTGATGCAGCTTCAGCATGTACATATAGCCTACGGAAACCGGCTCGGGGAATGGATCGCCTGTGCGGCCGTCGAAGAGCCGCGCCTTGCCATCCTGATTCACCAGATGCTTTCCTTCTTCATTCGGGAGCGTGCAGCCTAATAAACCACGCAGCTCATCCGAAAGCACGCCGTCGAACACTGGAGTAGCGATATTTTGCCGACCCTCAGTCTTCACTGCCGCATCCGGAATCCGCCAGGCCCATTCTTCGCCGTTTTCGCGCGCCGCCGTGGCATCCCAGCCTTGCGAAGCTACCCAGCCTAAGTGCAATTCGAATACCTGCCCGAGGTTCATACGGGAAGGCACACCCAACGGATTCAAAACGATATCTACCGGAGTGCCGTCTTCCATGAAGGGCATATCCTCAATCGGCAGAATACGGGAAATTACGCCTTTATTACCGTGCCGGCCGGCCATCTTATCGCCCACCGTAATCTTACGGCGCTGCGCCACGTGTACCCGTACCGTCTGTAATACGTCCGAAGGAAGTTCATCGTGATTCTCGGCCGAGAACTCTTTAATACCAATTACGATTCCTTCTTGGCCGTGCGGTACCCGCAAAGAGGTATCCCGTACTTCCTTCGCCTTTTCACCGAAGATAGCACGCAGTAAGCGCTCTTCGCTCGTCAGCTCGGTCTCACCTTTCGGAGTAATCTTGCCGACCAGAATATCACCCGCGGTCACTTCAGCTCCGATGCGAATAATGCCTCGCTCATCTAAATGGGAAAGCATTTCTTCCGAAACATTTGGAATATCGCGCGTAATCTCTTCCGGTCCGAGCTTCGTATCTCGCGCATCTACCTCATATTCTTCAATATGAATAGAAGTGAGTAAATCTTCTGACTGGCAACGCTGCGAAAGCACTACCGCGTCCTCGTAGTTATAGCCGTTCCAGGCCATAAAAGCTACCAATAGATTCTGCCCAAGTGCGAGTTCGCCGCCATCTGTAGCCGGCCCATCGGCAATAAGAGAACCAGCTTCTAGCCGATCTCCTTCACAAACTGCTACTCGTTGATTGGTGCAGTTACCTGGGTTAGAACGCTCGAATTTTGCCAGTTTGTATACGCGCCGGTTGCCGTCATCTTCTTCTACGCAAACCGCACTAGCGGATACTTCGGTAACTACTCCCGGAGCTAAAGCGACGGTGACGTCGCCCGCATCGACTGCTACACGCGCTTCCATGCCGGTGCCTACTAGTGGCGCAACTGGCCGCAGTAACGGCACAGCCTGCCGCTGCATGTTAGCACCCATCAGGGCTCGGTTCGCATCGTCATGCTCTAGGAACGGAATCATCGCCGTACCTACCGAGCACATTTGCCGAGCAGATACGTCAATATAACCCACTTCTTCCGGAGGCACTAAGGCTGGCTCTCCACCGGGGAGACGCACCAGGACTTCTTCATCTACGAAACGACCTTCGTCATCTAACTCTGCCGCCGCCTGCGCTACTGTGTAGTAATCTTCATCAGCTGCATCGAGATAATCAATCTGGTCGGTGACTTTCCCATCTACTACTTTCCGGTAAGGAGTTTCGATGAAACCGAAAGAATTTACCCGGGCAAAGGCCGCCAGCGATCCAATTAGACCAATGTTCGGGCCTTCTGGGGTTTCAATCGGACACATTCTTCCGTAGTGAGAGGGATGCACATCTCGCACTTCCATAGAAGCACGATCGCGTGCCAAACCACCCGGCCCGAGAGCCGAGAGACGCCGCCGATGGGTCAAACCAGCTAAGGGGTTATTCTGATCCATGAACTGCGAAAGCTGCGAAGTGCCGAAGAATTCTTTAATTGCCGCAACGATTGGGCGGATATTAATTAGCGAAGACGGCGTAATCGCTTCTGCTTCCTGGGTGGTCATACGCTCCCGCACCATCCGGTCTAAGCGAGAAAGGCCGGTGCGTACCTGATTCTGAATCAACTCGCCCACCGCGCGAATACGCCGATTTCCAAAGTGATCGATATCGTCGGTTTCCACAATTACGGCCGGTAAATCTGGAGAATTAGTAATTTCTTTTTCTCCCGCGTGCAGTGCGAGCAGATAACGCAGCGTAGCAGTAATATCGCTTATTTTCAGCTGCCGCGTGGTATTCGGCTCTGCAATGCCCAGCTTCTTATTTATCTTGTAGCGCCCGACCTTAGTCAGATCATAGCGCTTCGAGTTGAAGTAAAAATTCCGTAGTAAATTGCGGCCAGATTCAGCTGTAGGCGGTTCACCCGGGCGCAACTTCCGGTATAGATCGCGCAGGGCTTCTTCCTGCGTTTCTACGGTATCTTTTTCTAAAGTCTCAATCAGTACGGGGTAATCGGCGAATTCTTCGCGAATTTCCGCTTCGCTCATTCCCAGCGCCCGCAAGAATACGGTAGCCGACTGCTTCCGCTTCCGGTCTATCCGCACTCCTACCGCGTCTTTTTTGTCGATTTCAAATTCCAGCCAAGCTCCGCGCGAAGGAATAATCTTCGTGGAATAGATGAGCTTATCAGTCGCCTTATCCTCCGCGTACTCAAAATATACGCCCGGGGAGCGCACCAGCTGGGATACCACAACTCGCTCAGTACCGTTGACAATAAAAGTACCTTGCGGGGTCATCAGCGGGAAATCGCCGATGAAAGTGGTCTGCGATTTGATCTCTTCTGTTTCATAATTCTGAAACTCCGCCGTCACGTACAGTGACGCCGAATAGGTCAAATCCTTATCTTTACATTCAGCAATAGAAGCTTTTTCCTCTTCCAAATGCGGATTCGACATCACCAGCCCCATAGTGCGGGCGGTGTTCTCGATAGGAGATATCTCTTCGAATATCTCTTCTAAACCTGATTTTTCACCTGGGTGCTCGGCTCGCCACTTTTCGGAGCCAATCAGCCAGCCGTAGGATTCCCGCTGAATATTAAGCAGATCGGGAACCGCCATCGGTTCAGTTAGTTTTGCAAATGAAATACGGTCGGCAACTAGTTTGCCGTCTTTAACACTAGATCTAGAGGTGCGCGAAGCAGCCAAAGGTAATTCCTTCCCTGGGTTCCGGTAAGGCTATGAAAAGCAGCTCAGCACAGGACGCGCCGATATACTGCACAAGTTTTAAATCTACCGAAAAAGGGTGAAATAGTCTACCCCTACCCGTGTGGAAGGGGTCACGACACCTCATGTCCGGCTAATCCTCGAAGCTCCAAGCAGCGGTCGCAGCCATCTGGTTTCATCGATATAACCGGAATTTAACTGGTCAAGTTTTTCCAAAGGAAAACTTCTTTGACCGTTTATGACCTTCTCATAAAAGAGCCGTCAGTGCAAGTCTCCCCGCGGTGGGTTGTGGAAGTAAAAATTCCTGGAAATAGAAAATCGGGAACTGGCTAATTTGCCAATTCCCGATTCTCAACTCAAGAACAGTTATATGCTGCGCTTGCCTTACTTCACGGTAACGGTGGCGCCGGCTGCTTCGAGCTGCTCCTTCGCCTTTTCGGCGGTTTCCTTGTTCACACCTTCGAGGAGTGCCTTCGGAGCGGAATCTACCAGTTCCTTAGCTTCCTTCAACCCGAGCGGGGTAAGGGCGCGTACTTCCTTAATTACCTGAATCTTCTTATCGCCAGCTGCTTCGATGATGACGTCAAATTCGTCTTTCTCTTCTGCAGCAGCAGCATCTCCACCAGCAGCAGCCGGAGCAGCAGCTACGGCTACCGGAGCGCTAGCTTCTACTTCAAATTCTTCTTCAAACTTCTTTACGAAATCATTGAGCTCTACTAAGGTCAGTTCCTTAAAAGCATCAATCAGCTCTTCAACACTGAGCTTGGCCATGATTGACCGTCCTTCCTTTGCCTACGCGAGGCTGTTTATTTTTGAGTTGTTTCTACCTTAAGCGGCAGTTTCCTGCTTCTCGCGCAGGGCATCTACAGTGCGCACCGTCTTAACCAACGGAGCATTAATTACATTCGCTGCCTTGTACAGCGAAGCCTTGAGTACACCAGCCGTCTTAGCCAGCAATACTTCGCGGGATTCGAGATCGGCAAGCTTCTTGACACCTTCAGCATCTAAGAAGTTACCTTCCAATACTCCAGCTTTCACTACGAGAGCTGGATTATCTTTTGTAAACTCCTTCAGAGCCTTAGCTGCGGAAGCGACATCGCCGGTGACGAAGGCCAGCGCAGTCGGACCTACGAGAGAATCTGAGAGAGCCTCGTATCCAACTTCTTGGGCAGCAATACGAGCCAGCGTATTCTTAGCCACTTTGTACTGGGCATCGGCTCCTAGAGAGCGACGCAGAGTTTTGAGCTGCTGTACAGTCAAACCCCGGTACTCAGTCACCAGAACTGCTGTAGACTCCCGGAAATTATCCGAAAGCGCTGCAATTGCTGCAGATTTGTCGGCCCTTTTCATGGGACCTCCTTCCGATTCATTGCCGCAATTAAAGCAAACAAAAAGCCTCCGCGGCACGCGAAGGCTTATCCGGATAAAAACCGGTAAAATTTCCGTGCCTGCGCGGGCCTCTATCTGAGCTTTATCCCGTCTAAAACGGGAGACCTGCGGTCTTGGGCAAATATAAGGATATAAAAACTGTAGGCAGCCAGCAAGAAAATACTGCCTTTCGTGAGAGATGCAACAGGGCGACCGGTTCCGGCCGCCCTGTCAAATGCTTATCGCAAATTCTCACTTATATATGCAGTACTTAACTACCAGCTTTTTCAGCTCCCTTAAGCTACTGCTGGCTTCACTAGCGCGGCCAGATCCAGAGGAATTCCCGGCCCCATCGTGGTAGAAACAGTAGCTTTAAGAATATAGCGACCTTTCGAAGAAGCGGGCTTTAGGCGCTTAATTTCTTGGACAGCTGCCCAGAAATTTTCCTGCAGCTGCGCCGCATCAAAAGAGGTATTGCCAATAATGAAAGGCATATTTCCGTGCTTATCCACCCGGAACTCGATTCGGCCTCCCTTAATATCGGCTACTGCCTTGGCCGTATCCATAGTTACAGTACCCGTCTTCGGGTTAGGCATTAACCCGCGGGGGCCTAATACCCGCCCGAGGCGCCCGACCTTACCCATCATATCGGGAGTAGCTACCGCCGCATCGAAATCAGTCCAGCCACCTGCGACTTTTTCAATGAGTTCGGTATCGCCCACTTCATCGGCTCCAGCCTCTAAAGCAGCTTTCGCTTTATCGCCAGCTGCGAATACGATTACGCGCGCCGTCTTACCCGTGCCGTGCGGCAAAGATACCGTGCCGCGCACCATCTGATCGGCTTTCCGTGGGTCTACACCTAAGCGGAACATTACTTCCACCGTGGAATCAAATTTAGTTACAGAAGTTTTTTTCGCTAAATCTAGCGCCTCTTCTACGGAGTACTTCTCCCCCGCCTGAATAAGCTCACTAGCTTTGCGATACTTCTTTGAGCGCTTTGCCATTCTGCTTCTCCTTAATTTTGCAGTTGTGGTAAACGAGCCAGCTCCGGGCCCTACCACGACGTCAAAAGACGCCTGCCTCTTACGAGACTTTAAATATTGTCAGTTGTGATACCCATAGACCGGGCAGTTCCGGCAATAATGCGTGCCGCATTATCGATATCGTTAGCGTTCAAATCCGGCTCTTTCAGCTTGGCGATTTCCCGCAACTGATCTGCACTCACGTGCCCAACCTTATCGGTATGCGGAGTGCCGGAGCCCTTCTTAATTCCCGCCGCTTTCTTCAACAAATCCGCAGCGGGCGGAGTTTTGGTCACAAAGGTAAACGAACGATCTTCGTATACCGTAATCTCTACCGGAACCACATTTCCGCGCATAGATTCAGTGGCCGCATTATAGGCGTTGCAGAACTCCATAATATTCACGCCGTGCTGACCCAAAGCAGGGCCGACCGGCGGAGCTGGATTCGCAGCACCTGCTTGAATTTGCAGTTTAATAAGTCCTGCAACTTTCTTCTTCGGTGGCATATTAATCCTTTACTTAATTAAATGAACCGCTACCTGGCAATAGCAGCGGGCGCCGCCGCGCTAGTCCATCTTCTGTACTTGCGCGAACGACAAATCGACCGGGGTTTCCTGGCCGACAAGCGTCATGAGTACGGTAAGCCGCTGGTTTACCGCATCAACTTGAGAAATTGTAGCGGGCATTCCTACCCACGGCTCAGTGGTAAGGGTCACAGTCTCGCCTACTTCGTATTCAGTTACGAGCTCCGGAGCTCCCACTTTCACTGGTTTACCAGCAGCAACAGCTTCTTTAGCTGCTTTCTGCTCTACGAGCGGGGTGAACATCTCCACAACTTCGTCAGCGGTCAAAGCCACTGGCTCGCGACCATTGCCTACAAAGCCGGTGACGCCGTTAGTATCTTTCACTACCCGCCAAGATTCATCCGTGAGATCCATGCGCACTAGAGCATAACCAGGCATCCGCACCCGCGATATAACCTTGTTTTGCCCCTTCTTCACTTCTATGAACTCTTCCATCGGTACTTCGATTTGGAAAATATAATCTTCCATATTCATAGAGTGAATACGCGTCTCTAAGTCTTGCTTTACGCGCTTTTCATAACCGGAATAAGTATGCAGCACATACCAACGCCCGGGGAGACCCCGCAATTGCGCACGGATACTTTCCGCCGTCACTTCTTCCGGCTGATTTTCCGCACCCGCAGCGTTCTCTGCATTCTCCGCTTGCGCAGCGGCAGCTGCTTCCGCTTCTAAATTTTCCGCGGCGGTGTTTTCCGACATTTTCCCTGCTTCCTGCAAACTAAATAGAATTCCGGCTCAGTTTAACCGAATACCCAGAAGACCATCTTGCTGAATACTACGTCTACCAAACCGACAAAAATCATAATCACAATTAAGAAAGAGATAACCGTGAGAAACATATTCCACAGCTCCTCCGCCGTAGGGCGCTGCACTTTTTTGAATTCGGCAATTACTTCTTTGAAAAAAGTAATAATGCGCGTAAAAATGCTCGCCTTGCGCGGCGGCGCAGCAGGCGAAGAATGCCCTTTCGCTCCTACTACGTTATCCACGATATATCCTCTCTAAAACTGAAAATAATTCTCCTGCAGAATCACCTTCTTGGCAGGGTAGGAGGGACTCGAACCCACAACCGCCGGTTTTGGAGACCGGTGCGCTACCAATTGCGCCACTACCCTATAGTCGGCAGGCATATTCTATTATGCCCGATGCAGCTGTAAATTTTCCACAGCAATACACAGCTTGAACAAGCCTAGTCGGCTTTACCGGCAGCTGGCAATTTTCTGCCCGAAGCGTGCTGTATTTCTCACCTCTTCGCCTTGTATCATGCCCTCTGCTAAGAATTTGTGACACCATAGAAGCATGAGTAATACTACAGTAACCCGGCGGGTATCGGCCCGCCTTGGCGCATTAAAAGAATCAGCTACTCTCGCCGTCGACGCGAAAGCTAAAGCCCTAAAGGCGGCCGGAAAACCCGTAATTGGCTTCGGAGCCGGTGAGCCGAATTTTCCTACTCCAGATTTTATAGTAGAAGCCGCACTCGCCGCCGCCCGCGATCCCCGTAATCATAAATACACTCCAGCAAAGGGCCTCCCGGAGCTACGGGAAGCAATCGTGGCAAAAACAGCGCGCGATTCCGGAGTAAAAATAGACGCCAATAACGTAGTAGTAACTAACGGCGGAAAACAAGCAGTTTTCGAAGCCTTTGCCGCTTTAGTAGACCCCGGTGACGAAGTAATTTTACCCGCTCCTTATTGGACCACCTATCCCGAGGTAATTCGCCTGTGCGGCGGCACTCCGGTAGAAGTATTTGCCGGTTCTGCCCAAGGCTATAAGGTCAGCATCGAACAATTAGAGGCCGCTCGGAGCGCAAAGACCAAAGCGCTGCTCCTCTGCTCCCCCTCTAATCCAACCGGAGCAGTCTATAGCGCAGAAGAAATCCGCGCTCTTGGCAAATGGGCTTTAGAGCACGGCATCTGGATTATAAGCGATGAAATTTATGAGCATTTAGTCTACCAAGGGCAGCCAGCTTATATTCTGGCCGAAGTACCGGAACTAGCCGATCAAACCCTCGTAGTAAATGGGGTAGCTAAGACCTACGCGATGACGGGGTGGCGCGTTGGTTGGATTTATGGTCCGGCCGATGTGATGAAGCAGGTAGCTAATTTCCAATCGCATATCACTTCCAATGTGAATAACGTGGCGCAACGGGCTGCGTTAGCGGCATTGAACGGCGATCAGAGCGTGGTAGAAGAAATGCGCCAAGCATTTGATAGACGCCGGCAAACTATTGTGAAAATGCTACGCGAAATTCCGCAACTCGATGTGCCGGAACCGACCGGAGCTTTTTACGTATTCCCGAATGTAGAAGGGCTATTAAATAAAGAATTTGCTGGTAAAAAAGCTACAAGTAGTAGTGAATTAGCTGCCTTGATTCTGGAAGAAGCAGAGGTAGCAGTAGTGCCAGGCGAAGCTTTCGGAGCCCCCGGCTATATTCGCCTAGGATATGCACTCTCGGATGAGGACTTAGTAGCTGGAATTACCCGCTTGCAAAAACTATTTTGCTGAACGAATGGAAAGCCGCACAGCGGAGAGCAAATAAAGCCCGGCCGGCAAAATAGGAGCTGGAATCTAGAAATAGACGAAGCCTTATTTCCCCGGTATATAAGCCTTATTTCCCCGCTGCAAAGCAAAAGCGGCAGCAATCCACTCTTCCGTGATGCGGAGGCGCGCCTGTGCCTCCGCATCACTATTTTTTCCTAAATGCGTATTTTTTCGCGCTCCCGCAATTAAAGAAAGCGTCACCCCAGCGGCGGCCGCTGCGAGCGCCACCCCGTCTTCCCATTGCGAAATTTCGCTAAACCAGAGCGGAAGCAACTGCGGCACTTGCGGATAGAGGCGCGGTGCCAGCTGATAGAGCACCGACATATGCCCTAGCAGACAACCCCAGTCGTATACCCGCCGGCCCGGACCGAGCGAATCTAAATCTAATAACCCAGTCACCTGCCCGCGCTGCGGATCGATACAGATATTGGCTTCATAAAAATCGCCGTGCACTGGAGCAAGCGGGCCTAGATCCGCCAATCGAAGCAGCGCCCGAATATCTGCCGCGGCCTGGCGGCATCGCTGCGCCTCCGCCGGCAAGCGCAAAGCTGCCGCCACTCCGTAATGTTCACATTTTTCCGCCCATGCCGGGCGCGGCGGAAAATCCATCACCTCTGCTGGCAGAGATTCTAACGCCTCGTGCAAACTTTGCAGAGTATCTTCCAAACCATTCGGCAAGAGAGTAGCACGCGTTATAAAGTAACGAGCCAGCGAAATTCCCGGCACCGCCGTCATGAGTACTAAACCCGGTGCCGTGCGAAAAACCTGCGGAGCACCTCCGGGGAATTTCTCCATCACCCGCAGGCGTCTTTCTAAATCAGTTTGCCGCGCGGGGCAAATTACTTTTCCATACAGCGGTGCGGCCTGCTGCCTATCAATCCGGAAAATTGCGCGGCGGGTAGGACGATATCCCAGTAGTTCCAAATCCACGGATTCTCCTAGGAAAGCGCTCATTTTTTGCTGATTACAAGCTAAGGGCAAAGCTGGCAACTCTGGATCAGCCGGATATTCCCAGACTTTAACTTCTAAATCCCCCAACCGGAGCTTTTTTGCCGCTACTCGCTGCAGATGCTTATCAGAGATATTCCCAGTGGAAGCCACCATATAGATACTGCGCCGTTCCCGCGCAGCCGTATCGTCTACTATTACGCTATATCCCACCGAAACGCCTGCTCCGGGGCGATGGTGAATCCGGTGTACTTTCCAAGAGCGCACTACCACATCTGCCTCGCAGCACATACGCAGCATATCGCCAGCCTGCTCCTGCAATAAGCTAAGCGCCCGCCGTTCGGCTCTTTCCTGCATACTCTTCACCACATATCTATTTATAGAGATGTTCACTGCTTTTTCCAAATGAAAGACGAAAAATCTTGCAGACCTGCCAGAATAGAAATATGCGGGATCTTAATGCTTTACCGAAGACTCATTTGCATCTGCATTTTACCGGCTCTATGCGGCTTTCTACTTTGCAAGATTTAGCTACGCAGCAGGGTATACGCCTACCAGAGAATCTAACTGCCAATACTGCCCTGCAAGTACCTGCTGATAAACGCGGTTGGTTCCGCTTCCAGCGCGCCTACGATGCCGCTCGAAAAGTGGTACGCAGCGAAGCAGCTATGCGCCGGATTGTGCGCGAAGCAGCCGAAGACGATGCGAAAGAAGGCTCTCGGCGTTTAGAGATACAGATTGACCCTACTTCTTATGCCCCTTTCGTAGGTGGAATTACTCCGGCTTTAGAAATAGTGCTGGATGAAGCAGAACAAGCTTCGCATGCAACTGGAGTGCAAGTAGCAATAATCGTGGCAGCATCCCGGATGAAGCACCCCCTAGATGCGTGCACACTGGCTCGCCTAGCCGCTCGGCATGCGGGAGAAGGCGCCGGAAAAGTAGTAGGTTTTGGACTTTCCAACGACGAGCGCCGCGGAGAAACTTCCGATTGGGCAAAGGCCTTTACAATTGCACGTAACGCTGGTTTAGCATCGGTGCCACACGGCGGAGAACTACTAGGCCCCGAACATATAAAAGAAGTAATTCGTTATTTACATCCGCGCCGGATTGGGCACGGAGTGCGGGCTGTAGAAGATCCCCGCTTATTGGAATATCTGGTAGAAAATGAAATTGCGGTAGAAGTATGCCCCGCTTCTAATATCTCGCTCGGAGTATATAAAGATTTACAGGAAGTACCGCTGCGCACTTTGGTAAACGCCGGAGCGCAAATTGCCCTCGGGGCAGATGATCCGCTGCTTTTCCTCTCCCGCCTCACTGCCCAGTATGAAAATGCCCGCAAAATCGGATTAAGCGATACCGAAATTGCGCAGCTGGCGCGCTCCACCGTAGCAGCTTCTTTAGCTGCACCAGCAGATAAAGCACAGTGGAACCAAGAAATCACCGCCTGGCTAGCTGATGAAAACCTTGAAAATCAGTGATTAAAGCCTACCAGTACGGGCTCTGGCACCAGTTCTACTCCGTACTTATTACGCACTCCTGCCCGTATCTCCTCAGCTAACTGCATTATTTGCGCAGCTGTGGCCCCGCCTCGATTAGTTAAAGCTAAGGAATGCTTAGTAGAAATTGCCGCTGGGCCGGGTAGCGCATATCCCGCCTGATAGCCAGCATGTGCAATTAACCAAGCCGCAGAAGTTTTTTGCCAACCTGGAATTATAGGAGCTTCTCCCCCGATTTGATTTACGGCAGCTTCTTCTCGCAATGGATAGCGGGGAGCTTCTGGAGGTAACTTTTGCGCTTCTTCTTCCCGCAGAACTGGATTAGTGAAGAAAGAACCGAGCGAATAGGTATCACGGTCATCTGCCGAAAGCACCATCCCTTTTTGCCGGCGCAATTTCAATACGGCGGCACGCACTTGCGCAGCAGGTACTCGCTCCCCTTCTTCTACCTGCAATTCCGCAGCCAGCTGCCGATAGCGAATAGGAGCAGATAGAGTGGCACGGCGCAAATGAAAATCTACGCTCAGCACAATCCAGCGCGGAGAAGGCCCCCATTTTCCTTCCGTCATCGATTTCTTCAAAAGTGAATTCCGATATCCTAGCTCTAAATCACTCAAAAAAAGCGTACGTTGCGCTGCCGTCTCCCGATCATAAGTGCGCACAGCGGCAATTACCCCAGCTACTTCTTGCCCATAAGCTCCTATATTTTGCACCGGAGCTGCCCCTGCACTACCGGGAATTCCCGAAAGAGCTTCCATGCCCATCCAGCCATGGGAAATAGCATAAACTACCACTTCATCCCAAGGAGTACCCGCCGCTACGCGCATACGGGCTCCCCCACAGGAATCTTCTTCTAGGGTAGTAATATCGCTCTTGGTATAGCGCACCACTACCCCGGAAAATTCGCTATCTGCGGCCAAGATATTCGATCCACCACCAATTACTAAAAGTGGCTTTCCAGCTTTATCGGCAGCACTAATTGCTGCTATAAAATCTGCTTCCGAATCAGTTTCTATTACTTCCGCAGCCCGGCCCCCTACACCGATAGTGGTCATCTGGGCAAAAGAGGTAGCCTCCGGCTGAAAACGAGTAGATAATACCGGTGGAATAGTATCTGTGGGCTCACTAGGCTCTGGAATATAGCAGTACATATCCTCATTCTATAAGAGAAAAGGAGACCCCGCGCAGGAGTCTCCCCTATGTAATATATCTCGCCGCACCTAGCAGCCAAACAGCTGCTGAGCTAACTAGCGAGTCTCTCTATGCACCGTCGACTTCCGGCAGCGCGGGCAATATTTTTTAAGCTCGAGCCGGTCCGGGGTGTTGCGCCGATTCTTGCGCGTAATGTAGTTTCGCTCCTTGCAAACCTCGCAGGCGAGGGTAATCTTGGGGCGAACGTCTGAAGAATTGCTTGCCACGATATTTCCTCACGTTCGGTTATGGATGGAGCGGGTGCTCCTTGCTTTCCAGTAGCGGAGGCGGGGTTTGAACCCGCGACCTCACGATTATGAGTCGTGCGCTCTGACCAACTGAGCTACCCCGCCGCTGGCATTTTCCACGAGCGGAAAATGCACCGAGCCCCGAAAGGGAATCGAACCCTTGACCTTCTCCTTACCATGGAGACGCTCTGCCGACTGAGCTATCGGGGCAACGCCTGCCAGCTTACCAAATATTTTTTGCTCCGGAAACGGCGCAATAAAATTTTCCGGTGAAGCCGGTCACGCAGTCTGCGAAATTTAAGAAAAACTTCTTAAATTCCTGGTGGCGGGTGAGGGATTCGAACCCCCGTAGCTTACGCGCCTGATTTACAGTCAGGTACATTTGGCCGCTCTGTCAACCCGCCGCGGCAGATATTGCTTCTCACTCAGAAACTGAGCAATCCGCAACTTGTGCACGACAAATGAGATTAGCAGGTAAAGGCAGTTATATTCAAACCGAATCCCGTAATTCGCATGCCATAATCGTCACACTTACTAATTTTTCCTGCCTAATAAAGCTTTCCAGCATGGGATTCGCCCCGCGATATTGCCGCCATCGTATCGCGCTCCACTACCTTTATACGCTCACGCCCGACGGCTGACCCCAGCGATTTCTCAAAATCTTCCAGTAGTTCCCATCCGTGCCAAGTGGTGTAGTGAATATCGCGTGCTTCCAAAAGCTTTTGCATAGCTTTCCAGCCCAAATCAGTAGTAGTTGCCGCCAGCTTACCTGCCTCGTAATCAGAAACTAAATTTTGAATAGTTTCCTGCGCATCAGATTTAGTAGATCCGATAAGGCCGACTGGTCCGCGCTTAATCCAACCCGTAGCATACATACCCGATAGCGGCTCACCTGTATTCTCGTCCAAGATACGCCCCGCCACATTGGGAACTACGCCGCGTTCAGCATCAAATGGAGCTCCGGCAATAGGAGAAGAATAGTAGCCAATGGCTCTGTAGACCGCTTGTACTGGATAATCTACGTATTCTCCGGTACCTTTCACACTCCCATCGCCCTGCAAAGCAGTGCGTTCCATCCGGATGCCTTCCACATGATCCGTGCCGAGAATTTCCGCCGGCTGCGACATCATATGTAAATGTATACGGCGACTAGCAGTCTTTTCCTCTTCCTGATCAAATAGATAATCAGTAAGAATACTCACTACTTGCCGAGTCATCCGCACCGAATTTACTTTTTCTTCCGAAGCGGCATCATATTGGAAATCTTCTTCGTAGACAATAATATCTACATCCGGTACTTGCCCGAGTTCCCGCAATTCCATCGGGGTAAATTTCACCTGCGCTGGCCCCCGCCGAGCAAAGAGATGCACATCAGTGACGGGAGACTCCCGTAATCCTGCCTCTACATTTTCCGGAATTTCTGTGCTCATTAAGTCATCTGGATGTTTCGCGAGAATACGCGAAATATCTAAAGCCACATTTCCGGCACCGATTACGGCTACTTCTTTTGCCTGCAACGGCCAGGTACGCGGATAATCCGGATGCCCGTCGTACCAATATACGAAATCAGCTGCACCATAGACTTCCGGTAAATCTGACCCGGGGATTGCAAATGGCCGATCTCGATCTGCTCCAGTGGCAATAACAATTGCATCATAGTGCTCATGCAACTCCGAGAAAGTGACGTCTTTTCCGATTTCTACATTCCCCACTAAGCGAATATCTCCGCGGCGCAGAATATTGTAGAGTGCGTTAATTATTTGCTTTATGCGGGGATGATCCGGAGCTACCCCGTAACGCACTAACCCGTAGGGTGCGGGCAATTTTTCATATAAATCTATGTGTACATCAATACCGGATTTAGAAAGAATATCAGAAGCATAAATGCCAGCTGGGCCAGCTCCAATTACTGCCACTTGCAGGGGTCTATTATTCACACATACCTCTTCGCTCGTAAATGACTCATTCAAATGCTACTAGTTTCTATTCTAAATCGATATAGCAACAGCGGCAGGTGACTCTTTTTACATTCGAGCTACCTGCCGCTGTCTTATAACTAAAAAATTATTCGGAAGCTTTATCTCCCGCATCCATATCCGCTATTTTTGCATCTAGACGAATAATTCCGTAAGTCCAACCCCGCCGATGATAGGCGGCACACGGCTGCAAAGTTTCTTCGTCGATGAATATATAGAACGGATGGCCTACCAGTTCCATTTCGTAAATAGCCTGTTCAATATTCATAGGCTTGGCTTCGTAGAGTTTTTGCCGAATCATGACGGGGGAATCTCCCATCTGACTCTCTACTTCCTCTCCCAGAGCAGTAGGCACCGCCGCTACATCGGGAGCACCGGCCGGTTTATCACTAGTGGAGTTTTGCAAACTCATCAGAGCTTCCACGTCAATTTCATGATAATTCCGAATAGCCCGCTTATCTGCTCGGCGATGCTTAGTACGCCGCTCATTCGCCCGCCGCAACTGCTCAAGTAATTTTTGCGACGCTAAATCTAAAGCTCCATACTGATCAGAAGCGGCAGCTTCGGCACGCACCACTGGCCCTTTATCCCGCAGCGTAATTTCAATACGGTAGGAGCGATCTGCCTGCGCTGGATTTAGCTCATGCGTAAGCTCTACTTCTACTCGCTGTGCGCGGGGAGCAAACTGCTCAATTTTGAAAAGTTTATCTTCCACATGCGTGCGAAATTTATCAGAAACTTCTGTATTTCTACCTTTAACTACAAATTCCACGATGACCTCCCTTGGTCTACCGGCAAGGCGGGCATACCCGCAGGTTAACACACTCACGAGCGCGTGAGCAGCGAATCTTTATCACCCCATCTCCACCCAAAATAGAACGCTACGTAAAACCACTAGCGGCTAAGCGCTCTATATTTAGCCTATATTTAGCGATGCAATAGCTAAAGATTCTCTCTTTCGCTACCGTGCTTCAATTATACCGAATTTATTGGCAAATTGTGAGCTGAACCACGCAAAATTTTTGGTTCGGCAGCTGCTAAAACCAAAGCTCCACGCACTTTTCCGCCCTGTCTTGCGATTGCCTGAGCACACGCACGCAAAGTGGCCCCCGAGGCGAGCACATCGTCTATCAGTAGCACTTCTCGCCCCGCGAGTGGCAAACGGCAAACAATATCATGGCTAGATTCCAGTCGCTTAGCCAAAGACTTGCTACGATATTGCTGGAAAAATTTTTTCCAGATAATTCTGCTGCTGCGCGCAATCATTCCCGATCTGGAAGTACTTTTCTTCCACAACACCGGCGCATATTCCCCTTCGCAACTCTCGGCTACGCGCCGAGCTAGTTTCCCGGCCACTAACTGCCCTGCCCACCGGCGGGAAAAAGCCGAAGGAGCATTGGTAATTAATAATTTTTGCTCCCCTGGAGGCACAGCAAAAACTTCCCGCGGTATTTCTGCTAAAGCCTGCTGCCAAAGTAGCAATATTTTTCTATCTAATTCCCGCAGATTACTGTGCTTCCAGGCCACGATAATGCGTCGACACCTTCCGCGATATGCACTCCGCGCATAAAGAGGAAAAGCTGGACGAAGTATAAAACCCACTTCCGTATCTTCTGCTTCGTATTTTTCCTCTACTTCTACTCCGTATTTTTCCTCAACTTTTTCCCCGTCTTTTTCCTCGTATTCTTCCTCTTCTTGTCCCCCATCTTCTGCCTGTACTAACTGCAAATAAGGAGGGCTTGGCTGCCACCAAGCACCCATTAAATCGCTGGCACATTCAACGCACAGTTCCGTATCCCAGCTGCCACACCCCACGCAGTAACGCGGAAATATTAAGTCGAGAATTTCACTTATCCAGTTTTCCCTCATAGTGGCATATTTCCAGAAATGGATTACCCGCAATGACTAAAAATAACTTTGAGGGAAAACCCCTCTTTTCTTACCCTCGGGCACAACGATACTTTGAGCCCACTTCGCGTTCCTTACATTCAGCAATAACTGAACTCTCTCCGGCCTGTACCACTCCAACTCAACGAATAAAACTTGATGAACAAAATTCAAAGCACAAAACTAAGCGAACAGAACCAAGCGAACAGAACTCAGTGCGGCTGAAAATACAGGCATCGCTAAGCAAACTCAACAGAGTTGGAAAATTTCACTCAGCCAGCTAAAGCAGGCGCACTCACCTTTTCCGCAATAACTTTCCACACTCCCGCAGAATATTCATAAAGTTTAGAATCTGCCCCTAAGAGCACGATAGAATCTTTACCACGCCCAGCCGTCAAAGCCTGCGGATTAGTAATACCGTTGATTTTCTTCATAGGTCCACCAATTTGCAAAGCCGAAAGTGAATTTTCATCCTTTTCACTTTCTTTTGCCAACACTGCCAGCTTTGATTCACTTATCCACGCTATATCGGAAATATTTTCCAAACGCTGCCCTATCTGTAGCGGTTCACCTAGCTTAACCGGTTTTCCGTGCTCATCACGCACAATGGCTGCCACTAATAATTCTTGCTTAGTTTCTTTCCGGCAGGCTACAACAATGCGATTTCCTTCTCGAGATACCGCGATTGCCTGCACATCTTTACCTTTTAAGGAAGGAATATCTAGGTGGATATCAGCTCCACTTTCCATAGAAATAGCTGTCAAAGCGCCATCTGAGCGCTTTTCACCTACCCAGATCCATGCATATCTATCCATAGAAGGGCCCGCCAGCTCTCGCCCACTGTATATTTGCTGCCAGCGAGCATCTGCATAATTCAAAAGATAGAGCCGGCTGCGCTCCTTCCCTAATGCCGCCCCATACTGCACATTATCACTGTATCCAGCAGCTAAATCAGTTAATCCTAAACCAGCAATAGCCGCATTATTAAAGAGCGGAAGCTGTTGGTTCTTCGTAATTTGCACCGGAATTCCATCTGCCAGAGCAGTTAATGGCGAAGTAGCTAGCGGATACACTGGTAAATCCAATTTCGCTGTATCACGCACCGGGCCACCTTTGGCAAAAATCTTTATCTTCGGAGCTAGGCCGGCAGCAGCAAAAGTCTTTTCGAACTGTGCATTTATCAATGCCAGAGCCGAATCAGGAAGCGAGACTATATCAGAAGAAAGATTAATCTTCGCCACTGCCGGATCTACTTGCACTTCTACTGATTCCACGTCTGCAGATGCAGGAATCGCAGATTTTACGGCTCCCGCCAGCCATTTAGACGGCCCAGCTACTAACCCGCGCGCTAACTGACTAGAAAGACGCTTGCGTGGATACCAGCGTACATCTGCTACTAAAGCTGAATTATCCTGATTGAGGAAATAGAGAGCAGCTTCCGCATAGAAAGATGAGAAAATTGCCTGCGGTATTACTATGCCGTCGGTTAATACGGATATACGCCACTCTTTATCACTATTGCGCACCAAGGAGTACTCGTTAGTAATTAACGCATCTTGCGGAGCATTTGCATACATTCCCTCCGCATTTATCGATCCGAGAGCCGCCACCGAAGTTTTAAAACTGCCCGTATCTGTCTGCGAAGTAGCTGGCGTACGACTATCGGCATAAATACTTACCTGCATAAGCGGATTCCACTTTGCAGCAGCTTCCGGCATTAGATACTCCCGCGCTACCGCAAAATCATCGTAAAGCCCGGCCGCTGCCGCCCGCGTAAAAGATTCCACTATCTCTTGCGGAGTTGCCCCTTTTTTCGGCCCTACCGGATGGAGGGTCACATCTCCATCTACCTGCCGAAGCCGCTCTTGCACCTGCACCTCTCCGCTGCGGGGAAGTCCGGCACAAGCAGAGAGAAGCAGCAGCAATACTCCCAATAAAGCAATACTTTTACTGCGCATTTTCTCTGCCCTCCTCTGAGTCCACTACTATATCTGACTCAGCAGAAACTTCCGGATCTTTCGGAGCTTCCGAATCTTTCTGAGCTTCCGGATCTGTATCTACATTCGCATCGATACCCACAGCAGCGCCTGCTGTTGCCGCAGTTTTTTCCTCTACTGCCGCCGCTTGCGCTTCCTCTGGGAAATCTTCTCCTCCCGTGGTGGCGGAATCTCCGGCACCATCTCCAGCAGACTCCGCGGTAATTTCCGCAGCTGACTCCCGAGAAGTTTCATAGACAAGCAGTAAATCAGAAAGAGAAAGTGGTTTAATGTGGCTAGCTCCAGGCTGCTTAGGAATAGTTAGTAAAAATACTGCTCCTGCTCCTAAATAACCGCTTGCTTCTAAAGAACCACCATGTATCAGCGCATCTTCCCGGGCAATCGTAAGACCTAAACCAGTGCCGCCCGTTTTACGCACGCGCGAACTATCTGCCCGCCAAAAACGATCGAATACATGCTCAGCCTGATCCGCAGTAATCCCAATACCAAAATCAACTACTCCTACCGCCACTGCAGTATCATTGGCTACCACCCGTATCTGCACGGGCTTTCCTTCTCCGTGCTCATAGGCATTCACTAATAAATTACGAATAATACGCTCAATCCGGCGGATTTCTATTTCTGCACTCGTCTCCCCACTGGTAATTATCTGGGTATCACTTCCATTATCTTGCGCAAGCGGACGCAGTGATGCCACCGTTTTTGCAACTAGCTCTGAGATATCTACCGTCTCTGTAGTAAGAGTCATAGCACCGGCATCGTAACGCGATATTTCCAAAAGGTCGGCTAACATCGAATCTAGGTTATTCACCTGATCATGCTGCAATTCAGCACTGCGCCGTAAAGCCGCTGGTAGTTCTTCTCGCTTATCAAAAATAAGTTGCCCCGCCATGCGGATAGTAGTCACCGGCGAGCGCAATTCGTGCGATACTGCTGAGACAAATTGCGTCTGCAATTGGGACATTCTCTCCAACTGAGTAAATTGCTCTTCAATAGAAGCCGCCATCTGATTAAAAGCTTTTGCAAGGCGCGCTAACTCATCACTTCCACGCACTTCCATCCGCGTGGCAAATTCTCCCTCGGCCAGCAATTCTGCCTTCTTAGTGGCATTTTCAATCGGACGCAGCAGCATACGCAGCACGATTATCAATAAAATTAAAATGAAGAGAAAGAGCACCACTACCGAAGCAATCAATACCTTATACATCGCATTTAGTAAAGATTCTTGCGCAGCCAAAGTGTATACGGCATAGATTTCGTAATTTCCCGCATTCGGTATTTGCAGCATTGCTCCGGCAATTATTCCTGGATCCGCTCCGCCATCTGCATTAGGTACTTCAACTGATTGCCACGCAATATTCGTGGAATTTGCACTCTCTTTTTCTAAAGTACTGCGAATTTCTGGCGTTATTAACGCTCGTACCTGCGTATCAGAAGCTGTCGAGGGCTCAAAAATCTGATTAGCTGAATACTTTTGCCCCTCCGAAAGCAACAGTACTGATCCAACTAGCCCGCGCCCAGGATTGTACATTGAGGCAACCACTTCATTAGCCACTTGCTGGG
The DNA here is from genome assembly GCF_900119495.1 of Arcanobacterium urinimassiliense. Lineage (GTDB taxonomy): Bacteria > Actinomycetota > Actinomycetes > Actinomycetales > Actinomycetaceae > Arcanobacterium_A > Arcanobacterium_A urinimassiliense. The sequence continues at coordinate 510,149 of NZ_LT632435.1, read as the reverse complement.
CTTGCCCGGTAGTAGGAGATTCTGCAGCCGAAAATTTATCTTGCGCAGCAGTAACTTTCATCGAAAAGTACTCTAAATCCGAACGTACAGTCTGCTCGAAAATTGCCGACTCCATCGCCGTGGTGATTACGAAACCAGTGATTCCAATCCCGACTAAGCCTGCGCAAATTATCACCACCGTCACTCGCAGCCGTAGCGAGTTCCCCCAACTTTTTTGAAACCTTTCCAGCCGGGTAGAGATGCGCTCAAATAAACCCGGTTTATTGGCCTCCGAGGAGCTAGCCGGGCTAGATACAGAAATAGAATCGGCTACTTCTACCGTTGCAGAGCTCAATCCTTACTCGCTCCTGCCCGGTATCCCACACCGCGTACCGTCAAAACCACTTCCGGATTATCTGGATCTTCCTCAACTTTTGCTCGTAATCTTTGCACGTGCACATTAACTAGCCGAGTATCTGCAGCATGCTGGTAGCCCCAAACTATTTCCAGCAACTCTTCACGCGAAAATACTTGATAGGGCTTCCGCGCCAGCACCGAAAGTAGATCAAACTCCAAAGGCGTCAAATGAATTTTCTTTTCGCCCCGCCGCACTTCATGAGCAGTAAAATCAATAGTTAAATCAGCTATATGTAGTATCTCTGCCTCTGGCTCCTGCCGGCGCAAACGAGTCTTTACCCGCGCTAATAAAACCGAATTATCAAAAGGCTTGGTGACGTAATCATCTGCTCCAGCTTCTAAGCCGGCAATTACATCTACTGAATCCGTCTTTGCACTCATCATTATTATTGGCACATCAGATTCTTCGCGAATTTTTTGGCAGGCACTTACGCCATCCATACCTGGAAGCATCACATCTAAAAGCACTAAATCTGGATGCTCCGCCCGAAACAGCGGCAAAATACTATTGCCATGCGCACATACAGTAACTTCGTAGCCCTCTGACTCTAAAAGAATAGCTACCATTTCGGAAATACCGGGGTCGTCATCTACTACCAGTATACGCGCGCTCATAATCCTACCGTTCTATACCGCTAAAGAAATAAATGTGGATATCTATATCTCTACCTTATATTAGAGCTCCGATATTTTTATTGTGACACCACGTTTTTCAGCAGTATCCCTAGAAAATGCCATTTATTTGCGCTAATCTCTATTTGGAGTCGTGGATGACGATGTTCCGGCAAAACCCCATCGGTAGGAGATTCTATGGATACCGCTAATGAGCAGCCAGATTCACTTTCTAATAATGAAAATCTACCCCCGCATGAAGCGGAAACGCCGGAAGCCGGAGCGATTGCAACCACTCCTACTGGATCTACACCAAAGGAATCTGTGCCAACTGAATCTACCCCAGTTGCCGCTAATCCGAGCGAATCCACTTCCCTAGAATCTATCTTGCCGAGCTACGATAGCTACCGCATTACGAATAATACCGACCCCCATACTGCCCCACGCGCGCTGCGCACGGTAGTACCTCTGCGCGAGCACACGGTGGGAGAAATAATAACTTCCGCTTTTCGGCTCCTTAAATTTAACCCCGTAGCCTATATACTCTTCCCCGCCATTTTGACGCTCGCAGTAATTGCCCTTATTGTAATTATCTCGGCCGGTTCTGGCACTTCCATACTCACCACTTTAGATTTAGCGGATTTAGATACCACTAATACGGGCTTTGCCGCTGGCGCCTCCTTAATCGGAGGAGCCGCCCTCTCCATTAATATCTGCATTATTTTGGAAATTCTCATTATATATATAGCCAGCACTCGCTTCACCATTAACTCTATCCGTGGTATAAAACTCTCGCTACGCGACGCGTTCCACCTCCCCCTTCCTTGTCTAGGATGGAACTTCCTGCGCTACATAGGGCTATATGCAATTTATTATCTGGCTTTCATAATCGGTGGCGGCATTCTATTTGCCATATTAATCGCCACCGGCGGATCCTTTACTGCCACTGATTTCACAAGCAATATCGCCGACTCTATTTTCCTCACGCTTCTCTGCCTACTGCTAATATTTTTCAGTATTCGCCTCTCCGTGGCTGGCCCTGCACTAGTGGCAGAAGATATTGGCCCCCTTGCCGCTATTCAGCGCTCTTGGAAACTAACGAAAAACTATTTTTGGCGTTTATTGGGAGTAGTAGCACTTACTGCAATTTTGCTCATTGCCGCCACCTTAGTAATTATCATATCTTTCAGCGTCATCATAATAGCAATAGATAGCTCAGTAGCTACTCTCATTTCTTTCTTCGCCATACTTCTCATAACGATGGCAGTCTTTACGCCTTTCAGTATGGCGGTGACGAATATGATGTACGTAAATATGCGCTTTGCCAAAGAGAACTTTGCACAGCAAATTATCGATACACTTCCGCAAAATAACTAAGGAACCTAGCTATCAGCACCCCAACCAATAACTAGTCCTTAAATTCACGCTAACTATTTAAGCAGTGGGCTGATTTATAAAGTGGATTTACCTATAAATGGGTTGATCTCTAAAACGAGTTAACCTCTAATCAGTAGGCTCTTTACTAGCTTTACCAAATTTCGCGGATTTCGCTGCTTTTTCACCATCCGGCGGATTCGGCACCGCCATTAAATTCGGACGCGGACGCGGGCGCGTGGAAAGATCTGCCGCCGGCCGGCGCACTTCCCGCCGTGCCGGAGTGGGAGGCGGTACTTCTTTGCGAGAAGCTTCGCGGATTGCATCTGCGAGCGCCGTCAAATCATCCGGAGAAGGATCTACTGGCTCAAATTCCGTAGCTAACCTAATCATTTGCCAACCTACGGGAACAGTGACGGAAAGAGCATGCTTCGCACATAAATCGAAAGCACCGGCGCGCGCTATAGGTGCCAGCGGGCCAATCACCGCGGTGGCTTCTCGGTAGTCATAAGTCATAGTGGCAACTGCCGGTTCCGTGCAGCTACTGCGCGAACAATGTCTAATATGTGCCATGCGTTTAATTTACACTCTTCTCATTTATTATGCGTCACTACACTCAGCCTAGTATTTTCTGGCTAAACTTAAAATCATGAGCACACTGCATATTCCCCGGCGAGATAAAGCGCCGCGCCGGAATCGGCACGGGCGTTCTCTGCGCGGGCCGGTTATTCCGCCTTCGGTACCGGCTTGGCGTACAAGAGCCGATAAATTTGATGACGCAGTAGCCAGTGATATTGCTCAATTTCGGCTCTTTTTAGGCACCAAACTGGATCACTACGATTTTGCAGTGCTTGATATGCCGGAAAAAGCTCCGGCTCCGTGGGAAAAAGGAATCCCGCTGGGGCGTTTTTTTCCTTTTGAACGCCCGGCGAAAATTCACGGGCGCATAGTTTTTTATCGCCTACCGATTCTCTCTGCTGCACGCCAAGAGAGCAATTTTTCATTATTTCTCCACCAAGTAATAACTATGCATATAGCTTCGGCCCTGAACGTAGATCCGCAAACTATCGACTATCTACAGTAGATAGAAGGAAACGACGGCAAGATAAGCAGCCCAGCAGCGCCGAATTTTAATTTACTCCGTGGAGAGAGAAGGAGCTAGAGCTGGCTATATCCGGGGTTAGAGGTAACCAATCTATACCTTTTCCACCCGCCACATCTGCTTTCACTATTACTCCACCATAGAGAGGGTGCTCGGCAGTTATATTCACATAAGTAGTTTTATCTGGTAAATCTATACCGGAGGTACCGGAAATAGTGAGTTCATTTTTCGCCAGAGATTTCCCGGCCGCATCAAAAGCTTCCCACTGCAGAGAAGTACTCCCCGCAGCTGCCGGCGTCATTATTAATCTCCCAGTTCCCAGCGCGAAAGCAACGGCACTATTTTTTAACTCTGGTTGCGCTGCCAGCCAAGCAATATCGGTACCGTTTTCCGTTTCGTAAGCCAATTGCACGCCAGCCGCAATAGCCGCCCCAGATTCTAGCTGCAGCGTATAATCGCCGGGTTTTAAGCCGTCTAAATTCAAATCTAATACTGCTTGCCCAGCTACTTGCACTTGTTCACTTCCGGCCAAGGGCGCCCGCTTACCACTGCGATCTATAGTGAAAATTCGTACTTCCTGCGTTTTCTCTTCCGTATTCACTATACGCAAGCTGGCTTTCACTCCAGCAGCTACCAAGCTAGATTCTTCACCACGCGCCGCAGCATCCGGAATTTCGGCAGTTAGTGAATCTCCAGCTGGTAGATGCAAGCCAGGTATCACTAAATCTTTTCCAGATACCCCGGCGTCGAGAAAATCAATTCCCCGTGGAGTGTATCCCGTAAGACTATTAGTCTGCAGCGAAGCCGCAAAAAATCCAGAATCAGAGTACACGTGCAAAGCAGAACGCTCACCATCTGCCAAAATACCGTCTAGAGATACCGTCTTTGCCGCATGCGGAGCTAAATTTATATTGCTGCCGCTCCCTAGCTCTTGTTTTCCTTTCTCAGTGTATTGAGAAATATGGATAAGCATCGGATTGGGAGACGGATTGACTAGAAACAACCGGCTAGCCTCGCCTATTTTTACACTTCCTCCCACAAACCAAGCAGCGCTAGATGCCCATCGGCACGGGTTATTGGCGATTCCACGCAAATCCCCAGCTTGCGCTAGATGAGCACTTCCACCGCTCATACTAGCGCCATCCGCCTGCCCGCGTTTGATAAGGATACTCCCCTGCAGCATCGGCTGTTGCAATCCGGTCTTGGTAGTGTAATCCGCTCCCAGCACTGGAGAGGAAATAGCTTTTTTATCAGCATTGGTGCCAGGAATCCAGGTAGCAGTGGCGGCATTTAAATCTACCCCGGAGAGAAAAGCTCCCGCCCAGCCTTGGATTTTCTCTTCCGCTTGCATAGTGCTACCCACTTGCGGAATTAATCTTTCAGCCCCACCAGTGCATATTAAAGAAATAGTGCCATCAGCAGCGGCTACTCCGGGGAGCTCTTTTTCCGTAGCAGGCGGCGCAGGTAGCAGATAAGCGGCCCCGCCTACCGCCCCTCCTAGTGCTAATACCACTAGAGCAGTAAAGAAATTTTTAACCTTCACAGCCTTTCCTTTCGTCGGCGCGCTCCTAAAGGCAAGGCAGCCACTACGGCAATAATTCCTACTATCATCTGCGCAATTAGTATGCCTGTGCGCAGCGAATCCCGATAAGTGACGTATAAAGTACCCGCTTGCTCCGCTGGAATCTTCCACCTTTGCGCCCAATTAGGAGAATCTTTTTCCAGCTCTCGACCATTTAATTCCGCATGCCAACCGGCAGCTTTTCGCTCAGCTAATACCAGATTACGCTCATTCCCCGCCGCAATTTCCGTCTTGATTCGATACTTACCCGCAGCTAAAGCCTCCAAAGTAGCTTCGTCCGTTTCTATAGCTGCGCGCGGTGCCGGTTCCGGTAAATCGGGGCCAGTAATTCGCCAGAATTGCCCCGTTTCATTTTCCGTCACGTATTCCAAACCAGGAGCGGCAAAAAGATAAGATGCTAATTCGCTTCGACTTTCGCCAGATTCACCCGCTGCCGCAGGAGGCAGCAGCACTATCGATATGCCATGCGCATGTAAAGCCGGTACCGCAGCCGCAGATCCAGTGAGTAAATCAGCCACCGCTTTTTCTAGATCTTGCTGTGCTGGGTCAGAACTAGCTAAAGAAGCAGTACCCGCCACTCGCGAAAGCGGAAATTCGTGCAACTGTAAACCAGCTGCCCGCCAGATTTCCGCGTTATAACCACTCTGGTAGGCTCGCAGAGCTAAGACACGCGCCCGCGCCGGAGAATTCATCTGCTTTTCAGCCAAGGCCGGCACTACTTGGGCAGGTTGCGCGTGCAGTACCGCATTTACCCCGCTTATTTGAATATGAGCCCACTGCCCCATGATTCCGAGTAAAGCCAGTGGGAAAAGTAGCAGTCCTATTCCCGTAAGGGCATGCGCGAAACCAAAATTACGCTGCCGCAGCGCGGTAAAAAGCCCGTAGGAGCCAAAACAAAATACGAGGAATAATCCGAGCCAAGCACAGCTTAAACCGAGGCCGTGCCAAGCAGAGATACCGCTTGCCCGCCCGCCTTCAATACGCCAGGCCACTAAGAGATACGGTGAAACTAGCGCCCACAAGAATCCGAAAATCGCCAATAACCAAGCAAAGCGAATCTGCCGAGCTTTTTGCCCCCGCAGCAACAGTAGGATGGCTAAGAAAATCAATAGCGCTAAGCCACCGAAGAGAAAAGCATCTGCGCCGCGGATATCAAAGGGACGCGTGGTGAAACCTTGCGCTACTTGCAGAGGCGATTTTGCTCCTGCATAGGGCAGACCAGGAGATGAGAAGAGGAAAGCAAAAATATTTTCGGTTTTGAGACTGATTAAAGAAGGAAGAAGCAACACAAAAGCCGGTACCGGCAACCATAGCCAAATAAGTTTAGCTTTTGTTCCTAGCAGAGCTATGAGCATTATGAAGAAAGAAAATACTAGGAATATCGGAGCAGAGGCCGCTATTAGTGCAAAGAGAAGTGCCGCTAGCCCTAGATGACCGCTGTATCCGCGCCATGCCCCCACTAAGGCCCAGCCGAGAAGCGGAATAAAGATATGCACTAAAACTGGACCGATACGCCCACTGCTGAGCGCTTCTAATAACGCTGGGGATAGTACCCAAAAAATTGCTGCCCCGGTGCGCACCAGCCAAGATTTTGTAAAGCGACCGGCAAAAAGATAGGCACTGATAGCTCCTATTGGAATGGCCGCATAGAGTAAAAAGGTCAGCAGAGTACCGAGCGAAAGATGGAACGGAGCTCCGAGTACCAGAAGTGGAAGTAAAACTAACCAGAGAGAATCTACCGGCAAACTGTAGCCGTCTCCGCTCAGCAACCACGAATTTCGTATTGCTTGCCAAAGCTCACCGGCGGTAGAGCTATCGCCAAGCAACTGACCACCCGCCAAGGTACCAGATGAAAAATACGGCAAATTGAAAAGAGTGGAGATGAATATGGCTGCTAACAGTGTGAAAATAAAACCGCGGCGCGTATGCCGGCGTAAATCTTGCTGCGCCGCCACAATAAGCGGATTAGGCTGCGCTGATAGCTGCCGAGCCTCTACCCGTTCTTTTTTCGCTTCTCTTTTTGCCCAGCGTATTTCTACCGGTCGTGCTTCTAGAGCCCGCAAACCAGCTACTGCACTTCCCGCTGCAGCTATCTGTTTCCGCCCGCGCCGCACCGCAGAGAAACTGGTAGCGATATGAGCAGCAGCCGCAATTTCTCCACGGGCCCGCACTAGATCACGCCCAGCTAAACGAATGAGCATTCGGGCAATTCCCCCGAGAATATAACCTAACCAGCAAAATACTAGTAAAGCATCGGGGGCAGCCAGTAGCGAATTAAAAATTTGCGCTTGCCGCCGCTGGCCATAGCTCTGCGCCATGGCGTCGTTGGAAATGGAAGATTCTACTCCAGCCGGAGAATCTGGATAAAAAGAAAATTGCCGATGATATACGACAGCGGCAGGGGCTACTACTACTCGATAACCGGCTAGGCGAATCCGCCGCGAAAATTCGAGGCCATCTCCAAAGGGTCCTAAATCATTATTGAGCCCTCCGAGCTGCCTATATATATCACTGCGTACCAGCATGCCGGCAGTTCCGATTGCCAGCATATCTTCTCGGTTGTCATGCTGGCCTTGGTCTCTTTCCCCTAAATCCACTTCGGGCACCCGCCGCGCTGAACGGGTAGCGCGAATTCCCACTTCTAGAAGTTGAGGGGTAGTCGTTTTTGTTTTCGCCGCAGAATTATTTTCTATCCAAGTGAGTTGTTTCGGCCCTACTGCCCCGATAGCCTGGGAAAGTTCTCCTTTTCGGAGCAAGATATTGAGAGCAGATTTATCCGGAGCCGAATCGGCATGCAAAATCCATATCCAACCCCGCTGCCCCGTATTTTCCTCAGCGAGTGCCGGAATTTTTTGCAAAGCGGCGGCCAGAGAATTAACTACTCCAGTTTCCACGATTTCCACTGCCGGCACCCGCACCTGATAATTACGACTCGCAGTTTCACTCGTAAGCGCTTCAGAAGTAGCCGGGAAAATGCTGTGTACTAATTCCGTTAATTCCGCAGTCTGTGCCGGCACGGCAATAAAAATTCGCTGTGGTTTGAGGTCCTGGGCATATAGACCTTGTAGAGTGCGCGGCAAGTAGTCCTGATCAGCTTGGCAAGCTACTACTACGGCGGTTACCGGCTCGCGCACTGCCTCCATTTTATTCTGCGAAATCATACTCCCGCTCCTGCCGGCTCCCACTACCTATATTTCGCCGGCAGCTCTTTTACGCTCCCGGGCTAGGCGCTTTCTATCATTATCGGAAGTACCGCCCCAGATTCCGTGCCGTATATCGTGCGAAACGGCGTACTCTAAGCATTCCGCGCGCACGGGGCAGCTGCGGCAAATAGAAGTAGCCGGAGCAGTCGATCCGCCTTTTTCTGGATAAAAGAGATCGGGGTCAGTTTGCGCACAGAGGGCATCTTCCATCCAACTTAAATCTTCGCCGGCCGCTGTACCGTATCCGAGGTTAAAAATACCCAGCATGAGGCTCTGGGCGTCTTTAGCGTCCGTAACTGCCGCTTCGCGGGAGGTAACGCTACGCACCTCGCGAAGTGACACTGCGGAAGTTTCGTGCCGCATAGTTCACCTCTCCTGCCGGTTAGTTATTTACTAACTAAATTACACGCATGTAAGCCCCTAAAGTCAAGGCGAAATAGGAAAATGATACCCACATTTTTCTAGAAACTCATTAAACACGCGGACAACACGGATATTGTCTGTAAAAAGTGAGAAACTTGGCAAACGAAAAAATTCGCCTCCCCTATCTACTGTATTTACATATTAATTTCCATCGCATTTCTATATCTTCATAGCCGCCGCATAGGCATCCCATACCACGGTGCGCACATTGCCTACTTGCCGGCAATCCCCTATTTGATACACCTGCTTACCTGCCGGAGCTAAAGGAGCGCTGCGGTAACCCACTGAACTGACCACCTTATCGCAGGGAATTTCCAGCTTTTCTCCGTTCGCACCGCGGCAAATCACCTTATCCGCTTCTACTTTCTGCAAAGTAGTATCCAGATACACTGGCACTTTCTGCAGCGCAAACCATTCGCGCAGATAAGAACTATTAGCTAAGCACACTCCACGCTGCGCAATTAGATCTGATTTCATCTCTATGATTATGGGTTGAGCTCCTTTTAAAGCCAATTCATAGGCGATTTCGCAGCCGGTGAGCCCGCCCCCGATTACCGCTACTCGTTGATCTTTAGTCTCCGTGTAATCACTGCGCAAGAAATCGCAAGCTTCTACCGTATTTTCCCAACCGGGTACCCGCGAAAGAGCAATAGGGCTAGAACCGGTGGCAATAATTACGGGCATATCTGCCGCTAAGAATTCATCAATGCTAGCTACCGGTGAATTGAGATGCACCTCAATATTCAGTACCTTCATCTGCCGGCGATACCAAGCGAGCAATTCGCGCAGTTTTCCTTTATAAGATTCCGCACTGCCCGAGATAAATACTCCACCTAATTCACTACTCTTCTCGTAGATTACCGGCTTGTGCCCGCGTAGATGCAGCACCCGCGCGGCTTCCATACCGCCAATTCCTCCACCGATAATTGCTACTCGCTTTGGCAAAAGCGTTTTTTCAATATAGTACTTACGCGATTGCATAGTTTCGGCATCTACCGCGCAGCGCGAAAGGTGCAAGGAATCGTAGAGATCTTGATCATTCGGCACTCCTTTATAATGCGCCATATTGAAACAAGCACTATGGCAGAGAATGCAGGGGCGAATATCGGCTTCTTTACCAGCAATCATTTTCGTGACCCAAGCGCGGTCTGCTAAAAACGGCCGGGCAAATCCGGCTCCATCTAATCTTCCAGCCGCAATTGCACTGGCAGCGGCGCGCGGAGTAGTACGACCAGCCGCCACCACCGGAATATCCACAAACTGTTTTATATGCTCCACATCTGCTAAATTGCAGTTTTCTGGCATATAAATCGGCGGGTGTGCCCAGTACCAAGCATCGTAGGTGCCATTATCGCAGTTGAGCATATCGTATCCCGCCTCTTGGAGATACTTTGCCGCCCGCTCCGATTCGGCCATATCCCTTCCCACTTCTGTGTATTCTTCCCCTGGCAAAGCTCCTTGCCGCATACCTTTCGTCTTAGATAGCACGGAATAACGTAAAGAAACCGGAAAGTCTGCTCCGCAGCGCGCTTTTATAGCCTGCACAATTTCGACTGCGAAACGGTAGCGATTTTCAAAACTGCCTCCGTAGTTATCTGTGCGCTGGTTGGTATATGCAAGAGCAAACTGGTCTAGTAAATATCCTTCATGTACTGCATGAATCTCTACTCCGTCTACTCCCGCCTGCTGCAACTTATAAGCAGAAAGTGCAAAAGCCTCAACGACTTCTTTAATTTCGGCCACCGTCATCTCTCGGGAGGGCACTTTATCTGACCAACGGTTTGGCAAAGGCGAAGGAGCCGCCGTAATTCTTTCTAAATCCATCACCGGCTTGGCCAGAAAACGTAACACCCTATTGGTATAGAGTTTTTCCATCGTTTCACTTATGGTAAAAGCTCTCCCGAATCCTGCCGTCAACTGCACAAATAACTTTGCGCCAGTAGCATGAAACTCCGGCAACCACGCCGCTAAATCACGATACATTTTATCGTTTTTATATAGCCACTGCCCAAACATCGGATTATAAACAGGCTGACAACCAGGCAAAATAAGCCCCACATCGTGGCGCGCAACATCTAAAATAAATTTAGCTGCTTCCTTATCGAAATGGTTGCGCTCCATCCACCCCAGTAGATTGGTACCACCCATAGAGGTCATCACAATGCGATTTTTTATCTCGCATTCCCCCACTTTCCACGGCGTAAAAAGTGGAGCTAAATTTTCCGCAATTTGCGTGTCCATGAAATTTCCCCTTTTCTAAATCGATATCACCCCAGATAGCTACGCTATATTCAAGATGCAGCGCCCATATTCAAGACGCAGTATCAAGCAGTACTGAGAAAACACCTGGCAACTCTGCCGGCAAATTCCCCTTCGATTTAATTGATACTCATTGTACTAGGAAACTCGCGAAGGGGTGCAAATAAATGATTAAAAATAAAAAAGAATATCCAAAAACACCGTCACTCTGAAAACAATGTTACAAATGTGAAAGTTGTGTAGAATGTAAACTGTTTATAGAATGCTATATTGTACGTTAATTATTTTCGGACACTGCTTGGAGAAATTTATGCTTAGAGCTCTTACAGTCGCATTTGGGCTTTCCCTTTCCCTCACCGGAATACTGCCCACTGCTAATGAAGAAGCTGCTGCCCTGCTAGTAGATTTACTTGATACCAGCAACGAAGCCACCACCGAAATTTCTGAACAAGAAAATGGCAGTTACTCACTCACCACTGCCCCGCTCGACACGGAAGAATTCCAAGCTGCTGGAATAATTTGGGAAGGCACTAGCCCAGCTCGAGTAGAAGTGCGCAGTAAAGATGAAAAAGGCTGGAGTAATTGGGCGGAAGTAGGAATCGAAAAACCAGCAGAAAACCGCCAACCAGGAAGTGAACCTTATATAGCGGCTGGAGCTACCGGTATACAGGTACGCGCCGTTGGAAAAGAACTACCTACTGACTTGAAAGCAGTGTTACTTACCGGAGAAAAGAATACGGTAAAAGAAAAAGAAATAACTCCTAATCCAGCTACCGAAGATCCAGATAGTAATAAAAATCCGGAACAAGTATCAGAATCCGCAACTGGTTATATTAATTCGGGGACTGCTTTCACGGCCGAAAACGCTTCCGCTTCCCTGTCTACCACTGCAAATACCCAAGCATTAACTACTAAAGCTTCCACCACCGCCGCTGGCGCACCAGCATTACAGAAGCCGGTAAGCTTTCTCTCTTCTTTACAGACCGCTGCCTCCCGAGCAGTTTCCATAAAAACTGCTACACCCGCTCGCCCCACCATTACTTCGCGTGCAGGATGGGGAGCTGGGCGCGCCGGATGGAATCCTAGTTTTGCCTCTCTCCGCGGAGCAGTAGTACACCACACCGCCGGCAGCAATAATTACACCGCCAGTGAAGTGCCCGGAATTATTCGCAGTATTTTCCACTACCATACGTATACTTTGGAATGGGGCGATATTGGATACAATTTCCTAATCGATAAATACGGAAATATCTACGAAGGTCGGGAAGGTACTCTGCGCTCTCCGCGCGGCCAAATGGCGGTAGGTGCACATGCCTACGGAGCTAATACCCACTCGGTAGGAATATCTATTCTCGGCAGTTATATGTACGGAGTGCAACCTACCACTGCTTCTTTAAACTCACTACAAAAAGTAATCGCTTGGCAATTTGGAATGGGGAATGTAAACCCATACGGATCTTGGGTGCCAAGCACCGGAAAACAAACTCCAAATATTGCCGGGCATCGAGACGTTTTTAGCACCGCCTGCCCTGGCTCTGTCTACGAGCATCTCGGAGCAGTGCGCGCTGGCGTAAAGCAAATACTAGCAAATGCTAATAATACTAATTCGGGCGGATCTACCATCCCTGGAAGTAATGTAAATAGCACTTTCACCAATATCCCCTTTACTTCCAACACAAAGTACACAGACAACAAAAAGATCGGTTGGGGCTGGCCTAACCAAGGCGTCTGGACAGCCGGAGATTTTCTGGAAAATGGTTACAGCGATATGTTGCTGCGCACCAGAGATGGCCGGCTATTAATTTACGATGCGCAAGCCGGCGATAGCTGGGCAAGCCCTCGGCAAATTGGCAATGGCTGGAATATCTTTACTGAGCTCTATACCGGAGTAGATTTCGACGGAGATTCCCATATCGACATAATCGGAAAAGATGCCGCCGGCAGATTATTCCTCTATCCAAGTGATGGCAATGGCTATTTCCGAGCTCCGCGGCAAATTGGCAATGGCTGGAATATCTTCAAGTCCATATTTTTAGTAGAAAAAGGCATAAACAATCAGCCTACTTTTTACGGTATTAATTCGCGCGGGCAAATGTATGCCTATCCGACTAACGGACGCAGTACTTTCTATGCCCCTCGCCTTCTCTCGGGCAATTATGCAGCTATGCAAGCTGTTGGAAATGCCGGAGATTGGAACACCGATGGGAAAACCGATATTATTTTCTTGAATGAAAAGAAGGAACTACTGCTTGGATATGGTTCTACTGCCGGTTTCACCAAGTTTGCAAAAATTGGACATGGCTGGGGAGTTATGAGCTATATAGGGCGCGCCCATATGGCAGGGAATAAACGAAATTTATATGCCGTAGCCAAGGATGGCAAGCTCTACAGATATGAGTGGGAGTGGCGTAGATGATGCCGGAAAAGCCGATAAACAAAAAAGCACAGCAGATACAGAAAATACTACTTATAGTCATCTGCATAGGCTCTTTTATCGGCCTCGGAATCACGTGGGCATTAGCCTCTCCTCTGGGTGGTTCCCCGGATGATGACTATCATCTAGCTAGCACTTGGTGCCCTACTCCACTCGATAAATCTGGATGTGTAATAAGAGAAGACACAGAAACAGGAAAAATTGCGGCATTAGTGCCCCAACCAATCGCAAAAAATGATAAATGCTTTGCTTTTCGTAGCAATGTATCCGCCGCCTGTACCTATAAATATTCAGCGGCAAAAGACGAGTGGACCTATCGAGTAGATGACGGGAATTACCCAGGTGGATACTATAAATTCCATCACTTATTCATATCAGATAATCTTATTACTTCGATTATCTCGATGCGGATAATAAATTTCCTTATCGGCATTATTCTCTACGGAATTATTCTGGCGCTTCTCCCTCCGGAACTCCGTCTAAAATCTGTCCTCGCCCTGCTCGTGGCGTGGACACCTATGGGGATATATTTTATTGCTTCCAATAATCCGAGCTCCTGGGCAATTTTAGGGATCAGCGCTTTCTTCCTCAGCATGCTAGGAGCAGTAGAAAACACTGGAAAGAATCGCTATTTATTATTAGTTTGTGCGGCGGTGGGAGCAGCTCTAGCCTGCGCTAGCCGAGGCGATGCAGCCTTTTATCTACTAGTAGCAGGGCTAGCTATCGGAGTGTATGCTTTTCGCTCCACCCACTGGAAAGCAACTATGTCTATAGCCGGATTGGCCTCCCTAGTTGGCCTCTTTGTATTCCGTAATACCGGGCATTCAGTAAGTATCACCCACGTCGCCACCTCTGGAGCTATAGAAAATAGCAGCACTATCACTACTCCGCCTCTTAATCGGATTATCTCTTTACTGCTTTCTTTCCCGGAATATTTTGCCGGATTTTGGGGAGCTGGCTTTGGCCCCGGCTGGTTCGATGTTCCTATGCGTACTGCCGTATTTTTAGGAGCATTCACTGCTTTAGGCATATTTCTTAGCTTGGCACTCGGTAAATCCTCCATAAAAAAGATCTTGATGCTGTGTATCGTAGGTGGCGCTGTAGTAGGCATCCCCGTAGTAGCTGCTTATACCCAAGGCAATATGCAGACTTACATAATGCAGCCGCGCTATCTTCTACCGCTATTGGCTCCCCTGCTTATAGTCCTTGCCCTAGATAAAAAATTCATTTCCGGATCCGGAAAACAAAAAAGTCTTTGGCTACTTATCAGCTGCTTAAGTCTAGCGAATATGTATGCCCTACATTCTGTATTAGGAAGATTTACCGGCGGTACAGACCGCGATAAATACAACTTGAATAAGTTACTCAGTTGGTGGTGGGATATCCCCGCTTCCCCGATGCTAGTATGGGCAGTTGGCTCATTACTATTTTTCTGTGCTTGCGCTAGCCTATTACTGCTCTTATCTCGCCTGGATACCCCCGCGCCTGCTTCCATTTCCCAGAAAATTAAGCCAGAATAGAGCCATGCGTGGAATCATTTTAGCGGGAGGCTCCGGTACCCGTCTGCACCCAGTGACGCAAGGAATCTCTAAGCAACTCGTGCCGGTATACGATAAACCGATGATTTATTATCCGCTCAGCACCCTTATGCTCGCGGGAATTCAAGATATCCTCATCATCACCACCCCGCATGACGCCCCTCAATTCCATCGACTATTAGGAGATGGGACGCAATTCGGAATTAATCTTTCTTATACTGTGCAGAAGGTGCCAAACGGGCTCGCACAAGCTTTTGTACTGGGAGCTTCCCATATTGGCAACGAATCAGCTGCACTGGTGCTCGGCGATAATATCTTTTATGGCCCCGGAATGGGCACAAAGCTGCGCCGACATATAGACCCAGAAGGCGGGGCCGTATTCGCTTATTATGTGAATGATCCAGAACGCTACGGAGTAGTAGAATTCGATAAAGATTTTCGCGCAATTTCTATCGAAGAAAAACCTGCGCATCCAAAATCGAACTATGCCGTACCGGGGCTCTACTTTTACGATAACGAAGTAGTGGAAATTGCCCGTACTTTACAGCCTTCCCCGCGGGGCGAATATGAAATCACCGATGTGAACAAAGTTTATTTGGAAGCTGGAAAACTCCAGGTAGAAGTCCTTCCTCGTGGTACTGCTTGGCTGGATACCGGCACTTTTGATTCACTGGCAGATGCTACTTCGTTTGTGCGCACAGTAGAGGCACGTCAAGGGCTAAAAATTGGCTGCCCAGAAGAAATCGCTTGGAGAATGGGATTTTTGAATGACGAAGAACTATGCGAGCGCGCCGAGCCTTTGCGTAAATCTGGCTACGGAGAATATTTGCTAGATATTTTGCAGCGAGAGCAACGCGGCTAAAAAATGGGCTTAGATTCTTCTTCCCAATCTGATTCTCAGCAGCTTTCCGCGAAAGTATATGCGGTAATTATTAGCTATCACCCCGATATAAAACTACAGAAATTAGCTAATTCTCTTTGCCGGCAATGCCAGAAAGTCTTCGTAATAGATAACGGCTCTAGCCCCGCGAGCGCCGAATTATTTTTCGAACTAGAAGAGCTGCCCAATTTAGAAGTGCAGCGGTTGGGGGAAAATACTGGCATAGCGCACGCACAGAATGTAGGTATAAAAGCAGCTTTAGCTGCCGGAGCTGATTTTGTGCTCCTCTCGGATCAGGATTCTTTACCTACAGAAAATTTTGTGGCACAACTGTTGAGTTTTTATCAAAAACGCACAGCTAGCAGTGCTTCCCCTCTCGGAGCAGTGGGACCTTATATAAAAGATGTGCGCCCCGGCGGGGATGAGCTAGTTTATGTAGATAAAAAATGGGGACCACGCCGTTTCCTTCCAGATACCACTTCTCAAGCAAAGCCTGCTGTAACTATAGATGCTGCTTTTCTGCTTGCGTCCGGTTGCCTCATTCCGCGCGCCACTTTAGAAAAAGTGGGGTTGATGAATAGCGACTATTTTATAGACCATGTGGATTTAGAGTGGTGTTTGCGGGCGCGACGCGCTGGGTATCGATTAGAAGTATGCCCCAGCGCTCTGTTAGACCATAGCTTAGGAGATAGCACCGTACACATTCCCGGGCGTACCCAGCCCGTACATGTGCATTCCCCTATCCGTTGCTATTATTTAGCGCGCAATACTCTAAAATTAATTGCTTCCGGATTATTGCCGCGCCGCTGGCAATTGGGATACCTGATCTGGTTGGTAAAATATTGTGCCTTCAACACTCTATTAGCTGATAAACGGTGCGAACGCGCACGTTTATTGGGGCGCGGCATTAGAGATGGCTTGCGTGGTAAAAAAGGGAAAATCGAAATTTAGCCTCACTGCTCCAGCTCTAAAATTTCCGCTGCCGCCACTTCCCAGCGCTCCTGCCAATCACCTATAGGCGCTACTCCAATTTTTTCTAAGGCAGTATGCCCCAGCACCGAGTAATGCGGGCGCGGAGCTGGGCGATTAAAAGCAGCAGCAGTAGTTTCTCCCACCATAGCTGGGTCTTTGCCATAAGAAGCGATGATTTGCTGCGTAAAACCATACCAATTAGTTTTCCCTTGCGAAGTACCATGATAGATACCGCTAGGAGCTTCTGCGCGCACTAGCCGCAACAATAAATCAGCTAAATCTCGCGTCCACGTAGGCTGACCCCATTCATCGGTTACCACACTCAACTTATCGTGAGTATCAGAAAGTGCCGCCATCGTCTTAGGGAAACATTTACCATGCTTACCGTATAGCCACGCAGTGCGCACGATCAAATAATCTGTACAGTAAGTGCGCACCGCCCATTCACCAGCTAATTTAGTGCGTCCATAAGCTCCTTTAGGTGCTAATACCGCATCTTCTGCATAGGGAGTATCTCCATCTCCCGCAAATACATAATCAGTAGAAATCTGCACTAAACGGGCACCGATTTTCTGGCACTGCCGAGCTAATAGCTCCGGACCTACCGCATTCACCATAAAAGCAGCAGCTTCTTGCTCTTCCGCTGGATCTACTGCCGTAAAAGCGGCCGTATTTACCACTATATCGGCGTCTTTCACCATTTTTTCTACTGAAAGCGCATCCGTGATATCAATTTCGGGGCGATCCAGCACTTTTACAGTTTCGTTTTCTTGCTCTAGCAAGGCCACTAAATCTGTACCCAGCATTCCTTTTCCGCCTACAACCAGCCACCGCATTCTGCACTCCTCCTGCCCGGATTATGTATTCAGTTCACTAACTAAATATTTTAATAATTCTTAAACCGGTAAACTACCTATAGAAGCCTACAACTTCCTATCTTTCTTTTCAGAACGAAAAGAACCTACTATAAGATGTACTATTGTAGGCCTAATGGGAATTTATGCAGAAGGGGCATTATGAGCGATAGCGTGGAATATACCAATATTCGCCCGCAAAAGAGTCTCTGGCAGCAATGGACCCTAATTGAAGCTTTTGGCCAACGCGATTTGAAATCTAAGTTTTCTGGCACAGCCCTTGGCTGGCTCTGGTCACTAGTAGTACCACTAGCCACCTTATGCATTTATTCTCTGGTCTTTTCCATAATCTTCCGAATGCGCGTGCCGGCAATGGGCGGACCCCACAATAAACCTATTTTTGCTCTCTGGTTTTTTGCCGGCCTTATTCTCTGGGGATTTTTTCTAAACTCCGTGAATGCCGGGATGAACGCACTAGTATCTTCCGGAGATTTACTACAAAAAGTTTATTTTCCAGTATACGGGCCCGTAATAGGCGCCGGTTTAGCAATCGGAGTGCAGTCGCTAATTGAAATAGCTTTACTTCTAGCAGTACTACTATTTTTTCTTAACATATCTTGGACGTGGCTGCTCATGTTGCCACTTATTGCCTGTTATGTGGTATTCACGTGGTCAATATCGGTAATATGCGCTATTTGGAATGCCCACATACGAGACATGGCGCATCTAATTGGCGTAGCTCTACAGTTACTTTTCTATTTGACACCCATTATCTATCCCATTTCCATTGTGCCGGGAGCTTGGAAAGGCATACCTCTCCAAGGAATAGTAAGCAATACTCCGTTCGCAGAATTCGTGATTCTTTTTCGGAATTTACTCTACGATTTAACGCCGGGAGCTTGGCAGCAATGGTTAGCTATTTTCCTCTGGACCGGTTTATTCCTGGGCATAAGCGTGGCAGTTTACCGGAAGTACGGATCTGATCTGGGAGAAAAACTCTGATATGAATACTAAACCGGCAATTATTGTAGATGACGTCAGTAAAATCTTCGAAATTACTGCTGATAGGCGTGGCACGCTAAAAGAGCGCTTTGTGCGCGGACGCGCCCAGCGTAAATCTAAGTTTACCGCTTTAGAAAATATATCTTTTGAAATTCCCCGCGGCACTACTTTCGGATTGATAGGGCATAACGGCTCGGGCAAATCTACCATGTTAAAGATTCTGGCAGGCGTATACCGCCCCACGCGTGGAGAAGTAAAAGTAGCTGGAAAAGTCGATGCACTCCTAGAACTAGGGGCAGGTTTTCACGGCGAATTGACGGGGCGGGAAAACATCTACCTAAACGGAGCGATTCTCGGGCGTACTAAAAAAGAAATCAGGGATTCTATAAATTGGATAATAGATTTTGCTGATATCGGAGATTTTATCGATGCGCCCGTAAAAGTATATTCCTCGGGTATGACGGTGCGTCTAGGATTCGCTTCGGCGGTAGCTGTACATCCAGATATCCTCATAGTTGATGAAATTATCGCTGTGGGAGATGAAAATTTTCAGCGTAAATGTTTTGCACACTTAAATGAACTTCGCCGAAAAGGTACCACTATTGCTCTAGTTACCCATTCCTTGGCACTAGCACAAGATTTATGCGATCAAGCAATCTGGCTTGACCACGGAAAATTACAAAAGATAGGAGATGCCCACGATGTAGTATCTGCCTATCTAAATAACGTAAACCAACAAGAAACAATACGCGGCGAAGCTAATCTTACGAAAAGTAATAATTATTCTTTCCGGCAAGGAAGCGGCGAAGCCCGCATTACGCAAATCGATTTTTTGAATGCAGAAGGCAAAGTTGTACCGATTCTTCATCCCGGTGAAGCGGCCACTGTCCGTATGCACATTACGGCACAACAAGAATTGCAGAATATAGAAATTGGTTTAGCGTTTATTCACGAATCTGGCACCACTATTGCTGGGCCTAATTCCCGAGCACAAGGCCGACTGTACAATTTACCGGCCGGTAATTCTTCGGTAGATTTTTCCTTAAATTCTTTGTTGCTCCAGCAAGGAGTGGTATGGATATCCAGTGCTTTAGTAGATGGCCAGCACGTCTACGATTACGCCGATAGAGAGTATACTTTGACGGTACGGGAAGATTCCCCCGTAGAACAGCCAGGCGCAGTAATTTTCCGCGGCGATTGGAAAGATATCCACCCGATAAATCAGGAGTGAGTTAATGGCACAGAATAATGATGATTTATCTACTGCGAAAGAGATTCACCTACTGCGCTCTGCTTTACAAAATACGCAACAAGAATTAGCGCGCTTAGAAACGCAAAATAACGAACTGCGGATAGAACTAAATAAAACTCAAGAACTACTACACGAGTGCCAGCAGCAAATGCAGATTCTCCGCAGTGTAGCTTTTCCGTTCTTAAAAAGTGCCCGGCATCTGAAAGCGCGTATTAAATGCTGAAAAATTTCTACCGGCCATCCCGATCCTTAGTTGCACAAGTTTCACCAACTATGCAATTAGAGAGAGGAAATAGCGCCGCAATCTCTAAATGCGAAAAAATAGCATTGATTGCGCAATTTTCACCGCACGCAATACAAAAAAAATCACTCAGTACCTACACACAGGCACTAGAAAAAAGCGGATTTTTACCGATAGTTATCTCTACCTCCCCGGCAGCAGAGAAGCTAGAATTTCCTTTCGGTTTAGCTGATTCGACTCTTATCTATCGGCGTAAAAATATCGGCTATGATTTTGGATCTTGGGCACAGGCCTTGAAAGAACTACCAGCGGTGCAAAAAACCCGCGTAACTTTACTGACCAATGATTCACTACTGGGCCCCTTTGCTGATATCTCTCCGCTGCTGGACTGGATTTGCCAGGAGGGCGCAGATATTCGAGCTCTTACTACTTCTTGGCAATTTACAAAACATTTACAATCTTATTTTTTGGCTTTTCGGGGAGGCATTCTACAAGATCAGGTCTGGCAAGATTTTTTCTCTTCTATACGTACCGAACCGGAAAAAATGGATGTGGTGACCCACTATGAAATCGGCTTAAGTAGAATTGCTTATCGGTATGGCTATTCTGGAGAGAGCTATATATACATGACTAAGGAATACCGCCATTTCAATAACCCGACGGTGACTAATTGGAAAGAAATTCTAGAAAGTGGCGTACCCTTCGTAAAGCGAACTCTTTTCACGGAGGCAGATTCGGTAAATACAACTACAATATCGGAATACTTAGAGCAAAAATACAACGTAAATCTCAATGAGTGGTAGCGGTAGCGCCGATATAAGCAGCAAAGATAGAGTAGAAAACGGAGAATAAAATGGGGAGATTATTAAATGGACTGGGGCGCCGAGCAGAATATGGCATGGCGCGCGCCCATAATGCCGTAATAAATTTAGCTACCCATGGTTCAATATATGCAGCCCAGCCCAAACATCCGGCAGATTTTCTAGCTTATACTCAGCGCCTCGGAGGCCGGCAAAATTCGGGATTTCCGGATAAATGGCGTTTAGATGAGCGATTCCCGCTCGTAAATCCAGCAAAAGTAGCTGTGGTATTGCACTGCTACTATCCAGAGCTATTGGAAGAGCTCTATCAGCATCTAGAAAATATACCGGTAGAATTCGATTTATTTATTACCAATGCTTCTGGTACGGAAATACCGCTTCCGCAAAATTTAGCTTTGCTGCAGCACCAGATTGTGCTGCCAGTGGAGAATCATGGACGCGATATATTTCCGCTTGTGCAGCTGGTGAATGCGGGATTCCTTAATCCTTACGAAATAATTTTAAAGATGCATACTAAGAAATCTGCGTGGCGGGAAGATCATCAAGAACTTTCTGGCACGGGCACGCAGTGGAAGGATGCTTTTTTAGAGGATTTATTAGGAAGTAGAGAAGCTACCGAGAATATTCTTGCTGCTTTTGCTGCTGATGCTTCATTAGGTCTAGTCACTGCGAAAGGAAATATCTTAGGTAAAGAATTCTGGGGTGGAGATAAGAGAATTGTAAAGAACCTGCTCCGCAGATTAGAGCTAGATTTAGAGCCAAAAAAACTACGCTTCGCTGCTGGATCTATGTATTGGGTACGCGGATTTGTGTTGCAAGGATTGCGCTCTCTCAATTTGACTGCAGCTGATTTCGATAAAGAAGCTGGGCAAGTAGATGGAACTACCGCACATGCTATTGAACGTATAATAGGGATTCTGTGTGAAGAGGCAGGTTTAAGCCTAAATGACGTATCCACTACGGCGAATATTTCGAAAAATATCTCCTCTGATGCCATTTGGCAGTACTTCCAAAAAGATCAACCGCGCCAGCCTCGTGTGCAAGCCATTCCATTTTATCTTCCTCAATTTCACCCTTCACAGCACAATAATCGTTGGTGGGGAGAAGGATTTACGGAATGGTCGAATGTGACGGGAGCAGTGCCTGCTTATAACGGGCATTACCAGCCAAAACTTCCCACTGATTTAGGTTTTTACGATTTACGCTACGATGACGTGCGAGAGGCACAAACTAAATTGGCAAAACAGTCTGGCATTACTGGATTTATGTACTATTACTATTGGTTTGCCGGAGAAAGACTTTTACATACACCCATTGAAAATTTACACGCTTCTAAAGTTAATATGCCTTTCTGCCTCATGTGGGCAAATGAAAACTGGACCCGCCGCTGGGATGGGCGAGAAGCAGATGTACTTATAAAACAAGATTATGAAAAGATACCGGCGGCAAATTTCATCGACGATATCATCGAATTTCTGCTCGATCCGCGCTATATCCGTATCGACGGCAAAGCAGTTCTTGCCGTCTATCGTCCCGGGCAAATGCCAGATTTTGCTGAAATTGCCCAAGAGTGGCGAGAACGGGCACGCGCAAAAGGTGCTGGAGAGCTGCTTATTCTCACCGTAAATGTAGGTAAAAATTTTGATTCCTTAGAAGGAGATTTAACCGCACAGGGAATTGACGGCGCACTCGATTTTCCGCCACACAATCTACCTTGGGCTCCGGGGCCAGCAGCAAAAATAAAACTGGATAGGCGCTGGCGAGGAAATTTAATGAGCTATCCAAAATTAGCAGCAGCGGCTATTACCCGTAACCGAAAGCTCCCGGCAAATGAATATCCAGGGGTTATGGTAGGCTTTGACAACACTGCGCGCCGGCAATGGAATCCAGATATTTGGTATGGATCCAATCCGTATACTTTCCATCGTTGGCTAAAAGAAACTGCCGATGTACTGCTTTCTCGCCCGCCCCAGCAGCGCTTGCTATTTATTAATGCGTGGAATGAATGGGCAGAGAGTGCAATTCTTGAACCCACTACTCGTTTCGGTAATACCTTCCTTTTAGCAGTGCGCAGCGTACTATTTTCTTAAACGCTCCCTACCCAACTAGGCAAAATATGCTCACCTTCGAAAGTTAAGATAATTTCGATAGTAGAATACTAGCTATACAGTTACTACTGAAAAGGAAACAGCAATGAAAGTATTGGTGACCGGTGGCGCTGGATTTATCGGCGCTAATTTTGTGCATACCACAGTAGAAAATCTGCCGGATGCGGAAGTGACGGTATTAGATAAACTCACCTATGCAGGAAATGCCCAGTCAATTGCCGGTTTAAAGCGCGTAAATCTAGTGCAAGGGGATGTGGCAGATGCGGATACGGTAGATCCCTTAGTGGCCGCAGCCGATGTGGTGGTACATTTCGCTGCTGAATCCCATAACGATAATTCTTTGCGCAATCCATGGCCCTTTATTTCCAGCAATATTATCGGCACTTATCAACTCCTGGAAGCAGTACGCCGGCACGGTACCCGCTATCACCATATTTCTACTGACGAAGTTTACGGCGATTTAGAAATTGGAGAAGATCGCAAATTCCAGCCGGGTGATGCCTATATTCCGTCTTCTCCTTATTCAGCATCGAAAGCTGCTTCTGATCATTTAGTACGCGCTTGGGTGCGCTCTTTCGGCATTCCGGCCACTATCTCTAACTGCTCTAATAACTATGGTCCATATCAACATATAGAGAAATTTATTCCGCGCACTATTACGAATCTTTTTGATGGAATTAAACCGCGCGTCTACGGTACAGGCGAGCAGATTCGCGATTGGATTCACGTGCTCGATCACAATACGGCCGTCTGGGAGATTATTAATCACGGCAAAATTGGCGATACCTATCTCATTGGCGCAGACGGCGAACTCACAAATCTGCAAGTGACGCAAATGATTCTCGAAGAATTTGGGCTAGATAAAAATGATTTTGAGCATGTAAATGATCGCCCCGGCCACGACCAGCGCTACGCTATCGACAACACTAAGCTAGTGAAAGAACTCGGCTGGCATCCGCACTACACCGATTTCCGGGCAGGTTTGCGCGATACCATCAAATGGTATCGGGAAAACGAAGACTGGTGGCGCAGCGAAAAAGCAGAAATAGAAGCTGGCTATAGGGCGCAGGGTCAGTAATACCTAAAAGCTTAAAGTTGAAAACTTAAAGCCGGCAGGTATTTCCCCTGCCGGCTTTAATTTATTACTTATTTTATTGCCGGATTGTGCTATTTTTTATTCCCGAATCGCATTACTCTGCCGGCACTAAATCTATTTATTATTTAATTCTTTATAAAAAGCCTGGCACTCTTCCCACGTCGGAAGTAAACCTTGCTCTTTCGCTTCGATTAGAGTCGGAGCGGCGGTATCTTTTTCGCTCCGCAGTGGAGTCAAAGGATTTCCGGCGGGAGTAGTGGTAGGCCATTCAATTCCTACCGTTTCATCGAGCGGAGTAATTCCATGCTCCCGCCCCGGGTTATAACCTGCGGAGCAAAGATAAACTACCGTGGAATTATCTTCGAGCGCCATAAAAGCATGCCCGAGCCCCTCTGCTAAATAGATAGCACGCCGCGTGGTATCGTCAAGCAGTACCGAATCCCACTGGCCGAAGGTGGGGGAACCTACACGAATATCTACGGCAATATCTAGTACAGCTCCGCGCGCACACATTACATACTTGGCTTGGCTCGGTGGCACATCAGCAAAATGAATACCGCGCAGTACACCCGCCGCGGAGACGGAAGTATTTACCTGCTGTAGATTCAAGGGATGCCCCACCGCTTCTGCTAAAGCAGCTGCTTTATAGGCCTCTAAGAATACTCCGCGGGCGTCCGGATGCTGCTGCGGAGTAATCTCGAATGCTCCCGCTATTTTCAAAGGGCGAATCTTCATTTTTTCTTCTCTCCGGCGCGGCGCGCCTTTCTACTTTTTACCTGTGCTTCTATTATCCAGCACTGTGGAAGCGCGTGAGTATTTTTTTCCGTATCTGGAGGCCACACCGCAATAACCAGCGGAGCGGTGCTTGCCCAGGTTTATTATAAATACCTTGTAAATACAGGTAAGCCGATTCATGATGCGCCGCAATCATGGGCAGCGGGCGCTCTTTCCAAGATTTACCCTGTTCATGGCATACGGCTGCTGCTGGCACATAGAGAGATTGCCAGCCGTGCGCTTTCATATCTTCACCCAGCTGAGTATCTTCAAAAAACATGAAATAGCGGCTATCAAATCCACCGCATTCTCGGAAGGCGGACATCCGAATGAGTAGGCACGCTCCGGAAAGCCAATCTACTGGAGTATTTTCCGCAGTAGTGAGGAGATTTTGATATTTTTTGGTAAAAGGATTGCCCGGCCAGATAGGAGCGAGCACTCCATGGCCTATTCCGGAAAGTAGCCGCGGAAAATTACGGGCAGAAGGATAGATATCGCCGCCGGGGGTGTAAATACGTGGCCCGTATACTCCTGCTTGGGGATTTTCTGCCGCTGCTGCCAATAATTTTTGTACAGTATCGGGCTGTAACTGTACATCGGGATTCACCACGAGGAGCCACTCCCCGCTATAATCTGCAGCTCCTAAATTCACTGCGCGCCCGTAGCCCAGAT
Organism: Arcanobacterium urinimassiliense; assembly: GCF_900119495.1. Taxonomy (GTDB): domain Bacteria; phylum Actinomycetota; class Actinomycetes; order Actinomycetales; family Actinomycetaceae; genus Arcanobacterium_A; species Arcanobacterium_A urinimassiliense. Next base: position 484,554 of record NZ_LT632435.1, on the reverse strand, counting down.
TCTTTTCCGCCTGCACAATTTGCACCGGAATTTTCTTTGGTAATTGTGGTAGCGCACCTCCATTATTGACCACTACTATTTCCCATTGAGAAGTAGCAGCAGCGCAGGCAGCAGCGGCACTTTCTATTAAATTTGGCAATTCTGAGCCAGAATTATAAGCAACCGTAACTACCCGTATATGCATCTTTACACTTAGCTATGCATTGCGCCGATTACTAGCCGCGGAGTACCTGCCCATAGCGTGGGATCAGTTACGCGCCGGCCATCAAAAAGCACCTTGATACCGGGGAAATCTTGCGCGGAAATTGTGCGATATTCTTTATGATCTGCCTGCACTATTACTGCATCTACTTCTGTACCTAGGCGATAAGCTTCCCAACCAAATTTTGCTAATTCGCTATCGCTAAACATTGGATCGTGCACCGATACCTTTGCTCCGCGCTTTTCTAATTCACTCACGGTAGCGAATACTCCTGAGAAAGCAGTCTCTTTTACTCCACCGCGATAAGAGGCGCCTAATACAGCTACTTTTTGATCGCGTAGATCTCCCATTACCTCTGCGACCTGCTCTACCACATAAGCTGGCATACCCGCATTAAATTTACGAGCTGTACGCACAATAGAAGCATCTGGATCAGTAGAGAGATAAAGCCGCGGATACACCGGTATACAATGCCCGCCTACCGCAATGCCAGGGAAATGAATATGTGAATAAGGCTGAGAATTGCACGCATTAATTACGCGCTGCACATCAATACCCACTTTATCGGCATATACCGCAAATTGATTAGCAAGACCAATATTCACATCCCGATAGGTAGTCTCCGCCAGCTTTGCCATCTCGGCCGCTTCCGCATTACCCATATCCCAGACGCCATTTGGCTGCGGCAAATCCTCGCGCTTATCAAAAGTGAGCACAGATTCATAGAATTTAATTGCTTTTGCGGTGCCAGCAGGAGAAAGCCCGCCCACTAGTTTCGGATAACGGCGTAAATCTTGGAATACTCGCCCCGTAAGCACTCGCTCCGGAGAGAACACTAAGTGGAAGTCTTCTCCTTCGCGTAGGCCGGAAATTTCCTCAATCATGGGCTTCCAGCGGTTGCGAGTAGTACCTACCGGCAAAGTAGTTTCATAAGAAATTAGCGTATTGGGAGTGAGGTGGGCAGCTAAAGATTTAGTAGCGGCATCCATCCATCCAAAATCTGGAGCCCAAGTCTCATCATTTACGAATAGCGGAACTACCAGCACCACTACGTCTGCTCCGGGGATAGCTTCTGCATAATCAGTAGTAGCCCGCAACCGACCAGCCGGCACTAATTTAGCGAGTTTTTCCTGCAGATGTGCTTCTCCGGGAAATGGCTCTAGCCCTTGATTAATTTTTGCTACCGTTTCGGCATTTACATCTACACCGATTACTTCGTGCCCGGCGTCTGCAAACTGAGTAGCCAACGGTAGACCAATTTTCCCCATGGCGACAACTGCAATATGCATACTATTCCTTCCCCTGATTTCGGTATTAAACCCACTGTAATCTACAATTGTAGTCTTTCTCGTACCTAAAGTGCTTATAAACTTTCTGTGCAGTTTGTTATAAGTACCGCAAAATAATGAAAACTAGCACTAAAAAATTAACGGCCAAGTAGGTAAGCAGGAACTAATTAATTCAATATCTGCCCCCGTCTTAGTACTAATTCTGGTGTACTCCGGATTCACTTTCGGCTGCCGCCCTGCGGTTAAATCCTCATAAGCTGCCTTTTCATCGGTAAACTGTGGAATCTCTCCCCGCAACAAAGCCGGAGCATTAGCAATATAACTATTCAACGCCGCAGCTACTCGTTTCCCGTCTTTATCACTTCCAGCAGCGGCCTCTAAAGCCGGCATCTTCTCATTTTTGAAGTACTCTAAAAATGCTATCCAAGTTCTCTGTACCTGCTCTTCCCGCGCCTTTGTAGCCGCAGAATCTTCGCTGCTAACTTTTTCTGCCTGCGCGGCCACAAAATTTTTCCCCGGTGTGCTCTCGCCTAATGCAGCAGAAAATACTCTATCCATCTGCGCACATATCTGGGTAGGCGGAGCTACTTCCGGTAGCGCTGAATTCGGCCCAATAGACTTCGCAGCGGGCGGGCGGTCTTTATCGGCAGGCACCACGGTATTATTTTCTGAATCTGCTGCCGAGCATGCCGCTGCCCCGCCGCTGAGCACAAATAATACTAGAAATAGCAGAGTAGATATTCGATTTTTATTCATAACACTATCTTGAAAAATTACGGAATTTTACGGGAAAGGCCGCACTACTAGCGGAGCAATTCCACCCCAGCCGTATCCGGCAGTCACATGATCTATACGAGCAGGATTCCCCATCCAATTAGTGTGAATCACTTGATCATTACCAATATAGATAGATACGTGCTGCACGCCAGCAGATCCTACGTAGAAAATTAAATCTCCCCGTTGCCGCTGGCTAAAAGGTACTTTCTGGAAACGCCCATAGCTATATAGCTCTTTAGAAGTGCGATAACTCGGCCAAGCATGTTTAATTACATTTATCGGCTGCGGATCCATTCCCGCTGAATAGAGAGCTTGTAGTACTAATCCAGAACAATCAAAACCGAGCGCATAGTAACCAGCTCCACCCCAAGTATAGTCAGAACCAGTCTGCGCATAAGCATAACCAATCATTCTCTCAATGCGCTGCGCCCGGGTAGCGCTGATATCTATAGGCTGAGTTTGGAAAGTATCTACATTCCACGGATATCCAGTATAAAGATGTGCCCAAGTCTGCGCCCCCACTATTCCATCCGCATATAGCCCACTTCGGCGCTGGAAAGAACGCACAGCAGAAATAGTGCCATTATCTACAGTAGCTAAACGAGATCCGTACCAAATCCCTAGCTTTTTCTGCACTATTTTTACTTTTACTCCGTTCATTCCCGGAGTAAGAGTATTAGTTGCGCCTCCTAAAGAAGTGATATGCGATGTAGGCTGTAAATACCCATTTGGAGCCGTATATCCCCGCACGATTGCCGGGCGAGTCCCTGGATAAGGGGTAAATCCTTTATTGCTACCTGTATATTGGAAAGCATATAAATACAGGTCGCCCGCTTTATCAACGGCATATACCCAAGTTGCTTCTGCGCTAGCTCCGGCATATACCAAGTTAGTGAAATTCTGCCATCCATATCCAATACGCACGCCAGCTTGGAAGGAACCATCACTATTTTGCCGCGCCAGCTGTAGGTGCCCCTTCGCGTCTATATAAAGCAGATCGGAGTACCCGTCTTTATCAAAATCATCCATCGAAAAAGCGCCATGCAAAAATGAATGATCGCCGGCTATTTTCTTGGTATAAGAGATATTTCCTTTGCCATCTCCCACATAAGCATAAAGCTCGCCGCTGCTATCTAACCCATAGATAGTAGGCTTTTTCTCTATGCCATTGCGCAGATAGAAAATATCACTGTACTCAGCGAATTCTGGATGTAGATTCTTCGACTTCCCGAATCTACCTTTCCCGTCACTGGTATATAGGCGCAAATCTCCCTGCGGGGTACGCGCAACTAAATCCGGGCGAGTATCTTTATCATAATCAAAGCCGCCTATTACCGGTTTATACCCTTGCCAACCATTTCCTATTCTCTGAGGCGCTTGGAATGCCCAATTTGTACCCATCGGATACACTCGGAATCGCCCTGCGTTATCAATAAGTCCCACATCAGAACGGCCATTCGAAGCAAAATCTCCTAAGCCAATCACCTTATTACGATCAGTAGGCCAGCCGTTGCCAACTTTCTTCTTATCGATATTGCGAATAGAACCCCACACAGTTGGTATATCGGGAGTAACCACAGCAGGCGGAGTTACATCTTCTGCCTGTGCATGAGAAAGAGTGCTTTTAATATCAGCAGGAAGATTCTCTACCCTACCTGGAATATCGCTACCCGCAGACTGCGGCAAAAAACTATTTATGGTGTACTGGCGCAGCAGGCCATCTTCCAGAATGCCGCGGAGCAACTTTCCATCTCCTATGGAAAAGAGATAGCGAGCAGATTCCAGCTCCGCATCTATCTGGTAATAACTCACTTTTTCCAGCTGAGGAGCTATTTTATAAAGACGCAGCTCCGCATCAGCAGTCACTGCCCACATATCTGCAAAGCCATCGCCGTCTATATCAGAGCTAAGCGCGGTAACCTGCAGCGGCGTATTTTCACCAAATTCATGCACTCGGATGATGTCTTTACCGTCTGTCTCCCAAATATAAAGCTTTCCTGCTTTCACCCCAGATATAAGCACTTTACCAGCAGCGTTCGCGCCGCCAACCGAAAGAGCTTCTACTTCGTTCCAACCAGCAGAAATATACTGCTTAGAATAAAAATTACCGTTCCCTACTCCCCGATATAGATAAAGTTTTCCATCGTCACTAATCGCAAAAATATCTGGGTGAGAATCCCCATCAAAATCTACTCCGCCAAATACTTTGCGCATAGTTTTCCAACCAAAACCCACTTGCCGCGGATAGGAAAACGCCGTACGAGAATTCATCGGGTAATACCAAAGAGTGCCATCGCTGCGGATAAGAAGCATATCTTCCCAGCCGTTGCTATCTAAATCTCCCGGATTAATTACTTGCGCTATTCCGCCTGCAAGCCAGCCATTACCAATAACTGCCGAATCAGTATTCAATTGTGCTTTACCGTTCCCAGCTACAGCTGAATCGGAAATATCATCTGCACTCGCCGCCGGCAACAATGAAGAGGAAAATATCATCCCGATCGTGCAGAGAAGTAAAATAAATAAAATTTTTCCGCTCTTCATCGCTCTTATTCGCATAACTATTTACCCTTAATTCTTGCGATTCGTCTATTGGCTAGCTATCTATTGGCTGACCAATTTTCATGCTATATATCTTCTATTAAAAAACAAGAATTTCCGTTTATTTTGGGCAAATCTCACTATCGGGAATCCATTCGTTGGCCAAAAACAACCGAATAAACTCCGCCTGTAAAGTAGAGCCAGCAAGCAATCGAAAAACTAATTTTTTCGAACTCGGATTTGGTAAAAATGCCTGAAAAGCCATGGGGTGATGTAATTGCGCCCGCACTGATTTCACTCTGTCTAAGGGAGCCGCAATAGAAAACTTTCTATTTAAATAGCGCCAGATTTGAATTGGCAAAGCCGCCGCATTGTAGCGGCTATCTCCATAGTATTGACTGGAAGCTGCCGCCTGCTGTGGAGCAGTACTTTCGATTTGCCGAACCGGCTGGCTGTCTTCTTCCTCTGCGTTGCCAGCAGAATCTTCAGCACATATTTTCTCATATAACTCCGATACATATTTGCGATACCAATCTCGGTTTAGATCATTGAAACAATAAGCTCCCTGCTCCCAGGCGCGCACTACTTCTATATCGAGCATAGGAAGTGCAAAATCTAAATCGAAATGCTCATAAGCACGCATAGAGTTATTTATGTATTTGGCTTGCCGCTCCCGCACATTAAACCATTCCAGCCAAGATTGCATATCTTGATTTTCCAGGCGAAAATCTATTTCTGCGGCGAACTCTTCCATAGGCTCCGCGAGCGCCGCCCGCAACGCCGCCGGTGGCTTTTTGGGGGTATTGGCATAGTGCCGCATTATTATCTGCGTAAGTTCAGTAAGGGAATAGCTGGACTTAGAAGTAGCCGGAGTCCAGCTGTAGAGATTACCCACAATGGTATGCCCGGGTAGCACTATATCTCCTGGGTGGAGAATACCTTTTTGGCGTAATTCTCGCAGCGCATACCAATCCTGATAATGCGGTAAAGCAGCACCGCTCCAGGCGGCGCGCAAAAATGCTGCGCCCTCTGCCTGCCAGACTCGATGCAAATCAAGCGGGTCTATTTCTACTCCATACCAAGGGAATCCAGCTTGCGTAGCAATTTGCTCCGATATTTTCATTTCCTGGCTACCTGCCACTCCGTAGGTAAAAGTGAGTACCCGCTGCGCTTTGCATTCTTTCAAGAGTACTACGAGCAAGCGGGAATCTATCCCACCGGAAAGTGGCACCACTAATTGCTGATTCTCTTGCCGAGCTAATACCTTCTGCATAGCTCTGCTAAGAGCAGTATGAAAAAGCCTGATAAATTCTTTTTCCTCCGTAATTCGCTGCGGCGCATATTGGAAACGGTGATATAGGTGTAGCTGCGGAGTAGGGTTACCCGGAATGAGCTCTACAATGCTAGCTGCGGGAAGCTGATAGACACCCGTAATTAAAGTTTCTTTTCCTACTGTGAACCCAAAACTCCGAAATTGCTCAGCAGCAGATTTATTTAATTCCCACTCCGGAAGCTGATCGCGCAGCACCTCCGGGGAGTCGCTTACTAGCCAAGCCCCATCTAGATAAGTAAAAAGGAGCGGGATAGAGCGGGCAAAATCAGAAATGAGAAAAATCTGCCCGGCATCTCCTTTGCGCACTGCCGCAAATTGCCCCGCCTGCGCCGCAGCCCAATTTTGCAGTTCGGGAAGCGCGGCAGGTAACTCTTCTGCAGCGGCGCTAGCCGGTGCGCGGCGTACAAAAGATTTTCCATCCTGCTCTAGCCAATCTTTTGTAAACACTAAATTTTTTTGCATTCTATTCTTCACTCTTATCTATTCTTTCAGGTGCTAGTTATGCTACTTCACTTATTACACATTATTTACCCGTTTCCTACCCGTTATTTTACTAACTGCCTTCCTACAGAAGAAACAGAAACTGCGAAATCATGAAAGAATGGCAGCTATGGAGCAGAAAAAAATTGCCATAGTTTCGCGTATATATTCTCCAGAACCGGCGGCGGCTAGTTTTCGGCTATCTGCCTTAGCTGCCACTTTAGAAAAAGCCGGGAATGAAGTGCAGGTATTGACGGTGCGCCCACCGCAGGCGCTGGTGAAAAAATCTGTCTCTCCGAATAAACAAAATGAAGCGACTGGGCAAAATAAAACTAATATCCAAATTTCTCGCTTTCCGGTGCTCCGCGATAAAGAAGGTTATGTAAAAGGCTACCTGCAGTATTTAAGTTTCGATATTCCCGCCTTTTTTCGCGTGCTCTTTTCCCGAGCTGATGTTTTTATAGTGGAGCCTCCCCCCACCACCGGCTTTTTTGTGCGCATAGCCAGCACTCTCCGCCGCAAGCCTTATATTTATTACGCAGCTGATATCTGGTCAGATGCGACGGAAGCTATGGACACCCCCGGCATTATTACCCGAATTCTACGCAGCGTAGAGAGCTTTGCTCTGCGCGGTGCCAAGCGGGTAATTGCCGTATCTCCAGGAGTGGCAGAACGAGTGGCGGCTTTAGGAGGAAACCCCACAGTAGTGCGCAATGGAATAGATACCGAAATTTTTTCTCCCACTGGCTCTCTCCCCCGCCCAGAAAAATTGCAGAAATTAGGGATATCACCAAATTACGCCGTCTATGCTGGCACAATGTCTCCCTGGCAAGGTGCAGATATCTTTATTCGGGCTCTTAACCAGGGCCCACTGCGCGATACCGATTTAGATCTAGTGTTCATGGGGCGCGGTGACGATCTACCGCATCTACAAAAACTCGCCCAGGAGATTGCCCCCGGGCGCGTGCATTTTCTAGATTCGCAGCCTCCCGAAATATCTGCCCAATGGCAGCGCGGAGCAGTAGCCGGTCTAGTATCTATCGCTCCTGAATGCGGCTACGATTTTGCCTACCCCACCAAATTTTTAGCTTCTTTAAGTTGCGGCACTCCCGTGTGCTACGCGGGAGCTGGGCCAGCCGGAGCCGAAATCCGTCAATTCCAACTCGGAGAGATATGCACTTGGGATAGCCAAGAAGTAGCAGAAAAATTAGCGAAACTGCTAGACGAGCGCGCTGCTCAATCTCCGGAAGCTGCAAAAGCCCATACCCAAAAGTTACATGGGTGGATTCAGGCGCATCGCTCTACAGCCGCGAGCGCTGCCGCCGCTGCAAAAGTAGTAGCAGAAGCCCTAGCGGCTACCCCTAGATAGCGACCCCACTCCTAAATAAACTAGACGAACTAGTTAGGCGAACTAACCGAACCCAGTTAAACCTAGTTAAGTGAGCTAGCTGATCCCAATTAGAACTAACTAAAATCTAGCTAGACTTAGCACCCTCGTCAGTTAAGAATTCCCGTAAAATATCCCGCGCTGCTTCTGCTTCTTTTTCAAAATTTAACTCTTGGGCGGCACGAGCAGAATTTTCCTTGAAATGCGCGATTTTCTCAGGAGTGAGGCTCCGCAAAGATTCCACGATTGCTTCTTTCGTAAAATCTGCTGCGACCACGCCACAATCATAGTGCTTCAGTATATCTACCATTTCGGCAGTTGGCCCGATAGCTAACGCCAAGCGAGCTTGCAAAAAATCAAAAATTTTATTGGGGAGTGCCAGTCGCGCATTCGTATTATAGGGAGGAATCCAATACGCTCCTACGTCATATTGATTAAGAGTAGCTGGCAAATCAGCGGGAGCTACGGGCTGATGAAAGCGAATATTGGCGGCTCCCGCTGCCCGCTCATGCAGTTCGCGAAGATACTTACCGCCATCGTTCGCAGGTACTAGATAAAAATCGACTGAGGTGCCCTCCCCCAGTTCTTTTACCGCGTCAATAATAACGTCGATATTTCTACCGGCTACTGCCCCTCCGGAGTGCACTAAACGCAGCGTATTTTTATCAACTGCGGAAGGAGCTAATTCCACATAGCGCGGAGCATTACGCATTAGCCGCGGGCGAATTCCAAAATGCTCACTATATAAATCAGCTATCTTTCCCCCTACCGTGGTAGCGGCATCTACTTGCGGGAGATATTTACGGCAGATATGTACCATTAACGGCTTCACCAGCAAGCGCCAGACCAAAATTTGGGTACGCTCCTCCGGTGCCCATTCATGTAAATCAACCCAAATCTTCGCTTCCCCTTTACAAGCGAAAGCTAAAGGAAGGGCGCGCGCGTCGTTCGCTATTACGACATCGAATTTCTGCCCCGCCAATGCTTCTAAACCCCACTGAGCACCAGGAGCCGCTAATTCAGCTGCCGCCAAGCGGCGAAAGGCTAATTTGGCTACTCCAGAAATATTCTGCGGAAGCGACGGCAAATAATCAGGTATCTGCAAATGCGTAGTTGCTCCGGCAGGTTGTACTCCATAGCCAAGCGTAGTTATTTCTCCAAATTCTTTCACCACCGAAAGCTGGCGCAATACTCGCGCATCTTTAGCGATATTTGAGAAAGAAATTACCAATATCCGAGGTTTATCTACCATAGTTTTTAGTATATGCTATTCTCTGATTTCGTAGCTAAAGGGGAAATTACTATGGCTTGGCTAAGCGCGCTTCCACAGTTAATAGGGGCATTTCTAGTGCTTTTTCTCCCGGGAGCGCTGCTTCTCTTCACCCTCGGTTTACCTAAATTTTTCGCTTTTGCTTTTTCTCCGGTGATAGTAGCCACCTTTACTGCTTTTTGCGGCACCTTCTTCCCTTTCGTCAATTTACCTTTCAACCCCTACACCCTCGGTGCCTCCTATTTACTTTTACAACTACTGGCACTGCTGCGGCTAGCGCTAAAAAGAAAATATGGTAAATCAGCTCCAACTGCGCAGAGCTTCTCTCCCTACCTAGCTCTTCCAATGCGGCTCTGCTGGCAAAATTTCCTCAACTATTTCCTAGTTGTGCTCTGCCTACTCGCCCTTTGCCTGCCTTTTTTGCATATCGACCCGCAAGAACCTCTACATCGCTGGGATCCGATAATGCACGCTAATGCCATACAGCTAATTGAACAAAATGAACGTGCCTCTTATTTCAATTCTTTTACTCGTGTTTTCGGGATAGATACTTCACCCACTAATTATATGGCCGGTTGGCACGGGCTCGTATCTCTAGTAGCCGCCTCTCACACAGTTATTCCGGCGATCAATTCCTTTAATTTATTAGCTAATTTAATCTGGGTAAGCGGTCTGCTATTACTAGCTTTAGTCTTAGGATTTTCTGCTCATCAACGCAGCGGTATTCTGATTATGATGGCGGCTATATTCGCTTTCCCCACTCTGCTATTTTCTGCCTATCCGCCTCTTCCCAATGCTTTTTCCAATTCTCTGCTACCTGCGTTGATGGCCGGGACAATAGCTGCGAGCCGCTACGTAGCTTGGCGAAAAAATCTCACTACGATGGGGATACAGCTAATAATTTTTGCAGTGATTTTTAGCGGTTTGGTACTTATTCACCCCAATGCCCTTCTTAGCTTCGCCGTCCTCATCTTGCCGATAGCTTTACTGGCGACAAAGAAAATATATACCGAAGTACTGACTACTTCCCGTGCTCGCCTGATCTATATCGGAAGTATCTTGGCTACCGTCGGAATGGCCATTTTCCTAATCTTTGCCTTACCTTTTATTCGCAATTCTTTCCTCGGACTGCTAAATGCTCAGAATGCCCGCAGTTTTAACTACTCACGCCTTTCCTACGCTCTTAGCTCTACGCTACTTTCTCGCCCTGACTTCGCTATGAGTGACGGAAAAATTTACCCAATCTGCACAATAATAATCTGCAGCATGGGTGCTATAGCTCTTCTCCTGGGAATAATTTCGGTATTGAAAACCCACCGTTATCGCTGGATCTTTTGTTCTTATCTCTTAATAACTGCGCTAGTTTTTACCGCTTTTCTGCAGGGCGGTCCTCTCTTCTCCCTCGCTTCACTCTGGTACGCCTACCCGAATCGGCTCTTAGCTGCCCAGGCCATACCGCTGATTCTGCTAGGAGGTATAGGGATAAGTGCCGCTTTAGAAAAATACGAATCGCAAAGAAAGAAAAAAGGGCGAAAAGTATCCCATAAATTCTTCACCTATGCCGCTCTCACCAGTATGGTTATCGCTTTGTTACTGACTTTCCCGGTGCGTTTTTTCCTTGTTTCCTACACTTGGGGAGAGACGAAGAGCTCCACTAATATTATGAGTAAAGAAGAACTAGCGATGATTCGCCATCTCCCGCAGGTTTTACCGAAGAATGCGCTGGTGCTCGGTGAACCACTCAACGGATCTGCCTACGTAATGGCTATTTCTGGCATAGATACGGTCTATCCGCAGGGATATATCCGCCCCTCTAACTATCGAGAAATTTATGTATCTACTCATTTATCAGCTATTGACTCCGATCCGCGAGTCTGCGAGCTAATAAATGAATTAAAAATTACCCATATTTATTACGATAAGGAACGCAGCGGATTAATGGGAACCCGGCTACCTACTGTTGGCCTCAGCAGCGTCGACCTAAGTAAAGGTTTTACGAAAGTCGCAGAAGGTGGGAGCGCCGCAGTTTATCGCATCGATGCCTGCAAGCACAGCAATTCTGCAGATTAGTGCTATTTCCTCTATTAACCACCGAGAAGATCTTTACCGTATAATTTCAAATATGAAAGTTTTAAGCGTAGTCGGAGCCCGTCCGCAATTTGTAAAGTTAGCCCCAATTGCCCGGGCTTGTGCAGCAGCCGGTGTAGAACATATTATCGTGCACACTGGGCAGCATTATGACCCCCTGCTTTCGGATGTATTTTTTGCAGAATTGCAAATTCCCCGCCCACAAGAAAATCTCGGCGTGGGTTCCGGCTCCCATGGCAAACAAACTGGCGCTATTTTAGCGGCAATGGACGGCGTTCTGGAAAAGTATCAGCCAGATTGGACGCTCGTATATGGAGATACTAACTCCACTTTAGCCGCCGCGCTCAGTGCGGTGAAGCTAGGCTTCCCCATTGCCCATCTCGAAGCTGGGCTGCGCTCTTTTAATCGCCACATGCCGGAAGAACATAACCGGGTACTGACTGACCACGCCGCTGATTTACTGCTTGCCCCCACGGAAGTGGCACGCCAGCATTTAGAAGAAGAAGGTCTCGGAGAGCGCACGGTAGTGGTAGGCGACGTAATGACCGATATCTTGCTGGCCGAAAAGCGCAATGCAGAGGGAAAAATTCCTACGGCCATCACGGATTTAGATTTAGATAAAGGTGAATACTATATCGCTACTATTCACCGCGCCGAAAATACCGATGACGAAAAGCGCTTGCGCCATATTATTGACGCTTTACAAAATCTAGATTGCCCCGTGGTACTGCTAGCTCATCCGCGCCTACGTAATGTATGCAAGGATTTGGGAATTAAAATTAATGGGAAGAATTTAATTCTCAATTCTCCACTGCCCTACCGAGAACTTATCGCTGCAGCTAGCGCCGCGCGCGGAATAATTACTGATTCCGGCGGTTTACAAAAAGAGGCATTCCTACTGCGCGTACCTTGCACCACGGTGCGCACGGAAACTGAATGGGTAGAAACCGTAGAATTAGGGTGGAATAAGCTGGTAGAGCCGGAAGATTTAGCAGCAGCGGTACATCGCCCGGCGCCTACTCCCACTGATGCTACTCCCTATGGAGATGGGAAAGCGGCAGAGCGGGTAGTAGAAGAGCTTATTAAACATGCTAAAAAGTAATTCTGTACTGCACGTAGGGGATATGGCTTTTACCTCTACTCATTTAGTGGCAGCGGCCAATGCCCAGGGTCTGAATTGGAAAAAGCTGCAAATCACAGAAGTTTCTTGCTTTTCAGATATGCCGCTGGCGATGCTGGAAAAATTAGGGCGCGGCATTGGCTGGGAGGTAAAGCTCCTGGGAAATAAAATCCTGCGCCCCCAGATTCACCTCCACAGCGCTATCGCCTTACCCTATGTAAACTGGGCACTCGGAAAAAACTATGCTCTGCATCTACATGGTACCGATATTCGTACCCGTCTTTACCAAGATGCGTATCGTGAAACAGTATTACGGGCAGTGGAAAAAGCCAGCGCCATATTTTATTCCACTCCAGATTTAGCAGAGCATATTTTGCCGTTACGCGCCGATGCACGCCTAGTACCAGTGCCGATTTCTTTATACTCATATAAAGATCCCCGCCCCCACGGCCTGGAAAAGATAGGGAACTATATCTTTTTCAATTCCCGCTGGGAAAGCGTAAAAGGCGGAAAAACCCAACTGGAAATGGCGCGCATACTGCGTGCTAAACTCCCGAAAAGTATTACGCTGGTCGGCTTAGATTGGGGAGAAAATGCGACGGCGGCCGCCCAGATTGGAGTGCATCTGCTGCCGCGGCTCTCTAATCGGGAATTTCGTGCTGCCCTGCACAATGCCCAGTTATGTATAGGGCAATCTTCCGGAATTATGGGAGCTTCCGAATTAGAATCTTTAGCCGAAGGCACTCCTCTCGCTGTTCCGCTCCAAAAAAGCTGGTACACCGGGGAGGATAGTTCTCTACACGATATTCCCGTAATTGGCGGCACCGAAGTAGAGTGCAGCGATGCAGAAAAACTGGCTACTTTAGCTATAGCGAATTTAGAAGCAGGAATTCCCGCTCATACTGCTCAGTGGCTACAGGCTAATCACTCTCCCCAAACTGCTCTGCAGCGAGTATTAGCAGGCTATACCGCAGCAAACGAGCGAGAATCAGCAAAATAGTAAAATAGTAAAATAAGCCAATGCTAAGGCAATAAAGATACAGAGGTGTACTTCTGGCTAATTAATAGCTAATTATTTTTCCAATACTGCGGCGGCACTCTTAGCGCGCGCTTCCCAGGTTTCTTCCTCGCGCACTTTTTGCACTCGCTCTGTTACATCTGCCAATTTTTGCGGATTTGCTGCTAAATCTTCCAGCAGCGCCACTAAGTTTTCTTGCTTGTAGGGAATAGTGAAACCAATACCTTTTTCCCGCACTACTTCTCCAGCTAAAGTGCCTTCCGAAGCGATAATCGGTTTACCGTATCCTAAATACTCATAGAGTTTAATCGGCACTGCGAAACGGCGATACTCATTCGGCTCCATAAATAACAATCCCAGAGATGCCGCATCATAATAAGGAGCTAACTCTTTAGCACTGCCGTGCACTATCTGAATTCGCTCGTTCATATAAGGGGAAAGTTCTGCTCGATATGCTTCCCACTGTTCTTTACGGACACACATGGTGAGCTCTACATTCGCCGTCTTCCCTACCGCTTGGAGTGCCTTGGTGATTCCATAGTGCGCACCCAAACCGCCTACATAAAAAATATGCAGCCCGGCTGGAGTCACACTTTCTTTTACCATTGCCCCGGGCGGCAATGGACTACATAAACTAGCTGGATAGGGTACATAGGAAGCCATTTCTCCGCTTGGTAAAAAGAGATGTACGCGGGCGCGGCTCATAGCCCATAAATCAAAACGGTAAAGCAATTTACACAAGCTGCGCTGCCAGAGCGGTATCCCTGCTAAACCCTCCGGAAATTTCCAATAAATATCCCGATAGAAAATTCCGACGGGAATTTGCTGGCGATGAAAATAGCTAAAAATACGCGCTTCTAAAAAAGGCGCTAGACCCTTTTTTATACTGCTGGCCAATAAATTAGGCTGCGTAGAATTTTCCCCATATACAAACTCTATTTTCTTTCCAGCTTTTATTTCTTTTTTTAACTTCCGAAAAGCAGCAGCTCGCTGCGCGGGGTTACCGGTAATTTCGTATACTTCGTAACCTAAATTCTGAAAAGCCTGCCGCATCTGGGTAGGGCGGAGGCGACTCCCGGAAGCATAATTTTCTTCTAGGGGATAAGGAGCATGGAAAACTACCGTCTTTTTTGCGGGCATTTTTTATTCTTCTTTTTTGCTTTCCGCCGCGCCGGGCGTATCTATGTTATCAATTTGCTCTGCAGCCGGCACACTCTCTGTTTGCTCTGCCGGAGCTTCCTGGTCATAGCGGCTCGCCGCTAAATCTACGAGGAAAAGATTAATTATCAACATCCCCGCCATGAGCCAACCTAATACGGTAAGGGTGGGTATTAAGGAAAGTGGGGAAAAATAGAGCCAGCCGAGCGGGAAGATCATGAAGAAGATGGAAAATATCAACATCCAGTGCTGCTTAAAAGTGACCACAAATACTGTGGACACTGGCGAAGTCACCAGCATCAGTGCCAGCCACGGGGTAAGCGCGCGGGCAATATCCCCCACCATATTCCACTGCGGTCCAAAAACAAAGGTAAATATCCACGGCGCAATAATGTAGATAATGATAAAAGGTGGCAATCCCAGGAGGAAAGCGCGTTTTATAGTGGCGCGCACTAAGGGGCGCATACTTCCGCGCTCTACCCTCGCTAGGCGTTCGAAAAATACTTGCGAAATAGCCCCATTTATTAACCCAATTGGCACTTGCATTGATTGCCAAGCGAGGTTAAATTGCCCGACTGCTCCCAGCGCAATAGTACCAATTAGCAGCACTATCCCATTTAAGCGCACCGCATCTATTAAGGCATTTGGCAGATTCAACAGCGGCATTTTTTTATAACGCTTAGCCATCTCCCACATGCTCGGAGTATTAGAAGCCACTGGTTGGCGGAGACTCTTTGATTTTCGCCAAAGATTACCAAAAGCCCATATTTGCCCCAGCAATACTCCCCATAACAAACCGGCCATCGAACGCAGGCCGAAAGCTCCGAAAAGTACTTCTCCGCCGGAAGATCCTGCCGTCTGCTGGAAACGGTTAATTGAAATAGTTTTATAATCTACTTTTCGATTAAACCAGTACTGCATAATCGCTACGGCAGCGCTTAAAAATACGGTAAGGCCCCCTACTGGCAGCCAAAAAGCCAATTCTTCGCTACCCCAGATATCAATCACTACTCCGCGTAATGCTAAGGCAGCTACCACTGTGATCAGAGAAATCACTATATTAGCTCGCATTGCGAGGCGCGCAATCACCCGTGCTTCATCGTCAGTTTCCGGAAGCACAATAGTCATATCGTAGCGAAGATTGGCGATAGTAATTATGACTCCGGTGATTGCTCCGTAAATTGCAAATTGCCCGAAAGCTTCCGGCGTGAAAAGGCGGGCGGTAATTAAAGCTGCCGCCATTGCAAAAGCCTGTGCGGCGGCTGTACCGGTAAAAAGTACCAGTACATTTTGCAGTATTGGGCGGTCAGCTAATTTTTGCCGACTCCAACTTTGCAGCTTTCTTATTTGCTTCACCCGCGCCCCTTTCCTGACCACTCTATCGAATACCACTGTAAAGGGTGCTTATTTCCACTCGATAAAAACTGGTATGCATATAAAAGTGAGGCAGCTAGTATTTACACCGCCGCCTCACTTTATTTAAAAAGTAATGGTCTTCGCCAAACTAGCTGAATCGAGAATCGCCTGAATCACTTTCATGGTGCTCAGCGCTTCTCGCATCGATACATGCTCATTACCTTTACCGAGAATCGCATCGCGGAAATGCTCATGCTCCACTGCCAGCGGCTCCCGCTTATTTAGAGCATATCGAGTGATTTCTCCTTCAGATACTCCGCGGAAATTAGCAATCTGGTCCCATTCTAAGGGCGCAGTAGCATTCGCATAGAAAGTTAAATCTCCCATCACGGTTTCTGCTACTAAAGCACCTTTTTCACCTAGCACTACCGTAGAACGCTCTTTATACGGAGTAAGCCAATTTACTAAATGATTCACTAGCACCCCATTTTCTAAGACGCCAGTGGCACTTACTAAATCTTCATATTCTCTTCCCGTACGGCAAGCAGTGTTAGCAGAAATTTCCTTATAGGCAGCACCCGCTACCCACGCCGTCAAATCCACATCGTGGGTAGCTAAGTCTTTTACCACTCCCACATCAGCAATCCGCGCTGGGAATGGCGATTGCCGGCGGGTAGAAATTTGGTAAATCTTTCCCAACTGCCCTTCGGCAATACGTTTACGCATCTCCATCAGGGCTGGGTTACAACGCTCCACATAGCCCACTGCGCCGACTAAGCCAGCTGCTTCAAAAGCTGCCACCATGGCTTCGCCGTCTTCTACACTAGAAGCCAGCGGCTTTTCCACCATCGTGTGAATACCAGCTTCCGCCAGTTTCAAAGCAATTTCTGCATGTTGCCCAGTAGGAGCAGCTACTACTGCAGCATCTATTCCCGCAGCAATTAGCGCATCTACATCGGGTAATACTTCTAAATCGCCAGCTACGCCGAATTTATCGCCATATTTATCAGCGATTGCCACCAGCTCCGCACCCTCTAAAGCACGAATATTCCGCGCATGATGGCGGCCCATCGAGCCTAATCCGATTAAGCCATAACGAATAATTTCCCCCATACTAGGCTCCTGCCTTTGCCAGAGCATTTACTGCTTCTACTATCCGCTCTAAATCGCCAGCGCTTAATGAAGGATGTACCGGAAGTGAAAGTACTTCGCGCGCCGCTTTTTCGGTATGCGGCAACTCTAGCCCTGGTGCAAAATGCGTAAGCGAAGGTAGACGGTGATTCGGGATTGGATAGTATACGCCGCAACCCACTTTATATTCTTCCCGCAAAGCTTGGGCAAATCCGTCTCTATCTTCTTCAACCCGGATAGTGTACTGATGATATACGTGCTCAGCTCCTGGAGCCGTAGGCGGCACTATTACCCCTTGTAAATTCTCGTTGAGGAACGCTGCATTTGCCCGCCGTTTGGCGACCCATCCATCGACTTTTTGTAATTGAACTCGCCCAATAGCCGCATGGATATTAGTCATACGATTATTGAATCCCACCAATTCATTCTGGTATTGCACTTCCATGCCTTGATTACGGAGCAACTTCGCTTTCCGAGCCACTTCCGGATCTTTGGTGGTAATCATACCGCCCTCTCCCGAAGTCATATTCTTCGTGGGGTAGAGCGAAAAAGCTCCGAAAGTACCGAAGGTACCTACTTTTTCTCCGTGCAGAGCCGCCCCGTGTGCCTGCGCCGCATCTTCAAATATTAAGAGGTCATGCTCCGCCGCAATTTTACGAATCTCCTCCATATTGGCGGGATGCCCGTAGAGGTGTACCGGCATAATTGCCTTCGTACGATCGGTAATAGCAGCTCGAATAGAATCTGGATCCAAGCAGAAATAGTTATCTTCAATATCTGCAAATACCGGAGTAGCACCCGTAAGAGCTACCGAGTTTCCGGTGGCCGCAAAAGTAAAGGAAGGTACTATTACCTCATCTCCTGGCCCAATTCCCGAAGCCAGTAATCCTAAATGCAAAGCGGAAGTGCCGGAATTTACCGCCACTGCCTGCGCTCCCGGAGTTAAATGAGCAGCAAACTCTTCTTCAAAAGCAGCTACCTCCGCTCCTTGCGCGAGCATTCCAGAAGCCAATACGGCATCTACGGCATCTCTTTCTTCTTGGCCAATTATCGGCTTAGCCGCGGGAATCATAGGTAGTTCAGTCATTAGGATTCAACCTTTCGAATTGTATTTGCAAATTCTTCATAAATATCACCAGTCTGCGGGCAGCGCCAGGTATTTTCACCATTTTTTTCTAATTTTACGCCAGCATATCCTACCCAACCGATTTGTTTGGCCGGGACGCCCGCTACTAAAGCAAAAGGAGGTACGTCACGCGTCACTACGGCTCCCGCCGCCACTAAGGCCCATTCACCTATTTTGACTGGCGCTACACACACTGAGCGCGCTCCAATAGCGGCCCCTTTGCCAATAGTTACCCCTACTTGCTCCCAATCCGCTGCGGATTTCAAAGAACCGTCTACATTTATAGCGCGCGGAAAATGATCATTAGTGAGCACTACTGCTGGACCAATAAATACTCCGTCAGCTAATTCTGCCGGCTCGTACACGAGTGCATAATTCTGCACTTTACAGTTGTTGCCGAGCTTTACTCCTTCGCCAATATAAGCGCCCCGCCCAATAATGCAGTTCTCGCCTATCTGGGCACCTTCTCTTATCTGTGCTAAATGCCAAATACTTGACCCGTCACCAATTTGCGCTTCTGCAGCCACATCGGCCGTATCTACAATTCGCGGTGCTTTTGCCACCAAGACCCCTTTACGTCATAATTTAATTCTGGAGCGTACATATTTTAACACTCCTGATAAAGCGGAAGAAAGAAGTGTGAGAGAATACTGCTATGCATGAAGCTACCGACACCTCCCAATTGGTGGAGCGCACTTGGCTAGTAATACCTCTCTATAACGAAGCGAGCGTGATTGAGGAAGTAGTAAGCGCGGCCCGGCAAACTTTTCCCCATATTCTCTGCGTGGATGACGGCTCACATGATGACTCTGCCACGCAGGCGCGCCGGGGCGGAGCGACGGTGATTTCCCACCCGATTAATTTGGGGCAAGGAGCGGCTCTGCAAACTGGAATAAGCTGGGTACTCCGCTATACCACTGCGGAATATCTAATTACTTTTGACGCCGATGGGCAGCACCGAGTGAGCGACGCCCTCGCGATGGTGGAAAAAGCGGCGGCAGAAAATCTCGGTTTCGTGCTCGGTTCACGCTTTCTAGAGGGAGAAAGTCAAGCCGGATTCTTAAAAAAGATGGTGCTCACCACCGCCGCAAAAATTACCCGCTGGCGCACCGGCTTAAAACTCACTGATGCACACAATGGCTTGCGCGTGTTGCGCCGCGATGTGGCAGCACAGCTCAATCTCACCCAGAGTCGCATGGCCCACGCCTCTCAAATAATCACGCAATTGGCAGCTACTAAACTACCCAGTGCGGAAGTTCCCGTCACCATTGATTACACCGATTATTCCCGGGCCAAGGGGCAAAGCCTCCTCAATGGGATTAATATTCTTACCGATATGACTCTCGGCAATATAAAGTAAATAGAAGCCAGCGAGAAGGGATACAAATTGATAATAAAAATTATACTTATCACGGTAGTGCTGATAGTAGCTTTCTTCTTGGTGCGCTCCACTGGCAATACTAAAAACGTGGCACTGCGCCGGCTCCTGCTGCTTATATTTGTGCTACTAGCAATTTTTTCCATACTTTTTCCCCGTATCACCACCCTAGTGGCAAATGCGATAGGTATCGGGCGGGGCACTGATTTATTGCTCTATCTACTGATAATTGCCTTCCTCTCCTATTCGGTAGTGATGTTTCGGCGCTTAAATATCTTAGAAAATCGCATTGTGGAGCTTTCTCGCCGGCTCACGATTGCCATATCTGATCCGGCAAAACTGAGCGACCCCGAAAATCCCGATTCATCTACTCCTTAACTCCGGCGCTCTCAATTTTCCTTCTCCCCATTTTCCGATATATCTGGGTATTATTTTCACTATGACGAAATCCGAATCCGCCCGGCCGAAAAAAATGTTCGGCAAGCATCGGCGCGCCTTGAGCTCTGCAGCGAAGATTCGCCGTATTTTCGGACTTTTCCTTCTTTCTCTTTTACTCGGGCTGGGTTCGCTGGCCGCCACCGTAATTTATAACCTGCAAGGAAATATAAATCAGCACGATTTTACTGATTTACTAAAAGGAGCTAAACGCCCGGGTGAGGTAATTCCCTTGGATCAAAAAGAGGGAATGCCTATCAATGTGCTGCTGATTGGTTCTGATTCGCGCGAGCGCACCGATCCGGATTCAGATATTACCGGAATGCGCTCCGATACCGTAATGCTGGTACATATCAGCGCTGATCGGCAACGCGCCGATTTCGTATCGATACCGCGCGATACTTTAGTGGATATTCCTAGTTGCCAACTCACCGATGACGAGCGCTCTTATCCACAGAAGCAGCAAATGTTTAACACTGCTTTCAGCACCGGAGGCATCTACGGCGATGTTAATGCCGCTGCCACCTGTACTCTGCGCACCGTAGAAAAACTCACTGATGTAATAATAGATGGCTGGGTAGTAATCGATTTCGTAGCTTTTCAGGGCATAGTTAATACGCTAGGCGGAGTAGAAATGTGCTTTGAGGAAGCAATTCACGAAGAACTCTCTGGATTAGATGTAGCAGCTGGATGCCATAATTTGGATGGAGAGCAAGCTCTCGCGTTAGCGAGAATGCGCTATGGAATTGACGACGGCTCGGATTTATCGCGAATTAAACGCCAGCAGGAGCTAGTCGGAAAAATTGCTGAAAAAATGCTGAGTATGAATTTAGCCAGTGATTTACCGAAGTTCTACAGCATCGTAAAAGAAATTACCCAGAATCTTGATACTTCTTCTGGTCTGGGGAATTTCCGCTGGCTTTCTGGTTTCCTCTACTCTTTGCGCAATCTCCAAGTAGAAAATATCAATTTCCTCACTATGCCTAATCACTTCGCGCCAGATCAACCGGGAAGAGTAGTGCCCGCTGACAATGCGGATTTAGTGTGGGCCGCACTCCGCCGCGATATGCCAATTTCCCCGGAGATACTTTCTGGAGATAAAAAGATAGATTCGCGGCTGGAAGAAAGTGAAAAATCCGGGAATAATCAGCTTCTCAATGGCTAAAAGCGGGAAAAAGATATGGAAGACGACGAAATAGATAAAATGCCCCCTTCCTTTGCTCCGCAGGGCAGGAAACGCCGACCCAGCACTCAGGGCGCTAAGCGAATCGGGAATACAGCGGCAAATGAAGTGGAAAATCCGCTAAATGGAGGCGCAGAAAATCTACTTCCGCCTAGTTATCAACCCAACTATAAATCCAACCATCAATCTAATTACCAGCCCGACCACCAGCCTAATTACCGGCCCAGCTATCAGCCGCAAAAAAAGCGCGAATATGCCCCGGATATGATGGAAGCTCCCATTTATCCACCCCGTAATTCACCGCATACCCCGCCTAGTGCTCCGGCGCAAAATCGTCTTTTAACTAATAATTCTCCTCGCTCCGCGCTCATGCAGCCCGCCGGCGGCACGCCCCGGCACAAGAGCTGGCGGCTATCCGGGCGCCGCGCGCTACGCACGCTTGCCCTACTACTGGTGGGAATACTAATTATTAGCGCAGCTTGGGGAATATATCTCTACCAATACGGAAATCGCAATTTAACCCATACCTCAGCACTTTCCGGTGCCCCGGACACACCCGGCGATACCTATTTAATCGTCGGATCCGATAAACGCAGCGGCGCCTATGCTGATGAATCGGTAGAAGGCCAACGCTCCGATACGGTGATGTTGCTGCATAAAGCTCCCGGAGCTGACCCCGTATTGCTTTCGCTCCCCCGCGATACCTATGTAGATATTCCTGAATATGGCTACAACAAATTAAATGCGGCCTATTCCTTGGGAGAAGGGGCATTATTAGTGGCCACAGTTGAGAGATTAACTGGGCTTACTATCGACCATTACGTAGAGATTGGTATGGAGGGCGTAGTTTCTATTACCGATGCGGTCGGCACTATTCCACTCTGCTATGACCAAGACGTAAATGACCCCCTCTCGGGATTAAATTGGAATGCCGGTTGCCACTCTGCAGATGGTACTACTGCACTGGCCTTTGCCCGGATGCGCTACGAGGATCCGTTGGGCGATATTGGGCGGGCAGATCGGCAACGGCAAGTGGTGTCTTCCCTTATGAAGACCGCACTCTCTAAGAATCTCCTCTTCTCACCGCTGCGGCAGAAGAAACTCGTAGGCACTACCGCCAGTGCTCTGGTGGTGGATGAAAAAGATAATCTGTGGCAAGTAGGAAAAGCTGGGCTCGTGCTACGAAAAGTAATGCAAGGCGGAATCATGGGCACCCCACCGATAGCAGATTTAAGCTATTACCCCGGGGGCGTCGGCTCCACAGTATTATTAGACGAGAATTTAACGCCCCAATTTTGGGAGGCGCTGCGGCAAGGTACTTTGCGCGCCGAAGATTATGAAACGCTAGTGGCGCATACTGCAGATACAGCCGATACCGCAGATACTGCGCAGTAGTTTTATCGCAAAACTAGCTAGCTCTGATAGTTTTCCAGATCGGGATTATCCAATACCCGTACTTGGGCTGCTTCTATACTGCCAATCCCCTGCAGCTCTGGAATATCATAAGGTTCCGCGATGTAGCGTTGTGCATCTAAGTTGTGCAGAGCTTCTGCGGTTCGGTAGTCTACTAAAATTCCATTCACTGGGGCGACGTTGCACAGGCGCGAAGCTAAATTCACTTTCGGTCCGAAGATATCTCCAAAACGAGATACTACTTCTCCCCACACCAGGGAAGCTCGCACATCTGGCATATTAGGAGTATCCCGCAGTGCAGCCACTATTTTATCCACCACGGTGATGCCGGTTTGCAGATCATCTGCTATATAAAGCACGGCATCTCCCACCATTTTTACTACCCGCGCTCCATAGGTAGAAATCACATCGCGGCACGTAAATTCAAAGGTCTGAATAAAATCTACGAGAGCGTGCGGCGAAAGCTCACCTGAACGATGAGTAAAAGATACTAGATCGACGAAACCGAAAGCCCGAATGGTGGGAAGTACGCCATCTTTCCGATCGCGATGATCATCCAGCTCCGTTTCTACGCGGCGCAAAAGATTTGCCATATGCCGCCGCCAAGCGTACTTCATTTGATAGACGAGAAATTCTTCGTACTCCCCTATGCGATCAAGCAGCATAAAGCGAGCGGAAATTTCATCTATTGCAAAGCGCCCCGCAAATTCTTCGACTAATGCTTCGTATTGCCAACTCACCATACGATCGAGCAGATGCGATTGGGCACGAATCAGTGAATTTAAGGTATCTTCATCTACCATGCCTTGGCGCATCATATCGAAATGCGCCCGCATCACGTCGAGATCATATTCGGTAAAAATTTTACTTTCCGTATCGGTGATTACCGGAAAACCCATTGCGCGCCAAAAACGCCGCACGAGTGCAAAATCGCAGCCTACTAATTCCGCTATTTCGCGGACACTGTACTTTTCTTCCCCTCCCAGAAGCCTTTTCACATGCTCTTGTACAGTCGTAGACACAGCGCCTTCTTTAATTGTGGTAAAACTCACATCACTACTTTAAGTGAAATTCTTTGCTTTTTCAAAGTACAGCAACTAACTCTAAAATCATATAGGAAAACACCTCGTAAATAAACGAAAATACCAATTTCGGTAATTTTCTCTTTTTACTATTACAGGAGAGCACATTTGTACACACTATTACTAGCTTCCGCTTCCCCCGCCCGCCGGCAAACTTTACAAGCAGCCGGAATTAATACACAAGTGGCGGTATCTGCGGTAGATGAAGAGGAAATACGGAGAAAACTTTTTGCCACTTCCACGCCACCACCTGCACGGCCACGAATCGTCGGCTGCACCGGCTCCGAATCAGCCACTGGAATACGCGCCAGCCAAGAAGTACAGGCGCTAGCTGCCGCAAAAGCCACCGCTATCTGGCAGGAACTACAAGCGGGGAAATTATCCTTTCCACCCACTCCGCGCCCGGAAGTAATTTTGGGCTGCGATTCAATGTTGGAAATGGGAGGAGAAATTCTCGGCAAGCCACATAACCCGCAGCTGGCGCACGCGCGATTGCAAGCTATGAGCGGAAATTACGGAGATTTATACACCGGGCATTTCTTAATCGACACTGCCACCGGGAAAAGTGCGGCAGCGGTATCCTGCGCCCGCGTCTATATCTGCGAACTCAGCGAAGCAGAGATTTCTGCGTATGTGCAGACTGGCGAGCCGCTCGAAGTAGCAGGCTCTTTCACCATTGACGGCTACGGCGGCGCGTTCGTAGAAAGAATTTCCGGAGATCCGCACGGCGTAGTAGGGGTATCTCTCCCCTTGCTGCGCCAGCTATTAGCGCAACTTGGCTACCAAATAGCTGATTTCTGGAAATCTAATACCTACTAAGAGCAGGAATCTGCACCTACCGCGCAAACGCCCCTATACTTACCGGGCAAAAATTAGCGCCAGAAAATTAAAATCTACACCTGGCCGTCAGCGAAGTCGTAGAAGTAACGATTCTGCTTTGTGCGCTCCGCCATCGGCAACCAGTTACGCTCGGCATGGCCAATATAAATCTGCCGCGGGCGGCCAATGCGCTGCGTATTATCTTTCACATGCTCGTGGAACTGCGCAATCCAGCCCGGAAGTCGCCCGATTGCGAAAAGCGGAGTAAACATCTTGGCCGGGAAACCAAGTGCTTTGTAGATAAGACCCGTATAGAAATCGACGTTGGGGTAGAGATTCCGCTCAATGAAGTAATCATCTTCTAAAGCTACTCGCTCTAACTCGCGCGCCATATCGAAGAGTTCTGGATCTCCTCCCAGCTTATCGAGTAATTCGTCCGCTAAATCCTTGACGATACGCGCTCGCGGATCATAGCTCTTGTATACCCGATGCCCGAAGCCCATGAGCTTTACCTGATTAGTCTTGTCTTTTACCTGCTGCACAAAACCTTCAATAGTGAGATCAGAATTGCGGATATTATTAAGCATCCGCAGCACCGCCTCATTCGCTCCTCCGTGCAAGGAGCCGGAAAGTGCTCCCACACCGGCCGCTACCGCCGCATAGATACTGGCATTTGCCGAAGCTACCAAGCGCACAGTAGAGGTGGAGCAATTCTGCTCATGATCTGCGTGGAGAATAAATAATTTATCCAGAGCATTTACTGCGACCGGGTCAATATCTAAATTCTGATACGGAAGCCCAAAATTCATTCTCAAGAAATCTTCCGTATACGATTTCGAAGTATCTGGATAGAGCATCGGCAAACCCGCAGCTTTTTTCGCCGCATAGGCGACCATCGTCGGCACTTTCGCCAATAACAAAATAGAAGCTAAATCTAGCTGATTAGAATCTTTCGCATCCAAAGTATCTTCGTAGTAGGTGCCAAGCCCCGCAATACCGGATTGTAGAATTGACATCGGATGCCCCTGCGAGGGGAAAGAACGGAAGAAAGAAAGAAAATCTTCGTGAAGCAAAGTGTGGTGTTTGATGCGCTGCACCAGCGTAGAAAGCGAACCAGCATCCGGGAGCTCTCCATATATAAGCAAATAGGCCACTTCTAAGAAAGAACAATTTTTCGCCAACTGCTCAATTGGATAGCCCCGATAGCGTAAAATGCCATTTTCGCCGTCGATATAGGTAATTTTCGAAGTGCAGGAAGCAGTATTAGCATAACCCTTATCCACCGTGACTATGCCGGTCTGCGCACGCAGCTGTGCTATTGAAACTCCGTCATTTCCAACGCTGGCGCTTACTCGTTCCAGTTCTACATCTTTTCCATCTACCGCTAAACGCGCATTATTCACCATATCGCCACCTGCTTTCTTTCCCTCAAGAGTCTAAGAGATACGTAATTATTTCGGTTCTTCCTAGTTTTGCGGAGGAAGCTGCGCAATTAAAGGGTGATCGCCGGCGATCTTCCCCATTTTTGCCGCTCCACCCGGCGAACCTAAATCGTCAAAGAAATGTAGATTAGCATCGTAGTAAGCATCCCATTCTTCTGGCAAATCTTCTTCATAGAAAATAGCTTCTACCGGGCAAACTGGCTCACAAGCGCCACAATCCACACATTCATCTGGATGGATATAAAGAGTGCGCTCACCTTCGTAAATACAATCTACCGGGCACTCATCTACACAGGCCTTATCTTTTACATCTACACAAGGCTGGGCAATCACATAAGTCATAGGTACTTCCGATCCTTTTTCAATCCCTATTTACGTTTTAAGTTAGTAGTTTTCTCTACGCCGGCTTTGGTTTCCATTGCGTTAGCTTTATTTTTGCCGGCGCTGATTTTGGTCTTCGTCGCGCTGAATTTACGCCGCCACCGGCGCGGAGTGCGTGGTTTTTCTTCTTCCGCTGCGGGCTTTTCTACTGAGTACTTCTCCACCAGCCACCGTGCTAAAAACGGAGTGAGGAGAGCGGCCAGCAAAGATCCGCCAATCCAGAGATAAAAAAGTATCTCCCGCGGAGCTGCAAGCATATCGTTGGAAGGAGGGAAAGTAAAAAGCCCGATTACTGCCCCCTCTACCCCGAGGGCATAGAGAAGTGAAAGTACTTTTTTCTGGAGTTCCCAGGCTATCCAAGCTCCGGCCATTACCAGCAAAATTGCCAGAATCAATCCAATCCAAGGAACTTTCACCGGCGTGGAGTGCAGCAAGGTACCAGCCACTCCAGCCAATACTCCGAGGGCTAGCACACCCAGATACTTCAATATCTTCATATTCTCTATCCTACGCGATTCCCGCCATTATCCCAGCTGGGAATTATTTGCGCGCCTCTTTCTTCAAATGACCCCGCGCCCGATTTCGCGCAGCCGTACTTAGCTCTACTTTCCGAATACGTACCGTCTCCGGCGTTACCTCTAAACATTCATCCTCTGCCGCAAATTCTATCGCTTCTTCGAGAGTGAGCGTGCGGTGCGCCTGTAAAGTTTCGAATACATCGGCAGTAGAAGACCGCATATTGGTAAGTTCTTTTGCCTTTACTATATTTACATCTACATCTTCATTGCGCGGGTTTTCTCCTACCACGTGCCCCTCGTAGGTATCTTCACCCGGAGTGACGAAAAAAGTACCTCGATCCTCTAGGCGTTGCAAGGAAAAAGCCGTCACTTTGCCGGCACGATCGGATACCAACGAGCCAGTAGTGCGCGCCTCTATAGGGCCTGCCCACGGCCGATAACCAGCAGAAATAGAGGCAGAAATACCGGTGCCGCGAGTTTGGGTAAGGAAGTAGGTGCGGAAACCGATTAATCCGCGCGCCGGCACGAGGAACTCCATGCGCACCCAGCCGGTACCGTGATTAGCCATCGTCTCCATCTGGCCTTTGCGCGCCGCCATTATCTGCGTCACCGCTCCCAGATATTCCTCCGGCACATCGATTGTCGTATATTGCCAGGGCTCCTGCACTTTCCCGTCTACCACTCTTTTTACCACATGCGGTTTCCCAACCGTCAGCTCAAAACCCTCGCGGCGCATCGTCTCCACCAGAATCGCCAAGGCAAGTTCTCCCCGATCCTGCACCTCCCAGGTGTCTGGGCGATCGGTGGGCAGCACACGAATAGCCACATTTCCTACCGTTTCTTGGTGTAAGCGGTCGCGAATCTGGCGCGCCGTCAATTTATGCCCTTTTTCTTTCCCAGCCAAGGGTGAAGTATTGACCCCAATAGTCATCGAAATTGCCGGATCATCTACGTGTAGCGGCGGCAAGGGGCGCGGATCTGCCGGATCGACGAGCGTTTCCCCAATAGTGATATTTGGAATTCCCGAAATAGCCACAATATCGCCCGGGCCAGCCATTTCCGCCGGAAATCTCTCTAGACCTTGCGTGCGTAAAAGCTCCGTAATATGCACTCGTTCTAAAGTACCTTCCGGCCCTGCCTGCAGACCCAACCAAGTGTTTTTCCGCAACTGCCCCGAATAGATTCGCACCAGAGCCAAGCGCCCTAAAAACGGCGAAGCATCCAGATTAGTCACCTGCGCCACGAGCGGCGCAGTTTCGTCATACACCGGAGCCGGCACATACTTAAGAATTGCTCGGAAAAGCGGCTCCAGATTTTTATTGCGCGGCAATTCTCCATCCGCTGGTTTTTCAGTATCAGCTGCGCCAGCTTTTGCCGAAGCATAGATAGTGGGAATTTCTAAAATTCTCTCCAGATCTAAGCCGCCACTATCTTCGATATCAGCTGCTAGGCTGAGCAATAAATCTTGCGTTTCTTCTTCCACTTCCGTGATACGCGCATCGGCTCTATCCACTTTATTTATCACGGGAATGACGGGAAGATTAGCTTCTAAGGCTTTTCGCAGCACGAAACGCGTCTGCGGCAACGGCCCCTCTGCGGCATCCACCAGCAGCACAACCCCGTCTACCATAGCGAGCGCCCGCTCTACTTCTCCCGAAAAATCGGCGTGGCCGGGAGTATCTACCACATTTATTATTACGCCCGCTTCTGCTCCATACTCGGCGGCAGCCGGACCGTTATAGGTAATCGCAGTATTCTTCGCCAGAATGGTGATACCTTTTTCGCGCTCTAAATCTCCCGAATCGAGAATACGCTCCCCGGTTTTTTCTACCGTGGTATGGGTATCAAAAGCTCCGCCCTGCCAGAGCATTCCATCTACTAAAGTGGTCTTTCCGTGGTCTACGTGCGCCACGATTGCCACATTGCGTAAATCTTTTCGTAATTGCATATATAACCTCTCCGGCTACTACCCCAGTGCAGGTAAAAACCGAACTTTCGGCGAATCATCTTTCGGGCGGAATTTCCTTGACGTTTGGATTCTACTGCGCAGAAATTCGGAAAGAACTACTGGGAGCAGAAGTGGGAGAGAATTTACACTTCCGGCGCTAGGTGAAGCCCAAAGTTATTTTTCCGGAAGAAAACCGATATTCTCCGGCAAGAAGGTCTCCAAAGCCGTCGCCCCATAATTCGCCAATCGTTTATGAACCCCCGTGATATTGGCGCGGTAATAAAGCGGAATACTGATTCCTTCTTTCCAAAGTAAATTATCTAATTCTTCGGCATATACCAGCTTTTTGAGCTCATCCGCTTCCCGCGCTATTTTCCAGATATAGGTATCAAGAGCTGAATTAGCATAGCCGGTGAAATTAAGATTAGCCGCCGCATCATCTGCAGCACCGGCCGCATCGCGATTAGAAGCGTAGAGTTGGCCAATTCCGGAAAGAGGATACGGAGTAAATAGCCAAGTGACACTAGTAATATCGTATTCTCCAGCGGCCAACGCCGCCTGGAATTCGCCGGCAGAAATATCTTTCATCTCCAGCGCTACGCCTATTTTCTGCAGCTGTTCCTGCAGTTTTTGCCCCTCATTTTCTGAAGTAGGCACGCCGGTAATGCGCAAATAGCTCAAAGTAAGCACTTCGCCGTCTTTTTCAAAATACTGCGTCTTTTCATTCCAGGTGTAGCCCAACTCTGCTAAATCTTTGCGAGCGAGTTTTCCATTCACCGGCGGGGAATTATCTATATACCCTTTTTGATAGGGCAAAAGCACGTGGCTCCCCATATGTAAATCCAGATCTGCGCTCGGCAAACCACTCAAATCAGAGGCGGCAAAACCTTTGGAATCGATGCCTTTCTGCAGGGCTAAGCGAAAATCTCTATTCTGTAAAAGCGAAGATTTAGTGTTAAATAAAAGCTCTCGCCACTGGCGCGAAGCAGAAATTTTAACTGCAGCTTCCGGGCAGGATTTCACAATTTCTAAGCTCGGTAAATCCTTAATCATTGGCAGAGCATCTAATTTACCTGCAGCGAAAGCCTGCGCTGCATCGTATTCATCTAATTCGTAAAAGGTGACTTTCTCCAATACGGGAGCTTCTCCCCACCAATTTTCATTACGCACTAATTCGATAGTTTTCTTTTCTCTATCCACTTGCGAAAGACGAAAAGGGCCAGTCTGTAGAGAAGCGACATTCGGTAAATCTTTCCAAGCTGCCGAGAAAGTATCTGCATCGGAGAGGCCGGCAGCAGGAGCAATTTTTTCAAAAGTAGCTGGCCAATCTGCATAGTTATGCTTATAGGAAATAACTACCTGAAATTCATTTTCTCCCGCGGTCATTTCGGAAATCTGCTTCCAACCCGCGGCAGCGGAGCAGGTGATTCCCGCAATCTGCCCGGAGCAAGCTTTCCAACTAGCTATATAATCGGCAGCAGTTATTGGCGTGCCTGAATTCCATTTTGCCTGAGGATTTAGGTTTAATTTTACGACGAAAGGTGCGGTGCTTTGCTCCGGAGCTGGCGCTGTATAAGAAGAAATATAATCTGGATTTGCACGTACTACGCCATCTTCCGCATAAATCCAATTATGAGCAGCGGCGAGAAAATTATCTATTTTATCGTCCGCTATTTCTTCTGCACTTCTCTTCCGAAGCGGATTGAAATTTTCTGGANGGCATCCACCAGCAGCACAACCCCGTCTACCATAGCGAGCGCCCGCTCTACTTCTCCCGAAAAATCGGCGTGGCCGGGAGTATCTACCACATTTATTATTACGCCCGCTTCTGCTCCATACTCGGCGGCAGCCGGACCGTTATAGGTAATCGCAGTATTCTTCGCCAGAATGGTGATACCTTTTTCGCGCTCTAAATCTCCCGAATCGAGAATACGCTCCCCGGTTTTTTCTACCGTGGTATGGGTATCAAAAGCTCCGCCCTGCCAGAGCATTCCATCTACTAAAGTGGTCTTTCCGTGGTCTACGTGCGCCACGATTGCCACATTGCGTAAATCTTTTCGTAATTGCATATATAACCTCTCCGGCTACTACCCCAGTGCAGGTAAAAACCGAACTTTCGGCGAATCATCTTTCGGGCGGAATTTCCTTGACGTTTGGATTCTACTGCGCAGAAATTCGGAAAGAACTACTGGGAGCAGAAGTGGGAGAGAATTTACACTTCCGGCGCTAGGTGAAGCCCAAAGTTATTTTTCCGGAAGAAAACCGATATTCTCCGGCAAGAAGGTCTCCAAAGCCGTCGCCCCATAATTCGCCAATCGTTTATGAACCCCCGTGATATTGGCGCGGTAATAAAGCGGAATACTGATTCCTTCTTTCCAAAGTAAATTATCTAATTCTTCGGCATATACCAGCTTTTTGAGCTCATCCGCTTCCCGCGCTATTTTCCAGATATAGGTATCAAGAGCTGAATTAGCATAGCCGGTGAAATTAAGATTAGCCGCCGCATCATCTGCAGCACCGGCCGCATCGCGATTAGAAGCGTAGAGTTGGCCAATTCCGGAAAGAGGATACGGAGTAAATAGCCAAGTGACACTAGTAATATCGTATTCTCCAGCGGCCAACGCCGCCTGGAATTCGCCGGCAGAAATATCTTTCATCTCCAGCGCTACGCCTATTTTCTGCAGCTGTTCCTGCAGTTTTTGCCCCTCATTTTCTGAAGTAGGCACGCCGGTAATGCGCAAATAGCTCAAAGTAAGCACTTCGCCGTCTTTTTCAAAATACTGCGTCTTTTCATTCCAGGTGTAGCCCAACTCTGCTAAATCTTTGCGAGCGAGTTTTCCATTCACCGGCGGGGAATTATCTATATACCCTTTTTGATAGGGCAAAAGCACGTGGCTCCCCATATGTAAATCCAGATCTGCGCTCGGCAAACCACTCAAATCAGAGGCGGCAAAACCTTTGGAATCGATGCCTTTCTGCAGGGCTAAGCGAAAATCTCTATTCTGTAAAAGCGAAGATTTAGTGTTAAATAAAAGCTCTCGCCACTGGCGCGAAGCAGAAATTTTAACTGCAGCTTCCGGGCAGGATTTCACAATTTCTAAGCTCGGTAAATCCTTAATCATTGGCAGAGCATCTAATTTACCTGCAGCGAAAGCCTGCGCTGCATCGTATTCATCTAATTCGTAAAAGGTGACTTTCTCCAATACGGGAGCTTCTCCCCACCAATTTTCATTACGCACTAATTCGATAGTTTTCTTTTCTCTATCCACTTGCGAAAGACGAAAAGGGCCAGTCTGTAGAGAAGCGACATTCGGTAAATCTTTCCAAGCTGCCGAGAAAGTATCTGCATCGGAGAGGCCGGCAGCAGGAGCAATTTTTTCAAAAGTAGCTGGCCAATCTGCATAGTTATGCTTATAGGAAATAACTACCTGAAATTCATTTTCTCCCGCGGTCATTTCGGAAATCTGCTTCCAACCCGCGGCAGCGGAGCAGGTGATTCCCGCAATCTGCCCGGAGCAAGCTTTCCAACTAGCTATATAATCGGCAGCAGTTATTGGCGTGCCTGAATTCCATTTTGCCTGAGGATTTAGGTTTAATTTTACGACGAAAGGTGCGGTGCTTTGCTCCGGAGCTGGCGCTGTATAAGAAGAAATATAATCTGGATTTGCACGTACTACGCCATCTTCCGCATAAATCCAATTATGAGCAGCGGCGAGAAAATTATCTATTTTATCGTCCGCTATTTCTTCTGCACTTCTCTTCCGAAGCGGATTGAAATTTTCTGGAAATTTCGCTACCGACAACCGTAACTCTCCCCCCGCAGCTAACTCTGCGCGGGAAGCACTTTTATAATCGGAAAGTGGCGGGGGCTGTGGCCCGCGTGCGCTAGAATTTCCCCCGGCGCAGCCCGCCAATAAAATGACCAGACCGAGAAAAAGCGCTCCCAGTTTTTCCAATCGCATAAATTTCCTTTCCTCCCGCAGCAATTTTATCAGTTAAGCTCTCCTTTGCCCCCAGATGTTCTTTCTAACTGTGCATAAGGGTAGCTTTGTGGATTAGAATCGGCGCGTGCGCATTTTCAATCTTCTCACTGCCGGGCCACTTCCTTACCTCGAAGTGGATAAATTGCAACGGTTTTTACACCGGGAAGTAGCCGCCGGCGCAGAAGATGCTCTTATCGCTTGGGAATCTCAGCCAGTATATACAGCGGGGCGGCGTACCCACGCTGCAGATGTGCCGGATACTGATTTACCAGTATTGGCAATGGATCGCGGCGGCTCCGTCACCTATCACGGCCCCGGGCAGCTCGTAATTTATCCGATTCTGCAGACTGCGCCTCCGCCTGATGTAGTGCGCTTCGTGCGCCGCACCGAAGAAATTCTCATCACCGCGCTGCAGAGTTATAAAGTGAAGAGCTGCCAGATAGCTGGGCGCAGTGGGGTGTGGATAAAAAGGGCTGGGCAAGAAGATAAGAAACTCTGCGCTATCGGTATTAAGTTTGCCGTCAATACTACCATGCACGGAATGGCTCTCAACGTAAATACCCATTTAGAAGATTTCCACCGCATAATCCCGTGTGGGCTGGCAGATGCGGGAGTAATTTCTTTAGAGAAACTCGGCGTGACCGCAGAAATTTCCGAAGTAGCGGATTTACTCTTGCCTGCATTGGCGAGTGGGTACCAAGATTTTCTTGCCGATTTAAGCCACCGGGGAGCGCAGTTAAAAGAAATAGAGCGATCCCAGTGGAGCCAGCTATGGAAAAAGGCACAGCGCAGTATCGATTTTCCTCCGCAAACTGGCGTGCTTTGGAAGGCAAAAGATGCTTAAAGAGCCAAGGAATAAAGTGAGCGCGCACGAAGAAAATTCCGCCAAATCTCCCGCTCCGGGCGGGCGGAAATTGCTGCGTATCGAAGCTCGTAACCAGCAGATTCCCCTGGAAAAAAGGCCCGCCTGGATTAAAACCACTGCGAAAGTGGGAAAAGAATACCTGCAGATGCGCGCACAGGTGCAGAAATATGGGCTTCATACCGTCTGCAGCGAAGCAAATTGCCCTAATATCTATGAATGCTGGGAAGATAGAGAGGCTTCGTTTTTAATCGGCGGAGATATCTGCACCCGGCGCTGCGATTTTTGCTTTATTAAGACGGGGAAGCCCACTTTTTACGATAAAGAAGAGCCGAAACGGGTAGCTGCCGAGGTGCAAAACTTAGGGCTGAAATATGCCACGATTACCGGCGTCACCCGCGACGACCTTCCAGACGGAGCAGCTTGGCTCTACGCAGAAACTTGCCGGCAGATTCATAGACTTTCTCCGCATACTGGGGTGGAATTACTTATCGACGATATGCGGGGTGGAAAATCTGCTTGGGAGCAAGTATGCGCCGCCCGCCCTCAAGTATTGGCACACAATCTGGAAACGGTGCCGCGGATTTTTTCCGAAATTCGCCCGGCTTTCCGCTATGAGCGTTCTCTGGAGTTGATTTCCTTTGCCGCCCAATCTGGGCTGATTACTAAATCAAATTTAATGCTCGGACTCGGGGAAACAGCCGGAGAAGTACTCGCCGCGATGGAAGATTTACGGGCAGCTGGCTGCGATATCCTCACTATTACCCAGTATTTACGCCCCTCACCGCTCCATCACCCAGTGGCGCGCTGGATAAAACCCGCAGAATTTATCGACCTCACGGAAGCTGGCTACGAATTAGGGTTTGCGGCGATTATGGCAGGCCCGCTCGTGCGCTCTTCTTATCGCTCCGGAGCTCTCTGGGCCCGCGCTTTGGAAGCAAAGAATCTCCCTATTCCGCCCGGATTCGATATAAGCACTGCTCCCGCTCAGCAAGAAGCAGTACGTCTTATAGCGGGAGAGAATCGCTGCTCTTAAAAACTTCCCTCAAAGCGCGATAATCAATTTTTCCGTTGGGGCCCTTCGGAAGGTGAGGAAGAATTTTTAAGCGGCGCGGAAGTTTATAACGCGCTAAATAAGCCGCGCTGAATGCTTGAATTTCTTCTAAGCTAGGTGCCTCGGCATCTTTTTCTAAAGCTAGCGCCGCCGCCACCTGCTCTCCCCACCGATTATCTGCCACTCCTAGTACGGCACATTCTTGCACCCCCGGATAGCGCGCAAGTACTTTCTCCACTTCGAGCGGCGCTATTTTTTCGCCGCCGCTATTTATTAGATTGTGGAGCCGACCTTCTACCCAGAGAAACCCGTTTGCATCCACTTTCACTAAATCACCCGTGGGCAGCCAGCCTGCTTCCCTAAGAGAACCATCTTGCCGGCAAGAACTTGCGATATTAGCTCCGCGCAGCCACAATTCTCCGCTTTGGCTGGGCTGGCCAGTATCTAGATCAACTATGCATCCTTCCATATAGGGAAACGGCTGCCCGATAGATCCGAGAGCTTGCGCTAAATTATCGGCCGGCAAGCAGCAGCCAGCTCCGCCCGTTTCCGTCATTCCCCATACGTTTAACATGGGAAGGCCAGCTGCCATTAGTTTTTGTAAAAGTTGTGGATCCGCGGCCGCTCCACCTATTAAAGGTAGCCGGAAAGCTGAGAGATCTGTATGCGGAAAATCTGGATGTTGTAGCAGCGCACTGTACATAGCTGGCACCCCAAACATCATATTCACCCGGTAGCGCTGCAGATGTTTCAGCACTGTACCAGCGGAGAATTCTTTCACTATCACCACGGTGCCCCCGTGCGAAAAAATATCGAGGGTGGTGCCGTTAAAACCGCCAATATGAGTGAGAGGAGCGGCCACTAATTCTACGTCGGCAGGCGAATACTCAAATCCGGCGCGAAAGTTTTGGGCCGCCCACCAAAGTTGGCCGTGCGTAAGCTCCACGGCTTTCGGTTGCCCAGCTGTGCCGGAAGTAAAAATTATTAGCGCCGCGCCTTGCGGATAGCGCAAAGTGTTTAACGCTGCCGGCGCGGCTTGTGCACTTTGCGAAATTTCTGCCGCCAGAAGTGAGCGCAATTGACCGGGATATTTCTGTATAGCAGCAGATAGGGTGGAAATTTCCCACACTGGCACGCAGGCAGCACCGGAAGCTTGCCGGCAGTATTCTTCCCATGCCACCTCCAAAGCTCCCGCCACGCTTTCTAGATGATCTACCACCAATAAATACGGAGAAGCAGCTCGCCACATTGCTTGCAGCTCCGGTAGCGATGACCGCGGAGAAATTGGCACAAATATGGCGCCTAAGCGAGCGCAAGCCGTATGTAGAAATAAATGATAGGGAGAGTTAGCCGCCACTAAACAGAGGCGCTCTCCTGGGCGTAATCCCTGCGCATATAAAAATTCCGCCAATTGCCGCGTCAATAAATTAGCTTCTGCCGCTTTATAGCAGGTATCTTCATAATAAATTACCGGCCGCTGTGGGCGCGCTTGGGCTGCTCTTTCTAAAGAATAAGCCGGATTGCAGTCTGCGGGTGCAACTCCGTAATTAGGTACGGCACTCTGAGGAGCATTCTGCGCAAGGCCGCTATTCACCGCAGAACTATCCATCTCAAAGTCATCTGTTTTAGAGCTATCCAGATTTTGCATTATCTCGCTGCGCCCTAACTTTCCTAGCTGCCTAAATCTTTTAACTCTCTAACTGCCTAAATATCTTTTATTTCGCCGAATTTTGCAGGCAGAGAGCTCCCAATAATAAAATCCAGGCATCGTGCCCCGGGCAGATTAAATCATAGTGATTTGCTTCTGGCACTAGGGCGATATTGAAAGGTTCTTTTGCCAGGTTGTAGGTGCGCTGCGCTGGCACTATCTGATCTTTGGTGCCGTGCACTATATCTAAGCGATAACCTTCTGCGGTAAAAGCATCCGCTCCAAGGCGGGCATAGGCAACTGCTGGATCGTATTGAGCATAAAGATCAGGATTTTTTTCCGGAGTATCTCCCATCCACTGCTGGGCGGCCTTTGCATAAATTCCTTTTTCTTCTACTTCTTGGCGCAGATCAATAATTGGCGCTAATAATACTCCGTGCCGCACCGTACTGTTTTCACCAAAGAGTAAATCCAACACTGGTATCGCTCCAGAAGAAAAACCAATCCACGTGGCTCCCAGTAATTGCGGAAGCCGCGCTAAAGTGCGGGTATCTTCCAGAGTGACGCTTGGATCGCCGGCTTCGCGGCGATACTCCACTAGCGCCACTCGATATCCCGCTTCTCCGAGCGCAAGGGCAGCCGGGCGCAACGCT
This sequence comes from Arcanobacterium urinimassiliense, assembly GCF_900119495.1. Taxonomy (GTDB): domain Bacteria; phylum Actinomycetota; class Actinomycetes; order Actinomycetales; family Actinomycetaceae; genus Arcanobacterium_A; species Arcanobacterium_A urinimassiliense. The sequence continues at coordinate 447,479 of NZ_LT632435.1, read as the reverse complement.
GGCAAGCCGTGGCGGTCATCCGCAAATATACCGTGCACTAGCACTACTAATTGCCCAGCGGCCGGACCGTACCACTCAATGAACTGCCGCGGATGAATTCCGTAGCTTACTATTTCTTCGCTCGCCACGTCTAAGGCGCAGAGGGATTCCAAAACTTCTTCGTCAGGAATACTAGTCTGAGCTTTGGAATCGTCCATTATCTCCTCAATTGCCGAAATGGGAAAGCAAATCTAAAAATCAAATACGGAAAGTATTCGCAGTTAAGTTTAGCGTGTAGATAAATAAAGCGCGATTGTGGAGTGAGAAAAATAGCGCACTACAAATTAGCACTACTGCTAAAAATCAACAACCTAATAACTTAGGAGCCGCAATCTAAACTTTCCCGATAATAGGTGAATCCGCGCAGGAACCCGCTTTGTGCGTGGGAAAGTACCGCATCTGGATGGTAGTTGCGGCGCACAAATTCTACTGCTTCTTCGGCGTCCATACCTTCGTAGAGAGCTAGAATCGCGAGCGCCGTGCCGGTGCGCCCTACTCCACCGCCACAAGTAATTTCTACTCTTTCGCTGGCGGCGCGCTCCCACGCATCGCGCAATATCCGAGCAGCTTGTGAGGGCCGGCGCGGCAGGCGATAATCCGGCCAATCTATCATGACCGTTTCCTGCGCGGTGAGCAGTACACCGTGATTAGAAAAAGCTTTGCCAACAGCAGTCGTGAGCACCACCGAAAGAGAGGCATCTTGGCTTACTTTCGTTTTCCAAGACCTGCCTCTTACTCTTCTGCCGGAAGGAAATTCTACGATTCCTTCTCCGGGTTTCCACAATTCCATGCATTCTCCTCAATGCTGCCTTCACCGCATTCTAAGCACGTATTAAGGAACGAATACAAGTGAGTTTTAGTTTCTCGGGCGTTACTAGATACACTTCACAAAAGCCTTTTGAAATGCCTCACATTCTAAAAATTTATTTTTACATTTCTTTATTTTTGTAAGCAAAAAAAGCGCCGTTATTTTTCGTCATTTTCCTTTCGCCGGAAAATGCCACCGCGCCGAAAAACTCTTAGACTTAAGAGTGAAGTCGATTTAGGAAATGCCGCACCCCGTATGCGAAGTGCAAAGAAAGATAAAGAAAGATTAGGTATGGATTACATAGATTACACTTTGACGGATGAAGCTCCTATGCTGGCCACCGCCTCCTTACTGCCAATAATTAAATCTTTCTTAAAAACGGCGGATATCGAAATTCGCCCGCGCGATATTTCTTTGGCAGGGCGGATTTTAGCTGCTTTTAGCGATTACTTGCCGCCTGCAACCCAGCGCCCAGATGCCCTAACAGCTCTGCAGAAGCTAACGAGTTCTCCGCAGGCCAATATCATTAAACTTCCCAATATCTCTGCTTCACTTCCGCAACTCCTAGCGGCGGTGAAAGAATTGCAAAACTGCGGTTACGAATTGCCGGACTACCCGGAGAATCCACAAAATAGTGCAGAAAAGGAAATTCGCCGGCGCTACGATGCAGTAAAAGGTTCCGCTGTAAATCCAGTGCTGCGCGAAGGTAATTCCGATCGGCGCGCTCCGCAGGCGGTGAAGAATTTTGCTCGGCAACATCCCCACCGAATGGGAGAATGGAAAAATTCTTCGCGCACCCGCGTAGCTACTATGACCAGCGGCGATTTTCGAGCAAATGAAAAATCGGTGACACTCACTTCTCCGCACTCTCTGGATATTGTATTTATCGCTGCAGACGGGAAAGAAGAGCTACTACGCGGCGGCATAGAAACCGGCGTAGGAGATATTTTTGACGCTTCGGCTATGCAAGCTGCCGCGCTTGACGATTTTCTCCGCGCACAGATAGCAGCTGCAAAAGAGGAAAATTTACTTTTCTCACTGCATCTAAAAGCCACCATGATGAAGGTATCGGATCCACTCATCTTTGGCCATGCCGTAAAGGCTTTCTTCCCCCGCACCTTTGCCGCCTACGGGCAGGCACTCGCGAATGCCGGATTAGACGCCGAAAAAGGCTTAGGAGCTATTTTTGCCGGGCTAGCGGAGCTGGCGAATGGAGAAGAGATTAAGCAATCTTTTGCTGCCGAAGTAGCAGCTGGGCCGGAATTAGCAATGGTAGATTCTACGGCCGGAATTACCAATCTGCACGTACCCTCAGATGTAATTATTGACGCTTCGATGCCCGCGATGATCCGTAATTCTGGGCAAATGTGGAATTCACGCGGAGAAAGCGCCGATACCCTCGCCGTAATTCCCGATTCTTCCTACGCGGGGGTGTACCAAACGGTAATTGACGATTGTAAAGCGCAGGGAGCTTTTGATCCGGCAAAATTAGGGAGCGTGCCCAACGTTGGTTTAATGGCGCAGAAGGCAGAAGAATACGGCTCTCACGATAAGACGTTCTTAATTAAGGAGAACGGCCGCGTAGTAGTGCGAGCCGGTAATTCCACGTTATTAGAAATACCGGTGACAGCTGGAGATATTTACCGGAGCTGCCTCACCAAAGCGGCTCCTATCCAAAACTGGGTACAGCTGGCTTTGAAGCGGGCGCGTCTCTCGGCGACGCCGGCAATTTTCTGGCTCGATCCGCAGCGAGCGCACGATAGAGAGCTTCGCCAACAAGTGGAAAAGATATTAGCAGAAAGTAATCTTTCTAATCTCGATATTCAGATTTTAGATCCGGTGGCAGCCACCAAAGCGACTTTAGAGCGAATTCGGCGCGGAGAAGATACCATCTCCGTCACCGGTAATGTACTGCGCGATTACCTCACCGATCTTTTCCCGATTATGGAACTGGGCACTTCGGCAAAGATGCTCTCCATAGTGCCACTTATGGCCGGGGGTGGGCTTTTCGAAACGGGAGCGGGCGGATCGGCTCCAAAACACGTCCAGCAGCTACTAGAAGTAAATTATTTACGCTGGGATTCCTTGGGGGAATTTCTCGCCTTAGCGGAATCGCTGCGCGGAGTGGAAGAATTTTCTAGAAATAAGCGGGCGGGTCTGCTGGCTGCAGCACTGGATACTGCGATAGCGGAGTTGCTCAATACCGGAAAATCTCCGGCACGCCGGCTCGGAGATATCGATAATCGTGGTTCTCACGCTTGGCTTGCTATCTATTGGGCCGCAGCTTTAGCTGCCCAAAAAGACGATACGGAATTAGCCCAGATTTTCACGCCACTCGCGCGCGCCTTGGCAGAAAATGCGGCGCAAATTTCCGACGAGATGCTGGCGGTACAAGGAAAGCCAGCTGATATTGGTGGCTATTATTTCCCCGATCCGGAAAAAGTACAGACGGTGATGCGCCCCTCCACTACTCTGAATAAAATCCTAGATAGTTATCTCTAGTACTCACCTCTAGTCTTCGTTGCCAATCCGAGCTGAGCGGCAACCTCCTGAAATACCGCCGCAGCGGAAGTTCCGAAAGGCACGAAAATTATCGTCATTTGTTTCGCGCTTTCGGAAGAGGCAGCAGCTAAGAATTGGGCGGCGCTCTGCAAACCAATTCGAGCTGAATCCGCTAAAGGCCAGCCGTATACCCCTGCCGAAATAGCAGGAAAAGCCACTTGGCGTGCACCTAATTCTGCTGCTACAAGCAAAGAATTTCGATAAGCGGCAGCCAGTATTGAACTGCGGTCTTCTTTCTGCGAATATACTGGCCCTACGGTATGTATTACCCACTTGGCAGGCAAGGCGCCGGCAGTAGTAGCTACTGCTTGGCCGCGCGGTAAACCAGCTGGAAGAGAAGTTTCACGCAAGTGACGGCAAGCTTGGAGAATTGCTTTCCCACCGGCTCGATGAATTGCTCCGTCTACCCCACCACCGCCTAAGAGAGAAGAGTTGGCGGCATTTACGATTGCATCTGCCGAGATCTGCGTGATATCTCCAGGTCTAATAAGAATTCCCATATGCCTAGTCTAGGCTTTTAGCACGCCCGCGCGCGCCTGCGCGTGCACCTCTATAACCCGCGTGCACCTCTATAAATAGCAAATTAAGCAGCTCCCCTCCCGATTATCTCCTGTAATCCCTACCCACCAGCCGCTCAATTAGGTAGCAACTACCGGCGAAGAGTTATTTTGTTAGACTGAGAGGGTGTGGGAAGATTTTATTAAATATCTTGGAGAAGCAATAGACACTTCCGGAAATCCGGCTGGAAAAATTCTCTACACCGCGCTGCTGCTGGGGGTAGTGTTTCTTATCAGGCACTTTGCCTATAGAGCCGCTGGTTTAGTATTCACAAATGAAAAAATACGCCGACGCGTGAGCCGGATTGCCGTGCTTGTTATTACTATCGGCGCAGCTGTAGGCATCATTTTATTATGGTTTAACGCCCTGAATTCACTTTTCATAATTGCCGTCATCTTAGCGGTAATTCTGCTTTTTTCCATGCGAGAACTGATTGTAAATGTGTTTTCTTTTTTCTATATCCGCATCGTGAAACCTTTTACCGCCGGCGACCGCATTGAAATTGCCGGTGTATATGGCGACGTCGAAGAAATAGGCCTCTTTAAAATAACCCTTATCGAAGTGCGTGGCTGGCTACATACTGCCACGCCGACCGGTCGGCTGATTCACATCCCCAATCGCAGTATTTTTAATGGAAGCTACGCCAATGAAAGCAATGCTTTTCCGTATGTGTGGAGAGATTTAGAAGTTCCTATCACTCACCAATCTAATTTGGAAAAAGCTTTCGCTATCTTGCAGGCTGCCGGAAAAAGAGAACTCGATTTACTAGTGGCAAAAGATCACGCTCAGAAAGAGCGCCTCGAGAGCCAAGCTGAATTCTTCAATAGCAATCTGCTCCCGCAGGTGACGATGCAAGTAGATGGGAACGGCGTCTGCTTAACCTTGCGTTATCTCACCCGCAATACCGAGATGGCGGCGAGTGAAACCCGCCTTTGGCAGTATATCTATCATCGTTTTGCAGGTGCGGCCGATATCGATTATTCACCAGCAGCACTGGCGGTACAATTTCCGCAAGAGCATCCTCACTCCCAAGAGCAGCCCAATTTTCCGGCAGAATAACTCCCCCACCCCAGCTGCAACCTAAATTAAGTAAAGTACTTGGCGGAAGCTCTCCAAGCGAGTAGCCTGATTTAAGAGATAGCCACTAGGTTAGGGGAGAAAATGCGGGTAGCACTGGTTTTAGGCTCCGGAGGAGCGCGCGGCTGGACACATATCGGCGTAATCGAGGAAATTGAGCGGCGCGGGCATGAAATTGTGAGTGTAGCTGGCGCATCTATGGGCTCCTTAGTAGGAGGAATTTATGCGGCCGGAAAACTGCCAGAACTGCATGAATGGGCTGCGTCTTTAACGAAATCAGATGTGCGCGGGCTCCTCGATATCACCATCGGCAATCCAGGATTGATTAAAGGCACCAAAGTATTGGAAGCCCTAGAAGAAATTACCGGCCCGGTAAATATTGAAGATTTACAGGTACCTTATACCGCGGTAGCCGTAGATTTGCTCACGCATCGCGAAGTGTGGTTCCAAGACGGCCCGCTCTATTTAGCTATTCGTTCTTCTATTTCTATCCCGACTGTATTTACTCCGGTGCGAATAGGAAATTATCTACTCACTGACGGCGGAGTTTTGAATCCGGTACCGGTAGAGCCCACTTTAGCGGTCACTTCTGACGCCACTATTGCTGTAGATTTATTTGGCCCAGCGAAAGTGCCGCCGGCGGAAGCGCTGAAGAAGAGTTTAGAAAAAGAAGATTCGCTGCTTTCGCGAGCTATCGACGCTGCGCAGGGAAGCATCGAGAGCCTGCAAAAGACTGCTTTCGGCCTGTTCTTTAACGATGCAGAAGGCGAAGAAGAAAAGCCGATCACTATGGAAGATGTGCTCCCGCAGCTTCGGCGCAGCACCGCAGAAGAATCTACTCCCGTCCCCGATGAGGTAAAAGCGCCTTCTATTTCCGAAATTCAAGATAGTAAAGACGCTGCGGAGAAGATGCGCTTGCCCGACAGTCTCGGCATGATGCAAGTGGCAGATATGGCATTGAAATCTATGCAAGAAATCATTGGACGTTATCGGGCAGCGGCTAATCCGGTGACGGCGACCGTGGTATTTCCCCGTGATTTAGTGGGCGATCTCGATTATCATCGAGCAGCAGAGCTGATTGAGCTAGGGCGCACGGAAGCCGTAAAAGTATTAGATGCGGCCGGACTCTAGGGCTCCAGTTACTTGTATCACATAAAATTTCCGATTTGCATATTGCGGCGGATAGCAACTACGGTATGAGTATGTTGAAAATGCGCATGAATTGGTGGTGGCTCGCTTAACGGCGGGTCGCTTTAAGAGCGCATATCTGGCTCGCCGAAGCTGAAAGCTCCTGGCGGGTCTTTTTTATATCCGAAAATCCTGCCTCGGCGGCCAGCTCAGAACGCGGCGCAGCTCTCTACCAAGCAAGAAAGGCAGTCATGGAAACCTCCGCTAAAGAAAACTCCACCCAGCACAGAAAAACTCTTTTACCGGCTTACTTTGGAGAATATGGCGGGCAGTATGTGCCCGAAATTTTATTACCCGCGCTAGACGAATTAGAGCGCGCTTACGTAGATGCATTGGAAAGCCCAGATTTTTTGGCGGAGCTACGCCGGCTCCAAGAAAATTATTTAGGCCGCCCCACCCCTATCACGGAATGCCGCAATTTACCTCTCAGCAGTGCCGCTCGCCAAAAAGTACGCATTTTCCTCAAACGGGAAGATCTGTGCCACGGCGGAGCCCATAAAGGAAATCAGGTACTTGCGCAGGCGCTTATTGCTCGCCGCCTCGGGAAGACGCGATTGATTGCCGAAACCGGCGCTGGGCAGCATGGCACCGCCACCGCTATGGTCGCTGCTCTTTTCAATATGAAATGCACTATTTATATGGGAGATACCGATATCGCCCGGCAGCAACCGAATGTGCTGCGCATGAAAATGATGGGTGCCGAAGTAGTGCCGGTGAAGAGTGCACACGGTGGCTCAATGGCGGATGCAATCAACGTGGCTCTTAAAGATTGGTGTGAAAATCTGGCTAGCACCCACTATGTGCTGGGTTCTGCCTGTGGCCCGCACCCGTTCCCCACTTTAGTAAAAGAATTCCAAGCCGTGATTTCGCGTGAATCGCGCCAGCAGATGCAATCACATACCGGAAGATTACCCGATATGGTGGTGGCTTGTGTAGGAGGCGGCTCGAATGCGATCGGCGCTTTTGCCGACTATCTCACCGACAAACCCGGGAATGAGAAAGTGCAGCTCGTAGGGGTAGAGCCGGCCGGAGCCGGATTGGATACTCCGAAAAATGGTGCGCCACTGAACTGCGGAAAAGTGGGATATTTGCACGGATCGCGCTCCTACGTGCTGCGCGGCAATACCCCGGAGGAAGTGGGAGAATCTTATTCCGTATCCGCCGGTTTAGACTATCCGGGAGTGGGCCCCGAGCACGCTTATTTAATGGATAGCGGCCGCGCAAAATATGTGGGAATTAGCGATAGTGAAGCCTTGCAGGCTTTCCGGATTCTGACCCGCAAAGAAGGGATTTTACCGGCTTTGGAGAGTTCTCACGCCCTAGCTTATGCTCTGCAAGTGGCAGAAGAAGCGGGGGCAAAAGGCGAGGAACTGAACATCTTGGTAAACCTCTCTGGGCGTGGCGATAAGGATCTAGATTACGTGCAGCGAATTCTCGGCGATAAACTCTTTACCGATCCGTGCGCAGACCCAGTGCTTGCAAGCGATGTACCAGCTACTTTAATAGAGAAAGCTGCTCGCGCTTAAAGCAATACGCCGCTCTAGACGTTAAAGCGGAATTCGACGGAGTGTCGTCGATAAATAACTATTCGATGCGCAAAGTACAACGAAATACCGCTAGAAACAGACAACATATGGGGGTGCACAGAAACACATATAGGTTCTGCGGAAAACCTATAGGGTGCGTCGCTAAAAACCGCTGTGCGCGAAAAACATAAAGGGTTTACGGACCCGGTCCCAGACCCCTCAATACTCTGAGCCGGAAGAATGGAAAGTGGAAGGTTGATGTATCCCCACTATTTATTTTTTCCGTTTTTCGGAGTACATCGGGAGCTACAACTGCGGACCAGCTCTGTGTGAACTAGATGAGAAGGCGCAGCAGCGAATCATCGACGCTGGACAGTTGGTGCTGCGGGCACGCGAGCGGCACCCCCAGCGGTCACTCGCGGAGCACTACAACCCGTTATCGATGGACCCAATTCTGCTCAAGGCCCACAACAACTTGGACCGGGAAGTCGATAAGGCTTTCGATGTGGCACGCAAACTCACCAACGAGCGCCAGCGCCAGGAGCTAATGTTCGCCAGCTACGGGGAGTTGGCGAGGGGCTATGTCTCCTCGCTTTCATCAAAATCGAAACCACCAGCAGGGTCGTTCCCCGTGCGGGTGATTTTGATCGGTCCCGCTGCTGGGTGTAGAACCCTGTCGCTGGCAACGCCGGGAACTATGACTGTGCCCGACGAGAACACGTCACTGCCATAACGCGGCTCACGGTAGACGAACATGGGTCGTTCACTACTACTGGTGGATTTCGGTTTTGGTGGTGGGGGGATTACCGCCGCCGGCCTCGATTTTTCCGTTGAGGAGGGCGTTGACTACTTCCCGATTGTGAAATGGGCCGATGGCGCGGTGAAGAGGAACCAGTCACCTGGAAGAGATCGATCCAGTCGCTGGTGTGCAATCTGGGAGGTAGGGTTGCGGGGTCGATTCCTCGCGAGCGCAACCATGATTGTGTCTCTGAACGTGATGAAAACAACCCTGCCCTTCGGAGAATTTCCCCTATCCCGCGTCCCCGGGCGGTGAAAACGGTGTGCACCATCGCCTGAAAGGCTTTGCGTTGCTCTATCGGGATCTTCGGGTCACCCACCCGGCGGATCACTAAGATCCCCCCGTCAACGTTTGGCTGTGGCCGGAAAGCAGACCTTGGTACTCGGGAACCAAGGTGAAACGTGAACCATGGGGACCACTGAGCTGTCATCATCGTGCTTGCACCTACCCCGGCCCGGCGGCGAGCGACTTCCCACTGCATGAGGAGTACAGCGGCAGTCCATGCCGGCGCATGCAACAACTTTCGAAGAATGGCAGTGGTGAGGTGAAAGGGAATGTTTCCCACAATGACGCAGGGAGTGGCGGGTAACGGGAAGTTGAGGAAATCATCATGGACCACTTCGACCGACGCCGAGGCGGTCTTTTTTGTGAGTTTGGCAGCTAGTTTTGCGTCTACCTCAACTGCCGTTATTGCCCTCCCCAAGTGGGATATCGGGTGAGTGAGGGCACCGCTTCCTGGCCCGATCTCAATGATGGGGCCGGAGGTTTGTTTTACAAGATCGACGATGGAGTTGATGATCTTGTGGTCTGTGAGAAAATTTTGGCCATGTTCGTGACGGCCGTATCCGTATGTAGACATTAGGTGTGCTCCGTGGAGTTGAAACGGAGCCGGGCATGGCAAATGGCCGCCCGGCTAAAGGACCGGAGCGGTTTCTAACCTGCGGGAGGGAGAAAACCGCCTTAGCGGCTGGTGAGCGGCCGCATGAAAACGGAACCTGAAATCAACATGGGCCTATCGTATCCAATTAATTTCGCAGGGTCCAATACGGTGAGAAAGAAGACAACCGCACCGCAACAGTGCAAGACCTCTCTGGATTGGAATTTAATTGAACATGGGTTTGGGGTACGACGCGCCCTACTCGGAGTGGCACGGACACTACGGCTGCGCGCCCACACACAACAGTAAAGAGCTCGGCAATGCACAGACACGTAACGAGAGCGCCACAAATGTATGTACGTTTAAGTTACAGCATCGACACTGACGCTCCACATGGAGGGACGGCCGCAGCCCTGCAGCAAGCACACGGCAGGGTGTCTGCTTCGGGCGACGTGAAATTACGCAGAAAAATACGAAACACATCACCGCAGGTCACGGTAGGTATTTGCGGGTCATTTCGTAATCTCGTAAACGAAAAGAACAAAACTACGAAACACAAAAACATACGTTGAGCAGCGTAAATGGTTTTCGTTTCGTAATTTTTCCACTTTTTGAAGAAAATCTAAATAAGAAGAGACACCTTGATTGCGATTGTGTCCCGTGTCACATAGCTGCAACCCCTGCAGCGTGCCCTCAACGAGGACGCTCTGTGTCGTAGACATGTGCCTGCAATGCGTGTCTGTGTCTCTCTCTTAAAAGGTTTGGGTCGAAATACCGCAAAATTACGAAACATCCCCGAAATGTGACGTGTCTATGCAGGTCACAGCGTTATCGCGTGTTTCGTAGTTTTGTTCTTTTCGTTTGTGGAAATCACGAAACCGCAGGTAGAGCGTTTCGTAATTTTTTCGTATTTTGATCGGCAAATTACGAAACGAGGTCAAAACTACGAAACGAGCGCGCTACAGACGTGTCACAGGTCATAAAAAGGCGCGCCCCTTGCGTGTCACCGTGACGCAGCATCCCGGCCGTGTCACATAGCTACAACCCCTGCAGCGTGCCCTCAATGAGGACGGTCTATGTCGTAGACATGTGCCCGTAATGTGTGTCTGTGTCTCTCCCTTAAAAGGTTTGGGTCGAAATGCCGCAAAATTACGAAACATCCCCGAAATGTGACGTGTCTGTGCAGGTCACAGCGTTATCGCGTGTTTCGTAATTTGGTTTTCCGATTTTCGTAGTTCTACGAAACCGCAGGTAGAGCGTTTCGTAATTTTTTCGTATTTTGATCGGCAAATTACGAAACGAGGTCAAAACTACGAAACGAGCACACTATAGACGTGTCACAGGTCACAAAAAGGCGCGCCCCTTGCGTGTCACCATGCCGCCACACAACAGCTGCCCCACCACAACACCCCAGCCGTGCCACGTGGCGTGTAGAAACGTGCTCGGTTCGATTCGTAAAGATTAGGTCGCAGGCTATTGTGCGCGACGCATAAGTTCCGTACGATGGCCCCCAGACCGTATGTGGCGTTTTAATTCGTTTTTGGTTTAGCCAGCCGCATACGGGGGATAACCCCGAGGATAATTCATAAAGAGACAGCCTCTCGACCGTGATAGGCGCGGTTCCTCCGACGAGATAGACCGGTCGGCAACGGCATTGCCAACCACAAAAGCGGTCAGGTAGGGAGTAAGCGCTCCCGTAAAGCGATGGGACGGCAGACCACCGTTCTAGCGAGTTGAGCACGGCACTCCAAGCCGCCTGAATAGCAAGCCGGTAAAGCACCCCGCTCCGGGACAGATCAATCTGCCCAGGAGCGTTTTTCTATGTCCGAAAAGGACACGACTACCGCCGTCGCGCCACGCTTTTACACGCTGCAGGAACTCGCCGATCTTGGCGTCGGCTCCGAGTCCACGTTGCGAAAAGCTATTAAAGAGGGCCGTCTTTCATTCCACCGTTTCGGCACCGCCTATCGGATTCGCCAAGACGATCTCGACGCCTACCTCGCGGCCGCACGCCGCCCTGCCCCGCAGCTATTCGACGGCTTCGTCGATGCCGTCGTGAATGCAGCGCCCCAACTGACAGATGAGCAGCGCCAGCAGCTCGTCACGGTGCTGGGCGGTGTGAAGCACTAATGCGGACAAACCCGCCTACGACGAGATCCCGCCGCTTAGCTCAGCTAGTCAGGCTGGGTCTTGAACTGAGTGCGAGGGCTGATGGGTGATGGCCGTGCTACTACACACGCGCGCTCCACCGTCGTGCCCCGAGTCCAAATAAACAGTTCATTCAACCAAGGAGAACAAACCATGTCTTTCAGAGACGATTACGCAGCAGCGCTGCGCGATGAGCAGCAAGCAAAAGATACCGTGAACGAGGCGCGCCGTGCACACAAAGCGACAAAGGAGCGCCTTGCGCAGTTGCGCAAGTATGCCGAAGAGTTCGAGGTGAATCTCGACGGTGACAAGTCCGCCAGCACCGAAGGGGACGGTGACAAGTCCGCCAGCACCGAAGGGGACAGCGATACACCTGAGAACGGTGACGGCGACACGCCTGAGAGCACCGAGGGCAGTAAGCCGAAGCGGCATCTAGAAGTTGTACCCGACTAACCCTTTAGCCGTACACGCAATCACCTCATGTGTGTACGGCCACGCGGCGTGACGACGTACAGCCGTCACGTTTGATGTCGCCACACACCCCGCTCGCAAGGGCGGGGTTTTCGCGTGTGTGCGGGTGGCTGCGGCACCGCTACACGTGACACTGTCACGATGCTTGCGCCGGTATCGGCGACGGGGCATATACACGTCTGCCCCGTCGCCTGGATCATCCGCCACATGGCTGGCGGTATGTCGCGCTGCTGTTATGCGCGGTTCTGGCCGGCATAGTCTTGTGTGGACTTGAAATATGCCGAAGACGGGGCCGTGGGTGCAGCAAAGACAGCAGCGTGGACAGAGCAGATTTCAGCAGCTGTGCTGCTGAAGATGCAACCGCGACGGCAGATGGTATGCGGCGCATGCCGCATAATGGACGCGTCGTGAGATACGCCAATATCCATCTCGGCAGGCTTGCCGTGATGGAGCGTTTCGTGATGACCCAAACACGACACATCGATGCTGGCATATCCGAATGTATATCAACGGGATATATCGGATTGCCGGCAGTGTCGTGATGCAGAGCATGGGTCATCACACAAGGTGCAGCGCCAGCTGCACTATTGGGCACCTTGACCGGAGCGCAGCGGAGGGAAAGGTAGACCCAGCCAGACCGAGCGAGCGAGGTCTGAGTCTGGGGCTATAAGGGGCGGCGCGCCAGCGCCGGGCACCGGGTTATGCGAGCGCCAGCGAGTAGTAATACCCGGTGCAGTGCCTCGGCTATGCCGAGCGCCGGAGCGCAGCGGAGGCGTCGCACCCCCTTATGCCCTTTTCCCCCTTCTACCCCTATAACGACAAACATATAGGGGTTTTGACACAGAAGGGGGCTGCGACCTGCGTGTTTCGGGTTGTTATGCGGTCTTCGACCCTTACCCGAAACGGCCCGTTGATGCGCGAAGCGCACATGGTGCCTACGCAAAACCTGCAGGTCGCCACGCTGTGCGCACCACATACGGCGTCAGTCGTTGTATGTCGGTCTTAAAGTAAGGGCCGATGACGGGTGGAAACGCCGCTTGCGGCGTCTTCCCGCGTCATCGAGACACCTGCAGCGAGCCTGCGAGCGCAAGGTGTCTAACCGCACGGCAAGACCGACATCGTCTAAGTGGTGCGCACAGCTACACCCTGCATGCTGGCACCGCCGTCAGGCGGTCATTGCAGGGTGGTGAAAATCCCGCAGCGAGCCATCCGCCGCTAGGCGGTGCTGATGCTGCTGCGGGTGATAACAACACGGGTCGAATAACACACTCCATATCGGCCCGTGCCACAAGCACACTATCGGTGCAGACGTATCACGCTCGCGGCGGCCATATGCGCGACAGCGCATGTGACCTACGCCGCCAGCGACGTGTGTTTCGCGAGCGCGTCGCGCTGCAGCAGATCCAGCGGCAGCGGTTGATGCACATGTGTAGCGCCGCGACTCGATTGGTTCATCTTTGTGGCAGCGGCTGTACGGCCCTGTGGCGGCCGTAGACGCCTCGGATGGACGGAGTGCGCGTGCAGAAGAACAGTTTCAAGACGTCGCTGTTCGTCGTGTATCTGCCGAAGTCGATGTGCAAGGAGATCCCCGACTACTACACCAGTGAGGTGGACGGGCGCGAAGTGAAACGTCCGCGCTATGTCGCCCGCGACTACGAGGAAGCAAAGCAGTACCTCGAAGAGTCAATGCGCTGGCTTGCAGAAAACTTCATCCCCGGCGGTATCGACGCAGTCGCTGGCGGTGATATGAACTTTGACGAATCAACGCCACACATCCAGTTCCAGGCGGATACGTTCTCACCGAAGCCCGAAGATCCCGACAAGCTCCGTTGCCGCCCCGGCATCGCGTACAACACTGACACCTCAGTGCGGTACACATCCGGCCCGAAGAAGGGCAAGCAGATCTCGGGTAACCAGAAGTTCATCGACGCGCAACGGGGCCTGCGCGAACACATGCACTCGCTCGGCTATCCGGTGGAACTAGAAGTCTCCGAACGTCATGACGAGTCACTCAACCTCGACCGCTACACCGAGCAACAAGACCGGGAGCGCGATCTCGCCAAGCGCGAGGATGATGTGGAAGTCAAGAAGCGATCCGTGCAGCGCGACATGGACGCAATTGATCGTGACCGCGAGCAGGCTGCTAAGGAACTTGAACAGGCGCAAGAAGCCCGCGAAGCAGCCCAGCGCGTACAGGAGAATGCTGAAGCACAGGCTCGCGAGGTTGCCGAGCGTGTGCTCAAGGAAGCACGCGAGAAGGCCGAGCAAGAAGCCGAAGAGATCCGCAGCGAAGCACGCAAGGATGCTGAGCAGGAGTTGGGCCTGGCCGAAGCGCAAGCAGACGAGCTGCTCGAACGAGCCGAAGAGACTGCGCGGGCCAAGGCGGGCGATATTACAGCCGCAGCTCGCAGCGAAGCAGAGACGATCACTCGCAAGACCGACGAGGCCCGTAAGCAGGCTGAGCGCGACGCCGAGACGATCCGCAGCAAAGCACGAGATGAGGCCACGAGCATCCGCGACGAGGCCACACGCGACGCTGCAGTAACGCGCAAGGATGCCCGCGATGAGGCTGATCAGATCCGCCGCAACGCGCACACGGACGCCGAAGATGAAGCCGCCATCATCATCGAAGAAGCGGTGAAGTCAGGACAACAGTTGGAGCACTTGGATAAGAAGTTCCTGGTGCAAGAACTGCATCGCAGCCCAGAGTTGCTTGAGCGTTACACGCTGTTCAGGCAGTCGCAGACCTCAGGCAAGAAGGGCGGGGCGCAGCAGCGTGCACGCGAGCGCATCGAGAAGCGCCGCCAGCAGCAACAGCAGCGTGATCGTGATGGCGGTATGGAGTTGTAGCACTGCTCTCCCCTGCCCTGTACGGCCTTCTGCGGGCCTAACAGGGGGCCGTCGGCGTCGTAGGTCATTGGCGGCGGGTAAACGGCTGATATTCAGCGAAAATCGAAGAAATCTCGGCTAGGCGGGGCCGGTGTCACTACGTTGCGCAGTGAATTGGCCTGTTGAGTGGCGGAGATAGTGCGCAGCACGTCGGTGTGTACGACGGGGCATGTGCTGCGCAGAAGAGATGTCCGTAGAAGGGCCGACAGAATGTCGTTGTCATTCTGTTGCGTAGTAAAGGTGTCAATAGGATGACAAACCACTTCACTGCCCAATTCACATGTCATTAAAGTGACAGGGCATTTGATTGCGCAGTAAACGTGTCGATGAAATGGGTGCCCAATACACAGTGCAACCTACGTGTTAATGAAATGTCACAGACACTACATAGTGCAGTGAGTTGCGCAGCAGAAACGCCAGTAAAAGCACCGCACCACTGCACCGTAAAACTGCACAAGTGATTCGCAGCAAATTGGCGTGTGAAATGGTTGAAAAAATAACCCCGCAGGTTTCCCTGCGGGGTTTCGTAGTTAGAACGGTACTTCTTCGCCCTCAGCGCCAGCCAGGGCGGCGGTCGCCGCCTCGCCTCCGCGACGGACAGCGCGAGCAGCGGACTCCTTCTTGGAATCGATCAGCTGCACCGTGTCGATGCGCGCCACCAGCGGGTACTGCTTCACACCGTCCTTGTCGGTGTAGACGTCGGTCTTGAGCGAGTAGCTCACCGCAACGCGATCGCCGGAGCCGATGCAGCCGAACACACCGGGGTTCGCGGCGTCCTGGACGTAGCCGGTCAGCTCCACGATCTCGCTTTCCACCTTGCCGGTGGACTTGTTCTTGAAGGTGTTGCGCGCATAGACGCTGAGCTTCACCGTCGCGCCGCCGTTTGCGTGCTCGAACAGCTTGGGTGCGCGAGCTGCGTTGCCGACGATGGTGCCGTTGTTGAAGGGGTTGGACATGATGGTTCTCCTTACGTGAGTGGGTGTGATTTGCCGTGCAATTTGGGTACTTAAGCAGCGGCTTTGCCGCTGCGGGGGTTGAGCTGTCGTTACAGCACTGCCCAGGGCAGCGGTGTGCCTGCCGCCTCTAGGTCGCGCAGTTCTTGTGCTGCGCCCGGATCGGCGTCCTCGCCGTCGATGCCGTCGGCGAGCTGGTAGAGCAGTTCCAGGTCGGTGTGGGTGATGTCGCGCATCAGGTGCCTCCTTGTTCGGATGGATGGTCAATCCGTCTGTTGGAGACAGCTCTGCTGTCTAGGGGGTTCTCCCCCGCCCCGCTAGGTGTGCATCTCTGCTGGCCACGGCCCCGCGAGAAAAAGAAACCCCGTTGCATCGCTGCAACGGGGTGTGTGGTGTTACTCGGTGAACAAGATCGTGCGGGTCTTCTCAGCGCCCTCGCGGACGAGTTCGACCATCCGCTCGCCCTGGCCAATGTCGGTCAGCTTGGCCACCAGAGACGGGAAATTCTCGTCTGGTCCGATCTCGGTGGCTCGCTGCGCAGCCACGCCAGCTAGTCCCGGCTGGCCTGTGGCGTGAGCGAGCACGGCAACAGTGGCCGTGAGCTGCGCCCGCATCCCCGGCCAGCTGGTCGGGACAGCGCGCATAACCTGCTCTATGAACGCAAGGCCAGCCTGCGGCTCATCGAGCAGCGCTGCGAGCAGCGTGTCTCGCAAGCGCGGCGTGGTGAAGCATTTCAGCGCAGACCGAACAGCACGAGTGCTCGGCTGGGTGATCCCTGCCGCCGCCTGCTCGTATTCACGCTGCAGCACGTCCGCGAACATGGGCGGGATATACGCCAGCGCGTCTTCGATGATGTCGGCGTGCTCGGCAGCGTCGATGCCGTGATCGGTGCTGTTCAACCGTGCCTCGATGTCGTCTTTGCTCGGCTCCGGCAGCTCGCCGGTGTGCTCTAGCATCTGCTGAAGCGCCGCTGATGCGGCGACCTCGCCGACAACGCCGTGGCGCGGCTCGTCGATGAGCGGATGCTGGTACACAGACCACCACGCGGCCCCGGTGACGATTTCGGGCACCTGCACCACCCCGAGCAGCGGCGGTAGGTGCACTGCCCCGCTGGTGAGGTACGTGGCCGTCTCGTCGAAGACCGGTTGCGCAATGTCATCGCTGATCATGTACGCGATAACTGCGTCGAGTTCGAGGTGGTGGACCCACGCTGCGAACCGCTCGCGGCTCTCGTTGAGCTTCTCCACGGCCTCGTCCAGGTCGAACCGTGCGACCGGGCCGAGGCGGACGGTGTCGACGCCCTCGTCGTCGACGAAGAACGCGAGGATCAGCGAGTTGTTCGGGTAGAACCCGAGGATGCCGGGGAGGTTCGCAAGGATCTCGCCGTGAGATGCAAGCGTGTGGGAATGAGTGGACATGGCAGTGCTCCTTTGCACGAATACGGGGTGTACGTGGGCAATCCCGTATTCGGCCCGGCTCTGCCGGTCGCAGGCGTATCCCAGCAGTACAGTGCCTTTGTGCGCCGGGCGTCGCTAGCGCAGCCTGGTGCCTTCTCGCCGGGTGCGAGCGCTAGCGACGCAGCCTGTGCTTAGGCGTCGGCTTCGATGCGCTTGAGAGCGCGATAGATCGTCGGCCGCGAGACGTTGAATGTCCTGGCTACTGCACTGACGGACTTGCCGCCCTCAATAAGCTCCTTGGCGATCTGGGCTTGTTTTTGGTCGAGCTTCGGTTTGGGGCCGGCGACCCTGCCCTGGGCGCGGGCGTGCGCCACGCCCTCACGGGTGCGCTGGACAAGAAGGTCACGCTGAGTGTCGAGCTACTGTCTCTGCTTGGAGGTTGGAACGTAGGCGTAACCGATGAGCGTTAGACACCCACCTCACCAGTGATCGCGGCAGAAAACGGTAATCCTTGCATAAAGCCTTCCATGTAATCCCAGTCAGGCTTCCCGGTTGGTGCAGCTGGCAACCGAAGTGTCATCTTCCTCATTCGAGCCAAATTCCACTTATACCCATACGTGAATCGGTCCTTCTCGTGACGAATCATGGTTGAGATGAACAGCATTGCCCAGTAGGACACTTCTTGTTTAGGGATTAACACCTGAATGTCGTCTGAGGCGAAGTACGGTTGATCCTGGTAGAAGGAATAACCAACCGATCCGTTGTAGGGAACTGTGATGGTCCCTGCGGGGAAGAGTGGTTCAAGCGCGCTCCAATCGGTAATCCCATTGTTACTGTCCGAAGCACCTATGAAACGTGTTGTTCCCGGTTGCCTATTTGCTTTGGTGACTCGCTTACCCTTCTTGATCTCAAATAGCTGTTCTATCGGGAAATCGCACCAGCCACTGGGGTCGGTCAAAGCCACGGGATCGCCTGTAGCTGCCCGAAGCCCCTCATGAGTCGGAACCTCACTAATTTCGACCCAATCGGGTATCTCGGTGGGAACCTCAATAGTCGCTAGAGTGCGGTTTGCTTCCCTTCCGAAAGCGCTATAACGAAAGGCGTTCTTGCGAATACACATCGCGTAGAAGAGACGCTCGTTGAGACTCATGGTGTCTCGCTTTGGACGAAGGACTGCCACGTTCTGAGCTGTATAGAACGGGCGCTGCTGAACATAGGAAGACAGCAGTCGCGACCCTCCGAGGGCAACTGTGATTAAACCTGTGGGATAAGGGGTCAGGTCAGGTAGTGCCTCGACGTACCCGGAGACACCTGATTTTCCGTTCAGGCCACCCACTCGTCCTACAAATGCGATGCCTGTCCGTGGATCGGTTGGTGTCATCTTGTTCATGTCGAGTTTGTTTCCGTACTCAACATGAAATAGGTCACCTAAAGGTTGGCGAGTCACGCGTCCCCGCCTTCTTCGATATCGACCCCGCGCAAGGTGAACAGTGCGTAGTCGAGAAGGACCTTCTCGAAGTCCGACTGGGTAAGAGTCGAGTAGTCCGTTTCCATGTAAGCTTCCGCGACCCATTCATCCTCGGCATCCACCTTTTGCATGACAGATTCACCAGGCTTGACTTCTCGATTACGGAACATCTCAACCCAGTGGTCGCGTATCTCTGGCCAGGTTCCATTTCGATCGACGCGGCCGAGATTCTTAATTTTGACGAACCCGTCTTCGCGCCAATAACCAAACCAGCTTTTCCGGTCAGATCTTTCATGTGGAATGTGTGCAGTAAACACCATCACACAAGTGACGACACCAACCGGGTAAAAGACTTCCGGTGGCATTGACATGACTGCTTCCAGTGTGTGGTTCTTCAGGAGGCTGCGCTTGCGGATGCTAGGCGCAGTTGCGCACGAGATAGGGACAATGGCAATACCGATCGCCCCGGGAGTGAGACAATCAAGCATGTGTTCCACGAATCGCAGCTCGTGCAGGTCTTCCTTAGTTTTGGCGTAAGGCGGGTTAATCAAACCAACTGTCGCTTTGTGGGACTTGACGCCTTTGGTGATGGCGGTGTCAAAACAAGACCCTTGGTAGAGGTTGGCCTTCCCGTCACCGCGCAGGATCATGTTTGAAGCCGCTAGGGCGTACATGCTCGGGTTTTGTTCGACGCCGATCAGTTGGTTTTTCTTGATCGACTCAATCTCGTCTTGCGTGATCGCAGTACGGACCATCTGGTTCATTGCCGAGATTAGGAAGCCTCCAGTACCAGCGCAGGTGTCAAGCACGATGCTGTCCTTATCGACGTTGGCAAGCAGGCTAAACAGCTCAGTGATGTGCTTCGGCGTGAGTACAATCCCCAACCCTTTGCCGTCACCGCCTGTGTACTTCAGGAACTCACCGTAGAAAGCTCCCACAACGTCGAAGTCGTGATAAACGGTGATAAAGGGCAGCACCTTCTCCGCAAGCAGGGTCACGATTTCGTGTAACAAGCCCTGCGGATAGGCTTTGGTAGCTTTACCCAGCTCTGGGTGCACTTGGATGCCAGTAAACGGCTGGGTCATGTTCGTTATCTTGGCGAACGGGATTTGCGCAGACCCGATGACTTTCTGGATCGTTTGCATCCAGAAGTCGGGCAAGTCTTTCGCACCATATGCTTCGTAGGTCTTTGCAAAGACAGGGTCGTTGAGCGCGATTAGGCTACCCGCGACGGCGAGAGGCTTCTCTTTCTCTTCTAGCTCCGCTTCATCCCTCATGAAAGCGTGCATTTCCTGAGAGAACGAAATGAGGTCTTTTGTTCGCTTTGCCTGAACAGAAGGATCGAACGATGCGGCGGTAATGAGGTCATCAAGGCTGACAAGTTCGGTAATCGCTGCACCGCTCGGGGCCTTAAGCGGGCGTGCTTCCTTCTCTCCTTTGGTGGTGACAAAGAAGGACCATTCACTATGTGCAGGCGTGCCCGAGACTGCAATCGAGATCACGGTGTATTTGTGTGTCAGAAAACTTGCGTAGTGCAGAACACCGTCAACCGCGAAGTCTTTAGGGCGATCACGATTTTCCGACTCGTGCCAACGTGTCTCTGCCTTGCACTCGATAACCACGATCATGTCGGGGGTGTCGGGGGCAGTGATGATGAACTCCGGGAAACCACCACCGCCGCCGCCAGTTTTCGACGCCTTCGACAAAGACTTGCGAACCAGCTCAATGGCGGATTGCTGCTTCTCAACGATGATCTTCTCTGCATCCTCGTAATATCCGAGGTTGCGGAGCTTTTCATCGACTAAGTCTTCTGTAATCCGCTCGTTTGCCATGCGGGCACTCCCTATCCAAGTCTGGCCGATCCTCCACATCTCGCCCCTGAGATGTAACGATGTACACATGGCAGGATGCGAAGCCGCCCGGGATCGTTGCGTGAAACGCGGCGTGTAACAAAAACGCAAATTACCGCTACCGTACAACCCGGGTTCTTGCTTTCGGCGCTCGACATGCGGGGTGGAAACAGTCGTGTAATACTTTCCCCGAACGCCACGGTTGAGCAGTGTCACCCCCGATACACGAAGGCAGATCTCCCCCGAACTGCCGGCTCCGTGGCGTTCCTTCGTAGGAGCGTCGCGCGTCGCAGCACATGCGCGCGATTGTTGACGTGTCACACACTGCAACCTAGTTCCACACGATCTGGACTGATTCGGGGTTAAAGGTCTTGCTTCCGCGCACGCCACGGCGCAGGCGCACCTGGCACAGGGTGTTGATGACACGGCGCTGCACGGCAAGCTCTGCGTTGTCGAAGGCGTCCACGGGCGAGGCGTAGCCGGTTGTGTCGAGCAGCGCCGATGCGCCAGCAAGGCGGGCACGGCGCGTTTCGAGTTTCTCGATCTGCGGCTCATAACGGTTTCGCGCGCGCTTGAGGTCACGGGCCTCGATAAGCTCCTCGTCGTAGTCAGCCTGGACGCGGGCGAGCTTTGCGCGAAGCTCAGCGAGTTCGTCGTCGATGGCGTCGACCTCGTCGTCATCCGCAGTCGGCAACAGGTCTGCTAGGTCGTCACGACCAAGGCGGGCGCGGATCACGGCGAGCACAAAATCATCGACGCTATGCGTGCGCACTAAGCCACAGGCGGCGCAGCGGTAGCGGTCGGCATGCGTGCGCACGGGATTGCCACACTCGTCGCAGACATACAGACCCGAGCCAAGATGGCGGCGAGTATTACGCCGCTCCTTGTTGGTCAGCCGGTCGGGATCATCGAGCACGTTCTGCACGCGCCACCACAGATCGGGTGTGACGATCGGCTCCCACTGCCCTTTCACCGGCTCGCCGGTATCGGGGTCGCGGACGATATGCGTGACACGGCGGTATTTGTTCTTCACGCCTTTGCGCTTGGCCTTCTTATAAGTGGAGTAACCCGCATACACGGGGTTGCGCAGGATCGAGTGCAACGACGTGTAGGCCCACGGCTGCGCGTCGGGAACCGGCTTTTCTTCCTGGCCTTCAGCGCGGCGTCGAGCGTTGCGCTCTGTGACCACGGTGTACATATGGCGCGGCGTGGTCGGGATATCCGGCAAGCCCGGTTGATCGACCCCAGATAAGGCGCGCGCAATGTCGCGCATGGAGTTGCCCCTCTCGACAGCGCGGAACATACCGAGCACGGCGGCGGCTTCGGATGGAATGATCTCGCCGGTGGAGGTGTAGCCGATAGGGCGCACACCGCCGGAGTACCAGCGGCCCTGCTCGGCGCGTTGCTGTTGCGCACGAGACTGGCGCATGCTCTTTCGCTCGATCTCGCCGCGTGCCACGGCTGCTTTGATGCGCGCGTACATTCTGCCGCCGTCGGTGGCAAGGTCAGCATCACCGTTCGCAGTGACGAGTTTCAGCCCCTGCTCCTCTGCCCTGTCGATCCACTCTTCGAGCTGCCAGGGCTGCCGTGTGAGGCGGTCGAGGTCCCAGCAAATGATCGCGTCGATCTCGCCGCGCTCAAAGGACGCCACCATCGCGTCGTAGTCGGGGCGGTCCACGTCCTTCTTCGACGCGGAGATCGACTGATCGACGTAGGTATGCACGACGTCCCAGCCGCGTTGCTCGGCAAGGGCTTCGCAGTCCTGGCGCTGCCGGTCGATGGCGAGGCCGTCCATGGCAGCATCGAGCGAGATACGGAGGTAAATAGCAGCACGTGTTGTCATGCCGCTAACACTAGCGCGCCTCAGGTTACATTGAAACGAAACTCCACTACGTCGCCGTCTTGCATTACGTAGTCTTTACCTTCCATCCGGATTTTTCCGTGTGCCCGGCATTCATTGAGGGAGCCGTAGGAGATTAAATCGGTATAAGAAACTACTTCTGCCTTGATGAAGCCCCGCTCAAAATCAGTGTGAATTACTCCCGCAGCCTGCGGAGCCGTCCAACCTTTATGAATAGTCCAAGCGCGAGATTCCTTTTCGCCGGCCGTCAAGAAGGTTTGTAATCCCAAGGTGTGGAAGCCTACCCGCGCCAATTTATCTAATCCGGATTCGCTTTGCCCAGATTCTTCGAGCATTTCACGCGCTTCGTCTTCTTCCAATTCCACCAGTTCGGCCTCGAACTGTGCATCTAAGAAAATTGCTTCCGCCGGCGCCACCAACGCGCGCAATTCTGCCTGCAAATCACTATCTGCCAAACCGGCATCGTCCATATTAAATACGTAAATAATCGGCTTCGCCGTCATCAGCTGGAAAGTGGCCAAGATATCTGGGTCGAGCTCTTCTCCTCGCACGGGGCGCCCGGCCGCGAGAATATCTAAAGCCGCCCGCGCCGTTTCTACCACTTCCGGAGCTATCTTTTTCCCGGTACGCTCTTTTTCTAACCGGGGGAGCTGCTTTTCCAGAGTTTGAATATCGGCGAGAATCAACTCCGTCAAAATAGTATCGATATCTGATTCCGGATCTACTTTTCCATCCACATGGGTGACGTCGGGATCTTGGAAAGCGCGGGTGACGAGGCATATCGCATTTGCTTCGCGGATATTAGCCAAGAATTGATTTCCGAGCCCTTCCCCTTCCGAAGCTCCCCGCACAATCCCCGCGATATCTACGAAAGACACCGTAGCCGGCACTACTTTCTGGGAGGAAAATAGCTCCGCCAGTTTTGCCAGGCGCGCATCGGGCAAAGGCACGATTCCGATATTCGGCTCGATAGTGGCAAAAGGATAATTTGCCGCCAATACCGTAGCACGCGTAAGAGCATTAAAAAGAGTCGATTTTCCTACATTCGGGAGTCCCGCAATACCTATTGTTAAAGCCACATAGGTATTCTAGTGCCCGCAAGCAGTTTTCCGAAATGGAGGCGGCAGCGCAAACTGGTGCAAACTGATGCAAAAAATTTTTCGGAGCTGCTCTCTACGATAGAAATATGCAAATAAGTATTGGTTTCCTTGGATTTGTATTAATTTTTGCCCTCCTCTGCGGCGTAACGCTCGGATTCTTAGGCGGAAAGCTCCATACTGCACAGGCAAATGCACATTTACAGCGGCAGCTGCAAGCCAGCCAGCAAGAGCAAATTCGCCTCAGCGGAAAACTCGAGCAGTTAGAAATAGAAAAACGCAGTTTAGAAGCCCGCACTAAAGCTGATATCGGGGTAGTCCAACGCTTAGAGCCAATTTACGAGCAATTGCGGGAAGTTAGCCAGCGGGTACATAGCCTAAATGAATACACTGCTGCCCAAGATGCAAAAGTGTTGAAGCAGCTCGAACTAAGCGCTCAGACAAATAACGAAATTTTTCGTACAGCTAATGCCTTGCGGGGTGCTCTACAGTCTAATTCTGCGCGCGGCAATTGGGGAGAAATACAACTACGCCGTATTATCGAAGCGGCCGGAATGTTAGAACACGTAGATTTTGCAGTTCAAAAGAGTAGTGGTAATTTCACCTCTCCCGGTCAAGCCGGAAAATCAGAAAAAACTAATTCGAAACAGCGCCCCGATGTGCTGGTACACCTACCGGGAAATGTGCACCTACCTATAGATGCAAAAGTCCCACTCACTTCCTATCTCCAAGCACAAGCCCTGCCGGAGATAGGCACCGAAGCGCAAAAAAATGAACTTCTAGCAAAGCACGTCAAGGCTTTACGTGGCCACATCAACGAACTAAAAAAGCGAAATTATCCAGGTGATTTTCCAGATTCACCGCAAATCACGGTACTTTTTCTTCCTTCCGAAGCTCTGCTATCGCAGGCAGTTATGGCAGACGCTACCCTCCTAGAAGATGCTATGCGCGCCGGAGTATTGCTCACTTCTCCAAGTTCATTACTAGCTTTACTAAAAGCAGTAGCTTCGGTGTGGAGCACGGCAGCGATCAATGCGGAAGCAAAAGAAATTGTAGAACTAGGGCGTACCTTGGTAGAGCGTTTGGCAAAGATGGTGGAATATCTACAGAAGCTGGGATACCACCTGGGTAATTCGGTAGAGCTATATAATAATGCAGTAGCTTCTTTAGAATCGCGAGTGCTAGTGACGGCACGTAAATTTTCTGCCCTCGGAGATTCCACCGCAAAACTACCCGATTATCTACCGCCAATTGCCAGCGAGAAATCGCAAACTCGCCTAATCAATACCGATAATTTTTTACCTCCGGAATCACAGTGAATATCTCTGTAATCCCTACCCCGTAATCCCTACCCCGTAATCCCTACCCCGTAATCCTTAATCTATAATCTCTACAGCGGCGCATTGCGCGCATTAGATATTTCCACTCCCTTGGCGCGCGGGCGATGTGGTTTATCTACTTGCACTCCGGCGCGTTGTAAATCTGCCCGTAAATTTTTCGGCAAAGAAAAACGTACATCTTCCTGCACCGTCTTTATATTCTCTATGGCACTATAGCCGAGTTCTTGCAGGTGCTCTAGCACTTCACGCACGAGTATCTCTGGTACGGAAGCTCCCGAGGTGACTCCTACTGCTTGCACTCCCGCGAACCACTCCGCTTGTAATTCGTCTGCTTTATCCACTCGGTAGGCGCGCTTAGCTCCAGCTTCTAAAGCAACTTCCCGCAGCCGCACTGAATTAGAGGAATTGGCGGAACCGACTACTATCACTACTTCCGATTTGGCGGCTAGCTCTTTTACCGCTCCCTGCCGGTTTTGCGTAGCGTAGCAAATATCTCCGGAAGGTGGATCAATCAGATTCGGAAACTTTTTCCGCAATAGCTCCACTATCTTCATGGTTTCATCTACCGAAAGCGTAGTCTGCGATATCCAAACCACTCGGTTTTCATCACGTACCTGCACTTTATCTACATCTGCTGGGCCATTTACCACTTGAATATGTTCAGGAGCTTCCCCCTGAGTACCTTCTACTTCTTCGTGGCCTTCGTGCCCAATGAGAAGAATATCGTAATCAGAATCAGCAAAACGAATAGCTTGCTTATGTACTTTAGTCACTAATGGGCAAGTGGCATCGATGGTGAATAAGTTACGCGCTTCCGCCTGTTTATGTACCAGCGGAGCCACTCCGTGGGCAGAAAAAACTACTCGAGCCCCTTCGGGGACTTCATCTGTTTCATTTACAAAAATTGCTCCGCGGCGGGAGAGGGTTTCTACCACGAATTTATTATGTACAATCTCTTTGCGCACATAGATAGGGGCTCCGTAGAGTTCCAGAGCTTTTTCTACGGCGTCTACTGCTCTATCCACTCCCGCACAGTAACCGCGCGGAGTGGCGAGAAGTATTTTCTTTTCCTGCGCTGAACCAGCAGAAGGCACCTCCGCGGGAAAAGCGGAAGCTCCCGCTAAAGAAATCTCTTCTGCACTCATAGTTTATTGCCCTCTCTTTATTTTCAAATATCTACCTCTAGCCTACTATTGCCGGAGTGTTTCCTGTATTTCTCTTCTTGATTGCCGCCTAAGAAGAAGATTACTGCCTTATTTTAAGGTAAAAATAGAAGGGTGAATACTTCTGTACCGGTTCCAGCTGGGTTACCACCTCTCGCTATGCAAACCACCGCCGAGCACCCGTGGCCTTTGCGTCTGCTTTCAGCAAAAATTCACGAATATATTGCGCGGATGCCGGGCTGCTGGGTAGAGGGAGAAATTGTAGAATTCACCCCGCGCCCAGGTGCTAAAGTACAATTTTTTAAACTAGCTGATTTACAGGAAAAAGCTTCGATACCGGTGAAAATCTTTAGCTCCGGGCTACCGAAAGATATCACAGCGGGGGCGCGGGTAGTGGTATTAGCGAAGCCGGACTACTGGGAAGTAAATGGATCTTTTGCACTTTTCGCCCGGGAAGTGCGCCCGGTCGGTTTAGGCGATCTCTTGGCGCGTATCGCCGAACTGAAACAACGCCTCGCCGCCGAAGGCCTCTTCGCACCAGAACGAAAACTGCCGCTCCCTTTTCTCCCGCGCCGCATCGGATTAATCTGCGGAAGAAACGCCAAAGCAAAACACGATGTATTGGTGAATGCCACCGCCCGTTGGCCATCTGCCCAATTCGTAATTAGAGAAGTGGCGGTGCAAGGAAAATCTTGCGCTGCGGAAGTCACTGCGGCATTGCAGGAACTCGATGCGCAGGAAGAAGTAGAGGTAATAATCATTACGCGCGGCGGCGGATCGGTGGAAGATTTATTGCCTTTTTCCGAAGAAATGCTGGTGCGCGCCGCCACCCAAGCCCACACTCCAATAATTTCTGCTATTGGCCACGAAACCGATAATCCGCTCCTAGATTATGTGGCAGATGTACGAGCATCCACTCCTACCGATGCAGCGCGGCGCGTAGTGCCAGATGTAACGGAAGAAACCGAAAAAATACAGACGGCACTCGCGGCAGGCCGGCAGCTTATGGAAAACCAGCTCGCCCGAGCGGAAAATGAACAGCTGCTGCTGCGTAGCCATCCCATACTGCAAGATCCGCTCCAGACTTTATTGGTTCCGCGTGCCGAGCATTTAGAAAATTTACTATTTCGTATTCGCACTAGCTGCGAACACATATTGACTAAAGAAAATGCCCAGATTGGGGCCGAATTAGCAAAACTGCGGACTTTGTCCCCAAGTTCTACATTAAAACGCGGCTACAGTATTCTACAGAAAGATAGTGGAGAAATTTTATGCCGCCAGGCTGAAGCAATACCAGATATGCATATTGCTGCCCTTCTCTATGATGGGAAGATTTCCCTATCCGTACTAGCAGATGAAGAGAGTTAAAAATGGAAACTACTCCTGGAGATAATTCTCCTTCTAAAGCAGCGCCAGCGGCTGGAGAAACTAAATCAGCAGCGGCAGCTAAATCTGCAAAAACAACTAAATCGGCGGGGGCGGCTAAATCAGCGCGTACCCAAGCTCTAGAATCCCAGATAGCGCAGCTGAGCTACGAAGAAGCGCGCGATAAATTAGCGGAAATAGTGCGGAGTTTGGAGGCGGGAAATATCTCTTTAGAAGATTCGCTCCAACTCTGGGAATTGGGAGAAGCGCTCGGGAAGCGCTGCCAAGAATGGTTAGATAGTGCCCGCGCTCGGCTCGAAGCAGCGCGCGCCGAAGCGGAAGAAAACCTAGACGGGGTAGCGACCCCAGACGGAGCAGCAGAATGACTTTTCTCGTCATTGGAGAAGATCCGCCGCAGCTTTTTACAGCTGAGACTTGGGAAAAATCTGCTCCACTTACCGGCGGGACTTCACTAAACATAGCTACGGGCTTAGCGCGCCTCGGGCGGGCAGTTTCTCTACTGCTCCCAGCTTTAGAAAATACGGAGTTAAATACCCAGATTCTTCAATATTGCCAGGAAAATGCGATAAAGATTTACAATCCATCCACGGCGCGGGCGGATATTCCCACCGCGGCCCCACTTCTCGTGCATATCGAATCGAGCGAAGCAAATTCTTATTGCGAAAATGCTCCTGCGTCAGTCAATGCTCCTGCGTCAAGCAAAAATATCTCCACCCCGAGCGCAGAGTGGATAAAGCTGTATCACCCCTATGCCACTATTTCTTATAATTTAAATCTGCCAACGGATACGGAAAAGAATTCCACGCAACTACGCGCTCAATTCGAATCTTATTTACCTTTTATCGACGTATTAAAAGCGCAGGCAAAAGATTTAGCTATTCTCTACCCGGAAAATAACCTCGAAAAAATAGCCCAGCGAATTTTGGCAAAAGGAGTCGCTTTAGCGCTTATCTCCCAGCAAGAATCCGGATTGCAGCTTTACACTTCCCGCCACCAAATCACTATTCCGAGCGCCGAAGTGCGGATAGCTGATTCAAGCGGAGCTGAAGATTCGCTAATGGCGGCATTTATTGATGGTTTAGCGCGGCTCAGCGTGCTCGGAAGAGAAGAAATAAACGGTATTCGCAATCTTTCCAAGGCGGCATTAGTATCCTTGGGTTCTTACGGAGCTACCGCCGCCGGAATTTCTCTCAGTCAGCACGGAGAGCATCTACCTACGCGAAAAGAAATTTCCGCTAAATCAGAAGATTACTCCGTAGGCGCGCTATAGATTCACTACAAATTCACTACAAATTCACTGTAGATTCACGGTAGGCACAAAGTTAGAAATTCACAGTAAGCACGTAGCAAGCCTCATATACCGTTACTTCCCACATAGCTAATTTCATACGCCCATACGGCGTTCGCGCGCCGAAAAATCGCGCAAAGCCCGCAAGAAATCTGTGCGCCGAAAATCTGGCCAGAAAGTTTCGCAAAAATAGAACTCCGTGTGCACCGTCTGCCAGAGCAAAAATCCACTTAATCTTTGCTCTCCCGAAGTACGAATAATTAAATCCGGATCTGGCTGCCCGCGCGTATACATATGCTCGGTAATATCACTTACGGTAATCGAATGCGCTACTTCACCCAGTTCTTTACCTTGCGCGGCCTGCTCCGAAAGATATCTGCGCACCGCATTGGTGATTTCTTGCCGTCCTCCGTAGCCGATAGCCACATTTACCTGCATTTTCCCGCCACTAGAAGTAGAGGCGACAGCCTTTTTTATACGCGCCGCGATGGCCGGTGGCAATAGATCTAAATCTCCAAGTACTCGCAACTCCCACCGCTGAGATTTCGCCATATCCTCTATCAAATCAGCGATAATATCGAGTAACTCCGCTAGCTCAGCTTCTGCTCGTTTCAAATTATCAGTAGAGAGCATCCAAAGAGTCACCAGTTTAATATGCGCTTCTTCGCACCACTCCAGCACTTCCGTCACGTGATAGGCGCCCTTGCGATGCCCACTCGAAGCAGTCATACCGAGAGAATTTGCCCACCGGCGATTTCCATCTAAAATAATTCCCACGTGCTGCGGGATATTAGTTTCATCAATCTGCTGGATAAGGCTGCGCTCATAGAGAGAGTACACAAAATTAGGAATCCACATCTTGTTTACCCCTCTCATTCCAGCGCCAAATAAGTATGCTTCACTCTATCTTTTATTTTAAAACGATAGCTACGAAACAGGTAATTTTTGCTTCCTATTTTCTCTATTATTTACCCCCGCAGCTCCGGTTTACCGCATAAAAAGAGGAGCGTATTCTAGAGGCTGAGGCAGATACTAGGCACACAACAGAGGAAAAAGATGTCACGCACTCCTGACGAAGCAAAACCTAAAGCTCGCGGCTGGATTCATCTATGCGCTACCCCTTTAGCGCTCGCTAATTCGATATTGCTCTTTATTTTCGCCGCCGGCACCGCCCCGCATGTAGCTATAGCTATCTACGGTCTAGCTGGGTTAATACTATTTGGCTGCTCCGCTACTTACCATCTCGGCAATTGGAGTCCCAAAGTATGGGGAATTTTCCGCCGCCTCGACCACTCCAATATATTTTTATTAATCGCCGGCACCTATACACCGCTATCGGTGCTGCTACTTACCCCCGCGCGCGCTCGGCTAGTATTGAGCATCGTCTGGATAGGAGCCATAGTAGGGATGTCTATGCGCGTACTGTGGATGAATGCACCACGCGCCCTCTACGTATCTCTCTATATCGCTCTCGGCTGGGTAGCAATCTGGTTTTTACCGGATTTTTGGAGAAACGGCCACCCCGCCGTAGTTTGGTTACTTTTTGCCGGTGGTTTAGCCTATACAATTGGAGCGCTCTGCTATGCATTCCGCTGGCCGAACCCCTGGCCAAAGTATTTTGGATTCCACGAATTTTTCCATCTCGGCACGGTAGCTGGCTATGCTTGCCACGCTGTAGCCATCTGGTTAGCCCTCTGCGCTATCCAATGACGGGAAGTGCACCAGCACCCAGTAGAAGAGAATCTCCGCTGCGGTAATTTAGCTTTGCCGCGGTAAATTAGCTTTCGATTCCTGGTATACGGGCAAAGAGGTCACTCTCCATTTTCTCCGGCATTCCTACCTGCGAAAAAGCAAGGTAGAACTCTTCCCATGGCCAAATTTCTGCCTCGATATCGCGCGGCACTGCAAAAAAAGTACTATCGGGAGAAATCTGCGTCTGGTGCGCACGTAACGCCGCATCGCGCTGCGGAAAAAACTCAGCTACGTCGATACGCGCACTGGCAGGGAGCTCTTCCGGCCGCTGTTCATGCGAATGCCGCGTAAACCAAACTTCTAAAGGGCTCTCTTTCCCCCGCGCCAGCAACCCTTCGTGTAGGGTGCGCATACGGCGCCGCGAAAGCGAAATATCGTAATAAACTTTTGTAATCTGCCACGGCTCTCCCAGTTCGGGAGCGTAATTCGCATCAGCTGCCGCTCGATAGGCACCCACGGATACTTCATGAGCTCGAATATGATCTGGATGCGGATATCCACCACTTTCGTCGTAGCAAATAAGCACCTGTGGGCGAAATTCTCTGATTTCTGCCGTTAGACGCCGTATTGGTTCATCTAGCGGAATCGCTGCAAAAGAACCCTCCGGCACCGGAGGCAAAGGATCACCCGTAGGTAATCCCGAATCAATAAACCCGAGCCAAGTGTGCTCTACCCCCAAAGCAGCCGCTGCCGCCGCCATTTCCGCGCGGCGTACCCCCACTAAATCCTGCTCCAGTTCCGGCGTAATTTTTAGATACGGGTTGAGAATATCTCCCCGCTCTCCACCCGTACAGGTCACAATACGCACGCGCCCCTGCTGGGCGTATTTTGCCGCCGTCCCCGCTCCTTTAGACGCTTCGTCGTCGGGATGAGCATGTACAGCGAGCAGGCGTTTTTCCGTAACCAATTATTCTCCTCAGCTTATCTATCTTTCACAAATTTCTGCTTTTCTCCTCTGAAACTCTATCCACCCTGCCGATTCTTCGCAATTTTCTCCTCTCAAGCTGCTTTAGGTGAACGGCCAAGAAGCGAACGTCATGAACGCTCCCAAAGCGAATACCTAAAAAGTAAATACTCAAAAATGCAAACACCCGAAAAATAACGAGCACCCAAAATATAACGCCCGCCCGAAAAATAATGAGCGCAAGAAATACAAACTGCCCCGAAATACAAATGACTAGAAATGCAGAATGAGGAAATAGATAAGTAGAAAAACTTTTTTTAACGTTCTATTATTGAGTATTCGTAAGCACACAGGCGGCAGGGCAGAAATAACTGCTCTGAAAAATGGATTCCCGCGGAATAAAGCAGAATATGGCCGGCGGAGTAAGAGGAGAAAGCGATGGCAGATACAACTTGGCTCTCACAGAGTACTTTCGACCGCTTAAACGCAGAGTTGGAGCGCCTAAAGACCACCGGACGCACTGAGATTGCGGCCCGTATTGAGGCGGCGCGTTCCGAAGGAGATTTACGCGAAAACGGCGGCTATCATGCAGCTCGCGAGGAACAGTCGAAGATGGAAGGGCGGATTCAGGAACTCACCTATCTGCTAGAGCACGCCGAAGTAGGGGAAGCTCCCACCTCGGCGGAAGTGGTGGCGCCCGGTTTAATTATCACCGCTGTGGTGAACGGAAAAGAGAAAAAGTTTTTGCTGGGATCGCGGGAAGCGGCCGCTGATTTGGATATCCCCGTCTATCCGGAATCTGCTCCTTTAGGGGCTTCGATTATGGGATTAAAAGTAGGAGATAAAGCCGCTTACACCGCTCCGAACGGAAAAGAATTCCAGGTAGAAGTACAAAAAATTGAATCTTTCTAGCTCGGATAACTTGGCTAGCGCAAATATCTCGGCTAGCTCAGATAGCTTAAATAACTCGGATAACTCAGCTAACTCGGCAACTATTTATCTAGCGGCCGGCTGCTTCTGGGGTGTAGAAGAAATTTATCAATACACTCCCGGCATACTAGATACGAGTGTGGGCTATATGGGAGGCACTTTTCCCCACCCCAGTTATGAAGATGTTTGCAGCGGAACTACGGGGCATGCGGAGACGGTTTGCGTCACTTTCGATACAGAAAGTATTAGCGCAGCAAAAATTCTCCAAATATTTTGGGAGTGCCACGATCCCACTTCTCGCGATCGGCAAGGTAACGACCGCGGAAGCCAGTATCGTTCCCTAATTTTCTATACTTCGGCATCCCAAGAAAAACTCGCCAAAGAGATGCGCCAAATCTACCAGCAGCAATTATTACGATCTGGCAGAGGAGAAATAGTCACCGATATTCTACCGGCGGCAACTTATAAGTATTATTTAGCCGAAGAATATCATCAGAACTATCTGCAAAAGCACCCTCAGGGCTATCGCTGCCACAGCCGCACTGGCGTAGCTTGCCCACTGCCGAATCTCTAAATAGCTTCCCCCCTGCCGAATCTCTAAATAGCGTAGAATAAAGGTGCATTATCTAATAAGAAAGGCATACGAATGGACGTCGTACTACCGAAAATTTCCGGATCTTTTGGCGAGGTACCCGAAATTACTTTTCCAGATTCTCCCGCTCCTAAAGGGCTACGGGTGCAGATTCTAGAAGAAGGTAATGGCACAGTAGTGCAGCCGGGGCAGGAAATAGAAGTAAATTATCACGGCCAAATTTGGGGCGGCGATATATTTGATTCTTCTTATTTCCGGGCTGAACCAGCTCGTTTCCCGATTGGCGTGGGAATGGTAATCCAAGGCTGGGATCAAGCTCTCGTAGGTAAGCAGGTAGGAAGCCGCGTGCTTATTTCGGTACCTCCTGTAAAAGGCTACGGGGAACGGGGAAATCCGCGCGCCGGTATTTCCGGAGAAGATACCCTCGTATTCGTGGTAGATATTCTCGGAGCTTACCGCAAGAATTAAAGCACATTTAGCTATTTACAGCGCTAAATACCGCAAAATTTAATTCACCTATAACTTATAAATCCGCCCAGCGAAATAACTTTCGTTGGGCGGATTTAAGTTTCACCTAAAGGATGCAAAGCGCGCTATACCGGCTTTCCAAATTGCCAGCTTTTCTAGTAATCGCCAAGCTTTTAGCGATTACCAGACTTCCGAGCGCTATTACTTCCTAGCGATTATCTGCCAGTATCGCTATGATGCGGAGCACCTCTAAGTAGATCCAGAAAATAGTCATCACAATGCCGATGGCGCAAGTCCAAGCAAACTCCCGCGGAGCTCCATTTTGCACCGCCACCTGCACTGCTTCAAAATCGGCAATCAGCATATAGGCCGCCACCAGTATCATGAGTATCCCCAGCCCCACTCCGAGTGGCATACCTAAGAAAGTGATATCCGTGCGGATATTAAAATTCGTAAACATCATGAGCAGCATATTTAGGAAACTAAAGATAATTCCACCGATTGCAGCTATAAGCACGAATTTTAGACCGCGCGCAGTTGTGCGCACTTTGCCACTGTAGTGAAGTGCTAAGGTCACCCCCACTATTACGGTGGTGGCGAGAATAGTCTGAATAGCGATACCGGGAATATAGAGTTCCAGAAAACCGGTAAGCGCTCCTAAAGTCACCCCTTCTAAAACGGCATAGGCTATGGCTAAGCCACGCGGCACAATACGCTTAAAAGCAATTACCATCCCGACCACGAAGGCGACGAGGGAACAAATCATTGCCAAAGAAGTTAAAGCAGCCGGCGGGAATAGCACTACGGCTGCCACTCCGGAGATTATCGCCGTCGCCAATAAAATTGCCGTTTTATTCATCGCATCGCGATAGCTCATCGACTCGGCGGTACTAAAAGGCGCGGCCGTACCGGCATATGCCGCATCCGCTTGATTCTGATAGCTCGGGGCAGCGTAGGGCGAATAATCGTTATCGTAACTGGTTTCCCCTACATTGCCGCGGTTTACCGGTGGCGTATTTACTCGCCCCGGCGCAGCCTTGAAATAAGGATTACGTTCCATTACCGGGTTACTCATGACTGCCTCCTCAGGTAGTGAATCCTCGGTTTTCTATATTTATCCTACTGGAGAGCTCCGAGAAATAAATAGTTGAAAAATACTCCTAAAGCGAACATTTCCGTAACCATACCGGCATAACTTTGCCCGCATATCCCACATAACTATGCCTACATAACTATGCCTACATAACTATGCTCACATAACTATGCCCACATAACTGTGCTCACATAACTATGCCCACATAGAAACGCATTGGCAATAATGCTATTTTGATAAGGAAATACCTACCGAGGAGGTAGCTGGTGATTACGGTAGAAAACCTGACGAAAAAATATGGACGAAAGACGGCGGTTTCCGATCTTTCTTTTCAAGTGCAACCCGGCAGAGTTACTGGGTTCTTAGGGCCAAACGGCTCAGGAAAATCGACTACGATGCGCTGCATGCTGGGAATTGATATCCCCAACGCCGGGCGCACCACTTTTGACGGAGTGGAATATCAAAAATTACCCTCACCACTCACGAAAGTCGGAGCTCTATTAGACGGAAAGGCTTTTCACGGTGGTCGCACAGCTCGGCAGCATCTGCTCACAGTGGCTGCTACCCACGGTTTTAGCCGTGAGCGCGTAGAAGAAGTACTGCGACTAACTGGAATTGAAAATGTGGCGAAGAAACAGGTAAAAACTTTTTCACTCGGAATGTGCCAACGGCTCGGTGTAGCTACCGCATTACTCGGCAATCCGGAAGTTCTTATCCTCGATGAGCCAGTCAATGGCTTAGATCCAGACGGGGTGCGTTGGATACGCCAATTAGTGCGCACTTATGCCCAAGAAGGGCGGAGCGTACTGATTTCTTCCCACTTGATGAGCGAAATGGCGATTACTGCCGACGACCTAATCATCATTGGGAAAGGTAAATTATTAGCTTCCGGCCCCGTCACGCAATTTACTCAATCGGCTTCTCACTCCAAGGCACTAATAGTAGGAGCGGATAACGAGCAAATTTATCAGGTGCTCACTGCGGCTGGCTATTCGGCAGAAAAGCGACCCGCTGATTCAGCACGCCCCCGGGGTTATATTGAAGTACCTGGCGTCAGCTGCGCTTCAATAGGAAATTTGTTGTATACCCGAAACTGCGAAATTCACGAGCTACAAGATATTCACTCTTCTTTGGAAGACGTCTTTATGGAGATGACGGCCGGAGAATTTGAATACACTTCTAGGCGGCAGCACGGAGAGAAGAAGGAACAATAATCATGGAAAATACCGCATCGACGAACTATAAAGTTTCTTTTTCGCGCTCTTACCGGGCAGAACTCTACCGCCTCACCACTACGAAATTTACGATTATCACTTCCCTAGTACTGGTGATACTTTTTTCCGCATTGATGGCATTAGCCGCGTTCCAAAGCAATATTCCTATGCCTTTTGCCGGAGTAACTATCCCTTGGAAACTACCGTCATTACTGCTGCTCATTATTGGCATAGGCGCAGTGACGAGTGAATATAGCCAAAACACTATGCGCACTTCAATCTTAGCTGACCCACGGCGCGGACGAATTTTCAGCGTCAAACTGTTGGCCTTACTCAGCTATAGCGCTTTAGTCGCGATTTTACTGCTGGCCATCGGAGTAGCACTGCTGGCATTATCTGGAAATACCACCGATAATCTCGACTCCAATACTTTGATTATCTATCTACGCACGATTCTAATGCTATTAGGGTCGGCTGCTTTGGGGCTCGGAATTGGCTATACGCTGCGTTCTACCGCTGGTTCCATCACTCTCGGATTTGTAATCACGGAGTTGCTCGGGCTAATCACCCTCATACCTAAGCCGTTTTTCCAAGAGACGCTTCCTCCTTTCATCTTTGGAAATTTAGGAAATAACGTCACCTCTTCGTTAACTATTCTGGGCTTAGAAAACCATTTCGATCCCTGGCAGGCCTTGGGGATTTTCTGGATCTACCCCTTGATATTCTTGGTCTTAGGAGTTCTGCGCTTTACCCGCACAGATATCTAAAGAAATACTCCGATACTAAATACCTACACCGAGGGCGGAAAACTGGTTTTTCCGCCCTCGCTATTTTTCGCGCGCTATTCTTCCCACGCTATTTTTTACCAAGATTTTTCCCGCTCGTTTGTGTCGTCACACTCGTTTGCACCCGCCGCCTACGGTGCCCCCGCCACGTACGGTGCCCCGCCCTGTTCGCTTAGCCCATCACGCGCAATGCACCCACCCTGTTTCAGATTGTCCACAGTCCTCCTCTGCAGAAGAAGCATGCACATATTAAATCTCTTCCGATACAAAAAGGGCGATATTGCGCAAACTGAAGAAAACACTGCTTCAAGAAGTGCTGCCGTGCCGTGCAAGTGCGAAAGAGCAGTTCTAAAGCACAAATTAGGATATCTGAGGAGAATAATATGCAAGACGGCATCCGAAATAATCGGAATAAAATTACCGCCAGCGGCGGAATAGTGCTTTTGCTGCTCGGGCTGTTTCTGCTTCCCCTAGGGGCGCGCGGAGAAGTAGGAGGCGGCGGTTCGGTAGGAGGGAGCAGCGGCGAGAGCGCGAATCATTTTTGGCTCTACACCTACGACAATCCCGATAATCCCCAGCAGGGCTGGGACGGCGCTTCGATAAATCATTTCCTCAGTAAAAATCCGGGCGCCCACAATAGTATTTTTCGAAATAAAGCCACTCGCGTATGTAATACTGCTTTAGCGGAAGCCCGCCAGCGTACCGGCACTCAGCACGCGCGAGTGGTGCAGCTCGGAGTGGCAATGGTAGATGATCCGCAGTACCCGTACGCAGCTGGTGCCACGAGCGAATTTTGGCAGAAAAATTATGCGTATTACTGGCCGAGTGCTATAAATTCACTAGTTGGATACCGAGCAAATACTGCTTATCAGCCATATATTCAAAAAATTCACGACGAATTTATCTCTCATATCCGGCCGAACGCCGATATTGTGTGCGTAGCTCTCGCCGAGAATGAACCACCTCGTAATTATCAGCTGGAAATTTCCACTAAGGCACAAGCAGGAGCAGTGCAAGTAGGGGGTAAAGAAAGCGTATCTGACGCAATTACTGCCTATGCCGATACCACTATCTCCGAAGAAGTCACTGGAAAAATTCTCTTAAATTGGGATTCCTATCCTGCGCAAGGGACTGCGCAAAAACAAGCCCAGAAAGGCTTTACTATCGCCAATAAGGCCACTAAGGAATCTCCCGAATTTACTCCTGCTGATTTCGGTTGGGAAATTTGGCCGGCCGGCCGCTATTGGTTTGATGTACAGATTCCTCAGCAAGGGCATATGGCAAAAGCGGTAGATACTGCTGATCGAAATGCGCATGAAACGTGGAATTTGCCAGCTCCAGCGCCACAAAAGGAACTACGCAGTGCAGATGGGAAAGCGAGCGATTTCCAAGTAGCAGCCAATATGAGCTATCAAGCTCGAATCACCGGCATGGGAATGGGAGATACTACTACGTTAATTTTGCGCGATGAAATTCTCGCCGAGGGAATCACTATTGGCACTCCCCAAGTGGTGGATCAGAACGGGAAAGCCGTGCCGGCAGAGATAAAGAAAGAAGCAAAATCGGTAGTAGCTACTATTCATCCGCAGCAGGTAGGAAATTACACCTTGATTGTGCCGCAGCAAGCTGGCGCCTCTGCTCACGATTATTCAATTCCCGATCAGGGCAGTGCCTGTTGGGATAAAGAGATGACTCTTTGCCAAAGCACCGAGATAAAAGAGACGAAAAAAGTGACGCCGCAACCCGATAAAGCTTGGGTACTGGATATAAATGGAGCTCTGCAGAGCTATGATCCAGAATGGAGTAATGCTAAAGGCGCCGATAGAAAACTCTTTCTGCACGGAGACAGCGTAGGAGCGGTGGTAAACGGAAAAATTCGGAAAAATTTAGCTTCGCCACTCACTTCTTATTCGCTAGTAGATGATTGGCGAGAAGCAGCACGTTTTGTGGATTTCACCGATACTTCGCAAGCCCGCGTTTTCTATGGAAATGAAGATGTGACGGCAGAATTTTCTATTCAAACCGCCCAAAACATCACTACGGCACAAGCTTTGCCAGCCTTTTTAGCACGCACTGCCCACAACGAAGCCGATGTGCCGATGAAACTCTATATCGCCGGAAAGTTTCGCCCGCTCGGGCCGGATACCGACACCAATAATCAAGTGATTACCTTGCATAACGGCGGCTGGGAAATGTGGAATTCCGAAAAAATTCCCACTAATAATCCTCCCGTATTTATCTGGAACGGGAAAGATAAAAAAGATGTGCTCGCTGCTGCATCGCAGGGAGGAGATCAATCTTCGATTGCCGGGCAAGCCGTATTCCCGGGGCAAATATTGGAGTACTTAGTGGATGTGGATCTGCAGTGGCCCGCAGAAGCAGGGGAGAGTGCCTACGCATTAGAGAAATTCGCAGTGCGCGATACCTACGATAAACACTTTCAATTAGAAAAAGAATCTATTGAGTTTTACGATACGCGCACCAATAAAGCTATTCCCCGCTCTGCGTACGAACTAACTTTTAACGATGAACGCAGCGAATTCACCGCAACTTTTACTGAAGCGTGGATTAAAGATAATTTACTTAACTTAAAGAAAGCGGGGGCGCTGCTGCTGCGCTTCACGGGAAAAACTACTCTCGACGTCACTCCGGGAAGTCAAGTAGCCAACCAAGCCTTTATTAAAATCAATAATCAGGTGCGCAGCACCGATATCCCGCGCGTGTATATCCCACTGGTAGAGCCGAATAAAGAAGATTTGAATACCCAGTTAGCCGATATAGACGGGAAAGTACTGGTACAAGGAGATACGATTCTCTACCGTCTCCGCCTCGATGCTCGGCCGTCGCGCGCAGAGATTGCTTATGACATACATAAATTAGGAATGATTGACGATTTTGACGAAGATTATCTCACGCTTGATGCAAAGCAAATAAGCGTGGTCAATAAAGCAACGGGCGCAACCGTGACGGAGAAATTTACTATACAGATAAAAGACGGAAAGGCGTATATTTTTGCCAAAACCGTGGCTCATAAGAATAACGCCGGAGAAACTATTGCCGCAGAAGATTCAAATCTCGACTTAGCTACCTATGCCCAGCGCCCTATTGATCCTTTGGCGAGTTCCATAATTGACCAAGAGCTACTCGGGCAAGAGTATTTTATATATATTCCTGCGCAGGTAAAGAAAGCAAAATCGGGGTATACGATTAAGAACAGCGCGCAACAAAATATCGAGAATATGCAAATTAGTACTCCGGTAGTGGCTAATCCGCTGCAAGAAATTAATCCGCAAAAAGATGTGAATATCGAAATTGGCGGAAAAAGCCTAGCCGATGGAGAAATAGAAATAGGAAAACTGTTTAACTACCGTTTAAGTTCTGCTATTTTGCCAGCGGAGCGCGGATATGCCGCCGAATCTTGGAATATACACGATGACTATGCAGAGCAAGCTGACCACTTCAACGGCACTTGGGTGATGGTGGCGGCACGCGATTTATATGCCGGCGAAAAGCGCCTAGCACAGAGCGGCGAAATTATTGCTCAGCAGAAAATTGGCACCGAATGCCAAAGTTTATCTGGCTATGCCTGCTTCTTAGAGGTAGAAGATAAAGACGGAGTAATTGAGGCACATGCGACGGCAGATTATTTAGAGTTGGTCAATAGCCGACTCGATTTGGAGCAAGGCTTCGATTTGTATCTGCAAATGGAGCGGATACGCCCGGGACAGTATGAAAATACTTTCCAAGAAATCTATAACGGTGTGCCGCGGCAATCTAATACCGTGCGCACTACTACTCCCGAAAAATTAGAGATTTCTGTAGAAAAATACGATACCGAGAGCGGTTTGGCACAAGGGGATCGAGATAGCGCGAGCGCCGCTTTAGAGATTCCCGCAGCGAAAGCAAAAACGCCGGTACCGTTATCGTTCCAGCTCACCAATACGGGGAATGTTGATCTGCAAAATATCACCGTCACTGATCGCACCTTGGAGGGCAGTGGAGAAGTAGAAAAAATTAGCTGCCCACGCCGCACGCTGGATGTAGGAGAAAGCATTATCTGCCAAGGAGAATTGCGCGGATTAGAAGCTGGAAATAAGCATCACGACCGCGCAAAAGCACAAGGCGAAAGCCCCTATAGTGGAAAGGTAGTGACTGCGGAAGATGATTGGCATGCTCGCATTGCGGCGGATAACAGAGAAATGCTGGAAAAGACGGGTATAAAAATTGGCGGTATGCTGCTGGGAGCAGTAGGAACGGCCGGAGGCGGAATTTTCATTCGCCGAAAAATTCGCAAAGCAAAAGAGCTTTAAAAGAGCTTTAGCGCACGGAAAAGGCTTGGATTAGCAGCTGCGCAGCTTCGCGCGTATTCTTATAGGTATGATTGATATCCGTACCATCAGAGAAAATCCGGAATATGCGCGGGCTTCGCAGCGTGCCCGCCGTGCAAACGAAGGTTTAATCGACGAAATCCTCGCTGCCGATGAAAAACGGCGATCTTCTTTACAGGCATTCGAGAATCTGCGTGCCGAGCAAAAAAATCTTTCGCGCACTATCGGGAAAGCCTCCGCGGAGGAGCGCCCCCAAATTTTACAGCGCGCGAAAGAAATGTCGAAAGAAGTAAAGGACTTAGAGAATGCGGCAAATGCGGCCGCAGACGAGTTCAATACAGCTATGCGGCAATTGCCCAATCTGATTGGGGAAAATGTACCTGAGGGCGGAGAAGACGATTACGAAGTGTTGAAGCATGTGGGCACTCCGCGTGATTTTGCTGCTGCCGGATTTACCCCGCGCGATCATTTAGATATTGCCGAGGGCATAGATGCTGTAGATATGGAGCGGGGCACGAAAGTATCGGGTTCTCGTTTCTACTATCTGAAGGGGATTGGTGCGCGGCTGGAATTGGCTCTGCTCACTGCGGCCGTGGATCAGGCAGAAAAATATGGATTCACGATGCTCACCACTCCTACGTTGGTGAATCCGGATATTATGGGCGGTACTGGATTTTTGGGTGCCCATGCCGATGAAATTTATTATTTACCGGCAGATGATCTCTATCTGACCGGCACTTCCGAAGTGGCATTAGCTGGATATCATAAAGACGAAATTATTGATTTATCTGCCGGGCCCCGCCGCTATACCGGCTGGTCTACCTGCTATCGGCGCGAAGCAGGTTCTTACGGGAAAGATACCCGGGGAATTATTCGCGTACATCAGTTCAACAAGGTGGAAATGTTTTCATATTGTGCGCCGGCAGAAGCAGCGGCTGAGCATGAGCGGTTGCTAGCTTGGGAAGAAGAAATGATTGCGAAAGCAGAGCTTCCCTACCGCGTGATTAATACGGCGGCCGGAGATTTAGGTGATTCTGCCGCAAAGAAATATGACTGCGAAGCCTGGCTACCTACCCAGAATCGCTATATGGAAATTACTTCTACCTCCAACTGCACTACTTTCCAGGCGCGGCGGCTCAATATCCGCTATCGCACCGCTGAAGGAAATACGGCAGTAGCTGCTACTCTAAACGGCACTCTGGCCACTACGCGCTGGCTAGTAGCTATGCTAGAAAATCATCAGCAGGCAGATGGCTCACTATACGTGCCCGTGGCCTTACGCCCGTATCTAGGTGGAAAAGAACTAATTGAGCCAGTAGAAAAAGGCCCATCTGCTTAAAAAAGAAGTGATTTTTTGCGGAGCCGGGGCGACCGGTTTCGCTGCGGCAAAAGTTTCATTTAGAATCGAGAAGCGCCGATTTTATATTAAGGCGCCAATCGGGAGAGTTGTCAGAGTGGCCGAATGAGCCGGTCTTGAAAACCGGTATGCGTGCAAGCGCATCGGGGGTTCGAATCCCCCACTCTCCGCAAGTGATAAATAAATACAGAATTGCTGAAATAGTAGCAAGTCCGCTATCATTTTATAGCGTTAGGAGACGTGGCTGAGTGGTCGAAAGCGCTCCCCTGCTAAGGGAGTAGTTGCATAAAAGCGGCTCGAGGGTTCAAATCCCTCCGTCTCCGCCAGTAGCCCCGCTGAATCATTGATTTAGCGGGGTTTTCGTTGATTTTAAGCCGAAAAGTGACGGTAGTTCTTTAAATAAATTTAGGTAGTTTTAAGTGACTTTATGGCTCTGAAGGGCACTATAGGGGTACTGCTAGGAGTGGTAAATAATCAAGAAACACAATTTGTTTGTGGCAGTTAAAAGATTCTCGTTTGTGGTAGTTAAAAGATCCGAGAAAGTTTCTTTTATCTAATTTTCCGCATTTTAGAGAGTAGCTTTCCATAGCCATGAAAAGGATTACCGTTAAAAGGTATTACTTCGCCGGTAGTCTTATCTACTAGAAAAGCAGGTTGCCCAATAACCCGATATTTTTTATCATTACCTAAAGCGTAGTAGTTATCGTCTTCACGAATATGCGAAAACTCTACTTGCCTATTCTTAAACATTTCGTGAAAGCGCGCTTCAGCTAGTTTGATTGCTTCTTCTAAACTAATCATTACTCTTTCCTAGTATTGTCCAAAGCACATTCCCAACAGGTTCCGCATTATCTAAACGCCATCTAAATACTGCATCTGGGCGATAAGTACATACATACCTCATTGTATAAAAGTTATTGCCCAAAATTACTAAGTAATTCCTAATAAATTCTTAGACAACGCAGGGTAAAAATATCCTCTACTCACACAAGAAACACCAAAATAGCTAATAATATGCCCACTTTGTTTGAAATCATCCCCGCTCACGCAGGGAACACTAAGTCACATACTGTTAGTTTTCTTCAATTACATAATCAACCCGTGCCTTGTATCCGAGCGCAGTGAGTCTAGCGCAAAGCACAGCCATTTTAGCGCTATGCTCACTCCAGGACATTAATTTTGCGTCTTCTCCCATGCCACGCCGATATGAAGAAGCAGAACGATAAATAGATAGCACTATCTCTTCCGACTCTCCACTATCTGTTTCTTCAATAGAATATTCTACCTGATCTAAATAATCCTCAATTTCGTCTATCCGGTCTAGATAAAGTTTTTCGATTTGTGCAGCAGACTCGGGTGGTATAGGCCAAGACTCGTTTTCCCAGCGTTGTATCGTTTTCCGGTCTTTATAGCCTAGGCGGATTGCTAAATCTTCTTGCCCTATACCAATAATTTGCCTGTAGGCGCGTAAGGTAGCTCCATTCATTCGCTTTACTCCTTTATTGTTTGAATTTTCTGAGAATCGTGCACTATATCAGCCTTAAAGCTTTCTACCTTTTGAGCTAAAAGCCCACTAGCTTCGCTAGCTTCCCACACCAGGATAAACTCGCAGTAAAGCCAAGTAACGAACGCTTCTTCGGAAATCATCCACTCACGCGGGAAATACAGAAAAATTCTAGCATCGCTTAAAGTTATAGTAGAATCATCCTCGCTCACGCGGGGAACATTCATTAACGATAGTTTTCGCCGTCTTGCAAACAGGATCATCCCCACTCACGCGGGGAACACTGAAGCCGTCGATGTTAAGCGGGCAGAATGGTGGAATCATCCCCGCTCACGCGGGGAACACGATGGTGACCGTCCCCTTGGCTTCATGGTATTAGGATCATCCCCGCTCACGCGGGGAACACACCACTATCATTCCGATAGCGTGCATAAGCTCGGGATCATCCCCGCTCACGCAGGGAACACTCCTGATCCGGAATCCCGGCAGGCAAGATACCAAGGATCATCCCCGCTCACGCGGGGAACACGCTTCGGCGGCATCTTCAGCGCCTACCCCGTTAGGATCATCCCCGCTCACGCGGGGAACACCTTACAGCCTAGTACTTCTACCGGGTATGTGCCGGATCATCCCCGCTCACGCGGGGAACACTTTTTTCTTTCTCACCTAAAACGCCGTGTTCGGGGATCATCCCCGCTCACGCGGGGAACACATCACGTAAACCCAGCTGCCGCGGTCTTTCCCAGGATCATCCCCGCTCACGCGGGGAACACCGAGTCCGCGGAGTTTCGCTTCAGCATTTTCTAGGATCATCCCCGCT
The DNA here is from genome assembly GCF_900119495.1 of Arcanobacterium urinimassiliense. Classification (GTDB taxonomy): domain Bacteria; phylum Actinomycetota; class Actinomycetes; order Actinomycetales; family Actinomycetaceae; genus Arcanobacterium_A; species Arcanobacterium_A urinimassiliense. The sequence continues at coordinate 402,987 of NZ_LT632435.1, read as the reverse complement.
CACGCGGGGAACACCAGGTTACTGATATTGAAACGTTGAAACGAAAGGGATCATCCCCGCTCACGCGGGGAACACTGCTTAGAAACAGTCGAATAGCCGCCGTAGGTAGGATCATCCCCGCTCACGCGGGGAACACGGATTATTATACGAGGCTAGAAACTTATTTCCAGGATCATCCCCGCTCACGCGGGGAACACCTAAATGCTTCGGCTCACGCTCCAGACTAGCCAGGATCATCCCCGCTCACGCGGGGAACACAGTGCGTTCACGTATCTTATATATAGGTGGTAAGGATCATCCCCGCTCACGCGGGGAACACCATTCTCCTTGCTCGTTTTTTTCGGCGGCGTTAGGATCATCCCCGCTCACGCGGGGAACACGTTTTCGCCTTGTGCGCGTCCGGCGCACCCTCAGGATCATCCCCGCTCACGCGGGGAACACCACAAATAACGTATGAAGATGAAACAACTTATAGGATCATCCCCGCTCACGCGGGGAACACTGCTCAGGTATCCATTGCCGTTCTCCGCGGCTAGGATCATCCCCGCTCACGCGGGGAACACTAATGACGATTACTGATGACCGCGCCGCTCTGGGGATCATCCCCGCTCACGCGGGGAACACTTGCACAGTTGGAATAACATCAGTTTTTACATAGGATCATCCCCGCTCACGCGGGGAACACGGGTCATTGCGTGGCGCACGTAGCGCGCACACGGGATCATCCCCGCTCACGCGGGGAACACCCTATAGAGAGGAAAACCTTTAATTACGCCCCAGGATCATCCCCGCTCACGCGGGGAACACCGATTATCGCTAATATCGTTCAAGAACAGATTAGGATCATCCCCGCTCACGCGGGGAACACATTGTTTTAGCTTTCTATAGATTATTTTCTAAAGGATCATCCCCGCTCACGCGGGGAACACGCGGGTGCTGCGGAATCCGGAAGGGCAACGCACGGATCATCCCCGCTCACGCGGGGAACACGGTGAGGAAGAAGCCCTGAATTTTATTCGAGAGGGATCATCCCCGCTCACGCGGGGAACACGTTAGTGCAGTTTGTTACCGCTAAGGGTATTAAGGATCATCCCCGCTCACGCGGGGAACACACTTTTTTATTAGGCAATATTCTAGTACCAATCTAGAAATATATTTATTTCTTTTTACGCGCTGATCTCCTTTTACTAGTCAGGCTCCATCCTCTTTTCATATGAAACGAACTCTTTAACGCATCCGATTTGGCCGACCTTATAATTAGCTGCATTCCATCTAAATCCACAGGATTCCAAGCATAATTATGCACACGAAAACAAAATCCCTGCTCATTTTGGGCATTCTCCACCATTAAAGCCCGACCATCACCAATCATCTCTATAGTTCTATTCCAGAGAGCTTCTCGAACTCGAAAATTAGGTTTTCCCACGTAAACACCTGGAGATATTTCTAATAACCACCTAGTAATAAAACCCCTTAGACCTTGCGGACATCTATTCACAACTAGAACCATCATGATTATTTAGTCCTTAATTATTTCCGCACTATATAACTTTCCCGCCTCTACTCGGCCAAATCTTTCATCCCATAAGGACAAAATTTCAGCTTCCTCACTCTCAGCTATATCGGATTTCTCTGAATCTGAAAAAGTAAGTATATTTTTCACATCATGCACACAGCGAATTAATAATTTTGAATCCTTAATTCTATCTCGCATCCGTCTACGAATAATACCTGGTAAATTTTCCCAATCACCCACTGATACCTCATTATCAGATTGATTTACATGCCAAGTACCTTGCAATTCTCCTACAGTTTGAAAGGCCACTGGAACGCTAAGCTGAACTTTATATAAATCCGCTATATCGTAGACGAAGCTCAAATCATGCCCGGTATGCACAAATCCCAGAGCAGGCACACATCCAAGAGCTAAAATTACGGCATGCACTACTCCATATAAACAAACATTTGCCGCCGATAAAGCCTGATTAATTTCATTACTAGCAAGGAAATCTTCAGGATTATAATCTCTTCCTGCCCATTTAACGCCATATTTTTTTGCAGCTGCTCGATAAGCTGCCCTAACTCTCGCTCCTTCTCGCCCACGAAGTTGCTGCATAGTTAAAGAAGTAACATCTTCTCCAGGAAAACGCATTTGATACATAAACCTAGCCACTTCTAGACGGCTACACTTATTCGACACCAATTTTGCTTGCCTTATAGATAAATGAGCAGAACGCGCCATTGAACGGCCTGACGCATACATGCGCACTCCCTGTTCACCCACCCAAATTGCAGTGGCACCGCTATCTGCAATCACTACCATAGCCTGGTGAGTTACATTGGTCCCCGGTCCGAGCAAAAGTACACCTATAGCGGCAGAAGGAATATATACAGTTCCCCTTTCATCCGTGAAAGTAATAGCATTATCATCTCTTTCGACTAAACAATGCTCTACGTATAAAAAAGATAAACGATCTTGAATACGAGCCAACTCTTGTACTTCACTAGGGCGAGCTCCTGGAATTTCCCTCAAATAATCCTCGCTAGCGTAAGTAATCCACACCCATAAGCTTTAGCGGGACCTATACCTTCTACTAAAGCTTTTCTTAATAAGACCGGATCGACAACGCATAAAGTTCCTGAAAAACTAGCAGTATTGATGGTTACTGCTTTTCCTTGCCGCTGAAAAGTTTGAATCTTCCTACCATGCACAATGAAATCTGGAATTTCTTCATCCGCATCTGCAGAAATTTTACGCACTGTAAAACCGGCTATCTCCGCTTTTCGTAAAAACCATTCTTTCTGTTGTTGCACCGTCACATGCCCATATCTTTTTTTCCTACCAGAAATAGCTACTGTATGTACTGGATTGGCCGTCAATCGAAAAGCATAACAATCTCCTTCACGCAATGAATCCAATAATCCCACGTAGCTTACTGTTTTTGCTTCTTTTCTTGGCCAGCCAATTTCTGCATTTAAATCAGCAATTTTTGGAGGCTGTGGACTTACCAAATATAGAAAAACCCCCGCATCAGTATCGTCTATTCTCCATAAAACACGTTCACCATTTTCTGGAGAACAGATTCTCATAATAACCGCATGCATAACCTGCGGATTAGCTAATAAACGCCGCGCCTGCCGACGTAGAGGATTAATCTCTAGCTGAGTCAGATACATTTTTCTCCTCCGCTAAATCGAGTGGATTTGCCGCTGGTTTTATCTTTGAATATTGGTTCTGCAAAGGGTAACTATATTCGCGTACCACATTTCGCCACCCATATTGTCTATAACGCATGTCAAAAGAAATAGGAACATCACGAATAGCTTCTTGCGTCTGCTCATTTGGTAAAGCATCACGCACTATTTCTAAACGCTTCACTTCTGGCAATCGCTCCAGATATTTCTCATTCGCATGTATTTTTTCTTCCTTTAATACGGTGACGAAATCTTTTTCAGAAATTCCCAGCACTAAACCGGGCTCGGGCGGGCAAGATCTCCTTCCTAAATAAAGTGGGAATGCCGGCTGTAAAAGTGCCTCTTGTAAATCACATATAAACGATTGCTCTCCCTCTAAAACCGCAACAAATACCGCATCACTTAAATAATCACGATATGTAAGCGGAAACGACTTATTATTTCTCCAATCAATTTCTGTCTGGAAATCTCGTATGATATCACCTGGCTGATCACAACGTACCCCGAATTGAAGCTGAAGTAAATCATCTAAAGGGTCCGTTCTGCGTCGCCCTAAAGCTGCCGCTAAAATACCTAATACTCCACTTTTAGTCGGTTCTGATCTAGTTTTTCGATAATTAAAGCGACTATTTTCTCCCCAAGACTGCAGAGGACCAGCTAAACGCAATAAAAGCGTAGACATTTTCACCCCTAGCAGTGTTCATTAACAGTTAAAACCGTTTGTGAAATTAAATTTTCTAAAGAAACACGTTTAATATCTACATACTGTGCCAGCGATTCACCGCAATCACCTACTGCGATCGCAAATTTCTCTACTGGTTCTATCCCGTATGTTTGATCAATATTTCGCTCTCGCTCTAATAATTTACTTACCGCTATACGTGAACGCTCTGCCGGGGAGGTAATTGCATCCGCGAATGCACCTACCAAATTTATTGGTTGATCTTTTCGCACCGTTACTAAGACAAAATCCGGTAAAGTGCGATTTGCAAAAGTATTTTGTTTTCCGGTAGGCATGCTCGTAATAAAAGAACGTAAAAATGCTTCTATAGCTTTGCCAGCAGCATCCTTGGAGCCGAGCACATCAATTAATTCTCGAGCATTTAATGTAGCGTAGCGATATAAAGTTGAAGAATTGTACTCGACCGTACCGATCATTCCAGCTCCAGAATTCTCTTTTTCAGCGTTATCATCAACTGCTGTAAAGTAATCAAATTCTGTATCCACTGCATGTACACTCAAAGCGTGTGCTACTTGGCAGCAAGCATCTACATTTAAATCTGCTGCATCAGCAATCATTCTCCCAAATAACGCTACATCTACAGAAACTCCTTCCGACAAAGCTTTTTTCATTTCTTTCTTAGTAGGCTTTTCTTCTGAAGAATTTGCAATAAGCTCTGCCACTGCCTGAATCTGCGGTCTACTTAAAAATAATAAATACTTAGTTTGCGCACGCTCTACCGTATCTTCTCCCCCGGTTTTTACAGCTGCTTTTTTAGTATCTATTCCGGCTATTTTCAAAGCTTGCATACTTAAATCCACAGCTTTATCAGCTAAATCTGGGCGAATTTCCTGCAATTTTTGCGCGATTCTCTCTGCAACAAAAAGTGTACGTTCTCCTAAATCCTTTTCATCCAAGTATTCAGAAAAATCACGCCGAATAGCCCGTTTCCAAGCCTGACTAGATACTCGAGCACGGCGCACTCCCCCAAAAATTGCCGTTTTAGGACTACCGGTATCATCTCTATTAATATTACTGGGCGGTACTGTTTGAATAGCGTGTATATCTATATAAATATTTGTCATGATTCGCTCCTTACACCTTTATTTTTAATTTTCGATTAATTAGTTCTTTTATAAAGTTCACGTGCCCATTCCAAGCGCACTTTATTTTGCTTCTCTGGCACTTGTAGATCTGCCAAATTAGAAGCTAATTTTCCGTAGTCGAGGCCTATTTCTTTCCTTCTCAACAGCTGAATTATTCCACGCATGTGGTAAGTAATTTCAGAAAAACTTTCTGCCGTTCCCAACGCATGAAAACGCCGTAATATTGGTGAATTTTGTTCTTCAGCATCTTGCACCGGCAAAAGCTGTTGAATTGCAGTGCCCAAGCCAACTCTAGGTATATGCATAGACTTTTTCGCCGATTGCATATGCATCGCAAATAAAGTAAATGCCGTATAAGCAGCAGATTCCCACCTATTTGGCGAATCAGTGTGGCCAGTTAACCGATCAGGGAATTCTGAAAAAACTATTTGCCAAACTGCTGGATCAGTCCCTAGTTCTTTACCCACATTTTTCCTCAATGCCGCCAGTTCTGCTTTACTTCGAGAATTTCCAGCTAAATAACTACCCTGTATTTTCTGCACTCGAGCAGCGACAAACCCTGCCAATGTAACTTCTCGCTTTATCACATCCGCACTCGTAATATCCATAATTATTTATTCTCCTTTTCTGGTTCAAAACAGGGAAAGGCTTTAAATAAAGAATGCCTGAATCGCACTTCTGCTACACCTGTAGAATAAAATCTCTGCACACCACTTTGTGTAGATCTACGCCCAATCCAAGCGGCAGGCCCTGCTTCTTCTACTAATTGCTTCCCAATTTTTTTAATAATCTCTCTCGCCGTATCCGTCCATCGCTGTAATTGCAGCTCTAAATCATCTTCCGGATTAAAATCTTTTAACCATTCTCTAAATAATCTATCTAGAGCAGAAAAAGCTTGTATTCTTCCTCGAACACTCTGCGCTTCTGCATCACCACCAGCCGCTATGGACAAGTCACCAGCGAGACGCCCTACAGCTTTAGCTGCTTCAGTGGCTCTCTCGGCAGCATCATATATAGTTTCTTTAGCTGCTAATCCGCTCGCCGCAGCTAAGCGTACATTAAAGGATAGTTCATCACTAAAAATTTCTTCCCAAGAAGCATTTTGTGGCCCATAAACCACTCCAACCGTTTCAATACGCACTACATTCGAAAACGGCAATATCCCTTCTTGCGCTAAAGTAGCTGACCACTCTAAAACTCCGCATGGTTTAAAACTAGCTTCCGCAGCCTCCGTCCCAATAGTAGGTAGTAAAGCCGAAATTCCTTTCCATAGGACTTCTTCAGAATCAAATTCTCTCGGCATATAAATAGATTTTTTAAATTTTTTACTCTGCGGAACGCTATATCGCCAACCAGTCATCAACTCATGGGAATCTTGGAACTGATACGCAATTGGATCCCCATTACATATGAGTACCTTGCCCACTTCTCCATCTGTATTTAGAAATAACCGAATACGCCTTTGTGGCCAAGTTAAAAGCTCTACTTGTCCATGTGCTTGCACATCTTTTCGCTCTGCTGCAGTCATTGCTGGCTGCTCCCAAATCGGTAAATCATATTCAGAATGGTTCCTAGAAAATACTAAATTTAGCAGTAAAGTTTCTCGTAAATTATCACCAGTTACTGCTATACCTCCCATCCAGCCAGCCCATCCTGGACCAATGGGGTATCCTCTTCCACTCTTCACTCGTGCATCACCCACTGCACCAGTTTTAATTCCCGATATATCGTAGGCTTGGCAATGAATTAACCAGCGAGCAGCTTCTGCTGGTGAAATGGATTTATAATTTCGTCGCATAGTAAAAAGACTGTCGTCACTCGGACAATCTGGAATTAGCAAATTCACCGGTTTTTTATCGCCATTTACACTCTCCAAATCTCCTACTTGGAACCAGGGATACTCACAATCAAAAAGAAAGAATCGATGATGCCACTTTTCTAGATACTCCTCTATGGGTGAGATTGGTAAAGAAGGCTGTTCCCAGAGATATTGCCAATCAGCTACTGCATTTTCATGCTCTTTCTTGTCGAATACTCGATACAAAATTGCTAACAATATTCTAAGCACCGCAAAATTTTGCGAAGGTAGCTCACCTGCTAATCCGTGAATATTCTGTGCATCCCGGAAAGCTTCTTTTATAGAAATATGCCGCACAGCACCCTTTAAATCTTTTACTACTAGCCAAGGCTCATCTATTAAATTAAAGCTGGAAACACTCATTTTTCCTTCTTTTCTACCGTAAAACCAATATTTTTATCGTATCTAATTCGATACTCGCCAATATCTTTAGTGAAATCAGGATTTAGTACTAACGGCAACATTCCTTTTAACCAATACGAATCTTGCCAACTCCGAATACCGTCTTTTTCCAATTCTGCAACGACTTTATCTCCTAAATTTCCCCGAGCTAACCACCCCGGCAATTGCACTGTGCAGCACGCTATAGCTTTAGCAAACTCTGCAGGCAACCCATTTTCTAGATCTACTTCTTCATTTGCGTATTCATCCAACCAATCAAAAGTACGTATTTTACCGTCTGGCCCTTTCACGACTGCCACTACCTCAATTGAATCTGCAATATTTCGTACCGACCTAGAGAGCACTTCTTCATCATCGCTAGCAATTCCTTGCGCCCATCCATTCAGTGCTTGCACTCCAGACTTGGGTTTTTCGACTAATCCAGTTTCTGCTTGACTCTTTAATCGAACAAGCTCTGCCTTCCGTTTTTGCTCAGCAAATTGCCAAATTTTTTCCCAACCAACCGGTGCCGGCATATCCTCTACATAAGCTCTACGCACTAAGCCCGCAATATCATCAGGACTTATAATTACATCTTGAGAATGGAGATGCTCTTTAACAGTAGCTAAACTGCGCAGTAACAGAGCTTCTCCATACACTCTCGCTGCACCCTTATCTACTATTGGTATTCCTTCCGCATTTTCTGTAAATCCAGTGATTATAAATCGTGGATTCTGCATATTTTTTGGCCGAGTATTTTTTGAACGAATATGCCGATGTAGACGACCCATTCGTTGAATAAGCGAATCCATAGGCGCTAAATCACTCACCATAAAATCAAAATCTATATCCAATGATTGTTCTATTACCTGAGTAGCCACCACTATCAATCTTTTAGGACGATTCCCTTCTCTTCCCAACAAATGCACAAGTTTCTCTTCTAATTTAAGACGGTCATTTGTAAGAAAACGCGAATGTAATAAGACCACATCTTCAGCGAATTCAGTCTGTAACTCTTGGTAAGTCTTTTGTGCCCGCGCTACTGTATTACGAATAATAGCTACACATCCTCCAGCACAAATTTCTGATATAAACTGCTGCACAGAAAAATTTTCATTTTCTGGGTAAAATTCAATATGCACTTCTGATCTACGCCCAGACGGAGCAGAAATTACAGGTTCTACATCTGCCTCTGCTAAAGAGATAAGCGGATAACCAGAGGAATTATTAGCTTTCCTACATACGCTTTCTATTTCTACAGGTGAATCATTCCTGCCTTCTTGATAGGCACGAAGCATAGCTGCCCGCCGAGTGGGCGGTAAAGTAGCAGAAAGAGCAATTACCGGAATCCCTAATGCTCCTAGCCAACGTAAAGCTCCGTCCAGATATACCTGCATATATTCATCGGCAGCATGTATTTCATCTAAAATTATTATTTTTCCAGCAAGCCCAAGCATTCTCAGCACGACGTGCTTTGACACTAAAGAAGCCATCAATACCTGATCAATAGTTCCCACCACAAAATCTGCCAAAATTGCTTTTTTTCGACCAGAAAGCCACCAATGTGCTTCTAAAGTATCTGCCTCACTCTCGCCAATTCCTGTAAAAGTCCAGTTCTGTAAATTTGTAAATTCTTCATTAAATTGAGCTTTTCCGTGTAGTAGGTTTACAGAAGCAAAATCAGATTCTGGCACAGATTTTTGCAGCCAGCTAAGCATACGAGAAAACATTGCATTCGAAGTAGCTTGAGTGGGAAGAGCCGTGAACACTCCTCCATAGCCGAAACGTTGCGCTAAAATTTCGCAAGCAGTAAAAGCTAATTCTGTTTTTCCTTCTCCAGTAGGCGCTTCCACAATAATTAACGTAGGCCGCTCTACTTTTCGCACAATATTTAACATATCTCGTTGTATAGGCCGCAAAGAAAAATTAGCAGGAAGTTGAAAACGCGAAGCAAATAATTCTTCATCATTTGTAGATTCTTCTGGCTGCCAAGGCAAAGGTAAATTTAGATTTCCTAAACCAATATCTGCTCTTTCCAGAGCAGTGTTATGAATTAATTTAGCAGCTAAATCATAAGGAAAAAGATCCGCATTAGAAGCTATCCAATCACATATTATGGTAAAGCCCGTAAGAATTATCTGACTCGGTTGATTCAATCCAACTGTTACTAAGTCTTCTAATTCTTTATCAGATAAATCTACAGTTTCCTGCAGTACCTCTAGCAGTTCTTCTCGCGCTTTTTGCCATATCGGTTCTCTACCGGCCCCACGTAAACCAGGCATAGCTTTATTTAATGTCTGCATCGCCTGATAATTCCCGTGATGTCCACCCGCTACACAAGCTAAACTCTGGATATTCTGCATAGAAACTACCGGAAATTTTTTCTGGAGCCACTCCCGAATAGCTGTTTGGGAAATAGCAGAATGCGGAGTACTTCGCCGTTCTGCCGAATTGAAATGCGGATATTTAAAACCCAATGCACACATTTTTTGCTGTAAATAATCTACTTGCACAGAAAAAGCAGGAGAAAGTTTTCCTACATCATGTGCAGAAACTAAAAAACAGCTAAGTTTTTTCGCAAGTTTTTCCGGGTTTTCTATGCCCGCACTAGCTAACCAACTTTCTACCACCCCTCTTACTGCAGGTGGCAATAAAATATCCCAATAAAGTTCTGCTACAGCTCCTGCATCTTGGCAATGCGTAATAAGGGGCATCCAATTACCACTTTCTTTATCTGCTTTTGCCCATGCCACATAATAAGGCGGCAATTTTGCATTCCAAGATTTTTCTGGCATTTGACTTCTTTCGGTCATTTTCTAGTGACCAGGATAACATCTATTCGCTGCACTGCTCTTCAAATATCCACTTCCAAATTATGTAAATTTTTATTCTGACTCTGTCGCAGTGCTTATTTCGATAAATAAAAACGTTATCCTCGCGTCCAAAACTCGAGGATAACGTCTATAAATATTAAATTTTCAGAGAACCATCAAAAAATATTGCAGCCGAAAATTTTCTTCACCCTACACATAAAACCTCAGAGGTTGTGGTTCCAACGCTCGCGATAAAAGGCCGCTAGCTGTAATTCGCTCGCTGCCGCTTCGTCTACCAGAATTAATGCATTGGGGTGCATCTGCAGCATAGAAGCTTGCCAACGAGCCGAAATACCCCCTTCTACTAGCTCCCGCACGGCGGTAGCTTTATTCTCGCCAGTAGCGATAAGCATTATGTACTTTGCTTCCATAATCGTGCCTAAGCCCTGCGTAATGCATTGGCTGGGCACCTTATCCATATCGTTTTCAAAGAAGCGAGCATTATCGCGGCGAGTCTGCTCAGTCAATACATCTACGTGCGTACGCGAAGTAAGCGAAGTACCTGGCTCATTAAAACCAATATGCCCGTCTGCTCCGATTCCCAGAATCTGAATAGCGATTCCACCCGCTGCTTTAATAGCTGCGTCATAATCAGCAGCAGCCTGCCGCGGGTCGGCAGCATTCCCCTCCGGAGTGTGCAAATCTTCTTCGCGCAGACCAGTCTTATCGTCACCAACTAGCTCGGCTCGTAATACATTCCGATATCTTTCTGGGTGATCAGCGGCTATCCCAACGTATTCATCCAAAGCAAAGCCCTGCACACCTCGCAGAGTAAATTTTCCGGCGCGATTAGCAGCTCGCAACTGCTCATAGAGCGGCAACGGCGTAGAGCCAGTAGCTAAGCCCAGTACCTTATTTTCTGAATTATTTAGGATCTTAATAAGATGCTTCGCAGCAGTAGTAGCTAAAGCTGTTTCGTCTGTAAAAATTCCGATTTGCATAGTGCACCTCTCTGCATTTTCTCTAGCAACGGATAAATTATAGTGAATACCTGGCTCGGCGGGGTGCTTTTTTAGTGCGTTTCTTTTACTTCCGGGTTTTTCCGGTATTTACTTCCGGGTTTGCAATCTTTTACTTCCAATCTTTCACTCCGCTTTGCAAATTTCCAAAAATACCTTATTTATATTCTCTACTTTTATATATTTTTATCTATTTAATTCAGTAGCAGATATTTTCATTTTTTACTGCGTATATTTTGTATTTATCTGTTAAGATTTTTCCAACGGTGAAAATGTATTGATATTCATTTTCACCCCTAGGTAGATGCTAATGGCACCAACCGCAACTCTAGACTCAACGCCGAGCACACGAGGAGCACAACTATGGCAAAATTTTCTTGGCGGAAAAAGCTGCATGCCGGTCTGGCAACTCTCGCGCTTTCTGCCCTCACTCTTTCAGCTGCCCCTGCCTTAGCAGGCGCAACTTCTGCCGATGCAGAATATCTAGTAGGCACCGGCATCTACGATGTGACCGGCGCTGTGGCCGAAACTGGAATGATGGGATATGCCGCCGGGCAAGAAGCTATTGGGCTTGCCTCCCGCGTATATTCCCACGCTTTCATCGTAGGCGATTTGAAAACTTCGAAACGGGTGGTGATGGTAACTATCGACACCCACTCTATCCAGCAGAATATGCGGCTGGGCGTGCTTGATAAATTAAAGGAAAAGTACGGAGATCTCTATACGAGCCAAAACGTGATGCTCACCGCCACCCACACTCACGCTTCGAATGCGGGCATCTCTACGGAGCAGCTCTACCGCATTGCCGGTAAAGACGGAGCCGGGTACAACTACGACCAGAGAATCGTAGACGCCATGGTAGACGGCATCGTAGCCTCTATTTCTCGCGCGCACGATAATCTCCAACCGGGAAATATAGAGTTCCAACAAGGGAATCTCTCCGGCGTAGCTCGCAACCGCTCCGCAGCTGCTTACGCTACGAATCCGGAAGCCGGTAACTACGCCACTGATGTGCGCGAAGATTTTGAACAACTTTCCTTTACTGCGAAAGATGGCACCGCCCTTGGCGTGTTGAACTGGTTCGGCGTACACCCCACTTCTTTCTCTATGGATTGGAATCTTATTTCCAGCGACAACAAGGGCTACGCCCAGTACCTATTTGAAGAAAAAATGGGATCGGATCCGAGTAATCCACACAGCTTCGTAGCTGGTTTCGCTAATTCCTCCGTAGGCGATACTGTGGCCACGGCCGGAAATGCCCACTCCGTGGAAGGGTTCCAAGGCAGCAGCGATGAGTACCTGAATGCGAAGAAAGCCGGCGCCCCACAGTTTGAAAAAGCGTGGGAGCTTTTCCAGACGAGTGGCGAAAAACTGCAAGGTACGGTGGATGCGCGAAGCCATTATGTGAATATGCCGGGCCATAAGGTAGCAGCAGAGTACACAGACGGCGCGGGCGAGCGCCAGACCTGTGTGCCGGCGCGTGGTTACTCTTTTGCCCCCGGTGGAGAGAATGGCCCGTCAAATGTGCCGGGCGTCTATGAGGGAATGACGAACGATAATTTCGACGTATTTGATCGCAACCTAAAAATGGATCAATCTTTTGTGGGAGCGTTGGTACGTGGAATCGGAAAGATGATTTCTCTCGGTAAAGATCCCTGCCAGGGTGAAAAGCCAATTCTGGTGGCAGACGGAAAGCTCGGCTGGATTTCCACCCAGATGCCTTTCCAGGTGATGCGGATAGGGGAAGTGGCGATAATCGCGATTCCTTTTGAAACTACTACTATGGCCACCCGGAAGCTCGAAGCCTTCACCGCCGAGATAATGAAAGAAGACGGCATTAAGCAGGTAATTCTTTCGAGCCCAGCAAATGCTTATGGCGGATATATGGGCACGCGTGCCGAATATGCCGCACAGCATTATGAAGGCGCTTCCACCGAATTTGGCCCCTACCAGTTTGCTGCTACAAAGCAAGAAATCAGTGTTCTGGCTGATTCCATGCGCAAAGGGAGCACGCTGGGAGACGGGGAACTACCGAAACTCCCGAATACTAAGCTCTTCTCGCAGCGGCCAGGCGTGGTACGTGACGATGTGAAGCCCGGGGAGAAATTCGGGCAAGTGCTTACCCAGCCCGCCGAAAGCTATCAGGTAGGTGATACGGCCTTTGCGGAATTCCGTGGAGCGCACCCGAAGAACAACTACCGCACCCTCGACAATTTCGGGCAAGTACAGAAATTAGAGAATGGTAAGTGGGTAGATTATCTCGGCGACCGCGATTGGGATACTTCCTTTAAGTGGCGCCGCGATGGCACTAGCCGTTCAATTACTACCGTGGAGTGGAGAATCGGTAAAGATACTCCGGCGGGTACCTATCGCTTCGTACAAAACGGCGATTGGAAGAACTGGAAGGGAGAAATCACTCCTTATAGCGGAACTTCTGATGCCTTCACCGTGCGTTAAACGTGGCTAAAATATCGCAAATAGGGTCGGCAGAGCAGCTTATACCGCAGATAGTGCGCGCTATAAGCTCTCTGCCGACCCCGGCATATATTGCCATTGACGGGCCGAGTGGCAGCGGAAAATCCACTTTGGCTAAGCAACTCCGCCAACACTTCCCGGATTCACTGCTACTAGAAGTAGAAGAATGGGCAGCCGGTTGGGAAGATTTATCCGGCGCGGTGACGCGGCTGACCAAAGTAGTGGAAGATTTACGCGCCGCCGCCGAATTTTCTCCTCTTGATTCAAGCGCCGCTTCAGCAGACCGGGAAACTTCCCCGCTGACTACCGACCTTGACCCTGACCCCGTAACTACCTCCCGCTGGGATTGGCAAAAAAATAGCTGGCGCAAAGCAGAAAAACTTTATCCCGCACCGCTGACCTTTTTAACGGGCTGTGCCAGTGCGGCTCTGCCAGTAGATCTGATTATTTGGATAGAAGCTCCCGAAGATATCCGCCGCGCACGCACTGCCCGCCGAGATTCGTATAACTGGAGCTCTTATTGGAATATCTGGGCAAAGCAGGAAGCAGAAATTGCCGCGCGCTTCCATAGCCGCGAAAACGCTGATTTTATTCTCTCCACCTGAGTTTGCAGAGTTTTTGCAGAGTTATTACACAGATATTTCCTGCGCACAACCCCACTACTTGAATACGCAGGCGTGGCTGCCAGCAGCAGTCAGCTCTCCATCTTCCCGATAAATACGCAGACTATATACGCCGCTATTTGCACTAATCCGCAGCTGGCGCGCTAAGCAGTAAATCCGCCCTGATTTCGCCACTCGTAAATGCCGCATTTGAATATCAGTACCGATAGCAATTTTCCCCGCCGGAGCTGCCAGCGAAGCAGCAAAAGAACCAGCGCACTCCCCCAATAGGGCATTGGCGCCGCCCATGATGATACCTTGATGCTGGCGAAAACCGGCCACTCCTAAAGAGCAGATTGCCATTTCTCCCCCTGCTACGTGCACTTCCAGGCCGAGCCGCAGTAAATCGTCTCCTAAAAGAGCTTGGAAATCTGCTGTGAGCTGTGGAAGATTCGCCAAAAGCTCGCGGCGCGCAGGTAAAGAAGTGAGCGCATCTAAGTCGATTTTATTTTCTGCCATTATTCTATTTCTTTCTTTTGCGCCGCCAACGCCTGCTGTAGCTCCGCTAGGGAAGGTTGCCCCGGAGCGGATTCTCCATTCAGATGGGCAAAAGTAGCTATCGAGCCAGCTTGCCAACCAAAAAGACGAGTATTTTTTCCAGCTTCGCCCATCGCCACCGCAATCACCGGACGGGCAGATTCTGCCACTACTTCTTTCGTGACTTCCAGCAAGCGGTTGGCATCTTGCTCGCTGTGCGCAGTGACGGCGATTTTCGGTATCGCATCCGGAATTTTCAACATCTCTAAAAAGAGTAATTTCAAAATTTCGTTATCCGGAGTTTCTTTCCAATCGTGTAGCGAAATCACTACGGTGTAGCCAGCCGCGCGCGCCCGCCCCGCTAGCGCAGCAGCCTGCGGAAATGAATACTCGAGATCGATACCTATACGCTGTGGATCTACTCCTCCTAGCTGCAGAAGCGTATCGAGTAATTCCGCGAAAAGTAAGCGGTAACGCCCGGACCTTAATTTCACTTGCCCGCCCTGCTCGGCAGTGCGCAGAGTGAATAGAAGCGGAAGGG
Organism: Arcanobacterium urinimassiliense; assembly: GCF_900119495.1. Taxonomy (GTDB): domain Bacteria; phylum Actinomycetota; class Actinomycetes; order Actinomycetales; family Actinomycetaceae; genus Arcanobacterium_A; species Arcanobacterium_A urinimassiliense. The sequence continues at coordinate 387,739 of NZ_LT632435.1, read as the reverse complement.
TGGTGGCTTTCAAAAGCGGCTCTATGACTTCTTTACCTATTTCTACGAAAGAGAGCATTTCCCGGGTGCCAATAAGAAAATCTATCCGCCACTCAATCACATCAGCTCCGGCAGCTTCGGCGGCGCGCGCTTCTTCCAGCAACATTTGCGCAGTAGTACCGGTAATCGGCACGATTATATTCGGCTGGTGGTGAGAGTTAAAAATCATGCGCGCCTCCGTCTCCTCTTCCTTAAGTCTAGCAAATATGCTCTATCGGCAATTTCTTAGATTAGTATTAGTCTGAAGAAAATAATTTTGCACCCAGGGCTCGAAAGATTAGCTAGACTGGCAAAAGCGCCAAATATCGAGTGTAAGCAGCTAGGAGTACAAGCTAGTGATAAAAATTCTGCCGAAATTTTCCACTCCCCTTTCCCGGCGAAAAATAATTATCGGGAGCGCCACGCTGGGAGTTTTACTCGTTATCGCATTAGTGAGTGCTTTTGCCTATCTTTTCCACATAAACTATCTGCTCACGCGCGAAGATTCTCCACAGCCGGCTGCACAGAAATCTACCGCGCCCGCCGAAAGCTCTAGCGCTGATTCGCCGGCTCCGAAAGAGAACGCCGACGCGGCGGCAGAAACACCGGAACAAACTGCCGATTTTTCGGTGCCGGAGGGGGCAATAAAAGCAGATGCATTTTCCACCCCGACCCAAAACATCAACTGCGAATTAGCTGGGTCGGTAGCTTGCACTATTTATGAATATTCTTTCCCCAGCCCGGCTGGCTGCGCCGATAAACCAGTTACGGTGACTTTAGAAGCGAATGGCGCTGTAAAAACTTCCTGCTCCGTGCAGATTCCCTCCGCGCAGATACAGAATTACGGCACGGCAGTGAATTATGAAAACTTCGCCTGCAGCGTGGCAGAAACCGGAGTAAAGTGCTGGAATACCTCTTCTGGGAAAAATTTCACTATTAGCCGCGAGAGTATTCCTGTGAATTAACCCCACTTTTACTAGCGAGAATTTCCGGAAGCGAATTATGAAAGTGTATAAAAAGACGGCCAGCGCGCCGGCTATAGCTTTTGAGTTAGCTGGTTTAGCAGATTTACAAGCTGCACAGGAAGCTGGCGGAGCTTGGTGCGCGCCGGTAATCGAAAAAAGTATTACTTATCTCACCACTGCTTTTATTACACGCCGCCCTCCTACCCGCACCGCAGCGCGCGCTTTTGGCCGCGCTTTGGCCTATACGCACGCTTATTTACCAACTCCCGGCACTAACCGTCTATTTGGGCAAGCGCCCAGCGGTTTTTCTGCAAAATCTGGCTTTATGGGAGCTACCTCTTTACCGCTTATTTCCGCAGCTGGCCCCAGGCGTAGCTTCGGAGAATTCTATGGAGCTGACCGTTTACTTCCCTATCTACCTGCTGCATTGGAGAATGGATCGATTGATATTCGAAGCGGAAAACTTATAGAAAAATTAGCAGAAAAACTGCGTGACGGAGCATTTGATTCTCCCCAGCCACAACTAGTGAAAAGCGATGCGGCTTTACTGCACGGCGATCTCTGGAGTGGCAATCTCCTCTGGGGGATTCCTCCTACCTTGCCGGCACCGCTGCCGAGTATGAAATCCGTGCCGGCGTCTACCCAAACTACCCAAACTGCACAATCCTTCACCTCTTCACCCCCTCACGCCGATGCAGAAAGCGTCGCCGGAATTTTAATTGACCCTGCCAGCCACGGCGGGCACAGCGAATCTGATTTAGCGCAGCTAGGAGTATTCGGAGCAGATTTCATTCCCGATATCTACGCTGGCTACGAAGAAGTTTCTCCTCTCGCATCCGGCTGGGAGGAACGAATCGGGCTACATCAGTTACATATGCTCATCGTGCATGCCGCAATTTTCGGAGGCGGATACGGAGCAGCAGTAATCGATATAGCGCAGAGATATATTTAGCGTAGACATACAACGCATCCGTTTTTCTTCGCATTCCTAGTGGCCGCTTTTCGCCTTCCATGAAAGAATGGCACTATGCAGGATTTTGCCAAAATTACCCCGTTGATTTCGCTCAACCCATTAGATGGGCGCTACCGGCAAGCTACCGCCCCTCTTACGAACTACTTTTCCGAAGCTGCCCTCAATCGCGCGCGCGTAAAAGTAGAAGTAGAGTGGCTTATATTCCTAACTGACCGCCGCATAATCCCAGATTTATCGCCTTTAACAGCGGCAGATTGTGAATACCTGCGCGAAATAGCTGAAAATTTTGGAGCCAGTGATATAGCCGAGTTAAAAACTATCGAAGCAGAAACTCGCCACGATGTAAAAGCCGTAGAGTACTATTTGAAACGACGGCTCACGCAGAATGAATCCCTCCCCCCTGCCAGCTCTCTGCCCCAGTTGGGAGAATTAGTACATATCCTGTGCACTTCGGAAGACATAAATAATCTCGCTTATGCACTGATGATGAAGGCAGCCTTAAAAGAAGTGTGGCTACCGGCGGCACAGAAGTTTTATGCACAGCTGCGCGAATTGGCGATTACAGAGCGAGATTGCCCGCTTCTGGCTCGCACCCACGGGCAGACGGCAAGCCCGAGCACGATTGGGAAAGAAATCGCCGTATTCGCCTATCGGCTGCAACGCCAGCTACAACGGCTAGCACAGGTGGAATATCTCGGAAAATTTAACGGCGCCACCGGCACTTACGGTGCCCACAGTATCGCCCTTCCGCAGGCCGATTGGTTAGCTCTTTCCAGCGATTTCGTAACAGAACTCGGTTTGACTTGGAATCCGCTCACTACGCAGATTGAATCACACGATTGGCTAAGCGAAATTTTTGCCATCCTCACTCACTTCAACCGTATTTGCCACAATCTCGCCACTGATTTCTGGCTCTATATCTCGCTGGGATATTTTCGGCAAAAACTTTCGGCGCAAGGATCTACCGGATCTTCCACTATGCCGCATAAGGTGAACCCCATTCGTTTTGAAAACGCCGAAGCAAATATGGAAATTTCTTGCGCTCTTTTCGATTCTCTTTCCNTGAATTAACCCCACTTTTACTAGCGAGAATTTCCGGAAGCGAATTATGAAAGTGTATAAAAAGACGGCCAGCGCGCCGGCTATAGCTTTTGAGTTAGCTGGTTTAGCAGATTTACAAGCTGCACAGGAAGCTGGCGGAGCTTGGTGCGCGCCGGTAATCGAAAAAAGTATTACTTATCTCACCACTGCTTTTATTACACGCCGCCCTCCTACCCGCACCGCAGCGCGCGCTTTTGGCCGCGCTTTGGCCTATACGCACGCTTATTTACCAACTCCCGGCACTAACCGTCTATTTGGGCAAGCGCCCAGCGGTTTTTCTGCAAAATCTGGCTTTATGGGAGCTACCTCTTTACCGCTTATTTCCGCAGCTGGCCCCAGGCGTAGCTTCGGAGAATTCTATGGAGCTGACCGTTTACTTCCCTATCTACCTGCTGCATTGGAGAATGGATCGATTGATATTCGAAGCGGAAAACTTATAGAAAAATTAGCAGAAAAACTGCGTGACGGAGCATTTGATTCTCCCCAGCCACAACTAGTGAAAAGCGATGCGGCTTTACTGCACGGCGATCTCTGGAGTGGCAATCTCCTCTGGGGGATTCCTCCTACCTTGCCGGCACCGCTGCCGAGTATGAAATCCGTGCCGGCGTCTACCCAAACTACCCAAACTGCACAATCCTTCACCTCTTCACCCCCTCACGCCGATGCAGAAAGCGTCGCCGGAATTTTAATTGACCCTGCCAGCCACGGCGGGCACAGCGAATCTGATTTAGCGCAGCTAGGAGTATTCGGAGCAGATTTCATTCCCGATATCTACGCTGGCTACGAAGAAGTTTCTCCTCTCGCATCCGGCTGGGAGGAACGAATCGGGCTACATCAGTTACATATGCTCATCGTGCATGCCGCAATTTTCGGAGGCGGATACGGAGCAGCAGTAATCGATATAGCGCAGAGATATATTTAGCGTAGACATACAACGCATCCGTTTTTCTTCGCATTCCTAGTGGCCGCTTTTCGCCTTCCATGAAAGAATGGCACTATGCAGGATTTTGCCAAAATTACCCCGTTGATTTCGCTCAACCCATTAGATGGGCGCTACCGGCAAGCTACCGCCCCTCTTACGAACTACTTTTCCGAAGCTGCCCTCAATCGCGCGCGCGTAAAAGTAGAAGTAGAGTGGCTTATATTCCTAACTGACCGCCGCATAATCCCAGATTTATCGCCTTTAACAGCGGCAGATTGTGAATACCTGCGCGAAATAGCTGAAAATTTTGGAGCCAGTGATATAGCCGAGTTAAAAACTATCGAAGCAGAAACTCGCCACGATGTAAAAGCCGTAGAGTACTATTTGAAACGACGGCTCACGCAGAATGAATCCCTCCCCCCTGCCAGCTCTCTGCCCCAGTTGGGAGAATTAGTACATATCCTGTGCACTTCGGAAGACATAAATAATCTCGCTTATGCACTGATGATGAAGGCAGCCTTAAAAGAAGTGTGGCTACCGGCGGCACAGAAGTTTTATGCACAGCTGCGCGAATTGGCGATTACAGAGCGAGATTGCCCGCTTCTGGCTCGCACCCACGGGCAGACGGCAAGCCCGAGCACGATTGGGAAAGAAATCGCCGTATTCGCCTATCGGCTGCAACGCCAGCTACAACGGCTAGCACAGGTGGAATATCTCGGAAAATTTAACGGCGCCACCGGCACTTACGGTGCCCACAGTATCGCCCTTCCGCAGGCCGATTGGTTAGCTCTTTCCAGCGATTTCGTAACAGAACTCGGTTTGACTTGGAATCCGCTCACTACGCAGATTGAATCACACGATTGGCTAAGCGAAATTTTTGCCATCCTCACTCACTTCAACCGTATTTGCCACAATCTCGCCACTGATTTCTGGCTCTATATCTCGCTGGGATATTTTCGGCAAAAACTTTCGGCGCAAGGATCTACCGGATCTTCCACTATGCCGCATAAGGTGAACCCCATTCGTTTTGAAAACGCCGAAGCAAATATGGAAATTTCTTGCGCTCTTTTCGATTCTCTTTCCGCTACTCTCGTAACTTCTCGCTGGCAACGTGACCTCACCGATTCCACTACCTTGCGCAATATGGGGGTCGCTTTCGGGCATTCCCTGCTGGCGATTGAAAATTTACAGCGCGGAGTGGCGGGGCTGGAAGTGAATTTAACGCGGCTCACCGAAGATTTGGAACATGCTTGGGAAGTACTGGCCGAGCCGATACAGCAGACTATGCGTATCGCTGCCGCCGCGGGCACTCCCGGTATGCAGAATCCTTATGAGCAGCTAAAAGAGCTCACGCGCGGGCATAAAGTAACCGCTAGCGATATGCGTGATTTTATAAAAAATCTTGATTTACCCGCGGCGGCAGAGCAAAGACTACTGGAGCTTTCCCCCGCTACCTATACTGGGCTGGCCAGCAGATTAGTAGATTTTCTTCCGGAACTAGCAGAATAACTACGAAACTAGAGAAATACCTAAACACGGAATTGCAGATGATAAATAATTTTCTGGCCTTGCCAATTTTCTTGGCTGCACCTATAAATCCCGATGGGATAGCTGCCTGGGCAGTAAATATAATGGAATCGCTCGGCGGTATCGGCGTAGCTTTCTTAATCGCTTTAGAAAATCTTTTCCCGCCCTTACCTTCGGAAATTATTTTACCGCTCGCCGGCTTCACCGCTTCTCTCGGTACTAAATTCGGCCTTATCTCTGCCATCATCTGGGCAACCGCCGGAAGTGTGACGGGAGCTATCGCTCTCTACTTACTCGCCTATGCTTTCGGCCGCGAGCGCACCCGCCACTACATGGGGAAAATACCGCTTTTTAAGGTTTCCGATATCGATAAGACGGAGCAATTTTTCGATAGGCACAGCCAAGCCGTCGTCTTCTTCGGGCGCATGATTCCCATATTTCGCTCCCTAATATCTCTCCCCGCCGGCGTCATCGGCATGAATTTCCCGCTCTTTCTGCTCTTTACCGCAGCCGGCAGTGCAATTTGGAATACCGTACTCATCGGCGCCGGATACGCTCTAGGCGAAAATTGGCATATTGTGGAAGACTACGTAGGGATATTCTCCAAACTAGTGCTCGGAGCTCTGCTTCTAGCTGCATTTATCTGGATTGGCAAACGGCTCTGGGAACGGCGAAAAACCACCCCATCAGCTGATTCTACCGAAAATAAGTGATTGCCTTCCTCTTGCTCTGGCTGCATGAGCTACCTAGACTGGAGGCGCAGGCTCACCGCTAAGGGGAGCCCAACTAAGGATGAGTCAGTAGAATTGAAAACTGTAGGATCACAGCTACAAGAATCGGAAAACTACCACATCGAAAAATTGTATGCAAACTTTTGTATGCAAACTACTGCACGCAAACTTTAACTAAAAAATAATGAGCGGAGAAATTACCATGATTAAAATAAAAATTTCTGGAATGACCTGTGGGCACTGCGCAGCGCATGTAGAAGAGGAACTAGCCGAGTTACCGGGCGTAAGTGATATAAAAATCGATTTGCACCCCGAAGCCACTAGTCGCGTCACTTTTCAGAGTGCGGCAGAACTTAGTGACGCCGACATCCGAGCGGCAATAGCGGAAGCCGGCGATTACCAAATAGAAGATATTATTCGCTAACCACGCGCATTTAAAATTTACTTCATTTATTTACCGCATTTATTTCCTGCATTTAAAGGAATTTAAGGGATAGTCTTATGAATTCTTCTACCAATTCTGCCGGTTACGGCCGCGAAATGGATCTTGCTATTTCGGGAATGACCTGCGCTTCGTGCGTGGCGCGCGTAGAGAAAAAATTAAATAAACTTCCCGGCGTACAAGCAGTGGTGAATCTAGCTACGGAAAGAGCCCATCTCGAAATCACCGCTGCCGGAAAATCATTAGATGCTCAGGATATTATCCACACCGTGGAGAAGGCCGGATACGGAGCCCGGCTGCTTACCCAAACCTATATCGACGAAACCGGAGAAAAACACCTCGTACGGCAAGTTTCCGGAGAGGAAGCCGCAGCCGCAGCGAAGAAAGCGAATGCCGAAAAAGTAGCTGGGCTGCAGCGGCGTTTTCAGATATCGCTCGGGCTCAGCATTCCCGTCGTGGCTATCTCTATGCTGCCTTTTCTGCAGTTCCCCGCTTGGCAGTGGGTGGTAGCGCTGCTCTCACTGCCGATAGTATTCTGGTGCGCTCTGCCTTTCCATCGAGCAGCTTTTCGAGCCGCCCGTTACGGTTCCTCTACCATGGATACGCTAGTTTCACTGGGCGTCTTGGTATCTTTTGGCTGGTCATTTTGGGCTCTTTGCGGAGGGGAAGCCGGGCACAGCGGATATCAAATGCATATGCGCGGTATTCATTCTTTAGCAGCTGCCGGCACTTCCCATATTTATTTTGAATCAGCCGCTATGATAGTCACTTTTCTGCTCTTTGGCAGGTGGCTAGAGGCAAAATCGCGGCGCAGCGCAGGAGACGCTCTCCAAGAACTATTAGATTTAGGGGTACAGCACGTATTTATTGTGCGCCGCGCCAATGGCCAAGCAGTAAATAAGGTTGTGCCAATTACCCAGCTAAAATGTGGAGATTTATTCCGCACCCGCCCCGGAGAAAAAATAGCGACTGACGGTGTAGTGGTAGAAGGAAATTCGGCCGTAGATACCTCCCTCCTCACCGGCGAATCACTACCCCTCGAAGTAGCTCCCGGAGCAGAAGTGACGGGAGCGAGCCTCAATACTTACGGTTCACTGCTCGTGCGCGCCGAAAGAGTAGGAGCCGATACTGTTTTGGCGCAAATGGGGAAACTGCTGGCAGAAGCACAAACTGGAAAATCCGGAGTGCAAAGATTAGCAGATAAAATATCTGCCGTATTCGTGCCTGCCGTGCTGATACTTTCGCTTTGTACTCTGCTGCTACGCCTTTTCGTACTACAAGATCCGGTGGGGGCCGCACTAAGCTCGGCTATTGCGGTACTGGTAGTGGCCTGCCCATGTGCACTTGGTCTTGCTACCCCGACTGCCCTCCTCGTTGGTTCGGGGAATGCGGCGCGCGCGGGAATTCTTATTAAAGGGGCGGATATTTTAGAAAATGCCCACCGGATAGATACGATAATTTTCGATAAAACAGGCACTCTCACTACTGGAAAGATGGCTGTAGCAGGAGTGCTTCCCCTAGGGGAAAAACCAGAGGAAAGCTATCTTCTAGCTTTAGCCGCCGGGCTCGAAATGCATTCCGAGCACCCCATTGCCGGAGCTATTAAAGAATTTGCGCAAAGCAAAGACATTCGCCCGCTGCCGATTACAAATTTTCAAGCAATACCTGGGAAAGGAATTTCCGGGCAAGTTAGCGCCGATAGCACAGACAAATCTAGTTTCGCCTGCGCTGGCACTTTAGCGTGGTTAGAAACGCAGGGAGTCGATATAGCTGATGCCCGCGCGCTAGCCACGGATTTACAAGAGCGCGGCAGCGTAGCAGTAGCTATTGCGCACGGCAGTGAAATTCTAGGAATCATCGAAGTGCGAGATACCCTGCGAAAATCTGCCTTTACTGCTATCTCTGCTCTAAAGAAGCAAGGAATGCAGGTACTTCTCGCCAGTGGAGATTCACCTGCTGCGGTGCAAACTATCGGGGCCGAACTAGGAATTAAGGCGCACGGGGGAATGCTTCCCGCTGCGAAATTACAACTATTGCAAGATCTGCAAGCCAAGGGTGAAAAAGTAGCCATGATAGGTGATGGTATAAATGACGCCGCGGCTTTAGCCGCTGCTGATCTTTCCATCGCTATGGGTTCGGGCACCGACGTAGCTAAAGCAGCAGCCGATATTACGATAGTGAATTCTAAAGTAAGCGCCGTGCCCCAAGCGATTGCTATCTCTCGCCGCACTTTGCGAATTATAAAAGAAAATCTTTTCTGGGCTTTCGGCTACAATCTACTCGCTATTCCGCTCGCCGCCGGCGGAATTATTATGCCTGGACTCGCCGCCGCCGCGATGGCTTCTTCCTCCGTAATCGTCGTCTTAAATTCGCTCCGCTTACGTTCCCCTATTCGCCCATATTAGAGTGACCACGGCATTTATTTCTTCCCGCGTGGATTCTCTCCCCCTACTTATCCCTTCTTTCTCCCCTATTTTCCCCTGATAAAAATAGCCGCCTTTTAGATTTTGCTTCTCTCACCTAGTACGATGATATTGTGCACTATCGGGAAACGCAGGAGCTACTATCCGCATCACAGCGCGAAGTAGTACTAATAGATATCGCCCAACGCTGGGTACGCCACCCCAGTGATTTAGTGGGCGCCATCGTCGCCCTTATCGCTATGCTCTTTGCCGCACTTTACTCTGCCTACGCTCCCGCGATCACTATCTCTCTTCCCGCTGCCAGCGCAGATAGCCACTCGGCCATCGCCACTCTCCTCTATATTCCGATTAACTTCTTCGCCGGGCTAGTTTCTTTTATATTGCCGCTCATAATTTTTGGCTACATTATTTTCCGCCGGCGCTGGCGCCTTTTATTCACTGCCTTAGGGGCTTGTTTGCTGGCGGTGGGAGCTTCCTACTTAATTTCTTTTATCGCTGAATACTGGTGGCCCTATTCGCAATTTACTGATGAATTTATTTCCACCTTAGAAGTGCAGTCGTTCATATCTTTAATACCCTACGTAGCTCTGGTATCTGCTCTTTTCACGGTGACGAACACTATTGAAGATTCCCGGCTCGCAAAAATTTGTTGGTGGATACTCGCAATAGTGCTGGTACTTTCAGTATTGAAAGGTGAACAGCTCATTACCGGAGCAATTATCACCACCCTGCTCGGCATCTGTATGGGAATGCTGGCTCGGTGGATTATGGGGCGCGCTCCGAAAAGAGCTATGGGAGAAGACCTCGTAAAACTCGTACGCAAAGCCGATATCGACGTAGTACAACTCATCCGGCTAGACGATATTGCAAATACCGAACAAATACAGCGCCACCTCATTACCAGCGATGCGCCTTTTGGATTTACTGATTCTCTCACCTTAGATTCCTTGCAGAAAATGGTGAGACGCCGCGCTGATTCCGAAGAATCAGAGAATTTTAGAGAAACGGCGGCTACCGCGGTTAATGAATCCACCACACTGGTATCCACCACTGCGCCACTTTCCTCAACCACAGAAAGTACCGCCCCTACCGCAGAGATGCTGCGCATAAACGCCCGTCAGCGTTTCCCCATCACTTCTTCCGCAATTATTTCGCGCAACTATTTAGCAGAAGATAGCCAAGGGAAAAAATATCACCTGCTAGTGCTGGATGAAGATCGACGCATCCTCAATATCTTAGAGAGTCTTTGGCAAAGAATTGCTTTAAAAATTCCTTTCCGCCGTAGCCCTCAGAGTTTGGAAAATGCGGCAGAGCATATGTGTTTGATGATGTTGCAGACGGAACGGCTGGGAATAATTCCTCCCCAATTTAAAGCACTAGGTAGCTCTTTGCTCTCCATCGCTATTGCGGTAGAGATAGAAGACGAAACTCGCCTTTCTTTGTTGGATGCTTCTACTATCAGCGATACCCAGCTAGATGGACTCTGGCAAGATTTGCTAACTGCACATCGCCAAGGCCTCTCGCACGGAAATATCCACACCGCCACAATTTCTCTTAGTGCAAATGGCCGCCTCCAGCTGCGAGATTGGTATAGTGGGCGGATTGCGGCTCCCGAATATTCCCGTCTCCTAGATATGGCACAGTTAGCGAGTATGTGGGCAGCTCTGCTCGGCACGGAGCGCACTCTCGCTTCTATTAAACGCTCGCTTTCCGAAGCACAGATTCTCTCTTTAGCTCCCTTTTTACAGTATTCGGCACTTCCCGAGCAGACGCGCGCGCACTTCTCCAAAAAAGATCTCGAGGATCTCCGCAGTGCTCTTACCGAGCAGATACCTTCTGCTTCTCCTATGCCAGCTATTACTCTGCGGCGTTTCTCTGTAAAAACAGTGGTAATGGTAATAATCGGCGTCGTAGCTATCTATGTGCTGCTCGGATCTATTAACTTTCCGGAAGTATCAGCGGCGGTACTTTCAGCCGATCCGATTTGGATGATTTTCGCTTTTATTGCAGGGCTATTTACCTATATCGGCTCGGGAATAATTCTAAACGCCTATACGCAAGAAAAATTGCAGCTACGCGATTCAATACTGGTGCAGGTAGGAGCTTCGGTGGTCACTCTCGTAGCTCCGGCGGGAGTCGGGCCAGCCGCCTTAAATCTCCGGTTCTTACAGAAAAAAGGTATCCAGACTGCTCCCGCCTTAGCTACCGTCACGATGGTACAAATCTCCCAGTTTCTCACCACTGTACTCCTCTTGCTCATACTCTCCCTCAGCTTGGGAGAATTAGGCACCCTCTCGCTGCCTTCCGCCTCTATAGTGACGGGAATCGGAATTTTCCTATTGCTACTCGGGTTGCTCCTGATTATTCCGCAACTTCGAAATTGGTTACTTGCCAAAATCCGCCCGGTATTTTCCCAGATTTGGCCGCGGCTAGTCTGGCTAGGGACTCACCCACAGCGGCTTCTAATCGGTTTCTGCGGCGCAATTATTCTCACGGCGGGATTCGTAGCTTGTTTCGGCTTCTCCCTCTATTCATTTGGCTACCAACTTCCGCTTGCCACGCTTACCGTCACCTATTTAGTATCTAATTCCGTAGGCTCCGCAGTACCTTCTCCGGGCGGTATCGGCCCCGTAGAAGCTGCTCTCACTGGCGGATTAGTGCTAGCCGGTATTCCTTCTTCAATTGCTTTTTCCACCGCAGTGCTCTACCGTCTACTCACTTTCTGGGGGCGGGTGCCATTGGGCTGGCTCGGGCTCTATCTCTGCAATCGGAAAGATCTCATCTAAAATTCAAGATCTTATCTACAGGGCGAGTTCCTATCGAAAAGACAAATCGTGCCGATTGTTAAAAATTGTGTAAAATTATCTAAAACTGTCCAAAATCACTCAAAATTGCCCAAATTCGGAAATTCGCTTTTTTTCCTGTAAGAATAAAAGTATGAGTACACGTGCAGGCACCCGGGCGCTTCCGGAAGATTTAATAGATGTAGATGCTCTTCAAGCGGCTTATTACGATATAGAGCCGGATCCAGATAATCCTAATCAAAAAGTAGTATTCGGCACCTCCGGACATCGCGGAAGCGCTTTTGACGGCGCTTTTAACGAAGCCCATATCGTAGCGACTACGCAGGCAATCGTAGAATATCGCCAAGCGCAGGGCTTTGATGGGCCGCTCTTTATCGGGCGTGATACGCACGCCCTCTCTGCTCCGGCCGAACGTACCGCTTTAGAGGTACTGGCAGCGAACAATATCGAAGTGCGAATCGATGCTCGTAATTCTTGGACACCCACCCCGGCCGTCTCTTTAGCTATTTTGCTGGCAAACGGAGCGGGAACTCCGGCAGGTGTACGCACTACCGGTGCCGGGCTCGCTGATGGCATAGTGATTACTCCTTCGCACAACCCACCGCGCGATGGTGGTTTCAAATACAATCCTCCACACGGTGGGCCAGCAGATACCGACGCCACTAAAGTGATTGCCGCACGCGCCAATGAAATTTTGCAAAGCGGATGGAAGAAAGTAAAGCGAATTCCTTATGCAACAGCACTGGCAGCAGATACTACTCAAAAGTACGATTTCCTTTCCGCCTATGTAGAAAATCTCGCGCAGGTAATAGATTTCGCGGCAATTAAATCTGCCGGAGTGCGCATCGGAGCAGACCCGATGGGTGGAGCTTCCGCCGAATACTGGGGAGCTATCGGAGAGCGCTATCAACTAGATTTAACGGTAGTTAATCCAGAAGTCGATCCCACCTGGTATTTCATGACTCTGGATTGGGATGAAAAAATTCGCATGGATTGCTCCTCCCCGTATGCAATGGCGGGATTACTAGAACGGATGCACCCAAATGCCCAAGGGGAAGTGCCTTACGATATTGCCACTGGAAACGACGCCGATTCCGATCGGCACGGCATAGTCACTCCCGATGCTGGATTGATGAATCCGAATCATTACTTAGCAGTCGCGATTAACTATCTCTACAGCCACCGTCCCCACTGGCAGACTGATGCGGTGGGTAAGACGCTAGTATCTTCTTCTCTTATCGACCGAGTAGTGGCCGGCATGGGGAAGAAACTCGTAGAAGTACCGGTGGGCTTTAAGTGGTTTGTGCCTGGGCTACTGGCCGGTACGGCTGGTTTTGGCGGAGAAGAATCTGCCGGGGCTTCTTTCTTACGTAAAGACGGAACCGTCTGGAGCACCGATAAAGACGGGCTCATTATGGATCTGCTCGCTTCAGAAATTCTGGCAGTCACAGGTAAGAGCCCTTCACTGCTCCATAAAGAGTTGGTGGCTAAGTACGGAGCTTCTGCCTATGCTCGTATCGATGCTCCTGCTACAAAAGAGCAGAAAGCAAAACTCGCGCAGCTCTCCCCCGCAGATGTAAAAGCTACCACACTAGCTGGTGAAACAATTACGGATCGCTTGGTGGCAGCCCCCGGCAATGGGGCACCCATCGGAGGATTGAAAGTGTGTACCGAGAATGCTTGGTTCGCTGCCCGCCCGTCTGGCACCGAAGATGTGTATAAGATTTATGCCGAATCTTTCCGTGGAGAAGAACATTTAGCACAAGTACAGGCAGAGGCGAAAGAAGTAGTAGACGCTGCTTTGCGCTAAAATAGAGAAAATAAAAAAATTGCGCAAGGAGAAACGCTTTGGACGTCTGGAAACCAGATATCACTCTTAACCGAAATATCCGTAAAGCTCTGCATAAACAAATCTCAGAGCCTATTCAAAGAAAAATTCTCAATGGAGATTTGCTGCCAGGGACGCTTCTCGAAAATGAAGTGTCGCTCGCAGAGCGCCTCCAGGTATCCCGCCCAACGGCGCGGCAAGCCTTAAAGACCTTAGTGGATAAAGGTTTACTGTTGCGCCAACGCGGCGTAGGCACGGTAGTAGCCCCTCGTTCCCGCTACCGCACTGCCCCGTTAAGCTCTCTCTACGCCGATATTCGCCGGCGCGGCGGAGTATCTCATACGCAGATACTGCGATATGAGCTGCAAAGTGCAGATAAACGCGCGGCGGAACTGCTTGAATGCCCGGAAGGAAGCTCTATCCTCGCTTTAGAAAGACTCCGCTTCAAAGACGGTACTCCTATCGCGATTCTTTTTAATCTCCTGCCGGCACGCTTTGCTCCCGAAGTAAGCGAACTCGAAGAGCACGGACTCTATGAACTGCTCTACGCCGCCGGAGCAAAAATTAGCTCTACTAAGCAGACGGTTGGTGCCGAACATCCCCGGCATCGCCCAGCCAGATTGCTGAAAATTACCACGCGCGATCCGATACTCACTATTGATCGCACTGCCTACGACAGCAAAGGGAACGTAGTAGAGTGGGGGCAGCATATCTACCGCGGCGATCTCTATCGCTACGAATCGACTGTATTCACCGACGAAGAAGATAACTAAAAAACCTATTTTCCGCCAGATATTTTGCGGGGCGGCTCTGGATTGTCAATAATTTGCGGAGCGGAATCCTTGCGCCCTTTAATCGCTTCCACGGTAGCATCTTTCAAATATAAGGCAGAGGCAACGGCGGCATCTTTCGTCTTCGCAGCCGCAAATAAAGCAGCTTGCTTGGCAGCCTCTTTCGCCGCAATTTTTGCTCGCGCGCGCCCTTCTACCAAAGCCTCCGATTCCCAAACTTCTTCCGCTTTAGCTTTTATTTCTTCGTAGCGCTCCCGACCTGCTTTCGCGCCTAATACATAACTGGTGCCGGCCACTACTGCTACACTCACTAAGCCCATTTATTTACACCTCTTTTCCTCTCTTTTATTCTAGCGTAGAAAAATAGAAAAATATTTTCAGCTCCGGCGGGCAAAGCACTCCTTACTTTTCCGAATCTTTCCACCGCAGTTGCACCAACAATCCGCGGTGGTCAGAACCACCTACTTGGACAAGACGCGCCGATTTTCCGCGGTAATATTTTCCACCGTGCACTATCCGATCGATAGGTGAGGCAAATAGTGGATATATATCTGAAGGCCAAGTTCCTAAAGCACCACTCCCCGCTTCTTTTGCCGCGTCCTTACACTTCGCTCCCAGTGCAGCCTGATGGTCGAAAGTAGAATTAAAATCTCCGGCCATAATGAAATTAGTGTTTTCCCGGCAATTTTCATATACCGTCGTTATCTCTTTTTTCCACCGTCCTTGCCGTTCGGGCATCGGAGCAATTGGGTGGGTAGCGATTATATTGGGGCGCGCCCGCTCCCAAGCGGTACTCGCCACTGGGTCGAGCACGGGGCGAGTTTTTATAAAAGATATTTCTCCCTCTACATACGAAGAGGAAGTATCGAGCTCATATTCGCCAAGGCGGTCAGAAATCAACAAAATAGTGGAAGAAAACTCCGGTTGAAAACGCGAGGTGTGCGTATCGAAATACTGATAGGTATATCCCGCTCGATCCAGCATCTCTACGAGTTTTTTCCCGCGTGGTGCAGAGGTCTCGGGGAGCACCACAATATCCACTTGCTCTGCTTTAACTATTTCCGCTATATCGGCCATATCAGTGGCTCCACCTTGGGTATTGTAAGTGAGCACATTTATAGATCCAGGCACCCCTTGCGGCAGCTTATCGAGATTATGTACTCCGCGCTGAAATATCGTAGCTCCATGCCCCAAGGCCGCTAAAAGTAAAAGCAAGGCTAAGCAGGCCGCAATTTTTCCGCGCCCTTTTCTCCGCCGGCGAATCAAGGAAAAAATGGCGCAGAGCAGGCCGCACCCAAAAATTCCTACCGCCAATACCCCGCGCAAAGCAATTATTTGTGCAAAAGGCTCTTGCAACAGATAGGGCGCCAGCGGCGGAAATAAATCAAGCCGCACGCTCAATAAAGCTATTCCTCCGAGCAGTAGCGCAAAAAGCAATAGGAAAAAGCGCAGAATAATTTTCATCTAATTCTAAAGTTCTCTCCGCATAGGACTTTTATTCTCGATACTCCGCCAGTATAACTAGGAGCGGGGAGCGGCGGGTTTAAGGAAAGGCACTGTGCCTTCTGAATCACGCTGCGCAGATTCCCACAATATTACCTGCCCCGCCGCCCGCGAAGCAGGCAAATCTATCAGCCGTTGATTGCGAGAACCGCGGAAAGCTAAATCGTGATGATAAAGAGATTTCACAAAAGGCCCGTCTACCAACACATCACAGAGATCTAATAGCTCTACTTTGGCGCTATCTTCCTCCAAGAGCTGCTCATAGGTGTATCCAGACCACACCCAGACGTTTTTTGTATTTCCAAAGCGAGCTCGAAAATCCCGCAATAGCGGAAGTAAAATCGGGGTAGCTAGCAGCGGCTCCCCGCCCAATAAAGACAGCCCCGCCACATAGGGCTGCGCAATATCTTGCAAAATTTTTTCTTGCAATTCCGCAGTGTAGGGAGAACCATAACGAAAACTCTGCGCAGCCTGGTTATAGCAACCAGGGCAGCGGAAAGGGCAGCCAGATACGTAGAGAGAACAGCGCACGCCTTCGCCGTCTACGAAATTAAAGGGTTTGTAGTCCGCTATATTTCCGCAGAAAAGCGCTTCTCCGCACCATTCTTTCGCCGCTGGCTGCCGAATTCCGTGTTCATCTTTTATAGGCATTTTACCTGGTAGGGCCGTCCATATGCTTTACGCGATTAGATATCTCCACATGCCGACCATGCACCATGGGGCGTTTCTGCGGATTACCTAGATATCCGCACGTACGCTTCACCACATCACAAGTGGCTGGATCGGAATTACCGCAATCGGGGCACGCAAAACCTTCTGCGGTAGTGGCGAATTCGCCGTCAAAACCGCATTCGTAGCAGTGGTCAATAGGAGTATTGGTGCCGAGATAAGCTACTTTATCGTAAGCATAATCCCAGACTGCCTCCAAGGCCTGCAAGTTATGAGTAAGTTTTGGATACTCGCAGTAATGGATGAATCCACCTTTGGTATAAGCCGCATAGGGCGCTTCGAAATCAATCTTTTCAAAAGGCGTAATTTTCTTGCGCACATCGTAATGGAAAGAATTTGTGTAGTAATCTTTATCCGTGACGTGCGGAATCATTCCAAATTTTGCCTGATCCAGACGGCAGAAACGGTCGGTTAACGACTCCGAAGGCGTGGAATAAATCGAGAACCAGTAAGGAGCTTCCTGCTTCCAAGCAGTCGCATAGTCATTGAGCTTCTGCATAATCTCGAGGGTAAACTCTTTCGCTTCCGGATTATTCTCCCAGTTCGGGCCATAGAAACAGGTGGCTGCCTCGTAGAGTCCGATATAGCCGATGGAAATAGTCGAGCGATAGTTACGGAAAAATTGCGAAACATCTGTATCGTTTTCGGCCACTCGTTTTCCAAAAGCTCCATACTTGTAGAGAATAGGAGCATTTTCGGTAGAAGCCTCTTCGCAGCGCTTTATCCGGTAGAAAAGAGCTTCTTTCATTATTTCCATACGCTCCGAGAAGATTCTCCAGAAGCGATCCTTTTCTCCATGCGCTTCAATCGCAATACGCGGCACATTCAAAGTAACTACACCAAGATTGTTGCGCCCAGCGTTTACCGCCTCTCCCGTCTGCGGATCTACCCATTTCGGTAAAAACGAACGGCAACCCATCGGCGCCTTATAATCGCCTTCCAGCTCAGTAATTCGCTTATAGGAAAGCACATCCGGATACATACGCTTCGCCGAGCATTCCAAAGCCAGCTGTTTAATATCGTAATTCGGATCTTGTGGATCGAGATTCACACCGCGCCGCAAGCCAAATACCAACTTCGGGAAAATAGCGGTGTGGCAATCGCGCCCAATTCCTTTAATGCGTACCTGCAAAATTGCTTTTTGAATCTCCCGCTCTAGGCGCTCCGTACCCAACCCGAATCCGAGGGTGACGAAAGGAGTCTGCCCGTTCGAGGTATAAAGCGTATTAATCTCGTATTCGAGAGACTGCATAGCGTCATAGATATCTTTTTTCGTCTTTGCCCAGGCGTATTCTTCTTGCCGCTCCGGCTCCACCCACTCCTTAGCATCGCGCATATGCTTCTCGAAATTGATTTGTGCATAAGGAGCGAGGATTTCATCTGCGCGATCTACCGAGCACCCGCCGTACTGCGAAGAAGCCACATTCGCAATAATCTGCGCAATCTGCGCCGTAGCTGTGTTAATCGAACGCGGCGATTCCACCCGCGCATTACCAATCTGGAAGCCGTTTTCCAGCATTCCTTTAATATCGATTAAGCAGCAGTTAGTCATCGGCTGGAAAGGCTGGTAATCCAAATCGTGATAGTGGATTTCACCTTTGATATGAGCATTGGCGACGGCGCGCGGCAGCATGGAGCGGAGCGCATAGGCCTTTGCCACCGAACCGGCCGTCAAATCTCGCTGCGTATTAAAGACAGTGGAATCTTTATTGGCGTTCTCATTTACTACTGTCTTATCCCGCTTGAGGAGGCGCCCCACTGAATAGGTGACGTCCATATTCTGCTCACGGGCAATATCGCGATCATGGCGGTACTCAATATAGGCACGGGCTACATCTGGATACTTGGAGCTCATCAAGAAGTTTTCCGTAGCCGTCTGAATAGTGGCAATATCTAAATCACCATCGGGAAGGGAACGCAGAATCTGGCGCACCGCCTCCATCGCAAAGGGGTGATCATCTATCCCATTATTATTAAGTGCCAGGTAGACAGCACGATAGATCTTCGCCGGATCGAATTTTACTTTTCGCCCATCCCGCTTGATTACCTGTGCGTCGGTCTTTAGCTCCTCATTAACCAACATATTGTGCCTCCTGTCTTTTTTTACCACTAGATATAGATAGTAAGACGAAAGCGGCGCCAATTTCTATACCAGACACACCTTTCGGAAAAATTGTGTTGCAAATGTTTTTGCATTCCCCGAGGAAAATAAAATGAGAGGGACGAAGGTCCTCATCCGGATTTTTTGCATTCGCTTGAGCTTCGGCAGCTGTGCAAGAATATAGAGGTGCACACTCCGCTTTCTCGTTTCACTCCCGCGCAGCTCAAGCAGCGGGAAGCGAGCGTGCCAGAAATCTCCTATCCGCCGGAACTCCCGATTACCGCTCGGCAGGCAGATATCAAGAAAGCTATCGCCGAGAATCAGGTAGTAATTCTCTCCGGTGCCACCGGCTCTGGAAAGACTACCCAGTTACCGAAAATTTGCCTAGAACTAGGGCGCGGTATCCACGGCTTGATTGGCCATACGCAGCCCCGCCGCATTGCCGCCCGCACCGTAGCCAGCAGAATTAGCGCCGAGCTAAAAACGGAGCTAGGTGGAATAGTCGGCTATCAAGTGCGTTTCACGGAGCAGGTATCGCCGCAGACTTTAATCAAATTGATGACAGACGGAATTCTCCTCGCGGAAATCCCCGACGATCCACAGCTTCTGCGCTACGACACTATAATTATCGACGAAGCCCACGAGCGCTCCTTAAATATCGATTTTTTACTCGGATATTTAGCGCAGCTTCTCCCCCAGCGCCCTGATTTGAAGCTGATAATCACCTCTGCCACTATCGATTCACAGCGCTTCGCCCAGCACTTTGGAAAATTCGTAGCCAGAAACGCTAACTCCGGAGGCCTTGCCCCCCAAAACGCCGCCCCCGGAAACGCCATATCTGGAAACACCACCCCTGAAAATGCCGCCACGCCAGCAGTGCCCGTAATTGAAGTGAGTGGGCGTACCTATCCGATAGAAATCCGCTATCGTCCCCTCGATAGTGAAGCTACAGCAGACACTGCGGAACGCCCTACTACAGACGCAGCTATAGACGCTGTTATAGACACAGCTACAGATTCCGAAGCACGCTTTCAACCCCGCGATCAGGTGACGGGGATTCTGGAAGCAGCCGAAGAGTTGATGGCGGAAGGCCCCGGAGATATTTTGGTGTTTCTTTCCGGAGAGGGAGAAATACGCGATACGGAAAAAGCTTTTCGCGACCACCTCCAAAATCGCTACATCGCACCGGGAGAAAAATCTAAGGTGCCGGGCGCAGTAGAGATTATGCCGCTCTATGCCCGGCTCTCTATGGCAGAGCAACACCGCATTTTCACTGCCCATCCCCACCGACGCATCGTGCTCGCCACCAATATCGCAGAAACTTCTCTTACCGTGCCCGGAATTCGCTACGTAATAGACCCAGGTACTGCCCGAATTTCTCGCTATTCAGCTAAAACAAAAGTACAGCGCCTCCCCATCGAAGCAGTTTCCCGATCGGCAGCCGATCAGCGCGCTGGACGCTGTGGGCGGCTCGCCGGCGGTATCGCGATTCGTCTTTATAGCGAAGCCGATTTTCTAGCTCGCCCTCAATTTACCGAACCAGAGATTCAGCGCACCTCACTCGCCTCCGTCATACTGCAAATGGCAGCACTCCAGCTAGGAGAAGTAGCAGATTTCCCATTTCTTGATCCCCCTAATATGCAGGCGATACAGGCCGGCAAACAACTTCTAGAAGAAATCGGCGCGCTAGAGTTAAATCGCAGCACTCCTCGGTTAACTAAAATGGGGCGAAAACTCGCTCGCCTCCCTATCGATCCACGACTGGGGAGAATGCTGCTTGAAGCGGCAGAAAACGGCTGCGCGGCCGAAGTGCTCGTGCTGGTAGCCGCGATGAGCGTACAAGATGTACGACTTCGCCCAGTCGAATTCGCCACCCAAGCCGATCAGCTACACAGCCGTTTCATCGATCCGCGTTCAGATTTTCTTGCCTATCTAAATTTATGGCGTTACCTGCGCTTTCAACAGCAAGAACTTTCTGGATCGCAGTTTCGGCGGCTCTGCCAAGATGAATATCTGAATTGGTTACGTTTTCGGGAGTGGCAAGACGTGGTGAATCAGCTACGCCAATTAGCTAAACCGCTCGGTATTTACTTGAAACGCCTGCGGATTCCTTCTGCCGCGCAGGCGCAAAAAGAAATTACCGCCCACCCAGAAGCGGGAAAAAATTACGCAGTGGCGGCAGCAGTGCGCAAATTCGGAAATTCCGCCGATGTGCCCGCCGCAGAAGCTATTCACCGCTCTTTACTCACCGGTATGCTCTCCAAAATTGGCAACTGGGATCAACGCCATGGCAACTATGTAGGGCCGCGCGGAAGCCGTTTTGTAATCTGGCCCGGCTCTGGGCTAAATAAACGCAATCCCGAATGGGTGATGGCTAGCGAATTAGTGGAAACTTCGCGGCTTTTTGCTCGCACGGTAGCGCAAATACGCCCCGAGTGGATAGAGAGAGCAGCAGGCCCGCTTCTAAAGACTCAATATTCCGAGCCTTACTGGTCAGCTCGGCGCGGAGCAGCAGAAGTACATGCCAAGATTATGCTGTATGGATTGCCGATTATTGCCGATAGAAGAGTGCCTCTTACCCAAGTAGGCACCGCCGAAGCGCGGGCTTTAGCGCGTGAACTTTTTATTCGCCACGCCTTGGTGGAGCAAGATTGGCGGGCGCCGCACGCTTTTCTAAAGCAGAATAAGCAGGCTCTCGCAGAAGCTCACGAGAGTGAAAACCGCCGGCGGGAATTTGGATTAGTGGCAGATGAATTTGCCCGCTTCGATTTCTTTGCTAAGCGCCTACCAAAAAATATTTTTTCCGGAAGACACTTTGATAAGTGGTGGAAAACTATGCGCACAGAGCAGCCGCATCTGCTCGATTTCACGCAAGAATTTCTCCTCGGAAAAAATTTAAACTCTGAAGAAGATTTCCCTTCTGAATGGCCACAAGGCGATATTCTTCTACCCATCGCCTACGAATTCCGCCCCGGCGGTTACGGAGATGGGCTCACAATTGAAATTCCAGTGGCTTTGCTTCCGCAATTAAAAGAAAATGGCTTTGATTGGCTGGTGCCAGGGATGTGGGAAGAGCTCACCACCAGCACTATCCGTGCACTTCCGAAAAAAATACGCCGGCAATTAGTGCCCGCCCCCGATACGGCGCGAGAAATAATTGAGCTCTTCCCCACCTGGAAAGAAATAGTGGCCGCTCCCCCTAGTTTCCGAAAAACCTTTACCACAGCAGCTCGGCAACTGCGCGCAGTAGAGATTCCGGAAGAAGTCTGGGAAACAGTAGAACTGCCAGAGCATTTACAGATGCACTTCCGAGTGCGCTCTGAGAAAGGTGCCATACTCGCGGAGGGAATTTCGCTGCGAGAACTGCAGGCAGAGCTGGCGCCGCAAGCCCGTACCGCGGTGGAATCCGTGGTGCAGGGAGCAGTGGCAAAAGCTTTAGAAGAAGCGGAAAGCCGCTTACGCCAGCAGGCAGCTAGTGAAAAAGCCGCCCGCGATTCCGCTCGGCACGCTGCTCAAGCAGCTGCAGCGAAAAAAGCAGCAGAAGCAGCGGAGGGAAGAAAAATAACTGCACAAGCTGCACATTTATCCACTTGGCCGCAACTACCGGGAGGAGAAATTCCGGAAATAGTGGAAAACTCTACACCCGCCGGGGTGGTGCGCGGATATCCAGCACTTGTGGCACGAAAAACTACTTTTGTTACGCTACAAGCCGGAGATGTGGAGCTGCGCGTACTTTCAACCGCAGCTCAGCAGCTTCAAGCCCAGCGCACCGGAATAATCAGTCTCTTAGCGGGAGAAGTGGCATTGCCAGAAATCCGTATCACCACGCGGTGGAATGGAAAAGAATCCCTTATTCTAGCGGGCTCCTCTTATCCAGATACTGCCGCGCTCGTGGCTGATTTACAGCTAGCAGCGGTGCGAAATTTAGCAGATAGCTGGGGGAAGACGCATAAAATTCCCTTGGGTAAGTTGCGTAGCGAAAAACAGTATCTAGAGCTTCGCCAGTATGTAAAAAATGGTTTAGAAGATGAGATATACCAGCTTGCACGCCGCAGTGTACAGATTTTTATAAATTGGGCAGAAGTGGAGTCCGCTTTAGAAAAAGCCAGTATTTCCCTGATAAATCCAGTCACCGATATTCACGCCCAAATTTCGCAGTTAATCTATGCCGGTTTTATATCACGAACTCCCGAAAAGTATTTTCCCTATCTTTCCCGCTATTTACAGGCGGCGAAGTGCCGAATAGAAAAAGCCGCTCTCAACATAGAACGCGATGAAGAGTTGGCGCTGCAGATAGCAGAAATAGCTGAATGGATACACGATTTACAGATAACTGCGCGGGAAAATCCGCATGAAACTGCTCTCGCAGAGCGCGCGCGCCGCGGAAGATGGTTACTTGAGGAATTACGCGTATCTTTTTTTGCCCAGCAGTTAGGGACGGCAGAAAAAGTATCCCCGCAGCGGCTGGCTAAGTTATTGCGCGGAAAGAAATAAATTCGCGAGCTACCCGGCGAGGAAATGCCACATTAACACCACAATAACGCAATAGTGCAATAACGCGAGGGCGCGATCCCTCATAACGCGAGGGCACAATCGCTCAGCGCAGTGAAAACTAGTACCTATAACAAGCGGGTAGCTCCGAAATTTTCGGAGCTACCCGCATTGTTTACAAACAGAAAACTTAAGCTTCTGCTACTGTTTTCGGTGCTTTATCTTTCTTCGGCTCGCGGAATACTACGTACTTCCACCAGAGGAATTCGCCGACGAAGTTCACCAACAGATTGCCGAACTTTACCAGCATTGGGTGCAGACCCTTAGCTACCAGTTCGCCGGTCCACCACGTGGAAGCCGGCAAGAATACTACATAGAAAAGAGCCACTTTCAACATAGCAATCGGAATATTATTAGTGGATTTGAAGGTGAACTTACGATTAATCGTAAAGTTCCATACCACCGACAGGAAGAGCGAAATAGCCTGTGCCCAAGTGGCGACTGCTTTCTTAGTCGCAGCTGCTTCAGCTCCCATACCGTCTACCCACCACTGCTGGGGCATATTGAAAGTATTTACGAAAAAGTCCATCTGCGGCAAATAGATAAAGAGCGTATAGGTGAGCACCTCTACCGCAGCTGCCGTGCAGGAAAAGAGCGTAAAGAGGATAGCCTGCTTTAACGCTTTCCGCCGCTCTGATTCTGGTTCTTTAGGAGGTTTTACCTCCCCCGGCACTGCGGAGTTAGGCTCCACAGCCCCAGCTTCATTTACATCAGTCATTATTTTCCTCCGTTTAATAACGCAAATGTTTTCTTATTATTTTTATATAAGGTCTTGAAAGCCACAAAATTGCGATCATACACCGCTTTTACCTCTGGATTAGGCTCATAGCGTTTCGCTGCTTTTATGAAACTAGCTCCTTCACTAACCGTTTCATATACCCCTAATCCACAGGCAGTCACAATGGCTGCCCCTACCGAACCAATATTTTGCGGATCGGCCGGCGTTTCCACCGTGCGCCCCAGAATATCGGCCAAAATCTGGCAAGTGACTTCCCCAAGTGCGCCGCCGCCTACAAAACGCACCACTTGTGCAGTAGGAGTCTTCTTTTCCTGAGTTTCTATGAACCAGCGCAGATGGAAGCAAACTCCTTCGATAACTGCCCGCAGCAGCTCCGTTTTACCGGTCTCAATGCCGATATTGAAAAACATTCCGCGCGCATTTGGATCTTCAAAGGGGCAACGATTGCCGTGCAGCCACGGGGTGAAAATTACTCCTCCGGAGCCAGGTTCTGCCTGCTCTATCACTTTGTTCATATAGGAGTAAAGATTCTTATACTCGGGCTCTTTATCTGCTTCCTCTGGATTGATATCCGTGCGGTCGAGGTAGATGTTAATTTCATCTAAAGCTAAGTGATCGCGTACCCACTGGAAACATTTTCCGGCCGTCTCCAGCTCGGCAAAGTAGTTATAGCGCCCGCGTTCCGCACCGACGATTCCCGCTATCATGGCTGAAATATCTACAAATTGCTTATCAGCTACGGTGATTACCCAACCGGATGTACCCCAGTAAATATGCGTATCTCCAATATTGGTAGCTCCGGCACCGACGCCGATTAAAGAATTATCTCCTCCGCCGGAAATTACTTTTATTCCTGCCGGCAAGCCTAATTCTTTTGCCTGCTGCTCGCGGAGCAAACCCACTACCCCCGTACTTGGGATGATTTCCGGCAGATGCTCCATATTGACGTCGAAAAGCTTGCACACCTCTTTCGACCATTGCGGAGGATTGGAGTGAATATCCAGCAAGAGTGTAGTGAAAGCCGAATCTTCGCTGCGCTTACATTCTCCGGTCATGCGCGCCGCTAGATAATCTTTTACATCTAGCCAGCTGTGCACTTGCGCAAAAATTTCTGGCTCGTTATCGCGCACCCAATGATATTTCCAGACCGGATCTTTTACAGAACCCGATACCGCGCCGGTATGCCGTAAACTAATTGCCAGCTTGCGCGCATTCATGCCGAATACGGTAATTCCGCTGCCGAGGCCTTTTTTCAACTGCTCAGTAGAGCGCTGATCCATATAGCTCATGGAATTACGGAGCGCATTTCCTTCTTTATCTACCAGCACCACCGATTGCATCTGCGAGCAGAAGCTGATTCCCTCTACCTGATCTAATTCCGCCGCATGCTCTTTTCGCAAAGCTTGGGTGGAAGAGCAGAGCGCCTCCCACCACTGCTCCGGATCTTGCTCAGCACCGCCGTCTGGCAGAATATAAAGATCGTACTCCCGCATTTCGGCTGCCACTTCCAGAAGTTTTTTATCCACCACCTGGTATAGGCAAGTCTTTACCCCACTCGTGCCAATATCGTACGAGAGTACGTACATAAGAATCGCTCCTTAACGTCATTGTTACAGAGAATATCTAGCTGCGGAGAAGCAATTCTTTTAAGCTGCCTTCCACTGTTGTTTTCCAGTATCTCACAACTAATTAAAAAATATTGCTTCTATATAAGACCAAGGGTACCGCTAATTTCTGCTCCGTGTTACCATAATAGCGTCCTGATTTAGTTTGGTCCTCAACGAAGAGAGTCATTATGTCTATGAACGAACCGAGTGTAAGCAGCATTATCTCGGAACTTGATCACCTCATCGAGCTTCCTATATATTCCATTAATCCCACGGCACTGCGGGAATATGAAGAAGAATATTTTGAGAAAAAATGCCAGAAATCGAAGCGCATGATTGAATCCGCGAAAGAAGTAATTCCGGGAGGCGTACAGCATAATTTGGCTTTCAACCACCCCTTCCCCTTAGCTTTCGACAAAGCGAGCGGTAATAAACTGCGCGATATAGACGGCAACGAATACTGGGATTTCTTGCAGGCAGGCGGCCCTACCGTGCTCGGTTCTAATCCGGAATCGGTGCGCACGAAAGTAAAAGAGTTGCTAGATACCTGCGGCCCGAGCACTGGACTATTCCATGAATACGAAGCAAAGCTGGCCCGCCTCATTTCGGAGCTCATTCCTACTGTAGATATGTTCCGGATGCTCGGTACGGGTACGGAATCTGCTATGGCTTCTATTCGCGTAGCGCGGTTAGCTACTGGGCATAAACATGTACTAAAAATGGGCGGTGCCTATCACGGCTGGTCAGATTCGCTCGCTTACGGAATACGCGTACCGGGCTCTAAATTCACCCAAGCCCACGGCGTCCCCCTCACCTATTTCCGCTATACCGACGAATTCTTCCCTGGCGATTTAGAGGATCTGGAGCGCAAACTCAAGCATAAGAAGTATCGCGGCGGCACAGCAGCCATACTCATTGAGCCCATTGGCCCGGAATCCGGCACCCGCCCCCTCACCCAAGAATTCCTCGAAGGTGCTCAGGAGCTCGCCCGTAAGTACGGAGCTTTATTGATTTTTGACGAAGTGGTGACGGCTTTCCGAATTTCCGAGCATGGTGCGCAAGGATATTTCGGCATCGAACCCGATCTCACGGTATTCGGCAAGGTAGTAGCTGGTGGCTATCCCGGCGCCGGCGGGCTCGGCGGCAAGCGCGAATATATGCGCTATCTCGCAGCTGGTATCCAGACTGGTGACAAAGTAAAGAAAGCTCTTATCGGCGGCACTCTAGCTGCCACGCCGCTTTCTTCGTTGGCCGGCTACTACACCATTAAAGAAATTGCGGAGACGGGCGCCTGCCAGAAAGCCGGAGAGCGCGGCGATCAGATGACGAAAGGTCTGCGCGCTTTAATAAAGAAATACGATTTACCCTTTGTGGCTTTCAATCAAGAATCAGTCTGCCACCTAGAAACTGTAGGCACTATGCACTTCTCTATCGACTGGAAGAAGCCGTGGAAGATTAAGCGTGTGCTCGATCAGACCTCTAAGCGGAAAGCGGAGATGGAGCATATGGGAGCCGCTTATATGGCGGAAGGGCTGGTAACTCTAGCCGGCTCGCGTCTTTACACTTCTGCCGCCTATACGGAAGCAGATATCGACGATGCGCTGAGCCGCTTTGACCGCGTATTCTCCAAGGTAGAACGCCTAGAGAAATAAGAGAGTAAAAATATGAGTACGGAAATTCAAGAAAACATTATTAATACCGCTCATAAGTTGGTAGAAAATAATTTAGTGGCGCGCACCTGGGGAAATCTTTCCCAGCGCATCGATGAAAATTCTTTCTACTGCACTCCTTCGGGGCGTGACTATGCGGATTTAACTGCCGACGAAATGGTGGTTTGCCATTTAGACGGCAGCTATCAGGGAAATTTGAAACCGACGACCGAGCGTTCTCTGCACGCCCTTATTTACGGGGAGCGCGCAGATGCAAATTTCGTGATTCACACTCATCAGCCCTATGCGTCTGCTCTTTCTATCAGCACCACTGACTATGCAATTCCTGAAGATTTGCAAAAGAAGCTGGGCTCTGCCACCCTGCCGGCTGCCGCTTATGGCTTGCCGGGGCAGAAAAAGCTACACAATGCGGTGATGGATGCTTTACGCTCCACCGGCAGCCGCGCTGTGCTTATGCGTTCACACGGCTTAATCGTATTTGCTCAGACAGCAGAGGAAGCTCTACAGCTCGCTTTAGATGTGGAAGATTTCTGCCGGGAAGAATACGAACGCCGTACCGATATACATAGCGCAGACCTTCCTCCCGCTGCTTATCAACGAGGAGATGGCGGGCGCTTACCCAAAGAAGTAGAGCGCATTTTTGCGAAACGCCCGGATATTAAGTGCGTACTCGAAGATGCCGATCCGGTGGTGCTGCAGTATAAGAATTCCCTCCCTCCGTATTTAGACGATTTTGCCCAAATCGTAGGGATAAAGATGAGCGCTAATCCTTATGCGAATGCTATGTTTGGCGAAAATGCTGTCTACTACTACGGAAAAGATATAGCGGACGCCGAGGCGGTGCGCATGATAACTCATAAGAATGCCCTCACCGCTACTATGGCAAATATATTTGCCGTGCGCCCCTTACCTCTACCCGATCGCTTGATTATGAATGCGGTATACCGACTCACCTATTCCAAGCGGAAAGAGAAATAAACACTTTATTTTCTGGAGAGGCACCCGGCGGGGCG
>NZ_LT632435.1:327487-357207 GCF_900119495.1 Arcanobacterium urinimassiliense | reverse complement strand
GCGCCCCGCCGTCATATAAAGATTCACTACACCCCATCTATAGCAACATTTACATACCACTCCGCGCACAGAAAACGAGAAAAGAGTATGCTGGTGCTATGCGAGATTTACAGAAGAAAATTATTGCTGAACTGGGCGTACATCCGGAAATTGACTGTGCAAACGAAGTGGAGAGCCGCATAGATTTTCTCGTATCTTATTTACAACGCAGCGCCAGCAAAGGATTCGTATTAGGAATTTCCGGAGGAGTTGATTCCACACTCGGCGGGCGCCTGGCACAGCTCGCCGCAGAAAAGGCTCGCAGCTGCGGAATTCCGGCCACTTTCACCGCCTTGCGCCTCCCTAACCACCAACAAGCAGACGAGGCAGATGCCCAGGCAGCACTCGCTTTTATCCGCCCTGATCAAAGCTATGCTCTTAATATCGGAAGTAGCGTAGATGCTTTTTCTGCCACGTACCGGGAAGCTACTGGCGAAGAACTAAGTGACTTCAACCGCGGCAATGTGAAAGCACGCCTCCGTATGGTAGCTCAGTTTGCTTACGCAGGCGATCACCGCCTTTTAGTGCTCGGCACCGATCACGCCGCCGAAGCCATTACCGGATTCTATACCAAGTTTGGAGACGGAGCTGCCGATATAATGCCCTTAGCCGGACTAAATAAACGGCAAATTCGCTCTTTAGTTCAGTTCCTAGGCGGGAGCTCTGCCTTGGCAGAAAAAACTCCCACTGCCGATTTACTCGATACCCAACCAGGGCGCGCAGATGAAGATGAGTTAGGAATTCACTACGTGGATATCGACGACTACCTAGAAGGTAAAGAAATAGCGACTGCCGCAGCAGAGCGAATCGAAGCCGCCTATCTACGTTCGCGTCACAAGCGCGCGCTGCCAGTTACCCCGCAGAGCACTTGGTGGAAATAAACTAGGAGCGCTGCTCTTCGTCTAAATCGCGGCGCCTATCGCGCATATTCCGCCGCCCCGATACTGCATCAGTGACTTCCCCGCGCCGCTCAGCAATTTCTGGGCGCATATCGCGCTGCGTAGCACGACTCTCCACTTGCGGAACTTTCCGATTTCGGTTCGCAGCAGCACCAGATTTTTTCCGCTTTCGCGGATTGATTCCAAATTTCTGCCACTGCAAAATTGATTTAAGCGAAATACGCTTGCGCATTCTGCGCGCTGATTTCGGCAAGTTATAGGCTTTCGGAAGAGTCCAGTTGAAGTAGCGCGCCAGCGCCGAAAATACGAAACAAAATATAATCGACGAAGCCATCCCCGCTTCGTACTGACCGCGGAACTGGAAAAACACCATCTGTGCCGAAGCAAATACCGCAAAAGTGGCATAGAGCGGATTACCACCAAATACCCGCGGAATCTGATTCACCAGCACATCGCGCGTCATACCGCCGCAAACTGCCGTAACTACTCCGAGGAAAATAGAGGGAACTACCGTCAAACCCGCAGAGAGCCCTTTCGAAGCTCCGGTAGCTGACCAGCACCCGAGCGCTAAAATATCGCCATATTCCATGGCGCGCCGCCACCATTTATTTTCCACTGGCACAAAGTAAACGAAAATCGCGGAAGTAAAAGCTCCCCCTAGGTACCACGGATCGGTAAGAGCTACTGGGAATCCGATTCCGAGCATCATATCGCGCAGTAAACCACCTCCGAGAGCGGAGGCAGCCCCCATAATCATGAATCCAATTAGGTCAAAGCCCAAGCGGCGTGCCAAGGTAGCTCCAATTAGACCGTTACATATCACCCCGGTGACATCTACTACGCGAAAAATTACTTCAGGATCCACCCTTTTAGGGTAACGCGCAGAGAAAAATTTTCCTAGATTGGCAGCCGAAACGTCAGCTCTAACACATCTTTTTCTCTAAAAAATCTCTAAATTAGATAAAAAGTATTTAATCGGTGACCCAAGTCTTCATAGCGCGCGAATACACTTCCGTATCGGCATCCGTATGCAGAGAGAAAAGCACTAGATCTAATACCGGCGCGCGCTTAGCTAACCAATCTTCAACCGTCTTAAGAGCGATATTAGCCGCTTCTTTCGCCGGGAAAGAATTTCCTCCCGTGGAAATGGCCGGAAAAGCCACAGATCTTATATCGCCTTTTTCTAAACACAGATCCAAGATATTACGATAGCAAAGCGCAAGCTGCTCCCGCTCCTGGGCAGTAGGCTTTGCGCCTTGTACTTTCGGCCCGAGCGTATGTATCACATAGCGAGCCGGTAAACGATAGCCGCGCGTAAGGACGGCATCGCCTGGCTCTAGATTCCCGCCTTTTATTTCAATGATTTTGGCACAGTCGTTCTGCAACCACGGGCCGGCCTGCGCATGAATTTCTGAATCTAAACAGCCGTGCAAAGGAATCGGGCAGCCCGTCATATCCGGCAAAGCCGTATTCACCACTGCATCAATAGCGAGCTGCGAAATATCTCCTAAGAAAAGCGCCACTCGTTCGGACTGCTGAAAATCGCATTGGGGATACGCTTCCGAGACACGGCGCAGATTCAACGCTTCTACTCGCCCTTTTAACCCCGATATGCGGAAAAGCAGAGTGTTGATAGCGCGAGAAGTCACTGGATCAATTGGACCTGGCTTACGAATCGCTAACTCCGAAGCCAACCAGCGCCAAAGGCCTTCATCAGTAGAAAGATGGGCCATAGAAGAAGAACCCGTAAAGTGCTTATTATGTAATCCGCTCAGCGCCGTCATTAATAAATCGTAATTAGAGCGCGTATCGCCCCGCGGATCGGCAATCGGCTCATCCAGCTTAATGGCATCCCGATATTCGGAAAGTGCAAGCATTTTCTACCTTTCTCTTACTCTCTAAGCCTACCTGAAATACTAAATTCTGCGGTAATACCCTCAGCAAGATATTCTTCTTCTTACACAATTTCTTCCCTAATTTTCCTTCTTACACTAGCTATTTTCCCGCTTTTCCATCTAATCTGGTAGCAGAGAGAGAGGAAGTGTATGGCAGAAAATCTACCTATCGGAAATCCGCCTGCAGGTTATGACGCAGTAATTGCCACAGACGGCGCCTGCTCCGGCAACCCCGGGCCCGGAGGCTGGGCGTGGCTCGAGCAACTGCGTGGGATTTACGCTTCCGGTGGAGCTGCCCACACCACCAATAATGTAATGGAACTACGCGCGCTCCTCGAAGCTCTCAAAGCCATCGATCCTAGTTTAGATATCCTCATTCGCGCTGATTCCTCCTACGTGCTCAACACCATCACCAAGTGGGCGCCCGGCTGGAAAAAACGCGGCTGGAAAAAAGCTGACGGTAAACCCGTAGCCAATCAGGAACTAATCGCCGAAATTCTCGAACTTTATGACGCCCGGAGCGGCCGCACCGATGTGGAGTGGGTGCGCGGGCACAATGGAGATGCCGCGAATGAGATGGTCGATTCGCTCGCAGTGCAGGCGCGCGAAAAATACCGCGCCTAAGCACTCTAAACCTAAGAGCTCTAAGAACTCAAAGCCGCAATAGCTTCTGCAAATACTTGCGCTGATTGAGCTCCTTCTATGGCATATTTATCTGCTAAGAGAAAGAAGGGGACTCCAGAAATACCCAAGGTCTCTGCTGCGTGGAGATCTGCACGTACTTCGTCTGCGTATTCTCCACTTTCAAAATCTATTTCTGCCTGTTCTCTATCCAGACCAGCCGCTTCGGCGATATTTAAGAGAGTATAGGTATCGGAGATATTAGCTCCATCTTGAAAATAAGCTTTCCACAACCGATTGAGCATTTCTTGCCCTTGTGCTGCAGCCACTTCTAAATTAGGAGCAGAGTTTTGCGCCGCGCGCAGTAGCTGATGAGCAAGAAAAGAATTGACTGGCTGCACCGATTCCCAGGCAAAATTTATCCCGCACTCAGCACCGATATCCGAGATATCTGCTAACTGTTTTTTCACTTCTGCCGGTGATTTTTCCCAGATATCAGCCAAGTAATCTATTAGCGAAAGACTAGTGACTCCTGGCGCATCGGCCTGCAACTGATAGGAATGATATTCCACTAAGGCAGATTTTCCGGATTTCGCAATTCCCTCTTGTAGGCGGCGTACCCCTATCCAACTCCACGGGCAAGTAATATCTACCCACGCATGAATTATCATTTCTCTCTCCATAGAGGTAAGACTAGCGGTATTTTATATACTTTGCCTGCCGCGGTAAGGGATTTACCTATTTACGATTACTTGCCCCTGCTCGTACAGCGGCATTCCAACTGCCAAAATGCTGGCGAATTCCCGCTCCCGACGGGCGGGCGCTGCCTGTTTTCATTTCTTTTTTTTGCGCTTCTGCCCAGCGCAGATAATTACCGTAGGAATTACTCTTTTTCTCCTCCGCCATCGCGGCGAGAAAATCCTGCATAGCTTGGCGATAATCTTGGACACTAAATTTTAATCCCCCACGCGATCTGCCTTCTTGCGGCATAAAGCCCGCCGAAATAAGGGCATCGTTCCAAAAACCGCGGAAGCCTTTAATTATGGTCTGCGAAGTGGGCGGCCACGCCGTCACTCCTCGCCCCGTCGGCAACTGATAATGCGCACAAACTTTTAACCGTGCCGCATCGTATTTACGCGCCGACATACTCACTCGGCTATTTTTCGTAATCTTCTGCAAAGTAGCTGCTATATAAGCACTTGCATCATTTTGTTGCGCTGCATCATCTGGCATCTTATATTTGACCGTGCGCTCCTGCCCCGCCGGGAGAGTAAAATCCGCTAACGGCGGCAAATCAGCCGCAAAAGCATATACCAAATACAATGCCGTGAGCAGCGAATCTATCCGAATACGCTCTTTTTCTTCCTCACTCACGATATGTAGACGAATATCGGGTAGCTGCCGCAGCAAGGTGCAGGCAACTCGAGCAGAAGCTTCAGCCACCACCGCCAGCTCTGCATGAAAAGATACTTCTTGCTCATCCGGCGCACCACACAAATCAGAAATAGCCCGCACCGAAATAAAAGGTTTATGGAAAACTGCGGCTACTTGCGCTATGGCTTGTGATTCCATATCGGCGGCAATCGCTTCCGGGAAAGCTTGGCGCATATCTCCCACATTCTTTTCCGTAATAAAGGCATCGGAAGAAAGAATCATGCCCGTGCGCACCGGCGTGCCACCTTTTATGAAGTCATAATCCGCCTGCGGATCCGCCGCATTATCGCGCACTATTTGCTGAGCATAAGCCAGTAATTTTTCTACGGTAGCAAAACGCGCAGGTTGCCCCGGTACTTGCCCGCGTTCGTAACCAAATACAGTGCCATCTGCACCGGCATTTACATATTGCGTACCCAGCACTACTTGACCTACCCGCGCATCTGGGCTCAATCCTCCTGCAGAGCCGATATTCACTATCACTTCTGGGTCGTAATTGCTGAGCGCCCAAGTAACTCCAGTAGCTGCCGAGACCATGCCAACTCCGGTGACTACAAGTAAGAGGCGTACCCCATTTTTATTAGCCAAAGTAACTTCGCCGCCACTGTAAGGAATATCGGCAATTTTATATCCAGAAAGCATTTCCCGAAATGCCTGCATTTCTTCTTTCATGGCCGCTACGACCAGTGCATTCACTACTACCATAGCTCTACCTTCGCATACCTCTTACTCATATTTTCTTTTTCATATCTTCTCTCAGCTTACTAATTTCCCCGCTGCCGAGCCGATTATGCACCTAAGAGCCGAAAGTGACATACTTCACTTTCTTGCAAAGATTTTATTTTCCCTTGTGGATAAGTTGCTTGCTATTTATACACAGATTTTCTATCTTCCGCCTCCTGTGCAAGTAAAAGCCCTAAATTTTTCCCCCAACTACACCACACCTCCGTGGAAAAATTTCTAGTAAATTACAAACTTGTACTTTTCCATGCGACTCGCCATCTAGTGGCACTTTCAAAAACTCACCACTAGGGGTAGTGTTTATGAGCGTACGAAGAAATAATTATGAATCGCTTTCCTACACCAACGAATTGCGGAAAGCAGACTTTTTAGAAAGGTAACCGAGGCTATGAGCATCACCGTTTACACCAAGCCTTCTTGTGTACAGTGCAACGCCACTAAACGCGCACTGCAGAAAAATGGTTTGGAATTTACCGAAGTAGATTTAACTCAGGATGCCGACGCTTTAGCTACCGTAAAGGCTCTCGGCTACCAGCAGGCTCCGGTAGTATTTGCCGGCGGTGATCACTGGGCCGGTTATCGCCCAGATAAAATACGGGCTCTGGCAGGAATTCTTGCCCAACAGCAGGCCGATTCCTCCGTGGTAAGCGCCTAAGGTAACTTGCCAGCAAATTGCCGGGATTTGCGATATCCGCTTCCCGGCATTTAATTTATCGCAACGCGGCGCTACCCGGCGGAAAAATCGCCAATTTTTGCGCTACACCGGGCAAAAGCATCTGGCTAAAAGAAACGAAGAAAGGGAGATATGCGGCATGGTAAATATCGTCTATTTTTCTTCTACGACTAATAATACGAAGCGTTTCGTAGAAAAATTAGGATTTCCCGCGCAGCGCATACCTTTACTCCCTAAAGATGGATTTTTGCACGTAGAAAAGGAATACGTGCTTATCGTCCCCACTTATGGAGGCGGAAATATCAAGGGCGCAGTGCCCAAACAAGTAATCAAATTTCTAAATGACAAACACAACCGCTCCCTCATTCGGGGCGTAATCAGCAGCGGAAATACAAATTTTGGCAAAGCCTATTGTCTAGCTGGCGATATTATCGCCGCCAAGACCCATGTACCGCATATGTACCGTTTTGAACTACTCGGCACCCCCACCGATGTGGAAAAAGTAAAAGAAGGATTGGAAGAATTTTGGACACGACTCTGACGGATACTGGCATCGAATTTACCCAACCGGAGCAGGATTACCACGCTCTGAACGCCAAACTGAATCTCTACGATGCAGATGGGAAAATCCAGTTTGCGGCTGATAAAGAAGCAGCACGGCAGTATTTTCTGCAACACGTAAATAAAAACACCGTATTCTTCCATGATCTAGAAGAAAAAATCGAATATCTGATTAAAGAAGGCTACTACGAGCGCGAAGTAATAGAACGCTACGATTTTGCCTTCATTAAAAAACTCTATAAAGCCTGCTACGCCCACAAGTTCCGCTTCCCTACTTTCGTGGGCGCTTTCAAGTACTACACTTCCTATACGCTTAAGACTTTTGATGGCACCCGCTACCTGGAGCGTTTTGAAGATCGCGTCTGCATGGTAGCTCTCACCTTGGCAGAAGGTGACGAAGAGCAAGCTCTCCAGCTCATGGAAGAAATAATTACTGGGCGTTTTCAACCCGCCACTCCCACTTTCCTAAATGCTGGCAAAGCCGCCCGCGGGGAATTGGTATCCTGCTTCTTATTGCGTATAGAAGACAATATGGAATCCATCGCACGCGCTATTACCTCGGCTCTACAGCTCTCTAAACGCGGCGGCGGCGTGGCTTTAAATCTTTCTAATATTCGCGAACAAGGTGCGCCTATTAAGCGAATCGAAAATCAATCTTCCGGCGTCAACCCGGTGATGAAAATTTTGGAAGACGCTTTCTCCTACGCCAATCAACTAGGGGCTCGCCAGGGTGCAGGGGCAGTGTACTTACATGCTCACCACCCGGATATTATGCGTTTTCTGGATACAAAGCGGGAAAATGCCGATGAAAAAATTCGTATAAAGACTCTCTCCTTGGGAGTGGTAATCCCCGATATTACTTTCGACTTAGCGAAGAAAAATGCCGATATGTATCTCTTCTCTCCCTACGACGTAGAGCGAGTATATGGCGTGCCCTTCACCGAAATTTCCGTGACGGAAAAATATCAGGAAATGGTAGAAGATAAGCGCATTCGCAAGACGAAAATCAATGCACGGCATTTCTTCCAGACCTTGGCAGAAATTCAATTTGAATCTGGGTATCCCTATATTCTTTTTGAAGACACTGCTAACCGTGCTAACCCAATCGAAGGGCGGATTACAATGTCGAATCTCTGCTCGGAGATTCTCCAAGTATCCGAAGCCTCTTCTTTCTTCCCAGATTCCAGCTACGAGAAAGTTGGAAAAGATATCTCCTGCAATTTGGGATCCTTGAATATCGCTAAGACCATGGATTCCCCAGATTTTGGGAAGACTATCGAAACTGCTATTCGCGCTTTAACCGCCGTCTCTGATCAAACCGATATTTCTTCCGTACCTTCTATCGAACGTGGCAATCAAATGTCACACGCCATCGGCTTAGGGCAGATGAATCTCCACGGCTTCTTAGGGCGGGAACATATTTTCTACGGCAGCCCGGAAGCATTAGATTTCACCAATATCTATTTCTATACCGTGCTATATCACGCTATTCGCTCTTCGATGCAGATTGCTAAAGAGCGGGGAGAGACTTTCCATAATTTCGAAAACTCTACCTATGCGAGCGGTGCTTTCTTCGATAAATACATCAACCAAGAGTGGGTACCGCAGACGCAGCGAGTAGTGGAACTTTTTGCCCAGATTCATATTCCCACTGTCGAAGATTGGCAAAAGCTGCGTGACGATGTGCAAAAGTACGGAATGTACAACCAGAATCTACAGGCTGTACCTCCTACCGGATCTATTTCCTATATCAACCACTCCACTTCGTCTATCCATCCGATTGTTTCGAAGATTGAAATCCGCAAAGAAGGAAAAATTGGGCGCGTCTACTATCCAGCAGCTTATATGGATAATGACAACCTGGAATACTATCAAGACGCCTACGAAATTGGGCCACAAAAAATTATCGATACCTATGCGGTGGCTACCCAGCACGTAGATCAGGGGCTTTCACTAACTCTGTTCTACCCAGACACCGTCACTACGCGCGATGTAAATAAGAATTATATTTACGCCTGGCGAAAAGGCATCAAATCGCTCTACTACATGCGCTTGCGGCAAGCGGCGCTGGAAGGTACCGAAGTGGCAGGCTGCGTATCCTGTATGCTCTAAGCAGTATAAATAAGACGTGCGGTAGCTAGACCAAAACTACGGAAAGGTTAAACTATGAATCCTCCTAAGCTGAAACTCATCGACAGCGTAGAGGCAATTAACTGGAATAAGATTATTGACGATAAAGATCAGGAAGTCTGGGATCGGTTGACTGGAAATTTCTGGTTGCCGGAAAAAATTCCGCTTTCGAATGATATTCCTTCGTGGAATACGCTAAACGACACCGAAAAAGAGATGACTACGCGAGTCTTCACCGGTTTGACCTTGCTAGACACTATTCAAGGCACAGTCGGAGCAGTTTCACTTATTCCTGATGCCCGCACTCCGCATGAAGAAGCGGTCTACACCAATATCGCCTTTATGGAATCGGTGCATGCTAAATCCTATTCATCTATTTTTTCCACGCTGATTTCTTCTAATGAGATAGAGGAAACTTTCCGCTGGTCAGAAAATAATGAATATCTGCAGAAAAAAGCCCATATTATTCTTTCCTACTACCGCGGCGATGATCCGGAGAAACGAAAAGTAGCTTCCACTATGCTGGAATCTTTCCTTTTCTATTCAGGATTCTATGCTCCAATGTACTGGTCGGCGCACGCGAAACTCACCAATACCGCCGATTTGATTCGCCTAATTATTCGCGATGAAGCCGTACACGGCTACTACATTGGGTATAAGTATCAACTGGCAGTGCGGGAATCTAGCCCTGAGCGGCAAGCAGAGTTGAAAGATTACGCCTTCGATTTACTGCAAGATTTATATGAGAACGAAGAACTCTATACTGAATCCCTCTACGATCCACTCGGATTGACCGAAGACGTAAAGATGTTCTTACGCTATAACGCCAATAAGGCACTTATGAATCTCGGCTACGAGGCGCTCTTTACCCCCGACCAGACGGCGGTGAATCCAGCGATTCTCGCTGCTCTCTCCCCTAATGCTGATGAAAATCACGATTTCTTCTCCGGCTCAGGATCTTCCTACGTAATAGGCACTGCCGAAGCTACCGTAGATGACGATTGGGATTTCTAAAAACGATTAGGATTTCTAAATATGACTTTCCATATTCTGGTGGTCTGCACTGGAAATATTTGCCGCTCTCCGATGGGTGAAATAGTGCTGCGCAAATATCTAGCCGCAGCGGGGCTATCCGAGGTCGAAGTGAGCTCGGCCGGCGTCTCATCTGAGGAGAGCGGCAATCCTATAGATTGGCGCGCGCAGCGGGTACTTGCCGAAAATGGCTATGAATTACCGGCTAATCACTGCGCTCATCGAGTAACTGCGGCGGAGATGCAACAGGCAGATTTAATTTTGGCTATGACGCGCGGGCACGCCGCTGCGCTCCAGCGCTTCGCGGAAAAGTACGGAGTAGAAAAAGAAAAAATTAAACTCTGGCAGGAATTTACCGGAGAAATTTCTTCCTACAATTCTGCTTCTTTCGATGTG
This sequence comes from Arcanobacterium urinimassiliense, assembly GCF_900119495.1. Taxonomy (GTDB): domain Bacteria; phylum Actinomycetota; class Actinomycetes; order Actinomycetales; family Actinomycetaceae; genus Arcanobacterium_A; species Arcanobacterium_A urinimassiliense. The sequence goes on along the minus strand of NZ_LT632435.1, from coordinate 346,786 downwards.
GCTGATCCTTGGTACGGAGATGCAGCGGGCTTCCTCGACACTTTACAGAGCATCGAAAAAGGAGCTGCGGGGATTACTGCCTATCTAAAAAGCCACAACTGCCAGTAATTCACCAGCAATTATTTTCACTACTAGGATACTTTTACTTAAAGTCAGTTGATTTAGAGATATTTGATCTACGGCAACTAACTGCAGATACTTCTCCTATTGGTAATGCACTTACTTATTTTTCGCTCTCGTAAATATCTTTTCCGTAGCGCGGATTAATAATGTGCTGAGCTTTGTCTATTTCCGTAAGCACCACCGAATTCACCAAGGTACCATCTACATAATTTTCTGTGCGCACTACTACATAATCGGCACGCATAAAGAGACGAGAACGGCGAGTGGGCGCTGCTTTATTAGGCTCTGCTTTCTCCGGCGCCGCTTTCTCGGATGACGGCGCAGATGGATTATTTTCTTTCTCGCCACTTAACGGTAACTCCAGCACATATACGGGGGTACCCGCTATCTCTTCTTTCCCTGTAATTTTATATTCCAAAGTGGGGTCGACGCCGGCCGCCCGCAATTGCGAATTTAAAAGTGCTTCAAAGCTGCGCGGTAAAGCCGCAAAGGCGACCATATCGCTATCGTGCGCCAGCGCATTCGCTTCTTCCCATTTACCATCTCGATTAATAAAAGTAGTCCCCTCTACCAGCACTACCTGCAAATCTTTACCCGTCTTTGCATCTTTAGCCGTTATCTCGGCCGCCAGCGGGCGCACATTTACCTTTGCGGTTGCACTAGGTTTCCCATTAGCATCTAGATTCTCCTGCTGCCAACCCGCCAATTTTCCGAGTGCCTCTGACATGCAGAAAGCTACTTCACGTGCATTAAGCGTATCTTTGCCGGCGGCTTGGGCTTTAGCTAAAGGATCGGAGCACTCTTTCGGCACCGCTGCTTTCTCACTCGCGGCGCCTTTCCCTGCATCCCCATTTTCCGCAGTTCCGCCGTTTCCTCCACAGCCAGCCAACAGAGCAACTGCTAGAATCGCCACTCCCAATGCAGTGGTCATTTTATTTTTTCGCATTATCGCCCTTCCTGATATGGCGTTTTCACTTCCCGGTAAATATTTCACTTCTCCGTAAATAACTGCCGCTTTACCTAGTTTTCCTATTTTGCTTCTTCCCACGCAGTTTCGATAAGCCGCACCAGCTCCGCCATATCTACCTCAGCCAACGAAGTAAAAGAGATTGTGGAGCGCCCCCGAAACACCGCACCTATTCTGCGTATAAAATCTGTGGACCCGTAGCTAGGCCGCCGTAAATAAATCACTATTTTTTCGCGCCAGATGCTGAATCCCAATGCGAATTCTTCCCTACAACAATCCGCTGGGCACTCCGGACTGCCGTGGCGAAAACCGATAATAGCGGGCCCCCACATAAACGGCTCGGCACCGGTAATTTCCTGTATAAGCTGCACCAGCTGCAGGCCATCATAACGAAGCTGTACCTGGGGAAGAGCCGCTAAGAAATCATAAGGATCTAGCGGAGAATATGGCGGCTTAGCCGCTATAGATTGCCCGCCTTGGTACGCCATAGCTTCTCCTATATAGCTTCAGCTGTTTGCACTTTTATCGTGCCACATATCAGCTCGAGATTCCTGTTGAAAATTTGGAAAACGAAAAAGCGTGTGCGCACTGCCACTTCCTTTTATTAGGTTTTAGGTGGGAAAAAGATATAGAATTATGTGCGTTCCCAAGGAACGGCTTTTGCGCCAGTAGCTCAACGGATAGAGCACTTGACTACGGATCAAGAGGTTGGGGGTTCGAATCCCTTCTGGCGCGCTTTCGGCTCGATGGTAGATTTAAGTATCCCGTCGAGCCGATACTCATTTCTGGCAATCAATGCCCATTTCTGGCAGTTAGTACTCACTTCTAGCAGTTAAATAAACTACGGCACCTGCAGATGCCGGCAGTGTAGATAGAAACGCTTCGCCAGCATAACTAATAAAAAGATCACTCCATCGGTGAAGGCCATCATGGAAGAAGTGCCGAGATTTAGCTGCCAAGCTAATACGCAACCGGCTACCGCACTCACCACTGCAATTAGCAGAGTTTTTATAATCATATCCGGCAAAGTGTGGGAAATAAGCAGCGCAGTGGCCGCCGGGCAAATCACTAGTGCTACTACGAGAATTGAACCAGCTACTGAAAATGCCACGATGATTGTGATTGTAGTGAGCACCATGAGCATATTTTCTACCGCCGTCACCGGCATATTTATAGAAAGGGCGTGCTGGCGGTCAAAAGTAGAAGTCTTGAGGGTGCGGTAGTAGATTCCGATAAAGAGCGCATTGATTACGAATACTATCAACAACTCCCACATAGTCTTCGGCCCAAAATTTATATTTCCGATAATTATATGCTCCGACCTCAACGCCATAAGGTTGAGATCGCCGGCCAGCACAGTATCAGTACAGATGTGAACACTGGCAAATACTGTAGATAGCAGTAATACCCCCAGAGAAAATAGTACGGGGAAAAGTACCCCCTGATCGGCATCGCCAGTGAGCAATCCGCTAGCACGCAACCGATTAGATACCCACACCACGAGAAGGCCCATTAACGTGGAAAATATGATCATAACCGGAGAGTGCAGAGAACCAGAGAGAAAGACGCCGATTACGATTCCCGGCAATACCGCATGGGATATCGCGTCTACCAGCATGGACTGCCGGCGGAGTACGAGGAATACTCCCGGAAGTGCGCAGGTAATAGAAGTAACTGCGGTCAATAAGAATAGAGCTGCTAGAAAAGTCATTCCGCCTCCTCCGCAAGTACCGGAAGTGCGGCAGCGACCGTCCGGGTGCGTTTAGGGGAAAAGAGTATCCCTAATAAGAAAAAGAGAAAGAGCACTAATACTACTACTGGCCCGGTGGGCACTTTCCCGAGCATAATCGAGATATAGGCACCGAGACCGCCCGATAGCCCACCAATTAAAGCAGAGCAACCCACCATCGTCGAAAGCCGCCGGCAGAATTGATGGGTGGCGGCAGCTGGGAGAATTGCAAAAGCTACCATTAGCATCATTCCCACTGATTTTATCCCCATGATTATTGCCACCGTAATAGTGGTAAACATGAGTGGATTCATTATTTTAGGTAAGAAACCATACATAGTGGAAGCGACGGGATCGAAAGAATAGATTTTAAACTCTTTCCAAAAGAGCACTAGCAGCAAGGTGATAAAGAGACCGATACCTATAGTGGTGCGAATATCGACTGCCCGAGTGGTAGCCGCATTGCCGAAAATATAGTTACCGATGCCGCCGCGCCCCGGTATAGAGGAAGTGTTGAGCATAAAAAGCGCCGTCATTCCGCCGCCGTAAAAAAGCGAAAGACTCACTGCCATGGCCGCATCGTGACCGAGCGGAGTGTGGTGCGTAATCCAATTAGTGAGCACAAAAGCCGCTAGACCGGATGCAGCTGCCCCTACCGTAACTACCAGCATTGATTGGGGGTTTACTTCTAACCATAAGGATGCGAATACGAATGCTCCTACCACTCCGAGAAGCGAAGAATGCCCTATCACATCCGAAGCGAGGGATTGTTTGCGTAAATAGAGAAAACATCCGAATGCTCCGGCGAATACTCCCACACTTAGGGCTGCCCAAAAAGTAGTGCGATAGATATAGACGCTGAAAAAATCAGTGGGCGGGATAAAAGCAAATTTTGCGAGTGCCGTAATCATTGCAACCCCAAGAGTGCGCCGTCAATGCCATAGGCTTTTCCAATAGTGGCGGCCGAAAGCGCTTCTGCGAGCACTCCGTGGGATACCACCTGCCCAGAATTTAGTAGCGTAGCAGAATCACAGAAGCGCGATACCGAACCTAAATCGTGATGCACCACGATTACCGTCTTTCCTTGCCGAGTCAGATCCTTCAATACCTGCATAATTACTAATTCAGAAGCTACGTCTACTCCGGCGAAAGGTTCATCTAGCAATAAAAGATCAGTCTGCTGCGCGAGAATACGCGCCACGAATACCCGCTGTTTTTGCCCACCAGAAAGCTGAGAAATATGGCGTTTTGCTAAATCTGCTATTCCGAGCGTCTCCATAGCTTGATGAGCTATTTCTTTTTCTTTGCGCCCGGGGCGGCGCAGCCAACCTAGCTGCGCATAAGTACCCATAAGCACCACATCATCTACGGTAGTCGGAAAATCCCAATCTACTTCCGCCACTTGCGGCATATAGCCAACCCGCCGGCGCACCTGGCTCAAATCTTTTCCAAAAAACTTCACATCTCCAGATTGCTGCTGCACCAAACCCAAAGCAGCTTTGAGCAGAGTTGATTTTCCCGAACCGTTCGGCCCGAGCACGGCATGTATTCTGCCTGCTTCTACTTGAAAATCTACACCGTGTAGTACTACCTTTTTTTGATACCCAGCTACGATGCGGGAAATTTCGAGCGGAAAATTAGAATCGGCCATCTTTCTCACTTACTTTTATCTACTAAAAATAAAGCAGGGCTGGCTGTCTACAAATAAGCCAGCCCTGCTCAGGGGGATATAAACTAGCTCAAAGCCTCCACAATTGCCTTGCAATTATGCTCAAATACTCCTAAATAAGTATCAAAAGGAGCTTTTTCACCCAAAGTATCTGCATAGAGCGTCTCGTCAGAGATTTCTACATTTCCGCCTTTTTTCTGTACCGAATCGCGTAAATGCTTAATAACTTCCGGATTCTTCAAGTTGTCTTGGAAAATCTTCGGCACTTTATGCTTCACAATAGTTTCTGCTAATTCGTCAAGCTGAGCTGCAGAAATTTCTGCTTCAGAAGAGACGATATCCGTAGCGAGCACTTCGAGACCGTAAGTCTTCCCGAGGTAGTTAAAGGCATCGTGCCCGGTAATCAGCATCCGCTTTTCTGCGGGAATCTTATCGAAGGCTTCTTTGGCTTTCATATGGGCAGCCTGAATTTCTTCGTTATACTTTTTCGCATTCTGCTTATACATATCTGCATTCGCAGAATCGATCTTGCCCAACTTTTCACCAATAGCGGTCACTACTATCTGCCACAATTCTGGAGAATTCCAAATATGGGGATCATGACCCTGAATCTTCCCGTCTTCTTCCCAAGGAAGCAGCTTATCTTCTGGAATGGCTTCTCCCGCTGGCAATTGCCGATCACCTAGCTTGTCGAAATGATCCATCATCTGATGTTCCATATCGTGGCTAGTCCACACCACTAAATCAGCTTTATCAGTTAACTGAATATCATCAGTGGTCAGTTCCTGCGTATGCGGATCTCCACCCGGCTTCACTAAGGTCGTAATATGCGCATCCGGAGCAATATTCTTTATCGCATCAGCCAGATATCCAGTAGTAGCTACTATTTCCAGATGTTCGCCAGATTTTTCGCTCTCTTTCGTACCTGATTCAGAGCATGCAGCCAGACCAGCTACCACTAAAGCACCCGCTGCCAGCACACCCAACACTTTTTTCAGCTTCATGATTTCCTTATCTTCAACAACGTTCTCTTAAAGAATTTTCCTTCTCAAAGAGTAGGTAGCGGATTACCACCTCGCCACGTACCCTATTAGGGTTACCTAAGTTAGGCTAGCCTAATTTATAGTGAATTCGGTAATAGTAACCGTTCTCAATATATGATAGCTTTTTTACTGCTTGCCGTAAATAAATTTTTCTTTGCTATCGGTCACATATTTTCGGTGTACCGAAAATATCCAACTAATTGCGCTCCTGTGGCGGATTTACTGTATCTGGTGCGGCTGGTGTAGCAAGCGCAACTTCCGTACCCGCTGCGGTTGATACGGTCGACGTATCTGGCGCATCTAACGCAGCCGCAACACTCCGCGCATCTAAAGTATTACGAGCAATTAATTGCCGCGCCGGCGTAGTGCTCTCCCGGAGATTTTCTTTATTGATAGTCCAGACCAGAGAAATTAACACCGACGGCAAAGATTTAGTGGAAATATAGGCCAAATAACGCGCCTGCCAACTCGGCTTAAATTTTTCTTTATAGGCCCACAACCCGCGGAAATTATAGAAACGATCTCCGAAATCGTGAATCAATTTCACAATTTTTTCCATTCGATGCGCATAACGATGCCGCCCCACTCCCGAAAGTGGAGCCATTCCTAAATTGAATTTCTTATAGCCCTGATCTTTCGCCCACTCAATAAGGGAAACCAAAATTCCGTCCATAGTGCCCCCGGGAGCATCCGGGCGAAAACGCATTAAATCGAAAGACGCAATCTCCTGCCCTACCTGCACTATATTGGCAAAACCTTCGATTCTTCTTTCACTGCGCACTATTCCGATGGGGCCATTACTCAAATAATATTTATCGAAATACCCTAGTGAAAAGCCCATTTCATGGCGTTCTCCCAACCAACATTCCGATACTTCGGCCAACTCCGCTAACAAATCGGCAGAAAAAGGTGGGTAGAGCATCTCAAAGTGAGTGCCGTTTTGCTTCATGCGATTGCGCATGCGCCGAAATACTTTTCCGGAATTTCCCACATTAGAGTAAGCAAGCAAATCTACGTAGGCATCTTCGCCGATTTTCAAGATATTCAAGCCTTGCGCAATTAGCGGCTCTAAAAACTTCCCCGCAATTTCGTAGAAAACTACCGTCATATCATGCTGTTCAGCGTAACTAAATAACTCGGCTAAGGCTTCCTCTACGCGCACCGAATCACGCAAAGCCTCCCTATCTCCGAGCGGATCGCCCAGCACAATAAGCGCTCCGCGATTAGGGCGGTAAAGGAAAGCAATATCTTCCTGCGTATTATAGAAAACTTCTTTGTCGCCGAGAGCGTAGAGGTAGCTATAAGTATTGTCCCCGTAGTGCGCAAGAAAATTCTGGAACTTGCTAATATCCTGCTCGCGCGGCGGCGTAAAGAGTAGTTTCTTTGAACGCGAAAAAAGCAATAAAAATGCAATCAACGAAGCTAAACAAATATAGAAAACTGCCCGCGACCAGTAGGTGTGCCCGGTAGAAATAAAACGCACATAGAAAGGAGCCATCTGTTGAATGACGGCGTGGCGCGCCACTAAGAGCAAAAGTGGAAGAAGTATAAATACTGCTGCCGAAATAATGAAGGCAGGCCAGGTCAGGCGCAGCGGTTCGGCGTCAAAAGAATCGCGCGCTAAATAGAGCAAAACGGCAAAGATAAAAAGAACAGCTGCTTCTTCGTAGTGCAAACCTTTTGTAATACAAGAAATAGCCCCTACGGGGAGCAGAATGAGCGTCGCCCAATAAATACGGCGAATTCTGCGATGGAGCCCGACGGAGAGTATGAGGAGTAATACTCCAATAAGCATACTGGTAAGAGCAGAAGTGACTCGCACTGCATGCGGAATAATCTGTGAAAAGTGAAAGACTTGCGCCAAAGAAGGTGGAACTAAAGTGGAAGCAATCAGCACTACACCGCAGATAAGCATACCTAAAGAAAGCAGATGATTAATGATTTTTTCACCCTGCACTATGCTGTATACCCGGTTACGCCGACTCGCTAAGTCATCTACGCTCACTAGCAGTGCTAAGAGCCAAGGCAATACGTAATAAGCAATCCGGAATAATATGATTCCCAGCAAGAGCTTTTCCGTATTAACTCCCATTTCACTGAAAAGAGCAATTACGGTGACGTCGAAAGAACCGAGCCCCGCGGGAAGCATGGAAATTAATCCGACGAGCGTGGCCGAAACATAGATAAAGATAGTAATACCGAGCCCGATTTCGGGAGCGAAAATACGGAGACAGGCCCAGAAAAATAAGGCTGCAGCCAACCAATCAACTACTGAGCCAAAAGCCATTTCACATTTTTGCCGAAAATTTTGCTGGGCAAGGAGGCTGCGGGAAAGATCGATTTTACCGATTCGAATATGCTGACCGAAGAAATAAAGCGGTATATAGATTCCCGCTGTGAGTGGCACAATTGCAAAAGCACCTTCCCAGCGCACCGCGAGAGGAAGAGTGCAGAGCAATAATAAAAAAAGCCCCAGCAAATTAGCTGCCCAAACTGCGAGAGTAATGCGCAGTGCTAATTTTTTATCTGCACCGGCGTGCTGGTAGCGGCGCGCACGAATAGTGCCGCCGGTGAGCCCGCCCAGACCGGCGAAGTTATTGAAAGCCTGCGCGACCCAGCCCGTGCGCAAAGCCTCCCGCACCGGAAGTTGTACGGAAAAATGCCGCGCCGCAAATACGTCATAAAGCCCCGTAGCAGTAAAAGAGATAATTCCGAGGAATAAGAATCCAATTATTACCCCTGGGCTCTGCTCACGCAGAAGCATCTGCATATCTTTTCCAGATATAGAACGCAGCTCTCCTTGCGCCACAAAAATAACTGCCGCAATCATCACAATGTAAAATATGCGGATAAGTAGCTGCTTATGCGGAGCTAGGCGTTTTTTTAAGCGCATTAGACCCGAATCTTGGGTGGGCAGCGCTGCTGAAGAAATTTCCACTTCAACTTCACTCATGTACTTTAGAGTAGAATAATTCAGCGGCATAAACTACCGTGTAGAAGAATTTATCTAGTTTTTAAGCCAGTTCACAGGTCAGGAGCTGTATGATTCCGCTCATTTCGCATCGTTTGCTATTACTTCTCGCAGTGGCCACTCTTCTAGCGGTAGCTTTAGCTGCCTGGCAGCTAGCAAAGCGCCACAAAATAAGAGTATTACTTTGCCTGGTATTGGCAGCACTTCTCGGCACCTCCACAGTGGCGGCGCGTATAAATTTTGTAGGGAAATTTGTGCCTACCTGGGGAGGTTTATTTTCTTTAATTACCGCTAGTAATGATTCTGGAAATGTGGTGCCAATAGCGGCGGCAAAAAAAGCTAATTACCACGCGGATTTTACCGAGGTAACTGATCGGCAAATTTGGGCAGAAAATCTAGGTGGAGAATTACTTGAAACCACTTTCCGCGGCCCTAATTCACAAGTAGAAAATCGCGTATTCGTATGGGCACCTACCGGCTGGCAAAAAATGCAGAATTTACCGGTAGTAGAATTTCTGCACGGATTCCCCGGTGCACCTGAAAAAGTACCGCAGCAATTAGAATTAGGAAAAGGTATTTCTCAGCTGGTGCAAAGCGGAAAGATACCGCCTTTGCTGGTAGTGATGCCTTTTTTGAACGCAGATGCGCAAGCTCCTGATTGTGTAGATATAGCTGGGCGGCCGGCCGTCGGCACTTGGACTGCCCGCGATATACCCGAACTCATTAAAGCCAATTTCCCGGCAGCTACCGATGCGCAGCATTGGACGCTTGGCGGGATATCAGCGGGAGCCTACTGCGCCGGCATACTCAGTATGCAAGAACCGAAAACCTTCGGAAGCACTTTTATATTTTCCGGATATGACCACCCGTTGCTCGGAGGGCTCACTAATCCACAATTACAAAGTGAATATACGCTCACCAATATGTTGCAAAAAAGCGGGGCTATGAATATCTATGCGACAGCTGCCGGAGATGATGCAGAAGCTATCCAACTGTTAAAAAATCTGCAAAATACCGCGCGTCCACAGGATATAGTAGTCACTGACTACAGCAAAGTGGGGGCGCATAATTGGGAGACGTGGGCCAAAGATTTCGCGCGCGCCCTACCGTGGAAAGCTGATTTAGAACAAGGCAAGGTGCATAATTCTGAATTCACCAATAACTGGGAAAGCCATAAATTGGGAATTTGGTCTATTTTCGGAGTTTTTGCACTCCTAGCTCTCTGCTCGGGCATCTATATCGTTCGGCAATTACATAAGCCCCGCCTTAGTCCCGAAAGCACCACTATTATTCGCCGCGGAGGAAGAAACTTTATGAATTACTTCCAATGCGGGATATTTGCAGCAGCACTTATGGGAGGAATCCTTTTATTAATAAATCGCTCCACTCAGACCGTAGGCGGTTTAACGGATATCTCGGCTCTGCTGAATCTACTCGGTCTCTAGGAAAGCGGCACAGCCCACTGCCAAACCATCAGAGCCAATGCGCGCGCAAATCTTCTGCCGTACGGGGCGAGAGATCTTGCAAAGTTAAATCAAAAATAGTGAAAGCGCCATGCTCCTGCCGCGCCGCTTTCCGTACTGCCGCGCGCGCCACCGCCACGGCTGCCGCACCCGTGAATTCCGGATTAGAATCTAATTCCAGCTGAAAAGTGATTCCGTGCTGCACATTTTCTGAAGTGGTACCGCGGCGAATCACTATTCCCCCGTGCGGAATCCCGCCGTGCTCCGCCTGCAGCTCTTCAGCGCTGAGGAAATTTACAGTTACATCGTAATCCGCAAAATAATCCGGCATAGTGGCTATCTGCTGCGCAATTTTTTCTTTATCTGCTCCCGCTTCCACTACTACATAGCAGATGCGCTTATGCATCGTACGGGGCGTAAGCTCGACTTCTTCTCCCGCCTTTACTGCTGCCACTGTAGCTTCTACCGGCACAGTATATTGGCGTGCATCCACTACCCCAGGAATACGACGTATCGCATCTGAATGCCCTTGCGATACTCCCGGCCCCCAAAATGTAGTAGTTTTTCCCTGCGGCAGTACCGCATCGCCTAGCGCGCGGAGGAGAGAAAACAGCCCCGGATCCCAGCCAGCAGAGATAACTGCCGTGGTGCCGGCCTTTTCAGCAACCGCTGCCACCTGGGCAAAATGGGCCGGAATTTTTGCGTGAGTATCGAAAGAATCAACTACATTAAATTTTTCCGCTATCGCCGGTGTCTGCTGGCGCAGATCGGTAGCAGATCCACCACAATTTATTACCACATCTAGCTTCCCAGCATAGGAATCTAAATCTGCGAGCGGCAATACCGGAGCTCCCTCGCTCTGAACTTGCTCTGGAGCGCGCCGCGTGAAAATAGCTACACATTCCATATCGCTGGCCTGCGCTAAGGCTCGCTCCACGCCGCGCCCTAAATTACCGTACCCATTGATTGCCGCTTTAATCATAATGCTCTCCTCATTCCCCAGTTTTATTTGCTCTTACTTTGGCGCAAAATTTCTATTTCAGCAAGCCCGCTAGAGATTTCTGCACTGCTGCCTCAACCTGCGAATAGGGGTCTCCTTCATCCAGCGCTTTCATTCCTGCCTCCAATAGAGCAGCCGTAAGACGTGTATTTATATCTGCTCGCTCCGCATCTATTTGCTGCCAAAGTCTATGCACATATGCTACTACTCCATGGTGAAAATACTGCATACGTGGAGAATGAAAATTTCCCGGCAAATACTCTGAATCTGAATTAGAAGTAGCCGGCGGCGCAGCAGATAATTTTGCGGTAGCCGCTGGGGTGGAAATAGTGGGCGCAGCGGCCATTTTCCGTGCTCGAATCACCTGCATGAGCCAAGAATGCCCGGTTTCCGCTGCCAACTCTAGACTTGCTTGCGCAAATTCTTTTAGCTGCTGCTCCGGCGCCGCCAAAGAATCTACTCTTTGCGCCACTTTTTCTTTCCATTGGCGCATATATCTTCCTACTACTTCATCCCGTAAATCATCTACAGAAGTCACATAGCGATAGATAGAATTACGGGCAATCCCTACTTTTTTTGCCACCGCGCCCGCCGTCAATACCGCTGTATCGCTTTGCCGCAGAATAGACTCCGCCGCATCAATTAGCTGGGCGTGCATGTTTTCCCGATGTTCTTTCACCGTAGACGCAGAAATTTTCGGCATTTACCCTCCCTATCTTTCTCCCTTATTCTAGCTTTCTCATTAAAAATAATAGCGGAGGAAGGCCCACCTAAATTTTCCCCGTTAGGCATCGCTGAAAAAACCTGCAAGAATAAAAGAATGGACTTTATGGAGTGGGCATTGCAAGTAGCACGGGCACATCCGCAACTGCAGGAGGCGCTTATTACTGCAGATGGGGAGCGGCTTTCGATACTGCTCAGCGACGGCCGCACCTTCACATTCCGCCCCGGGGCTCTTCTGGATAAAAACGCTACCCAAGCCCGCCGTACCGAAATGCTCAATCAGCTCATTTCTATCGGTATAAAACATGCCCAAAAAGATTCTCCAGCGGGCAACGCCGAAAAAGAACCCGCAGCTACTTCTACTAATCCACCGCGGCGCACCCCGCAAGCTGATACTCCAGTTATGCCAATAGTGCGAGAAGCCGGATATTTTTTGCGCTCCCATCGCGGAGAAGATTCTATGGTGTACGTGCCGCTCACCGATTTTATTGCCGTGGGATTAGCACACGATTTTCCCGATACTATTCAGCCTATTTATTATTCCCAGCTCGAAGAAGAAGGAGTAGAAAGTGGGGATATTTTCCCTACCGCCGTGCTAAATTTGCGCCAGCTGACCACCACCCAAGCTCTTCCTGCCGAATTCAATGCTCCACCAAACGGCGCAGAATCTACTGATTTTTCCGATTCGCAAGATCCAGACGCCGAAAACTTTCGCCAAGCTCTCGCCATAGGAATCACGAAAATAGCTGAAGCAGATGTGCTCAGTATTTTGCATCCACCCAACTACGAGCTTTCTTGGTTTTGCGATGTGGAGATAATGCAGCAACTCGCTGCCCAAGTATCTATCCATCGCCCCGCCGATATCCCACTTTTTGTGCCGGCCACCCGCACCAATTTATTTATTGTATTCAGCGAGGACCCCCACTTGGCAGATTTTTTTGCCACGCTCGCCGCTGAGAAGGGGGCCACAAATGCCGTCTACCCACTTCCGCACACTATCGCAGCTGATGGCTGGCGAGAGTGGGTGCCACTACCGGGGAGCCGGCTCTCCGAAATCCTGAGCGAGTTGCGCTATTATTACCGCTCCCGCAGCTACCGCGAACAACTTAATTATATGGAGCGCTGGAGCAGCGAAAATAGCCTTAAATCTTATGATCTTTACACCACCGCAGCCGGTGAAAAAGTGACGGCAGCGCAGTGGGATGCTACAGATGGAACCGGCTCGGTACCAGATACGGAGTATCTCATTTTTCATCGCGATTCTTCTCCGCATCCGTGGGACACCGCAGAACCCGTACATATTGCCTTACAGGCACATATTGCCCGTGAACTGTGGCCAGACGGATTCCAAATAGATGAAAATGCCTGGCCACCGCGCTGGGAAATAAAAGGCTTCCCGGATTCCGCCACTTTAGCGAAATTCCGGGAAGCCGTAGATCGTATTATCTGAGCGATTCACCTTCTTGCTTTTACCGAGGCGAAACGCTCTCGATTAATTTAGCCGTCAATTCCTTTGGCATAGGCTTCGCTCTCTTCTGCATATTTTGCAGCCGAGCTACCGGTACCTAAGGAACCCTTCGCAAGAGTATTGACGATAATCGCGATAGCGCCGTCTCCAGTCACATTGGTAGCGGTACCGAAGGAGTCTACTGCCACGTACATAGCTACCATGATTCCGTACATTGGATCGGTGAAAGCCAAAATACCCTGCAATACGCCTTGCGCAGCGGTAATAGCTCCACCCGGCACACCGGGAGCAGCTACCATAATGATGCCCAGCATAAAGATAAATGCCGTCATCTTGGCCGGATCAGGAGTAATTCCCATCATGTACTGCAAAGCTAGTGCGAAAGCAGTGATCTTAATGGTAGAGCCCGCTAAATGAATAGTGGCGCAAAGCGGAACTACGAAATCAGCAATTGCTGGCTGCACTCCATTGTTTCGGGCGCACCGCAAGGTGACCGGAATGGTGGCAGCAGAAGAAGCCGTACCCAAGGCCGTAAAGTAAGCATCGCTCATTCCCCACAGTGCGGAAAGCGGGTTGCGCTTGGCCAGTATTCCCGCCAACGTGTACTGCAGCAGTAGCATTACTACCGTAAGGATAAACGCAAATACAATTACTTTCGCCATTACCACGATTACGTCTACGAACTGGCCGGATTTCGACATATTCAAGAAAATGCCAAATACGTGTAGCGGCAGGAGCGGCACAATTGCTTTCGTAATCACAATCATGATTAGCTCCCGGAATTCCCGGAAGATATTCATTAATTTTTCTGCTCGCGCAGCCGTCATTCCTAGACCAAGCACAAAAGCCAGTACCAGAGCCGTCATTACCCCAAAGACTGGATCAATGGTGAAAGAAGGATCCATAAGGGAAGCGACCGCATTTTCCGGAGTAGCTAGGTCAGGCACTTGCTGACCACTCAGCAGCGAAGGATAGAGCAGGCTAGCTATTCCCCAGGTGCCGAAACCGGCCACCATTGTGGAGCTATAAGCAATCACTACTGTGACTAGCAGCCACTTACCACCGCTCTTTCCCAGATCGAAAATTGCCGGCGTCACCAGGCCAGTAATAATCAATGGAACTACGAAAGAAAGGAATTTTCCAAAAATATCGTTAAAGGTAGCAAAAGGTACAATCGCCCACGTTGGCAATATCTGCCCGAGCAGAGCACCTAAGATTATTGCCAAAACTACCCAAAAGAGCAGTGTTCGCAGCATATGCTTCCAAAAGCTGACTTTTTCTTTCTGCTCATTAACCATATACTTCTTCCTCCCCATTATCCGGAAGTTTCTTATATTTTTGCAGCTGTGCTGCGCGGCTTAACACTGGCGTTAAGCACAAATATGGCACAAGCTTACAACTATCTGCAGGAAAAACGGAAATTATTTTTCGGAAAAATACGTCTTTAATGCGAAAATGAGCGCTCCCCATAAAAATTCGCTAAGGTTCTAGTTTTAAAGTCCCAATAGTAGCCGCCCTCTATAGCTTTCCGCACGTTTTCCACCAGTTGCACAGTGAAGTATTCGTTGTGAATAGTGGCGAGAGTCGAGCTGAGCATCTCTTTCGCCTTGAAGAGGTGGCGCAAATAAGCTTTAGAGTAGTGGGTGCAGGTGTAGCAGGCACAACCCTCCACTACCGGCGAAAAATCAGCTTTGAATTCCGCACGCGTCACGTTGAATCTTCCATAAGGGCTATAGATAGCAGAGTTACGGGCGACCCGCGAAGGATTTACGCAATCGAAAGTATCGATTCCCGCTTCAACTGCCCGGAAAATATCATCTGGCTCGGAAATTCCCAATAAATGCCGCGCTTTTTCTTCTGGCAACTCCTCGCAAACCCATCCGACTATACGCCCTAGATTCTCTTTTTCTAAAGCTCCGCCGATACCAAAACCATCAAAAGACTGCCCTTCAATACACATTTTTCCTAGATCGCGCGCCGCTTTTCGGCGTAAATCTTCATACTGTGCACCTTGAATCACTCCAAAGAGCTGCTGATAAGGTTTACCGACCCGCTCCTCCGTCAATTTTTTATGTGCCGCGAGGCAACGTTCCGCCCACAAGCGCGTACGCTCCAGAGATTCTTCCTGATAGCGCCGAGAATTAAGTAAAGTAGTCAACTCATCGAAAGCAAAAATAATATCTGCGCCGAGTTGATGTTGAATCTGCATCGAGATTTCTGGAGTGAAACGGTGGCGGACTCCGTTAAGATGCGAGCGAAACCAGACTCCATCCGCATCTACATTAGCTAAACGTTCTTTATTAGCGGCAGTGGCATCATCAGCTACCGTCTTTCCAGAGAATTCTTCGGAAAGTACTTTCTTGAATCCAGCCCCTAAGCTCATCACTTGAAAACCGCCCGAGTCAGTGTAAGTAGGCCCCGGCCAGTTCATAAACTTTCCCAATCCACCGGCTGCATCGAGAATTTCTGCGCCCGGCTGCAGGTAAAGGTGGTAAGCATTAGCGAGTACTGCTTGGGCACCGGTAGCGGCAATAGATTCGGGTAGTACTGCTTTTACACTCGCTTTCGTACCCACCGGTATAAAAGCCGGCGTCTGAATATCTCCATGCGGAGTATGAATTACGCCGGTACGCCCGAGAGATTTTTTCTTACCAGCTGCCGGAGCGAGCCGCGAAATTATTTCAAATGCCATTTTTACCGCCGCTGCTTTTATTTACTAGCTGCTTCTCCTTTATTTCCCAGCTTTTTTACATCTGCTTCTCCCGCATTTGCCGGAGCCGATGCAGATGTGGATTCTTGCTGGTAGCTCACTTCGTAGCGCTTCACAGCTGCAATTACTAAATAAGTAATAGGCAAGAGCACTACCTCTATCACTACTTTGTAGATATAGCCGGTAAAGAGCAGGTTGAGGATGGTACCCCAATTGATTACCCCAATCCACGCGATTATGCAGAAAAGTGCCGTATCAGCTAGTTCTCCCACCGCTGTGGAGCTAATAAGACGAATCCAAAGCTTATCGTTGCCGAAATTATTTTTTATGCGCACCAGCACCCAGGAATTGAGTAATTGCCCCACCAGGTATCCGCAAAGCGAAGCGACCACAAAACGCGGCACTACCCCCAATACCGCGGTGAAAGCAGCTTGCCCCGTATAGGAAGGATCTGCCGGCGCCCAGATAACTAACCAGAATATGCAGGAAGCCAAGATAGATACGAAAAACCCGAGAAAAATAGCGCGGCTGGCTTTTTTGAATCCATAAACTTCCGAAAGAATATCACCGATTATGTAGGTAAAAGGGAAGAGAATAGCTCCGCCGTCAAATACTAGCGGGCCTATTCCGATTAATTTCGTGGCGCCGATATTCGATATAAGCAGAAAAGATACAAAAAATACGGCAAAAATATCGTACATGGAGTACTGCCGAACTGCTGCTGGCAAAAATTTTAACTTACCCATAATCCCTCCGGTGGTGTACATAAATTTTCTCTAAAATCGCAGACTGCGAATTTTCGCCTGGCGCTGCCACCACCGAGGCTCTTGCGTTAAGAATTCTAAACGGGAAATTTGCCGCCGGCAAGCCAGCCGGTAAACTCAGATTTTTCGCGCAGGTTTCCGCAAATTTCTCTCCGGATTTTTCGCGCGCATTCTCAGTAAATTTTCCGCGCAATTTTACTCGGCGCTGGCTGCCACAGAACCTCCGTAAACTTTCTTCACGTAGGAGCAGGCCGGCACGATAGTATGCTCTCCCAATTCTTCTTCATAGGCGAGCGCCTGCTGCACTAAATCGCGCGCAATTCCCTGCCCTCGATATTCTTGCCGAAGAGACGTATGAGTAAAAATAATGGAATCATCTAGATACTCATAGCTGAGATAACCAATAATTTCTCCATCCGTTAGCTTTACTTCCCACTGCCCGGCGGGTTCGTTGTGCACAATGCGATATTCCGGCTTAGCTACTGCTTTTTCCATACCTGCTTCTCCTTTTATTCCTTCTTATATTAAGTAAGTATTCTTATCACGGTTTGCTTATCTACTGGCGATACCTCTTCTGTAATCGCCATTTTTTCTCCACCACTTTCTAAAGTTTGCCCAGGTAAGAGGTAGGATTCACCGCTAATAAGATAATTAGCAATCTCTGCAAGTATTTGATAGACGGCGGAGGCAGATTTCGGAGTTTCGCGAATTTCCATATCAAGATGCCCGAAGAGCGGTAAACCGTAGGTACGCCCCCAGCTGAGATCGATTTCTTGGGTACGGATATTTATCCAAAGGGGGAGGGGAATTTTACCGGCACGCAGCAATCCACTTAATTCCGTTACCATCTGTGGAGGCTGCACTATTCCCATTTCAGAACGGAAAATTCCCACTGCAGCGGCTTCGCGCATAAGTGCATCCGCCAACTGCGTGGCGGCGAAGTGGGCACTTAACATACGTTTCCGCCGGCGAATTTCAGGAATTTGGGTAAGAAAAGCACTTTCATTTGCTAGTTCTCCCGCAGCAGCCTCTTTAGCCGGAGCATAGAGAGTGACGGGGACTTGAAATACATGTTCTGGGAGCTGCGCCTTTTCTAAGGTCAAGGGGATGTTTACTGGGCTCATAGCCACGTGTACACCTTGCCACGTAAAATCGAGGATACTTCCGGCCGGATGATTTTCTCCGGCGGGCACCTGCTGCCACCGACCGGAAATATCTAATCCCCAGAGGGCATTGAGCTGTTCTAAGACGCGATCTAAATCTATCGGGGCAGAAAAAAGTGCCACATATGAAAAAATTTCCGGAGCGCGCGGATGTAGCGCCGATATGCCGAGCTGTTCCATACTACGTATTTTAGCCCATGGAAACTTACGCTAATAAGATGGAAATTTATGCCAGTAAACTACGGCAGTAAATTGCGCAATAAAAAAGACCGGCAAGAGCACAGCAAACCCCCGCCGGTCTGGCAATACCAGCATTTTTACCACTCACCCGATAAAACGCCACACTGCCTGCGATTACTACTTTCCTAAGGAAAGGAAAGAGAATCTTGAGATTTAGTTTGTACCCCTAATTTACCACGTCTAAGCATTTCTTCCTATTTACCCGCATTATTCCGTTAATTTTCATAATTATTAAAAAAGAGTGCAATCTTAGCGCTCAGTCTAGGCGCACAATATTTTCGAAAACCTTTCTAAGAAAAACTATTTCTCCGAAAAACGGCGTGCCAAAAAGCTGCTAAGAAAATAGCCGTTTGAAAATCGCCTAGAGGCGGCAGTAATTTCAGGCAGAAAAATCTAAGAAACGCGGGCCGCGCTGGGCTAGCTCCGTACGAAAAGCAGTATCCCACTCCAACCACGGCTCTTTGGAAAGATAATCATTTGTAAAGCGCAAATCTCCCGTCACTTCGGTGCGGCAGAAATCAGGAATCTCTAGGTTAGTGACCGGAGAAGTGCGTTCACATTCCGCCACGATTAATCCCTGATTCTGGCCATAAAAGACGTCAAACTCCCAGCCATCTTCTTGCATCCACAGTGAATAACGCTTTTTTACCACTAAGTTTGCCGAGCGCTGCAAAATCTGCACCGCTACGTCTTGATTTATCTCCGTCTCTAATTCGTAGCGTTCCCCGCTGACGGGAGGAGATTTTACGGCTAAAGTACTGGCCACACTATGTTCTACGAAATCCTCCGCCAAGAGTTCCGCCAATACCCGTCGCTCATAGGCACCTACCAGATCAGAGCGGGCGTCAAACTCTGGAAATACAAACTTTTCAAAAGTAGCGGCACGGAAAGCGAGCCGCACTCGAATAGCATAACCAGCCTCTGCGAATACATAAGATTGCAAAATAATTTGCTGCGAACCGTGCTGAAGCACCTCGGCCGGCAGCTGCTCCACCCAGAATTTTCTTTCAAATTCAAAAGGGAACTCTGCGCGCCCGCTGGCAGTTAAATCTGCATATTCGTCATAGTTGCCTAAAGGCATACCCGAAATATCCATACTCAATCCCCTGCTTGTACTCTTACCCGCTTGTGCTTTTACTGCTTATGCTTTACCTGCTTACACTCTTCCCTCCCCAGAATAGCCTTCCCTTTTTACCTTGCGAAATATAACACCCGCAGAAGAGCAATCTACCCTCCCTCTCTCCCTCTCTCCCCCTCTCCCCCTCT
>NZ_LT632435.1:84441-325589 GCF_900119495.1 Arcanobacterium urinimassiliense | reverse complement strand
CCTGCTTACACTCTTCCCTCCCCAGAATAGCCTTCCCTTTTTACCTTGCGAAATATAACACCCGCAGAAGAGCAATCTACCCTCCCTCTCTCCCTCTCTCCCCCTCTCCCCCTCTGCCACCCTCCCCTCCCGCACCCGCCGAAATTTTTAGTAGTATGCAAAATGAAGATAAAAATTCTCTCCTGCGGCCATCTGCTCCATATCTGCAGCAGTCAGCCCGTTCTGAAAAGGTGAAAATATGGATATGCCTGATACTCCAGCAAAAACTCCAAGTAAAAATAGAAAAAGCCTAGCTATAGGCATTGCCATTATTGCTTTAGCAGCTGCGGTAATTATTATTGTCTTACTTGCTCGCCCTGGAAATAAGGCGGAGCAAACTGAATTTCCCTCCGCCACATCGCAATCGAACACCGCACAATCAGAATCCAATTCCCCAGCCGAAGCCGCTGGCCCGAAAGAAGTTTCCCCGCAGGCAAAGGCAATAATTGACGAAGTACAGCGGCGTGATAAGAGCGATACGCGCGCTAAAGGTAGCTTAGATGCCCCGGTAGTGGTATCAATTTTTGCCGATTTCCGCTGCGGACACTGTATAGATTTTGCTCTAAATGTGGAGCCGCAGATTCAGAAATTAATCGACGACGGCACTATTCGCTACGAATTTAATAACTTCCCAATTTTGGGAGATGAATCGCGGTTGGCGGCGCAAGCAGCACAAGCAGCGGCCGCGCAGCAAAAATTCTGGGAATATCACGACGCCCTGTTCCAAGGAGCAAAATCCCAATCTATTAGCTACGACGTATCCGGTCTGACGGATCTGGCGCAAAAAGTAGGCGTGGCAGATTTAGAGAAGTTCCGCGCCGATATGACTTCACCGGAAACCACTGATTTCGTGAATACGGAAGTAATCCGCGGGCGGGACCGTTTAGGTCTGCAAGGCGTACCGGCTCTACTGATTGGCTATAGCTATGTACCTGGCGGCGTGAGCTACGAAGAATTCACTGCTATTTTGCAGAAAGAAATGCAGCGAAAATAAGCGGTACTTGCTCGCGCAGCGCACTTCTAGCGCACTTTCTCTAAAGGCATTACCTCTGAATTAACAATTCGGCGGTACCGAACGAAAAGTAAAGTACTGACAAAAGTATTAAACTCAAAAACGGAATTAATTGGCTGACGCTCTCGCCAGCCACTCTGGAACTGCCGACGAAAGCATCGGCGAAAGTGGGGAGAAAAATGGCTTGGAAACCCTTGCTCTCAGGAATAGTGCAAAAATTAGTACCCTATAAGCTGGTAACTACCCCGTTACCGAAAAAGGCAGTAGTTATAGGCGCTCCACACACCTCGTATTTTGACGGGCTACTTATGGTAATCGGCCTCTTTGCTGCGAATCGTAAATTCCGCTTTTTAGTGAAAGATTCTGCGGTAAATTCACCTTTCGGGCCGCTGATTCGCGCCTTGGGTGGAATCTCCGTCGACCGTTCTTCTCCGCATGGAGTGGTGAAACAAATTACCGATATGTTTGCGGAAAATGATGAATTTATTCTGGTACTTGCCCCGAAAGGTACGCGCGCGCAGAAGCCGTATTGGCGATCAGGCTTCTACCACATTGCCCGGGGAGCGAAAGTGCCGGTAGTCCTAGGTTTCATCGATGCACAGTACAGCAAACGCTACGGCTGGGAAGAATCGATGGAGCTGAGTGGCGATATGCGTAAAGACATGGATTACATTCGTTCTTTCTATGAAGAAACCAGCGGTATTCACCCCGAACGTTTTTCACTTCCGCGCCTCAAAGGAGAAGATGAACTCTAGGGAAATATAGCTCTAAAGAAGCAGATATCTGGAGAATAAAGACGGAAAAACGAATATAGCAAGTGAGCAAATATGCCGAGTAATTTAGAGTGCCTAGAATATAAAATACCTGGCCATACTACTTTTGAGTACCGTTTAGAAGTACCGCTAGATTACGGAGGGCTACTCTCGGTATTTTCGCTTAGTGAAACTGAGCTGGCGGCATTGCCCGAAAAAATTACTATTTTTGCGCGGGAAATAGTGCGCAACGGGCAAGAAAAAGCTCCCCGTTTGCTGTATTTGGAGGGTGGACCGGGGCGAGCAGCCCCGCGCCCCGAACCCTTAACTGGCTGGTTAGATATGCTGCTCAACCAATATCGAGTGATATTGCTAGATGAACGCGGTACGGGAGCTTCTCATCCGCTTTCAGCACCGATAATTACTAGTGTAGGTTCTCCGCGCTTACAAGCAGCTTATGTATCTTGTTTCCGGCAAGATTCTATTGTGCAAGATGCGGAATCTTTGCGGCGCGCACTGCAGGGAGATGAACCTTGGCTGGCTCTCGGGCAATCTTTTGGCTCGTTTTGCCTCACTCGCTATCTTGCGGCAGCTCCAGAAGGTTTACGTGGCGCTATTATGCTGGCGGGATTGCCGGCTCTGCAGGCAGAACTTTCCGATATTCATCGCCACACTTGGACCCTTACCGAAGAGAGAAATCAGCGCTTTTTCTCCCGTTATCCACAAGATGCAAAAATATGCCAGGAAATAGCTGCGCATCTAGCAGAAATCCCTGAGTATCTTCCCACTGGCGAGCGGCTCACTCCCCGGCGTTTCCGCATGCTAGGAAATTCGCTCGGGTGGAGCTACGGCCTAGAAAGAGTGCATCACCGCTTGGAATCGCCGTTCCAGAAAATAGCCGGAAGAAAGCGGCTCAGCCCTCGCTTTTTACAACAAGTAGGAGCACGGCTGGCCGGAGGTAAAGAGCCGCTTTATTGGGTATTGCGGGAATTCATCTACGCCCGGCCCGGCCACCCCACCAACTGGGCGGCCGAGAAAGTACGCGCAGAGTTCCCGCAGTTTCAACTGGCAGATATAGCTGCCGGAGCGGCCGGCGAGCGTGAATTAGCCGCAAGTTTAGCTTCCTATACTGGGAATTTTCGTTTCTCCGGTGAGCAATCTTTTTCTTGGCAGGGAGAAGAAGATCCCGCTTTACGCCCGCTGGCGCCGATGATGCAAGAACTTACAAGTTGCCCGAATTTTCCCCAACTTTATGACCCAGCGGTACTAGCAGAAAATAAAGTACCAGCTCTCAGCTGGCTTTATGGTGACGATATGTATGTGCCGCTCGATTTAGCGCGCGAGAGCGCGCAGCTTATTGGAAAATTGCGGGTAATTGAGAGCCCAGATTTTTCCCACGATGCTTTTATGACGCAGCCACAGAATATGATTCCGCGTTTACAAAACGAAATAGAACAGCTCCTTTCCTGAGCTATTTCCTAAACCACTTTCTGGCCTCTCATTCTGCTAATTTGAGAAAAATAAGGCAGAATATTAAGCATGATTTCTATTCCTACTCTGAAGTTAAATACGGGTGCAAAAATCCCCCAGCTGGGATTCGGCACCTATAAAATCGCACCGGAATCTACTTTCGATATAGTTTCCAGTGCGTTAGAAATTGGCTACCGCCATATAGATACCGCACAGATGTATGGCAATGAAGCAGAAGTAGGGAAGGCAATTAGCGAATCAGGTATTCCCCGCTCGGAAATTTTCCTCACTACGAAGCTGAATAACGGCAACCACCGCCCGGAAGATGCGCGGCGTTCTTTTGCGGAATCTTTAGAAAAACTCCAGACCGATTATGTGGATTTATTTCTTATGCATTGGCCGCTGCCGAAACTTTATAACGGCGAATACACAAAAACATATGCCGTAATGGAAGAATTTTTTGCCGATAAGCGGGCGCGCGCTATCGGAGTTTCTAATTTTGAACCACATCATCTGCGCGAAATACTGCTAGATAATTCCGTGGTACCAGCTGTAAATCAAATTGAATTGCATCCATATTTAAGTAATCAGAAGAACGCCGAATTTTCTGCCCATAAAGGAATCACGGTGACGGCGTGGTCTCCTTTGGGGCGCGGAGCAGTACTACAAGATCCCGTAATTGAAAAAATTGCAAACGCACTGCAGATTACTCCAGCACAGGTAGTTTTGGCTTGGCATTTAGCTCGCGGTTACGTAGCAATTCCCAAGGCAAGCACCCCCGAACGGCAAGCAGAAAATTTCCAATCCGCAAATATCGTACTTTCTACCGCTGATATTGCGGCTATTAACGCTTTGGATAAAGGAGAGGCAGGCCGGCAAGGCAGCCACCCCGACACTATGAATAAAATTTTGTAAACACTTAAAGAAGCGGAGAGTAAAATAATTTTTACTTCCCAAATAGTTAGGAAAAAATATGGTTTCTTTTGCGTATACGATTGCCGGATCGGAAGCTACCGGTGGAGCTGGTTTTCAGGTAGATTTAAAGACTTTCCATCAGCTGGGAGTATACGGTATGGGTACTCTCACCTGTATCGTTTCTTTTGATCCAAAGAATAACTGGGGGCATCGGCTAGTGCAGATTCCTCCGCAGGTAATTAAAGATCAGATTGAAGCAGCTACTGCCGCCCACGATTTAGATACCGTGAAGATTGGTATGCTGGGCCATCCAGATACGATTGAGGCCGTAGCCGCCGGCTTAGCTGGGCAAGAATGGAAAAATATCGTACTCGATCCGGTGTTGATTTGTAAGGGGCAAGAGCCGGGAGCAGCCTTAGATACTGATAATTTGCTACGGGAAAAGATTCTCTCGCAAGCCACAGTCGCTACCCCTAATTATTTCGAAGCTTGCACCCTTGCCGGAATGGAAGCGCTAAATACTATCGACGACCTCAAAGAGGCCGCACAACGAATTTCTGATCTCGGACCGCGTTGCGTGATAGTTAAAGGCGGTACTGAGTTCCCCGGCGATCGCGCGATTGACGTGCTGTGGGACGGAGAAGAAGCCCATATCTATAGCACTCCCCAGATTGGCAAAGAGCGCGTATCTGGAGCAGGCTGCACCCTAGCTGCGGCTATTACCGCAGAACTGGCTAAAGGCGCAGATATCCACGAAGCAGTGCGCATCGCGAAAGATATGGTACAAGAAGGAATCGTAAACCGCGTAGGCGGAAATACTCCTTTTGATACAGTCTGGCAGGGCGCCTACCACATGCAGGAAAACGCTTAAAACTAGGCTAAATATGCAGCAATTTGGAAAGTATGGGAGCTTTGCGAATTTCCGTGCCGCAATGGATACGGCGCTGAGCTCCCATCTTGCTGCCACTCCGAAGTCCGCAGCGGCGCAGAAATACCGAATAGAGCACTGCCGGCGCGTGGCAAAAATTGGCCGGCGGCTGGCGGAAGCAGAAAATATGGGTGCGGCGGAAGCTGCTTGGCTAGAAATTGGCTGTTTACTGCACGATATCGGAAAATGGGATGCCCAGATTCCGGTAGATCACGGGCGTGCTGGAGCTTTGGTGGTGAAAGATTTACTGGAAAAAGCCCAGATCACTACTGAAGAATATCCGCTGGCAGCTCAGATAATTCAAGGCATCGCGATGCACGTAGACGGCCAATGGAATCCGCGCTCAGATGAAGGAAGCGACAGAAATAAAGCCGACCAGCCTTATCTATATTTTTCTAACTCCCCTACTCTGCTCGCGCGCGTGATTGGAGAGTGTGACGATATAGATCGCTATTCCGTTTACCGAATTCACGATACTTTGCGTTATGTAGATTTTTTGGCAAAAAGTACTGCTGAGCAGATCAGCTGGATAGAAGAGTATCTAAGCCATTTAGAAAGCATACGTGCTATACCGCGGCATACTCCACATACGCAGCAGTGGTGGGAAGAAAATATCGATTTTCAAATCTGCTTTTTCCAAAAGTTACGCGCAGAAATCTCCTAGACTGGTTCTCTCAACTGAGAATTACGCGCCTTTAACCTGTGCTTTTAACTCCGTCTTTAGCACGCCAATCTCTCTGCCAGCACCGACAGATCTACCTCAGTAATTTACAGCTACTCCCATATTGGAGAAACGCGCCCGCTCCCCTTGGAACATTAACTCTACTGAGCCGGTAGGCCCGGACCGATTCTTCCCCACTATTATTTCCGAAGGCGGCGGATTCATCGGATCACTATTATCAGCTCGATGAATTAACAAAATTACGTCGGCATCTTGCTCCAGAGAGCCGGATTCACGTAAATCTGAAACCTGGGGGCGTTTATCCTGGCGCGCCTCCGGATTTCTATTTAACTGCGCCACCGCAATAATAGGAATCTCCAACTCTTTTGCCAGCAATTTAATGGAACGCGAAAAGTCTGATACTTCTTGCTGGCGTGATTCTGCACTTCTACCTCCAGAAGTAAGTAACTGCAAGTAATCAATTACCAACATCTGGATATTGTTTTGCTGGCGCAGCCGGCGCGCTTTTGCCCGAATCTCCATCATAGTCAAATTAGGAGAATCATCTACATATAACGGCGCTTCCCCCATCCGCTGTACAGCTTTACTTATGCGCTGCCAATCTGGGGTATCTAGTTTTCCTTTTATGAGTTTCGTAAGATGTACGTCTGATTCTGCGGAAAGCGCACGCATCACTAATTCACTACGGTTCATTTCCAAAGAAAAAAACGCCGCCGGTATATGTAAATCGATAGCGGTGTGCCGGCATAAATCCATAGCGAGAGTAGATTTCCCCATACCAGGGCGAGCGGCAATAATAACCATCTGCCCCGGGCGCAGCCCCGATAATTTCTCATCTAAATCAGTGAATCCGGTAGCCAGACCCGCAAGCTGACCATCTCGAGCTGTATTAGCTTCTATTTCTTCTATTACTTCTGGCAAAATTTCCTTCATGCCAGCGTAGTCATTAGTTACGTGCTCAGCAGTCACATTAAACATTTCTGCCTGCGCCGTATCGATTATTTTATCTACGTCTTCTCCGGCGTCACTATAACCGAGTTGCACGATTCGGGTACCAGCTTCTACTAGAGCACGTAATTTAGCTCTATCGCGGACGATTCGCCCATAATATGCAGCATTGGCAGCCGTCGGCACGGAAGATACCAAAGTATGCAGATAAGCATCTCCTCCTACCTGCTCTAATTGGCCAAGATTTTTTAGTGCGGCTGCTACGGTAATCGGATCAGCGGGTTCACCGCGCGAAAAAAGATCCAGAATTACTTCAAATATGCGCCCGTGCTGCGGACGATAAAAATCCTCTGTATGGAGTATCTCTAGCACATCTCCGATGGCATCTTTGCTGAGCATCATGCCACCGAGTACGGAAATTTCGGCTTCTAAGTTTTGCGGCGGGGTGCGCTCGAAAGTACTGCTCGGAATTTGCGCCATTCTCTGCTCCTTGCTGCGGCGACTCCCCCGGCGGTGCGCCTGCCAAAACCTACTTAAGTATATTTCTACTTTGCCGAAGTATCCATAAAAGTCAAATCTACAAAAATCTTTTTTGTGGATACTTTAAATATTTTTGTGGATACACGCGGATACTACCGTGGATAAAAACGGGAAAACTCCCCAAAATTGTCCACATTTTTCAAAAAGTTATCCACGGCAGTGGACAATTTTTAGATATGCCCCGTATATGGCGCGACAAATAACCACAATTGTGGAAATTACTGTGTAAAGTTTCAATTTAAAATTCTCTTTAATTTTTTGAAAACTTAAAGTAGCTAATCCCACCGTGTCGAGATAAATTTTGCTTAACCAAGTATCTTTAGTACGGAGAAATAAAATTCGCCCTCCCTATTTCCGCTCTAAAAAACAGCGATGAAAGCCGAGAAATGGAAAAAGTAACTAAGCGGCTCGCCGCCCTTGCTCTCCCTTCCTTAGGGGCACTTCTCGTGGAGCCACTTTTGGTGGCAGTAGATTCCACGATGGTGGGGCGTCTAGGCACAACTCCGCTAGCTGGACTTTCTCTCGCCGCCACCGTGCTCACCACAATCGTCGGAATATGTATATTCCTTTCCTACGCCACCACTGCCGCTACCGCCCGCTTTGTGGGCGCGCAACAATTCGAAAAGGCTTTACGGCAGGGCTTAGATGGAATGTGGTTAGGAGCTGGATTAGGCATAATTCTGGGACTACTTTTTTACATATTTGCTGCTCCACTACTGCAGCTTTTCGGCCCCGAAGCAGCTGTATTGGCAGAAGCAGTAAGCTATGCTCGCGCCTCCGCTTTCGGCCTGCCGGGAATGCTTCTAGTATTAGCCGCCACCGGTACTCTGCGCGGTTTCGCCGATACCAAAACTCCGCTCTTAGCTACCGTATGTGGTGGCCTACTAAATATCCCCCTCAATATAACTCTTATCTACGGAGTTGGCCTCGGAGTAGCAGGAGCCGGCTTCGGCACAGCGATCTCTCAAAACCTTATGGGCGCTTTTCTAAGTTGGCGCATTGCCCGCCGAGCCTCAAGTTATGGGGTATCTTTACTTCCTTCCGGCGCGGGAGTATTAAAATCTCTGCACTCAGCTCTGCCGCTAATCATCCGCACTCTTTCCCTACGAGCCGCAATTTTGCTGCAGATTGCCGCTGCTGCTGCGCTCGGAACTATCCCGCTTGCCTGTAACCAGATAGTTATGACGATGTGGAATTTTGCCTCTTATGGTTTAGATTCTCTAGCTACGGCCGCACAAATTCTCGTCGGGCAGAGTCTAGGTTCGCGCAATCCACGCCGAGTACATCTGCTTTTAAATAAATGCCTCCACATAAGTGGGCGAGTAGGAGCAGGGCTTCTAGTGGTATTCGCTGGTATTTCCTATCTCATACCGCGCCTCATGAGCACTGATCCGGCCGTCCACCAGCTCTCTACCCACACTCTTCTCATTACGGCAGCCGCCCTCCCCCTTGCTGCTTTCTCTTATGTACTCGACGGAATCCTGATTGGCGCCGGTGATAGTGGAAAATTAGCTAAGTACATGGTCTTCGCTCTCCTCACTTTCGCCCCTATCGCCCTCTTTTTCTGTACTAGCGGTTCTAGCTGGGGAAATAAGGGAATGTACGGATTGTGGGTGGGATATGCCTTCGTCTTTATGGCCGCGCGCGCCCTCCCCATGCTTATACGCGTGCAAAAAGATGCCTGGATGCATCTGGCAGAAACACTAGAAACCCCACAAACGCCGGCCCCAGAAACCCGAGAAACCCCACAAATGCCGGAAGAAAATGATTAGTGATTTAAAATCGGCGCGCTCGATAGGGACTTTTTTCTCATTTTCCCTTAAAAACAAAATGTGATTTAAATATCTGATACTCAGATTTACAGTTTTCCTAGCGCGTATGGAAATTACCCGCTAGCATAATACACATGAATGCTTTTAGTGCACCAAGCAAAGATGCTTATGACGTTATCGTAGTTGGTTCCGGCGCTGCCGGACTCACTTCCGCTCTAACCGCCGCACGTAGAGGTTTGAGCGTACTTCTTATAGAAAAGGATTCTCACTGGGGAGGATCTACTTCTAAATCAGCCGGTATGGTGTGGGTACCGGGAAATAACCAATTAGCTCAGGTAGGCAAGACGGATAATAAAGCTCTGGGCCGGGAATACATGAAAGCCACCGTCGGCGATTGTACTCCAGATGAAATAATCGACACCTTCCTCAACGAGGGAACGAAGGCGATGGATTTCATCACTGCTTCCTGCAAGCACCTCATGTGGCGCAATATGGAAGGATATCCGGATTATTGGCTCGACGCTCCGGGCGCTGCCAAGACTGGCCGCGGCGTAGAGGCTGGCGCTTTTGATGTGCGCCTCCTCGGTGAGTGGGAAGATACCCACGTCAAAGCCTACTTCCGCCCCTTTATCCACATGGATATGAATTCTTTCGATTCTGCCGATTTATTGTTGGCGACGACTAATCCGAAGCCAATTTGGCGCGGAGTGAAGCTCACCGTACGTAATATAATCCAGAAGCTGCAAGGCAAGAAGATAATCACCATGGGAGCTGCTCTCACTGGCGCGCTTATGCACGCAGTACTGGAAGCCGGTGTGGAAGTAAAGCTCTCCACTAAGTTGGTAGATCTTACCAAGCAGGGCCAGCGTATTACCGGCGTGGTAATTGAGCAAAAAGGAAAAGAAATTCCGATAGCTGCTAACCACGGCGTAATCCTCGGCTGCGGCGGCTTCGAGCGCAATACAGAAATGCGGCAGAAGTATCAGCGGCATCCGATTAACGGCACCTGGACGGTAGGCGCCGAAGGCAATACAGGCGACGGCATCCGCATTGGCGAAAAGTATGGAGCCAAGTTGGAGAATATGGCAGACGCTATTTGGGCGCCCGTAATTAAGCTGCCGAAAGTGGATATCCCCGCTTTTGTGGAGATTGACGATGAAGAGCGCTTCATTGTGCCCGATCGTTCTCTACCCCATACCCTGATTGTGAATAGTAAGGGTAAGCGCTTTATGAATGAAGCACTTCCTTACTGCGCAGCTGGGCAAGGCCTCTACGGCGGCAAGTATGGCAAGGGCGAAGGAGATGCCGAGAATATGCCGGCCTATCTCATCTTCGATCAGCAGTTCCGCAATAAGTATCTATTTGCTTATGGGTATCTGCCGATTATCGATCTGCCGAAGAAGTTCTACGAGTCTGGCGCTATAATTCGCCGAGATACTATCGAAGAGCTGGCTGCCGCAATTGACGTACCAGTCGATCAGCTAAAAGCCACTCTCGAGCGCTTCAACGGATTTGCCCGCACCGGAATTGATGAAGATTTCCACCGCGGCGAAAACGAGCACGATACCTTCTATGGCAACCGCTATCACAAGCCGAATCCGTCCCTGGGCGAAGTAAAGAAGGGCCCCTTCTACGCCACTAAGGTATATCCGGGCGATATCGGCACGGCCGGCGGCTTAACTATCGACAGTAAGGCGCGCGTGATTCGGGAAGACGGCACCCCCATCGAAGGACTCTATGCAGCTGGCAACACTGCAAAGTCTATTGTAGGCCACACCTACACGGCGGGCGGTACCTCTATCGGAGCAGCTATCGTATTCGGATATGTAGCAGCTTCGGATATCGCTAATCAGCTTCCGAATAAGGTGGTATCCCACTAAAAAGAAGTAGCTGAGAAGCTCTAATTAAACGCCGGCGCGGGAGAGAAATTTTCTCTCCCGCGCCTTTATTTTTCAATCCTGTATTTTGCGCTTTTATTGCACTGGTCGCTTTTATTAATCAAGATTCCGCTGCCGATAATCTGCTAAAGCCGCCCCATAATACTGCTTGCTCGCAGCGATGAACGTGGCTTCACTAAAACGCTGCCGCGCTTGCGCGCGCACCGCCTCCGGATTATATTTCTGATGGCGATCTTTCGCCATCTCATACATCGCTTCAGCTAGTTCATCTTCACCGTCAATCGGCACTCGAATTCCCGCACTTTCGCTAATCATATATTCTCCGCCGAAAGTGCGCGTACCTATACAAGGTAGCCCCGCCATCTGGGCTTCTGCAAATACAATTCCCGCCGCTTCTTCACAGCTCGCCAGCACAAAGCAGTGCGTATGCGCCAATAATTTCGCTACTTGCGGCCGCGGCAAAACTCCCTGTAAATCCACTACTTCTTCTAAGCCTAACTCGCGGCGCAGCTCCGTCACTTCTGCCATAGCTTTTCCGGCGCCGCCCGCCATTACCATACGCGTATTTGGTAAACGCGCATGCATTTTTGCAAAAGCACGTAACGTCATTTTTTCGCGTTTACGCTCATCCCAGTAGGAAACATGCGAAAACACAAAGGGTTCCTCTGCTCCTAGCTGTGGAAGCGGTGTATTCGAATCTGAATCAAGCACCGGTAGGGTAAGCACCTGCCAAGGTGCACCGTAGAAATCGCTGAGTGCTGCGGCGAAAGCAGTAGATACCGCCGCTCTCCCATTGGCTTGCTGTACTGCTTTGCGCAAAGAACGGGTGCGCGGCAGCCACGGGCTACGCGTCAGAGAAGAAGTGCGGTGCTCCGTAACTACGTAGGGAATCTTCCACAGCTGGGAGGCTGCGGCCGCTACATAGATGGCACGGAATACCGAATGTGCCTGAATCACATCTGGCACCCCATAGAGCTCGGCATATTTCTTTAAGAGCGGCTGGGCGGCTTTCTTAGCTAACAAAGCATCTCCAGGTAATCCCCAACCAATTTCCCGCGGGAGAAATCCGCGTAGCACGGGGATATCGTCTTCTAAAGAGATCTCCAATTCCCGCGAATAAGAAAGACGCCGAGTATCTGATTGAAGAGCCAGTACTCCTACTTGCAAACCGGCTCTTTTCAACATCTGCGCTTGCTCGCGGAAAAAAGTGCCGTTGTGCGGAGCTTTGGCATCGGGATACCAAGAAGGAATTATTAATACGTGTTTGATCTCTTTTCTAGACATCTCCATGCAGTAAGTGTATTACGCCAGAGCAGATAGCAAAAATTTTCCCTATAGTAGGTATATGGCATATTTTGGCACCGAAAATTCGCCCTCTATACACGGCACAGATACGGCAAATAATATACGCCATTTTTTAGCTCAACATACAGCTACTGATGCGGCTGATTGGTGGTTGCTACTGCGGGCACGGCACGGCTTGCAGCTAGTATGCACAACCATAAACGAAGAGAAATCTGCACGCCACATTGTGACGCAGGCTTTTACTTGTCTCACCGCCGTGAACCCAATTTTGGCGGCGGGAATGCATCCTATCTACGCCGATATTTCTGCCGAAACCTTGGCAATTGATAGTGAAAAACTCCAGATTCCACCCCATACCGGGGCAGTGATACTGCAAAATACTTTTGGAATCGTAGCCAACTTTGCCGCGCAAGAGATTGCGGAAAAAACCCACCAAACAGGTGCTTTGCTTATCGAGGACAGCGCCCATTGCCTGGGAAGAATGGCGCGAAATGCCGCCGGAGCTCCCGTAGCTGATATTTCTATTCACTCTTTTGGAGCTGAAAAAATGCTTCCCACTAAATTCGGGGCGGCAATCTGGCTCAATCCCCACACTCTCGAGCAAAAGTTGCGCCAAAAATTGCAACAAAGTTTAGAGAATTTAACGCCCCCTGGGCCTAGCTTGCAAGCCGCCCTGCGTCTATATAAAACCCAAGACAAAATACTTTCCCATTTGCCGGCGCGACTTTCGGCAAAAACTCGCCATTTATTTGAAAGCACGCCCCTCTTTTATCCCCCGATTACTAGCCAAGAGAGAAATGGGGAATCCGCGGCTATCTACGCTTTAGATTCTTGGGCGGGGCGTAAAGCGGCAACGGCTCTGCAAAATTTGCCTGCTATTGAAACCCAGCTCGCAACTACCACCAATATCTATCTGCGGGAGCTGGAAAATCAAGCGGGTCTAAAGATACCACTCGCAATAGAATCGGGAATGCCGCTTTTGCGATTCCCAATGCTAGTGCAAAGTACTACTGCGGGAGCGGCGAGAGATCCAGAAAAGCTATTTACCTATTTACAGACGCAGGGATTCTACCCGGGAAGATGGTACCGCCCACTTCTTTTCCCCGGTACGCCTACCGCCGAACGTTATGATTTACCGGCTCAGTATCCGAAAATTCCTACTACCTGCCGTATCGCTGCGTCGATTATTAATTTGCGTACCCAAGAAAATCCGGATCATGCGCTACGATTGGCAATAGCCGTAAAAGATTGGATGGATAAAAAAAATTATGAATCTCTCCGCTGACACAACTATCTCTTCCTCTATCACTCCAATTACCGAGGAAGAATATGCCCGCCAAGTAGCAGAGGGCTATAACTACGCTTTTGAAGCTACACCGTACTGGGATAGCATCGATGCGCTGGCACCCGGGCGAGAACTTTTTCAAGATACCGCTCTGAAATGGCAGAAAGCAGAATACACAGCCGTTTTTAAGTTAAAAAGTTACCGAATTAAACGGCTGAATTTTTTGTGGAGTCGCGGCGCCCCTATCTGGAATCGTCTCCCCGGGAAAGCCGTAGAAGCAGAATTTACTGCCGACCTGAAAAACTACGTGCAGCAGCGAGATAAAAGTATAGATTTTTTACGGCTGAGCTCGTTCACTGATTTCGGAGTACCCGATTGCCAGCAAATTTCTTATGACACCACTGTGCAGATAGATTTGCGCGGAGATGCAGATGATATTAAAAAACGCATGAAGAAGCGAGGGCGGCGCGATATCAATAAAGCGCTGCGCGAATGCCCGGGCGAATGCCAAGACGAGACCTTTATTAGCGCCGAGAGCTACCAAGAACTCATGGCAATTATGGAAGAAACCGGGAAAAGAGATACTTTTGCTATTAAAAAATCCGATTTCTATTTCCGCTTTTTAGATACGTTGCGCTCCGCGCCGGCGGAAAAAAGTATTTCCGCCAAACTCCCGGTGCGTCTCTTCACCTACCGGGAAGAAGGAAAAGTGCAGGCTTGGGCGATGTTTACGATATATGGCGAGCGTGCCAGCTATTACTTTGCCGCCTCTACTCGCACCGGGCAGCAGCACCTCGCTCCTGATTATTTACTCTGGTATTCCTTAAATGAGCTGGCCGCCAGCGGGGTAACTAGCCTAGATTTGCTAGGAATTGGCTCTGATTTAGCTCCACACCTGCGTACACTAAATACTTTCAAAACTAAATTTGCCACCGAAACAGTAGCAGTGCCTCCCTATCGAGAAATTATTTTGCACCCTATGCGCTATAAAATCTGCAATATACTCGCAGATTTGAAGCAAAAAATCCGCCCGCTCTCCAATTGATACTTTGCAAATTAATATCTTCTGATTAGTACTTTTCCTAGGCTTAGTGCCTTTTAGCTGAGTAAATCATCGATTATTGCCACCACTTGCTGCAGATTGGAGGTAAAAACCTCCGGATCTGGCAACAGAGATATATTCAAAAATCCCGGAGTGGGTAAATCGAAGAAATATCCCGGCTGCGCGGCGAGCTCGGCGCGGCGAATAAGCTCCTGCACTAGCTCTGCTTCGTCTAAATAGGATGGAAAACGGAGAAGAGCACTCCAGCCTCCTTCGGGTAAATAGATACTCAAAGATTGCTGGCGGCTGGAAGTAACTAAGCGCTGTAAAGTAGCGAGGTTTGTGCACGTACGAGCGCGAATCCTATCTATTTGCGCAGGTATTTCTGCTAAAAGCTCCGGCAGCTGCTCCGTAATCAATGTGCTCATCGGTAAATAAGCATCGGCAATTATATCTAGGCGAGCTTGGGCGGCAGCTACTAAATCAGTCGGTCCGCTCACTTCAATCCAAGCCAGTTTAGCTTGCGGAGCACCCAAATTTTTTGAAAACCCATCTAAAGCCAGAGTGAGCACAGATTTTTCTCCCGCAAACCGCTGCACTCCACCTGCCTGCAGATCCGCCTCCGCACCCAGAGAATAGGAAAAGAAAACTTCATCTGCAATAAGTGGCAGATCGTAACGCCGGCAAATTTCTAAAATTTCTGCTCTTTCGCCGCCGTGCAGATAAGAACCAGTAGGATTGTTGGGATTAATTACTGCTAACGCGCGCGGGCGCAGCTCCGGAGCGGCAGCTGCTAGTTGCTGGTGCAACTCCGCCGTATCTATAAACCACTGCCCGGCGAAGTGGAGAAAATAATTCTTTTGCCGCGCTCCCTCCAGTGCCGCTAACTGCTCTATGAGCGGGTAACCAGGGCAGGGAGCAAAAATACTCTCCCCGGGGTCACAAAATAATTTTAGAAGCCAACTATAGGCCTGCGAAGTGGAACTGAGGAGATAAAGATTTTCTGGATTTACTTCTCTACCTTGCTGTGCAGATAAAAATGCGGCAAGCTGCCGGCGCGCCCGGAAAGGACCGCGCGGATCGGCAACGTAAGGGCCAGGCACTCCGGCGGGTGCCAGCGCATGTCGCGTAGGATTAGAATCGCTGATATTTTGCACCTCTATCCCCGCCTCGTGCGCTCTCTTTACCGCTTGCGTCAGAGAATTAATTTCTAACTGGCTAATCCGCTTTGAAAAATGCACAAATCTAATTCTAGATATTTATTAATTAATAGGCAGCCTCTTATAACAAATAGATAGTCTCTTATAACAACACAAAAATTCGCGCCGCCCTAGCGGACGGCGCGAACCTTTTCTATACATCCACCCTCTATAAGGGAGGCTTACATGGGCGTTACTTCACCGTGATGATCGCGAATACGCTGAGATTCCGCTTCATCTTCTACTTGTGCAGCAGCCGCTTCCGCTTTGCAGCGCGCTTCATAAGCGGCCAGCTCTTGCTGCTTCTTCTCTTTATTCCACTTCAGTAATCCACCCATAATGTCTGCAATGCTCTTGGCAGCTTCTAAGCCACGATCACGCTTTTCATAGGTAAGCCGCGTGCGGTGGCAAAGAGTATCTTCCAGATGCAAGGCTCCTTCGTGTGTCACTCCGAAAGCAATTTCAGCCGCTAAGTATTCTTCCGCTCCCGGAATTTCCTTGCCCAGCTCCGGATCCTTCTTAATGGATTCCAGAATGAGCTCAATATCCGTACCGTAGCGATCGAGCAAATCTTCTACATGGTCGAGGCTCAGCCCAGATTCCTGCGCTATCTGCTCCCGCCGGTTCCACAGAGCTCGATACCCAGCAGCGCCCCGAAGCGGAGTCTCTTTCGTAAGCGAAGGCAGCTGCTTTGCTCGATTTCCTAGCGCGAAATCTACCGCGTCTTCTGCCATTACTCGATAAGTGGTGAGCTTTCCACCGGCAATTACTACTAATCCGGGCGCAGCTTCGGCTACCGTATGCTCACGCGATACTTTCGTAGAACCGCCGCCCGCTTTTACTCCCGGCTGGAGCAGCGGGCGCAACCCCGCAAAAGTACCAATGATATCGTCTTCCGTAAGCGGATCTTGTAACACCTGATTAGCGTGCTCAAGCACGTAGCGAATATCAGCTTTATTAGCCACCGGATTACGCAGATCCTCTGTGTACTCCGTATCGGTGGTACCAATTATCCAATAGCGCTTCCACGGAATAATAAAGAGTACCGATTTCTCTGTGCGCACAAACATACCCGTGCTGCCTTTGATTCGATCTTTCGGCACCACTATATGAATACCTTTCGAAGCTAATACGCGCAGTCCACCTTGGGTGCCACCCATCGCTTCGCTTTCTTCCGTCCATACGCCAGTAGCATTAATAATGCTCCGTGTACGCACCTTATATTCTTTGCCAGTTTCCAAATCGCGGAGAGTAGCTCCTACCACTCGGCCAGTGCCGTCTTTATCCATCGCCACTACCTTGGTGCGATTAGCAGCGAAAGCGCCATACTGTGCTGCGCTGCGCACTAGGTTCAAGGTGAGCCGGGCATCGTCTACTCGCGCGTCGTAATAAACCATCGCGCCAATCAAAGCATCTTTCCGCAAATCGGGCACAGTTTCCAAAGCGCCTT
The DNA here is from genome assembly GCF_900119495.1 of Arcanobacterium urinimassiliense. Lineage (GTDB taxonomy): Bacteria > Actinomycetota > Actinomycetes > Actinomycetales > Actinomycetaceae > Arcanobacterium_A > Arcanobacterium_A urinimassiliense. The sequence goes on along the minus strand of NZ_LT632435.1, from coordinate 308,352 downwards.
TGCGAGTGAGGTGGCGCTGAATCGGCACCGAACCACAGTAAGCCATTTGTGCCATCACATCGTAGAGGCCTACTCCCATGGTGGAATATGCACGCTCAATTACGCGGTGCTTAAACGGCCAGAGAAGCGGCATCTTCTTTACGAGATGCGGAGCCGTGTACTCCAAGAGCAGGCCGCGCTCGGCGAGTGCTTCGTGTACGAGCTTGAAATCTAGCTGGTACAGATAGCGCAAACCGCCGTGTACTAACTTGGAAGAGCGGGATGAAGTACCAGAAGCCCAGTCTTGCGCTTCCACTATTCCCACTCGCAACCCGCGCAGAGCTGCGTCATAAACTATTCCAGCGCCAGTGATTCCGCCGCCGATTACTAAAATATCCAGCCCTTGCTCATCTGCCATTGCAGTGAGCGATTCTTGCCGGCTGGCTGCACTCAGTATTGCTTCGGACATGTGTGTTAACTCCCTCGTTTAGTCCTGTCTCTTATAAATATATTTGCATCTGTAAAAAATAGCACTATTATTCATCAATAAGCACAAATGTGCAGAAAGCGAAAATTGGAGTGAAATTTTATGCCGAAAAACGCCGCTAATTCGAGTGACGAATTCCGTAATATCCACGATGAACGCGATCTACTCGCCTACAAGGCGGCACTGGCTTACTACGTACAAGACGAAACGATGGAAACTATCCGCACCCGGATGGGAATTTCTCGCTCCACCGTATCGCGGCTTATCTCCTATGCCCGCGCTAGCGGCATAGTGCGCATTCAAGTGTGCCCAGTAAATTTACCAGATTCGCGCCTAGCTGCCGCATTAGAAAAAAGATTCCCGATTCGCGCGCAAGTGGTAAATTGCTCACCACAGCAGACCCAGAGTCAAGTGCTCAGCAATGTAACTAAAGTAGCTGCTCAGATGGTGAGTTATTTAGTGAAAGATGCCGACGTAGTGGGAATTGCTTGGGGGAATACCACTAGTGAAATGGCTCAGCACATTCAACACAAAGATTTAGATTCACTCACTCTTGTGCAGCTCAATGGCGCAGCCTCACCCGAAACTTCCGGCCTAAACCATATTAGTAATATCCTCAACGAAATAGCCGAACGCTGGAATGCGCATACTGTCCATTTTCCGGTACCGGCTTTTTTTGACGATCCAGCGCTGAAAGAAGCAATGTGGAAAGAACGAGCCGTCCGGCGAGTACTGGACTGGCAAGAGAAATGTTCCTTAGCGATATTCAGCGTCGGCTCCTTAAAAGGCGAGATTCCCTCCCGCGTCTACGCGGCCGGATACCTCAGCCCGGAAGAGTTAATAAAATTACAAAAAGACGCAGTGGTGGGAGATGTCTGCACTGTATTACTCCGCGCCGACGGTTCTTGGAAAGATATTGAGCTCAATAAACGCGCTACCGGCGCCACCCCAGATGTTTTGCGGCAAATTCCGCGGCGTTTCTGCTTGGCGGCTGGGCAAGCCAAAGCCTATCCGCTACTCGGTGCACTCCGCGCCGGCGTCGTCACCGATTTAGTGTGCGATAACGCCCTCGCTAAACGAGTCTTGGCATTAGCAGAAGCAAATAAGTAGATTAAATATACTTATTTGGTTTACACTACTTGCAGGATTGTAATATCCCGGTGTTTTCCACCTCTCCATGGGAGCAGAGATGGAAGATATTCCTGGTAATGCTGCCAGAAATAGCTGCGCCGGATTTTACTATTCGCTCTACCCGAACCTAAAGGATTAAAGATAATGACTACTGCTGCACCTCGCTATGTAATGGCAATTGACCAAGGCACCACTTCCTCCCGGGCAATTATTTTTGACCATGCCGGCCAGATAGTAGGTTCTGGCCAGCGTGAACACGAACAAATTTTCCCGAAGCCGGGTTGGGTGGAGCACGATGCTCTCGAAATTTGGGAAAGCGTACGCGAATGTGTGGCTCTGGCTCTGCAATCCGCAGAAGTAAATCGCCACCAGATAGCGGCAGTCGGCATCACTAATCAGCGCGAAACGGTGGTAGTTTGGGATAAAAATACGGGCGAGCCGATATACAACGCAATTGTTTGGCAAGATACCCGCACTGCACAAATTATCCGAGAGTTAGGCGGAAAAGAAGGAAAATCGAAGTATCGAGATATTTGCGGACTCGATCTTTCCACCTACTATTCCGGCCCGGAAATTAAATGGATTCTCGATAACGTGGAGGGAGCGCGCGCCAAAGCCGAAGCGGGCGATCTCTATTTTGGAAATACCGATTCTTGGGTGCTGTGGAACTTGACCGGCGGCGTGAACGGCGGTGTACATAAGACTGACGTAACCAATGCTTCCCGTACCATGCTGATGGATATCCGCACGCTGCAGTGGCGAGAAGATATTTGCGCCGATTTCGGAATTCCTATGCAGATGCTGCCCGAAATCTGCTCCTCGGCCGAAATCTATGGCTACGGGCGGAAAAATGGGCTGCTTATCGATACTCCTATTGCCGGAATTCTCGGCGATCAGCAAGCCGCTACTTTCGGGCAAGCCTGTTTCCAAAAAGGAATGGCAAAAAATACCTACGGCACTGGCTGCTTCGCACTGATGAACACCGGCGAAACTCCGGTATTTTCTCAGAACGGCCTCATCACTACCGTGGCTTATAAGATTGGAAAAGAAGCTCCTCGTTACGCTCTGGAGGGGTCTATTGCCGTCGCCGGATCTTTAGTACAGTGGCTGCGCGATAACCTCGGGCTCATCTCCGATTCTGCAGAAGTAGAAGAACTCGCCCAGAGTGTGGAAGACAACGGCGGAGTTTATTTTGTCCCCGCTTTTTCCGGCCTCTTCGCTCCGTATTGGAAAGATGATGCCCGGGGAGCAATAGTCGGGATGACTCGTTACAATACGAAGGCACATATTGCGCGAGCGGTAGAGGAAGCAACCGCTTTCCAAGCTCGAGAGGTCTTTGACGCGATGGTTGCCGACTCGGGAATTGATTTAGCGGAGCTGCGAGTAGATGGCGGCATGACGCGCGATAATTTATTAATGCAATTCCAAGCCGACCAGCTAGGCGTACCCATTATTCGCCCAGAAGTACTGGAAACTACTGCTCTGGGTGCAGCTTATGCAGCTGGAATCGCGGTAGGCTTCTGGGAAGGCGAAAAAGACGTCGAAGCTAACTGGGCAGAAGGCAAGCGCTGGCTGCCGGGAGATAATAAGGAAGAATATAACCGCAATTACCGACTGTGGAAGAAAGCAGTTACCCGCACTTTCGACTGGGTCGATGCGGATGTGGAAAAGGCGCAGCAGTAGAAATTCAATAGTAGAAATTCATCACCTTTTTTCTAATATACTTTTCTCATTTCGCCACCTGAGCTATTTTAGCTAGCATGTGTGGAATTGTTGGATATGTAGGTGCCCCGGTGGGTACCGGCCGAAATAAAGACGGAAAACGCCCGCTCACTACGGTAATCTCCGGATTAGCCCGTTTAGAATACCGCGGATACGACTCTGCTGGAGTGGCAGTGGCCGGAGCTGCGGGGCTAGAAGTGCGGAAAAAAGCCGGCCGTTTAGATAACCTGCGCGCAGAATTAGAAACTGCGCCGCTTCCACCCGCCGCCGCCGCTATTGGGCATACTCGCTGGGCCACCCACGGCACTCCCACCGACACTAATGCCCATCCCCATCTTTCTTTTGACGGACGGGTGGCAATAGTACACAACGGAATTATTGAGAATTATCAAGAACTCGCGGCCGGATTACAGGCACGCGGCATCAGCCCCTTATCAGCCACTGATTCCGAAATCGTGGCTCATCTGCTCGCTTTACAGCTGCAAGATATGGGAGATACTTCTGCCTCCGCCCTGACTTCCGCACTCTTAAAAACTGTGCAGATTCTCCGCGGTTCTTTTACGCTAGTGGCTCTGGATAGAGAAAATCCCGGAATCATTGCCGCTGCTCGGCGCAATTCCCCCTTAGTAGTGGGATTAGGAGAAGGTGAAAACTTCCTGGGCAGCGATATTGCCGCTTTTATTTCGGAAACTAGCCGCGCTTTAGAAGTACCACAAGATACAGTGGTTGAGCTTTCTCCTACTTCCGTGCGGCTGCTCAGCTTCCAAGGGAAAGAGCGGCAAGGGCGCGAATATCGAGTAGATTGGGATGCTTCCGCTGCCGTAAAAGACGGCTACCGCACTTTTATGGATAAAGAGATTCACGAAGAGCCGCGCGCAGTGGCTGAGACGCTGCGCGGACGCGTACAAGAGGGAAGCTTACATTTAGATGAAATGCGCATCGAAGAATCGGTGCTGCGCACGATAGATAAAATAATTGTAATTGCGGCCGGTACGGCTTTCTACGCTGGTCAAGTGGCACGTTATGCAATTGAACATTGGTGCAGAATTCCGGTGGAAGTGGAGCTCGCTTCCGAATTCCGCTACCGCGACCCAGTGGTATCGGAAAAAACGCTTATTGTGGCTGTTTCCCAGTCGGGGGAAACGATGGACACTATTATGGCTATGCGCCATGCCCGCGAACAAGGCTCAAAAGTACTGGCCATCGTAAATACCTACGGATCTACCATTGCTCGGGAATCTGATGCTGTGCTCTACACCCACGCTGGGCCAGAAATTGCCGTGGCTTCTACGAAAGCTTTTGTAGCACAAATTACGGCAGCTTATTTACTCGGGCTCTACCTCGCGCAGATTCGCGGCAATAAGTACCGTGATGAAATTGCCGGATACCTCGAAGAACTTAATAAAATGCCGGCGCGAATGGAAAAAGTGCTGCAGCAAGAAGCAGAGATCCGCGCGCTTGCTCGCCAACTTCAACAAGAAGATTCCGTGCTTTTCCTCGGTCGGCATGTAGGCTATCCGATTGCCCTAGAAGGGGCATTAAAGCTGAAAGAAATAGCCTATCTGCATGCGGAAGGTTTTGCCGCGGGAGAGTTAAAACACGGGCCGATTGCTTTGGTGACGGAAGATTTACCAATTTTCATTATTGTGCCCACGCGCCGGCGCCCCGAACTGCACGCAAAAACTTTAGCAAATCTGCAGGAAGTACGTTCGCGCGGAGCTCGCACTATAGTAATTGCGGAAGAAGGAGATAGCGCCGTCCAAGAATATGCCCGCAATATATTCTGGGTACCGCAAGCCACTCCAACCTTGATGATGCCGCTCGTCACCGTACTGCCACTGCAAATTTTTGCTTCCGAAATGGCCGCCGCGCGCGGCTATGACGTAGATAAACCGCGCAACTTAGCAAAATCAGTGACAGTAGAGTGACTGAGAAGGCAAGTAGAGTGACTGAGAAGGCAGGTGAAGTAACTGCGAAGGCAGCTACTTAAAAATGCCAGAGACGCTGTGGGGCGCTAGCTTCATAGATTAAGTTACCGTTCCGGTAAGATTCCAGCACCGGAGCATGGAAAGCGAGCGCCTCCCGCCACGAATCGGCATCTAATACGATAAAGTTAGCGGGATTCCCGGGAGCGATATCGTAGTTTTGCAGATTAAGCGTGCGCGCTCCATTGTAAGTAATGAAACGGTAGGAGTTATCTATCTGCGCGGCGCCCATCATTTGGGTCACGTACAGGCCTATGAGCGTCACATCGCGCAGCGAGCCAGTGCCTAGCGGATTCCACGGATCGACTATATCGTCTTGCCCGAAAGATACGTTAATTCCGGCGGCAGTTAGCTCTTTTACGCGCGTCACTCCGCGCCGTTTCGGATAGGTATCTACCCGCCCTTGCAAATGAGTATTTACCATCGGATTAGAGACGAAATTGATTCCACTCATTTGCAGTAGACGTAGCAGACGCACAAAGTAAGCATTGTTATAAGAATGCATCGCAGTGGTGTGCGAAGCGGTAACTTTTTCACCCACTCCGGCTTCGAAAGCGCGCGTAGCTAGAGTTTCTAAGCCGCGCGAAGCTTCGTCGTCAATCTCATCGCAATGCACATCCATCAGGAGGCCATACTCTTGTGCTAGATCGAAGGCATAATTGAGGGAACTCACCGAGTATTCGCGCGTGAATTCGTAATGCGGAATCGCCCCGATTGCATCTGCCCCCAACTCAGCTGCTTTTTTCAGCAACTCGCGCCCGTGCGGGAAAGATTCGATGCCTTCCTGCGGGAAAGCCACCAGCTGGAGAGTGACTATATCTTTTAGTTCTTCCCGCAGCTCTATTAACGCCCGCAGAGCCGTCAAATTGGGATCATTAATATCTACGTGCGAGCGAATGTACTGCACACCAAAGCGCACCTGCTGGCGAATCGCACGGCGCGCCCGCTCTTTCACGTCCGCAGCTGTCAGCTTCTTTTTCCGCTCCGACCAAATCTCTATGCCTTCAAAAAGAGTGCCAGATTCATTGGGATGCGGATCGCCTTCCGTCATAGTGGTATCGAGATGCACATGGGATTCTACAATGCCGGGCAGAATGAGTTTTCCACTCAGATCATGTATCTCCGCCGCTTTCGTGGATGCATTCTGCGCCGCATTCGCCTCTGGCACAGCCAGTGTAGAACCGGCTGGAGAGAGATCCGTAATAATCCCATCTTCCACCGTCATATCGCAGAGACGGGTGCCATCCAGCAGAAGATTCTGAAAAATTTGCTTGGTCACTGTTTTCACTTTCCTTTTCGGGTAATTGCCATACCGATACCGTAGCTGAGGAGAGCTACCACTACCGCATTGAGGGAAGCGATTCCAAAGGGAACCACCCAGCCGGCGGCCGCACCGGTGAAGACGGCTATTACTGCTGGCCAGGATACCTGCATCGTATTTTCTTCACTGTAGCGCGCCCGGTTTAAGAAGTAATCAGCCACGAGAATGGTACCGATTGGAGGCAAAGTGGCGTTCAGGAAGCTCAACCAGCCTACAAAGTTATCGTAAAGCCAGAGCGCACACAGTGTGCCCAGCACACCGGCGATGATTACGAGCGGTTTCTTCGGGCGTTTCGTCATATTGGCGAATCCAAGGCCGGTGGTGTAGAGAGCGTTGTTATTAGTGGTCCAGATATTGGCGCCGAGTACAATGAGCGCGGGCAGTGCCAACCCTTGCGCAATCATTACGTAGAAGATATCGTCTTTCCCGGTGAAAGCTCCGCCTACGGCACCGAAGGAGAACATTAAAGTATTGCCGAGCAGGAAGGCAATCACGGTAGTAATTACTGCCGACTTCGGAGTCTTAGCGAAGCGAGTGAAATTCGGAGTAGCTGAGCCGCCCGAGATAAAGGAACCGACTACAAGGCCTACTCCTACCATTACCGGCATTCCGGTGCTGCCGGCAAAGATGCGGGAGAGTCCGCCGCCGGCCGCCGTGGCGGTAACCATGGAGTAGCTCCCCAGTACGGCAATGAGCGGTACAGAGATAAAGGAAACGATTTCGATGGCTTTAATTCCGAAATAAGCGGAAGCCGTCATGAGCCCACCCGCTACTAGCAGAATTGGCCAAGGGCTGATGCCGAGCAGTTCCGCCGTGGGGATAGCGAACATAGCCACCCCGACTCCAAACCAGCCCATCTGGGTAAAGGCAATGAGGAAAGAAGGAAGGAAAGAGCCATATTTGCCGAAAGAATGCCGCGCCAGCTCATCTACTCCCATGCCCGTCTTGGCACCCACATAAGCGAGGGAACCGGTAAAGGTGGCTAAAATTAAGCCGCCGATAGTAACGGCGGCAATAAAACCATTCAGATCGAGGCCAATACCTAGTTTCGCTCCGACCGACATAGAAGCCGAGAAAAAAGTGAAGCCAAGCATAACAAAGCCGACGGCCCAAAAGGAACGTCGGCTTGAATCGGGAACCACTCCAAAAGAGAAATCATCATCGGGGAGTTGATTCGCCATCGATTTGTTTATCTCTCCGGAAGGAAAAGAATCAACTTCCAAAGGAGGATTTATTGCCTGCGCGGTTGGTCTGCTTTTTTCGCCTGCTGCGACCTGCATTTATGCTCCGTTCTCTGATATCTTGCGTCACTTTTATTTTGACCCAAATTGCCATAAGCATACTGCGAAATCCCCAAGCTCTGCATCTTTTTTTCCATGATATGAGTCACGTACTAACAAATAGCCCGGTCTGGTAGGTGCCAGACCGGGCTATTTGCTTCATTTTACTAAGGGGTTTTATTTAATCATCTTCAGCTCAGTATAAAGATCTATATACTTCTGCACATTAGAAGAATCAATAAGCGGATTGCTTATAGAGTCTTCAACCTTTTTCTTTTCGCCCGTAAGCAGAGCATGCATTCCTGCCATATTTAGCTCTGCTAATTCTTTGGCGTCTTGCAGTACCGTGGCCGTCAGCTTGCCTTCTTTAATAAGCAAAGTAGCTTCAGGTACACCGTCTGTTCCATATGCCTGCATATCAGCATAATTCTTATCGTTCTTCACTACTTCAATAGCTCCAGCAGCCATATTATCGTTCATGGAGATTACTGCATCAATCTTGCCGTGCGCAGTAGTCCAATCTTCCATAAATGCCATTGCTTCATTCTTATTCCAGTTCGCAATATCTTCTGCAATGATCTTTACATCGGGGCGCTTATCGAAGAATTCTTTCTGCCAAGCTACCCGACGCTCTGAGGAGTGGAAGTTACCAGCTGGTCCGAGTAGTACCACAACTTTCGCATTTTTCGGTACTTTTTCCAATGCTACTTTTGCTACACCTGCAGCCTGATCATAAGGATTTGAATCAACCGTGGAGGATCCTTCGATATTATCAATCTTGGCATTGGTAGTAATTACTTTCAGACCACCCGCAACTGCTTGTTCTACATAAGCACGCTGGGCTTCTCCATTATTCGGCTGCACAATAATTCCATCGAAACCATTTGCTACCGCATTTTCAATCATCTTGTTTTCGGTTTCGTCATCTGCCTGACCGTCGAAAACTTCCAGCTTGATATCCGGATACTTTTCTGCCGCTTTCTTCATCTCATCTGCCAGCCAGGCTGCATAGGAATCTGCTTGAGCACGCGCAACATATGCAACTCGATAAGTCGCGCCGTCTTTGCCTCCCGCGGATTTTCCATTATCTGAGCCGGAGCACGCCGTCATGCCCACTGCCAGTGCTGCTACGACGATTGACGAAAGCAGAGTCTTCATCTTTTTCATCGTTATTCCCTTCACGAAAACTCGCAATTGAGTTCTCTATTTTGTTGTTATTTTTTAGAAATTAGGTACTTGGCAGCAAGTGCCACTTCTGCTATTTCCTAATATGATTCATTAAGCTCTTTCGCTGCTGCAGAGATTCTGCTGCTGTATCGCCAGCCGCTGTTTCATCAGAATTTTCTACCAAAATATGGCGAGTCGATTTCTTGTTTTTACTCCACACATCGTAGGTAACTGCTACAGCGATAATTGTGCCCATCACGATTTGCTGAATATAGGAGCTCACTCCCATCAGGTTCATAATATTGTTCAATATGCCCACAATTAGCGCACCGGCAATAGTACCGGTCGTAGTACCAATACCGCCTGAGAAGCTGGTACCACCAATAATCGGAGCCATAATCGCTTGCAACTCGTAGCCCACGCCTGCATTAGGAAGTCCGGCATTTACCCGCGACATAAAGAGCACGCCCGCAAAACCTACCAGCACTCCGTTCATAAGAAATACCTGATACTGCACTTTCGGCACTGAAATTCCAGATGCCCGGGCAGCTTCCATATTGCCGCCCACTGCATACAGACCGCGCCCAAAGCGAGTTTGCGACATTAGGTACCACACGATTACTGCCGCAATTACTAGGAAAATAGCGGGAAGTGGAATAGAACCTAACGACCCTTGACCTAGCTTTACGTAGTCACCTAGCTGCAAAAGATTCTGCCCCGAAGTAATCTGCAATACTGCTCCGCGCGCCACCATCATCATTCCCAGCGTTACAATAAATGCTGGGGTGTCGAAGGTAGCCACAAAGAATGCGCTCACTAAATTACAGGCGGCACCTACCACGATTCCCGCCAAAATAGCCAGCAGCATACTGCCGGTCGCTTTGTAGACCATTACTGCCACTACACCGGAAAAAGCCATTACGGATCCGGCGGAAAGATCAATCATGCCGCCAATAATCAGACCCATAGCTCCCAGCGCCATAATCGTAATCACCGATACTTGCCGCAGAATATTCGTTACGTTATTCGGTGCCAGGAAGTTTTCATTCAAAAGTGATGCGATAATTACGAAAACTATCAGCACTAAGAAAATCGTGTATTTTCCGCTCGTAAAATGCCTTAATTTTTCTTTCATTTTATTTTCCCCGATTCATGGCGTAACTAAGAATTGTTTCTTGATCAAATCCGTCGTCTGCATGGAGTTCTGCCTGAACCCGCCCCGCTGCCATCACATAAATGCGATCACATAACCCAATAAGTTCTGGCAACTCTGAAGAGACCACAAGAATTCCCCGCCCTTCCGCGGCAAGGTTGTCGATAATTGAGTAAATTTCAAATTTTGCTGCCACATCAATTCCCCGCGTCGGCTCATCGAGGAGCAAAAGTTGAGAATCAGCTGCAAGCCAGCGCGCCAGCAATACCTTTTGTTGGTTACCGCCACTGAGCGTATCTATTGCCACATCCATATGGGGTGCTTTGACGTTCATAGCCGTAAATAAACGACTAGTAACTTCCCGCTCTTTCTTAATGCGAGCCAGCCCGCCATAAATAAACTGCTTCAGCTTGGCAAGCGTGGTATTTTCCCGCAAGCTCATTTTCGGCACGATACCTTGTAAACGGCGATCTTCGGTCAAAAGTCCGATATTGTTTCCAATCGATTTTTTCGGCGTCATCGCAGTGAATTCTTTGCCGTGCACTTTTATAGTGCCGCTACTTGTACCAGCCATACCGAAAATTGCTTCCAACACTTCCGTACGCCCTGCACCGACTAGACCGGCTAAACCGACTACTTCACCTTTATGTACCTTTAACGACACATCCTTAAAAAGGCGATCAGAGCAGAGGTCTTCCACTTCCAGAAGCAATTCATCAGAAGGAATATGACTCTTCGGGTAAGCGTTACGATCAATCTCCCGCCCTACCATCTGTGAAATCACGGTATCTAGATCGATGTCTTCCGCTGGCTGCGTACTCACAACTGAACCATCACGCAAAATCGTAATATGATCCGAAATCGTAAATACTTCATCCATTTTGTGCGAAATATAGATGACTGATTTACCGTTTTCTTTGAGGTGGGCAATCTTTTGGAACAGTGCTGCTACTTCTTTTTCTGCAATAGCCGAAGTAGGCTCATCCATTATAATTACATCGGCGTTGTGATACACCGAACGCGCAATTTCCAGAATCTGAATCTCGGCGATAGTGAGATCTTTTAGCTTTTTACTCGGCGCATATGCCAAGCCTTCTTCCGCTAGAATCTTCCGCGCTTCCGCGTTAATATATCGCCAATCTATCCACATCCCTTTTTTCGGCAACCGCCCTAGAAAGAAGAATTCGGCAATCGACATATCTGGCACGAAATTAAGCTCCTGTGGAATCATGGCAATACCTAATTCCCGCGCCTCCAGAGGATTTTTAATATGCACCTCTTTACCGTTGACGTGAATTTCACCCGAATCAGCTTTATAAAGCCCATTGATACACTTCATCAAGGTAGATTTTCCGGCACCGTTCTCTCCACATAGCGCGTGCACACTACCCCGCTCTACGTCGAAATCTACATCTGCAAGCGCCTGCACGCCAGAAAATCCTTTATAGATATGGCGTACCGAAAGGATGGGAACACTAGCAGGGGATTTATCTTTCATGATTTTCAACCGTCCTCACGGATGGAATAACTACCCGCTTCAAAGAGTTAGGTGTGGATTCGGGCTGAAGAGCTAACTCCACTTCATCTAAACCAAATGCATGAGTGACGAGTGAATCTACATCTACTTTTCCGGAAGCGAGAAGATGCCGAGCAATCGGCCAAGTTTGGGTATAACGGAAAATACCGGTCACATTGAGCTCTCGCATAGCCACTTCCGGTACCGAAAGCGGAATCACATCTGCTGAGCCTACAAATACTACTGTTCCACCCGAACGGGTAGCACGAATACCAGCCGTAATTGCCGCTTCCGCGCCCGAGCAATCAATGAATACTTCTGCTCCAAGATCATCAAGGTTGTGGGTGCGGGGATCTACCGCCTCGGTAGCTCCATAAGATAGAGCCATTTGCCGCCGGTTTTCACTAATATCAGATACCACTACTCGCCCAGCACCGAAGGCCAAAGCGCATTGTAGGGTCATAATACCAATCGGGCCAGCTCCTGCAATCAAGACAGTATCATTTACTTTAATACCGCCCTTTTGACAAGCAGATATACCTACCGACAGCGGTTCCATCATGGCACCTGCCGCATCCGATATATTATCTGGCAATGCAAAAGCGAAATCTTCTTCAATCGTCACATACTCGCAGAAAGCTCCATCAATAGGTGGAGTGGCATAAAACTCCATATCAGGGCATAAGTTGTAATGCCCAGATCGGCAAAATTCACACTTCCGGCACGAACGCTGCGGCTCTATCGATACACGCTCCCCGATTCTCTCCGGATTTACTCCCGAGCCGACCGCTACAATCACTCCGCTGGCTTCATGACCTAAAATAAGCGGCTGCTCCACCACAAAATCACCAATACGCCCATGCTGGTAATAATGCACATCGGAGCCGCATACGCCCACTTGCGCTACCTTAACTAACACTTCATTTGCCTGGGGTTTCGGTACAGGGCGTTCTTCAATTTCAATTACGCCTACTTCGCGCAATACGCTGGCCCGCATAGTTTTAGGAATCTCCACTGTCTTCTCCTTTGAATATTTCAATGGTTGATACTGAATGATGCTGACACCTACCTGCATCATTCAAAAAATTTATAAATAGATTTCTCGCTCCTCACACACAAAATTATTTCTAGCTTCCTCGTAGCGCTCCATCACGAAAGGAATATGCGCACTAGAATATTCCGAAGTGAGAAGTGGCGCCCACGCCGCAGCATATTCATCTCCGGCATAAATCCATGCCGCCTGCTTTGCCGCTCCGTCCGCCACATACTCCCCAAATTCCGGCACATTGACTGGAAGCCCGAGCACCGCCGGAGCAATTTTACGAATTGCTTCTCCTTGAGAAGAACCTCCTATTAAGGTAATTCTTTCCACTGCTACTCCGATATTGCGCATGGCGTTAATACCAGCACCCACACCACATAAAACTCCCTCAATGGCAGCACGCGCGATATTTTCTTTAGTAAGATTTCGCGAATTAATTCCCAAAAGGGATCCAGTAGCGGTAGGGAAATTCGGAGTACGTTCGCCCGCAAAATATGGAATGACGATTAATCCCTCTGCTCCAGGCGGAGCCGCTAAAGCAGCACTAGAAAATTCTTCATAAGAAAGCCCCAAGATATTACGGAAATGATCAATTACCCGTGAAGCATTGAGCGTGCACGCCAGCGGCAACGCTCGCCCGGTAGCATCGGCAAATCCACATACATAGCCCGTAATATCCTGTGTAGGTTTATTAGAAATAGTGGATACTACGCCCGAAGTACCGAGGGACATCGCCACTTCACCTGGTTCCAGCCCCAGCCCAAGGGCTGCTCCTGCATTATCGCCGCATCCTGGGCCAACCAATACTTTATAACTGGCTATTTTGGCTTCCCGAATTACTTGGTTGGGTTTTGCCACTTTCGGAAGAGAAATATTTTCGGCATGATTTCCCGCTGCCAATTTCAGTATCTCCGGCTTATAAGAATTATCTACCGGCGAGAAGTATCCCGTCCCCGACGCCTCCGAGCGATCGGTGTACAGTTCATCTAATTCCGTCTGCCCAGTAATCTTCCACATAAGCCAATCGTGCGGCAAAGCGATTGCGCGTGTTTTCGCTATATTTTGCGGCTCTTCTCGTGCCATCCAGCGCAATTTTGAAACGGTTAAAGAAGCGACCGGTACTGTGCCGACTTCTCGTGCCCAGAACTCTCGCCCTTCAGCTTCTGTAGGGGCAACTTCTTTAATTAAATCGCATGCATCTGCTGCAGAACGAGTATCATTCCAAAGAATCGCATCCCGAACTGTCTGCCCATATTCATCGAGGGCAACCATACCGTGCTGCTGCCCGCCAATTGATAAAGCTACTACATCCTGCAAGCCACCAGCTTGCTCCAGAGCGGAACGAAAAGCTACTAGCCACATATCCGGGCTGATTTCCGTCCCGGCTCGATGGCGCGCAATACCAGAGCGAACAAGTTTGCCAGTATACAAATCACGAATCATAATTTTGCAAGCTTGCGTTGAAGAATCAACACCAGCTACAAGTTTTACTGACATTAACTGCGCCTCCTGTCAACACTGACATTTTGTATTACTAAACAACATACTAGCCGAGAAGGAAACTGTCAATTACTTTTATACATCAATTTAAAATTCAGAAAATTTTTATAAAACCCGTTTTGACGTGCACTTTTTTATCTAAGGCGACAAAATTTTCTAAAAATAAAAACTCATTATTGCAAAAACAAATCGATCTATTGTTGTTTAAGGCAACTTATAGGATATTTAAGTGCGGCCTAAGCTCTCCCGCGCCATACGCTATACTTTAAGCATGGTGAAGCAGCGAGATTCGATCGCCGATGATTATTTTGGGCAAAGTAACTCCACAAATTCAATCAAAGCCCCTAAACGAGAAAAACAACGAGTGGGAAGTGGGGTTCGCTCTACCTCGCTACGAGATTTCAATTTAAGTCTGCTGCTAAAACACGTAATCACGGGAAATGAATCACTTTCCCGTGCCCGCCTATCCCAGATCACTGGATTAAATCGCTCTACAGTCACTCGCTTAGTGGATTACCTAATTGAATGCGGAATGGTCACGGAGCAAGAACTAGTAGTAAATGGAGCTGGAAGGCCCGCTATACCACTTGCACCAGCTCAACGCACTCATACTGCAATCGGCATTGAACTGGATCGCACTTCTATTAATCTACAAGCCGTCGATTTAGCTGGGCTAGTAATTGCTGAAAATTATATTGAATACTCAAGCAATGATTTTACGAAAATCCTAGAAACCACTCACCACATTATAAAAACTGCTGTGGAGCAAATTCAGCACGCCCAAATTAACTTAGTCGGAATTACGCTTGCCATGCCAGGGCTAATAAACAGCGAAGGCACGAGTATAGTGGATACTCCCAGCCTGAACTGGCCAGCTACTAATATAGCTGCGCAGTTCGAAGATTTATGCCACACTACCCACACCCCCATTACCCTTCTTAATTCCGCTACGGCCGCCGGAATAGCCGAACAATACTTCCGGCAAAAAGATGGAATTGTAAATGGAGATTTCATCTATATTGGCGGGCAAAACGGTATAGGTGCCACCCACATGGCACAAGGAAAATTCCCAGATCATCCCACCAGCTGGGGAGGAGAATTAGGGCATACTTTTGTGAGCGACAGCGGAAAAATCTGCACTTGCGGGCGCGCCGGCTGCCTAGAAGCCTATGCCGGGCGAATGGCTATTATCGAACTCGCGGGATTACCGCCCAATTCCACCGATGGCCATCTCCAGGCAGCGCTCGCTCGAAAAGATAAAAATGCAGTTGCCGCTCTACACACTACCGGCACCTTACTAGGAAGAGCTGTTTCTAATTACGTGAATTTAGTAGACACTACCGAAATTCTTGTCGGCGGCTATCTACGCGCCCTTTTCCCTTATTTTAAGCACTCTTTCATTAAGGAATTAAACCGCAGCTGCCTGCGCGAACGGCTTTCTCCGCTCCGCGTCGAGTGCTCAATTTCCGGAAGTAATGCACCTAGCTTCGGAGCAGCTTGGTCGGCAATTCACCGATATATATCTACTCCCGGTATCTGGCATCCGATTCCCAGTGAACTCTTAAATTTCAAATCTGCCGTATCTAGCCCCACGATTATTCTCGATGACGAGGAAGATAACTAACTCGCAATAAAAAGATTGCTTAAAAAGCAATAAAACTATCTCCCCGATTCACGCAATTTGCTGGCCGAGCAGACGCCTATAGGCCGGATTATTTCTCAGCTCTTGCTGTGTACCTTGGGCTATTATTTTTCCATCGTCCAGCATGATTATGTAATCGGCGATAAGAATAGAAGCTAAACGGTGTGCAATAACTACGGTGGTGCGCTCCGCCCGCGCACGGCGAATATTCTCGGCAATAGATATCTCTAAGAAAGGATCGATATTAGCCAGAGGTTCATCGAGAATAAGCATATCGGGGTTGCGCAAAAAGGCGCGGGCTATCCCGATACGCTGGCGTTCTCCCCCGGAAAGGGTGGTGCCCCGATCGCCAATTTTCGCTTCTAGGCCACCAAGCTCTCTAATCAATTCGGCAATATCTGCTTCATCCAAGGCTTGCCAAATATCAGCGTCAGTAGCTTGCGGATTAGCTAGCACTAAATTATCTCGCACGGTTCCGGCAAAAATATGGCAATCTTGCGGCACAAGCGCTAGGTGCTCCCGATATTCATTAGGCGCATAAGCGCGCAGATTTTTTCCATCGAAACGCAGCATTCCCGCCTGCGGGTCAAGATAGCGCATAGCTAAGTTGGCCAGAGTAGTCTTCCCCGCTCCAGATTTCCCTACAATCGCAATCGAACGGGCCGGAGTGGCGGTGCAGCTCACCCCATCAATCACGGGATTATTTTCCTGATAGGAAAATACTGCTTTATCGACCACTAAGTGATTTTCTTCGTGCGGATAGGAATCATATTCCTGCTCCGCAATGGCCGGAATCGGATCTTCGGCATTGAGAATCGTATTTATGCGATGTGCGCAAGCACCAATTTCTCCTACCCGCCCCAGCATCCCTACTAATGTATTCGCAGGGGTAGGCGTCAATCCCGCCAAAACCACCGCTACTGGTAGCAAAGCGGGATTTAAACTCCCAGCGAGCACCCAGCCAGTTAGCACTACGAGCAATATCGTGGAGCCCACGGTAGTGGCAATCATAGCGAAAGCTGATTCTCCCGCTTTACGCATAGCTTGCGCATTTTTTATAGTTTGAATCCGGCGCGTCAAATCGAGTATCAATTGATTCTGCTTCGGCACCATCCCGAGCGAGCGCAATTCGCGCTGGCCTTGAATGGAATCCAGTACTGCAATTCGCAACTGCACTAATTGAGTGCGGAGCTCTTTACCTTGCCGGCGTTGTAGAGGCATGAGGAAAAAAGGAAATATAATCATAGCCGCCACCGGAATGACCATTATTAACCCCAAGGGGCCAATTAAAGCAACTAAGAAAGCTATAAATATCGTGGGGCTGAAAACTGCGCATATTGCGGTAGAAGCAGTATGCGCATAGAACCATTCTAGTTGCTCTGCATCGTTCATAGCTGCCGATGCGATATCGCCGGTACGTTTTCCTTGCAATCCGAGCGGGGCAATTCTCTCAATAGCGCTGTAAATATGCACTCGAAATGTGTGCAGAATTCGATAGGCGACCTCATGTGACCACCAGACTTCGAATAAGGTACTCACCGCATGCACAGCCACTAGGGTAAACACTAAAATCAATACGGGAGTTAAAGAGGCATTTTGATTGAGAATGAACTGCGTAGAGGCCCAGACTGAACCAATTGCCACCCCCACTACACTTATTTGCGCCAAAGCAGTGACGATAGTGGAGGCCAAAAAAAGCGGGAGACACTCACGGAGTCTTTTCAACAATGCAAAAAAATCGCGAAAGATTGGGGAACTCATTGCTGTACTCCTAACTGTGCGGCAATTAGCTCTGCCCAAGCATTATTACCCTGTGCCAATAGCCTTGGCTCACCGGCACAAAGCACTTGCCCGCTCCCCATCACCACTACTTGATCTGCTTGCGCAGCAGTATCAATGCGATGAGTGACGAAAATTAAAGTTAAATCTGGGTAGGCTTGGCGAATATTACTTAAAACTAAAGTCTCGGTCTGGGTATCGAGTGCGGAAGTTGATTCATCGAGTACCAGCAGCGGGCACTGGCGGATAAGTGCCCGCGCGATTGCTAAACGCTGCTTTTGCCCTCCCGATAAATTGCGCGCATTTTCCGTAATATTTAAATCAAGCACACTATCTTCCGCTAAAGTGGCAGAATTTTCGCGATGGAGATTCGTGGCGCAGGCCAAAGTCAGTGCTTTCATCATATCCGCCGCATCGGCGTGTGGATTAGCTTCTGCGAGAATTGATCTGACTGTGCCGGGGAAAATTATGGGGTCTTGCGGCACGAGCGTCACAGTCTGAGCAATATCTAAATTTGCAGCTAGAATACCTCCAATCATGACTGTGCCGCTGCTGGGGCGATCAAAACCCATAAGCAAACCCAAAGCGGTAGATTTTCCCGAACCAGATAGGCCAACTAGAGCGGTAGTTTGCCCAGCAAAAGCTGCAAAATTGACCTCTTTGAGAGCTGGCTCAGTAGCTCCGAGATAGGTGTAACTGGCGTTAATAAAAGCTACGGTACTGCTTTGCGGAAGATCTCCTATCTGACTGCGCCGCATCACTGCAGGCGATGCTGCTGATTCTCCCGCGCGCGTAAGGCCAGTCGTTTTAGCCGATACAGCCGTTTTAGCCAATACAGCCACCGACTCTGCCCTCGCAGGAGCGCAAACCGTCCGTTCAAAAAGTGCGCTCATCGCCGGGAGCGCCGAAATTCCGAAGAATGCTTCATGCCAGCAGGAAGAAAGCGCTGTAAAAGGGCGAAACAGTTCAATAGATAGCAGCGTAATCAGGAATAGTGAATACAGCGGCATAGAGCCGGCTCTAATTAAAGCGAATGCTACCACCAAGCCCAAAGCCGGCCCGAGCACTTTCATCATTCCCGATAAGCCCGTTTCTCCTAAAGAAAGGCGGAGCTGCCCCATAGTTGAAGAAAGAAGTTGGCGGGATTGCCGCTCCAATTTCTGGCCGTGATTTTGCGCTGCTCCGAATGATTTGAGAGTAGACATCCCCATCATTGCATCCACGAAATCGGCATTGAGGTTCTCATAAGCGATCCAATGCGAGCGCCCTCGGCTCGCCAGCGCCTTATCCCAGAGGCGTGGAATTGCAATAATTGCCACCCCACATGCCAGTAAAATTCCAGCTATTAGGGGACTAATAGTGGCAATGACGCAGGTCAAAACTACCGCCGTCACTACCGTGACAGCTAGCTGGGTGAAATACTTTATAAAATAGGGCTCTATTGCTTCGACTCCATCGCTAAGCACTGATTGGATTTGCCCGGAACGCCCTAAACCGGCGCGCATCGGCCCGCGAGCTTCTAATTCAGCTAGAAGTGCCTGCCGCAACTTACTTTTCACAACTAAGCCAGCTCGATTTTGTAAGAGCTGGCCGCAAACTTCGAATAAAGGGCGGACTAAAAGCAGTACGACGATGGCTGCAATTAAGCCCACCATTTTAGGCATATAGCGAGCACCGAGTAATTCCGTAAAAAGCAATGCATTGCATATCGCTGCAGCGATGTATAACGCCGAGACGATGAGCCCCGCCAAAATAGCTGGAACTAGCAACCATATCGACAATCCTGCAGCTCGCATCACTAATCTCTGCTTGGTGAGCATAGCTTTCTACCTTTTCTCTGCGCCGATTCTCAATTCAACACCTAATTTTCATTGACTAATATACATTATATTACGTAAGGTTAGGCTTGCCTAATAAATTTTTCTCGGTTATTAGCTGCGGACTCATTCCGCACTTTTACGTTTTACAAGGAGATGTGGTGGGCCAGATGTCCAGTTCCCGGCACGCACGAAGTATTTGCCATCTAAGTGAAAAAGGAAAATTAGGAGAAATAGTTGCACCATGCTGACCACTTCTCGGCAACGTTTTCTATTAGAAATAACCCTCTTTCTGCTCCTGATTTGTGCCCTCATAGCAGGAATTATTGTGGGAGCTACCGATATTCCTCTCTCGGCAGCCTTAAAAGGAATCCAAGCCACCCTTACTAATAACATCGCTGATAACGTCGATTTGAAAATTATTAGCCAGGTGCGCTTCCCCCGCGCAATGCTAGGCGCGGTTATCGGTGCCGGATTAGGAATATGCGGGTTAATTACCCAGTCGCTCCTACGTAACCCCCTCGGAGATCCCTATATTCTCGGTATTTCTTCGGGCGCTTCCGCCGGCGCCGCCACTGTAATCGTTTTAGGGACGGCAAACACCTTCCTCTCCGCATTGGGAATCACACTCGGCGCTTTTTTGGGCGCACTGAGCGCCATCACTTTAGTGACTATTCTGGCTTCGGCAGGTGGCAGAATCACCCCCGCGCGGATAATCTTTGCCGGCATGGCCGTGACCTACCTCTTTTCGGCGCTGACCAGCCTGATAACCCTAATGGCAAAAAACGCTGCCGGCACTAAATCGGTACTATTTTGGACCCTTGGATCGCTATCCAATGCCACCTGGCACGACGTCGCTTTAGCTACCAGTGCCGTCCTCGGTGCTTTCTTCTGCTTCTTAGTCTGGGGCAGGCGCGTAGATATTCTCAATCTGGGCGACGATGCAGCAATCTCGCTAGGCACCAGCCCGCGCCTCTATCGGAATCTTCTCTTCCTCGTCGTGGCTTTTACCGTAGCGATCTTGGTATCTCTATCTGGAGCAATCGGATTCGTAGGGCTAGTTGTCCCCCATATAGCTAAACAACTGGTAGGTGCCACTACTCGCGCCGCCCTGCCGGTAGCTGCTCTGTGCGGAGCCTTGTTAATCGTGGTTGCCGATACCTGCACGCGCGTAGTAATTAGACCCGCCGAACTGCCGATTGGAATTCTGACTGCCCTAGTCGGTACCCCAATGCTGATGAGCTTAATCAAGAAATATTCCAAATAAGAAAGGAAAATCAGAAAATGAAAAATAAGATACTCACTAGTGCCATAGGTTTTACTCTTGCCGCCAGCGTACTCTGCGCCTGTTCCGGTACCAATAACGCCGATAATAACGAAGCAGACGGCGCTATTACCATTAAAAACTGCGGCGTAGAAACTACTTTCCAGAAGCACCCCCAGAAAATCGTCTCAATGGGCGTGACTGGCTTAGCTTATCTGTTTGCCGCCGGAGCAGAAGATTCCATTATTGCCCGTGCCAACGAATGGGGAGAAGCAGCACCCGCTTGGATTGGGAAAAAGGCAGACGGCATTCAGGTGCTCTCCGATGAGTCAATCTCAATGGAAGCACTTATGAAACTGCAGCCCGATTTGGCCTACGGTGGTGGATTTAGCTCTGAAAATACCAATCCGGCCGCCGTAGCTGAAAAAGGAATTCCGGCCGTAGTAGATGCCGCTGAATGCTCCTATTTCTATCCCGAACAGCCGGAGAACGAATCTTTTGACACGATTTTGAATGAAGTAACCCAACTAGGAAAGATTGCCGGCACTTCGAAGAAAGCCGATGCGAACGTTGCGGAACTAAAATCTCAGCTAGATCAGATAAGTAAAGAGAAAATTGGGAAAGGGCGCAAAGTGGCCTACGCCTACTACTACGGAGATGACGCCGAGTTGTTTAGCTACGGCAATAAGGGAGTAATGGGAGAAATCAATAAAACTCTCGATCTCGTCACCGCTATCGACCCGAATTACCACCCGCATCAAGGGCCTATTGCTCCGGAAGCCTTCGTCAAGTCTGATCCAGATGTGATAATTGTGCTCACCGGTATGGGCGGAGCTACCAAAGAAAGCACCTTAGAGCGGCTGGCCAAGATTCCGGGTTACAAAGATATGAAAGCAGTCAAGAACAACCACATTATCTATGCGGAATCAGCTGTGGCTTACGCTTCACCAACCGCGATTTACGGCACCTTTGAGCTTGCTAAGCAGCTGAAAGAATTAGGGAAATAAACTCATGCATGATTCTCCCCTCCAGATAGAAAACGCTGGGGTTCGTTTTGAAAACACCCAAGTCCTTGCGAATATCACTTTTGCGGTACCTCCAGGGCAAATTTTAGGTATCGCTGGGCCGAACGGTTCGGGAAAAACGACCCTTATGCGAGCTATGTTTGCAGCTCAACCTCTATCGGAGGGGAGAATCATCCTCAATGGCCAGGAATTGAAAAAACTGCGCCCCGGGCAAGTCGCTAGACGCCTTGCCGTCGTCTCCCAATTTGAACACGATATGGATAGAGCGCGCGTATTCGACATCGTCTTGCTCGGCCGTGCACCGCATCGGAAAGACGTCCAAGGCTACTCAGCGGCAGATCGAAAAATTGCGGAAGAGGCTCTCACCGCAGTCGGTATGGACTATGCCCAAAATCGCTATATAGATACTCTCTCCGGGGGAGAACGCCAGCGCGTACTTATTGCTCGCGCCCTATCTCAGCAGTGTAAATGCATACTTTTAGACGAACCTACCAACCATCTTGATATAAAATATCAGCATCAAATTCTGAGCATTATCAAAAAAGTCAGCGATACTGCAGTGATAATTTTGCACGACCTCAACCTGGTGGCTCGCTACTGCGATCAGGCAATTATTCTTAAAGACGGGCATCTCTACACTCAAGGTGTACCGAAAGAAATCCTCACCCCCGAGCTCATTAAAGACGTCTACGGAGTGACTGCACTAGAAGTAGAAGACGACGGCACTAAACAGTTTATTTTCAAACCACAGGTAGATTAAGGTTTAGATTAGATAGCGGTGGATTGGCCGATATATAAAATATGCTTTCATACGCTAAATAATTCAACCCGCGGACAGCCCCTCAGCTATTTTCGCAATCCTTCGAACCTTTTCGCGCATTCCAATTACGCCGAGCTCGAGTAGACATGCGGTCCCGCAGCCCTGCGTCGTGCAGCGCATCTACCCAGAAGCCACAGCGCGACTGCACCGCCGCCGCACTCGGATGAGTAGGGGCACGATGCTCCTCATAGAGCGCGACAGTTAATGGCCCCGTCGTATATGCCGCCACCTCGCGGAGCGCGTCTAGCACCATTTCCTTGGACACCACAGTGCGGGGATGCTGCTCAGGGTGAATGGCGAGCACAGCTTCGCCCCATCCCCACGTACCATCTGGCGCAACGGCGTACCGCATAAGCTGGCGCACGCGAGTCTTCACGTCGCTCCAACTTCCAAGGCGGACGCGAATGGTACTCGCCGACGGCAGACCGCGCGATTTCCAATACTCCTCATACCCCGAAAACGTGTATTTCTCGACATCGTCACAGAAGAACTGCAGCATCGCTGCCCACAACACTTCGTCAGAAATGGTGGGACGAGGGCCACCACGGTCTTGCACAAGATGATCTAGTCCGGCACGCCGCAGGGCGTTATTCCAGCTACCGAAGCGCATCATCGGAATCTGCTTGCTCGGTAGCCCATGCTCTAGGGCCCATTCGCTGAACGAATCGCCCGTGTGGATGTAGCTCTCCGTGGCCCAGCGCTGCAGCCCGTCTATGAGCTCCTCGTCGGTGACTCCGCCGCCCCAGTCATGGTAGGCGACTTCATGTACAGCCCGGCGATGCCCCAACGCCTTACGGACAGAGGCTTCGTCGGATTCTGCCCACTCGGCAAGTTCCTCGATGGTGAGCTCCGGATGCGCCAACGAGACAGCATAAATATGTCGCTCCACGCGGCGCCAATGCCGATCTCGCTGCTGTTTTGCTTCCTCACGCAACTGCCGAGTTTTGACGCCTTGGCTCGCCGCAATCTGCCGTACTCTCTCCCTAGACACACCGTACAGGTCTCCCAATGCTTGGAGGGTCAGACCAGCGCGGAGCCCTTCCACCATCAGCTGGTCACGCCTTTCGGTTTTCGTTTTCTCCGAGAGTGTATGGAAGAAATCCAGCCATTCGTCCGCGTCGGGGTCTTGTGGCAGTTTGAGCGCGGCGGGTAGCAGCGAGTCCTCAGGGACTGCTTGCGGCACACTGCGCTCCGGCTTTACGGCGGCAGGGTTCTCTTCCACGGGTTCCGCACCATCGCGCGGCAAGCCACTCTCAAATGTGAGGTTCCGCTGCATCAGCCAATCTCCTATCAAATTCGGTTCTCGCCCACTACCATCACCAGGCGACAGCCTATGTGGAGGTCACCCGCGTAAACAAGGCCGCGTTCGTAGCGGCCAACTCGATTTCGTCTATAACAACCTCGTTTGGCCGGAGGTTAGAAACGCTCAGCGAGATGGAAAACTCTAGCTGGGAAGCGTCTTCAACTTCCCATTTAGCTTCCCACTTAACTTCCCACTCAACATAACACTTTGAGAAGTTGAGTGGAAAGCTTGTGAGAGGTTCTCGCGGGCACGTGCGCAGGCGCGCCTGCCTTGCTCCGCTTCCAAATTATTGTCCGGGGCCCCGGCTAATATTGCGTTATTATTATTCGTGACCCCGGCTAGTATTGCGTTAGACAATTAGGGAGGCAATGTGGCTACCGCACTTTCACTCGATGAGATCCGCAGGCGCTGCACAAAGGTTGTTGCAGATTGGATTGACGAGCCGGGGGATGAGCGCCAGCAAGCGCAGTCGTTTATCAGAGACTTGCTGGAAGCATTCGGGATTACGCAAACCAAGGCAGCTTTGTACGAAAAGCGCGCGAAACGAACCTCAACCGGCAGGCAAGGTTTCATTGATGCGTTGATACCGGGCCTAGCTCTGATTGAGATGAAATCCGCGGGGAAGGATCTTGAGGCTGCTGAAGCTCAAGCTCTGGACTACATGGAAGCTCTAGGCGATATTGAGCGCCCCAGCCGCGTGATTACTTCCGATTTCAAAACGATTCGAATTCTCGATATTAAAGCCGAGGACGGTACCGACACCGTCCAATTTCCGCTAGAGGAACTGCCTTTGCACGCAGAGGATTTGGCGTTCCTCGCTGGTTTCCAAACCCGTGCTTTCGGCTCAGTAGAGCAAGAAAAAGCCTCCATTCGGGCCGCGCAAATCATGGGGCGCCTCTATTCAGAACTGGAGAAAACCGGGTACTCTGAGCACGAATCCTCCGTATTCCTAATCCGCTTACTGTTTGCTCTTTATGGTGACGATTCAGGCATGTGGGAGCGCGACCTCTTTTACGAGTTCTTAGAAAAGCGAACGCGCGAGGACGGCACAGACCTCGGTGCACAGCTAGTAATGCTGTTCCAGATTATGAATCAGCCGGAGGCCGCCAGGCCCGCGAACATGGATTCGCTACTTTCTCGCTTCCCGTACGTAAATGGCGGAATTTTTGGAGAATCCACCTCCATTCCCTACTTTGATTCAAAAATGCGGGAGCTTTTGCTTGCAGCCTGCATGTTCAACTGGTCAGAGATTAGCCCCGCAATTTTCGGCTCACTATTCCAATCCGTGAAAAGCGCGAAAGCCCGGCGGCAACTAGGTGAGCATTACACGACTGAAATCAACATTCTTAAAACCATTGAGCCGCTGTTTCTTGACGAACTCCGCACAGAGTTCAAGACCTACTACCATGACGTAAAACGACTCGAAAAACTGCGCGACGAAATCGGCCAGCTACAAATCATGGACCCCGCGTGTGGCTGTGGAAACTTCTTGGTGGTTGCATACCGTGAGCTACGCCAGCTTGACCTAGAAATTCTCAAACGCCTAGAAGAACTAGACCCAAGTGCGGGGGGGGGGAACTCTCTTCTTTGAGCGCGAAAATCTCAACGTCAAACTGGAAAACTTTGCGGGCATAGAAATTGAGGAATGGCCTGCCCGCATCGCACAAACAGCTTTGTACTTGGTGGATCACCAAGCAAATCAGAAACTCGCAATGTCACTGGGGGCTCCCCCAAAAACACTGCCGCTCGACAAAGTTGAATGCATCCACGTGGGCAACTCTCTACGCACCAACTGGGAGCAAGTTTTCCCGCCTTCAGACCACGTGCGCATTGTAGGAAACCCGCCATTTGTCGGCCAGTACCTGCAAGGGGTAGACCAAACTGAAGACATGAAACTGGTGTGGGGTGACCTCTACGACGGCTACCTTGACTACGTTACCGGCTGGTATAAAAAGGCGGCAGACTACTTCCGGTTTGTTGGCGACGGTCAGTTCGCTTTTGTCTCCACCAATTCGATCACGCAAGGCCAACCGGTACCATCTCTATTTGGCCCACTGTTTGGCAATGGTTGGCGCATAAAGTTTACGCACCAAACCTTCTCATGGAGTTCCGAAGCTGCTGACGCCGCCGCCGTACACTGCGTAATCATTGGCATGGACAAAAAACGCCGCACCAGCGCAACCCTCTACACCTATGCCGACATTAAAGGCGAACCCACCGCAGTTCCCGCCAAGAACATTAATGCCTACTTGGTGGACGCACCCAATCTATTTGTGAAGAAACGTTCGACCCCACTATCAAAGTGGGTGCCTAAGGTGACCAAAGGATCACAACCAACGGACGGCGGAAATTTAATTGTAGAGGTTGACGAGTACCCCGAAGTGAAAGCAGACTCTATTGCCTCTAAGTACCTACGTAGATATGTGGGTGCTCGCGAGCTGCTCCATGGTGCAGACCGTTGGTGCCTCTGGCTAGAAGACGCCACTCCAGCAGATATTCAACACTCAGGTATTTTACGTGACAGGTTGGATGCTGTTCGAGAGTTTCGGCTCAACAGCAAAAAACAGGCGACAACAGATCTGGCAGATAGTCCACATTTATTTGCTGAACGTAGGCAACCCACGCGACCCTACCTTTGCATACCATCTCACGTTTCGGAAACACGCCTATTCTTTCTAACTCAGAGATTCGGGGCAGATGTCATCTCGGGAAATGCAAACTTCACCGCTGAAGATCCGGACGGCTACCTGTTCGGAATAGTTTCTTCATCAATGTTCATCACCTGGCAGAAAGCCATCGGCGGCAGACTAGAATCTCGTCTTCGCTTCTCAAACACCGTGGTGTGGAATAACTTCCCGCTACCGGAAGTCTCTGCAAAGCTCCGCGCCGAAATCATCGCTGGCGGCCAAGCCGTCCTCGACGCCCGCAACCTACACCCCGAACGCTGTCTAGCAGACCACTACAACCCACTCGCAATGAGCCCGCAGCTCCTAGCCGCACACCGCAAACTAGACAAAGCAGTAGACCGGGCCTTCCGCCCAAAACCATTCAACTCAAACGAAGAACGCCTCGAAACCCTCCTCAAGTCCTACCTCAAAATGACAGAAAACGACGCACTTATCAATACCAAAGGCCGCCGCTAGCCCGAGGAATCAGGCCAACTTCGGATCCAATGGATTGGAGCGCTAACCAAACCGACTCGCTCAGCAACCAATCCTGCTTCGGCATTTTACGCTATCGGCGCCCCGGCTAGCACCCGGTTAATTTCCTCCTGTTGTGGAGCAGTATTTGGCCCCGGCCGGGAAATCATAATTGCCGCCGCCGCATTTCCGCGCCGAACGGCCTCCACCAGATCATGCCCCTCCGCGAGCGCCGCCATCATTACTCCTACGTGAGTATCACCAGCGCCGTTGGTATCGCGCACTACGGTCGGGAAGGTTGGCACCGCCACCACTTCCCCCACACCGGTAATTACCACTGTGGGATCATTGCCAGCACGCACCACCACGGCAGCGTCTTTCTTGAGCAATTTCTTGATTGCAGTTGCATTAGCGGCATCGGAGCCGGATTCTCCCAAGATTTCCGCTTCGCGCTCGTTGCAAGACCAAATATCGGCACGTGCAAGTAGCGGCGCGTAGAGCTCGCGCGGCAATTCCGAAATCAACGGCGAAGGATCCACCACCACCGGAATATCCGCTGGAATCTCCGCGAGCCATTTAGCCAAGCCCACCGCATTGGATTCAGTAGCCAAGCTATAGCCAGAGATATAGATTAAATCACCCGGCTCTAGCTGAATCGCTGCTAAGTGTTCATAGCCAAAATCGCCTTCTACTCCGAGCGTAGTTACGAAGGTGCGTTCTGCAGAATCTTCTACGAACGCCACGCAGTAGCCGTTATCGGCATCAGGTACGCGCGGAAAAATAGAGGAAATACCGTCTTTTTCCAGCGCCTGCCCAATAATATCGGCGAATGGTCCCGTACCGACCAGGCCGCAGTACACTACTTTCATGCCGTAGCGCGCTGCTCCTAGCATGGAGTTGAGGCCGCCACCCGCCACCAGCTCTGTACTGTTGGCGATTACATCCCCGCCCGGCTCCGGCATTTTCGGCAGGCGAATCACCTGATCTACGATTACGCTGCCCGTATTGATCATTCTCATTCTTTTACACCTGCGCCTTTAGCTCCGCCCAATGCCAGATAAAGCAAACCAGAAAGCAACAAGGCTACCAGCCACTCCAGCCCCTGCTGGGCAATGAAGGAATCGGGAAGTGCGAATTTGAATAGGAAGCCGGCACCCAAAGCCACCAGCCACGAAACCAGCACGCGCACTTCAAAGCCACCTTTATACCAGTAGGCAGAGCGAGAAGTCATATCCAATAAGTCGTCGGAACTATAGGTAGTGCGCTTAATCATGTCTACCAAGAACACTCCCAGCCAGGCAGTGAGCGGAATTGCCAACAAGGTGATGAAGCCGATGAAAGCGTCGTAGAAACTTTCAAAGAGGAAGAGGAATACCATCGAACCAACTAGGCTGACCATTAAATCAGCAGCTACGGCTACGATGCGGCGCACTTTCATGCCCATAGTCAATAGGGTTAAACCAGAAGAGTACACCGAGATATTGTTGGAAAGCAGCAGCCCAGCAAAGGCAGAAATCAAGAAGGGGATTGACATCCAGGCTGGCAGCAGAGCCGGAATCGAAGCCAGTGGGTTACCAGCGTCAAACTCTGGATTGGTAATAGCAATCAGCGAGCCAGTGCCAATCATAATAATTAGCGGAATACCAGCACCAGCTGCACAGGTGAGGATTAGAGTAGCCGGAGATACTTTCTTGGATTGGTAACGCCCAATATCAGCGCCCGAGTTAGCCCAGGCAATACCGGTGCCAGAAGCGACCACGCCAATACCCATTAGTACCGTGCCCCAAGAGCCAGCTTCCGCGCTCAGCACCATACTCCAATCCACTTTCGCCACGATGAAGCCAACTACCACTAGGGTGAGCACACCAAAAATGTAGGTGGCCCACTTTTGGAATGCAGCGAGCATCTGATGCCCTACTCCGGATACCGCCAAGGTGAGGGCGAGGAATAGGAGTACTGCCACAATTGCAATCCACGGATGGCTACGCGGAGTGAGCTCCGAACCCACAATGACGGTGCCGATGGAAATTGCCGCAAAGGCCGCCGTCACAGTATTTACCGTCTCCCAACCCCAGCGGGAAAGAATGGCTACAAAGGTGGGAAGATAGTTGCCGCGCGTGCCGAAAGTGGCACGCGAAAGCGTCAAAGTGGGTGCACCGCCCCGCTGGCCGGTGATTGATACGATACCCACGATAGCGAAAGAGGCTACCGCTCCCACTGCTCCGGCTATTAGCGCCTGCCAAAAATTCAGCTCTCCAGCTACTACCCAGATTCCCAATGGGATACCGAGGATGGAAATATTTCCAGCAAACCAAATCCAAAATAGTTCGGCCGGGCCGCTAGTCTGCTCCGAGGCGGGAATTGGTTCAATTCCCCGATCTTCAACTTCGAGTAATGAACGCCAACCTTCGGCAGGCGCTTCCGTATTAGACATTATTTCTCCTTAGAAATTCGCAGCGATACTAGATTTGCTGCAGTTTGTACTATCGGTAGTGAATTTAAAGTAGTGACTAGTTCTAATGATTCAGGTGGGATTTTGGCAGAGTCGCCGCAAGCGCCGAGAATTGCTCCGGCCATTGCCCCCACCGTATCCGTATCTCCGCCGGCGTTTGCCGCCAACAAAAGTACTTCATTGGCACTGACGTCTAGAGCACACAAGGCCGCTACAGCCGGAATTGACTCATGCGAAGCACAGGAAGTGCAGATTTGGTTGAACAGCGTATCTAAAATTTCCTCGCGGGAAGTGCATTTCTTGAGGAGTTGGATAGCCCAACGGGAACGCAAATAAATATCGGGAGCGCATACCTGATTGCCAAAAGTAGCAGCTTCGCGCGCTAAGTCGAGCCCTATCTCCAATGCCTCCGGCCGAGAGGCACCCGCAATTCCCGCGCTTACTGCTCCCGCCACCAGCATCGCCCCTTGTAAAGCTACATTAGTGTTGTGGGTGACTTGCGAAGCTTGTACCACTGCCGCCATAAACCGCTGCCGATCGGCAAGATCGAAGGCTATCCCCACTGGGGAGATACGCATCGCTGCACCGTTCGTGGTACCGTATTTACCCGTTTCGCTGGGAGGCACGCCATCTTCTAAAGCTGAAATAGCTCGCTTAGTAGAGGGTCCAAGCAAATCGAGAGAACCGCGCGCAATCATATCTTTTTCCCACTCCAGCAACCCGTGGGCAAATTCCAGCGGTGGTACTGCGCCGTGTTCTATCAAAATTTTCGCCAACATAAAGGTTTGTTCGGTGTCATCGGTAACCATGCCCGCCGGGGCACCGTGCGCTATTTCTTGCGCCGGCCCGGCCGCCACTAAAGTATCCACAAACCCATACTCAGCTTCGATGCTTTGCCGAGTGAGGTCTTGAGTTGGCATACCCAGCGCATCGGCATAGGCAGTAGTTTGCAGGCAGAGCTGAGCACGAGCCAGTTTTTCTTTTTCGGTGGTGATATCTTTCATCCCTCTTCCCTTTCTTTCTGGCGATTAAATACATTGCGGAATCGGAAATGATCTGGGTCGAGCAGACTAGTCACTTGCTCCGCTAAAAAGTTTTGCGAAGTTAGCGCGCGCCGTACTACTCGCATAAACGCTTTACCAGGTTCTCTGCCCAGCAATGCGGCACTAGTGGGATCTAAAACTACTACGTCCACTAGCTCTTCTCCGTGTTCTACAAATAATCCTGCCCGATAGAGGGTTTTTGTAATTGAACCATCTACCAAACCTTGCGTGGGCACGGTACTAATAAATTCCGTAGCCGGAAGCAGAGAAGTTTCCAAAGAAGCTATCGTTCCGGATGGCAGAGTACGAGTGCGCACCACTTTCACGAAATCGGCATTACCACCCGCATAGGCAGCAAGTGCAGGTTCTTTAACTTGGGAGATACTCAATGTTTGCACCGTCATCTCCGCTCCCGCAGAAGAAAGCGCCTCTGCCCAGCCCTGCCGATCATCAATCCGCTGGTTATGAAAAGTTACAAAGGAACCACGCCCCTGATCAGAGCGCACTAATTTGCGATTCTTTAACTTAGAGAGTGCCTTGCGGACTGTGCCTCGGGAAACGGCGAACTCTTCTGCCAGCACATACTCACTGGGGAGTGCATCGCCCGGCGCGATTTCTCCGGCGTAGATAAGCGCTTCGATATGCTCAGCTACTTGTTCATGCTTGAGCTTTTTCGGCGCCATATTCCCTCCCGTCAGCTTCATTGCTCATTTCTGTTACTAGTGTTACACATTCTTCTCAACTTGTCTATACAAGTTATGGACAACTAGTGAACATCTAGTATTAAAAAGAGCTTCCGCAACAGATCAGATTCTTTAGCAGGCGCCGCCTATAAGAGGTACTACAAAAGCGATAAGTGGCTCTACGCGGGAAGCTCGGCACTATATGCGCTATACCTGGCTAAGCTTGCGCAAGATACACGGTGTCTAAATCGCGGCCTTCGATGACGCGCCCATCGAAACCCGTCACTTTCGCTGCCCAATATCCTTGAGGTAGATGACCCGGAACAAAGTGGTTGAGCACCAATGTGCGCACTGCACAGCGTTGGGCAATCGAGCCCACAGTTTCTACCGAGCAGTGTTTCTGGAATACCACATCCAGTGCTCGCTGCTGCTTGGGGGTATAGGGAGGATTTCCGAATTGCCAACGAGCAAAATTGGAATCTACTACTTCGTGTACCAATACATCTGCGCCGGTGGCGAGGCGAATTATATTCTCAGAAGGCCCGGTATCGCCGGAAAAGACTACCGAACCAGCGTCGGTATCAAAGCGGTAGGCAAAAGCCGGATACATAGTTCCATGTTCCGCCAAGGTGGCGCTCACATGCACTCGATCATCTTCATATACGAAGAACGGCTCTACCGGTTGCTGAGCGCGCTCACTCTGCGAATCAGCTCCCCCGGACTGGCAAAACTCCCCATAAGCATCGCGCCCGATTATTTCCGGACGCTGAATATCAACTCCCACAATCATGTCTTGCGGAGCGCGTTTATTTGCGCCGTAGACTCTATCTAAAGTTTCGGCTTCGAATGCGGCCAAAAGATTTTCCACAAATTTTTTCGCACCGGGCGTCTGTATATCCGGCTCTGGCAAATTCGCATAAAAATACGGGCTAAGAGTCCTTTCCCACGGGCCGTATACTTCGACTCGGTGCTCCGGCCACCCTTGGTTATATCCACACAACAGCAGATTCGATAAATCCAAAGTGTGGTCGGAATGCATATGGGTGATAAACAAGGTCTGCAGATCGGCAAAAATTTTCGCTTCCGGGCGCTCTAGTGGATTTGCCCGCGTTAGCTGCCGCGCCACCCCCATACCAAAATCGACTACGTAAATTTTTCCATCGACTACTAACGCCGTGGAGGTCCCATAACGGCAGGGCGATTCCGCATCCGGAGCCCCCCAAGTGACTGCGCCGCCAGCCGTACCAAGCAAAATAATACGAGTATCAATCTTTCGCATAAGTCTTATCATAAGTCTTATCCTCCGCTTATAATGGATCTAACACAAAACTACTTAAAATGAACTTATTACCAAGACATAACATTTTTCATGTATCATTATCACATGAACGGTGATTAATGTATTATCGTATGTAACATTCCCAATGACGAGAAGGAGCAATATGTCCCCGGAATATAATAAGAATGACGCGATCCTCGCGACATATACCTTTTCTATCCCCGCTAATGTGGATCCGCTAGAGAAAGTTCGCGCCTTCGCCGTGGGGCAAACTATTGGAACTTGGGTAGCCGTACCTGGTTTAACAGAAGAAATGATTGACGCTTACCAAGGTGAAGTCGTCGATATTAAAGCCTTAGATTCCAGCGATTTGGTGAGCGATGAGGAAGATATCGCAACGTACGCTGCGACTCTTTCCCTACCAGCTGTGAGTATTGGAGCTGATATGCCCCGCCTTTTCACCTCGCTGCTCGGCAATGACGCTTCAACTTCTATGGCGGCAAAACTCACCGATATTCAACTTCCCGCATCGATGACGGATAAGTTCCCCGGCCCTAAGCATGGTGTAGCAGGACTGCGAAAACTTCTCGGCGTAGAATCCCGCCCCCTGCTGCTCAATATGATTAAACCATGTACTGGCCTCACTCCCGCCCAAGGAAGTGAAATCTTCCGCGAAACTGCCATGGGCGCTCCGGATTTAATCAAAGACGACGAGCTCATGGGAGATCCCGAATTTTCCCCGATTGATAAACGCGTAGCCGCTTATAACAAAGCTGCTGAGCAGGCTTTTGCGGAAACTGGCCATCGCACCATCTACGTACCTAATATCACTGCGCAAGGCACGGCCCTATTCGAAAATGCCCAGCGCGCTATCGACGCTGGAGCGCGCGCACTCATGGTGTGCTATGCGGCGGTCGGTTACGGCAGTGTCATCGAATTGCGAGAAAAGTTTGATGTGCCGATTCTCGGCCACTATGCCTCGGCTAATACCTATTACGAAAACGCTTCCTCTGGCATGTCTGCCGCTTTAGCGCTCGGATTCTTCCCCCGAGTTGTAGGAGCCGATATGGCAGTTATCAATACGCCTTACAGCGGCTATCCGATGCGGAAAGCGGCGTATCTAGCTACTGCCCGTAAAATGCTCACGCCAACGAGTGGCTTAAAGCCTGCATTCCCCATCGTTGGCGGCGGAGTTAAACCCGGGGTTGTCCACAGATACTTAGAGGACCTCGGCACCGACATCGTCTTAGCCGCCGGCGGAGCTATTCAAGGACATCCGCAAGGGCCAGCTGCCGGCGTGCGGGCAATGTATCAAGCGATTGACTCCTATATGGAAGGGATATCACTAGAAGAAGCAGCTCGCGAGCATAGTGAATTAGCAACCGCTTTAGATGTATTTGGAGTAGTTAAATGAGCAAACGCGTCGACGTCCATACCCACATTTGGGATAAATCGGATATTCCACCGCAGATTAGCGGCTATGATTCCAGCCGTTCGCTTTCCTGCGATGCCGATGCGTTAATCGCTGCTATGGATAAAAACAGCATTGATTTATCTATTGCGGTGGCTCTTGCCTATGAACCAGATTTGTCTGATGCACATATTAGACGCATCAATGATTTTGTTTTACGCGAATGTAACAAATATCCTGAGCGTTTGATTCCTTTTTGTTGTGTAAATCCGCGCAGCCCGCAGGCGGCGAAAATTGTAGCGGAAGCACTGGCGAACGGCCATAAGGGTTTAAAATTCCACGGCGCATTTCAAAATATGGGTGTAAACGATCCGCAGCTGTGGCCAATTTATAAAGTTCTGGAAGAAGCACAGAAACCCGTCCTTTTTCACTCGGGTGATATCGGCGTCCTTCCGCTCAATGATCAGTACACGAGCGTCAATCGCTTTGACTCAGTATTTTGCGATTTTCCGCAACTGCCGGCCATCTTGGGGCATGCGGGGCGTATCGACTTTTCTCGAACGGCAGGATTACTGCGGAAACACTCCAATGTATATGTAGATATCAGTTCAGTAATTGGACGCGATCCGAACTTCCAGACCTACCC
Source organism: Arcanobacterium urinimassiliense (assembly GCF_900119495.1). GTDB lineage: Bacteria > Actinomycetota > Actinomycetes > Actinomycetales > Actinomycetaceae > Arcanobacterium_A > Arcanobacterium_A urinimassiliense. Next base: position 273,765 of record NZ_LT632435.1, on the reverse strand, counting down.
CTTGCGCGATCTCATTACGAAGGTCAAGACGTGGGCGGGGGCGGTTGATCGAATTCTATTCGGATCCGATATGCCCCTATATAGTTACGAAAAAACACTGGGTAACCTCGACTTGCTTATTGCGGAGTTGCAGGAGACCCCCGATCCTGTGATTTCAATAGACGACGTCGTCGCAATCCGTGACGCCAATTCGTCCGCATTTTTGAATCGCTACCAACTCTGACCGGAATCCAAGAACCGGTCCCGATTATTCAAAGGAGAATGCAATGGCAAAACTCTACACGGCAAAAGAAGTTACCTCCCGTTTACGCGCAGAGATTGACGCGGGCAGGCCGTTATTCGCACCGAACTGTGGATTCGGACTATCTGCGAAACTACAGGAAATGGGAGGAGCTGATTTGATTATCGCCTCCGCCACGAGCTATTGGCGGATGAAGGGGCAAGGATCTCTCGCCGCGCTCATGCCAAACAGCGATATCAACCAGATTCTTTTCGATCTACTTCCCGAAATCGTCGCCAATGTTTCCGAGGCCCCAGTTTTGACTCTGTCGGGAGCTTTCAATCCGCTGCTGCCGCATAAAGAGCATCTGGAACGGCTGCGGGATGCCGGCGTGAGCGGAATCAACCCGTTCATGATTAAGATTTACGGCGATGAAACCGTAGCGCAGATGGATAAGATTGGCATTGGCTGGAAGCGCGAAGTCGAATTCATTGAAACAGCTGTAAAGATGGATATGTTTACCCTCGCTTATGCGTTTACGCCTGAAGAGGCAAAAGTGATGGCCAGCGTCGGTGCCCATTCCATCGCCACACACTTCGGTTCTACAGTCGGTGGGCTTAAAGGCGCCGCATCTGATATGACGCTCGAAGAAGCCACCGAACGCAGCCAGGAAATGTTCGATGCGGCTCTCCAAGAGAATCCGGATGTCATCCTATTCGCACACGGCGGCCCCATCGAAGGCCCTGCCGAAGCAGCGCACGTAATTAAAAATACTTCTGCGCATGGTTTCATCGGCGGTTCTGCTGCGGAGCGCATGCCGATTGAAAAAGCAATTTTGGCAATTACTAATGAATACAAAAACATACTCAACGACTAATAGTCACCTGTAACGAAGGAGTAACAGATGAATAAAGATGGTAAACCCGTAATTTTATGCGTGGGAATGTGCAATACGAAAGGCACGGAAATTCAATTCCTAGCCAAGCAGGTACGTGCCAATGGCGGCGAACCCATAATTATGGATCTTTCGCTTGGTGGCAGCGTAGATTTCGCGGACATTTCCAACTACGAAGTCGGCAAATTAGCTTCTCTGGATATGGACGAAGTCTTTGCTGGCCCGCGCGCAGACGCAATTAAAAAACTGGGAGGAGCCGGCGCACAGATGGCTCTCAAGTTACACGAAGAAGGGCGCTGCGACGGTATTATCAGCTGGGCCGGTTCCGTAGGATCCACCACCGTATCTATTGTGATGCGGGCGCTGCCATTCGGTATTCCGAAAATTCTCATGACCGATATGGCCTCCTCGGACGTATCGGGATGGTTAGGCAATAAAGATATTTTCATCGTTTCGCCAACCGCTGAGCAAGGTATTACCGCGGTAACCTCGAAGATTGTCACCCAAGCTTGTGCAGGCATTGTGGCCATGGCCAAGGTGGAAGATTCACCGATTGATCGGCCGCTTGCTGCTGTCACCAGCTACGGAACGACTACTCCTACCCAGATGCGAATTACTAACTTCTTCAACAAGAACGGCTGGGATTGCTCGACTTTCCACGCGGTGGGAGTGGGCGCCACGATGGAAGATCTAATTCGCTCCGGTGATATCACTGCTGTTGTCGATATGACGCCTGGTGAATTGACCAACAATATGTATGACTCCGTATACGGGACGCCGAAGACTTGGACTGGTGTGCGTATGACTGCCGCACCAGATATGGGTATCCCCAATGTAGTTGTACCTGGAGGCCTAGATCAGTGCGCTTACGGTGCCTTCGCCACAATGAAGGAAGAATATATAGAGGATTTCCGTACCGGTAAACGTAAAGGTTTCCGCGATACTGGTAAACCTTATATTCATAACGAGAACGTAACTGAGATGGTTCCGACCATTCCGGAAATTATCGAACTCTCCGATTTTCTCGCCGACACTTTGAATGGTTCTAAGGGGCCCTGCGCATTCGTAATTCCTATGCGTGGCTGGTCCGCTTATGATCAAGAAGCTGCCCTGTGCACGCGGGAGCGCGGCTGGGCAGAAGGAAACGGCGACGGCCCAGTTTGGGAGCCCGATGAGAAGTATCCACAATGGTCCCGCCGCGCAACTGCCATGTTGAAGCGGATGTGGTCGAAAGTTGATACGAGTGTGGTAGATCTTATCTGGACCGATCACCATATCTTGGATGAAGAATTCGCAGATCTTTTAAACACCATAGTTTGGGATATGATCAACGGCGAATGGGAGATTGGGAAATACAACAATTTCTCCGACAAGATTCTCAACGATAAGTTGACGACTCTGTAATAGCGATTCCTTAGAATCAAAAGCAGGCGCATTCGGGATTAACTGATTTCAGTTTTTCCCGGATGCGTTTTTGCAATTATTAGTTGCACGCCACTGCGCCGAATCTCCGTTACGTGTTCCCGGCTTAATCTCGAATCGGAAATCACGACATCAAATTCATGTATCGGCATCATTGAGTACAAGGCCCGTTTACTAAATTTCGTATGGTCGGCGATTAATACCCGTTTCTTCGCACACTGGAACATAGCTCGCTTAACTTGAATCAACTCCGGCTGCTGGTGGAAGCACACCCCGTTGCTGACGGCCGGAGTAGACATAAGGTACGTATCGGCGCTCAGCTGATTCAAAGCCGAAAGCGCTAAATTTCCTTTGTAGGCATCGCACAATTGGTAGTACTCTCCACCCGTGGAAATAAGCGAAATGCCTCTTTTGCCGTAGAGCATATCGAGCACGCGCCCAAAGTTAGTAATAACCGTCAACGGTTCTTTCTGCGGCAATAACTCAGCTAGATTCAAGCCAGTCGTGGAATCATCTAGCACAATCGCTTCTCCGGGCTCGATCAAATCAAATGCCAATTTAGCAATCGCACGTTTTTCTGCCGACTGCTGGCGCAAACGATAATCAGTTGATGCTTCGAATAGGCTCGAAGCGACTGCCGTCACTACTCCACGAGATTTCCGCAGCACACCCCGAGCTTCTAAGGCGTCTAAATCGCGATGAACAGTCATGCGCGATACATCTAATTCGTCCACCAGCGTATCTATGCGCACAGATCCAATTTCTAAGACGCGCTCGGTAATGGCGTCTCGCCGCAAATCCTGTTTTGAAGGCGGAGCGGAGAGCTTAGCTTCAATCTTATCGTCCATTAGAACAAGGCCACCTTTTCTGGGCGAGGAAAAATCTCATCTAAGGCCGCTAAATCATCTGCACTCAATTCCAGTTCAACGGCTTGCGCATTGGCACGTATCTGCTCCGGGCGCGTAGCACCGGCGATGATAGACGCCACGGGAGCTTGCGCAGCTAACCAAGCGATTGCCACCTCCGCCTGTTGCATATTACGTTCGGCGCAAAACTCTTGGTATATGCGCAAATCTTCCATATTAACGGCCGCTAGTTTCGGATCTCCTGGCTGCAAACGCGCATCTTTCGGCACTCCCTGCGTATATTTACCGGTCAAGATACCAGCTGCCAGCGGATAATAAGGCACCAAACCTAAACCGAAATGCGCTGCTGCCGGCACAATTTCCTGTTCAGCTCGGCGATCGAGAAGATTATAGTGATTTTGGGTAGCTACGAAACGCCCGAGGCGAGAATGATGCCAAGCGTCCGCCAATTGCCAGCCCGTAGTATTAGATACTCCGTAATAACGAATTTTTCCTTGGTCCACCAAAGTATCCAGCGCGTCCATCGTCTCCGCAATGGGGGTCAGCGGGTCTGGAGAATGGTAGTAATAAAGATCGATCCAATCCGTGCCGAGCCGCTGCAAAGATGCTTCGCATTGCTTCATAATATAACGGCGCGATCCGCGCGCTAATTCTTTCGGTTCACCGGCGACGGGCAATCCGAATTTCGTTGCAATCACAACGTCATCCCGGCGATTACCTAACGCTTCGCCCAGCAGCCTCTCCGATAGCCCAGGTTCGTAGCCGTAAACGTTAGCTGTATCAAAATACGTCACACCTACGCTCAGAGCAGCATCCACAACTTTCTTGGCACCCGCAATATCTTCCGAAGCGGAACCTTTACGCCCCAAATTATTTGCGCCGTATCCCAAGACTGAAACGCTAAGACCAGAATCACCTAACCGTCTATACTTCATAACATCTATATTAGGCGAGTTGGGCACTGCAAACCAGATAAAAAGAAGCTTCTATATTAATTTGCGGATCTTCCCCCAGGCAGAGGAAGACCCGCAAAGCAATTTTATTTAGTTATATTTAACTACCTAGTTGTTACGGCGGCGCTTATATATTCCGCCAACTCCAAAGAGGACAAGAACTCCTGCTAATAATATGAGTGCAGCAGTATAACTACCCGTATTCGGCAACTTTTGTGCTGCAGGCTTAGGCGTAGGCGCAGGCTGAGATGGAGCAGAATTCATAGTGTAGCTCCAGTACCCAATAAAGTTTAGGTCCTTTCCATCGACGGTGGCCTCCGTAGGAGTCCAACCTTCAAAATTCCAAGTACCTTGGTCTTCCTTAACACTGGTTTGTGCTAATTCTGGAGCCGAAACCTTATCGCCAGTGCGCAGCATCGTAACGGCTGCAGGGGTAAGTTTAAGAATATCCTCCGGTAACTGACGACTGGAATCACGGCTGGCGAAAGTAAACTTGGCGTCATTAGTAGCAACCATAGTCAATGCAACCGGATCAGCAGTGTCCTTAAAAAGTAAGGGCATACCAACGTAGAAATAATCCATTGCCATCTTGCCACTTACCGTAGGATCCACCATCTTAAAGGTTTTACCAGCCACAAATTTAGATTGCGGAACGTAAAGAGCATTCTTAGGGGTAGTGAGGACGAGTTTGGCAGGCTGATACTCACTCTTCTCAAGATCCCCTCCTGTCACCTTCGAGCCATCTGCGTGCTGCAATTTGAAATGCGCAGTAAACTTCCCGGTGCCTGCATCATATGCAGCAGTCTCGCATCGCATAATATCGCCAAATTTAGAGGGAGCATTCTGCTTCTCCATTTCAGCCTGCACAGTCGCACAGCTGACGAAATCGGGGTTTGCAGATACGACCGTTGGATCAACAGTGAAAGAAATATCCCACTCACCACTGAAAGTTTTTCCCGCGTAGCGCGTTTTATCAAAACCATTTCTGAACAGCCACCCAAGCTTAAAGGCATTGTAGCTATTCCAAACACCTTTCATGTCGAGGGTACCTCGATAGGCAATCTGATAAGCATCAGTGGCAGTCTCACCCTTTGAAGAATCGTAGAGAAACTCATTATCGCTGGTGATCTGCCCCGCATTATCTACTGCATAGGCATCGCTATCTACAGTAATCGACACATTTGTGGGGGCTGCAGCTGCTGGCGTAGCATTAACTCCACCCAATCCCATGATAAGAAGAATAGCTAATAAAAAGATGGAAAAACGGGAAAGAAATGTACCCGTCCGTGGCAAGCGTGGAACCATGAAGCCCCCATTTGTAGAAATTTAAAGTACCTCTGCTCACGATATCTTAAAAAACTTTATATTTCTACAACTAAATTTTCTAAAGAGCGGCGCTCTACCAACTGAGCTAAGGAAGCATCGGCAAGAAGCGAGCAGCTTTTCACTCCGGCATTCCTACTTTGCTCCAGCCACTTATCTCTTCGCCGTTTACAGTAACCGTAGGGGTACCTTTACTGTTCATCTCGGCTTCTTCCGGCTTGTTGTTTTGTTATGTACATACAGCCAATAGGTTTATGCGTTTATCCAGTCGCATTTGCCCTAGTCAGCAACTATTTTCAAAGAATTCTTGGGTTAATGGCTAAAATTCTTAAACCCCGATTGCAAAAAGAACCCGAAGATTTATAAAACAAATATGGGGTTGGACGTCGCAGAACGAAGCGTCCAACCCCATACTTAGTTGATATCAAGCGGATATATCTTGACTAGCTGTTTCTTTTCGCCCGCATTGACATAGCAACACCGGCTAGTCCACAAGCAAGCGCAGCCCCCAACAACCCAGCTCCAGCAAAACCGGTCGTCGGCAAGTTGCCTTTGCTCTCCTTGACGGTGGCCTGTTCCTGCTTAGTCGGTTTTGTCGGTTTTGTCGCCGCCGCCTCCTTAACCGTAATCTTTGCGATAGCGGTTACGCTTTCCCCGTTAGAGTCGGTAAGCGTGTACTTAACCTCGTAGACCCCCGCCTTAGAGCTATCGAAATTTCCTTGCTCTATGACGACCTTATCGGCCAGGTTTGCTCCGTCCTGCTCATCAGCTGCCTTGGTTATCAGTGAGCGCAGATCCAGCTGTTCGCCGGCAGTAATCGTCGCGTCCTTCACCTCAAGCATGGGCGGGGTATTGACGACATAAATCGGGTATACCGCCAAATCTCCCTTAACCACCGTGTCGGCGTCGAAGACATCGCCAGAGCCGTCAGCCTTGGTGTTCCATTCCTTAAACGCGTACCCCGCTTTGGCCGGTGCGGCAGGAAGCTCCTTTGGCAGGCAGGTTGTACCATCGCTCAGGCAGTTTTGCGCTGCCGAATGCCCGTAATAAACCTGCATCGAGGCCAGCATCTCGGGCTCAGCGCCCTCGTTAGCGGCCTTGTAGAACGTAACTTTTGGAACACGCTGGTTCAAAGTGGCGACGAAAACGCTAGAAGACTTGAACTTTTCAAAAGTGTTGACCCCATCGTTTCCTTCCCACCACTTGAGGTACGAAAAGTTGCCTTCGATTGCGCGGATGTTCTTAAGCGAAGACTTCTTATCTTTGTACATGAAGTAGAAGTACGCCGGCATGTTGCCCTCATCGGTAAGCTTCGCCACTTCCGCCTGAGTCGGCTGGGGCACTGCTCCGTCTTTAGCAACTGCCTTTATGACGTAGTCAGTGCCTTCGGTGTACTTGGTATTTATCCCGGTGACCTTGTCGTTTTCAACCACGAAAAGATCCTTGGCCACGTCCGCGTTCTTCGCGTAGGCGACGTTGGCTATATCAAGGTGGAAACGCGTTTCAGCTATGGGGTTTACGTTTTCCTTCGGGTTGGTAGCCGAATAGTTGTCAGCGCCTACGGTCATCACGTCGGTTGGAGTCGGGTCAGGTGTATATTTTGAAGCTTCAGCGGTGAACCAGGAATGGTAGCCCTCTGGAACAGTCGAATTGTCAACCTTTACGGTGTAGGTCTTGCCCTGCGGGTATGGGCCTAGATACTTTGTTCCGCTCCAACGAACAGGATCCCCGACGGTTCCCTTGGTCGTCTCAACCAGGTTCCCGTCGCCATCGTAAACATGAAAAGCAATATTCTTCCAGGTCTCAAGAACCTTAGCCGGCGGCTTTCCACCATAAACGTTAAGCGTACGGTCTACCCCGATAACGTCCTGCGGCGAATCGAAGAAGGCCTTCGTCTGCTCGTTTATGAAAATCTCCGGTAAAATTTCGATTCTTACCTGCTTTTGTGCGCTGCCGTTTTGTCTTGCTTGCTCTTGTGCGCTAGCGCTTAAGGGGGGGTTATCATGGCAGTGACCATCATCCCCAAAAACACCAACGAGGTAATCAAGAGGCTAATCGCTCTTTTCGTGCTTGTCCTCAATTTTCCTCCAAAATCAGTGGATCTTCTTAGGAAGAGACTAACATATTTTGGGTATTAACCCAATACTTTCACCTAGACGAACTGCCATAATTAACCCCTTTCACCAGGCCAAGAGGGGAGCCATTATCCCGGTTGACGTGAACCGTGCCGGCAGCATCGACGAACAGAATCGTACTCAAGATGATCACGTACTTGTAGCAAAATTAACATTCTAGCGGAGACAAAGACGTCGGATTTGATAACTGTTACGTGAGAACGAGAACCTTCCGCTGAGTAGGAGGTTTTTGTTTTCAAGATCAATTCGGCAAGTTTTGTGGGCCTCATTACCCCATCACGGGTAATTCTCTTCTTTCGGATTCCGAAGCACGTTTTGGCTAGCGGGGGCGATTCTTGCCTTCCGCCAGCTATTTCGACACTAGGGGGTGCAGACAATGTCAACGAGTTATCTGTCTTCACGTCTTCTTGAATTCGGCTTATCCGTCGGAATCAGGAATGTCATGCTCGGCCTTTTTGGCTCTTGATTCAAGCCCTTTAATGGTTTCCAGATAGTCCTTCTCGACCTGTGAAGGTGTCTGTACCTGATATTTACGGTACTCAGCAGTTGCCTTGTCAATCGCTTTCTGGTGGCTAACTTTTCCTGCCCCTTGAAGCTGCTGTTGCCCAGTTGCTGCCAGGATATTGTCAAGATGCTCGACGTAGTCGCTCATGTACATCGGATGGTGATTCATAGCCTGCACTTCAGCAAAATCGAAGTAACCAGAAACTAGACGATTTAGCACCTTTAATTCGTCTTCCGTCAAATAGTTCTTGGCCACCTTGGTCTCTGCAAGAGTAGGCTGATTGCCCTTGAAAGTCGTTAAGCCCATGAAAGGTTTGGAAGCATCGGCTCGGCTATAAATGATTTCCGCCGCTGTGTGTCCGTGAGTAGCGTAATGCAACTTGTTCTGAACCATCTTGAAAAAAGCGACCGATTCCGCGCTCTTCGGGTCATAGTCAACACTAGTTGCGTATAGATCCAGCACTTGTCGGTACATCACTTTCTCCGACGAACGGATATCGCGGATCCGCTCGAGAAGCTCGTACCAATACGATCCACCACCAAGGTTCTTAAGTCGCTCATCATCTAGGGTGAAGCCCTTGATGAGGTACTCTTTCAGTCTCTCGGTTGCCCAACGTCTAAATTGCGTAGCAGTCTTGGATTTAACCCGATATCCCAGGGAAATAATCATGTCTAGGTTGTAGTGAGGCAGCGTCCTCGCCACGTTGCGGCTACCCTCACGGCGAACCTGTCGGAAATCCCGACAGGTTGCCTCCTCATCAAGTTCACCCTCAGCGTAGATGTTTCCAATGTGCTCGACAATGTTAGACCTTGAACTTTGAAAAAGCTCCGCCATCTGCTGCTGCGTAAGCCAAACCGTCTCACCCTCAAGTCGGACCTCGATACGTACAGTGTCCTCTGGGCTCTGGTAGATCAGCATCTGTCTATTGGGCTCGTCAGTTCGACTATTGTCTTCTGTGGCCATGACGCTCCCTTCCGCACGAGTGATGAGATCGACCACTAGGCGATTTGCAGTAGCTAGTCAGCATCCGAATCGCAGCGCATTTACCAATAATTANGGGTTGGTAGCCGAATAGTTGTCAGCGCCTACGGTCATCACGTCGGTTGGAGTCGGGTCAGGTGTATATTTTGAAGCTTCAGCGGTGAACCAGGAATGGTAGCCCTCTGGAACAGTCGAATTGTCAACCTTTACGGTGTAGGTCTTGCCCTGCGGGTATGGGCCTAGATACTTTGTTCCGCTCCAACGAACAGGATCCCCGACGGTTCCCTTGGTCGTCTCAACCAGGTTCCCGTCGCCATCGTAAACATGAAAAGCAATATTCTTCCAGGTCTCAAGAACCTTAGCCGGCGGCTTTCCACCATAAACGTTAAGCGTACGGTCTACCCCGATAACGTCCTGCGGCGAATCGAAGAAGGCCTTCGTCTGCTCGTTTATGAAAATCTCCGGTAAAATTTCGATTCTTACCTGCTTTTGTGCGCTGCCGTTTTGTCTTGCTTGCTCTTGTGCGCTAGCGCTTAAGGGGGGGTTATCATGGCAGTGACCATCATCCCCAAAAACACCAACGAGGTAATCAAGAGGCTAATCGCTCTTTTCGTGCTTGTCCTCAATTTTCCTCCAAAATCAGTGGATCTTCTTAGGAAGAGACTAACATATTTTGGGTATTAACCCAATACTTTCACCTAGACGAACTGCCATAATTAACCCCTTTCACCAGGCCAAGAGGGGAGCCATTATCCCGGTTGACGTGAACCGTGCCGGCAGCATCGACGAACAGAATCGTACTCAAGATGATCACGTACTTGTAGCAAAATTAACATTCTAGCGGAGACAAAGACGTCGGATTTGATAACTGTTACGTGAGAACGAGAACCTTCCGCTGAGTAGGAGGTTTTTGTTTTCAAGATCAATTCGGCAAGTTTTGTGGGCCTCATTACCCCATCACGGGTAATTCTCTTCTTTCGGATTCCGAAGCACGTTTTGGCTAGCGGGGGCGATTCTTGCCTTCCGCCAGCTATTTCGACACTAGGGGGTGCAGACAATGTCAACGAGTTATCTGTCTTCACGTCTTCTTGAATTCGGCTTATCCGTCGGAATCAGGAATGTCATGCTCGGCCTTTTTGGCTCTTGATTCAAGCCCTTTAATGGTTTCCAGATAGTCCTTCTCGACCTGTGAAGGTGTCTGTACCTGATATTTACGGTACTCAGCAGTTGCCTTGTCAATCGCTTTCTGGTGGCTAACTTTTCCTGCCCCTTGAAGCTGCTGTTGCCCAGTTGCTGCCAGGATATTGTCAAGATGCTCGACGTAGTCGCTCATGTACATCGGATGGTGATTCATAGCCTGCACTTCAGCAAAATCGAAGTAACCAGAAACTAGACGATTTAGCACCTTTAATTCGTCTTCCGTCAAATAGTTCTTGGCCACCTTGGTCTCTGCAAGAGTAGGCTGATTGCCCTTGAAAGTCGTTAAGCCCATGAAAGGTTTGGAAGCATCGGCTCGGCTATAAATGATTTCCGCCGCTGTGTGTCCGTGAGTAGCGTAATGCAACTTGTTCTGAACCATCTTGAAAAAAGCGACCGATTCCGCGCTCTTCGGGTCATAGTCAACACTAGTTGCGTATAGATCCAGCACTTGTCGGTACATCACTTTCTCCGACGAACGGATATCGCGGATCCGCTCGAGAAGCTCGTACCAATACGATCCACCACCAAGGTTCTTAAGTCGCTCATCATCTAGGGTGAAGCCCTTGATGAGGTACTCTTTCAGTCTCTCGGTTGCCCAACGTCTAAATTGCGTAGCAGTCTTGGATTTAACCCGATATCCCAGGGAAATAATCATGTCTAGGTTGTAGTGAGGCAGCGTCCTCGCCACGTTGCGGCTACCCTCACGGCGAACCTGTCGGAAATCCCGACAGGTTGCCTCCTCATCAAGTTCACCCTCAGCGTAGATGTTTCCAATGTGCTCGACAATGTTAGACCTTGAACTTTGAAAAAGCTCCGCCATCTGCTGCTGCGTAAGCCAAACCGTCTCACCCTCAAGTCGGACCTCGATACGTACAGTGTCCTCTGGGCTCTGGTAGATCAGCATCTGTCTATTGGGCTCGTCAGTTCGACTATTGTCTTCTGTGGCCATGACGCTCCCTTCCGCACGAGTGATGAGATCGACCACTAGGCGATTTGCAGTAGCTAGTCAGCATCCGAATCGCAGCGCATTTACCAATAATTATAGTTTACGAGCCACGGTGTTTTGTAGTTTACGAGCCACGGTGTTTTGTAGTTTACGAGCCACGGTGTTTTGTAGTTTACGAGCCACGGTGTTTTGTAGTTTACGAGCCACGGTGTTTTGTAGTTTACGAGCCACGGTGTTTTGTAGTTTACGAGCACGGTGTTTTGAGAGATGACAGATCAGGTGGTTTATATCAATTTTTCAACGTGCAATTGGAATTATCCGAGCGCTGGATATTTCAGCTATTTGATTAAGGCTTGAGAAAAGAGTGGCGTAACTGCGGTTCTGTGGCTACCAAACAACGAGTCCGTTAGAATTAGTGAAAGCGGCGTGCTTGACGCCAGTCGTTTTTTTAGCATCGAGGGGTTATATTCCGATGACTTTGTGATCTCTACTCAGCCCTGCTGAGACGCTACCCATCTACCGTTGCGTCCTGGAGATCATTATGTCTGCAATCAACCTCGATAATATTTCTTTTTCTTACTCATCTGTACCGCTGTTAGATCACATCAGTTTGCATGTCGGTGACGGCGAACGTGCCTGCCTGATCGGGCCCAACGGGTGTGGCAAAACCACGCTGCTTCGCATCGCATCAGGCGACCTGATGCCGGAGACAGGAACAGTCAAATTCGACGGTGTGGAGCCCGAGCTTTTCCGCGTTCCGGTTATTGAAGAATTCAACGGAACGGTCGAAGACTATCTCGATTCTGCACTTAGTTCGCTGCGAACTATTGCTACCCAGTTTTATGCTGCCTCTACCCGACTGGAGAGCGATTTTGCTCCTGATGAGGTGAGCCGGGAATATGACCGATTGTTTGCCCAAATGGCAAGCCTCGACATTTGGACGCTAGATGCTCGGGTCTCTGAGGTTATGGACGGAATCGGTCTAGGGCTATTCATGGGGTCAATGCGTAGTCTGGGCACACTGTCTCCTGGCCAACGTGCTCGCCTTGAACTGGCAGCCACTCTCATCATGAAACCTAAAGCGTTGATTTTAGATGAGCCCACCAACCATCTCGACGGCGAAGCAATCGGCTTCCTTGCAAAAACAATCACTAGCTGGAACGGCCCGGTACTGATGAGCAGCCATGATCGGGCTTTCATCGAAGACACCGCAACGGTTATTTACGACATGGACGCGCAGGTGTGGGATGCGCTGGCTAAAGCTGACGGAAGCGGCGAAGTAAAAGGCCTTTATCGGTGCGCGGGAAACTATTCCAACTATTTATCCGAGAAATCAGAAGCCCAACGCAAATACGCCGATATACATGCACTTCAACAAGCCGAAAAACGTAAGTTACGAAAACACAAGCAGGAAGCCAGAAAGATTGCTTCTGGCGGCGGGCGGCTAGCCAAAGCTGAGGGGAAAGCAAAGAAGTTTTTTGCAGACCGTGCAGCCGCGACGGCTGAACGCCGGATGCGTAACGACGACAAGAGGCTGCAGGCCTTAGCCAGCCAAGAGGTGCGCAAACCTCGCAACTATGACTTGTCGTTCCAGTTTGAACAACCATCAGATCGCGCAGGGATCGCGGTATCCGCCAGGCAAGCAACGGTAAAGCAACGGCTTGCAGCTGTCAGTTTCGATCTCGCTTACGGCGAGCACTTGCTTGTCACCGGTCCAAACGGATCTGGGAAAAGTACGTTATTGAACTGGATTTACACCGCACAGCCACCTGTGGAGGCTGAGACAAGCGGGACGATCACGCGCGGCAAACCTGTCAGCTTGGTTCCCCAGCGACTACCCAAAGAAAACGACCCTGGTCTTACCACCGATGCCTGGTTCAACGGAATCGGCGAAGCTGGCAAAGGCATCTTGCACCCGTCAATGTGGTCCACGTCCATCCCAAAATTATCGGCAGGTAACCAACGCCGAGCCCAAATCGCAGTAGCTATTGCCTCGACCCCTGCCATCCTCATCATCGACGAACCAACTAACTACCTCGATCTAGCCTCCATGGAAGCCCTTGAGGAAGCATTAACAAAATGGACGGGCACATTGATCATCGCGAGCCACGACCGATGGCTCATTGAACACTGGCAAAGTAGAAGAATCTGTATCCGCTAACGCAGACGGTTTTCCACACCCCCTTGGGGCGTACTCGCTAACGCAAACGCTACTTATCAAATCCGACGTGAAAGTGGAGCCCCCTGTCAGACTCGAACTGACGACCTTCGCTTTACAAGAGCGGCGCTCTACCAACTGAGCTAAGGAGGCATCGGCAAGAAGCGAGCAGTTTTCCACTCCGGCATTCCTGCGCACTTCATTATGCCAGAAGCCCACGCAAAAATGCCACTTAGCTATACGTTAGCTATAAACCGTTATAACTGAGCTATAAATGCCGCTTGACTACCAAAAGTGGAATCACTCTACTTCTTTAAAGCTGCCACCTGCTTTAAGAATTCTGGCATTCCTACTTTACTCCAGCCGCTTATCTCTTCGCCGTTTACTGTAACCGTAGGGGTGCCTTTATAGTTGTGGTCGGAAAATACTTTATTGGATTCGGCCACTACTTTCTTCCACGCTTCAGACGTAATAGAAGCTGGAAGGTCAGCTGCTACATCTTTCGGCACACCCGCCTTAGCTGCAATACGCGCTATCTCTTCTGCGCTCGGTGGCTCACTCTTCTCACTCATAATGTCGTAAGACTTAGCGAAAAGTGCATCATTAAAATCTCCGAAACTATCTGGCGCATAGGTGGCAACATAGAAAACTGCCGCCGCTCCTAACTCAGAAAATTCGGTACGCATAATTGCTACCGGATGCTGAATTAGCTGCACATCTCCGGCATTTTCATGCTCCTTATAAGCTTCTTTCGCTTCGTGATGGAGCACGGTGCAATGGCTGCACATATAGTCGGCATAGATTCCCACCTGCGGCAACCCTTCTTGCACAGCAGTTGCTTTCCCGTCTTTCCCAAAAGGTATCCCGTAATCTGCAGTCACATTCTGCAATTCAGCCGCGCGCGCTGTACCGGTGTAATTTTCTTCTTTATGAGCTCCCACTATTTTTATAATCACTACTAGGGAAATTACCAGCACTAACGCCACTGTACCTACAGCTATAAGGCGATTGCGCTTCGCTCTTTTCCGCTCCTGCTCCCGCAATGCCTGCATTTTTTCCCGCGTAGCAGCGCGGCGTTCTTTCTTCGTAAGCTTATTGCTCTCGCTCATAATTTTCTTTTCGCTCGCTTTTCCGTACTACAAATATACTTTAAGCGTTTTCCTACTTTCGCTCTAAATATAGTAAATTAACTCGGCAGATTCAGAAATTGCAGCCAATTAAATTCTGGAGCGTTCTGCCAGAAAATATAGGCAGCCCCCGCAAGCGCGCCCCCAATTATCCACCAAAGAAGTTGGTAGCGGAATTCTGGGGCTATTTCTTGCCAAAGCCACCGCGATCCTAGCCGGGCCCGCGCATTAAAAGGTAAATTCCAAGAAACCGCTAAGGCGCTAGCTATTCCGATTAGTACTGCGTTCTGTAAATCGAGCACATAGGTAGAAAAGAACCAGCTCAGCACCCAAAAAATACCGGCGGCAACCGCCCCAAAGAATACGCTGCGCACTATTATCCCCGGTAAAGAAATAGGAAGCTGCATGACTATCCATCCCCAGCCATCTCGCCGCCGGCCTTTCTTCACAAAATAGCGCACATTTTTCTGGTAGAAAGTACCAATCATATCTAGCAGCAGAAGTATCACTAGGAATGCTGCTCCTCCTGGTATCGGCGCAGCTGCCCCCACAAAGACGCTGACTACCCCCAGTAATAGTATTTGTAGACGGCAGTGTGGAAGGGCAGGTAAATAGTTTTCTGCCAGTGCCATACCAGGTTGTATTAGTAAATTATCTGCTCCGGAGTTCCCGGCCATTAGCCAATTCTCTCTTGCGGGCGAATTCTCTGCGCGGGGCGCCGCGTTAGCTCCCCCGGGCGGTACTAATGCAGCTTCGCTGCGGAGAGTCGCGGGTAAATCCGGCGCACCATAGGCATCAGTGCCTGTATCGCCGTACGAATCATCGTAATTATTGCCATACTCCTCGCCATATTCTCCACCAGCGTTTCCGGCATACTCCGTGGAGTCTGTGCCGTAATCCTCGCTAGCTCCCCAGTTAGGAGCAGTTTCCGCCACCAAAGTAGGAGCCACGGCTGGCTGCTCCACCTTTTGCGGCGCCTTTAGCGGCGTGAGCAATGTGGCAGCTTGGTGCGGATCGGCAATTATTTCCAGCAGCTCGGCATAGGAAATACGCTGGGTAAAATCTACTGCCAGAGCTTGGCAGAAAGCGGCTTGCAGAGTAGAAGAAAGCCCCGGCAGGTAGGGTGGCGAATGCAGCACCCGCTGCATAATGGCTGAGGCATTTCCTTTTCCGAAAGGAGCACTGCCGGTGGCGGCATAGGCGAGCACGGCAGCTAGCGCCCACCAATCAGCTTCTTTATCTGGAGAAGCTCCCTGCAATACCTGCGGATCGCAATATCCCGGAGTATGCGCTAAAAATCCTTGCTGCGTGAGGCGGGTATCTTCTCCTAGCTGGGAAATACCGAAATCAATTAATACCGGCCCCGCTTTCCCTATCATCACATTGGCGGGTTTAATATCTCGATGTAAGACGCCGGCGCGATGCACATTTTCTAAAATCTGCTGCAACTCCTGCCCGAGTCGCAGTAAATCTTCTTCTGTGTAGATGCCGTTTATCTCCACATCTTTTTCTAGAGTTAAGCCCTCCACCAACTCCGTGACGATAAATACTTCATCGGCTGCAATCTCCGCATCGATAATTTGTGCGACGCCAGAACCGGAAATTCTTTGCAACATTGCTATTTCTCGCCGTAGCCGCGCCCGCGCCTCTGGATCTGCTGCCACCGCCGGATGGAGGCGCTTAAAAGCCACTCGCCGCCCAGCTGGATCTAGGGCTTCATAGACGGTAGATACCCCGCCACGCCCAATACGTTTTACCAGCTCATAGCCATATACTTGCATAATTTTCCAGTTGCTTACTCGCTATTTTTCACCGAGATTTTTCCCGTCATTTTCTTTTATTCTACCGTGGCTTTTTCACTCCAGCACCCGGCAAAAATCACCGCTCTCTGCCCCAAATTTTTTCGAAAATCTTGCAAAGTCGCAAAGCGGCATTTACAACTATAAGCAAATATGTAAACTTAAGCTTAGTAAATACACCGATGTATTTATCGTGCTGATTCTAACCATTCATGCACCTTTCACTCGGATCGTCCGGCACGTACCTGCCGGTGAAGGGAATAACGATGGCTACCGTTACATTCAAAAACGCCACTTTAGTATACCCGGGAGCAGAAAATCCCGCGGTCAATGCCTTAAATCTCGAAATTAAAGACGGAGAATTTTTGGTATTAGTAGGGCCTTCTGGTTGTGGAAAATCCACTTCCCTCCGTATGTTGGCCGGATTAGAAGACGTAACCTCCGGAAATATCTATATCGGAGAGCGCGACGTGACCAATGTAAGCCCGAAAGATCGCGATATTGCGATGGTTTTCCAGAACTATGCTCTTTATCCGCATATGACGGTGGCCGATAATATGGGCTTTGCTCTGAAAATTGCGGGCGTAGATAAAGAAACTATCCGGAAGCGGGTAGAAGAAGCCGCCGCCGTATTAGATTTAACTGAGTACTTAGACCGGAAGCCCAAGGCACTATCCGGTGGGCAGCGCCAGCGCGTAGCGATGGGGCGGGCAATCGTACGAAAACCGCAAGTATTCTTGATGGATGAGCCTCTCTCTAATCTGGATGCGAAACTGCGTGTACAAACACGTACTCAGATTGCT
This sequence comes from Arcanobacterium urinimassiliense, assembly GCF_900119495.1. Taxonomy (GTDB): domain Bacteria; phylum Actinomycetota; class Actinomycetes; order Actinomycetales; family Actinomycetaceae; genus Arcanobacterium_A; species Arcanobacterium_A urinimassiliense. Next base: position 256,432 of record NZ_LT632435.1, on the reverse strand, counting down.
GCTCTGCAAAGAAATCTGGGCGTCACCACCGTATATGTGACCCACGATCAGACGGAAGCTCTCACCATGGGAGATCGTATTGCCGTTTTGAAAGACGGTATTTTGCAGCAGGTAGCTTCCCCAGATGAAATGTTCGCCCGTCCCGCCAATGCTTTCGTAGCTGGGTTCATTGGATCTCCTGCTATGAATCTGGGCACCTGGAGAATAGATGGCATGCAGGCCGCCTTCGGAGAAGCGCGCATTAATCTGCCGGCGCCGGTACGTTCTGCGCTCACTGGCGAAAATGCTACCGAAGTAATCGTAGGCGTCCGCCCAGAAGCCTTTAATCTGGTAAGTGCCGAGACCGAAAATGCGATTCCGCTGCGCGTCACCTTTGTGGAACACCTGGGATCGGATTCCTATGTATACGGCACCATTGTGGGAGCAGAAAACGAAACGCATCTTTTCGGTTCCGGTGATAAATCCGAAACGATGACGGTACGAGTATCCCCCGAGGTACATCCTGCCACTGGTGAAACGGCATATATTTGCCCAGACGCCGCCCATATTCACTACTTCTCTGCCAAGAGTGGAAAGCGAATCGGCGACTAAGTACTTTTCGAAAATACGCGTCCGTGCGCATTTTCTCGAAAATACTCTTTAATATAGACGGAGGGGTACAGTGCGTGCCCCTCCGTTGCTCTATTTTTGGGAAGGGAACCTGATGGAAGAAGCTCTCGAAATTACCTCTGCCGAAGTGCTTCCCGCTCTCTTAGATTTGCCGTGGCAGCTACCCTTGCGGGAATGGCCAGAGGAACTAATTGCTGCTCTCCCGCGCGGTATCTCACGCCACATGGTGCGTTTTGTAAAATTAGATGGCCAGATTTTGGCAGTAAAAGAAATAGATGAGGCTTTAGCGCGCCATGAATATGATATGTTGCGCCAGCTCAACCGGCTAAATGCTCCCTGCGTAGAGCCACTCGCCGTCATCTCCCACCGCTTCACCGCCAGTGGTGAGGCTCTGAATTCAGTACTTATTACCCATCATCTTCCCTATTCTTTGCCCTACCGAGCCGTATTCGGGCAGGCAGCTATTCGCCACTCGACTGTGGATAGACTTATTGACGCCTTGGCCGTACTGATTGTGCGTTTGCATCTGCATGGCTACTACTGGGGAGATATTTCTCTTTCAAATACTCTTTTCCGGAGAGACGCCGGAGAATTTGCTGCCTATTTAGTAGACGCAGAAACCGGATCATTGCAGGCTACTCTCTCTGCCGGCCGGCGGGAAAACGATGTAGATATTGCGCGGACGAATATAGTTGGAGAACTGCTAGATCTGCAGGCGGGAGGAATTCTCGATACCGAATTCGACGCAATTGCTATCGGTAATCGCCTCCAAGCTCAGTATTCTTCCCTCTGGAACGAACTCACTTCAGAAGAATCCTTTGCCCTCACGGAGCGGTGGCGGGTAGATAATAGAATCCGCCGCCTTAATGAGCTGGGATTCGACGTAGGCGAATTAGCTATGAAGACCGATAGAAACGGCACTTTCCTCTCTATCCGCCCGAAAGTGGTAGATGCTGGGCATTATTCACGGAAATTAATGCGCCTCACCGGCTTGGATGTAGAAGAAAAACAGGCGCGGCGCATGATGAATAATATGGAGCAGTTCCGGATGCTGCCCGAGAATCAGGGGCAACCTCTCTCGGTGGTAGCTCATCAGTGGTTGGCAAAAGTCTACGAGCCGACGGTACGAGCTATTCCGCGCGAATTACGCGGAAAATTACAGCCCGCGCAACTTTTCCACGAAATACTTGACCACCGCTGGTTCATCGCCGAGAATGCGGGGCACGATATTTCATTGCCGGAAGCCGTGCAATCTTATATTGAGAATGTGCTCAAAGACCGCCCGAATGAGGCAGCGGTGCTCACGGAAACAGATTCCCAACTACACCCGGATATTGCCAGCAGTCTTTCGGAAGACTGGTCTGGATATATGGCTTAAAAATCTGCCGGCGTCGGTATCTATGGCGTCGCGCTACTGTTTACGTCGCGCCGGTATTTATGTACTACGCCGCTATTTATGCGCCGCGCAACTCCGCAATCAGTAATTCTGCCAACTGCACAGTATTCAGAGCCGCACCTTTTCGCAGGTTATCACCCACCACAAACAGCACCAGCCCGCGCCCGTCTGGCACGGATTGATCTTGCCGAATGCGCCCTACGAGGCAATCATCTACTCCAGCACCTTGTAAAGGAGTAGGCACCTCCACATATTTCACACCCGGAGCTTTCTTTAGCAGCTCAATCGCCCGTTCGGGGCTAATAGGAGATGCAAATTCAGCATTAATACTCAAGGCATGAGCAGTAAATACCGGCACGCGCACACAAGTCCCCGCTACCGGCAAATTCGGAATCCCCAGAATACGCCGCGTTTCGTTACGCAGTTTCTGCTCTTCGTCGGTCTCTCGCGAACCATCTTCCACGAGATTTCCCGCCCACGCTACTACGTTAAAAGCAATCGGAGCCACATAGGGAGTGGTATCAGCTGGATGGCTAATCGCATTGCCGTCCAGAGCCAGGCCTTCCAAATTTTCGGCTGCGCCCTGGCGAGTCTGTTCAGCCAGTGCCCGCACGCCTTTCACACCCGAGCCGGAAACTGCTTGATAGGAAGAAACTACCAAGCGCTGCAATTGTGCTTCATCGTGCAACACTTTTAATACCGGCATAGCAGCCATAGTGGTGCAATTCGGATTAGCGATAATTCCTTTCGGGCGGTTGCGCAGATCCTGCGGATTTACTTCCGATACCACTAGCGGTACTTCCGGATCTTTTCGCCAAGCAGATGAGTTATCTACCACCAGCGCTCCAGCTTGCACAAATTTCGGCGCATACTCTTTCGATACGCTGGCACCTGCGGAGAAAACTGCTACGTCTATTCCTGAAAAATCCGCTTTGGCAATATCTTCTACGACTATTTTCTGCCCACGGAAATCTAGCTCTTTACCTGCAGAACGCGCAGAAGCAAAAAACCGGATCTTTTCGGCCGGTACATTCCGCTCCGCAATTAGCGTACGCATCACTTGCCCTACCTGCCCGGTAGCGCCTACTACTGCTAATGTAATACTCATCTTCCCGTACCTCCGTATACGATTACTTCGCCTTCTGAATCTAAATTAAAGGCCGTATGCACTACTTTTACTGCCTCATCGAGCTGGTTTTCCGAAAGCACTACCGAAATACGAATTTCCGAAGTAGAAATCATATCGATATTAATTCCTGCTTCTGCCAAGGCTCCAAAAAGCCGTGCCGATACTCCCGGATGCGAGCGCATTCCCGCACCTACCAGCGAAAGAATACCTACGCCTTCATTAGATTTGAGCTTGGTAAATTTTAATTCATCTTGTGCTTCCTCTAAGGCGCTAAAAGCGGCCGGCACATCATCTTTCGGCAAGGTGAAAGAGATATTTGCCGAATTAGCTGCATTGGTAGGAGTATTTTGCACAATCATATCGATATTTACATCTGCACTCGCCACGATTGCAAAGAGCCGCGCAGCTGTGCCCGGTTCGTCTGGAATACCCGCTACCGTAATTTTTGCCTGCGATTTATCGTGGGCAATCCCAGAAATCATCGGGGCTTCATTCTTGCCGTCTAGATATTTCTCGTCTTTCTCTTCCACAATCCAGGTTCCTTCCTTATCGGAAAACGATGAACGCACATGCAATGGCACCCGATAACGGCGGGCATATTCAACTGCACGTAAATGTAAAACTTTTGTACCGTGAGCAGCTAACTCTAAAGTCTCTTCATAGGTGAGCGCGGGCTGCTTATGAGCCGTAGGAGCAATACGCGGATCAGCTGTGAACACCCCGTCTACATCGGAAAATATTTCACAATAATCTGCCCTTAACGCCGCTGCAAAAGCTACTGCCGTAGTATCAGAACCACCGCGCCCCAGCGTAGTGACGTCGTCGCTATCAGTATTCACTCCCTGAAAACCGGCAATTACGGCAATACCGCCTTCGCGAATAGTACGAGCTATGCGCTCCGGCACTACTCCTACAATAGAGGCTTTGCCGTAAATCTCATTCGTAAGTAACCCAGCCTGTTGGCCAGTAAAAGCATTCGCCGGTACTCCCAGATCCGATATTGCCATTGCCAGCAGCGCCATCGAAATTCTTTCCCCCGCCGTGAGGAGAATATCCATTTCCCGCGCGCGTGGGCGGGGAGTGACGGAACGAGCTAAATCGATAAGGTCATCGGTGGTATCTCCCATTGCCGAAACAATTACCACTACCTGATTACCTTGGTTATAAGTATCTACTATCCGCCGCGCTACCCGCCGAATAGATTCTGCATCCGCTACGGAAGATCCGCCGAATTTTTGTACAACTAGGCTCACTAGTGCTCCTTATTAACTTTCCCTTACTTCAGTCTAGAGGAGAAAGGAAAACGTTTCGGGCTACTCTCCTCGCTGCTAGCATTACGTTAGTCACGTTTTGCTTGCTATTTCGTTTCTTCTGGCGAATAAAGACGCCGGCGCCCCTCCAGCGCGCGCGAAATAGTAATTTCATCGGCATACTCCAAATCGCCACCAATAGGTAGCCCTGAAGCTAGGCGCGAAACTATCACACCCAGCGGCGCTAAATTAAGCGATAAATAGGTGGCGGTGGCTTCCCCCTCTACGTTCGGATCGGTAGCGAGAATTACTTCTTTAATATTTCCCTCTGCTAATCGTTGGTAGAGTTCACGAATACGTAAATCTTCCGGCCCTACTCCACCTATTGGGTCAATAGCACCGCCTAATACGTGGTAGCGACCGCGAAATTCCCGCGCTTTTTCAATTGCCACTAAAGCGCGCGAATCTTCCACTACACAGAGCACGGAATCGAGCCGGCGCGGATCGGCGCAAATGCGGCATATTTCTGTTTCGGTCACGTTGCCACACACACTGCAATAGCGCACTTTTTCTTTTACAGCTTGCAGTGCCTCTACCAGCGTCTGCACTTCTGCATCGTCTACCTCTAGCAGATGAAAAGCAATTCGCTGTGCGCTTTTCGGGCCAATTCCCGGCAGTCTTCCTAATTCAGTAATAAGCTCCTGTACTGCTCCATCATAAATGCCTGCCATTAAGCGCCATCCTTAGCAGATTGCCTGCCGATTATTTTTCCGTCAAATTTTTTCAAAACGACTTTTAATCCCACTACTTCGGATTGATCAATTACTGGATCATCTGCCGATACTTCTGCTTCTTCCCGCTCCGCTATTTCTTCTGCGTTCGGCTGCTGGGGCACAACTTTTTCGGCAATTCCGGATTTCTCAGTTAACCCCGATTTCTCAGCTAACCCAGCTTGCCCGGAATTATCTACTGCCGCAGAATTCAACGCAGCTGGGCGCTTTGGAGGTAATTTTGGCATATCTTTCGCATAGAAAGGCTTTTCAGAAGGAATTTTCTCCCTAGACGCCACCGCTACTGCCGCCGCAGATGCCACTGCAGATTCCTCCACAGAAATCGCCGGCTTTTCCTTCGGAGATTCGAGAAGTTGCCCGAGCACTCCAGCCGGATCCCCAGTTTCTGCAGTTTCGGTAGTTTCTACAATTGCTGCAGCTTCCATATTTTGCTCGACACCATTAGTCGGCGCTTCAGAAGCTATAGGCTTAGCTGCTGCGGTAGTAGGCATAGCTGGCATTTTAGGTGCTGCCGGTACTCCCGGTACCTCCACTCCCGATAGCCGCTTTTTCCAACCAGTATGCTGATAAATGGCCATAGCTAGCGCATTCAAAGCTGGAATCGTTTTATTGAAGTGCTGAGCTTGTGCAGCAGTGGGGAAAGCTATACTCACTACCGCTCCCTCTACCTGAGCTATTCCACTTGCCGGCGCTAAGGCTTCAGCTGCTGCCGCAGAGGTATTCGCCGCTTGCTCCTTAATAGCTTCCCACTGTGCCGCTATTTGCTCCTGCTCAGTCTTATCGTCTTTATTGCCTAAATTATCTTCCAAATTTGCTCCGGTAGACGCCGGATTGCCGCCACCCGCCGGCGCGGTATTGACAGCAGACTGCGGCGAATTGGGCGGCACAGGCGGCATACTGGACTTATTCACTGCACTAGGCTTATTCATTGCATTAGGCATCTGCGGCGTACTGGGCATACTAGGTGGCATATTAGGCATTGCCCGCCGGCGCGGATCTTCCATAGGCTTAGCGAAAGGAGGAGGTGTTTGCTTCTGCCCAGCTTCGGCATTCACAGCCCCATTCGCTAGCGATTTCACTTCTTGCGTATCGCGCGATTTTTGTTCATCTACCAGCAACCGCGCACAGAGCAACTCCAGCTGCAAACGCGGTGCCGTAGCGCCAACCATAAAATTAAGTGCTTCATTCGTAAGATCGGCACAGCGAGAAGCACGCCGCGCACCCATTTTCTGCGCCTGCTCTTGCATATGCGCATAAGTATCTGCCGGTACCGAAGAAAAGACATCTCCCGCAGCTTCCCCCGCGAGCGCAATAATTATTAAATCGCGGAATCTCTGCAGTAAATCCTCTACGAAACGGCGCGGATCATGGCCCGAATGCACTATTTTATCTACTACGGTAAAGAGCTCTGCTCCGTTTCTCTCTCCAATAGCTACTACTGCGTCATCAATTAAATGTGCCGAGGTGTACCCCAGCAGAGCTACGGCACGCTCGTAATCTAAAGTATCACCCTGAGAACCGCCGATTATTTGATCTAACACTGAAAGCGTATCTCGCACCGATCCTGTGCCAGCGCGTACCACTAAAGAGAGTACGTCTTTCCCGGCTTTTATCCCTTCCGCTTGGCAAATCTGCTCTAAGTATTCGAGCAGAATAGGCGGCGGCACTAGGCGGAAAGGATAGTGGTGCGTACGAGAACGAATAGTACCGATTACTTTTTCTGGCTCAGTAGTGGCAAAAATAAATTTAACGTGCGCCGGCGGTTCTTCCACTAGTTTCAATAACGCATTAAAACCCTGGTTGGTGACCATATGGGCTTCGTCAATAATAAAAATCTTGTACCGATTGCGCACCGGAGCAAATCCCGCTTGCTCCCGCAATTCGCGCGCATCGTCTACCCCGCCGTGCGAAGCCGCATCCAGCTCTACTACGTCTAAAGATCCTGATCCGGAACGAGCCAGTTCCTTACAAGAATCACATTTTCCACAGGGAATAGCGATAGGGTATTCGGCGCAATTTAAACACCGAGCCAAAATACGCGCAGAAGTAGTCTTACCGCAGCCACGCGGTCCAGAAAATAAATAGGCATGCGTAGTATTGCCGGACGCGAGAGCTGCCATAAGCGGCTCCGTCACATGCTCTTGGCCAATTACTTCCGTAAACGTTTCCGGCCGATAACGCCGGTACAGGGCAATACTCACGCCTTTATTCTACGCAATTTTCCAGCCGACCGCTTTTTCTAAAACAAATGGCTAGGAAAAACAGCTCTCTGCCCACCGAAGCTGCCAAGTGCATAAAATACCGCGCTGAACAGGAGAATATAAATTTCGCTGCCCAGTTGCTAAATAGCTACTACTCAGCCGCTGGATATCTACTTGACTAGTGGATAATAGTGATATCGCGTGGCATTCCGGTATCTACCGTAATATCTAGTGGCGACGGCTCCACACCGTTGCGCACCATCTCCCAACCAAGTGCCGCTATCATCGCTCCATTATCTGTGCAATAGCGAATAGGTGGAATACGCACTTCAATGCCGTGGCGCTCTCCACGCTCTAGCGCCAATTCCCGCAACCGAGAATTTGCCGAGAACCCTCCCCCAATTACTAAAGTATCGCAGCCATTGTGTAGGCAAGCTTCAATAGCTTTGGCTGAAAGAGCATCATCTACTGCTTCGGAAAAACCGGCCGCAATATCGGCTTTAGGAATTTCTTCTCCGCGCGCTTCCAAACCTTCGATATGACGCGCCACCGCCGTCTTTAACCCAGAGAAAGAATAATCATAGGGATGCTTTTCTTTATTTTTCGCAGAAGAAAGCGCCCGCGGGAATCGAATCGCTTCTCTATCTCCCTGCTGCGCTAACCTATCGATATGCGGACCACCTGGATAAGGCAGACCCAGCAGCCTCCCCACTTTGTCAAAAGCCTCGCCAGCAGCATCATCTAAAGTGCCACCCAGCTCTACCACGTCTGTGGCGATATTCCGCACTAACAGCAAGTGGGAATGCCCGCCCGAAACTACCAAACCTACGAATTTTTCCGGTAAATCTCCGTGCACAAGCTCATCTACCGCAAGATGGGCGATAATGTGATTGACCCCGTAGAAAGGCTTTCCCAGCGCAAAAGCCAAGGCCTTTGCCGCACTCACTCCTACTATCAAAGATCCTATTAAACCAGGCCCCGCAGTAGCGGCCACGGCATCTACTTCCGCTAACTCCACTCCCGCTTTATCCAGTACCGCCTGCAGCGTAGGAAGAAAAGACTCTAAATGAGCGCGCGAGGCAATCTCCGGAATTATTCCACCATAGCGGGCATATTCATCCATAGAGGTAGCTGTGACGTCCGCCAGCAGTTCCCCGTTGCGCACCAAAGCAATACCCGTTTCATCGCAAGAAGTTTCTATCCCTAATACAAGTTCATTCACGTGCATATTGTAGCGCTTCTACCCACGCCCTGTTTATTTATAGATATTTAGTGAGAAGCTCGGCAATAAAAATATAAAGACACATAATAAAGACTCCTCACGCACCCGCCAGAGCTTATGTGCCCTTGCTGCATTCCTGCCCTGGGGGATTCCACAAGATGACGCCACATGAGGAGCCACTGCCTATAATACGGGATTTTCCGCTCAGAGTCCTCTCCACAAGACGATGAGAGTAAAACCACCTCGCTTCTACCTCATCGACTTTCTTTTTTTCGCGCCCTCCAGTTAGAATGATTATCTGTGCTCACTTTATAAATTTTATAAAGTAGATGCCCGAGGAGGATTCGCCTAGTGGCCTATGGCGCACGCTTGGAAAGCGTGTTGGGTTAACGCCCTCGGGGGTTCGAATCCCCCATCCTCCGCCAGCCACCCCGCTGAATCGTTGATTTGGCGGGGTTTTCCTTTATTTTAAGCCGAAAAACAGCAGTGGTGCTTTGGGCAAGTTTAAGCAATTTTAAGCGACTTTTGGTATCCTAGGGGGGCCAGAAGGGGTCCAAAAAAATTAAGAGAAGGGGGCCAAGAAAATGGCACGCAAAACCTTCGGCTCAATCATCAAACACGGCCAAAACTATCGCGGCCGCTGGCGCAAAAACGGCCACGAATACTACACCGCAACCGTCTCCACCAAAACCGAAGCACAACAACTCCTAGATCTAGTACATTCCGAAATCGTTCGCGGGGAATGGAACGAAAATCGCATCTACACCACGGAAGGTGCAAAACAAAAAATAGCCACAATAAAAGAATGGATACCCTACTGGGTCGAATACATGGAAACCATAGGAAAATCTCCTAACACTATCCGTACCTACCGCTCCAGGTGGGTAGCCCACATCGCGCCATATTTCGGAGAAAACACCAAACTGGCCCACATCACCAGCCTGGACATACATAAATTTTTAAAGCATCTAAATGCTACGCAGAGCCCTGCTAGTGCGCGATCTATAATGCGGGACTTTTCCGCCGGCCTAACCGCCGCCCAAAAACTACACGTAATAAAAGAAAAACCCCAAATGCCCGACGGTTTCTTCTCTAAACCACCCCGCCGCCCAAATAGCTACACTACCTACACCTATAAAGAACTAAAACAAATCATTGAAGCCACCCCAGAGCGGTATAAGGCGGCTATCGTGGCGGCCAGTCTAGGCTGCCTGCGCTCTGGAGAAGTTGCCGCCCTGCGTAGAAAAGACTGCAGTAAAACCGGGGACTGGATAGAAGTCTCAAGAGCCACCAAAAGAGACCAACACGGGCAGGTTGTAGTGGGGCCGCCGAAATCAAACGCCGGCTACCGCACAATACAGTTAGACAATTATGCGGCAGGTGTTTTGAAGTATCATCTTGATACTTTTACCCCTCCAGGGAAAGACGCACTCCTTTTCCCACCCCTACGGTATCCAGCGCAATTTATTACCGATAAAGCCCTCCGTAACATATTGCATAAGGCTTGTGAGGATGCTGGCCTGCCGGTAGGGCGGTTTCACGATCTTAGACATTCTGGTTTAACGCTTTATGGCCGGGCGGGGGCTACTATTGCGGACTTGATGGCGCGCGCGGGCCATAGTGACCCGAAGACGGTAATGATTTATCAGCATTCTTCCGCACGGAGAGATGCTGAGCTGGCTGCACGCATGGCAGCAGAAGCATGAAAACCAGCCAGCAGCGTTTCTTGATAGGCCTCGATTACCCATACAGGGAGGTTTAGTTCTTCCGCGATAAGAAACACGTTCCCGCCGTAGACCTTTTCTGCTAGAACGTACTCTATCGGGGATACTAGTAGCCGTGCGGCTCTGCGATTCACGGCCGCTTCTATCTCTGGGCTTTGGTGCCCGTCATGCCAGCAGCAGGCGTGAATATATTCGTGGGCTAGCGTGGCTAACTGTTCTTGCTCGGAAAGCCGACTATCGACGATTATTAGCCGTTCTGGTAGGTAGTATGCTCCTGGTATAGGGAACGGTAGAAACGAAACATGCAACTGCCGTTTCCTACACTGGGCAAGGAGCTGATCTAGAGTCACGCAAAACAGTATAAGAGTAAGCTCCGAAGAAATTTCTTTTACATGCTCTAGTGTTCTTATGCTAGAGTCGAAACTGAAGCATAAACATACCGTAAAATTAAGGAGGGGCTGTGAATGGCGACAAACGAAGCAATGCTCCGCGGGATGAAAAAAGCGATACAGATATACGCCAACCCCGACCCGAGGAACAACAGGCAGTACCGCAGTCCGATACGGCACCAAGACCCCTTGACAGCAGCTTGGAATCAGGTAGGGCAATCCATGCAAACGGCCCTAAACCAGGCAGAGAAGAAAATCAACCTTTAATCCCTACTCCTGAAGAGGCTTTACAAGCAATCATAGATGGAGAAAACCTGCCCGAAGAAGTACTAAAAAATTCCCTTACTCTAACTCAGCATTCAATCCATAGTGGGCCTATTCCTGCGCCGGAACAGTTTGCTCAGTACGAACAAATACTTCCAGGTAGCGCTGACCGTATTTTATGTATGGCAGAAGAAAGCTTACGGCAACAGGGTCAGGCTAGAGATAATGAAACTATTGAAAAGAAGGCTGAATCTTTTTCGTTAAAAGTTTTATCGGTAACTCTCGCACNGGGGTTCGAATCCCCCATCCTCCGCCAGCCACCCCGCTGAATCGTTGATTTGGCGGGGTTTTCCTTTATTTTAAGCCGAAAAACAGCAGTGGTGCTTTGGGCAAGTTTAAGCAATTTTAAGCGACTTTTGGTATCCTAGGGGGGCCAGAAGGGGTCCAAAAAAATTAAGAGAAGGGGGCCAAGAAAATGGCACGCAAAACCTTCGGCTCAATCATCAAACACGGCCAAAACTATCGCGGCCGCTGGCGCAAAAACGGCCACGAATACTACACCGCAACCGTCTCCACCAAAACCGAAGCACAACAACTCCTAGATCTAGTACATTCCGAAATCGTTCGCGGGGAATGGAACGAAAATCGCATCTACACCACGGAAGGTGCAAAACAAAAAATAGCCACAATAAAAGAATGGATACCCTACTGGGTCGAATACATGGAAACCATAGGAAAATCTCCTAACACTATCCGTACCTACCGCTCCAGGTGGGTAGCCCACATCGCGCCATATTTCGGAGAAAACACCAAACTGGCCCACATCACCAGCCTGGACATACATAAATTTTTAAAGCATCTAAATGCTACGCAGAGCCCTGCTAGTGCGCGATCTATAATGCGGGACTTTTCCGCCGGCCTAACCGCCGCCCAAAAACTACACGTAATAAAAGAAAAACCCCAAATGCCCGACGGTTTCTTCTCTAAACCACCCCGCCGCCCAAATAGCTACACTACCTACACCTATAAAGAACTAAAACAAATCATTGAAGCCACCCCAGAGCGGTATAAGGCGGCTATCGTGGCGGCCAGTCTAGGCTGCCTGCGCTCTGGAGAAGTTGCCGCCCTGCGTAGAAAAGACTGCAGTAAAACCGGGGACTGGATAGAAGTCTCAAGAGCCACCAAAAGAGACCAACACGGGCAGGTTGTAGTGGGGCCGCCGAAATCAAACGCCGGCTACCGCACAATACAGTTAGACAATTATGCGGCAGGTGTTTTGAAGTATCATCTTGATACTTTTACCCCTCCAGGGAAAGACGCACTCCTTTTCCCACCCCTACGGTATCCAGCGCAATTTATTACCGATAAAGCCCTCCGTAACATATTGCATAAGGCTTGTGAGGATGCTGGCCTGCCGGTAGGGCGGTTTCACGATCTTAGACATTCTGGTTTAACGCTTTATGGCCGGGCGGGGGCTACTATTGCGGACTTGATGGCGCGCGCGGGCCATAGTGACCCGAAGACGGTAATGATTTATCAGCATTCTTCCGCACGGAGAGATGCTGAGCTGGCTGCACGCATGGCAGCAGAAGCATGAAAACCAGCCAGCAGCGTTTCTTGATAGGCCTCGATTACCCATACAGGGAGGTTTAGTTCTTCCGCGATAAGAAACACGTTCCCGCCGTAGACCTTTTCTGCTAGAACGTACTCTATCGGGGATACTAGTAGCCGTGCGGCTCTGCGATTCACGGCCGCTTCTATCTCTGGGCTTTGGTGCCCGTCATGCCAGCAGCAGGCGTGAATATATTCGTGGGCTAGCGTGGCTAACTGTTCTTGCTCGGAAAGCCGACTATCGACGATTATTAGCCGTTCTGGTAGGTAGTATGCTCCTGGTATAGGGAACGGTAGAAACGAAACATGCAACTGCCGTTTCCTACACTGGGCAAGGAGCTGATCTAGAGTCACGCAAAACAGTATAAGAGTAAGCTCCGAAGAAATTTCTTTTACATGCTCTAGTGTTCTTATGCTAGAGTCGAAACTGAAGCATAAACATACCGTAAAATTAAGGAGGGGCTGTGAATGGCGACAAACGAAGCAATGCTCCGCGGGATGAAAAAAGCGATACAGATATACGCCAACCCCGACCCGAGGAACAACAGGCAGTACCGCAGTCCGATACGGCACCAAGACCCCTTGACAGCAGCTTGGAATCAGGTAGGGCAATCCATGCAAACGGCCCTAAACCAGGCAGAGAAGAAAATCAACCTTTAATCCCTACTCCTGAAGAGGCTTTACAAGCAATCATAGATGGAGAAAACCTGCCCGAAGAAGTACTAAAAAATTCCCTTACTCTAACTCAGCATTCAATCCATAGTGGGCCTATTCCTGCGCCGGAACAGTTTGCTCAGTACGAACAAATACTTCCAGGTAGCGCTGACCGTATTTTATGTATGGCAGAAGAAAGCTTACGGCAACAGGGTCAGGCTAGAGATAATGAAACTATTGAAAAGAAGGCTGAATCTTTTTCGTTAAAAGTTTTATCGGTAACTCTCGCACTAATCGCACCCACAGCTGTTTGCATGGTTGGTTTCGGGACTATTCTTGATAAACCAGTGGCTACTTTTGGCGGAGTTTTAGTAGGGATTTTAGCTGTAATCCCTAACGCTATGAACAGTATTAAAAGAAACGGGAAAACCGAAGACTCCCCTAATTAACTAGAGTATTATGAAAATGTAGGTGGTCTTGACTGTTATGGTCTGTAGCTGCTTACCGGTCTTGACTGTTATGGTCTGCAGCCGCGGGTAAAATTTTACCTATACAAACTTCAGGCGGGGCATATTAATATGTGCCCCGCCAAATCTTTTTTAAAACACTTCTATTTTCGTAGGTCGGTTCTGGTTCCTTGCCCGGGCCGGTTTTTATTCCATTCGTCTATTGTTTCTGGGAGCCAGCCAAGCATAGCTCTAGGCCCGTCTCCGATAGTGGCATCCGGGATGGGCAATCTGCCTTGTTCACGGTAAGCTCTAGCGGTGTTTGGGGATATTCCTAGCCTGGTGGCTACGCCGGCTAGGGATAAGTATTTTATGGTCATTTTAATTTTCCTGTAGCTTGGAGTAGGGCGAGTATGCCGAAAGTGAGTGTGGTTAAAGCGCCAACTATTTTCACTGGTAGGGGCATTTGCGTAGTTAGGGTTCCTAGTCCAAGGATGGATGCTGTTAGTGTGTAGTAGTATGTTTTTTTCATGTTTTTTGTGTTAGATTGTAGGGGAAGTGACCCCTCGGTGAGGGGCACTTCCGTGAAACGTTTATTTACGTTTCTTTTTTGATTTCCTGTAGCGGCTGGTTGCTTCTATGAGGGCGGCTATTCCTCCGGTGAAGACTCCGGTCGCTGTCAGGATTTCTAGTATTTTGTCTAACATTTGTTCACCTCCTTATGGTTTTATTTTACTAAACACACAACCGGATTGCAACTTATTACAGTAAAGTTATAGTGTGTTTCACACCATAAAACTAATAAAAAACTATTGCAGAAACCCACCCAACCAGATAGGCTAAAAATAGAAACCGGTGATAAAAGGGTCAGGGATCCTTTTCTGAACTATTCCCAGAAGAATAGATTCAGATAGCCGGTTTTTTACATCCCCTCACCCCAAGGAAAACACCCTTCTACCTACTCATCCCAACCGGGCGGTATTTGCGATTCTTCCCCACGCGCGTCTAACGGGTCTATTTCCCGGGTTTTTGCGGCTAATCCGAGCTGCTCGGGCGTCATGCCTGCACGGAGTTTACGATCTAACTCTTCTGCTATCTTGTAGGCTTCAGCCTCAGAAAGTGTAGTAGGAGAAGACGGGGAAGAGGAAGTTTCAGAAGATGGTGAGGTTTTTGCAGACTCTGCCTGCTTAAGCACTTTAACCGCACTCACTCCCAAAGCGGTACATAATTCTTCAAATTCGGTTATGGTTGTTCCTCGATTACCTTTCAAAGAATTGAAAGCAGAAGTTTTACCTAGAGTTGTTAATTTATTTGCCAACTCTTCGTGTGTCATCCCGGTTTCAATAAAACGCGAATAAAGAATCCCAAGCGCTTCTTTTTCAATGGGGTGTATTATGTATGCTTTTCTTCCCATGTGTCTATATTTGCAAAAAAGAATACAACACGCCAATAAATTGACTTTATTCGTAAATAGGAATACGATTTAATCACCACCGTGAAAGGTGGTTAAATTACACCCTCGTTATTCGTAAATAGGAATGAAATGACAATCGAGAAAGAGATAAAAGCGGAATCTATACGCAAAGGGATACTGCTGAAACATCTTGCGCGGGAAATGGAAATAGACCCCACAGTCCTTTCCCGAAGCTTCTCTGGACAAAGAGCCATGAAGACTACAGAACTTTTAACAGCTTGCACCGTTTTAGGCACCCCCCTTTCAGAACTCGCGCGTCGTGCTGAGGAAGCGGAAGAAAGAAAGGCAGGGAAATAATGGACACCTCAAAAAATACGTCCGCCGCTTTTCAACTTGGTTTCCACGTAGCCTACGGTCTGGGACAAAAATACGCCCTCGCTAGTAGTCCAACTAATACAAGCCACCCAGCCGCGCCTATAGCGCCAGAAATCCTCAAAACTACACGGGTGGCCATCCTCGCTAAACAAATCGAGCTGGAAAACCACCTGACTCAAAGCGGGCAATTCTTTCAACCTGCGCTCAACTGGGGATACTTTTGGGCCTTTAACAATAACAACACAATCGAAAGCAGTATTGCCACTATTATTGACGACTCGCAGCTGGGAAGAATCCTTGTCTGCTACCAGCAGCCATTCATATGTGCGTTGATCTTTGCTAATCCGCAATGCTCGCTGTGCGACCAGGTTCGCATCGCTACCTATCTTGTTAGCGTCGGCTGCTATCTGGTTCGCTTTGACAGCCGTATCGAGAGCGTCCTGCGCTATGCGGTTAGCGTCCTTTGCACGCTTATCAACAAAAATACTGAAAACAATACTGCAAACACCTGCCAGTATGCCGAAGCTGCCAGTAATAAAAGCAAAAACATTCATCCTGAAATTCTAAAACAAAACACTACCGAAAAGGCAGGGAAATAATGGCAACTATTTTTCCTGTCTATGACCAAAATGGAGACCCTTACTTTTTTAGCGCGGACAAAACCATAACTCTTAAATCCTTCAAGGGAGATACCTGGGGATCTATAACTGGAACTTTACTTATAAAAGATTTCCGCACTTTCCTCTGCTCAATCAATCAGGTACCTGAAAAAACTACACCAAACCCAGTGCAAGACCCTGAGCTCGCGGCGTTAGTGGATGACCTTTCTTCGATTGTGCACGGCCTTAACCCATACACAGTCGAAGAAATACAAACAAAAATAACCAAAATCGCAACCAGCATAGGTCTACAAATAACCAACCCAAACACTACCGAAAAGGCAGGGAAGTAATGCGTGCTCATCCTTTTGCAGACAAGTTTCCACTCTTACCTGAAGAAGACCTGCAAGAACTTACTGAATCTATCCGGGCGCATGGGCTACGTCAGCCTATCGTGTTAGACGAATCTGGACGTATTCTAGACGGCCGCAACCGCTACAAAGCTTGCCAACAGGCCGGGATAAAACCAGACTATGTAACCTACACCGGTAATGATTTAGCTGAGTATGTTATCGACTGCAACACCACGAGGCGGCATATGTCTGTGGGTGCGCGTGCTATGGCTACCGCGCTAATACTCGAAGAAGCAGGGCTACGGCAAGACGGAAGATGGGCATACGGTGCACTCTCAGATTCGACACATGTGTCGAATTCATTCCTTGCCCGTCTTAGACAAGCCGGCGTGATTCTCGACTACGCACCACACCTTTCCGAACCCATTATCGACGGCACTATCGCATTCCGTAACGCTTTCGAAGAAGCAAACCAAATAAAAGCTTCTCGGGAGGCTGAGAAAATTGCGGAACGAAACCGGCGCAAAGCCGAAACCGAACAAGCCCGCCAAGAGCAAGCCCGCCAGCAACGCCTGCATAGCGAACTGGAAACCCAAAACGCCACCCAATACCTCACCTACATCGAGAAAGGCGAAATGGACATCCCCACCGCTTATGCGGCATGGATGGAAGCCACCAGGGCAGAGCGTGAACAGCAGCAAGCCCTCACCCATTCCCGCATGGTCACCATGCAAGCCATCCAGGATGGCCTCAACACGTTCGCCGGCGGGGCTACCTATGCCGATGTTGTTTGGAGCGAAGCCTACCCATACGAGGCGCAAATAATGCCCGAAAATGCACGCCTAACCGTCAGCCAGATAGATACCGCTATCGGGTATCTAACCCAACTAAAAACCCTCATCAACCAAAAGGAGCAAAACAATGCGTAAAGAATATATAACCGCCCTATACGACCAGTATGTTGCCGCCCACCCAGAAGGCGTACAAACCACCGACACTAGGGCCTTCCTCACTACCCAAATCCGGAAACGACTCGAAAACGAGCCCCGCAACCTGGAACAGGAAGCCACCAACCTGGTAAATCTGCATTTAAGTAAGTTGCGTTCTTCTCGGAAAGATCTAGTGCGTACCAACATTATTCGCATTATTGAATCTTTCACCGAAACCGAGAAAGAACTAGATCTAGTTGCCCTGTCACAGGTGGCTCTCCCCACCGGAGATAAAGCAGGGATAGATAAAACTTTGAAATATTGGACAGTCGCGGATGCACAAGCTTGGCTGGCGGCGCGCCGTAACCACAAGAATGCGACTCTCGCCGCATATGCCTTGGATGAAGCGACTATAGGCCAGTTAGAAAAAATGATGTACACAACTGGGGCTTTCACTATCGGCGACCTCATCCCAAGCAAAGAAAGCATATAGAAATGACCGTCAGTAAACAATACCTATCGATTAAAGAGGCAGCAGTGATACTCGGCGTTTCCTACTGTACGGTCCAGCGGGCATTACTGCGGCATGAGATTAAAGGCGCTATCAAAATCGGTGGCCAGTGGCGCATCCCGAAAAAAACCATCCTCCCCGAATAGAAAGAAAAACCCATGGAAATAGAACTTGACGAATACCTATGCAGGGTTCAGAGAGCGCGCGAAATACGCGCGATAATCTGCCTCACCACACTAATAGCTACCGGGATTCTCTTTTCTTGGCTTATCGACCGGAACCACATCGGCTGGGCCATGGCCGCTTTTTTCTGCGGCACAACACCCGTATTCACCATCCTCGGCACCGATATTTACCTGCATGGACTGTAGAGAGAAGGAAACGAAATGACTAACGCTGAAAAAATAGCGGAATGGCGGGAACAACACCCGGAAAACATTCTTAACGAGGATATTCTTTTAAAAATTTTAGGTGTGGATTCTTTAGCTGGAATAGACCTATCGAACGCCTGGCTGCCGCTTATTAATTTAGAAAATGCCAACCTAGAGGGCACTAATTTATCGCACGCCAACCTACAGGAAGCTAATCTAAAGCATGCCAGCCTACAGGGAGCTAATCTACAGGGTGCTCGCCTACAGAAAGCTAACCTACAATGCGCCTACCTGCCGGAAGTTAATCTAAAGCATGCCGGCCTGCAGGAAGCTAACCTGCAGTACGCCAACCTAGCAAGAGCTAACCTGCACGGTGCCAACCTACGGGAAGCTAACCTACAGGGTGCTAACCTATCGAAAACTCATTTACAGCACACCTGGCTGGCAGGAGCTAACCTGCTCGATGCCGACTTGCTGCACGCCCGACTAGAACACACCACACTACAATATACCAACCTAATAGGCGCTGAAACAGACGAAATACTGCAGCTTACCGGCGTACACAAATATCAAACAATAGTTCTCCCCACTGAGCAGGGCTGGCAGATAAACATTGGCTGCTGGTGGGGCTATTTAGATGACTTGAAAAAACTAATCGCGCAAGACACCTGGGTTGAATCAAAAGGCAAGCAAGTCATAGAACAACGCCCCTATATGGAGAATCTAATTCAATTCCTTGAAACCTACATGGCGCTTAAAAACAGTGAAAATGGGAAGGCTTAAAAG
Organism: Arcanobacterium urinimassiliense; assembly: GCF_900119495.1. Lineage (GTDB taxonomy): Bacteria > Actinomycetota > Actinomycetes > Actinomycetales > Actinomycetaceae > Arcanobacterium_A > Arcanobacterium_A urinimassiliense. Next base: position 237,408 of record NZ_LT632435.1, on the reverse strand, counting down.
TTATGGAGCTTCTCGATTATTTAAACAGTTTACCTAAGTGGGAGAACCAACCTGCATGCGCGGGTGTAGATCCAGAAATATTTTTTCCTACTAAATCCACCCAGAAATGGAGCAAACCTGCGGTGGCTATCTGTGAAGGCTGCCCAGCACTCCAGGAATGCTATAAGGAAATTTGCCAGGCGGAGGCAGGAAAATCACCTCAATATGTGTGGGGAATCTACGCCGGCATGACTGAACAGTATAGGAAGCCTATCCGTGACTATCTGTATCGGAAAAAGCAGATAGAGCTTATCGACCTGGAGCTTAAAACAGGAAAGCGCGCTACTCCATCAGAGAATCCTCGCAAAAGCCCATATCTATCAGGGCCGGAGAAGCGGGCACGGGTAAAGAAAAGAGAAAAACTCCTCCGCTCACTCCCTAAAAAGAAACAAAAAATTCTAGAAGCCACCGAAACCTACCGGCGCTTCCTAGAACACAACCAACACAACAACATTCTCAACCTATTGAAAAGGAGCACAACCAATGAAAAAGCATGTAGAAATTGATAGTGAAAAATTAGCTGAAGCTTTCCAAATAATCGGCATAGAGCTCAGTAAGCTGGCAGATTTAGCAGAAATAGCACTATTAAACGCTACTCCTGTAGAAAAGTTGACCGGGGAAGAAAAGCCTCCAGTTCCTGTAGTAAAGGATTCTACGTCGAGTCCAGATTTTACTTTGGAGCAAGTGCGTTCAAAATTGGCTCAGCTCGCGGCAGAAGGAAAAACCAAAGAAATCAAAGCTGCTCTTACAAATTTTGGTGCCGAAAAGCTTTCCGAGTTACCGCAAGAATCTTATCTAGGGCTCCTTACCTCCCTCGGTGTAGGAGACTAGCATGCCTGAAGTACACGCTCTTTTATCTGCTTCCGGTGCGCACCGTTGGTTAAACTGCACTCCCTCGGCAATACTAGAGGCCGCTCAGCCTGATAGTAGCTCAGAAGCTGCACGTGAAGGAACTGCCGCGCATGCACTTGCTGAATGGAAACTCTTACGCCACCTGAAACACAAAACCGGGCGACGCCCGAAATCTATTTACGACTGTGCAGGAATGGAAGACTATACCGACGCCTATGTCGATTTTGTTAAAGCAGCCACCAAAAAGCTATCCAAAAACGCTAAACCCTTTATCGGTGTGGAACAGCGGCTAGATTTTTCCGATATTGTTCCAGATGGTTTTGGTACCGGTGATTGCGTAATAATATCCGAGCCGATCATGCATATTGTTGACCTTAAATATGGTCAGGGTGTGCAGGTTTTCGCTGACGGTAATCCACAAATGCGTCTCTATGCCTTAGGTGCTTTAGCTACTTTTGCGCCCCTCTATGACATAGACCGGGTACGGATGACAATTTTTCAGCCTCGCCTAGACCATGTTGATACGGCAGAAATCACGGTTAAAGAATTAAACGATTGGGCTGAAAGTGTTGTTCGACCTAAAGCTAAAATGGCGGCTGCAGGCGAGGGGGAATTCCAGGCAGGTGAATGGTGCAGATTTTGTCGAATCCGCGCCACCTGTCGAGCTAGAGCAGAAAAAAATCTAGCTATCGCCCAAGCCGAATTCGCTAAACCCCCCGCGCAGCTTGCCCCCGAGGAGCTTACAAAAGCTCTAGAAGCCATACCGGATCTGAAAAAGTGGGCATCTGACGTAGAAACTTATGCGCTCCAAACCGCGTTAGATGGGGCTAAATATGAGGGATTCAAACTTGTAGAAGGCCGCTCGATACGAAAATTCAGTGATGAAGCCTTAGTAGCAGAAAAAGCTATTAAAGCTGGCTACACCGATATTTACACAAAAAAGCTTCTCGGCATTACAGCTTTAGAAAAAAGAATGGGCAAAAAAACTTTTCAAGAAATTCTCGGCGGCCTGGTAGAAAAACCTGCTGGGAAACCTGCCCTAGTGCCCATATCGGATAAACGCCCCCCGCTTCATATAGCAACAGCAGATGAAGAATTCGAAAAAATCGAAAAATAAATATGAAAGGAAAATATAATGTCCAGAATCGAATCTCCTACCTATCTGAAACTTTCCAATGTGCGCCTTTCCTACGCGCACGTTTGGGAACCGGCCAGTATAGGCAACGAGGCTAACAGTACGCCGAAATATTCGGCAAGCATCATTATTCCTAAATCTAATAAGAAAGCGCTCGCGGATTTTGAAAAAGCCGTAAAAGCCGCTATTGAGGAAGGAAAGCATAAAAAGTTTAATGGAAAAACCCCACCACTTGGCGCGTTAAAGCTTCCTTTACGCGATGGTGATGTTGAACGTCCAGATGATGAAGCCTACGCAGGCTGCATGTTTTTTAACGCCTCATCTAAAAATAGGCCCCAAATTGTTGACCAAAATGTGCAACCGGTAATGGATCAGGCAGAAGTCTATTCAGGCTGCTATGTGAATATTTCCGTAAATCTTTACGCATTTAACACTAATGGCAATCGTGGCGTAGCTGCGGGTCTTGGGAATATTCAAAAACTGCGCGATGGGGAGCCCCTCGGAGGTGTCGCCTTAAAGGCAGAAGACGAATTTGAAACCGTCAGCTTTGATGAGGCTGAGGAAAATGATTTCCTCAACTAAAAATCTCTAACCCTCTCTCATTTGAGAGCGTTCGGCTTCTACACCAGTCAGGTGGTGCAAGTCGGGTTCGACTCCCGATAGAAGCCCTAAAAACACAAGCCAACTTAGCAGAAAAAGGAGACGTCCACCTTGAAAAGCCTACATATAGATATAGAAACCTACTGCGACCTCGACCTATCTAAAGTTGGAGTATATAAGTATGCGGCGCATGATTCTTTTGAAATTCTGCTTTTCGCCTACGCAGTAGATGAAGGCCCAGTGCAAGTTGTGGATTTAATGAGGGGCGAAAAAGTACCTTTTTCTATATTAGAAGCTTTACTTGATAAAAAGGTGAAAAAGTTTGCGTTTAATGCCGCTTTTGAAAGAGTGTGCCTATCTGGCTTTTTAGCTCAAGACTTCCTCCCGCCGGAACAGTGGCGTTGCACCATGGTGTGGGCTGCCGCCTGCGGCCTACCATTATCGCTACAAAATGTTGGCACTGTTCTCGCTATAGATAAGGGGAAACTAGATACAGGAAAAGCTCTTATTAGGAAATTCTGCCAGCCAGTCAAAAATGGTGAACAGCTGCAGCGAACTCTACCAAAGGATGCTCCAGAAGACTGGGAAGAATTCAAGAGATATTGTCTGCGGGATGTGGAAGCAGAAAAAGAAATCGCTAACAAACTTAAGGCCTTCCCGCTCCCAAGTAAAGAATGGGACTATTATGCAGACGATCAGCATATTAACGATACTGGTGTAGGGATAGATTCAGTCTTTGTAAAGCAGGCTATAGACTGTTCCACCGCCTACAACGAGACTCTTATAGCGCGCGCTAAAAAATTAACAGGGTTGGAGAATCCTAATTCACCAATGGCTTTAAAAGACTGGCTACAGAGTCAAGGCGTGAGCATGGAGTCGATGACGAAAAAAGAAGTAGCTAGAGCTCTTGCTGATGTGGAGAATCCTGTAGTGCAGGAAGTTTTACAGGCACGTTTAGAGCTGGCGAAAACCTCTATCAAAAAATATGAAGCTATGCGCAGTATTAGCTTGAATGGGCGCGGCCATGGGCTATTGCAGTTTATGGGTGCGGGGCGCACGGGTAGATATGCTGGGCGTTTAGTACAGGTGCAGAATCTTCCCCGCAACTATCTACCTGATTTAGATCAGGCAAGACAGTTGGTAAAGTCTAAAAATTTTGAAGCTCTAGAGCTGCTTTACCCGTCAGTGCCTGACGTGCTATCGCAGCTTATACGTACGGCTTTCATACCGGACAGGAGCTATGGAAAGTTTGCCGTTATTGACTATTCAGCTATCGAAGCACGAATTTTGGCTTGGTTAGCAGGTGAAATATGGAGACTCGAGCTTTTCATGCAAGGTGGAGATATTTACTGCCAGTCGGCGGAAAAAATGTTTAAAGTGCCGGTAGAAAAGCATGGGGTAAATGGGTATTTGCGGCAGAAAGGAAAGATTGCAGAGCTTGCTTGCGGCTATGGCGGTAGCGTTGGTGCTTTGAAAGCTATGGGTGCGCTCGACATGGGGCTAGCAGAGCCTGAACTGAAACCGATAGTTGACGCGTGGCGGCAAGCCAATCCTAATATTGTGAAACTTTGGAAAGACATTGACGGCCTTTGTGTAGCAGCTGTATCTACACAGCGAAGATACTCCTACAATGGGCTACTCGAAATAGGTATCGCCGGTGATGCACTATATATACAACTACCGTCAGGTAGACGCCTACATTATCTAAAACCAAGAATGAATAAAAACCGATATGGGAAACCTGAAATCACCTATATGGGTACAGATAATGCGAAGCGTTGGAGTCGTATTTCTTCTTATGGCCCGAAGTTTGTAGAAAACATTGTGCAGGGTATCGCTCGCGATCTACTCGCTGAAGCACTCCATAAAATATGTGCAACAAACTATCGGATAGTTATGCACGTACACGATGAAATTGTTTGCGAAATACCTAAAAAAGATGCGCAAAAAACACTACAGCATTTGAAAACTCTAATGTGCGCTCAGCCTGACTGGGCTTTCAACCTGCCCCTCGACGCTGACGGGTATATATGCGACTACTACAAGAAAGACTAAAAAATCATGGATACTAAATCCGGAACGACCTTAAAACTTTCTTATGCTTATGCTTCTAGTCGCTTCGCTAAAACTTGGACAAATTCTACCATCACTTGGAAAGAGCTAACGCATAAGCTGGCCGCCACCTATCGCACTAGTGAAACTGTCGCTCAATTCAAAACCTTATCTAAAGCGCGTCAAGATGAGATTAAAGATATTGGCGGGTTTGTTGGTGGGCATTTGAAAAATGGGCGACGCAAGAAAGGCGCCTGTCTAGATCGTTCGTTGATTACTTTAGATGCTGACTATGCGAATTCTAGCCTGTGGGATGAAATCGCTATGATTCATGAATGGACGGCCTGCGTCTATTCGACACATAAGCATACTCCGGAGCATCCACGGTTGCGACTGTTGTTTCCACTGGCACGTACCGTGTCGGAGGATGAATATCCGGCAGTGGCACGCAAAATAGCTGAAATGCTAGGAATAGACTATTTTGACGACACCACCTATGAGCCCACCCGGCTAATGTACTGGCCTTCCACCCCATCTGATGGGGAATACTTTTTTGATTGCTTTGACGGCGCTTTAATAGATCCAGATCGTATTCTTGCTACCTATAGTGATTGGCGAGATAGCTCCACCTGGCCAGTATCTTCTAGGCAAACAAAAGCCTTGCAGGCGCGTGCCGCTAAACAGGCTGACCCCACCGGTAAGCCAGGTATAGTGGGTGCTTTTTGCCGCACCTACCCTATAGAGGATGCTATAGAAACGTTTCTTAAAAACGTGTATGTGCCTTCTATTATTGAGGGTAGATACGATTATGTTCCTGGTGAATCTACTGCTGGAGTAGTTACTTATGATGGGCTTTATTCTTATTCTCATCATGCGACTGACCCCGCATCTAGCCAACTAGTAAACGCATTTGACTTGGTGCGTATACATCGTTTTCATGATTTGGATGAGACTGCTGGAGAAAATCTGCCCTCTAACCGGCTACCATCCTACAAGGCCATGTGTGAGTTAGCGGCTCAAGATCATAAAGTGCGAGAAACTCTCGCGAAAGAGCGTCTACAAGAAGCAAAAACCGAATTCGATATTATCGACGATAATGCTATGCTGGACTGGCTCAGTCAGCTAGAAGTAAAAAAGAATGGTAGCTTCACCGATAGTTTGCCTAATTTCGTGAAAATTACCGAAAATGACCCTAATCTTGCTTCTATTGCTTTTAATCTGCATCGCGACGGTATAGATGTAAATGGAAAGTTGCCGTGGGTACAATTAAAGCCGGGCTGGACAGATGTTGATTTTTCTCAGCTGAAGGCCTATATAGAGCGGGTATATAAAATATATTCTCCAGCTAAGGTTAAAGATGCGGTGCAGATTGCTGCTGCAGCACGGGCTTATCATCCGGTGCGGGATTTTTTGGAGAGTTTACCTGTTTGGGATGGCGTGCCGCGGGTTGATAGCCTATTGATAGATTTTCTCAACGCATCAGATACCATCTATACGCGGGCAGTGACCCGTAAAACGCTCACCGCGGCTGTCGCTCGTATCTATCAGCCTGGTATTAAATTTGATTCAATGCTTATCTTGAACGGCCCACAGGGGATAGGGAAATCTACCCTATTTGCCCGCTTAGGTGGAGACTGGTTTACTGACGCGTTGACGCTTACTGATATGCGGGATAAAACTGCGGCAGAAAAACTACAGGGCTTTTGGATATGCGAAATTGCGGAACTTGCGGGTATGCGAAAAGCCGAAATAGAAACTGTAAAATCTTTTATTTCACGCCAAGACGACAAATATCGTGCCGCCTATGGCATAAATGTTGAATCGCATTTAAGACAAAGTATTATTGTTGGTTCTACTAATGCTGACCAAGGCTTTCTTCGAGATATTACAGGCAATAGACGTTTTTGGCCGGTCAAAGTCTACACCGGTGCTAAATATAAGCCGTGGAATATTGATACAGATTTCATTAAGCAACTGTGGGCGGAAGCTAAATACTACTACAGACAGAAAGAGCCCTTATATCTATCAGGTGAAGCCGATGCGCAGGCTTTAGAAGCACAGTCGGAAGCTATGGAAACTGATGAGCGTGAGGGGCTAGTGCGAGAATATTTAGATATGCCACTACCGAAAGATTGGTATGAGCTTTCTCTGGATCAAAGACGCATTTTTTTAAACAATGGTAGCTTGTCGGAATTTGATGGCGGAGCATCTACGGTTGCAGATAGGCGTCGTACAGCGGTTTCTAATATAGAAATTTGGGCAGAATGCTTTGAAAAAGACCCGGCATCTATTCGCCCGATGGATGCATATGCAATTTCTGCGATTATGGCAAAAATTGAGGGATGGCATAAAACTGGAAAACGTATGCGCATAAAACCTTACAATAGGCAGCGCGTGTGGGAGCTTGATTACTGATGAAAAATCATATCTCCCAATTGAAAAAAGTTGTGGACAACCCCCGTGACAACTTCTGGGACAACCCCCAAAAGTGGGACAACCTCTCTGGGACAAGAATTGATACAAAAAACAGTTGTCCCAGAGGTTGTCCCAGAAGTTGTCAACAAAGAAAACGGCTATATGTCAACGAAAGCTATCCATCTGGGACAACTGGGACAACTTTTTCTATAAAAGTTAAAAAAGTATATTTAGGGACACATATATCTATATGTAGGTCCCTAAATAAGGGTTTTAAAAGAATAGCGAAAATCTTGTCACAGTTGTCCCACCCTACCTTTTCCAAGGAGGGTAGGTATGCGTGAAAAACAAGTAGAAAAAGCCCTCACCCAAACTGTCAAAAATATGCATGGTTACGCATTAAAATTCATTTCTCCTTCTATGAATGGCGTACCCGATCGTTTAATAATTCTCCCGGGCGGCCGAATAGCTTTCATAGAACTAAAAGCCCCAGGAGGAAAACTTAGACCCTTACAAAAACTTCGCCACAAACAACTTCAACAACTCGGCATAAAAGTTTTCACTATCAGTCATCCTAATCAAATAGAGGAGGTGCTAAATGCGATATAAGCCCCACGCATACCAGGATTACACAACCACTTTTATAGAAAAACATCCCCAGGCGGCAGTCTTTCTAGAAATGGGTTTAGGGAAAACTGTAGCCACTCTGACTGCAATAGAGCATCTGCTATTGGATAGCTTTGAGGTTTCTAAAGTTTTAGTGATAGCACCTTTACGGGTGGCACGTGATACATGGCCGGAAGAAATAGCTAAATGGGAACACTTACGACTCTTAAAAACCATATCTCTAGTTGGATCTAAAAAACTACGCTTAGAAAATCTGGAAAAACAAGCCCATGTGTATCTAATCAATCGGGAAAATGTTCCTTGGCTGGTAGAAGTTCTTGGGAAATCCTGGCCGTTCGATATGGTGATAATAGATGAGCTTTCTAGCTTTAAATCGAATCAATCTAAGCGCTTTAAAGCTCTCCGGTCTGTGCTACCGAAAATTAAACGCATTGTGGGTCTTACTGGTACTCCTGCATCTAATGGCCTTATGGATTTGTGGGCACCCTTCCGGCTTATCGATGGTGGAGCGCGTTTAGGGAAGTATATTACTCACTATCGAGAAGCCTATTTTGTACCGGATAAACGTAATCAGCATATGGTTTTTTCTTGGCGACTTCGAGAAGGTGCGGAAGAAGAAATATATAAAAAAATCTCTGATATTACCGTTTCTATGCAGACCCAAGACTATCTTCAACTACCGAAAATTATTTATACTCAGCAGAAAATACGGTTAGGCATTAAAGAACAAAAATTCTATAGAAAGCTAAAGCAAGAGCTAGTGGCTGACCTTGACGGTGGCGAGGTTGATGCGGTGAACGCTGCCGTGTTGTCAAACAAGCTTCTGCAGTTAGCTAGTGGTGCTATTTATGGCGAAAACAAAAGCATTATTCACGTACATGATCTAAAACTGGATGCTTTGGAAGATGTTGTTGAGGCTGCGAATGGACAGTCGCTGCTAGTTGCTTATTGGTTTAAGCACGATTTGGAAAGAATCCAAGAGCGGTTTCCGCAAGCGCGTCTATTGGAGAGTAGTAAAGATTTCCAAGACTGGAACCAGGGGAAAATCTCTCTCGCTTTGATTCATCCTGCGAGCGCGGGACATGGGTTGAATCTGCAGGCGGGCGGGCATTTAGTTTGTTGGTTTTCTCTTACTTGGTCTTTGGAACTTTATCAGCAGTTGAATGCGCGGCTTTACCGACAAGGCCAAACCCGGCCCGTCACCATCACCCACCTAATAGCAACAGGCACGATTGATGAGCGGGTTGTGAAAGCTTTACAAAACAAGAACGTTACTCAGGCCGCTTTGATTGAGGCGGTTAAAACAGAAATCAAGAAAGGAAACCAACAATGATGCATGTTTGGAAAATACTGACAGAAACGAAAATTACTTATAGTATGCCGCTTTTTTGGCATTTCGTAACTCTAACCGTTACTTGCGGGCTCTGCATCGGCCTAGCAATCTCTCTCCCTCTACAGCTCTGGCTAGTAAAACTTTTCCTGGCTGTTATAGCTGGACTTTTGTTGCTGGTGGTGTGTTTTGATTTAGAGCATTTTTTCAAAGCACAACAACAAGACGACACTACTTCCGTTTCTCACGTGGTTGAAGCGCTGGAGATGGAGTGCTGTAAATGCCGTAAAGCTATAGCTATAATCTGGACTGATTCGGTGGAAGGTCATGAGGTTTATTGCGGTGATTGTTGGAAAGCGGAGCGGGAGGAAGCTAAACAAGATCGTAAACGCATTTTAAAAGATAAACGGCAAGAAATAAGTTACCTCCAGGCTGCTTTAACTAGAAAAAATCAAGAAATAGCCAGGTTACAGGAGGACCGTAATGAAAACTAAAGATAAGCCGGAAGTGCGCCGCCTGCTGGATCGTATCGCCTGGGGCCTTAGCGGAGTAGAAGAAGCACGGCTACTGGGTGAACTTTTAGATAGTTTAGACGATCAGATTAAAACATTAACTTTAGAGGGGAAGAAAAAATGAGCCATATGGCGCGATTAAAATGTGTAACGTGTAACGGTAAAGTGCCGGAAGATATATGCAGTGCAGATTTTGATAGTAGGCAAAGTATAGATGTAATTCACTACCTGACGCATTACGGATATGTTTTACGGGATATTGCTTTAATACAACAATACGACCCTGAGTACGTTATATACCCGGAAGCAAGTAACTTTTTCATACCGAGCGATGTGCTTATGTTTATCGGCAGGCATTACGAGCATTTTCTACTTTTAGATAGTAACTATGAGGAAGAAAATAAGTTATTCGAGTTAAGAAAACAGGGAGAAAAGTCTGCCTATATAGAAGTGCAAGAGCAGAAATGAGTGTTAAACAAGAGTACGGGCACAGGATTAAATTTGCTTGGTTTCCCGTGCGTCTAAATAGTTACGGGTGGGCGTGGCTACAGTGGGTAGTCCAATACGAAGTGTACTGCGGCATATCCAACGTCTACCCGTCATTCTGGAAAGAATACGACCATATCAGAGAATACAATATCAAGTTTGAAAAACGAATATAGTATCCTCCTACCCGTCAAACCACTACATATAGTGGTAAAATACAGTCAGCCCCACAATATGCAGACAAACCTTAAGCGGACCCCTATGCCTGATATTAAAATCTTAAAGAATCACCTCACCCAAATAAGCCGCCTACTCCCAGAGCTAGGCGAACTAAACGCCACCCTCCTAGGACTCCACGCCCTCGCTTATGATCTAGGCGGAAAAACCCCACCCACCGCCGCTACTTCACCTATCGAGAAAGGATTATTAGAAAGAGAAGAACGTACCGGCCTCCTCACCCAGTTAGCAGAGATAGCTGAAGAATGGGGGTGGAGTGGAAAAGAAAAAATGCCCCCAGCCACCTGGATGGCCCTACATGTAGAAGAAGCAGAAAAACAATACGGCACTATTCCCGAGGAGCAGGCGGAAACTATAATTAAAGTCTCTACGCTTCTTGCCCGGCTTATAGTTAAACCTACCCGGGTGGAGCGCAGCCGGAAAGAAAACATTGCCTTACTGAAACTCCGCGCCCAGAATTATCCGGAAGAAATCTGGATAACGAAAAAAGAATTTCAAAAAACTTTTCAAATCCCAGGTAAACAAATCCGCCAATGGGTACGCGAAGGAAAACTCACAGAAACCCTAGATAACGAAATAGATCTAAAACAAGCCCTGGATTTAATTAACTGAGTGGCTTGTATTGTTTATAAAACTTCGATACACTTAGGGGTGAAAGGTTGCACCCAAAAACGGGTACAACCTTATTTTTATACCCGGCAAAGAAACACTGAAACGTTGAGTTGGTACACCTCCGATAGGGCGAAGCGCCTGCCTAAAGACTGGCCTGCCCGTAAACGGACCGTATATAAAAGAGCCTGGGGCTTATGCCAAGCCCTCACCCATGCCCCGGGGTGTACCGGGAAAGGTACCGAGGTAGACCACATTATTGCCGGAGACAACCACAACCTCGACAACCTCCAACTTCTCTCACGCGAATGTCATAAAGAGAAAACGATTCAAGAGAATATTACCCGCCGCCGGTATGCCGCCCACTCCCGCCTACTGCCCCCAGAGACCCACCCCGGAAGGATCATAAGATGAAAGCAAAACTATTACGCTCTCTCGCAACATATAAAGCAGGAGAAATTATAGAGGATAGTGAACCTACTATAGACTTCCTCATCACGTATGGCTTGGCGGAGCTTGTGGCTGAAAAGACTGAAAGAAATGCTGCAGCGAATCCGCGCAAAAGCTCGACTGCTGGAAGAAAATAAAAAACTTGTTTAATGGAGCATGGGTGGAGTAGGGTGGGGGTGTCTCCCCTCCCCCCGGCCCAAAAAAAACCGCCGGATAGTGGTTATTTTTGAGCGAGCGCCGTAATGTTGAACCCACAACGGCCTACAGGCTTTCCAGAATCAAATCTGAGCCACTTTTAATACTCCAGGTACCATTTTTGTTTACTTGTTTTTCTGTGTTTGTTTGAGCGTGTTCCAATTTTTACTCTCAAACAGTAAATAAGACTTTTCCGCTATATATAGCGGTTTAACCGTAACAGTAATATAATGTTGGTATGAGCAAATGTGAAAACTGTAAAACAGATATCACCTACCGGAGACGCGCAGGCGCCCGGTTCTGCTCTAACGCCTGCCGACAAAAAGCCTACCGAAACCGCAGGGCAGTAATTCCAGCCCAAATGCGTAACTCTTCCCGCTGGGTGTGCTGGAAGCCGGTACGACGAAACGGGCGCTGGACGAAAATGCCTATCCAAACAGATGGGCGGGCGGCATCGTCTACGAATCCGGCTACCTGGGCTAGTTGGAATGAGGTGAAAGGTTTTCGTCGGCGCGGCTGGGTGCTCGGTGAAGGCATCGGATGTGTAGATCTAGATGATTGTCTAGATGGTAGAAGGCTTGCTGGTTGGGCGAAAGAAATAATAGACGAATATCGCGGTAAAGCTATTCTGGTGGAGGTTTCGCCTTCCGGTACTGGCATACATATTTTCCTGCCCATGCAGGGCGGTAAAGGCCATGTAATTCGGGAAGGGGGAAAGAATATTGAAATTTATCCTCCGGATTCAGGCCGGTACATTTGTGTAACTGGTAAAGTTTTCTAAATTTTTTGTGCTGTAAAGGCGTCGCCCTTGGTGGTGGCGTCTTTTTGTTACCCTTTTGGAGGTTGAAAATTTTATGTCTAATAAAATACGCGGGGTGAAAGTTCCTTCTAGTTTAGGTGCGGCGGGGCGGAAACTTTGGGCAGAAACGCTCTCCACCTACAGTCTTTCCCAGCATGAAAAAGATTTACTACTGCAGGCCTGCGCGACTTTAGATTTAATAAATACTCTCCAAAGACGAATCGGTAGAGAAGGCGTAGTCTCGGAAGGCTACAAAGGCCAGCCGGTTGCGCACCCTTTACTTAATGAGCTTCGCCAAAACCGTGACCTTTTCGGGCGGCTAATCGGCCGGCTCGCTCTACCAGATGCGGAAACTGGAGCACACCATTCTGATAGTAACGGTTTACAGAGTGTGGATTCGCTTCAACAGCGCACCGCGGGGCTGTCCAGGTGGGCGAAAGCGCATGGCTAAACTTCGTGAGGCTGCTTCTTTAATTAAAGGGGAGCGGGAAGATGAGCTGCGGGAGATTAAAGACTGGTATCGGCGGAAACTTTCTTCTGCTCCTCCTCCTAACTGGCCCATAAACCCGGTACGAGTTGGCCCAACCTGGCAGTGGAACAAGAAAGGGTTTATTCTTCCTGAATATTCTGGTGGCTGGGATATTTTGGCATGGACAGGGCTTTATTTACGGAATGAGGACGGCCAACCATGGGTGTGGACTGACGAGCAGGCACGCTTTATTCTCTGGTGGCACGCAGTCAACCCGGAGAATCTACAGTGGGTGAAAGAAGACGCCGTGCTACAGCGTTTGAAAGGGCACGGGAAAGACCCGCTCGCCGCAGGCGTCGGCTTATGCTACCTAGTCGGCCCATCCGTACCCGATAAAATTACTACCGATGGTGAGGTTAGTTTGCGGCCTAACCCCGCCGCTAGAGTGCAAGTGTTTGCGGTCGCTAAAGAACAGACCGATAACACTATGAGTTTTGTGCGCACTATGCTCACTCCGGAGGCACGTTTACGGTATGGGATTCTTCCGCTTCGTAACACAGTGTGGGCACTCGGAGACAGCGTACTGATGGAGGCGAAAAGTTCTTCTCCTGACTCTATCGAAGGAAACCGGCCTAGCCTAGTTATCCGGAATGAGACCCAGAATTGGAAAGCTAACAATGGTGGGCATGCGTTGGATGGGGCGATTTCTGGTAATGCGGCGAAAGCGAAAAAAGACCGCCCTGCACGAATACTTGATATTTGTAACGCCTACCGGGAAGGTGAAGATTCTATAGCGCAACGCACCCGAGAAGGATGGGAAGCAACACTAGATTCTGCTTCTCCAGACGGTGCCCTGCAGCAAGATTTTGGGCTTCTATATGATTCTTTAGAAGCTCCGGATGATGCGAAGATAACTGCTGACAATATTCCGACTGTTATTGATGTGATTCGAGGAGATTCTATCTGGCTCGACACCAGTGATGGCGGGCGGATAATGAAAGATATTCTTAACCCGAAGAATCCGGCTTCTGAGTCTCGCCGGAAATGGTACAACCAGATCCAGTCCGCGGAAGAATCCTGGATACGTGCACGGGATTGGGACAAGAACTTGGATAAAGAAACCGTTTTAGAGCTAGGGGAGCAGATAGTTCTTTTCCTGGATTGTTCTAAAACAGAAGACGGCACTGCGTTAGTGGGTGCTAGGTTGTCGGATGGTTTCCGGAGGGTGTTTGGTTATTGGCAGCGTCCTCCGGGCGAGCGCGGGCATGGCTGGATGGTATCTAGAGAAAAAGTTGACGCCACGGTTCGGAAAATTTTTGAAGACTACCAGGTGGTTGGTTTTTTTGGTGACCCGTCGCATGCGGTGGAGGATGAAACTTTTCTTCGCTACTGGGACCCAGTGTTTGACCGGTGGCATCAAGACTATAGCCGCCGGTTAAAAATATGGCCTACCGCTACCCGGCGCGGCCACTCCATCATGTTCGATATGTCGGATTTTAATAATCTGAAGGCTTTCGTGGCGCAGGTGGCTATATGTGAGCAGGAAATTCTTGACGGTGGGCTTCCACACGATGGGGATGTGCGGTTGCGTACGCATGTTTTGAATGCGCGCCGGTTCCCTACCAGGGCGGGGTTGTCTATTGGGAAAGAAAATCGGAGTTCGAAAAAGAAGGTTGATTTGGCTGTCGCTATGGTCGGTGCTGGGCTGGTGCGGCGCATGTGGATGAATAGTAAACAAAAGAGAGGAGGCAGAATATGGTAAATAGGTTAGTAGGCCAGACGAAAGATTTACTCTCGTACCGGTCGAAAGAGCTGCAGCGTTTAGATGAGATAGATGCCTGGTTAAATTCGGTGAATTATTCTGCATCTTTTATTAAGGCTGGGAAGCGGAACACTCCTGAGAAGCGGGCTTTACGTGAATTGGCGGAAACTCCTCTTTTACGGCTTATTGTGGAAGAAACCGCGCAGCAAATGATTCTTTCCGGGGTGAGCACCGATTCTGTAAGTAATGTGAAGAATCTTTTTGCGCCGTGGGCTTATAACGGTATGCCTTCTCGGGAAGGTGCGTTGTGGGAGGCGGCTCTTTCTTACGGTTACGCTTATATGATGGTGTTGCCGGCTATGAGTGATTCGCCTTTATATGCGGATGGGCGGGCTTGGATGCGGCCTTATTCCCCGCGTAACCTTTTCACTCTCTATGGTGATGTTTCGGATGATGAGTATCCGATTGCGGCGTTGCGGGTAATTCCGCAGCCGGGAGGTACGGAAGTTTATCGGCTTTATGATGAAGAGTTTGTGCATTTTCTTGGCCGGGAAAATAGTGGAGAAATTCAGCTTATAGAATCCCGCCCCCACAATTTAGGAATAGTACCAGTTGTGCAGTTTGCTTCTGATAAAGATTTAGAAGGGCGTACTTTTGGTGAGGTTGAGAAGAATAAGACGGGCGTGAAGCGTCTTATTAAAACTCTTTATGATCGTCTTTTGATTCAGCATCATAATTCGTGGCGGATTATTTACGCTACAGGTATGGAAGTGCCGAATGATGCGGCAGAGCGTGAAGAAGCGAAAATGAAGCTCGCTAACGATTCGGTGCTCACTGGTGAAGAAGGTGTAAGTTTTGGTTCTTTGCCTGAAACGCAGCTTTCCGGTATTTTACAGGCGGTAGAAACAGACGTGCACATGCTGGCAGCTACTTCTCAAACGCCCGTGTGGACTTTTAATGGCGGCCAGTTAGTGAATTTGTCTGCTGATGCGTTGGCGGAGGCGCGGAGTACGCAGCGGAATAAGATTCGGCAGAAAAAGAAAGCTATGGGGCGGTCTATCGCGGAAGTTCTACGTTTGGCTTCTCTGGTGGAAGGCCGGGTGGAGGATGCGAACGATTTTTCGATTACTGCCCAGTGGGAAGATGTGGAGTCTCGTTCACTTTCACAGGCTGCTGATGCGCTCGGAAAGATGGCACAGTCGCTGTCTGTACCGCCGGAGAAACTGTGGGACATGATTCCCGGCGTCACTCCGCAAATGGCTGAAGACTGGCGAGAATACATAGCCGCTAACCCGGCAGGGGAAGAACGTCTCGCAGCCATATATGAGCAACAGTTGAGTAGAGGTAGCGGGATTTAGTTGTGGCGAATAGCGAGGAAGGGCGAAAACTCACCGAGGCACATCGGAAAAAACAAATAGTGCTAGGTGAGCAGACTGAGCGAAGAGTCAAAGCGTTAGCTAAATACGTTAACGAAGAGGACATTTCTGGCTCGTGGCGGTGGCGTCTCGAAGTTCAACGTGTAACCGAGGACGGGTTTAATCGTTCGCGTGACTATGCTGCAACCTATGTGGATGAGTATTCTCTTGCGGAGACTGGCTGGAGGGAGGATATTCGCCTACCAGTGTATGACCGGGCGAAAACGGATGAAGCTATCACTGTGTTGGGTGTGGCTGGGATTAAGGCAGGTATCCGCTCAGGAAGCCCATATAGGCGGGCGGTTGATAAGGCTTGTAGTCGTTTAGCGGCTCACTGTGGTCAGTTGGCTTTAGCTGGTGGCCGTAATCTTATTGATATTACGGTGAAGTATTCGGGGCGTGCAGGCGGCTACCGTCGGGTAACAGACGGGAAACCGTGCGCTTTTTGTGCCATGTTGGCTTCTCGTGGTCCGGTTTATTCTGAAGAGACGGCATTTTTTGAATCTCACCATCACTGTGGTTGTAGTGCGGAGATTGTTTACGGGGATTGGGTGCCATCTGATGAGGAAGCAGACTGGGCAGCCGTATATAAGGCTGCTGCCGGTATGGCTGATGATGCTGGAGAGCGTCGGTTAGCTCCGGTGCGTAAACATTTCAAAGAGCGAGATAATATTCTGTGGCGGATGCGGCGAATATCTCCGCAAATGTTTAGAGACGGGGTACCTGTTAAACAGGGTGCTTATAAGAAACATGTAAACAGGTTTTATGGTATTACTCAAAAATCTTCTGCTGCTGATATTGCTTTAACAGTATTTGGTAAACCAATTTCGCAGTCTTCTATCGCAAATATAAAAGGTCTGGGTTGTTTATCTAAAGGCGACCCTATAATGCCTTCTGAATCGTATAAGTTAGTTAATCCTAGTAAAGATGGGTTGAACTGTGTTAGAGCGTCGATTGCTATGGAGCTTAATGCACGTGGCTATCATGTAGTGGCTGCTCCAGGGGTTGCTCCGTGTATGAAAAAATTTGATACTGATATTTCGGCTATACATCAGTGGCGGGTTGGGGACAGGATTCCGAAACGGATGTGTAACCGTAACGCTAATCCTCTCTCTAAACAGTTAAGGGAATTAGAGGTTGGGGCACGCGGAATTATTTCAGGCACCTGGGAAGATAGTCTGGCTGGGCATACTTGGTTTTGGGAGAATACAGATTCTGGTGTTAACTATTATGATGGGCAAACTGGCGAAAAAGTGGGAAGTTTCTTATATAATAGAGGCATGATTCCTCGCACTGTACGGGCGTGGCGTTTAGATAATGCGGAACCTGTTGAGAATGTGCTTTGGACAATATTAGGGGAGAGCGATGATTAGTTTAGAAGAAGCAATCAAACTAGCTGAAGCACGCTTTCATGAAATGTTTAAGAATAGGCAAGTAGAGTTTTCGCATATTCTTGAAGACGATAACTACTATGCTTTAGGTAATGACGAAAAATATCGACTTATTGGTCAACCTGCTTTTCTAGTAGATAAAACTACCGGCGAAGTAATACCTTTTAACGCTAATCCTAATCATGGTTACGGAAAGCTAGTCCCTAAAATGCGAAAAATTAGATAAAAGAAGCCATTAAAAACTTTTAACCAGCACGAACTAAAAACAGTTTTGGTTTGTGCTGGTTTTATTTTATCCACCCCTCTTTTCAGGGGTGGATATTTTTATACGAAAAAACCTTATGCCCTTTAGGAGGCAACCTTATGGATACCGAACAAAACGCTACCGCGACAGAAATGGAAGCGGAAAATATTCCCTTGGAGGAAAAAGAAAACACGATCGAGCAAGAAACCAGCCCAGAAGCTGATACTGAAGCTGGCGCAGATGTTGAATCTAGCTGGGATGTGGAGAAAGCTCGTGCAGTTATCAGTAAAAAGAATTCAGAGAACCGTAATCTGCGTGCCCGCGCTAAGGAGGCAGAAAAGCAGGTAAAAGACCTCTCCGAATATAAACAGCTCTACGAAACAGCAATGCAGAAAAATCTGCAAATGGAAGTCGCACTAGAAACCGCGCTTCCGCTAGAACTTGCTACACGCCTCAACGGGGGAAGTAAAGAAGAAATGCTAGCGGATGCGGAAAAGCTTCTCAAGCTTATTCCCCGCAACCATACGAGTGTTTCTTCCCGGCCTCGCCCGTTAGACGGAAAAACCAAAAACACCGGGCAAGATAAAGAAACAACTGTTGAAGAGCTAACGAAACTAATGTTCGGTAACTAAAAAACTATTCTTTAAGCCGCTTAAAAAGCGGCTTTTAACATTTTAAGGAGAAAATATTATGGCAAACAGCCTTTACACCCCGAAAGAAGCCGCCCTGGCTTCTTTAACCGCCCTGCGGTACTTGAGCATTCTGCCGCGTACCGTAAACCAGAATTATTCTCAAGAAATGATTCCTGGCCGTGGCGCAACCATCGATGTGAAAAAGCCTATTAGTGCTGGTGAAGCGAAAGTATATACGAAAGCAAACCGGGACGCCGGTGAAGCTATCGGATACAACGATCTAAGCGAACCGTTTGTTGCCGTGAAGCTGGAAGACCAGCTCTATAATGCGGTAAAAATTAACGACTTTGAAGGCACTTTCACCATTCAAGATTTAGCTACGCAAGTGCTGCGTCCACAGGCTGAATCCGTGGTAGATAAGCTCCCCACCCCGCTTATTGCGCAAATGGTGGCTATTCAGAATGATAAAAAGAAGCCGATTGAGGATATTAAGCAGGATGGCTCTAACGTTTTGAAGTCGATTATTGCTGCTCGTGCCGTGCTTAATAAGCGTAAAGTGCCGGCCGCTAACCGGTATTTAGCTATTGGCGCAGATGTGGAAGCTCTGCTGCTTTCTGTTCCGCAGCTGCAGAAGATTAATGAAGCTGGTGACGGCGGGGACGCTTTACGTCGAGCAATTATCGGAAACCTGTTCGGCTTCACGATCGTGGCTGATGCGTCTCTCCCGGCAGATAAAGCTATCGCTTACGAGCGGGACGCTTTCACTTTTGTTACCCGCACTACCGCTATCCCGCAGGGTGCCGCGAAAGGCTCTATAGTAGCTCAAGACGGTTTCTCGCTCCGTTGGATACAGGATTATGATCCGGATTATTTCGTAGACCGTTCTGTTATTGACACTTTCTACGGTGCGGCAACTTTGGATGCTGACCGTGCGGTGGCGTTCAAACTAGCAGCAGCCTAAAAAGGGGATTTTTGTAGAAAAAGAGGATGAATAACATGGGTGAATTTTTTGGCCTCACTGTGCAAGATCTAGGTGATTTTGTAGGTGAGGAAATAAGTGAAGCCGTCGATGTGAAGCGGGCAGAATGGTGTTTACGCCAAGCTGCTGGGCTGGTTGAGATGGAGCTTGCTGGTAAAACTTTCCCCACCGGGAAAATACCTGTAGTGGTGCAAAACGTGACTATCGCATGCGCTTCCCGCGGGTACACGAATCCGGGCGGTTATTCATCCGAATCTGCGGATGATTGGTCAGGCTCCAATGCGCCTATCCGAGAAATGGGTTTCTATCTTACTGGTAGTGAGAAAGCTTCCCTTTCTCGGATAGGCGTTTCCTCTACCGGAATCGGTTCTATATCGGTAGCACGTGAAGACTTACAGCCTAGTACTTCTACCGGGTATGTGCCTTTCCGTAGTGTTAACCGGTTTCCTTGGTATCAAAACTAGGGGGTGGTTTTTGGTGCGGCGGATTAGTTGGCAGGCAAAAAAACAGGCAGAGCGTGCTTATAGTATGCGACTGCAAGTGTTGCGTCCAGGACGAGAGAAAAAGCTCAACCCGGACAGTTTGAAAATGGTGCCGGAGTTACAGAGTGTGTGGGTTGGTGTTGGGAAAATTGCGCCGGTGCAGTCTAGTGAAAAAGTAGAAGTAGCTGGCTCTGTGTTTCCTTACACGGGTCTCATGCTGCATATTCCGGTGTCTGCCCCGGATTTGTGGCCGGGAGACATTGTCGAGATTTTATCTGACCGTTTTGGTGGTATGGCTGGGCGAAAGTTTAGTGTACGTCAGGCTGCTAGGCAGAAGACGCATGTGACGGCTTTACGTGTTCCGGTTGAGGAGGTGAGGGCTGCTTATGGCGGAGATGGATATTGATATGCGGGAAGTGCGGAAATTTGCGCATGATTTAGGCCGTGTCGATGAGCGTTTAGCCCGCTGGGTTGTGCCGGTGGTGCGGAAAGCGGGCGTGAATGTTAAAAAGTCGATGCAGGAAGATTTACGGCAATCTTCCGATAGAGGCTTCCGGCATATAGCTAACACTATAAGCTATGACCTTACTCTTGAAGACAAAATAGTCGAGGTGGAGATAGGGCCAGACAAGCCGCGTGGTGCGTTAGCGAATGTGGCTTATTTTGGTACTTCCCGTGGTGGAGGTACTGTGCGTGACCCGGTAAAAGCCGGTGAGGAAGAAGCCCCGAATTTTATCCGGGAGTTAGAAAAAATAGCGGAAGAAATCATAATCAAATGAAAAAAATAATCCGTAACCTGCTACCTGCCACTGTCCTTATTTTTGAGGGTAGTGCTGCGGGAGCCCAGTTTGAAAAAGACCTTCCCTATGTTCTAATCCTCACCGGGCTCGGAGCCCGCTCCGATGAAGAAACCATCCTCGGCCGGGACACCACCCAGATAGAGCTAAGACTCCGGATAGTCGGTGAAGATAAAGAATCTATCCAGGCTATCCAGTCTCGGCTCCGTGCTGGGCTAGATAGGAAAACTTACCGCACCGGCTATGGTGTGCACGATTTTATTCTCACTGACACCACGCCACTAATAGTGGATGAGAGTGCCTATATTCCTGGACGTGGCGGGTACCCAGTTTTCGCAGATGATATCTACATTCTCTACACACAGAAAGAAGAAAAATGAAAATCCAAGTTTTAAATAGCCGCGGAGAACGGCAATGGATACCCTCGCATTGGGTAGACCATCCGATTCTTGGAAAAGAATTCACCACCCTAGATGGTGAAAAGCTCACGCCCGTACCGGAAAAACTACCGGTAAAGGGAAAACAAAAAACCAATCTGAAGGAGAAAAATAATGCCTAAAACTATCGCGGACGGGCGAATACTATTAACGCTTTTAACCGTCAAGCCGGCTAAACCGGATGCGCCCACAGTTCAAGAACTAAAAGCAGGGAAAAAGATTTCCTGCCGAATCATGAAATCCGACTACCAACTCGGCGCAGCCGGATCTAACACGATTACCGAAACTGAGCTCTGTAACCGTGGAGAAGGTCAAGCATTCGGGCTTTCCACCTACTCAGGGAATCTCTCGGTCTTCCGCTATCTTGACGATGCTGGTGTGGCTAGTCAGGAAGATGATTTCGCTTGGGAAGCTTTGAAAGAAAAAGGCACCCAGGTGTGGCTCGTGGAGCGGGAAGGCCCGCTCGAGTCTAAAGAATGGGCTGCCGGGGATGAGGTTTCTGTATATGAGGTTACTACTGATGACCCGCAGAAGCCGCAAGACCGTTTCGCTGGCTATATTAAGCGCGTTATTCCGCTTGCTGTAGGTGCAGCTTGGGAAAACGTGAAAGTAGCAAGCTAAAAAAGCGTGAGAGAAGTGGGATAGCTTTTTTTTGAAACCTTTCTGTTCCTTTTCCTTTCAAAAAACTCTATTCCCACTTCTCTCCACCCCCTTTTTCTGTTTGTGTCGTTTTTTTGTAGAAAGAAAAAGTTTTATGAGCCTTGAAGATGAACTCTCCATAAGTGAAACTAGCCCGGTTAGTGAAGATTTAGGGAAAACTGAGCGGGAAAAGAAAATAGAAATAGATGAAGAGTTAGAAAATTTTGATTTTCAAGCTTTCCTCGCTACTGCCCGCAGAAACTCCACCACGGTACGCCTATATTCACGCGGAGATCTAAACTACAAAATCGCGTTAATCCGCAACCAGGCTATGGAAGCTATGCAACGTGGAGACGCGGCAGGGGTTAAAACCTGTACAGAAAAGCTAGAAAAGCTTCAAAAAGAATATTTAGCTTCCTATCTGGATATAAAGATTGAGGAAGCTTCTAAAGACGAACAGGCTGTCTTTTTACAAAAAATTAAAACCGAACATGGCGTTTTAGGGGAGAAAGAAAAAACTCTCCATCTTATAGCTGCCCAGATTGTAGAGCCGAAAGGCCTCACCGGGGATGACCTGGTGCATCTTTCTACCGTCATGCCGGTACAAATTTCCGAACTCGTGAAAGCCTGGGCAGAACTACAAAAACTAGAAATAGACGGCCTACCAGTTTTTTAGCAAGCGCTCTCGGACTACCAAAAAATAGAGGAATTCTTTTGGAGTTACAGAGCGCAAAAAATTGGGGCGTGCGCCCTACCGTGTTTCTGGGTTTAGAGCCAGAATCTAGCGGCTGGACTACCCTAGATAGGCTTCTAACCTGTGCATTACAGATTTTTGAACAGAGTCTTTGCCCGGATTGCCGCCAACCCGCCCGGCTAGCTTTCGACGCCGACCTGGACGGCTGGTTCGAAGTAGACGACACGATTATTTGCTGTAGTTGCGCAGCTAAAGAACGCTATATGAAAGATGTTAAAGACCCGGAGCCGGGGCTAAAAATTGGAGTGCGGCTAGATCCAAACTGGCGCAGATAAAAAGGTTGCCACATTTTTTTTGAGGAGTTTTCACAAAAATGAGTAGTAATAAAACTATTTCAGTAACTATGCGGGCTAATGTTGCCGATTTTAAGGCACAGGTGCGCTCTGCGGAAACTTCTCTAGACGATTTAGTGAAAAAAGCAGATAAAACTAAACAAGTCGCTTCAACAGGTTTGGGCCGTATGGCGCAGTCAATGGAGTATCAGCGGGCACAGTGGACTGCTGCGGGTGCGGCTCTTACCGGGTTTGGTTTGGCTGCGGTGGGAAGTTTAGGTGCCGCGGCTAAAGCGGCAGTAGATTGGCAGTCGGCGTTCGCTGGTGTAAAGAAAACTGTTGATGGTACGGATGAAGATTATGCGAAGTTGAATGGTGAGTTGCGGGAGATGGCGCGGACGTTGCCGGCTTCTCATAAAGAAATAGCGGGTGTTGCGGAAGCGGCCGGCCAGCTAGGGATACAGAAAGAAAACATTGCTTCTTTCACCCGCACCATGATTGACATGGGCGAATCCACTAATCTTTCCGCAGAAGAAGCAGCTACCACGCTTGCCAGATTCGCCAATATTATGGGTACTTCGCAAGACAAATTCCCTAACTTGGGTTCTTCTATTGTGGCTTTAGGTAATAATTTTGCTACGACGGAGCGGGAGATTGCTGATATGTCGATGCGGCTCGCTTCGGCAGGGAAACAGGCTGGGCTTACTGAAGGGGACGTTTTTGGTATTGCGACGGCCTTGTCTTCGGTGGGTATTGAGGCGGAAGCTGGCGGTACCGCATTTTCTCGCGTCATGATAGAAATGCGAAACTCGGTAGATACCGGAAATTCTAAGCTGGAGGTTTTCGCTAAAACCGCAGGAATGACTACAAAAGAATTCCAGGCAGCGTTTAAGAAAAATGCGGGCGGGGCTATCACTTCTTTTGTGCAAGGTTTAGGGAAAATATCTAAATCTGGTCAGTCTATCCAGCCGATACTTCAAGATCTTGGTATGACGGATGTGCGGGTAGGGAATGCATTGCGGTCTTCCGCTTCCGCAGCTGACCTTTTCTCTAAAGCTATGAGTATGGGCAATCAGGCTTTCAAAGAAGGGGCCGCGTTAGGAAACGAAGCAGAACAACGCTATAAGACGGTGGCTTCCCGTGTTGAAGTTTTGAAAAACAACCTCACTGATATGGGCATTTCGATAGGGTCAATCATTCTGCCGATTGTGGGCCCTATCGTGAGTTTCCTGGCAGACATGGCCGGTTTTATGGCTAAACTTCCAGGCCCTATTCAAGGAGTAGTAGGAGCCCTCACCAGTCTAGGTGGCGTAATGACTTTAGCTACGGGCGGTTTCCTACTTTTAGCCCCGCGAGTAATGGAAACTGTGAGTGCTTTCAGGGCTTTGAAAGCTGCTGATATTCCTTTCATTTCTAGAGCTATATCCATGCTAGGGAAAAGCGCTAAAGGCGCCCTCATTAGTAGCGGTATAGGTTTAGCCATAGTGGCGTTAGGGACGGCGTTTTCGTATCTTTCAGGGAAAACCGCTGAAACAAAACAAGCCCAAGAAGAACTCGGTTCCACCCTTGACCAAACCACGGGCGCGATAACTGACCAGAGTCTGCAGGCTTTAGCGGCGGATGAAGATTTACAAAAAATGGCTAAATCTTATGAGAAAGCTGGCGGGCACGCGTCAGATTTTTGGAAAGCCATAGCTGGAGATAAAAACGCTATCGAAACCGTACACCAGCTACGCGACCAGGTAAATCAAACTAACGCAGAATTGAATAAATACAACACTAGTACCATGCAGGCGCAGCGTTATAGTACAGGCTGGGCTGATGCGGTAGATGAAAAAAATAAGGCGATGTCGGAAGAGCGGCAAAAAATTCTAGATTCGAATACTGCTCTCGGATATATGCGGGATTCTTACGGTGAAGCAACTACCGCGGCGGGAGAAATGGCAGACGCATCAACTGCGAATGCTGACGGTCTAGATCAGGTAGGTGACTCGGCTGCCGGGGCGGCAGAAGATTTAGGAAAATATTTAGAACAGCTCGCTGAAGCCGCCGGAATAAATTTGAGCGCAGACGAAGCAGCTATCAAATATAAAGATAGTTTAGAGAAAATTAATGAAGCTCTTAATGCTGGTGTGGGTGCTAGCGCGGAAGGGACGAAAGCGCAAAGAGAAAATCAACAGTCGTTGATTGATTTAGCGAAAGATTCTCAAAAAGTTGTCCAAACCTACTATGCCCAGAATGGCGCAACTGACGAACTGGCAGCTAAAACTCATTCGGTAGCGCAAGATTTTATTAATACGGCTACTCAGATGGGTTTGACTGGTGATGAAGCGGTTGCTTTAGCTGCTAATTATGGGCTTATCCCTGACACGGTGCGCACTAAAGCTGATTTTGATAAATGGAAGGCATCTAACGACATTACTGGGCTGAAGAAGCAGATGGAGAGCGTGGATGGGAAAGTAACAAAATCTAAGCATGTGCATGATATTTTCCAGAATATTCATGAAACGATTACCCGCATTTTTGGCGGTAGTAGTGGTGGTCATGCGACTGGTGGGCTTATAAAGGGCCCTGGCACTAGCACTTCAGATTCTATCCCTGCTCGCCTATCTGATGGGGAATACGTAATCAGGGCGGCCGCGGTTCAAAAATACGGTACAGAACTTTTCCATCAGCTTAATAGCATGGCGGTGCCGAAATTCGCGGCAGGAGGATATGTTTCAGCTCGGAAAAATCTTCCCCCTACCGTGCAGGTGGCTGCGCCGTCTTTCGAAGGAGCAGTAGTGCAAGGCCAGTTGCGGCTTTCTGAGGAAGGCTTTTTTGAACTAGTTGATGGGCGTATCGCTGCCCATCCGGGTGTGCGTGCAGCTGACGGGCTGGCTGGGAATATTGGTAGGTATTCAAGAATGATGGGAGTGTAGAGAATGGCTATAGTGTGGGGTGCCGCTAATGGCGCGTATCGTCTTGGTGTGCAGGCTACGCGCCTGTCGCAGTCGGCTACTGAGGAAGTGTGGCGGGGCGAAGTTTTTTTGCAGAAGACTTCGGCTACATGGAACGCTTCGGTGCAGACACACGTATCCGGCAGTTTTACTTTTAATGGCTCTACTCCGGTGGTGGCTGGCGGGGATGTGCAACGGCTGTGGGTGGAAGACAAAAAATTTACCCGCCAGGCCGGTGTAGAATCCGGCGGCCGGATAACCGCCTCCATCTCCGGTTTCCATTACAGTGTGCCAGGCGCAGAAGTAACCTTTAAAGTCGCACCCAGGGCACCTAGCAACATGCCCGGGCCTACTAACGTTACCGCGAAATATGCCGACGGGCGCGTCGTCCTATCGTGGAACCGGAACACTACAGGCGGGGTGCAGGTTGGGCATTTCAATATCGACCGGCGGAAAGAAAATGGTGCCTGGGAAGGCTTCCGGGTAGTAGCACCCGCCACCGCTGCCAGCTACAGCATCACCGACACCGGCGTACTGCCGGGCGAGCGCTATCAGTACACTGTTTTCCAGGTGAACGCACAAAACCTGAAACTATTCGGCGCTACCATGTCGAACTGGGTGGACACAGCTCCGTTTGCCCCGGCTAACGTGCAGGCCACTAGATCCGGTAGCGATATTGAGCTATCGTGGCGGAATCCTAACAACAATACGGCGCTTTCCTACAGTATTTTTGAAGGCAGCACTCTGATAGCGGGAGATATTCCTGCTAGCGCCACCAACTGGCTTATCCAAGCCCCTACCCCGACCAAGCCGCATAAGTATCAGATTCAGGCTATAACCGAGAACGGGCTGAAATCCGAACTGGCCGAATCTAACAGTGTGCTTTTACTGGCTGCCCCGAATGCTCCGTTGGTTGTTGCGCCTACGGGCGGGTATTACCCGGCGGGTGAGCCGGTAAAATTCGAATGGTCACACCAACCGGTAGACGGTACGGAGCAGCGGCGTTTTTCTATCCGGTACCGCACTAACGGCGGCACCTGGACAGCCATAAACCAGCAGACCTCTAGCAGTAGCTACGTTTTAAATAAAAGCTTCACAGATGGCACACGGTTAGAATGGCAGGTTTGCACGCAGGGCGGGCATGAGACGTTTTCGCCTTATTCTCCTTTGCAGGTTTTAGAGATTGTTGACCGGCCTTCGCTGCGTATTTTGTATCCGGGGCAGGGAAGTAAAATAGATAAAGCTTCCACGATGGTGGTTTTGCTTTCGGATGTGGATGAGCCGGCACGGTGGAAAATAGAAGCAAAAAGTAGTGATGGGAAGTTTGCTAAAACTGGTTCGGGCTATGGTACGCCGGCGATAAAGTGGGAAATCACCGACCTACCCAACAAAACCACGGTAAACCTAGAGGCGGTTATTTCTTCCCGCGTAGACTCCATCCCCGCTACTTCGACTTTCACGGTAGAATACGCAGCACCCCTGATACCGTCGCTTACTGCTTCCTGGAGTGAAAACGCCTCCATAAACCTTAAAGTAGTTAATCCGGCTGGGGGCGTCAGTGTGGATGAGAATCTTATCCAACGCTGGGACAGTACGAAAGGCTGGATAACAGTAGGGTCTCTAACTGCCGGGCAGGAAGCAAACATTTTCACCGATTATCTTCCCCCTACTATGGGGTCGGTGAAATATCGGGCGGTGGCAGTGAGTCGGCAGCTATCTACCCGGTCTTTCTCTACACCTTTAGAGCTAGAGGAATGCCCGTTGAAGGGTATTTTCTTCAATTGGGGTGCAGGCTGGCAGTCTTTCAGCCAGCTACGCTACAACCCAAGCATGGATACTAGGCACGGGTTCTATACAGATAAAACCTACGTACTGGCTGGAGATAGCCTGCCGACGGTGGTGCGCGGCAAAGCACACTCACGTGTACAGCAGTTGCGGGGTATGTTGATTCCGCAAAAAACCTCCGAACCAGATGTACAAAAACAGCTTGAAGCTATCCGCGCTTTAGCGGCATATCCGGGGGTGGTTGCTCTCCGGACGGTAGACGATCAGGTGCGTTTTGGTGTGGTTTCTGATGTTTCGTATGTTCGGGAAATCTGGGGCGGATACACTGTGTCGCTTACCCACACTGAAACTAAAAACGAGGAGCAATAAAAATGAGCGTGTTGGTGGAGGATTATGAATTTTGGTTGCTCGATTTATATTTGCAGCCTATCCGGAAACTAGCGGCTACCGGCGGACGAATAACCGGAAACGTGAACGCGCAAATCCGCTGGTCAGGCGAAACAACCATAACCGAAACCAGTATTACCTCTACTGCTTGGAATGACTACCGGATACAAGTAAAACGCGTAGACCTAACAAACCCGGAGGCTCCGGTGGTTTCTTCGCTAGGTGTTTTCGCAGTAACCAGTACAAAAAATCAGGATGGGGGAAGCGAAAACGACACCACCCAGCAGCTACAGTTTTATGACTTGACTTCTTTCCTTGCTGATTCTGCAACCGCACAAACCCTCACTATCCCAGCCGGCACCGACGTCATAGCACAAGTCCAACAGTTGTGCAGTGAGGTTGCTGCCTTGCAGGTGATTGTTGACCCGGATGCAGGGATGGAACGGCTGCGCTCTCCACTCACTTTCGAACCGGGCACCACTAGACTAAAAATAGTGAATGAGCTGCTACGGGCGGGCGGCTTTTTCGCCATCTACACCGATAGTTTAGGCCGGCTCCGGTGTAGCAAGTATGCGCCACCGGAAAGACGCCCGGTTGTCTACACTTTCAAAGATAACGAGCTGCATAAAAGGCATCTTCCGGGGTTAGCGTGGGATGAAGAAATACTGCGACCTAATGAGGTTATTTGCCACTCCACTTCTACAGGGGATAAGCCGGGCATGATAGCGATAGCAAGAAACGAGAACCCTGAATCGCCTTACTCGTATCAGCGGCAACACCGCTGGATAACCCGTAGCGAACAGAATGTTGAGGTTACTTCGCAGGCAGTACTGGACGCTTACGCACAGCGGCTTTTACAGACCGGGGTGAGCGGGAAAGTATATAAGCGCGAAATGCTCTACACGCCACTGGATCTAAACGCTGTGGTGCGAGGTGAGAACGATGGCCTAGAGGTGGTAGAAAATTTGAGCCTCGACTGCACCCCCGGCGCGCTACTGCAGGTTACATCTAGGCAGGTAGGAGTATAAAAAATGCTAGACAACAACCCACTCACAACACTATTGAAACCTCCGGTGGAGCAGGATGCGTGGCGGTGGGGAACAGTAACCGCCCTGACCCCTCTAGCCGTACAAGTCGACGGCGACAATAAACCGCTCTTAACTGACCCGGATGTGCTTTGCCCCCTCCAGGTAGGAGATAGGGTACGCATCCATATTTCTGCCCGGAAAGCCTGCATTATTGGAGTAAAAACACCAACAGGGCAGGTCATACCAGAGAATTCTTTGCGTATTCAAGGCCACTGGTACCAAGCTAGCGGCATCCAACCCTGCCCATCATACCGGTGGGGATACTCCGGCTCCGACTGGGTAGCAACCACCCTATATATGCCCCTGCCATACAAGCCTCCCGCCGGGTACGGCTTCGCCTACAGTATTTTGAAAACAGGCGGCTTCACACTAGCCCAAACAGGGCAACCCACCGGAAACAATACACAAGTGCGCTTATTGAATTACAAGCATAATGCTCCTGCTATTGAATCCCTGCAGTGGCAGCTCGTCAAACAATCCTAACGAAAGGAAAACCTATGGCCTACGCGACCGCCTATGAAATATACGAAAATATAGACTTCAGAAATCGTGTTTTTGTTGCTCTTACAGCCTACTTAGATACTGGTGAGGCTCCCGAGTCCTGGTATTTTCGGCAGGGGCTAAAGCTTGCTTCGAGTGAAGAAATCGTAAAAAAATGGGAAAAAACTAAAACAACCCAGCCGTATCATTCCCGGCTAGGATACGACGAAAACGTCATATCCGACGCGATGATTAAGACTGCTGTGCTGGCTATACTCAATCCGCCTACAAAGACGGACGCTGAAGTACAGACCGAATCGAGAGGAATATAAAAACTATGACAGAAGTAATTATTGCACTCGGCGGCGGCGTAGGCATCGCAGCGATTATTACCGCGCTCGCAGCCCTACTGAAACGCTCGAAACAAACCATGCAGGAACTCTCCCCAGATCATGGCGGGAGCCTGAAAGACCAGGTGGAATGGTTGGTTGAGGCGTTTAAGGCGGAGCGAAAATATCGGGAATCAGAGCGAGAATCCACGCACGAAATACGCGGGCTGTTAACCTCACGTGTGGATGGGCACGATAGGGAGATTAAAGAGTTAAAGGCTGGTCAGAGCCAGATTTCTGCGCAGGTGGAGAGTATCGGGCAAAAAATGGATAGTCTCACGTCTACGATTTCTCACCAAAACTAGCTATTAGAAAATATGTTTATTGCCGCTCCTCTAGGGGGTGGCTTTTTTAATACCCGAAAGGAGGGTGTTTATGGCGTATAGGTATGAAACGCAGTACGATTCACCGAACTATGAGCCTGGCCGGGAAGGCAACCGTATCCAAGGTATAACTATTCACCATTGGGGCTATGACGGGCAATACCATGACGATGTAATACGCTTTCTCTGCCGTCCAGGCGGAAAAACTTCCGCGCATTATGTTGTATCGGGCGGGCGCGTAACTTGTATTATTTCGCCGGAAAATACTGCCTATCATGCCGGGACTTGGGCAGCAAACTTGCGCCAGATAGGTATTGAGTGCCGTCCAGAATGTTCTAGAGCGGATATGGAAACGGTGGCGGAACTAATAGCTGATTTACGGAAAACTTACGGCTATTTGCCTCTCTCACCGCATAAACGGTTTTTCAATACTGCTTGTCCGGGTCGGTGGGAATCGAAGCTCGGTTGGCTCGATAAACGGGCGGAAGAAATAAGAAACGGAAAGTCTACACCTACACAAAACACTGGTGCGGGTGGGGAAGATAGAAGGAAGAAAAAAATGCGAAATGTTGGTATTTATTGGAAAGCTAGCGATGGTAGCGTGAAATGCGCTATCCTCAACACTTCTAGCGGGTTCTGGGCAGCTCATTCTAACGGAAACAAGTTCCTAGCCTCGTATAATAATCCTCTTGCGATAGCGTTTGATACGCCTTCGTGGGCGGAAGTTACTGAAGCTCACGCTGCCGTGTTGCAGGCACGCTGTGAGCAGGTACGGAAGGGAGCATAGAGTATGAGTACTACTATTGTTTCTTTAGCTTCTATCCCTGCTGTGTTGGCGTTGGTTAATTTGGGTAAGTCGCTTGGTGTGAAAGGTAAATGGGCAGCCTTATTGGCTGTGTTGCTTGGTGTAGGGCTGGCTATAGCACAGTACGCGCTTGGCAGTTTCGGCTGGTATCAAGCAGCCGTGCAAGGCATTATTCTGGGTCTTTCTGCTGCTGGTTTGTATGATATGAAAACTACTGCCGGAGAGCCGGAAAGTGTAGCACCCGATTTTATTCCTACCATCAGCGATAACCTAGCAGAGCTAGAAATGGCTAGCCTAGAGCGTGAGCCGAAGCATTTAGCTGAATAAAATTTTTGTGCCCTACTGGCTGCGCCTTCTATAGGTGTGGCTAGTAGGGCACTATTTTTATGCTTAAAACACTATGTGACCTACTTCACTAAAGTGTGTGCGTTATTCTCTTGCAATGTTACATGATGTCGCATATACTTATATGCACAAGGAAGAAAACAACTTCCCCCTAACACCAAAGGAAAAGGAAAGAAAATGCTTGTACACATCAATAAAAAATTCATCGACAACGGCGATATTTACGAAATAGTGCCGGACTTCGACCGCTCCGAAGGAATCACCACCTACACCACATACCTCTATGATGAGGACGGGATACTTGCTATAGCTGGTACTAATAATTCGCAAGAGTTTCCACACTTCTACCGACTAGGCTGGACTAAGGCAGAAGTAAAAGCCGATATTAAAGAATCTTGGACAATCGTAAAAGAGCGCTACATACATCTAGATGATTTAAGAACTGCTTTCGAAGATGAAGAACTCGAAGATTATTTCGACGACCTAAAAACTTGGACTATTCTACCGACTGAAGAAGCTTTCGTTACTTGGCTTTACCGCGAATTTATCCCCGCATGGGAAGCAGGCGAAACTAACGAGCTTTTAGCTCAAAAGGTAGAAACCTTTAAGGCGGATATCGCGCAAGATTCTCAAAAAATCCAAATAGTAGAGGAGTAAGTGAATGGATGGAGCTACATTACGTGCCTACAGGCAATTTCTTGGAATAGGCCAGGAAGATTTAGTCGAAAGGCTAGGCTATAAAGACCGGAGGACGATTACTAGATGGGAGAACGGTTACTGGCCTATCCCGCCCGAGGCTGCCGCACAAATCGAAAAACTTTATCTAGATAGGATAGATGAAATCGAAGACTGTATAGATCAGACAGAAGCTTTTATCGGAGAAACAGATAGTGGGGAGCCAGAAGAGATAGTGCTTTCTATCTATCGCTCTGCTTCTTCGTATCGACGTGGCATGGGAGAAGACGCGAAATTAATGTCTTGGAGTGAGCATAGTGCTAAAGTTGCTACGCTTTGCGCTAGGCTTACCGCGCTCGGATATATGGTGCGGGTTGAGTACGTGGTTGAAGAACGTTAATGTGACCTACTTCACTAGAATATATGCATTATCCTCTTGCAATGTTACATGATGTCACATACACTTATAGACATAAGGAAGAAAACAACTTCCCCCTAACACCAAAGGAAAAGGAAAGAAAATGACAAACCGCAACGAACATATCGAAAATCTAGAAAATCTCATCAGTGACTACGAAGCAAAAACCTGGTTAAACCTCGACGCCTGGACCGAGCTACCGACCGAAGAAGTTTTTGAAGACTGGCTAGAAGACGACTTTATGCCCCTCTGGAAAAAACATTTTAACGAAGACTTTTTTGAAGAAGGTAATGCGTTACTGACTGCTTCACTAGATCGTCTTGACGATATAATGGACAGCGACAGCGCCCCTGCCCATATCCAAACTGTTAAATAAAAGTCTCTCGAAGCTGTAAANCGGCTATTTGCCTCTCTCACCGCATAAACGGTTTTTCAATACTGCTTGTCCGGGTCGGTGGGAATCGAAGCTCGGTTGGCTCGATAAACGGGCGGAAGAAATAAGAAACGGAAAGTCTACACCTACACAAAACACTGGTGCGGGTGGGGAAGATAGAAGGAAGAAAAAAATGCGAAATGTTGGTATTTATTGGAAAGCTAGCGATGGTAGCGTGAAATGCGCTATCCTCAACACTTCTAGCGGGTTCTGGGCAGCTCATTCTAACGGAAACAAGTTCCTAGCCTCGTATAATAATCCTCTTGCGATAGCGTTTGATACGCCTTCGTGGGCGGAAGTTACTGAAGCTCACGCTGCCGTGTTGCAGGCACGCTGTGAGCAGGTACGGAAGGGAGCATAGAGTATGAGTACTACTATTGTTTCTTTAGCTTCTATCCCTGCTGTGTTGGCGTTGGTTAATTTGGGTAAGTCGCTTGGTGTGAAAGGTAAATGGGCAGCCTTATTGGCTGTGTTGCTTGGTGTAGGGCTGGCTATAGCACAGTACGCGCTTGGCAGTTTCGGCTGGTATCAAGCAGCCGTGCAAGGCATTATTCTGGGTCTTTCTGCTGCTGGTTTGTATGATATGAAAACTACTGCCGGAGAGCCGGAAAGTGTAGCACCCGATTTTATTCCTACCATCAGCGATAACCTAGCAGAGCTAGAAATGGCTAGCCTAGAGCGTGAGCCGAAGCATTTAGCTGAATAAAATTTTTGTGCCCTACTGGCTGCGCCTTCTATAGGTGTGGCTAGTAGGGCACTATTTTTATGCTTAAAACACTATGTGACCTACTTCACTAAAGTGTGTGCGTTATTCTCTTGCAATGTTACATGATGTCGCATATACTTATATGCACAAGGAAGAAAACAACTTCCCCCTAACACCAAAGGAAAAGGAAAGAAAATGCTTGTACACATCAATAAAAAATTCATCGACAACGGCGATATTTACGAAATAGTGCCGGACTTCGACCGCTCCGAAGGAATCACCACCTACACCACATACCTCTATGATGAGGACGGGATACTTGCTATAGCTGGTACTAATAATTCGCAAGAGTTTCCACACTTCTACCGACTAGGCTGGACTAAGGCAGAAGTAAAAGCCGATATTAAAGAATCTTGGACAATCGTAAAAGAGCGCTACATACATCTAGATGATTTAAGAACTGCTTTCGAAGATGAAGAACTCGAAGATTATTTCGACGACCTAAAAACTTGGACTATTCTACCGACTGAAGAAGCTTTCGTTACTTGGCTTTACCGCGAATTTATCCCCGCATGGGAAGCAGGCGAAACTAACGAGCTTTTAGCTCAAAAGGTAGAAACCTTTAAGGCGGATATCGCGCAAGATTCTCAAAAAATCCAAATAGTAGAGGAGTAAGTGAATGGATGGAGCTACATTACGTGCCTACAGGCAATTTCTTGGAATAGGCCAGGAAGATTTAGTCGAAAGGCTAGGCTATAAAGACCGGAGGACGATTACTAGATGGGAGAACGGTTACTGGCCTATCCCGCCCGAGGCTGCCGCACAAATCGAAAAACTTTATCTAGATAGGATAGATGAAATCGAAGACTGTATAGATCAGACAGAAGCTTTTATCGGAGAAACAGATAGTGGGGAGCCAGAAGAGATAGTGCTTTCTATCTATCGCTCTGCTTCTTCGTATCGACGTGGCATGGGAGAAGACGCGAAATTAATGTCTTGGAGTGAGCATAGTGCTAAAGTTGCTACGCTTTGCGCTAGGCTTACCGCGCTCGGATATATGGTGCGGGTTGAGTACGTGGTTGAAGAACGTTAATGTGACCTACTTCACTAGAATATATGCATTATCCTCTTGCAATGTTACATGATGTCACATACACTTATAGACATAAGGAAGAAAACAACTTCCCCCTAACACCAAAGGAAAAGGAAAGAAAATGACAAACCGCAACGAACATATCGAAAATCTAGAAAATCTCATCAGTGACTACGAAGCAAAAACCTGGTTAAACCTCGACGCCTGGACCGAGCTACCGACCGAAGAAGTTTTTGAAGACTGGCTAGAAGACGACTTTATGCCCCTCTGGAAAAAACATTTTAACGAAGACTTTTTTGAAGAAGGTAATGCGTTACTGACTGCTTCACTAGATCGTCTTGACGATATAATGGACAGCGACAGCGCCCCTGCCCATATCCAAACTGTTAAATAAAAGTCTCTCGAAGCTGTAAATTAGACCTCCCTAGAGGGGGACTTTTAGAAAAGTTTATTATATCTTAGCTGGTGGAGGCGGGATAGGGTTCGAATCCCCCATCCTCCGCCAGCCACCCCGCTGAATCGTTGATTTGGCGGGGTTTTCGCTTATTTTAAGCCAAAAAACGACGGCGGCGCTTTAGGTAAAATTGAGTAAGTTTTTGGCAATTTTAAGGCTCTAGGGGGTACAGAAGGGGCACAAGAAAAAACGGAGAAGGGACACTATCTAGGGGTCCAAAAAAGACACAAATAATATGCGTGCGGCGGGCAGCTTAGAGAAACTGCCCGCCGCACGTATCAATTACCGAGTTTTTAACTCCGCATTAGTAGCAGTAAATCAATCTGCTCGGCGAGAACGCATCCCGATACCGGCACCCATTAGCGCAGCTGCCAAGGCAAATACTCCAGCCGCTCCCGGAGCTCCCGTCTTCGGTAACTTACCAGTAGTAGCAGTAGTCTTGCCATTATCAGCAGTTGGAAGCGGGCAACCCCGCTCATTTACCTTTGTGCCTGCCGGAGTACCTGGGCAATCATCATCTTTATCCCGTACTCCATCTCCATCTTCGTCGTTCCAGATATCTACCACAGCATCGTCAATTACATGCTTGCTGTCTGCAGTTTTAACAGTGAGGAGAATCTTATCGCCGTCTTTCGCATTCTTCGGAGTCACTCGCAGAGCATCTTTCACTCCATCTGCGCCCGCGGCAAATTCCGCTTCACCATTGCCCTTCACCACAATCTGAGCGCCGGCCGGAAGTTTCGTAACTTTTCCTGCTACCGGATTTCCTTGATAATCCACTAGACCTTTATCTCCCACATTGGGCAGATCAATCGGAGTCTTTACATCCGTGACGCCGTCATTCCACTTCGGAAGCGGGCAGCCATCATTGAAATCTGGGCCAGCTACCGTGGGGCAAAAATCTTCTCCAGTTTGCGGATTATCTGGATCATCCGGATCCGGCAGACCATCTCCATCGGTATCTTTCAATACCGTAAACGGCGCTTTTCCGGTACGCACGCTACCGTCTTTGAAGGTAACTTTCATCGGAATAAAGAGATCTTTGCCAGCCTGTTCCGCTGTAGTCTGCAAAGTGATTTTCCCCGTCTCCGCATCAATACTTGCCGTGCCCGGAGCAACTGCATCAGCCGCTGCCGCCGCCAGCTCGTACTTTACTACCTGCTTCTTTACTTCTGCCGAATTAGCCGTACTACCTTTGGCATCAGCAAATTCTGGCTCTCCCGATACTGCAGATTTACCGGGGGAGACCTTCGTCAGCTGGTAAACAGGTGTATTGGCAATTGCCGCAGTAAAGGAATCCGCAGCTAGCGCAGAACCACGCTTACCATCTGCATAAGTGTAAAGAGTAGCCGTATAAGAAGTAGTACCCTCGAGGTCATCCGCTACTTTGTAGTCGCAAGAGGGAAGCTTTCCATCCCCATCTGCACTTGCTACATCACAGGTTTGCACTACGGTACCAGTTTCGGTCTCTGTCCACTCAATTTGATATTCCAAACCATTTACCGCTTTTATCGGTAAACCGCTGGTAGCTGTATGCGCAGTATCACCCGGCTGTGCATAGTTATCCGTAATATCGTACGGATAGACATCAAAACCGCTTGATTCGGGCGTGAAGCTCAGATTTCTTTGATTTATATTCCACACATCCCAAGAAACAGATTTACCCATATAGCCATTCATATGCCAAGGGCTGGTAATTCCTACTCCTGGAGTTTGCGAGGTAGAAATAAATAGCCAATCGTCATTAATATGCTTCTGCTCGCCCACGGGGGTAGCTCCCCAAGATCCGGCATCTGCACTCGGCGCCAAGGTATGGAGACGATTTACTTCTTCTTGAGTCCACAAACCGCCTACTTTTGCTTTCGTATCCCAAGCTAAGCCCCAAATACCTTTGAACTGGGCTACATACTTCCCAGTAGCCGGATCACTCTCCACCGCTACCGACTCTGCTATCCACTTTTCTTTGCCCTCTTTGGCCATTTCCCGCTTAATCCAATTTTGCAGCTTTGCTTCCCAGACGGAATTCCACTTCAAAGCGCGAATCTTGCCATCAAAACCAATTGCAGCTGGGCCGTCGGAATAAATGCGCTGTAGAGCGTAATCAGAAAGATAGGAAATAGTGACTTTTGAATTTGCCGGAATATCGGAAGAATTCTTCGTATTAATATTCGACCAAGATACCCCGCTGACCAAACGATTTAGATTCCAGAAAACTGTGCCTTCAATAAATCCACCTGCTTGTTTCGCTTCCGTGGCCGCTGGATTATCTAAATGCATTATCTCCGGTTTAGGAGCTTCCCCGAAAGCGATAAGTACGTTCGTTAATTTCTTAGTAACGAGATTCCAATCTGCTCGATTCGCCACATCCGTAATCGGTGCATTTGGCCAAAGAGTGCCCATGGTGTAGTTATAAAGCACCGCATAGGTCTTATTATCAGGGTTCTCCGCCCACACTCTTACTTTCTCAGCTTGGCCGAGCATCGGATTGGCATCAAATTCCAGCTTCTTTGCATTGGCCATATTCACCGGCTGCATAGCGATATTAAATTCACCGTTTTCATCGGTAACGGCCCAGTAAATAGGAGAAGCTCCGCGCTTTTCCACCCATTGGGCATATACGCGCACGCCTTGCATCGGTATTGGCCGAGCTGCCGACTTTATTCCGTCATTAAGTGCACCCCCGCGCCGAAAGAGCACAGTACCGGAAATGCTGTTCTTTGCATCTTTCTCGGCAGGAGATTCAATAGTCTTCGCCTGCGGCGCGCCCGGAGTGAAAGTGAGTACGGTATCTTCTTCCGGACTCTGGTATATACCATCCGCATTGTTACCTGGTGGAGCAGCTTGTGCCTGTGTAGCAAAAATTCCACAACTTAACAAGGCTATACATCCCAAAAAAGCAGCAGCTTTCATAGAAATCGCTCGGGTGAATCGCTCCTCCCGCAAACGGCTAAATCTCGCTTTCATTTTCTCCCCTAATAAATGCGATACAAAGCAAGACACTTATTTAATCGTGATCACCAGTGATCTTGTGTCTAAAACTCGATAACAATTTATATTTAATTTTTCACTCCTTGGCACTCCTGCCTGGCGCGCCAAACTATGCCGCAGCTAACTTTTACCGCCCGCATATAGTGACTTTCGCTACTATTCTGTACCAAAAAGGGGGTCTCGTCAATTTATTTAGGACTTTCGGTCTCAAATTAAAATTAAGTTAATTGTTAAAACTATTGAAATTAATTTAGTACTTTAAGTATCATACAATTGTGCAACTTTCTGATATTCAACAAGCTATATTGCAGCATCTGCAAGAACTCAATTCTTGGGCAGATATAAACTCTATTGCCCAAACTATCGACGTACACCCAAATTCGGTACGCAATGCACTGCGAAAATTGAATTCCTACGGATACATTGAGCGCAGTCTCCAGCGAGACGGAAATAAAGGCCGCCCGCTCTTCATCTACCGCGCCGCCACCGGCCAGCTTCCTTTTTTTGAAAGAGTAAATTCCTCTATCGCCACCGGTGGCCCCAACGAAAAAGCTCTCCTAGAGGCGCTTCTACGCGGAGAATACTATGGCAGCCTGAGCGATTCCCCGAATCTAGAAGCTGATGTAGCCAACACCTTGCGCCGCATGGGAATGGAAGTACATCTCGAGAAAGATAATATCTGTGTAGTTTCTCGTTATTTCTACGACCTAGAGAGCATAGTTCCCGGAATTCAAGGGCGGACTTTTAAATTCTTTATTCAAGAAGCTATCGGAGAGCGCGGAGTCGTAGAAGTAGTCGATTCTTTCAGCTCTGCGAGTTCACATACTTCCGTACTGCAAATTCATACTTTTTAGCGCTGCTTTCTAGATACTGAATTTTCTATACACCCTCCCCAGAAGCTAATTCTCACTTTCTACCTACCTTCACTACTTTTCCTGATATAGATTAGAAACTGTGAAAACTACTGAGCCTTCCTCATCCGAACGCACCGCTTATCAGCAGCACCGCACCGCGCGGCAAATACGCCTATTTACCCGAGTAGGTGCAGTAATGGTGTGCCTGCTCTTCCTCAATACTCTTTTTTGGACGGGCGTCCTTCCTTTTCCTTTCCACGGCCTAGCTAAGGAAACTTCTTCGCAGCAGCTGATTCCTTGCCCACCGAAGAATATGCAGGAAAAGAAGCTAGCAGAAATAACTGCCAAAGTATTTAATGCCGGAAGTGAAAGTGGCTTGGCGGGAGAAGTAGCTGAAGCCCTCCAAGATCAAG
Organism: Arcanobacterium urinimassiliense; assembly: GCF_900119495.1. Lineage (GTDB taxonomy): Bacteria > Actinomycetota > Actinomycetes > Actinomycetales > Actinomycetaceae > Arcanobacterium_A > Arcanobacterium_A urinimassiliense. The sequence continues at coordinate 198,222 of NZ_LT632435.1, read as the reverse complement.
ATATACAAGTGACAGAAGTAGGAAACTGGGAAGGCCCAGCTGTAACTGCTCCGGTACTGCTGATTGCTACAAAAAAGAATCTCGCTGCCGCCTATACTTTGCGTGCCTTCTTTCCTGATGCCACTATTCAGCTAAGTGACGAGAAAAAACTCGATTCAGTAAATATAGTAATTGGCAATAACTGGGATTCCATGCATAAAAATCCGCAAGAAAAAGACTTTCAAAAAGCGGCAGAGCCGCCCTCAGGTTGTGTGGAACCTTAAAGAGCAGCTCTGGCGCAGTTAAGAATAGCGCAGACTAAGAATTTTTTGCTTTATTCCTCTGTGCTTTATTCCCCTATGCCTCTATTTCTTATTCTTCTGTGGAAAAATCTCTGCGCAGTGCGCCCGGTTCTAGTTCTGCACCAGCCGGAGCAGAGGCCGGAGAAGCTGCTTCCATAGAAGTGCCGCGCCAGCGCGCGATAGCTCGCATGGTGTGGTAAATAATGATGGCAGCGAAAGAGCCGAGGGCAATTCCTTCGAATACCATATCTCCCCAGTGCAAGGTGTAGTTAGCGATTGCGAGCACCATTGCCACAGCGGCCGTATTGAGGTTCACTGGATCAGAGAAATCTACCCGATTCTGCACCCAAATTCGCACGCCCAGCATACCGATCATGCCGTAGAGAACGGTGGCCGCACCACCGAGTACTCCCGGAGGAATAGTCGCAATGAGCTGCCCAAACTTAGGCAACATAGAGAGACCAAGCGCAATCACTGCCGCCACTACGTAGGCAGCGGTAGAGTAGACGCGCGTAGCGGCCATTACCCCGATGTTCTCTGCGTAAGTGGTGGTACCGGAACCGCCGCCCGCTCCCGCAAACATAGTGGAGATACCGTCGGCAAAGAGTGCCCGCCCGGTGACGTCGTCGAGGTTTTCCCCCGTCATTGCCGAAACCGACTTTACGTGACCCACATTTTCCGCAATCAATACCAGCACTACCGGCACAAATAAGCCGAGCAGCGAGAGGTCAAAAGCTGGAGCGCGGAAAGCCGGAGCACCCAGCCAAGAGGCGTCTGCGATACCCGTGAAATCTACTTCATCGCGAATTACCGCCATAATGTATCCGGCTATTACCCCGATTAAGATGGAGAGCCGGCCAATAATTCCTTTGAACAGTACCGTGACCAGCAATACGGTAATGATTGTGGTGAGTGCGGTGATAGGCGCTTGTTTTACGTTGTTCCACGCGGCCGGCGCTAGGTTGAATCCGATTAAAGAAACGATTGCTCCGGTGACGATGGGGGGCATTAACTTATCAATCCAGTGTGCGCCCGCAAAATGTACCACTAAACCGACCAGTGCCAAAGTAGCACCGACGGCAATCACACCACCTTGAGCTAAGGCAGCTTTATCCGGATCTAGGGGCGATCCGCCGCCCGCCATATAACCGGTGACAGCACCAATCGGAGCAATTAAGGCGAAAGACGATCCCAGATAAGAGGGAAGCCGCCCGGAAGTTATCAACATAAAAAGAATGGTTCCGAATCCGGTGAAGAACAAAGTCGTCGAGGGATCGAAACCAGTCAATAGCGGGACCAGGAAGGTAGCTCCAAACATTGCCACCACGTGCTGGGCACCAATGCCGATTGTAATCGGCCAGGCCATTCGTTCATGCGGGGTAACCACTTCCCCCGGGGCTATATGCCGCCCATCTCCGTGTAGCGACCACCCAAATTTTTTCTTCATCAAAAACCTCTCCTTGGTAGTTTTGCTTCCCCGTCATCGTAATGGGAAAAAATAAAGTAACCAAAGCTAGGTACTGTTAAAGTATTCACGCGCTAAAAAGCGGCGCATGGGCGAAAAAAGTGTAAGAATTAAGTGGTGTTTTTCTTTTAGGAGTTAAGCTACATAAATCGCTTTTATATGCTCTATGAGCACCGAATCTTTTTCAGAAAATTCTCTCCCCTGCCGCTCGCATTCTGCACGGAATATTTTTCGGTATTTCTCCTGCCAGGAAGCTAAAGATTCCTCTCCCGCGGCGCGCGCAATTTCCTCCGTTATTTCCTGAAAAGGTATTTTTTCACTGCACTCATTCACCAATAGCGCGCGCGGATTTCCTCTCCCGTCACAAAGAATTGCCATATCGCCCCGTTCCGGATAGGGGACGCCTTCCATCTCATATGATGGGATATAGCTACAGAATACTTTTTTCTTTCCAGAAACTACCGCTTCCAGAAAATCATCGGCCTCCGCCTCCGTATCTCCGCCGGCAAAAGCTACCGGGCAAAGCGCAGTTAATTCCTTTTGCCCCGAAAACGCCGTATCCGGATCTAAACGTGCCGCATTTATCGCATGTACCCAGAAAGCCTCTAATTTATTTTCCATACACATCTCTCTAAATAACCTTTTACCGCAACGCCTCTTAGCTGCCTGGTGGTATGCCTTTAATTAAGCAATCACGCAACCAGACACCCAAGTAACCACGCACGCCTGCGCCGCTAACTCTGGGTACTTCCTGCTCGCCGACCATCTATTTCATATAGAGCAATACCGGTGGCCACAGCGGCATTCAGTGATTCTACCTGTGAATTTATCTCGATAGCTGCTCGCACATCACACTGCTCCGCCACTAATCTCGATAGCCCTTTCCCTTCTGCGCCCGTCACTATTACCAAAGGCATATCGGCGAGATTTACTTCTCGGAGCATGGCATCGGCTTCTCCCGTCAATCCGATTACGAAATACCCTGCTTCCTGTAAATACTGCAGCGCCCGCACTAAATTAGTTTCGCGCGCTACCGGCACATGGGCCAAAGCTCCCGCAGATACTTTCCACGCAGTCACATTCACGCCTGCCGAACGCCGCTCTGGAATCAGCACACCATCTGCATTAAAAGCAGCCGCAGAACGAATCACCGCTCCTAAATTATGCGGATCAGTCACGGAATCTAAAGCTACAATCAACCCCGGCCGCGCCTTTTCCGCACTTATATCCACTAGTTCTTGCACATCGGCATACTTATACGGCGGCACTTCTATCGCAATACCCTGATGCACAGCCTGCTCACTCATGCGATCTAGTTCGCGCCGGCTCACCTCTACAATCGGAATTCCCTGTTCGGTAGCGTGCACCGCCGCCCGCGTAATGCGCTCGTCATTTTCAAAATCGTGCACCAGAAAAAGCCGTAGATAATTAACTCCCGCTTCCACTGCCTCTAGTACCGGATTGCGCCCTACTACTAATTCGTGGTTCTTGGGAATCTGCAGAATTTTCCGCAGCTGCGCCGTCTTTGCCTTTGCCGCCTTTTCTTCTAATTCTTTCTTCCGTTTATAAGCCGGATGATACGTACGGTTTTCCGCTTTTGGCGTCGGCCCGCGGCTCTTCCGATGCCCTCGAGTCTTTCCACCGGAACCGATGGTGCTTCCCTTTTTTCTACCTTTGCGCACGGCACCGGGGCCTCCAAAATGATTAGCCATTATTTTCTGCCCTCTTCGTTATTTTCCACTGATTTTCCAATGGGCGCCCTGCGCGCTATCTTCTACCGTAATGCCAGCCGCCAGCAAAGTATCACGTAAAGAATCAGCAACTGCCCAATTCTTTTCCGCCCGCGCCGCTGCTCGCTGCGCCAGCAATCTCTGCACCAATACATCTAATGCTTCTTGATAACGCGAACTAGCCGTATCTTCCTCCCGCCACGGAGCCGCCAAAGGATCTAAGCCTAGTACATCTAGCATTGCGCGCACTTCCAGCTGGCATTTCTGCACTTCGGCAACTTTTCCGGCCGCGAGCGCATTATTGCCCACTTTCACTACTTCATGTATGACGGCGAGCGCTCCCGCCACATTTAAATCGTCATTCATCGCTGCTTGGAAATCTACTGGGAGTTGCGCAGCAGGAAGTTCGGCAATTTCTGCCCGGGCTATTTCCCCGCTCATCTCCGCAGCTCTTTTCACAAAGCCACTCAACCGCTCCCAAACTGCTGCTGCTTCCAGCAAGGTCTCTTCTGAATACGCCACCGTGGAGCGATAGTGCACCGTGCCGAGAGCCAAACGCACCAAAGCGGCCGGATATTCTTGCAAAATGCTTTCTACAAGAAGAGAATTTCCCAAAGATTTACTCATCTTCTCGCCTTTAATAGTGACCCAAGCGTTATGCATCCAGTAGCGCGCGAATTCACAACCCGCTCCGTGCGCTTGTGCTTGTTCATTTTCATGGTGTGGAAAACGCAGATCTATGCCGCCGCCGTGAATATCAAAACTTTTACCTAAGTATTTTTCACTCATAGCGGTGCACTCTAAATGCCAACCAGGGCGGGCGGCTCCCCACGGAGTTTCCCAAGCTGCACTGGCCGGTTCACCCGGTTTAGGTGCCTTCCAGAGTGCAAAATCGTAGGGAGAACGTTTATCTTCTTCTATATCGCTGGTATCTACATGTAACTCAGCCAAAGATTGGCGCGTCAGCGAGCCGTAATCAGCGAGAGAAGCTACATCAAAATACACATTCCCCGCATTTCCTGCATAGGCGTGCCCGTTTTGCATAATGCGCTGCGTAAGTGCGATCATCTCCGGAATATGTCCAGTCGCCCGCGGCTCATAGGTAGGGGGCAAGACGCCTAAGGCGTTATAGGCGGCGGTGAACTCTTTTTCATATTTATAGCCCCACGCCCACCACGGCGCTCCGGCGGCACTCGCCTTGGCTAAAATTTTATCGTCAATATCGGTCACATTGCGGATGAGGGTGACGGAGTATTCTTGACGGCGCAACCAGCGCACTAGAACGTCGAAAGCTAGCGCAGAGCGAATGTGCCCAATGTGCGGAGACCCCTGTACCGTAGCCCCACAGAGATAAATCCCCGCTTTTCCGGCCTCGAGCGGAGTGAAAGTGCGTAAAGAGCGGGATGCTGAATCATATATCTTAAAAGTCACTCTCTAAGCCTACCTTGTGGAAGGGAAGGGCGCGAAAACTTTTATGCGTGCGAGTGGCGCATAGTGCAGTAAAAATAACAGCGCGCGCCACACTCAACGCTCAGCGCGCCGCGCAGCACACGCTGCGCAACGTAAACAATTTGTAAAGAGTTTTTAAAAAACCGCGCTTTATTTAGAAATTCCACGTAGTGTAGATAGTGTGAGCGAATATATTTCTGAACAAGCAGGAAACAATGCGGAAAAAATATCTAATTCGTCTGTGAATCCGCCGTCTCCAGCTTCTAACTCTAAAAAACGTGAAAAAACTTTTACCGGCCGAGTCTGGGCGTGGGGATTTTGGGATTGGGCGTCTGCCGCTTTTAATGCCATAGTCACCACTTTCGTATTCTCGGTGTATTTAACTAATCCAAAACTTTTCGGAGAGAGCGCCAATGCCCAGCTGGGATTAGCTTTAGGAGTAGCTGGCATACTAGTGGCAATAGTTGCTCCCGCTTTGGGGCAGGCAGTAGACCGCTCTGGAAAATCAGCCACCGTGCTCAATACCACTACTCTTTTAACGGTATTTATCACGGCAGCTCTCTTCTTCGTATCTCCGAATGAAGGGCGCCTGTGGCTAGGGCTCTTCTTATTAGCTGCCGGTAATATCGCCTTTGAAACTGGGTCAGTAATTTATAACGCCATGCTGTCCGATATCTCTAATAGCAAGAATGTAGGAAAAATTTCCGGCTTCGGTTGGGGGCTAGGCTATGTGGGCGGCATAGTGCTGCTACTTATTCTCTTTGTTGGTTTCATAAATCCGGAAGTTGGCTGGTTTGGAGTAACTTCCGAAAATGGCTTAAATGTGCGGGTATCTATGCTAATAGCTGCCCTCTGGACGCTCGTATTTTCCGCACCTATCATGCTTATCGCGAAAGATAAGCCCCGGAAAAAGGGCACCGTTTCTCTGGGAATTATCGGCGCGTATAAGCAGCTTTTCCGTTCTATTAAAGAAATTTGGAAAGTCGATCGCTCGGTAGTGTGGTTCTTAATTTCTTCCGCTATCTATCGGGACGGCTTAGCAGGCGTCTTCACTTTTGGCGCCGTACTTGCCGGCACCGCCTTCGGATTCGCCGGCGGCGAAGTGATCATTTTCGGAGTCGTAGCCAACCTCGTAGCCGGTATTGCTACCATCGCTTTCGGCTACTTAGATGACATTCTCGGCGCGCGCAAAGTAATCATCATCTCCGTCACCTCGATGGTGCTAATGGGCATGATGGTATTTATCGGCCATGCCGGAATTATGGGTTTAAGCGCTAAGCAAATCTATTGGATCTTCGGGCTGGGACTCTGCGTATTCGTAGGCCCGACCCAATCTGCTTCCCGTACCTATCTGGCACGTATCGCGCCGAAAGGCACCGAGGGAGAAATCTTTGGACTTTACGCCACTACTGGGCGCGCGGTTTCCTTCCTTTCTCCCTTTATGTACTCCACTGCGATCACTATCGGTGCAGCCATCACGGGCAACTCTTTAGCTGATACTGCTTATTTCGGAATTCTTGGTATTGCTTTAGTGCTACTAGTAGGGCTGGTATCTTTCCTGCCGGTAAAGAATCAAGAAGTCTAATTTGCGTGCTTCCGGCAGGTTTGCTTACTTAACAGCAGATTTACTTACTTGCCAGCAGGTAAACTTACTTGCTAGCAGGTAACTAGCACTACGCGCGGTAGATGAGAGCCGTAGCTATCGCTGCGAGCCCTTCTGCTCTACCGGTAAATCCTAAATGGTCGGTAGTAGTGGCAGTAATACTCACTGGCGCGCCCACTATTTCCTGCAACTTTTGCTCTGCCTCCGCTTTACGCGGAGCAAAACGCGGGCGTTCACCGATAATCTGAATACTGATATTTTGCACCTGCCAACCGGCCTGCCGCAGAATACGCAGCGTTTCTGCTAAGAGAGCTGCTCCCGCAGCGTTTTTCCACTCCGGGCGAGAGGTGCCAAAGACGCTTCCTAAATCTCCGCAGCCACTGGCACTTAAAAGTGCATCACAAGCCGCATGGGCAGCTACATCGGCATCGGAATGCCCAGCTAAAGCTATTTCATCAGGCCACTCTAAAGCTGCTAAATGAAGAGGTGTCTTTTTATCTGCTCGATACGCATGCGCATCTACACCGATGCCTACGCGCATATCTGCTATTTCCATCTTGCCTCTATCCCGCTATCTATTTTTAAACTGGCTGATATTTATCTCTAGCCTAGCTAGCCTTATCACCGAATCGATTCCTATTTATTATCTCCACCTAAGCTGGCCATTAACTCAGCCACCGCCAAATCAAAAGGAGTAGTTATTTTTAAGGATTCGGGAGCTCCCGGCACCATTACTACTCGCTCACCTAGCTCTTCTAAAAGCAAGCTATCGTCAGAGGCACTGGAATCACCCAGTGCTTGCCGGCGGGCGTGCGCCTGCCGCAGCAAATCTACCTGAAAACCTTGGGGAGTTTGCACCGCGCGCAATTGAGAACGCTCTAAAGTGGCAGCTACTATCTCTTGCCCAGCCGCTTCTCCCGCCAACGCCTGCTTAATCGTATCCACCACTGGTAGCACCGGAATTACTCCGGGCGCACCCGCTCGCAAGGCCGCCAACACCCTATTTATTACTGAAACTGGCGTAAGCGGGCGCGCTGCATCGTGAATAAGTACTAGCTCACTTTCTATCTCGGCAAGAGCGCGCGCTACTGATTCTTGGCGAGTAGCTCCCCCTACCACTATCGAAATATTTTCTCCGCAGCCAGCTAAAGTTTTTTGAAAATCTGCCATAAAATTAGCGGGTGCCGCTACAGTGATATGCGAAATCCCTGCCTCTTGCATACGCAATATCGCCCACACTATTAACGGTTTTCCCGCCAAAGGTACTAAGGCTTTCGGAATATCGGCTCCCAGCCGACTCCCTGAACCAGCTCCCGGTATTATTCCGGCGACGTCCATAGACTACTCAGCAGATTCTGCAGATTCCGCAGACTCAGAAGATTCTGCCGATTCTTCTGCCGGCGCGAATCCCATTATTTCATCTAGCAAAATATCTGCTTCGTTGCCGTCTAAGCCACGCGCTAAGGCCACTTCCGAGCCAAGAATTTCCCGCGCTTGCGTAAGCATCCGTTTTTCACCGGCAGAAAGCCCGCGATCATGATCGCGGCGCGTCAAATCTCGCACTACTTCTGCCACTTTATTTACATCTCCAGAAGTGAGTTTTTCGCCATTCGCCTTATATCGGCGCGACCAGTTAGATGGCTCTTCTACATCTTCTTCCCGCAAAACATCAAATACCCGTTCCAACTCTTCATCATTGGATACTTCGCGTACGCCCACTTCTGCTAAAGAATCTTCTGGCACCTGGATTACTAAATCACCATTTAGAATCCGCAGCTTCAAATACATTCTCTTTTTACCGCGAAAATTCTTTTCCGAAATCTCCTCGATACAAGCTGCTCCATGGTGTGGATAGATTACAGTGTCGCCGGTTTTGAATTTCATTATTTGCTTCGCTCTTTCCCTCGCTAGGCCTCTATTCTACCAAAAGCAGACCCTTAAGGCAGGGGCGTAATCTTATTCACTTACCAAGTTGTAACCGAAACCGCGCCCTTCTCTGCAGTGCCGAGGTTAAGCTGGGAGTTCTGTAATTCTGGCGCGAGCCGTTTTCCTAAAAGAGCTAGATATTTCAGATAAAAACGCGATTTCATTTCAAAAAATGAGGCGGGCAGCTAGCTGCCCGCCTCACCGTCAAATCGGAAAATTTAGATTTCCCGCATCAGTTACTGCTATTTTCCTTGATTAGCTACTGCTTCAATAGCTGCCTTAGCTGCTTCCGGATCCAAATAGGTACCGCCAGCTTTTATCGGCTGGAGCGTATCTTCATCCAGCTCGTAGTAAAGCGGAATTCCGGTAGGAATATTTAGAGCAGAAATTTCATCATCGGAGATATTATCCAGATGCTTCACAATTGCCCGCAAGGAATTCCCGTGCGCCGCAATCATCACCGTCTTACCGGACTTGAGATCTGGCACAATTGCCTCTTCCCAATACGGAAGCAAGCGCGCAAGCACGTCTTTCAAGCACTCCGTAGCTGGAATCGGCTCTCCGGCATAGCGCACATCCTGATCCTGGGAAAATTCCGAACCAGCCGCAATCTCTGGCGGCGGCACATCATAAGAACGCCGCCATTGCATAAACTGCTCTTCTCCGTACTCTTCCCGGATCTCTTTCTTGTTCTTACCCTGGAGAGCTCCGTAATGCCGCTCGTTAAGCCGCCAATTTCTCCGCACCGGAATCCAGTGCCGATCTGCCGCGTTCAAGGCCAGATTAGCGGTGGAAATCGCCCGCCGCAGCAAGGAGGTGTGCAAAATATCCGGCAGAATACCTGCCTCTTTCAGCAATTTACCTCCGTGTACGGCTTCTTTTTCACCCTGCTCGGAAAGAGCTACATCCACCCAGCCGGTGAAAAGATTTTTTGCGTTCCACTCACTCTGCCCGTGGCGCATCAAAATCAATTTATACGTCATATTTTTCCCTCATCTCGAATATTTTTCGGGAATGCGCAAAGCGCACCATCTCCATACTAGCAATTTCTTCTCCCTCACATCCACAGCGGCACTACTAAGAAGCCATTAAGCTGGAGACTATGGTTCTTTTAGCTGCCGGCATCGGCATATTTATCGGTCTCGTGGTAGGAGCACTCGGAGCGGGAGGTGGAATTCTCTCAATCCCAGTACTCATCTACTTACTTTCCCAATCTCCTCACGCCGCCGCCGCTGAATCGCTCATTATCGTGGGGCTCACGTCTTTCGTAGCTTTATTGACGCGCCGCGAGCAAGTGCGCTGGCGCGAAGGCCTCAGCTTCGGTTTCTTGACGCTGCTCGGAGCAGTAGCCGGAGCGCGCCTTAATCTACTAATCTCCAGCCAGATTTTGCTTTACAGTTTTTCACTACTCTTAATAGTGATTGCCATAGTGATGCTGCGCCGAGCTCAAACAATGCGCCGCACCGAAAGAACCACACCAACCACGAAAAACTCAAAAAGCGCACCAGCTACTGCTACTCATCCTGCACCGCGCCGGCCTCTGTACATCGTCTTTCTTGCCGCTACCGGCACCGGACTACTCACCGGCTTTTTCGGAATCGGCGGCGGCGTAGTAGTGGTGCCAATTCTAATTTTTTCTTTAGGCTTTCCCATGCCTACTGCTACCGCTACTTCTTTACTCGTAATGGTAATTACTTCCGCACTCGGGTTAGCAGGCCGCCTCGGTACTAATTTAAGCCTGGATATCCCTCTTACCCTTATTTTCGCCGCTGGCTCTATGCTAGGAGGGATTTTCGGAGGAAGAATCACCAAATCGCTCCGAGATTCCACTCTCACCTACAGCTTCAGTGCCTTATTATTTACAATTAGCGTTTTTATTTTTGTATCTACCACTCTCCAGTTATCTTAAATACTTAAAATTTCTAATAATGCAGTGGCTACAGTAGTTACGATGTTAGATGTTTATTACATTAAATGTCGTTACAAAGCAGTTATTAGAGTGAATTTTACTTTGATTTTACATTTTTCACACACTTACTAAGCATAAGTGACATATACTAGGTACAAGTAATTTGCGTGACACCTCTACTTTGCCGGTATCAACGAAGTACCGATCGAGTAGAGGCAGATTTACTTAAATGGCTCCGGTTAGCGAAAATCTCCCAATGTGGGGAGATAGGCTTTACGCTTTTCGCTAACTACTTTCCATTACTAAAAATAAGCGCATTAAAAAAGAATAGAGAGAGATTAGGAATAGTAATGTCTAGATGGAAAATTGCCTTCTCTAGTGCAGCAGTGCTTTCACTTGCTACTGCCGCGCTAGTGCCTAGTGCAGCATTTGCAGAAGCGCCCTCCGCAGATAAAATATCTGTAATTTCCCTTTCCGATACGCATGTACTGGAGCACAGCCTAATTGCTGACACTCCAGAATATGCGAAGGTTCTTGATTCAGATCGCAAACTTATCACTGAATCAGAAGCAATTTATAACGCCGCCGTAAATCGGGTAATTAAAGAAAAGCCCAATGTAGTACTTATATCCGGCGATCTTACGAAAGACGGCGAGCAGGAAAGTCATAAAGTAGTGGCAGCTGGTTTAGCAAAAATAAAGCAAGCTTTACCAGGCAGCGAAGTGTACGTTATCAATGGTAATCACGATATAAACAACAAGCATGGCGTAAGTTTCTCTAATGAAACTGCCACCCCCACCACTGCTAAAGATTTCCAAGAAATTTACAAGGATATCTACAATGACGATTCAGTAATTGAGCGCTTTGAATCGCCCGGAAGTGCCCCCGGGCCAGATGTGGCTGGTGAACTTTCCTATGTGGCTCGCCCCGCCCCGGGATACACCATCATTGCTGTAGATTCTGGAAAGTACTTACCGGAGAATGAAGTTTCTGGAGCTATCGATAAGAAGCTGCAGACCTGGATCACTCAACAAGCTAAAACTGCGAAGGATCGCGGCGACGTCGTAATAGCTTTCGGCCATCATGGCTGGGTGCCTCATTTCTCAGCACAGCCAAAAGTACTGCCTATGTATTTAATAGATAACTACAAGTCAGTGGCCACAAACCTAGCAAATGCAGGAATAAATTATGTATTTACGGGTCATGCACACACTAATGACGTATCGGAAATGACGACGAAGGCTGGAAACCGCCTCGTAGATATTGAAACTGGTTCTTTGCTCACCTATCCGAATCCCATGCGGCAAGTGGATATCACGCGTAGCACCACGGACGGAAGCAAGGTGGAGAGTACTTTAACCGGAAAAGTATTCATGGAAGATACCGGGCTGACCAATATCAGTTTCACAGATGTAAAAGGAAAAACCCAGACAATTCCAAATCTGACTGAGTATGCGAAAAATAGCCCGCAAAATCGGATTTCTAAAGAATTAGTAAGTACTTTCGCTATTTCTTTCCTCAACAAGCACGCAGCTGGAATTAAAGCAGCCGGCGGGCTCGAGCAATATCTGAATATCGTGAAGCCCATGAATATGAGCGGCACTGATCTTAAGACTATGGCGTTCGCCTTATTAAAGGGACAGCTAGAAAAGGTTGATACTTCGACATTGCTAGACGGGCAATTGAAGTTTATTGATCTCCATTCAGAAGCTGCGGAATACATAGTAGATGGACTCATTAAAGGCATTGATCGCGCCACCGCGAACGGGAAGATAGATGCCGATACGGAGAAAGCTATTACGAATTTCATTAACAAGGTAATGACGACGAAATTAGCTCTAGACGAAAACAACTATGAAAAGACCGTAGAAGATTTTGCTACTGCGGTTTATCAGTTGAATCTGCGCGGAGATGAAAATGAAAAAGTCGCCGAAATGCCTGCTTGGTTCAAGGAAGTAAAAGATAACGCCCAAAATAGTACGGTCATAAAGAAAATAGTTAAAACGGCTATAGATGGGGATAATCTCTATCCGGTAATTCAGGCACTTGGTAAAAATATCCAGATGAATGAGCTTACCAATATCAAAGCCTATGACACCACTAATAAGCAGACTCTCCCTTATCGAGAAGGTACTCAGCCACTTATTACCTTCAATGAAGCACCTGGAAAGGTGAATCTGGCTGGCTTCCCGATAAATCTTTCCAAGTTACTGCCGAAGTTAGTAAATGATAATGGTTGGGTATATCAAACTCTCACTGGTACTCTCGATAAATTGCCTTATGCAGTAATGGGCATTGATATGCCTAATATGACGGGCAATATTCTCTCTGGAATCCTCAATAAAGCATTGATGGGAGATCCCAAGGCGAAGAATGAGCAAGGGCAACCCGCTCCTACCCCCAGTCTTTTTGACGAAGGGCAAATGGGCTTCCTCCTTACCAGCAAGCTCAGAGATGTAATCAATTCTATGAGCAGCGATGAAGATAATGTACCCGATAGCAATATCTCTTATAAGACTGAGCACAAGCTGCCTGAGTCAGAAGTTACTTTAAGTGCGCCAGTAAAGGCGGAAAATGGAAGCGTAACTATAACTGCTGAAGTAAAGGCGAATGCAGGAGTAGCTGGTGCTGCGAACGATAACCGGACAGCGATTGGAACAGTACAGTTCTACATCGAACAAGCTGCATCCAATGCTCCCGCAGCGCTACAAAGCAGGGCTGCAGCTAATGCTCCAGCGGCATTACAAAGCGGAACTGCTCTCGGCGCTCCAGTAGCATTAGAAAACGGAAAAGCACAGTTGCAACTTACAAAAGAAGAAGCAGAAGCCAATTCTGAAGCTAAAGTAACTGCACGCTACCTTTCCACCTCTATAATGGATGCTATTTCTAGTTCAGCTGTTTCACAGCCAGTGACCTTGCCGAAGGCAGAGAAGAAGGATCCAGAGCCGGAGCCGAATCCGAATCCGAACCCGAATCCGAACCCGGATCCAAACCCGAATCCGAACCCGAATCCAAATCCAAATCCGAATCCAAATCCAAATCCGAACCCGGATCCAAATCCAAATCCGAACCCGGATCCAAATCCAAATCCGAACCCGGATCCGCAACCTCAACCCCAGCCTCAACCTCAGCCAAACCCAGATAATCAATCTGGCTCCCAGGCTGGTACCCAGAGCGATAAGATGCAGCCTGGCGCTTCCAACAATGCTAAATCTGGTTTAGCAAAGACTGGCGTAGCTTTGACTGGTCTGCTCTCTCTCGGCTTGTTGACAGCTGGACTTGGTACTGGCATCACCCGCTATCAGCGGAAAAGAGAAAATGCCGAATAAAATAATCAAGTAAATTAACACTGCACCCCCCAGAAAAATTGAACTAGCCCCCGAAAGTTGGACTGGTTTAATTCTAGGCGGTTAGGGGTTCAAGGGCCTGATTCCGATATTGCATTGGGGTTAGGCCCTTGAGTCGTTGTTGGATGCGTTCGGTGTTGTACCACTGGATGTACTCGTCGATTGCTTGATTGAACTCTGCGATGGTGTTGAAGACTTCACCGTGATACATCTCGGTCTTCAAGTGTCCGAAGAAGTTCTCGATGATTGCATTGTCGTAACAATTACCTTTTCGTGACATTGACTGAACACCACCGTTGTCATGAATCAAATTCCGCCAGGACGAGTGCTGGTACTGGAAGCCTTGGTCGGTGTGAATCATCCAGCCAGACTCAGGTGCACAAGCGGTAATCGCCTTGGTCAAGGAATCAGCGGTAAAGGCGGTCGACGGCGATGTAGCCACAGTGTGGGCAACGATTGAGCGGTCGAACAGATCCATCACTGGTGACAGATACACCTTGCGGCCTGCAACTCTGAACTCGGTGACATCGCTTGCAAAGGTGGTGTTTGGGGTATCCGGGGTGAAGTTTCGCTCAAGTTTGTTCTCAGCGATATGACTGATGGTGCCGGCATAGGAAACATAGGGCCTGCGTTGACGGATTTTGGCTCGAAGACCCATTTCACGCATGAGTTTAAAGACAAGTTTGTGGTTGACCACCCAGCCCTGGTTACGCAGGTCCAACAAGACTCGCCGGTATCCGTAGCGGTGTTTATTGCGCTCGAAGCTTTCTCGAATCGCGTCCTTAAGTACAGCATGTTTATCCGGATTATTGAGTCGTTTCTGGTGGTAAAAGAACGTCGATCGTGGCATACTTGCCGCGTCCAAGAGATACTCCAGACGGTGGTGTGACTTGAGGATGACAATCGCCTGGACTTTCAGGCGTGTCCCTGATTCCTCAAGTCCCGCAATTTTTTTAGATAGGCGTTTTCCGCTTCCAACCGCGCGATCTGGCGGCGTAGCTTGTCTTCTTCCTTGAGCGCCTTTGGCTTACTAGATCCTTTGGGCCTGCCTTTTGGCTTTGGCTTTAACGCCTCATCTCCATCGTCGCGCCACGCGCGAACCCACGCTTTAACGAGATCGTCAGAGGACAAACTGAACTCGCGGGCAAGATCCATCTTCGTTTCACCCGCGAGATAGCGTTCGACGACTTCCTTTTTAATCTCGAACGAGTACTGTTGCTTTGTCGGTTTCTGCACAAGACACAGCCTGCCATGCAGATGAAACCGACGATAGAGGCTACGGACGGCGTGTCTGGAGACCCCAAGAACACTGGCAGCAGCTCCATAGCCCATGCCCTGCTCAAAAAGATCTATCAACTGTTCACGCTGACTTTCACTCAGCGAACTTCGTGCTCTCAATGAAAACTGCTCCCCACTAGACGGTAACTCATTTCTCAGTCCAACTAATGGGGAGCAGTTCAAATCTGGGGGGTGCAATGTTATTAAGAATATTTAATTTAATAGTGCTCGAGGGGGGAGTTGAACCCCCATGCCCGTAAGGGCACACGGACCTGAACCGTGCGCGTCTGCCTATTCCGCCACTCGAGCCAAAGCAACGAACGCTAGTAGCTTACACGTCTAATAGGAGCTTATTCAAATAATAATTCTGCATCTACTCCGTGATACACGCCACCAGCATCTATTTTATTATTTTTCTCAGCATCTGCTTCTCCGCATTAGAAACGGCTATGATTTATACTATGATATCCGGCAAATGCCGTACCAGCAGAGAAGCAATTTAAGGAGCTGTCCATGGGAGCTTTCGATAAATTTGAAAAGCATATGGAAAATGTAGTGGATAATGTATTTTCCCGCGCTTTCCGCTCCGATTTACAGCCCGTCGAATTAGCCACTGGTATTAAAAAATCGATGGACGATCAAGCCACTGCTCTTACCCGCGAGCGCACTATCGTGCCCAATCATTTTCTAATTGCCATTTCCGAGCATGACTTTGGCAAATTAGCCGAATGGGGAGAATCGGAGTTAGTAGAAGAGCTAGTGCGCACCGCCGAAGATTATGCCCGCGAGCAGCGTTATACCTTCCTCGGGCCGCTAGAAATTTCCTTCCAGAAAAGCAATGATTTGCCGATTGGAAAAATCACCGTTTCCGGCAGTTCCCGCCGTGGAGCCGTCGCTCCCGCCACGGTACCCACCCGTAATGCCGAAGATCCAATCATTGAAATTGGCGAAGAACGCTACGTCCTCACCGGGCCGGTTACTATTATCGGGCGGGGCTCAAAATGCGATATCACAGTAGATGATCCGGGAGTTTCCCGGCAACATCTAGAGATAAGAGTTACTCCGCGCGGAGTGATTGCGCGCGATTTAAATACCACTAACGGCTCTTTCGTAGAAGGTCATCGCATTACAGCTGCCACGCTGGTAGATGGGAACACTATTACTATCGGGCGTACGCGCATTATGTATTGGGCGAGTTCGGAGCCAGCATGAGCACTCTTTTTATCACTTTATTACGTTTTGGTTTTCTCCTTCTGCTTTGGGCATTCGTACTCTTAGTGGTGAGAACGGTACGTAATGATGTCTTTGGTACGCAGGTAAAATCGCGCGCCAGTTTTTTCCCGGCCCCGAAATCAAAAAATCGCCGCCGCCCCGCGCGAAAAAGCTCTAATGCTCCCGAAACTAGCGGCAGTCTGGTAGTTACAGCCGGGCCGCTCGCCGGTACAGTACTTCCCTTTGGTAATTCCACTATTTCCGTAGGCCGATCACCTGATTCGGCTCTGGTGCTGGACGACGGCTTTGCCTCTGCTCGGCATGCCCGCTTCTATCGCACAGAAGGAAAATACTACGTAGAAGATTTGAACTCTACTAACGGCACTTGGGTAGGGAAAAAGAGAATTAGTACGCCTACTGAACTACAGGCCGGTGTGCCAATCACTATTGGCAAGACGGTATTGGAGTTGCGCTAATGGCAATAAAATTTCTGTATGCAGCTTATTCGGATATTGGTTTGATTAGAAAATCTAACCAAGATTCTGGCTATGCTTCAGAAAATTTACTGGTAGTGGCAGACGGCATGGGCGGAGCTGCCGCTGGAGATATCGCCTCCTCCGTCACCGTCGCCCATCTCTCCTTAAACGATGACGTATACCCAGCCGACGATCTTTTGCGGCGCCTACGCAATTCACTCCAAGACGCCCACGAAGATTTAATTATGCGCACGGCAGTGGATTCTTCGCTTTCCGGAATGGGTACTACCTGCGTAGCAATTCTTCGCTCAGGAAATAAACTCGCCATGGTACATATTGGCGATTCCCGCGCTTACTTATTGCGAAAAGAAAAACTGACACAAGTGACCCATGACCACACTCTTGTGCAGTACCTGGTGGATAGAGGAAAATTGACACCAGAAGAAGCTCGCCATCACCCCAAGCGCAATGTAATTATGCGAGCACTCGGCGATAGTCCAGAAGAACTCGAATTAGATGAATCACTGCGCGAAGCAAAAGTAGGAGATAGATGGCTGCTCTGCTCCGACGGTCTATTCGGAGTCGTTTCTGAAGAAATGCTGCAATCCACGCTTAGTTCCTACAGTGATCCTGATGAATGTGCCCAACATTTAGTGAGCTTAGCTTTGGCCGGAGGAGCCCCGGATAACGTCACCGTAATTATCGCCGATGTTGTAGATACCGAAACTGCTGATACTCTCCCGCAGAAACCCCTCATAGTGGGAGCTGCTTGTGCGAATCCAGTGCAGGTGCAGCGCAATCCAGCCTCCGCAGCAGAAAAAGCACTCAGTTTACTCGACAATCCTTCCCCCGCTCTACCTACTAATCCACCTAAACGCCCGCGGCGCGCGCGTATTGCGGCTCTAGTCGGCGCGCTATTAGTTTTAGGTGGTGGGAGTGGCGCCGGATATATGTGGACGCAGAGTCAATATTTTGTAGCTCCGGCCGGCGAGTATGTGGCTATCTATAAAGGGATTCCCCAAAAAGTAGGGCCGCTTCATTTGAGCTCTCTCCACACCAAGACTTCTTTACGTCTGGATTCACTTTCTCCCGTAGTCCAAAATCGGCTCCAGACCCCTATTACACGTTCTTCTCTTCCCGAAGCTCAAACGGTGGTAGCTAATCTATATAAAAACATGCAAGATTCTCCCGCCGCAAAACCGGGAGGCGATAAATGAGTGTAATTGCCCAGCGGCCGGCCCGCTCTGGAAGAATTCCAGAGTTCGGGCTACTTCTGTTGGCTTTTGCTATCTCTTTGACAGCGTGGCTGCTAGTGACACAAGGAACTACAGACGCTGCTTCTTCCCCGTGGTCCGGAAATTTTATTCTCGGAGCTAGCATCACTGCATTGGGGCTCTTCGCCGCTCATCTCCTCATCAGGAAATTAGCTCCGTGGGCAGATCCCATAATTTTCCCGGTAGCAGTGGCACTAAACGGTATCGGCCTCGCGATGATTCACCGTATTGATTACGATTTACCCGGCCATGCCGAAGTCGGAAGTCAGTTAATACTGACGGGTGGGGGAATTATCCTCATGCTGCTAACGCTGTTTTTCCTGCGCGATCACCGCCGGTTGCGGCAATTCACTTACACTTCGCTTTTACTCGGAATTGCCCTGCTATTATTGCCGCTCACTCCGGGAATCGGTAAAGAAATTTACGGAGCTCGGCTCTGGATTTCTCTGGCCGGTTTTAGCTTCCAGCCCGCCGAATTAGCAAAAATCTGCTTCGTGATATTTTTTGCCGGATATTTAGTGGTACAGCGCGATAACCTAGCTCTAGCTGGGAAAAAATTATTTGGACTCCAGTTTCCACAACTTCGCCACGCCGCCCCAATTCTAGTTGCGTGGCTGGCCGGGCTAGCAATTCTGGCTTTTGAAAAAGATTTCGGCACGGCGCTGCTGTTCTTTGGCTTATTCGTAGCTATGCTCTACCTCGCCACCGAGCGAATTTCTTGGATTGTAATTGGTGGATTACTCTCCAGCATCGGAGTTTGGTTCATCATTCAAATCATGCCGCATATCCAAGCGCGCATCACCGTCTGGCTCCACGCTTTTGACCAGCAAGTATACGATTCTCCTTACGGTTCCTATCAACTAGTCCAAGGCTGGTTTGGTTTGGCCTCTGGTGGTTTACTCGGCACTGGTTGGGGAAAAGGCTATCCGACTATGTCTTTCGCCTCTAATTCTGATTTTATAATTGCTTCTTTAGGGGAAGAACTAGGACTAGTTGGTTTAATAGCTATTCTCTGTCTTTACTTACTCTTTATTTTCCGCGCTTTCAATATCGGCCTTCATCTGCGCGACGGTTTCGGGAAACTTCTCGCTGGCGGTTTTGGCTTCGCCATCGCCTTGCAATGCTTTGTAGTCGTCGGAGGAGTGACGCGCGTAATTCCCCTCACCGGCTTGGCTATGCCGTTTCTGGCTTTAGGTGGTTCGGCACTTATTTCCAATTGGATAATAGTAGGAATTTTACTGCGTATGTCTAGCGATGCGCGCCGCCCCTATAAGCCCGCCACTACGCCACTTTCCCAGTTAAATACTTCAGATTTAACTCCTCTCCTGGAAAAGAATGACGACGCCGCAGATGGAGTTAATGTTGATTCCGCCGCGGATTCCCCCGATACAGATTCACACCCGACGGAGGTGGTACACCTATGAATCCACCTTTACGGAAACTCTCTCTCACCGTCATCGTCATGTTTGTGACGCTTATGCTGGCGGCGACCTATATCCAATTCTTTCGCGCCGATGCACTCAACGCCGATACCCGCAATGCTCGTACTCTCTATAAAGAATTCGGTACCGAACGTGGGCCAATTATCGTAGCTGGAGATGCGATAGCTAGCTCTACCCCTACTGAGGGCATCTATAAGTATCAGCGTAATTATCCGGCAGGAGATCTCTACAGCCATATCACTGGCTATTTCTCCGTCACGCACAACTCGATGACCGGACTAGAGAAATACGGTAATTCGGTATTGGGAGGTTCCGATTCTTCGCTGTGGGCGCAGCGCATTGAAGATTTATTTACCGGCGCCCAGCCGCAAGGAGGAGCTTTAGCTCTCACTATCGATCCTGCCGCGCAAAAAGCTGCCTATGAGGCACTAGCGGGGCGCCGCGGCGCCGTCGTAGCTATCGATCCGCAGAGCGGAAAAATTCTCGCTTTACTCTCTTCACCAGCTTTCGATCCAAATGGGATAGCCACCCAAGATAAGAAAGCAGCTGAGCAGTACTGGGAAGAAATATCGGCTCAAAGCGATAAACCACTTTTAAATCGAGCTTTAGGTGATGACCTCTACCCGCCGGGGTCAATTTTTAAAGTAATTACCGCCGCAGCTCTCCTCGAAGAAGGTGCTTCTCCGGAGTCTGTGATAGATGCTCCCACCACGTGGACACTTCCAGAAACTAATTCTGTGGTGCATAATACCGGTGGGGCCTGTGGAGATGGCTCCGGGAAGGCTTCTTTGCGCACCGCTTTAGTGGAGTCTTGCAATACGGCTTTCGCTATTGCTGGCGCTAATTTAGGGGCAGAAAAACTCATAGCGACGGCCGAAAAATTTGGTTTCCATAAAGATTTAACTACGCCACTTCCGGTGCGCCCTTCCCGGTTACCGAAGCCAGCCAGTAAAGCCGCTTTAGCTATGGATGCTTTTGGCCAGCAAGATGTGCAGGTCAGTCCCCTCCAGATGGCCTTAGTGGCCGCGACAATTGCAAATAACGGTGAAATGATGCAGCCGTATTTAATCGACAAAGTATTAAGTGCGGATTTTGCACCCGTATCCCAAACTTCTCCCACCGTGCTGGCTTCTCCGATTTCTTCCGCCACTGCCCAGTATCTTTCTTCAATGATGCAGGATGCGGTAGAAAAAAATTACGGAGCACGTGTACAGGTACCTGGCATTAAGATGGCAGGGAAAACGGGAACGGCAGAAGTGGGCGGAGCTAAAGCTCCACACGCCTGGTTTATTGGTTTCGAAGCAGCAGAAAATTCACGGGTAGCGGTAGCCGTATTTATTGAGAACGGCGGCTATGGAATTGAATCAGCTGCTCCAGTAGCAAAAGCAGTGATGAATGCGGTGGTGAATAAATGAATTTTGTAATCCAATCGCAACTTCTCCAAGCAGATATTTACAGAAAAATACGGCATTATAAGCTAGAGGGTGGTTTTACACCGATAGGAGCGCGAGATAATGACTGAGATTCCCCGAATCCTGGGCGGCCGCTACGAATTAGGTGATTTAATTGGCCGCGGTGGTATGGCACAGGTGCATAAAGGCTACGATACTCGCCTTTCTCGTACGGTAGCTATAAAAGTGCTGCGCGCAGATTTAGCGGCAGATCCTACGTTTTTGGCACGCTTCCGGCGCGAAGCTCGCTCGGCAGCGGCACTAAACCATCCAGCTATTGTGGCGGTATACGATACCAGCGAAGAGCAAATAAAAACTAGCAGTGGGAAAATTATTTCGCTTCCCTATATCGTAATGGAGCTAGTACGCGGAAAGACGGTATCGAAACTTCTCGAAAACGGCAAAGCGGTGCCGATAAGCGAAGCCGTGCAGATTACGATTGGCGTACTCTCTGCTCTGGAATATTCCCACCGCGAAGGGATAATTCACCGCGATATTAAGCCGGGCAATATTATGCTCACTACCGATGGCAAAGTAAAGGTGACTGATTTCGGAATTGCGCGGGCAATTGCGGATTCGGCAGCCACTATGACCTCCACTAATTCAGTAGTTGGTACCGCCCAGTATCTCTCGCCAGAACAAGCGCGCGGCGAAGTAGTGGATGCTCGTTCTGATCTATATTCCACCGGCTGCCTGCTTTATGAATTACTCACCGGCAAACCACCTTTCCAAGGTGATTCGGCGGTAGCGGTAGCTTATCAGCACGTATCGCAAACTCCGCGGCCAGCTTCGGAAATTGCTCCTGATATTCCGGAGGCTTTAGATAGAGTAGTGATGAAGGCACTTGCGAAGCGGCGCGAAGACCGTTATCAAAGTGCCGCCGAAATGCATCGCGAACTTTCTGCCGCCATGCACGGAGAAGCAGTAGCAGCTCCCCAGGTAGATACTTGGAAGACCCGGGTGGTGCCGATACCGCCGCGGCCAGTAGAGGCTACCCAGATTGCTGC
Organism: Arcanobacterium urinimassiliense; assembly: GCF_900119495.1. Taxonomy (GTDB): domain Bacteria; phylum Actinomycetota; class Actinomycetes; order Actinomycetales; family Actinomycetaceae; genus Arcanobacterium_A; species Arcanobacterium_A urinimassiliense. Next base: position 176,372 of record NZ_LT632435.1, on the reverse strand, counting down.
CGGACCGCTTCCAGGTGCAGCGGCCGGGCAAACGGATACCGATATTGAAATTCCGTCAACTCCCCAAAAATCACACAATATATGGAAATGGGTAGCCGGCATTTTAATATTGTTGGTGCTCACCGGAGTTGGCATAGCAGCGTGGAATGATGCCTTACCTTGGCAGGATAAAGGCACCGAAATAACCCGCGTAAGCGTACCGGATATGTCGAATATGACTCAGGCAGATGCCCGGCGCGCCTTAGAAGAAGTTGGACTAGTATTTGCTCTCGGAGATCCGGTAGAAGACGAAAAAGTGCCGGTAGGGCGGTTTGTATCTTCTAACCCAGCTATCCGCACTATGGTTGATAAAGGCAGCACCGTCACTGTGCATTTCTCATCTGGAGTGGGAGAGGCGACGGTACCGGATTTGAGTAATGGTTCTTATACGGAAGAGAGCGCCCGCGCCGAGTTGAAATCTTTAGGTCTGATAGTAGGGGCGGTAGAAAAAGTAGATGAACCAGGCATAGCTGCTGGAAAAGTATTCGATACGGATCCTTCGGCCGGCACACCGGTAGATAAAGGTACGCGAATTACTCTCTATGTATCCACTGGAAAAGTCACTTTACCAACTCTGGTCGGAAAGAGCCTCGAAGCTGCCCAGAATGAATTAAATGCGCGGAAACTGAACTACGATACTGTTTATGAGTCAGATGATTCCCCGCAGGGCACAGTGATAAAGCAGGAACCACTCGCTGGAAAAGTTGATTTCAATACGCGAGTAAAGCTCACTATATCGGACGGCCCAAAGAATAAGGATAATACCCAGCCTCCACACGATAATTCACAACCAGCAACTCCACCGCGAAATTAATAGTTATTCACAGAATAATTATTAATTACTGCCGCGAGTTACTCCGCTAGATATTTTTCGCTGCAGGTATTACCGCAGAAAGCAACTACCACTAGGGCTTTACCTGCATCCACAACATGGCTTAGCTGGCATCTACAGAAAGCTTAGTCGGTAGCGTTGCGCATGGGATACTACGCTTTAGCGAACGTCACCGATATCAGAAATGCTATTTAGCTAATTACAGGTTTAGCTGATAGTGGTGCCGAAGAAATCCGTTTCTTCTACTAACCACGGAAAAGCATAGTTAAAGAGCAGCCAAACTATCGCTAATATCAACACCAGTGATTCGATTACTTTTAGCCAAGTAGGCCCCGGCAAATGCCGCCAAATAAATCCGTACATTTTCCTCTCCCTACTTCTTCGCTAACTCTGCTGGGTCAATAAGTTCTATCGGTTTTCCATCGCTACGCTTCACCCAGTTATCAAATTCTGCTTGGACAATCCAGCGTTTATTGGCAATCCCCGGCGGATGGCAAGTAGTAATAGTAAGTAGCCGGCGCGTGGGGTGAATCCCGCTATAATCTTGCCCGGCTTCAATCCGTTCGCGCGCGCGGAAAGGATCTGGGGAAACTACATAAATATCACTGGGGTCTACTATTTGGTGACTAATTATTTTATACACATACCAGGTATCGGCAGTTTCGATGACGATTGCGTCGCCTTCTTTTAACTTATCTACGTTTATCATGCGAGCGCCGTAGACTTCTCTGTGCACAGCGGTGGAAAAATTACCAATTTCCCCGGGCATAGCGGTATCGGTGTAGTGCCCAAAAGCCCCGAAATCTAGTACTTGTTTCGTGGTGCCTTCGGCGATTATGCTTTGATGATCATAGCCAAAAGCCGGAATGTGGATTACTCCGAAATGCTCACCAGGGCCTACTGCTTTTTCCCAAGCTGGCGGAGCGTCGTGGTGTGCTTCCCCTACACCGGGAGGTAGTTTCCCAAATTCTTCGTGGATAGCCGATACCGCTGTGGCTTGGTTACGCTCTCCCACTAAGTTGGTCCACCACAGCTGCCACACGATAAAAAGCCCCAAGAGGATACCAATAGTAATTAGAATTTCTCCTAATATTCCTATTGCTCCAAAAAGTAACTTTCTTTTTCGGCTCGCCGGCGGGCGCGGAGCCGTACTTTGCTCACTCTGCGTGCGGCTCCTGCGGGCTTCTGCTCTATGCGAAGCAGAACGCCCCCGATGCCGAGGTACTTCGCCTATTTGTATTTCTTTTGTATCCACGCTCTTATTCTAAAACTTTCTCTGCGCGGGCGCTTCTTTGCTTTTTCTCTGCGTCCCGCTCCCTTTTTTTACTATATCCATATATCCTTACCTGTGAAGCTATTTAAGTTTGTTGGGAGTAAAGATGCCTGAATCTAAAAAACGCCAAAAAGTAGTCGACCGCCGCAAGGCGCAAAATCGCCGCGCACAGAACACCACCGAAGAGAAGCGTTCTCCGCGCTGGTGGGCACCGCTCATGGTGGCACTAGCTATTATTGGCCTTTTAATAGTAGTCACCGCTTATGTAACGAATGGGCGTTTCCCGGTTCCGGGGCTTAGCAACGGCAATATCAATCTTTTCATTGGAATTGGCTTTATGTTAGCTGGTTTCTTTATGACGGCGGGTTGGAAGTAGCCACTTTTCGCTCCACTCTCCACTTTCAAAGCGAATTATTTCCAAAGCGCACTATTTCTAAAATTAAAAGCGAATTACAAGTTTGTAATTTATCCACGACTGTGGGAAAGCCTGTGGATAAATACTTGAACGATTTTATTTGCGTAATTTTATTTGCGCTGCTTTACTTGGACAACACTTTGCGTACTTTTATAGCTATTATACTCTGCACGAACTATATGAATTTTTTAGTTTTCCGCTAAAAATTCTCTTAGAAAATAACTCCCCGCAATGACTTAGAGAAGATAGAGTATTCCCACTAAAAGAGCAGCAATAAGGGCAGCAATTAGAATATCTAGGAGCAGGCTGGGCTGGCGGCGAATCTTACGAATTACCACCCAGAGCCACATTAAGAGAGTGCCACCTATTAATCCACCCAAATGTGCTTGCCAGGCAATAGCGGGAATTATAAAACTGAGCGCCAGATTGACTCCCAATAAAATTGCTATACCGGCTGTATTTCCTTGTACGTTGCGCGTAAAAATTAGTAAAGCGCCGAAGAGCCCAAATACCGCTCCGGAAGCTCCTACTGCCGCGGTATGCATAGTATTAGTCATTACCGAAACGGCATAAAACATGACGTTTCCCGCGAAAGCGCTCAAAATATAGAGCAGTGCGAAGCGGAGAGAGCCAATTATGCGCTCTAATACTGATCCAATTAGCCAGAGTGCATACATATTGAACAGTAAGTGCAGAAGGCCAGCGTGGAGAAAAGCCGCCGTGATAAAGCGATAAGGCTGATAAAAAGCTAAGGGTGGGTAGAAGAGCAGCTGCGCGCCTATTACTGGCTGTATTCGCTCTGCTAAGACTAGTAGTGCGGAAAGCAGAATTAAGCCGCAGGTGACCGGGGCGCTTTCCGCATAACGAAGAAACCGCCCCGTGGAAATTCCGGCCCAAAAGGCGCGCAGCTGCTCAGAAATACTTTTTCTCGGCATTAGTTAGACTACTCTGCCACCGAAATTGTTTCGATTACTACATCCTCTACCGGCCTATCAAGTGCTCCGGTTTCTACTTGCGCTATTTTATCTACTACTGCCTGCGAATCCGCATCCACTACTTTTCCAAAAATAGTGTGCTTTCCTTGTAGCCACGTGGTGGGGGCTACGGTAATGAAAAACTGAGAACCGTTGGTGCCTTTACCGAAACGCGTACCCGCATTGGCCATTGCGAGCATATAGGGAGCTGTGAAGTTAACTTCTGCCGAAATTTCATCGTCAAAAGTATAGCCCGGGCCACCGGTGCCCGTTCCGAGCGGATCTCCACCCTGAATCATGAAACCGTCAATTACGCGGTGGAAAATAACTCCGTCATAAAGTGGCCGCGTCACTTTCTCGCCGCTGCGCGGATCTATCCATTCGCGTTTTCCAGTGGCTAGCTCCGTAAAATTCGCTACTGTTTCCGGTGCATACTGCGGATAGAGCTCTACCGCAATATCTCCCATATTTGTGTGTATAGTTGCTTTCATAGTTCTATCTTTTCATAACTTGCCGGTAAATTCACCGCCGCGGATACCAGTGCAAAAAGAAATCAGTAGACTAGATAGTAAATTACGAAAAGGAAAGATTATGCATTTTCGAAAAAAGGGTTGCTTCTCATTATTTTTTCTCGGCTGCGCAGCACTCGCGCTGGCAATTAAATTAGGTAAACTGCCCAAAATTAACTGCGGCAACGAGCGGCCAGATCCGTGGGCAGCGGACTATTGGGAAAATCTATAATTTCTTACTTCTTTTCCGCCCGCGCCGCCGGAGGGAACTCTTCCGCTTCTAGGCTGCGCAGAATCCGCGCCGGATTTCCCACCGCCAGCACATTTGCCGGTAAATCTTTAGTGACGACGGCTCCGGCACCTACCACGGTATTATCACCAATCGTGACTCCTGGTAGCACTATCACTCCGCCTCCGAGCCACACATTATTGCCGAGCGTAATCGGGGCTGCTTTTTCAATTTTAGCGCGGCGAGCTTCTTTTTCTAAAGGATGAATAGGCGTCAAGAGCTGCACATTTGGCCCAATCATGCAATCTTCACCTATGCGAATTTCGGTGCAATCCAGCGCCACTAAATTAAAATTAATAAAAGTGCGCGCCCCGATGTAGATATTTTCACCGTAGTCTACATAAAAAGGTGGCTTAATATATACATCTTCGCCTACCTCACCAAGCAGCTCGTGGAGAATTTCTTTTGCGCGCTCTTTTTCTCCATAGACTTCTGCTCCGTAGTATTCATCAGTTAATTCCATACCCCGCTGAGCGACCAGTGCATTATCGGAATCAAAAGCTCTATACCAATCTCCCGCCAGCATACGCTGCCGCTCTGTGCGTGGATCTCCTGCAAAATAATCTTTCATATTTCCCATAATTTCAGTATTTTTTCGCCACTGATAAAACAAATTTTAGAGCAATAAAAAATTTTCTATATAAAATTCAAATGGAGTGGAGCATAGGGGACTCGAACCCCTGACCTACTGCTTGCAAAGCAGTCGCGCTACCAGCTGCGCCAATGCCCCGTAGGGAAAACTGCTATTTCCGTGGGCCTAGATGGACTCGAACCATCGACCTCCACATTATCAGTGTGGCGCTCTAACCAACTGAGCTATAGGCCCATTCGTACTGCGTTTTAACTACGTACCGAGTTAGATTATCTTAAAAAAGCATATATTTACAAATCAGATTGCGTGGTAAGCAATAGAACTCACACTTTTTCTGCTGTCTGCTTTTTCTCTGGCTCTATTCGTCCGTAGCTACTATACGCAAGCCACCTACCAGCGAAGCTACAGTATTGTAAATCAGCGCCATTAAACCACCCGCAGCCGTACAGAGCACAATTTCCATTAAAGCCACAATGATAGAAAAGGGTATCAATCTTCCAAATTCTAAGAATTGCCCCATTTGCAGTAACTGCTCCGATTTCAAAGTGGTGAAAAGCTCGGCAATACCTGACCATACGTGCATAGCGTCAAAAATAAACCAAGCAATTATTGAAAGCACCACTATAACAATGCCTACCGCCACTGAAAGAAGGAAAGAAATCTTCAACGCCGACCATGGATTAATATGAGAAATAGTCAGTTGCGCCGTTTTTATTTCCACCGGATATTCTTCGGCAGGTACCGAATTTTCCACTCCAGCGGCAGGTTTTTCTTCTGCCATTATGCGCTCTCTTCCTCTTCTTCATCTTTTTCTAGATTAATAGCAATTGCAATAATTTTATCGTCTTCTTCGGGGCGTGCAAAGGTAACTCCTTGCGTATTTCTACCCGTCAGATTTACTTCATCTACCCGCGAGCGCACTACTTTTCCAGATTCCATAATTACCAGCACTTCATCACCGGCTTGGGTAATTAAAGCTCCTACTAAATCTCCCCGCTCTGCCACTAAATTGGCTACTTTTACTCCTAAGCCGCCGCGATTTTGCCGGCGATATTCTTCTAATAAGGTACGCTTTGCGAATCCACCTTCCGTCACCACAAAGACTTCCGCGTTTTCGCGCACCGCCACCATGGTAAGCAAAGAATCGCCCGCCCGGAATTTCATACCTCGCACTCCTGCAGTAGCTCTCCCGAGCGCCCGCAAAGATTCTTCGTCAGCAGTAAAGCGTAAAGATTGACCTTTCCGTGATACCAGCAATAAATCGTCATTTTCGTTTATCAGCTGGGCAGATACTAATTTATCGGTACTGCCATCGGCGCGCTCACGCAGATTTATCGCGATTAACCCGCCACTGCGCGCTGAATCATATTCACTCAGCCGGGTCTTTTTAATCATGCCGTCTTCTGTGGCCAGCACTAAATAATCTGCCTGCTCATAGTTATGTAAAGAAATAGCGGAGGCAATCTTTTCTTCCGGCTGGAAAGCTAATAGGTTCGCTATATGCTGGCCTTTCGCATCTCTTGCTCCCTCCGGGATTTCATAACCTTTAATACGGTAGACCCGCCCCATATTGGTGAAGAAAAGGTGCCAATCGTGCGTAGAGGCAATACCGAAAGTCTCTACTACATCGTCGCCTCGCAAAGTAGCGCCTTTAATTCCTTTTCCACCACGATGCTGCGCCCGGTATTCGGATACTTTAGTCCGCTTAATGAATCCGGAGCGGGTAATCGTCACGACTACTTCTTCTTCCGGTATTAAATCTTCTACCGTCACTCCGCCTTCATGAGGAATAATTTTGGTACGCCGCTCGTCCCCATATTTTTCAACTATCTCTGCCAACTCGGTAGAAATTATTTGCCGTTGCCGCTCTGGCTTCGCCAAAATATCCCGATAATCGGCGCAAAGTGCTTCTTTCTCGGCCTTTTCATCTAGAATCTTCTGCCGCTCTAAAGCTGCCAACCGGCGGAGCTGCATAGCCAAAATATGATCAGCTTGCACTTCGTTAATATCTAGCAAAGCAATCAAACCATTGCGCGCTTCTTCCGGAGTTTGAGAAGATCGAATAAGCGAAATTACCGCATCTAAGTTATCTAATGCTTTCGCCAATCCGGCAAGAATCATCAGCCGTTCTTCGGTCTTTTGCAGCCGATAACGGGTACGGCGATTAATCACTTCTATTTGATGATTTACCCAGTGATATACGAACCCGTCTAAAGAAAGTGTACGCGGCACACCGTCCACTAATGCCAGCATATTGGCGGGGAAATTATTTTGCAGCTGCGTATGCTTATATAAATTATTAAGCACTACTTTTGCTACTGCGTCGCGTTTTAAGACTACTACTATGCGCTGGCCAGCTCGCCCAGAAGATTCATCACGAATATCAGCGATGCCAGGAAGCCGCCCGTCTTTAATTCCTTCTACCATCTTCCCGAGTAATCTATCGGGATTCACTTGGTAGGGAAGATCGGTAATTACTAGGCACTGCCGCCCGTTTATTTCATCTACTTCCACAATCGCTCTTTGGGTAATCGAACCATTACCCGTGCGATACATATCTTCAATACCTTTAGTGCCGAGAATGACGGCTCCGGTCGGAAAATCTGGCCCTTTAATGTAGTGCATTAACTGATTAAGCAGTTCTTCGCGGCTCGCCTCCGGATGCTGTAAATACCACTGCACTCCTTCCGCTACTTCCCGTAGGTTGTGCGGTGGAATTCGGGTGGCCATACCCACCGCAATTCCTTCTGAGCCATTAATAAGTAAATTAGGGATTCGCGCAGTAAGTACGGTAGGTTCTTGTACCGATCCATCGAAATTAGGCTGAAAATCTACGGTGTCTTCATTAATATCGCGCACCATTTCCAGAGCGAGTGGAGCCATACGGGCTTCGGTATATCGCGGAGCAGCTGCACCCAAATCTCCGGCCGTACCAAAATTTCCTTGCCCAGCTACCAGCGGATAGCGCATACTCCACGGTTGCACTAAGCGCACCATCGTATCGTAAATAGCAGCATCACCGTGTGGGTGGTAATTACTCATTACTTCGCCCACTACTTTTACTGATTTAGAGAAAGAAGCATCGGGGCGGAAACCGCCATTCCACATAGCGTAAATTACTCGCCGATGTACGGGTTTCATGCCGTCGCGCACATCGGGAAGCGCGCGCCCGACTATCACCGACATCGCATAATCGAGATAGGAAGTTTCCATCTCTTTTTGCAGGTCTACGTCTTTTATATATCCGTGCTTATATCCGGTTTCGCTCATATTCTTCTTCTCTGTACTCACATCTATCCTTAAATATCTAGGAAGCGTACGTCATGGGCATTGCGCTGAATAAAGCTGCGCCGCGACTGCACATCTTCTCCCATCAAAATAGAAAAAGTTTCATCAGTACTAGCTGCTTCACCTATTTCTACTTTTTTCAAAGTCCGCGTCTCCGGATCCATCGTGGTTTCCCACAATTCAGAAGCGTTCATTTCTCCTAGACCTTTATAGCGCTGAATTCCTTGCCCTTCGGCTTTCGGTAATTTTTTCCCAGCCGCTAAACCAGCTGCTAAAACTTCATCGCGTTCTTTGTCAGAAAATACATATTGATGGGGAGCATTAGTCCATTTCAAACGATAGAGGGGTGGCATTGCTAAATACACATATCCCCCTTCAATAAGCGGCTTCATATAGCGATAAATTAACGTGAGAAGCAACGTAGCAATATGTTGCCCGTCCACATCGGCGTCTGCCATAAAGACGATTTTGTGGTAGCGCAATTTCTCTATATCAAAGCTTTCTCCTACGCCCGTACCAAAAGCCGTAATTAAACCTTGAATAGTGTCGGAAGAAAGTGCCCTATCTAGCCGCGCCTTTTCCACATTAAGAATTTTCCCGCGAATCGGCATAATCGCCTGATGTTGGGGGTTACGCCCATTTACTGCTGAACCACCAGCAGAATCACCCTCCACAATAAAAATTTCACATTCTTCCGGGTTACGCGAAGTACAATCTTTCAGCTTCCCAGGTAAAGAAGCTGATTCTAGTACTGATTTACGCCGCGTCGCTTCGCGAGCTTTCCGTGCTGCTACTCGCGCCGAATAGGCTTGAGTAGCTTTGCGAATTATTTCTCTTCCTTCAGTTGGATGCATATCTAGCCATTCGGAAAGATATGCATAGGTCTGGGTCTGCACAAAAGTGCGCGCTTCCGTATTACCCAGCTTAGTTTTTGTCTGCCCTTCGAATTGCGGCTCGCCGATTTTAATAGAAATTACGGTAGTTAAACCTTCGCGCACATCGTCACCCGAAAGATTCGGATCTTTATCTTTTAGAAGATTCTTATCACGGGCATATTTATTTATTACTGAAGTGAGTGCAGTGCGGAAGCCTTCTTCGTGGGTACCGCCTTCTGTGGTGTTAATAGTGTTGGCGAAAGTGTAGAGGGATTCACTATAGGCATTAGTCCACTGCATAGCTATTTCTACCGACATTTTCTTTTCGGTATCTTCTACTTCAAAATAAATAGGTTCGCTATGTACTGGTTCTGCTTTTTTCGTGCGCACTAAATGTGCCACATAGTCCAGAATTCCCCCGTCATATTTATAGCTAATTTCGCGATGCCCCGGCAGTGGTGCATCAGCTACTCCTTTGTTGTCTCCAGTGACTTCGTCTCCTTCTTCTACCGCTTCTTTTCTTTCGTCTATTAGCGTGATACGAAGGCCTTTATTTAGGAAAGCCATTTGCCGGAAACGATGCCGGAGAGTTTCGAAATCAAAATGGGTAGTTTCAAAAATTTCTGCATTTGGCCAAAAGGTCTGCTGCGTACCCGTTTTATCGGTCTTTTCGCCTTTGGCGAGTGGTGCTAAAGGTACCCCATTTTCGTAGGCTATTCTCCAGACGTATCCATCACGCCAAATTTGTGTTTCCATTCGGGTGGAAAGCGCATTTACGACCGAAACACCTACTCCGTGTAAACCACCTGATACCGCATAGGAGCCGTTGCCGAATTTACCTCCGGCGTGCAGCATCGTCATAACTACTTGTACTGCAGAAACTTTTTCGGTGGGGTGAATATCTACCGGAATTCCGCGCCCATTATCTACTATGCGCACTCCGCCACCTTCTAAAAGAGTGACGGTGATTTCACTACAATATCCAGCTAAAGCTTCGTCTACAGAATTATCCACTACCTCATAAACTAAATGATGTAGTCCTCGTACTCCGGTAGAGCCGATATACATTCCCGGACGTTTACGTACTGCCTCTAGCCCTTCCAGTACCGTAATATCTTCTGCGCCATAATGTTCTTCCGGTTTATTTTTTTCTTCACTCACGCGGCAGCGCTCCTCCACCCTTTTACTGCTTCTTTTTCTGTGTCTTATCTCTCAATGGCTCGAGATATATACTTTTACAGATTTAAGACCTTCTTTAGTAGGTACCTACATAAACTACTACTTCTTCTATTATAGCCAGAAAATACGCATTTTTCGATTTTGGCGCTCGCTCCGATCTTAGAGCCTTCTCTTTTAGAGCTTTTTCCTAAAGCTTTCTCCCCACGCCGTACTTTTTCACTTTGTTTTTATGTATTGCGTATCGTTATTCCGGTTAATCATTCGTTTAATCATAGGTATCGCGCACACCGCGGCCAGGAACTACATATTTTCCGTGTCTCCAAGAAGGGCGATGCGGCCCTACTATGCGAATTTCTTTTACTACACCTTCTCCTAGCTGGGAAGAAATTCGCTTATCTAATTCTAAAGAAAGTGCCCGCAATTGCGTTTCCCACGAAACCGTACGCGCCCTAATCGTCAATACTTTTTCTTCTGAATACTCTTGCACACAAGAATTAGCTGCTACCACTTTTCCTACTATTGCTTCCCAATTTTCTGCAATAGCAGCTACATCGATTTTTTCTTGCCACGCTTTTTCTTTTAACGTGCGCTCCACTAACATTCCGAGCGGTTTGGGATCTAAATAAGATTTTCGGGCACCACTTCCTACATCTTGCCCGGGTACAGGTACATAAACATCTGCACCAATTCTCTCTTGCGGTGCCATTTCTTTGTTTCGCGTTGCTGAGCCACTTTTTCTAATTCGCACCCAGCCTTGTGCTTCTGCCATTACCCGCATTTTTTCTAAAATTTGTAATGGCAATACATCTCCATATTTTTTATCGGCAGCTATTCGTGCCTGCCGCCGACGTTCTTCCCTACTCACCTCCTCTTTTTTCATTTACTTTCCTTCTGCTACTTTTTCATTTTCTTCGGTTTTAGCTTCAACTTCAGTTTCAGTTTTTTCTACTACTTCGTGATTTGCTACTAGAAAACTTTTTCGCGCAGCCCTCTCCGGCAATTCTTCTCCGCTCGCAGAAGTAATTATTACTTGTTCTGCCTCGGTTATTATCTCCATTAACCGTTCCCGCCGATACATATCTAGTTCAGAAAATACATCGTCTAAAATGAGAATAGGTTCTTCTTTACTTCCCCACAGATCTGCTTCGATATTCCGTAAAATTTCCCATTCTGCAAGGCGCAAAGCTAAAGCATAGGACCACGTTTCTCCGTGCGAAGCGTAACCTTTAGCAGGTAAATCTTGAAGTAATAACCGAATATCATCGCGGTGTGGGCCTACTAAATTTACTCCTCTTTCTATTTCTGTTTCGCGCCATTTTTGTAGTTGCTCATATAAAACGGCTTCTACAACTGCTGTATTTTGCAGTTTTTCTTCGTTTTCTTGAATTTCTCCATCCGCTTTAAGCGCAAGTTCTTCTCCTTTTTCTCCTTGCACAGCTGCTGGATCTGGAAGTTCCCACCCGCGGCGGATATTAATATTTGCTTCGTAATCTATTCGGGCTTTTCCTTTACCTCCAGAAATAAGCCGATAGTATTCCATTATATAAGGGCGCAATTTTTGAATAATTTCCGCGCGGCGGGCAATAATTTCTGCCCCTAAGCTAGCTATTTTCCTATCCCAAACTTCTAAATTTTTTTCGTCAAAATTTCGCCCACTCCGCCGACATTTCCGCGCTGTTTTTAATAACGCTGCTCTTTGACTAAGTACCCGATTGTATTCTCGATTAATTTCTTTATTCTTTTTATCTACCTGTATAAGTAATTCGTCTAAAAAATTTCGCCGCGCTCCCGGCTCTCCTTTTATTTTTTCTAAATCTTCCGGTGCAAAGACCACTACTTTCACTATTCCCAGTAGTTCTGCTGGCTTTACTGGCCCTCTATTTATCCAACAAGAATTCGCTTTGCCAGGAAGTATTTTTACTTCTAAAACACTTTCGCCTTCTTCTTGTACGCAGCGCGCCTGAATAACTGCTTCGGTAGCCTGCTTATGTACCAATGCCGTATCAGCTGCAACTCGATGCGAAGAAAACGTAGCTAGATAAGCTATTGCTTCTACTAGATTTGTTTTCCCCGCCCCGTTTTGGCCGCAAAACACGTTAATACCGGGCTGCAGCTTTAAAAAAGCTTGCCGATACGAGCGAAAATTATAAATTGCGAAATCAGAAATATACACTTTGCTCTACAATTTAGTTTTCCCCGAAAGTACGAATCGGCATAAGTAAAATACTGAAATCTTTATTAACTTCACCTTTTGCGTTTTCTCCACTTATTACCACTGGCTTGGTAGCTTGTGTATAGGAAAGATGCATATTCTCTTCTTTTATTACACTTAAAGCGTCTTGGAGAAATACCGGATTAAAAGCTAATTTAATTTCTTCTCCCGCTAATTTTGCTCCTATTACCTCTGAAGCCTGAGCGACTTCCCCTTGCCCGGCTTCTATCACTAATTCTTCTGGCTGTAGCGAAAGGCGTACCGCGGAATTTTTTTCTACTACTAAACGCGATCTTTTAATTGCGTTTAGCATTTCTTCTCTATCTACGCTGGCACTTCCTTCTACTTCCGTGGGGAAAAGAGAACGTACTTGCGGATATTCTCCATCCGTGAGCTGCACGGTATTTTGTTTACCTGCTGCAGAAAAACCTAATAACGACGGATTTTCTAAACTATCTAGGTGAATATTTACGCTACTGCTTCCCAAAGATTTTGCTATTTCTAGCAGCCGTGCTGAGCGTACCAAAATTCGCTTCTCTAAGTTTTCTTCTTTTGCTTCCCACGCTAATTCCCGCAAAGCGAGACGATATCGATCGGTAGCAAGTAAAGAAATTTGGTTTCCAGAAATTTCGATACAAATAGATACCAACATTGGCAAAGTATCGTCATGCGAGGCAGCAATACTGACCTGGCTTACTGCTTCTTCCCAAATACTGCCATCTACTTTTCCAATTATTTCTGGCATTTCCGGTAATTCAGAATAATCATCCATGGTCATTATTTTCATGGAAAAACGCGTGGTACCGCATTCAATTTCTAGCTTGTTATCTTCTAAAGAAAAAGTAATTGCTTTATTCGGTAGATTTCGGCAAATATCTGCCAGCAACTTTCCGTTTACTAAAATTTCTCCCGTGTCTAGCACTTCTCCGTCTATTTCAATATGTGAAGAAATATCGGAATCCCGCGATCCTAAGGTAATTACCCCTTCTTCTTTAGCAGTAATCTTCATTCCTGCTAATACGGGAATAGCCGGACGGTTGGGAATAGTACGCGCCACCCACGTTACTGCTTCGGTGAAGGTATCGTATTCAACTTGAAATTTCACAACTACCTACTTTCTTTTTCTAAGAGTATTTTACGTGAGTTTGAGAAAACAAGATACTTATAATTACATATTTTCCGCAACGGGTGGCGGCATTTTTGTAGTTTATATAAATAGGTAGTAGCAGTAGTAGGCCTTGTGGATTTTGTGGATATTCTAAATTTTCTTAACGGTAGAGGGAAAGTATCTGTGTAATATTTTGTGATTAGTCAGTGGATAAGAAGTAAAAACGCGGAAGAAAGTATTTGCTTTTAGTTTTTATCCACAGGCAAGCGGGCAAAGAACACAAAGAAGTCGCAGAAAAGCAGAGTTATGCACAAGAAAAATTATTTATAATTTTCTACTTGCTGGGCTTGGGTTTTTGCAGCTTGTTTAATGCGGGTAGTTAATTCCGATACTTCATTAAAGATATTTTGTTTTTCCGCCATCTGTTTTTCTACCTTTTTCACAGCGTTAATTACCGTGGTATGGTCGCGGCGATTAAAGGCATCTGCAATCTGCGGAAGCGAAAGATTAGTGAGTTCTCGGCAAAGATACATTCCGATATGGCGTGGAGTAGTGAGTGCGCGGGTACGAGTAGGAGATTTTAAATCAGCGGTAGTGAGATCAAAATAAAGAGCAGTTTCTGCCATGATCATACCGGCACTTATTTGGATAGAATCCGGATCGGAAATAATATCTTTCAATACCATTTCTGCCATATCCAAGGTAATTTCTTGCTGAGCTAAACCGCCGTAAGCAGTGATACGCCGTAAAGCGCCTTCCATTTCGCGCACATTTGTGGTGATGCGGGAAGCAATAAATTCTAAAACAGCCCGCGGGACTTCGAGAGATTCGGCAGCAGCTTTTTTCTCTAAAATAGCTATACGGGTTTCAAAATTAGGTAAATCGATATTAGCGGTAATTCCAGAGGCAAAGCGAGAAATCATGCGTTCTTCGAAGCCGGTTAAATATTTTGGAGCTACGTCTGAAGTAATGACGATTTGTTTATTGGCGTTAGAAAGAGAATTAAAGGTGTGAAAAAATTCTTCCAATGTGTTTTCTCGGCCAGAAATAAACTGAATATCGTCAATAAGTAGTACATCTACATTTCGGAAGCGATCTTTAAAGGTATAGCGTTCGTTATTACTTAATGCATTAATAAAGGCATTAGTAAATTCTTCAGCTGAAGTGTAGAGGACTTTTAATCCGGGATAAAGACTGAGCGTGTAGTTTCCAATGGCATGTAAAAGATGAGTTTTTCCCATGCCGGAAGCAGAGTAAAGAAAAAGCGGATTGTAGGTAGATCCAGGAGATTCTGCTACTGCTAAAGCGGTGGCATGTGCGAAACGATTTGATTCGCCAATTACGAAATTTTCAAAAGTATGCCGAGGATTTAAACGTGCTGCTTCTTGCCCTTGACTACCATTTGGTAATTTTGGCAACGCAGTTGGAAAAGCAGCAGGGAAAGACGTATCGGTATTTGGTTCATTCTGCGGAGAAGAGGAAAAATCTTCGGGATAGGAAGAGGCAGAATAAGAAGAATCTCCGTGATAAGACCGCATTTTTTCTTCTAAAGAAGTGAGAGAGTTATCTACGGGTGAATAATTTACAGAGTGGAGTTCTGGTTTCTTTGTTTCTTCTGAAAAAACAGGAGAATTTACATTTTGAAGTGGTGTAGATGGATGTGGAGAAGTAAAAGAAGCAGAGAGAGTATCGGCACTTGAAGTAGGTACTTCTTGTTCACTGAGAGCTGGATCTACGGAAATTAAAATTTTAACTGTGCGCCCGAGGATATTACTCAGTTGTGGAGTCATAGCTTCTATTACGTGTTCCTGTAGCCAATCTTTTATGAAATCAGAGCCTACACTGATCATAAAAATTTCATCTACAGTGGCTATAGGTTTAGCTAAATTTAGAAAAGCAGCTTGGGAATCAGAAAGGCATCCTTCTGCACGTAAAAGTTCTGCAGCAGCTGTCCAGGCCGCCCGCGCAGCAAAGCCTTCTTCCATAATATTCCTTTCCAGATTTCTAAAAATGACCGTAAAGTATGGCCATAAATTAAAGAAATATAAAACTTAGCTTTCTCAGTCTAGACGAGAAAAAAAGGAAATGCATTAAAATTATCCACATACTTATACACAGCTGTGGATATTACACCTTTGTAATTCGTTGTGGCTTTTCTGAGCAATAAGCCGAAAAGTCAAAAAAGAAAAGTTATTAACAGCTGTGGAATATGATTTATACCGGAAATTTTCAAATATATTCCTTGAGATATCAATCACGAGAGATGCATGAAAGATTGACCTATAAACGAAAAGTCGCGTAGAGTCATATGGCTATGTGTGTAAAGAGCGCACGCACAATGTAAATATATCCGCGGTATAGATACATTGTGAAGAATCCGAGTTTATGCGGTGGGAGTTACCCATGTCTACGAAACGTACTTATCAGCCTAATAACCGGCATCGTTCCAAGGTGCATGGTTTTCGTAAGCGTATGCGCACGCGCGGAGGCCGTGCAGTATTAGCTGCGCGCCGGCTTAAGGGTCGCGCTAAGCTTTCTGCCTAAATGCTGCCGAAAGAAAACCGGTTGCGAAAAAGCGCGGAATTTACTTCCGTATTTCGCGGCGGAAAGAGCAGCGGAAATTACTTATTAACTATGCATGTAATTCCTGTTGCGGAAGATACGAAAGCCGACCTACCTAAGGTCGGCTTCGTTGTTGGTAAAAGAGTTGGAAATTCCGTAGTTCGCCATCAAGTAATAAGAAAATTACGGCATATTATGCGGGAATATTTGCCCATAATAAAGGCACAAGCTTTAGTAGTAAGGGCTCGTCCGGCAGCAGCTACGGCCGATTATCAGCAACTACAAGTAGCTATTGAAAAAGAATTACGAAAATTATCTCTAATACCGGTGGCAGGAAAGGCAGCAGAAAAGTGCTAAAAAAAGTTCTTCTGGCTGTTATTGCGTGGTATCAGCGCTCTATATCTGCTGCTTTACCGCGCAGATGCCGGTATGAACCTACGTGTTCGCGTTATGCAGTGGAAGCGATTGAAATTCACGGCGTAATAAAGGGTACAATCTTAGCAGTATGGAGAATTTTGCGCTGTAATCCTTGGAGTAAAGGTGGGGTAGACTGGGTACCACCGCAGGGAAAATGGCCGACTCGGCCCCTTAATTATTCTGAGTTACTCGAAGTTCGCCGGCACGCAGAAAAAGAAATTTTATAAACGAATCAGTTAAATAAGGAACGGAAATACCTTGGATACTATTCTCTATCCCATTATGTGGATAATTGCTTGGATTATGAGTGGCGTCCACTCTCTTCTCACAACTTTAGGAATGGGGAAAGGCCCGGGCCCAGCGTGGGTACTAGCTATTGTAGGGCTCACTATTGTGGTACGTGCCTTAATGATTCCGCTCTTTAATAAGCAGACTAAATCTATGCGAGCTGCGCAAGAGTTAAATCCAGAGATTCAGCGGATTCAAAAGAAATATAAGAATCGTAAAGATCAGGTGTCGATGCAGCGGCAGCAGGAAGAATTGCAGGCACTTTATAGAGAGCACGGCACTTCCCCTTTTTCCTCTTGTTTACCGATGCTTATTCAGATGCCGATTTTCTTTGCGCTTTTCCGGCTTCTCTACGCGGTAAAGCCACTTTCAGAAGGGATATATCGGGTAAAGGCAGTAGGGCCGATTAATGAAAAATTAGCAGAAGAAATTTCTCGTTCTACTCTATTTGGAGCCCCTCTTTCCAGCTCGATTGGTACTGCGAAAAATTTTGCTACTTCTACCAATATTCTCGTCGTAGCAGTTGTTTTAATTGCGCTTATGATTGCGACGCTTTTCTTTACTCAGAAGCAGATTATGACGAAGAATATGCCGGAAAAAGCTATGGATCCAAATAATCCGGCCTATAAGATGCAAAAGTATATGCTCTATGGCATGCCGATGATTTACATATTTACCGGCACTACTTTCCAGGTAGGCGTGCTTATTTATTGGTTAGTTGGCAATATTTGGAATATCGGCCAGCAGACGTGGCTGCTTAATACGAACCCCACCCCTGGCAGTGCAGCTTATAAGAAACGGCAAGCAAAACTGCGGGCGAAGCGGATTGCAAAAGGTCTTCCTCCAGAAGAAGGAGAGGTAGAAAATACCGGTCAGCGTCCACAACCTTTAGGGAAAGAGCGGGCGAAGAAAGCGCAACTGCGTGGTAAAGAAAGTGGTGGAGAGCAAGCTGGGAAAGGTGCAGCAGAAGTAGATGCAGATTCTGTGGCAGCTGAACCAGAGCGCGGAAAAGACGGGCTTACTGATGAAGAAAGAGCTCGGAAGCGCTATGAACGGCGGCTAGCACAGCGGCAGCGTTCGCAAGAAAAGAAAAAAGCGCGGAAGAAGCGCGCACAAAAGGCCCAAAAGCCCCGAAATTTTTAGTTTAATTATGTAGGTTAGGTGTTTCACCTCCTGGATATAAAAGGAAAACAATGAAAGAAGAAGAACTCAGCCCAGAAGAGTTGCAAACGCAGCTAGATAAAGAAGGCGATTTAGCGGCCGATTATTTGGAAGAGCTCTTAGATATAGCTGATTTAGATGGAGATTTAGAAATCTCTACTGAGGCTGAACGAGCAACGGTGGCGATTGTAAACGAAGAAGGTAAAGATCGGCGATTAAAGCGCTTGATTGGGCGCCGCGGAGAAGTACTGGATTCTTTACAGGAACTTACTCGTTTAGCCGTGCAGCAAGAAACCGGAGAGCGTTCGCGGCTGATGCTGGATGTATTGGGTTATCGGGAGCAGCATCGCGATAAGATTCGGGAAATAGCACAGGATGCTGTAGAGGAAGTGCTGGATACCGGAGAAGAGTATGCGCTTCAGCCAATGAATCCTTTTGAGCGGAAAGTAGTGCACGACGTAGCAGCTGCCGCGGGATTGGTTTCCGAATCGGAAGGTTTCGGAGCTAATCGGCATGTGGTCTTACATTTAGCAGAAGATGAAGACGAGTTAGCTACTGAATATGCTGATTCTGCCGCGGAGGGAGATTTTTCCGCAGAGTCGATGGATTCTGCCGAGTCGGCAGATTCCGCTGAATCGGCTATTTCAGCAGATTCTGCAGAGTAAATAAGTATTTCGCATATAAGCGATTTCGTATGAGCAATTCACATATGAATGATTCGCATATGAGTGAAGAGCCAAAATATAGTGTACAAGCTCCTCCAACCGGAGGAGCTGTACATTTTGGTAATGCAGGTTGGGAAAAGTTGCTGCGGTTTGCACAATTGCTTGAATCGCAAGGGCAAGTGCAGGGACTGGTAGGTCCACGTGAGATGGATAAACTCTGGGATCGCCATTTACTTAACTCCACTGCGTTATTAGATTTTTTGCCTTTTGGTGCTGAGCTTATTGATGTGGGAGCAGGAGCGGGTTTTCCGGGAATCGTGATTGCCGCTGTACGGCCTGATATGCAGCTTTACTTGGTAGAGCCAATGGAGCGCCGCGTTAAGTGGTTGGAGATGGTGAAAGCGGAGCTGAATCTCTCTAATGTGGAAATTAAAAGAGGGCGGGCAGAAGAGCTTTCCGGCAAGCTGGCTAGTGAGTTTGTGACGGCGCGTGCGGTAGCTGCTTTACGGAAATTAGTGCCGTGGACTTTGCCTTTAGTGAAAAGTGGTGGCTCGCTCCTCGCTTTGAAAGGTGCCCGCGCAGAAGAAGAAATAAAAGCTGCACATACGCAGTTGCGTAAATATAGGGCGGCGTGGGTAGATGTGCACGAAGTATCTATTTGGGGTGCTGTAGAGGGTACGCGAGTAGTGGAGATCAAAAAGAAGTAGGAAAGCGCGGAAAGTATAAAATAGCGTACTTATTTGTTTGCTATGTTCATTATACCTACAATATATCAGGGAAAAGATTCTGCTCTTTTTCTTCTAGTGGGTATATTAAGAGTGCCTATATGATGAATAGTGAAGTAGTAAAATTTATCCAATAATAAAGGCAGGATTGCTTCTCTATTTATTACGATATAGGTATTGGTACTTTACTGTTTAAGAATTTTTGCTGTTTACTGCAAGATAGTGATTAGATAGGCTCGAAGTAGGGAAAGCAGGATTTTATGCAAAACATAGATGGGCAAATGGGTGCAGTAGAGTCTAGTGGCTTATCGAATGTGAATAATGCGGAAAACGAAGATTTTTTCGAAACTCTGCTGCAAGATTCTCCCCTAGGTGCTGATCTCGCGCGTGACCGAAAAGTAATGAAAGAAGTAGCTTCTTCTCCTTTTCCGCGCCCTGCTGTGCCCCGAATAATTACGGTGGCAAATCAAAAAGGCGGTGTAGGTAAAACTACTACAGCTGTAAATATCGCAGCAGCACTCGCCAAAGGTGGATTACAAGTACTGGTAATAGATGGCGATCCCCAAGGTAATGCTTCTACTGCACTTGGAGCTGATAAAAGTGCGGAAGTTTCTACTCTTTATAACGTATTGCAGGGAGAAGTCGATATTGCGCAGGTAGTGCAAGCATGCCCAGAGTTACGTAACTTGCAAGTCGTTCCTGCGAATATGGATTTATCTTTATTAGAATTTGAATTAGCTAATTCTGAGCAACGCGAATTTCGTATGCAAAAAGCGGTGCAAGATTATTTAGATGTTTCACGTGAAACATCCGCTGCTCCAGATTATATTATTATCGATTGTCCGCCTTCTTTAGGCTTATTGACTATTAATGCGCTAGTGGCAGCAAAAGAAATTCTTATTCCGATTCAAACTGAATACTATGCTTTAGAAGGGTTGACGCAACTATTAAAGACGATAGGGCGGGTACGAGAGGCTCTCCAAGCAGAAGTACAGATATCTACGATATTACTTACGATGTTTGATAGACGTACTAATCTTTCGCAAGAAGTAGCTGCAGAGGTACGGGCGTATTTTCCACAAGAAACTTTGAATATAGAGATTCCGCGCAATATTAGAATTTCTGAAGCACCTAGTTTTCAACAGAGTGTGATTACTTATGACGAAAGATCTTCTGGAGCGATAGCTTATATGGCTGCTGCAAAAGAAATAGCTGAGCGAGCAAACTAAATAAAAACTAAGTAGAACACTAAACGAAAAAAGTAAATAAAAACTAGTTAGAATTTAATTGGCAAAAGATATTAATTTAGCTGCTTTTGTTGAATAATTTGAGGGGATGAAACGATGAGAGAAAAACGACGTGGATTAGGGCGAGGAATCGGCGCTTTGATTCCTGATTCTCAGGGAGAAAAAGAAAGTCCAATTGACGTATTTTTTAGTTCGGCACGCCCCGCTACCGCTTCGGCGAACACCGCTGCAGAAGGTATCGCAGTAAAAAATAGTGTCGGTGAAAATACTGGTGGAGCAGCTAAAAACAAGGTTAATGAAAATAATGTTTCTGGTGTTTCTGTAACTGGGGATAAAAAGTCGGTAAAGAGAGTTGCCAGCGGTAAAAAGAAAAAGGATGAAGTTAGTGCCGCGCAGACGGGCACAGCTAGTGTAGCTAGCACAGAGAAAGCACAGAAAGCTTCTAAAAAGTATAAGAATGTTTCACGTGAAACGGATACTTCCCAAGATTTGGTGCCAGTGCCAGGAGCCACTTACGGAGAAATTGCTTTAGATCAGGTAATTCCCAATACAAAACAGCCTCGGCAAGTTTTTGATGAAGATGAATTAGACGAATTAGCGCTTTCAATAAAAGAAGTAGGAGTATTACAGCCAATAGTAGTGCGCCCTTTGGCAGAGAGAAATGCCAGCCATCCACAGGCACGTTATGAATTAATTATGGGTGAGCGGCGCTGGCGCGCTTCGTTAAAAGCAGGAAAGAAAACTGTACCAGCAATTGTGCGCCATACCGAGGATGCAGATTTGTTGCGAGATGCGTTATTGGAGAATTTGCACCGGGCGCAGTTGAATCCTTTAGAAGAAGCAGCTGCTTATCAGCAGTTATTAGATGATTTCCAATGCACACAAGAGGAATTATCGAAACGAATTGCGAAATCTCGCCCTCAGATTTCAAATACCTTACGGCTTTTAAAGTTGCCGCCTTTGGTGCAGCGGCGAGTAGCGGCAGGAGTGCTTTCAGCTGGGCACGCCCGAGCACTTTTAGGGTTGAATGATCCGGCTGCTATGGAGCGTTTAGCGCAGCAAATAGTAGCGGAAGGTTTGTCAGTTCGAGCTACGGAAGAAAAAGTTACCTTAAGCGGTGAAGAAAAGTTAATTACGCCGCGGCGTCCAAAACAAGTTAATCCAGAGCTGGCCACATGGGCGCAAGAATTAGGCGATTACTTAGATACAAGAGTGAAGATTGCGCAAGGAATACGAAAAGGGAAGATAACTATCGAATTTGCTTCTGTTGAAGATTTACAGCGGATTTTAGAGATTATTGGTGTAGGGAAATAAAAGCAGCAATAGAAGCTAAAAAGAAAAGCGGGATAGTGGTAACACTACCCCGCTTTTACTAGTTAATTAGCCTATTTGGCTGCTGCATCTGCTAAATAATTTTCGGCATCTAAAGCAGCTTTACAGCCACTGCCTGCTGCCGTGACAGCTTGCCGATAGTGACTATCCACGACGTCTCCGCAAGCAAAAACCCCCGGTAAATTAGTCTTTGTAGTAGGATGTTCTACTTTTATATAGCCTTTTTCATCGGTAGTAATTTCATTTGCCACTACTTTAGAGCGTGGTTCGTGCCCAATAGCTATGAAAAGTCCGGCTACCTTCAGTTCAGAGAGTTCGCCCGTCTGGGTATCCTTTAAGGTCAGCGACTCCAGGGCATCTTCTCCGTTTATTTTTTCTACTACGGAATTCCAGTGCATTTCTACTTCATCTTTTGCCAGAAGCCTATCTGCCATTATCTGCGAGGCGCGCAGAGCATCACGTCGATGAATTACGTGCACCTTTTTAGCGAATTTTGCGAGGAAAAGTGCTTCCGTGACTGCGGAATCCCCTCCACCGATCACAGCGATTTCTCGATCTTTAAAGAAGAAACCATCGCAGGTGGCGCAGTAAGAAACACCTTTTCCAGTCAAGTTAGCTTCATTTTCTAATCCGAGCTTGCGGTAGGCGGAGCCGAGAGCCAGAATAACCGTCTTTGCCTTATAAGAAGCAGATTCCGTTTTTATAGTTTTCACATCGCCAGAGAGAGAAAATTCGCTGGCATCTTCATATTCGACTTCTGCCCCAAACTTTTTAGCCTGCTTTTCCATATTGTCCATGAGTTCGGGCCCCATAACACCGTTTTCCCAACCGGGGAAGTTTTCCACTTCGGTGGTAGTCATAAGCGCGCCACCTGCATCTAAAGCTCCGGCAATTACTAAGGTGCTGTGCCCGGCGCGGGCGCTATAAATCGCTGCCGTCCAGCCAGCTGGGCCAGAGCCCACAATTAAAACATCATAAATATCAGCCATTTTCTTTCTCCATCACTTTCTTAGCATTGTCTGGGCACTTATTTGACTGTAATTTCCGAAATTACGGCTCGATTCATTCCTTCTTCGTCTACTGGCAGAGAATCAATCCATAAAATGAATTCATCGGTTACTACTGGTTTCTTTGCTTGTAAATGCGTCTTTTCCGAAATAGCACTACTACTTACAAGTGTACCGCTTTCGGCATCCGCACTAGGAGGAAGCATCCATTTAATACTTCCACCTTCTCCGCGTACTAGCACGGTAATTTCACTAAGAGCAGTTTTTTCTTTTAACTTGACGGCTACTCCTATTTTATCATTATTATATATAGAATTGCTTTGGTACCACCAGGTGTACCAGGCAGTTTCCGGATCCCCATCGATTGCTTTCGTTATTTCTTTTACCAAACGTTCAGTGGAGCTATTGGCTGTTTCCAGCGTCTGCGGATCTTCTGCCACTACTTTTGCACTGGAAATTTGGGGGGCTACCTGCGGAAAGTTTTCTGCTTCCGAGCTCCCGGCTGCACCATTTTTATCTTCTTCTGCGGGTATAGATACCGGACTTAAAGGCCGCAGCAAAGCAAAAAGGCAGATAGCAAAAATGGCAATCCCAGCTAGCAGCATTCCCCAAAAAAGTCCGCGTGAACGACGCCGCGTATTGGTATCGCTGTTATGCGTATCAGTATTGTCTTGGCGCCCACCCGTATTTTCTTGGTATGCGCTGGCATCGCTATCGTGCGCGCTAGCGTCGCTGCCTGTAGCAGCTTCTGCATTATGAGCAGATTGCGCCTTTGTATTTTCCGGTAAATCGGTATTTGCATACGGAGCTAACTGCGAAGGGGTTGCAGGCGATGCCGCTTTACCAGGGGTGCTACTTAGTTTTGGCCACACAAAGGGTGGGCGAGAATTTTCAGATAGCGCTTCTTCTGAACCTTCGCCAGAATTTGGGCTGGGAGAATTCTGGATAATTGAATCTGGGGTAGCAGATTCTGGAGTGAGAGATTCGTAAGCCTCTGATTCTGGGGTAGCAGATTCCACTTCTTCCACTTCTGCCGCTGGATTGGGAGCGGGAGCATTATTTTCTGCTGGGAAATCTTGCGCGCTTACCGGTAAATCTTGTGCACTTAAAAGTGGAAAAGCAGTATGCAAGCGGGCGTGTGGATTTGGAAGTGCCGTAAAATCAATTTCTCCCCACGGAGCTAGCCGCCGCAAAAAATCTCCGGCTGAAGCTGGCCCTTGCCCGTGTGCCTCTGCCTGCAACAAATCGAAAAGAGCTGCCGGTAAATTCGGTAAGCTAAGCGCTTTTTGCAGCACTGAATCGTGGCTGGCTGGGTCTTCAGGGAAATCTTCTCCTTGGAGTAAAGCTGCGAGGAAAATTACCAAACCGCGCGCTTCTGCTCGATCTAATTCGAGTGGGCTGCGCTGCAAATCTACCTGCGCTAAAGCGGCGCGAATTCCGATGCCGTCAATTAGCACTTCTCCTGAATCAGGCAAATAAATACTGCGTGCCTGCAGTTGCAAATCTCGAATTCCGAAATCCCCAGCTGCATGTATTCCGGCCGCTACTTGCCCCATAATTGCCATAGTCGAGGCAGGATCTAAGGGGCCTTTTTCCAGATAAGATTTTAGGCGTTCGCCGGTGGGAATTTCCGTAAAAATTATGGCACTTTCTGCATCATCGTGTATCGCTACTACCGCAATATGCTGTGCCGGATCAAGTAAGGCAGCTCGGCGTGCGGCATCAATAACTTGTGGGCGCTGCGTTAGTTTCGGATCGACGACGATAGCACGCAGATGCCGGGAAAGTACCGTATCAGTGGCTTGCCAAGTAGTAGTGCCAAAAGACGAAAATTCTTCGAGCGAAAGTGAATCTAGTGTGAAACGATCAGCAATGGGGGTTTTTCCAGAGAGATACGAATTTTCCAAAATTTTCCCTTTCTAATCATTCCGATAAATATAATGCGCTACCTGCCAATACGCTCTGCGCCAGGAGACTCTGCTAGCAGATTTTACGCCAATACGTTAAAGGTAGGTATTTATGTCAATCCTTCTTTAAGTTTACCTGTTTATCTGCGCGGTCGGTGGGAGCGGGAGCTTGAGCTGGAGACGAATCGGGAGCTGAAGCGGGAGCTGAAGCGGGAGCTGAAGCGGTAGTGGGAGCTGAAGAAGCAGAGAGGTCTTTTTCATGTGGTTGGGAAATTGCTTCCGCTCTCCGCCCGCTGCGTACTGATTTAGTCACTCCGACTACCAGCACTAGGCCAATTAAAATAGCGAAAACTAGAGTGCCGGTATTTTCCCAACTAGCGCGAATCCGCATATTTATAGCGGCCGGCGTGCCCACTTCGTGCCCGTTTTTATTTACGATATGCACCTCTAGCTGCAGATTTCCTGATCCATGTGCCTGCACAGGAATTGCTACGGTAGTGGTAGTTCCTGCCCGTAACTGCGCAGATACTGCAGCTGGAATTTCTAATCGGCTATCGGGAGCTTTCACTTTGACCGTCACATTTACGGGTACCGGAAAAGGGTTAGTGATATGTAGAGGTATTTCAGCAGTATCAGAAATCATATTGATAGTAGAAGATTCTTCCACCTTAATTCCGGAAATTAATTGTGGTGCCGCCAGTTGGTTGATTGCCGTCTTTCGCGCTTTTGGATCTTTTCGCCAATCAGTAGCCAGCATTCGCTCTGTATAGTTATCCAAAACTGCCCGAAAAGTAGTGGGGTTTTCTATGATCTGAATTATTTCATCGAGGGCGGCGCGATTTATTTGCAAATTTTGCAAATCAGCGGCAGATAATTCCCCGGGATTTATTTCTTGCTCAGAAATTCCACCTTCGTTGAGCTGGCGTGTATTAGTGTTTTCGATATTCTCTAAAGAAGCAGGCTTTAACCAAGGAGCTTGGAGAAGTGCGCGCACGGCTGTGAGCTCTGTATTTTCTTTTGCTACTGCGTCACTTTCTGCACCAGAGTTTCCATCAACTATACCGCGCTCTATGCGCACCACAATTGGCCGCGAATAATTTGGCGCTTGTCCGAAGTGTACGGCACTCAAAGCAATACTCGTTTGTTGGGCATCGAAAGTCGAGAGGTCAAGGTAGTCATCTCCGGCGGGAGCTGGTAGACGCCCATGTAGAGCAGAACTAATGGCACTGTGGAAAAGCAACACATTCAACTCGCCATCTTCTAGATAGATATGCGAATACGGGCTCGGCGTATAGTAAAGTTCTCGCTCGGCGGGCGCGTAACGGTCTTCCATAATTACTTGCGAAATTCCTGTTTGTGCCACTAAATTAAGCGTCTGAGCGTCGGCTTTCCCCTCTAAAAATATCTGCGTAAGTTTTGAATCTCCGCCTATATTAAGTGCCTGTTTTTGGGTGCGTTCTACGATTTTCTTAGCTAAACTCGCTTGCTCGGTGTGGGCAAGTGCCGCAAAATCGACGTCGTGCGTAGGCAGCAAGTGTAGCTTGGCCTGCTTAAAAGAACTTTGCTGCAGCGGTACCTGATTCTCTTGCAGAAAAGCTGGATCAACAAAAGCATTTATTCCCGCAATATCCCAAGCGAGCACGCGTTTTTGCAGCTGCACTCCTGCTTCTTTTTTATTTGCTGTTTTTTCTGCGTTCTGTGCGTTTTCTCCCGCTACCAACTCTTTAATATTCGGCGTTTCTGCCAGTTTCTTTACTCCTGCTGTCACTGGTAATAGCACAGATATAGGCATCGGGGTGATTTCAGCTTCGGGAGCTACGGTAATAAAAGTGCGATCGCGGAGATTTTCATTATCCTCATTTCCGGCGATGCTGGCTTGCACTTCGATTCCGCGCGCTCCCCATTCAAAAGCCTTAGTAGACCAAGGGCGTTTATCAGCAGGCAACG
This sequence comes from Arcanobacterium urinimassiliense, assembly GCF_900119495.1. GTDB lineage: Bacteria > Actinomycetota > Actinomycetes > Actinomycetales > Actinomycetaceae > Arcanobacterium_A > Arcanobacterium_A urinimassiliense. The sequence goes on along the minus strand of NZ_LT632435.1, from coordinate 149,529 downwards.
TAAGAGTAATTTCCTTAGTTTCCCCCTTCGCCAAGGAGAGATTCTGTGGGAAAGAGAGAATTGATTTTCCGGCCGTCGCGCCGCGCATCCAGTTATAGATACTTGTTTGGGTGGTAGAGGGGGAATAGGCAGCTCGTAATTCGAGATTTTCTAGTTTCGCCGCGTTTTCTCCCAAGTTTTCCACTCGCAGGCGGAGCGTTAAATCTTTCCCCGGAAGAAGAATTGCTTCTCCAGTACCAATAATTTCTAGGTGTACGCCTGGGTGAGCAGTATCTTCTTCTTGATTTTCTCCTTGTGCATACGGAATACCTAGAGTGAATAGGCAGATTGCCATACATAAAGCCACTAGGGAGATGAATAAAGATTTTTTCTTCTCCGCCATGGCTACTCTTTCTCTCCGATGAGTAATTCCTGCGCAGCCTCAATTATACGCTTCTCGTTATCGTAGGCGAGGCGTTCTGCCACTTCCTCCAGAGCCACCCATTCAGCTAATTCTGCTTCCTGATCAGGATCGTTTAGTACGGTGATTTCTCCACTTAGTGCTTCGAGCAGGAAATGGTGCACTACTTTGTGCACGCGCCTATCGGTGCCAGAAAACCAATAATCAATAGTGTTCAAATGGCAAAGTACTCGCCCATGTATGCCAGTCTCTTCTGAAATTTCGCGTGCTGCTGCTTCGGCAGCAGTTTCTTCTCCTTCTAAATGCCCCTTCGGTAAGCACCACTCTAAATTACCGTTGCGGGCGCGCCGCGCAATTAAAGCCACATAAGCACGGTTATTTCTCACTTCTACTATTACCCCACCGGCCGAAGTTTCGTTCACAATCGGCAGTTGGTGGCGGGAAAACGTCCGTCGTTTCCCAGGTAAACGCCGGCGGCGGCGCAAGGGGTGAGTATTCTTCTTCGTATTCGACATCGTTTACAGTGGTAGTGATTTGGTGTTCTATGCGTTATGAACGGAGCAGTTTTCGTGGCATTCTTAGAGAGTGACGAATACTAATCCTCCTTCACAAGGCATAGAAACAAACTTAGGCGCTGGCGCGAACCAGCGTGCTCGGATGCTCGCGCAGGGGCACCAAACCCTGCACTCACTTCCGGAAGCAATTCTTAATCTAGGTACTAGTTTCTCACGTTATGGAGAAGAATTGGCGTTAGTTGGGGGGCCAGTTCGAGATGCTTTTCTGGGTGCGCCAGTACATGATTATGATTTCACCACTTCTGCTCGCCCTGAACAGACGCAAAAAATTCTGGCAGAGTGGGGAGATAATACCTGGGATATTGGTAAGAAATTTGGCACGATAGGTGCGGTAAAAGATGGCTTAGTAGTAGAAGTCACTACTTACCGAAAAGAGGAATATGAAAGCGATTCCCGAAAGCCCGAAGTGGAATTTGGGGATACTTTAGCAGGCGATTTGACGCGCCGGGATTTTACGGTAAATGCTCTAGCCGTTCGGCTTCCGGAATTAGAGCTGGTAGATCCGTGCGGGGGAATGAATGATTTAGTAGCAGGCATACTTTCTACTCCAGCTTCTCCGGAGCAATCTTTTTCTGATGATCCTTTACGTATTTTACGGGCGGCGCGTTTTACTGCTCAGCTTGGATTTCATGTGACGCCGGAAGTAATGCGGGCAATGCGTAAATTGGCGCCGCGTTTAGAAATAGTTTCGGCGGAGAGAGTACAGGCCGAGTTGGTGCGGTTAATTTGTGCACCCTATCCCCGAGCAGGAATAGAACTGCTGGCGGAGACGGAAGTACTTGCAAGAGTCTTGCCGGAAGTTGCCGTTTTACGTGAAACGGTAGATGAACACGGAAGGCATAAAGACGTCTATGAGCACACGCTTACCGTTTTAGATCAAGCAATAGATTTAGAAACGGCGGCAGACGGGGAAGTACCTGCGCCAGATTTTCGTTTGCGTTTCGCAGCTTTGCTGCATGATATCGGGAAACCGGCGACGCGGCGTTTTGAAAAAGATGGCACAGTTTCTTTTCATGCGCACGATATTGTGGGGGCGCGGATGGCCGCAAAAAGAATGCGGGCGCTTCGTTTTGAAAAACAGCTAATAAAAGATGTGGCGCGCCTGGTAGAGCTACATCTACGTTTTCATGGCTATGGAGAGCAACGCTGGTCTGATTCGGCGGTGCGCCGTTACGTAACTGATGCGGGGCCGCTGCTAGGGAGATTAAACAGACTTACGCGCGCCGACTGTACCACGCGTAATCGCCGGAAAGCCCAGTGGCTGAGTGCTGGGATGGATGATTTAGAACTTCGCATAAAAGAGCTGGCAGAGCAAGAAGAAATCGACGCTATTCGCCCAGATTTAGATGGAAAACAAATCATGGAGTTACTTTCGCTTCCGCCGGGGCGGCAAGTGGGAGAAGCGCGCAATTATCTGCTGGAGTTGCGTATGGAAGAAGGAGCGCTCGGAGAGGAAGAGGCACGCCGGCGGTTGTTGGCGTGGTGGAAAGAAAAGAATTCGCTAGACGATGCGGGAGAGTGAAAAGTACTGCGGGGAAAAATATCGTGGTGAAAAGCACCACGAGAAAAACCGTCCTGTGGGAAACTGCCACCCAGAAAATCATCGCTCGGAAAATCGTAGTGCCGGAAAGCAACTGAAATTTTGCTTACAGCATCGGCAATTTCGAAAACTACTCACGGTACGCCTCCTATCGCAGACCGGAGATGGAGTATTTCAAGCTGGCTTAGCTGCCTTGTTCTTTTTCCGCCCGGAAGTGATGGCGACGGCTGAGCAGGTGGCGCTGGCTTTCGCAGTGCTTCTCCTTCCTTTTACCATCGTCGGGCCTTTCGCCGGTCCGCTTCTAGATAGATGGCACCGCCGGCAGGTGCTCTGCTTTGGAAATTTACTGCGTACTGGATTGGCTTCTCTACTTGCAATACTTATTTATTTTGCTCCAGATGCCAAAGCGATTTACGTTTTAGCGTTAATTACTCTGGGTGTGAATAGATTTCTGCTCTCTGCTCTCTCGGCAGGATTACCACATACGCTGCCAAAAGATCTCCTTTTAATGGCGAATTCAATTGTGCCTACTTTAGGTGCGGGCGCTGCAGTAGCCGGAGCACTGCTGGGCTTATTAGTGAATCGTTTAGCTCCGCCAGGAGGGATCCGCAACGCTATTGCACTACTCCTAGCTGCTTTGCTTTTCTTAACGGCTAGCCTAGCGGCGCGGCGTTTTACTCCGGATGCGCTCGGGCCCGATGCGGATGATTTGCGCAGAGCTAATACGCGCTCGCTGGCTAGAGAATTCTGCCATTTAGGGCAGCGAATATATTCCGGTGCTCGCTACCTGCTCCAGCGCGGTACTCCCGCCTATGCCCTAGGCATAATGGCGATACATCGTTTCCTCTACGGAGTAAATTTTTTGGCTTTACTGCTCATTGCGCGCAATTTACTCTCCGATCCACGCAACGCCGATGCCGGATTAGCCATTTTTGCTTTCACAGCGGGTATCTCGTTTTTCGGAGGTGGGCTCGCCGTAATTCTTACTCCTGCTTTTGGGAGAATACTTAGCCCGGCGCGCTGGATTATCTGCTGCCTCCTGGTAAGTTTCTGTGCGCAGCTACTTCTAGTATTTACTTACCATCCTCCATTTTTGTATATAAGTGCAGCTCTGGGCGGACTGGGAGCGCAGGGAGCAAAAATAGCGGTAGATACAATTGTGCAAAAAGATACGGCAGATATTTTTCGCGGAAGAGCCTTCGCTCTCTACGATATGCTCTACAATTCTGCTTTCGTAGCGGCAGCGTTAACAGGTGCTCTCTTCTTGCCAGACACCGGATTCTCTCCGCTAGTTTTTTCTCTGCTCGCTTCCATATATATCTTGGCTGCACTCTGGTATTGGCGGAAAGTCTCACAACTAAATGAGGCACCGCGCCTGCTAAAATTCTCTCTATCGGATACAAAAGTGCAATGATAGGAACGAAGAGTGAGGAGCTTACCTATGCACATATCTACCGATGCGGGTGCAACCATTGCCCAAACAGCGGATGCGGCCAAGGCACAGAAAACTAGTGCAAAAGCGAAAGTGCTGGCAGAATCGAAAACTTATCGCACCACCGTGCCGGTAGGCCTAATGATATTAATTTCCTTGGCACTGCTCGTGGTGGCTTTTATGGGTTTGCACTATATAGCAGACGTCTTTGCTCCTATTTTTCTAGCTCTCACTCTTGCTCTCGCTTTCCGCCCCATTTCCCGCAAATTACTCAACCTCGGCGTCCCCGCCGCACTCGCCGTCTTTATTACTTTCCTACTAGTAATGGTGGTATTCCTCGGCACGGTAGGAATTATGGTGTGGTCACTCACGCCGGTACCGCAAACGCTAATGAACTATGCCGGTAATTTCGAATCGGTAGTGGATTCTTTGCTGCAATTTTTAGGTAGCCACGGCATTAAAACAGATGACCTTAATAACCTAATTAACGATATCAACTACAATTCTTTGATTTCAGCGGCCTGGACGCTAGTAGATTCTCTCTCCTCCATAAGTGGTCTGCTGGCAGTAGTAGTAATTTCTTTATTCTTCATCGTTTTTGATTTGCGCACCATGACTTCGCGCAGCTTCATAATCAATATGGAGCACAAGAGCTTGGGCGCGGCGCTCGCGGGTTTTGAAAAGCGGGTACGCCATTACTGGATAATTTCCACTATTTTTGGCTTAATTGTGGCAGTGATTGACGCTATCGCGCTGCAAATCATGGGTATTCCGCTCGCGTGGACGTGGGGAATGTGGGCTTTTATCACTAACTATATTCCCAATATCGGCTTCATCATTGGCGTGCTACCTCCGATGCTGATGGGTTTGCTCGACCAAGGGTGGCAGGCCATGCTCTGGGTAGGGGTGCTTTATTCACTAATAAATGTGGTAATTCAGACCTTTATTCAACCGAAATTTACGGGTGATGTGGTGGGGCTTTCCCCCAGTATTACTTTTATTTCTTTAGCTATCTGGACGGGTATCGTGGGCATACTTGGCTCTATTCTCGCCGTGCCGCTCACTCTTTTCTGCAAAGCAATTTTTGTGGACGCCGATCCGCGTACTCGCTGGTTAGATGTATTTCTTATTTCCGAGGACGACACTCAATCGCGGCTGGAGCGTGGATGGTATGATATGGAAAATCCGGCTACTGATCCGCTCGGTGATACGGAAAATCCGTGGCAGAAACTTAATATTTTTAAGAAGAAGGCGCGCCGCGGGTTGGCAATGAGTAAATTAGGGCAGAGCATAGCCGAAAAAGCCGAAAAGACCATGCCGGAAAATAGCGAAGCAAAGGGTAAATAATGGCAGGTAAAAAGATGAGAAATCTGCAACCGGGCGCAAAACCTAAGCATAAGCCGCGCCGTGGGCTGAATTATCCGCGCGCCGGGAAAGGGGCAGTGCTCAGGTGGCTCCCGAGTTGGCGAGTCGTATTGGGATCTTTTATTACCCTTATTGCTCTCGGAATAGGAGCTTTTTTGGGTCTGTATTTCTCGACGGAAGTACCGGATCCGGCAGATTTCGCTATTGCCCAGACTACCGGTGTTTACTATGCCGACGGGGAAACCAAAGTAGGCGAATATGCCGAAATTAACCGCAAGATAATTGACTTTACGGAAATTCCAGAAGTGATGAAGAAAGCGGTTATTTCTTCCGAAGATCAAAATTTTGAGAAAAATAGTGGGGTTTCTCCGAAGGCGATTATTCGAGCCCTTATTAATAATTTGCGCGGTGGAGAGCGCCAGGGTGGCTCCACTCTTACGCAGCAATATGCGGAGCGTTATTATCTCGGTACTACCACTTCTCTCTTCGGCAAAGCCAAAGAAGCGGTATTAGCTTTGAAGATCAATAATTCGCAATCTAAAGATCAAATCTTGGGTAACTACCTCAATACTATTTATTTTGGGCGGGGAGCCTATGGAGTGGAGGCCGCTGCGAAAGCCTATTTCGGAATTCCGGCAGCGCAGCTTTCTCTGGAACAGGCGGCACTTTTGACGGGAATAATCCCTGCGCCCTCGGCTTGGGATCCAGCTGTCAATCCAGATATAGCTCAGAAGCGTTATGAGCGAGTGCTGCGGCGAATGCAGGAAGATGAGAAAATAACTGCCGATGAAGCACAGGCGGCCTTGGCGGCTTTCCCGGAGACGGTAGACGCAGCTAAAAGTAATGATTTTTCCGGCACCAATGGTTATTTACTGCAGCAGGTGCGCGATGAGCTGATAGGCAAAGCTGATTTCACAGAAGACGAAGTGAATATGGGCGGTTATCGGATAATCACCACGGTAGATAAGGGAATGCAAGAAGCAGCCGTGGCCGCCGTGGATTCTTTGCCGAAATCACGCCCAGCCGGTAATCGGGTAGGTCTGATTTCGATGCGCCCAGATACGGGCGAGATTTACGCCGTCTATGGCGGAGATGACTACATGAAGCGCCAGCGTAATGCAGCCACCCAAGATAGAGCGCAGGCGGGCTCTACTTTTAAACTATTTGCTCTGGTAGGAGCCTTAGATGCGGGAGTGGATCTCGGCGAGCGCTTCCCAGCTCCAGCTTCTATGCAGGTAGGCGGAGCTACTTTTACGAATTCTGGGGGAGTTGGCTACGGTTCGCTCGATTTAATTGGAATGACCAAGTATTCCTCTAATACGGGCTATATCAATTTGAATAAAAAGATTACGCCGGAAAAGACGAAAGAAACTGCCATAAGTATGGGTCTTTCAGCAGATACTCCTGGTCTAGATGATAATTTAGGAAATGTGCTCGGTTCGGCCTCGGTGACGGCAGAAGAAATGGCACGTTCTTATAGTGTGGTAGCAAATGGTGGAAAATTGGTGACGCCACACGTCGTAAAAGAAGTGCGTGACGCGGCGGGCAATGTAATTTATGAAAGCCCGAAAGCAGGTGAGCGGGTAATCAAATCCGAGGTGGCTAACGAAGCTACTTACGCTTTGCGCTCTGTATTTTCCGCGGGCGGCACGGCTAGTGGTCTCGGGGGATATTCTCGCCCCTTCGCCGGAAAGACCGGCACTTCGACCGGGCCGGTATCGGCTTGGTTTGTGGGTTACACTCCGCAAATGGTGACGGCAGTAAATATGTTCCAGCAGGGGGAAGATGGTTCGGAGCAGGTGCTCACCAGCTTTGGTGGGGTAGGCACAGTATTCGGCAGTACTTTCCCGGCGGATATTTGGTGGCAATATACAAAAGTGGCTATGGCGGATATGGAGAAAGTAGAGTTCCCGCAGATTGCTGCCGAGCGCCGCAATAAGCACCGCAATACTCCGCAGCCAACGCCTTCCCAAGAAGAACAGCAGAATGATCCGCAGCATCAACAGTCGAATCAGCCCCAGCCAGCCTCTCCTTCGCATCCTGATTCGCCCGAGCCTGGCGATTCTAATGGGCATTCGCAACCCAATAATCCGAACCAGCCGGGAGAAAATCCAGCTGCCGGGTAATGAGAAATACACTATATATCTAGATTTTTTGGGCTCTTTTCCGGTAGGCTGGGCTCTTGCATGACTCTCCTGTCACGGAAATACCGTGACCGCGAAGACCAGAGGAGGTAGGTGTTAATGCGTCAATACGAGATGATGATTATCCTCGATCCAGAAGTAGATGAGCGTAATCTGAATAAAGCACTCGAAAAATTATTGGCTGTGGTGCCGGCAGAAGGCGGCAAGCTAGATAAAGTTGATGTGATGGGCCGCCGGCGGCTTGCCTATGAAATCAACAAGAAGACAGAAGGTATCTACGTAGTGGTATACATGAGCGTAGAACCCGCTACCGCGCAAGAGCTAGATCGCCAGCTAGGGCTGAACGAAACAGTGATGCGTACGAAGTTGCTGCGCTATGAGCCGCAGAAAGCTAGCGAGTAAGCGCAGGAGGAAAAATGGCGGGAGATCCTACGATTACTATTGTAGGTAATCTTACTTCTGATCCGGATTTGCGCTACGTGGGTTCCGGTGCGGCAGTGGCTTCCTTTACGGTGGCTTATAATCCGCGGAAGTTTAACCGGCAAACCAATCAGTGGGAAGATGGCGAAACCATGTTCTTTAACTGCTCGGTATGGCGGGAATATGCGGAAAATGTAAATCAGTCACTTTCTAAAGGTATGCGTGTAATCGTGACGGGGCGTCTTTCCGTCCGGACTTATAAGCGCAACGATGGCTCTACCGGCACGTCTGTAGATATACAGGTAGAAGATATCGGGCCGTGTCTCCGTTTTGCGACGGCGACGGTGAGCAAAGCTGCGAATGGCAGTGGCTTCGGCGGCGATTCGGCATACGGCGATAGTTCTTTCGGCAATAATTCTTTTGGAGCGGCGGGTGGCCTGCAAGGGCAAGTACAGCAGAGCGCTCCAGCTGAGGGGGCTTCCTATGATCCGTGGAACGAGACTCCGCCAGCTACTTCGAATTCGGCAATGCCTTTCTAGGCGGCATACGTTTTCGAAAAGCTCAGCTTTCTAAGCAATACAGCTTGCCGGTGTGAATGAGCCGGTAAAAATAATTTTTTGTAAGCGCTTTGATTTAGATGCAGCTAAACCCGAATTTAAGGGTAGGCGAGCTAGAAGCGCAAAGAATACGAAACGAGGATAAATAAATGGCAAAGCAAGCGATGCGTAAGCCACGGAAAAAGCCCGTAGCTTACAAGAAAATTAAAGTAGGCCATATTGATTATAAAGATACCGCTACGCTGCGGAAATTCATTTCTGATCGCGGCAAGATTCGCGCTCAGCGAGTGACGGGAGTATCGGTACAGGATCAGCGGCGCATTGCGCGCGCAGTGAAGAATGCCCGAGAAATGGCTCTTTTGCCTTACTCGAGCTCTAATCGCTGATAAGGAGGCCAAGAATGAAACTTATACTTAGCCATGATGTAAGTAATTTAGGTGTAGCCGGCGATGTCGTGACGGTGAAAGACGGCTACGGGCGCAATTTCCTGATTCCGCGCGGTTATGCAGTGGCTTGGACGAAAGGCGCGCAGCGGCAGATCGACCAGATGGCGGCGGCGCGGCGGAAGCGGGCTACGCAAGATATTGAAGCTGCGCAGGCGGCTCGGGAAGCCTTAGAGGCTACTCCTATCGTGATTCAAAAAGCAGCCGGCGCAAACGGGCGGCTTTTCGGAGGCGTGAATACCGCGGATGTGGCGAAAGCAGCCTCGGAAGTGGCTGGAAAAGCTATCGATCGGCGGGAAGTAAATCTTGCTTCGACGATCAAATCGGTAGGTGATTTTACGGGAATCGTGAAGCTGCATGAAGATGTAGTAGCGAATATTAAAATTTCCGTACAGCCAGCCAAGTAGTCTTTTGGTTCTAATTCGGCGCCCAAGGGGATTCCTTGGGCGCCGAATTTGTATTTACCTACCGGCTTTTTTCTGAAGGTATTTTTGAAAATTAAGGTATTTTCGCAGTAGGCGTGGTACGATTCATCTATCGTGTATCTGCGGGATCGGTGTGGATTGCGCAGATAGGTGGTCAAAGATTGCTGGTTAGGCCGGTAAATCTAGATGATCGCGATTAATAGTTAGAGAAGGGATTTATTGATGTCGGAGAGTAACATCAAGAAGACTTCGTGGCGTACCGTTCTGGGAATGATTCTGCTACCAGTATTGGTATTGGGAATTTTCGTCGGTTTAGCCACGTCTAACGCCGCGCCAAAGGGGGCAATCGTAAATAACGATAAGCCTGCCATGGTTGCTGGCGAGAAAATGCTACTCGGCAAAATGGTGGCCGAGGGAATGATTGAAGACCCCAATATCGCTTGGGAAGTAGTAGATAAGGGCGCTGCAGAGAAGGGCCTCGCCGACGGCAAATATGCGGCGATGGTGACTATTCCGGAAGATTTCACTTCTGCTGCTGCTTCTTTCACTGATATGAAGGGTTCTAAGACTAAGCAGTCGGTACTAGATATTCGCGTAAGTGATAACACTACTTTGGTAGACGGCTTAGTGGCACAAATAGTGAATAGCGTAGCCACCGATACGGTGAATACCGAATTAACCAAGGCTTTTACAGCTGGCGTATTTGATGGCTTTAACGAGATTTCTGATTCCTTTGTACTGATGGTAGACGGTACTAAGCAGCTGGCAGACGGCAGCAAGGAGCTGAAAGACGGTACGAAAGAGGCTTCTGGTGCAGTACCGGAGCTAGTAGACGGTCTTAATCAGCTCAATGCCGGCGGTAAAGAGCTTTATGCCGGTACCGGTGAGCTCGCCAGTGGTGCTAAGCAGCTGGATGACGGCGTAGGAGAGCTTTCTGCGGCGGTAAATAATAAAGATGGCTTAGTAGATGGTGTAAATCAGCTGGATGCGGGTGCTGCCCAACTCCTAGATGGTTTACAGCAGTTAAATGGTTTGATGAAGGCTGATGAGAATGGCAACGTGCTGAATGGTGCGGCTGCTGGTGTACAGCAGATTGCTGACGGTTTGGCTTCCATCAAAGATCAAATGAGTGCCGTATCCAAGGTAAATATTAATGATCCGGCAGCTGTACAGGCTAATGACCTCACCAAGCAATTAATGATGGGTATGCTTTTCCAGCCCGGGCAAGGTCTAGTGCCGAGCTATAAAGCTCAAATCGACGAAGTTCGCAAGAGTGTAGAAGGTAAGACTGGCATGGTTGCGGATATCACTAATAAAGTAGCGGATATTCTGGAAGCGAAGATGGTTACCGGTATTACTAATGATCCGGCATCTTTTATTCCTACTGCTGAGCAATTTGCGAAGTTCCAAGAAGAGCTTTGCCCCTTGCCAAGTGACATTACTTTGGCTCTCGATTCTTCTGATAAAGCGAAGAAGAAGTATGCAGAGTGCCATTACAAGTTAGCGCAGCTTTCTTACGGCTTCTTCATGATGGGTGCCACCAACTTTGCAGGTGGTATCGCTACGGACGGCCTGGATGAATCTGGCAATCTGTTGCCGGCAGATTCCATTTGTAAGATTACCGGCACAGATTCTACTGGCAATCCAATCATGGAGAGCGTAGATCGCCCCGGTCAGCCTTGCTACACTGGTGGATTGAACCACCTGCTCAAGGGAGCGGCTGGTCTCAATGCAGGTATGAATTACGAGAAGCAGCCGGTACTGCTTACGGGTGAAGATATTAAGCACCCGACCGGGCAAGTAACTGGTACCACTCCGGCGCTGAAAGATCTGAATCCGAATGCGAAGCCGGAAGATACTCTGGCTGGTGCAATCAATTACATTGCTACTGATCCAGAGACCATGCCGGCTCTGAAGGCAGGCTTGGATCAGTTGGCTGGTAAAGACGGCGTGCTTGCCCTGAAAGATGGCGTAGCACAGCTGAAAGCGGGTACTTCGCAGTTGGCTGGTAAAGACGGCGCATTAGCTTTGCAAGATGGCGCTCGCCAGATTTCCGAAGGTCTGCAGCAAGCTGCTCCGGGAGCAGCTGAACTCAGCGCCGGCTTAATGCTCCTCGACGATGGAGCTGGGCAGCTCGCTGATGGCAATAAGCAACTCGCGGATGAAGTAAAGAAAGGCAGCGGTGAAATCCCCTCCTTCACCCCGAAGGATAAGGAAATTCTCTCCAAGGCTGCTGCCAACCCGGTCACTAAGCAAGATGTAGTCACCCCCGGCACTTTCGCTATGGTAGGCATCTTGGTAGCTTCTCTCCTCTGGGGCGCTGCGCTAATTGCTTCGGTAGGTGCTAACCGCCGGCAGATTGCAGCAGCCGCTGGAATCGGTGGCTGGCTCTCTAGCCTCGCTACTCCGCTAATTGTGAACGGCATCCTCGGTGTAGTACTTGGTGCAGTAGCTGGCCTTATCGGTGAAGTAAGCGTTGGCGTAATGGTTGGTATGGCTTGCGTAGGAGCAGTCGCTGGACTTTCCTTCGTATTCCTCAACCACGCTCTAGCTGCTTGGCTCGGCAATATTGGGCGGGCGCTGGCAGGTGTACTGCTTGGCCTCACCATCGTGATGGGTATTACGGCTGGCACCTCTGCTTGGGTGCGCGGGCTCGGAATACTTTCGCCGATTGAAAATGCGGCAGATCTCCTCCGTGCCTTCATGGCAGGCGGTTCAGTAGGCGGCTTAATGCTCGGCATGCTGATATTCGGCGCCATTGGCGTGGCGGCTTCTGCTGCTACTGCTCTCCGCAAGACGCCGGCAGCTCCGGCTTCTGCGGTGGCCTAAAAAGCAAATAGGGAGAGCATAAATCCCTAACTAACTAGAGGCGGGCACTTCTTAAGAAGTGCCCGCCTCATTCTATTGGCTGTATGCCACTGGCCAACATTTTGTGGTTCTTGTTTGTATAGCCATCTTTTTATGCAGAGTGAGGTATTAACCTTCGGCAAAAGCCGCTAAATTTCTTTTAATTAACTATTCTGGAACTATGCGATTAGGTGTTCTTGATATTGGTTCTAATACGGTGCATGTCTTAGTAGTAGATGCCCATCCCGGCGCTCGCCCTTCTCCGGCCGCCGGTGATCGCTCTGTAGTGCGGCTCATGCAGTACCTCACGGAAGAGGGAGAAATCAACGAAGCTGGCCGCGCCGCATTGCGCACTGCCGTGCAAAAAGCGGTAAATTTCGTGCGCTCTTTCGGAGTGGATGATTTTATCGGGATGTGCACCTCGGCGCTGCGGGAAGCTAAAAACGGCCCGGAGACTATCGCCGAATTAGAGCAGATATCTGGGATTAAGTTAGCCGTACTGAGCGGTAAAGAAGAAGCTGACCTCACTTTTTTGGCGGCGCGGCGCTGGCACGGCTGGGCAGCCGGTAGATTACTCGTGCTGGATATTGGCGGGGGCTCTTTCGAAGTGGCCTACGGCCTAGACGAAGCTCCGGAATTTTCCACTTCTCTGCCGCTGGGAGCAGGGCGACTTACTCATGCTTATTTACAACACGATCCGCCTACTCTCGCCGAAATGGAAGAATTGCGGCAATACATAAAAGAAGAAATGAAATCGCTAAAGCAGATTGTGAAGCAACTGCCTAAACCCGATCATACGGTAGCCACTTCCAAGACTTTCCGCTCTTTAGCGCGGCTAGGTGGGCAATTAGTCGCTGTAGTCGGGCCGCAAGAGCGCCGCCGCCTCACCCGCGTAGATTTAGAAGACTGGACGGGGAGACTTTGGAAAATTCCGGCGAGTGCGCGCCTCGAACTCCCGGGCATTACCCCAGAACGCACCTACCAAATTGTGGCAGGTGCCGAAGTGGCGTGGCGGGCAATGAAGACACTTAAAGTGCGCACAATTGAAATTTGCCCATGGGCGTTGCGTGAAGGGGCAATTTTGAATTATTTAGATAAAGAATATCCTTTCAATTAATTTCTTTATCTATTTCAGAAAGAGGCGTATGCGCATAATCTATTTGGGGGTCGGTTTTCTGGCGCTGGGCTTAGGTTGCCTAGGAATCGCCCTGCCGGTACTCCCTACCACTCCGTTTTTATTGCTTTCCGCTTTTTGCTTCGCGCGCTCTTCGCAGCGTTGGTACAATTTTCTGTACGAAAATCGCGTATTCGGCAAATACTTGCGCGATTATGAAAAGCACGAAATGAGCACTGCTAATAAAATCCGCACCTTGCTACTGATGTGGGCAGGCATGATTTTTTGTATGTGGTTGCTAGATTTTCACCCGCATTTAACTATCTTCCTCACCTTGGTGGGGTGCGGAGTCAGTATTCACTTGCTGCGCCTGCGTAACCCGAAAAATAAATAAAATTTTCCGCAGCCGTGGTTCATACTCTGAGCGGAACTAGCATATTACGGGAAAACTACGTACGCTTTTCTTGAAAGTGGCTGTTTGCAAGCCATGTGATGTAGAAAATATTCGATGCAAAAGAAAATATAAGGAGATACCGGTGGAAGCACTTGCAGCAGGAATTTCCCAGGTAGCAGATTTTATTACGCTCTACGGCACCATCTGGATTTTGATTGGCACAGGGCTTTATCTCACCTGGCGCACGCGCGCGGTGCAGGTGCGTTTATTTCGGCATATGGTAAAAGTGGTATTTTCTTCGCGGGGTGGCGCGCGCGGCGGTATTTCTTCTTTCCAGGCTTTCTGTATTTCGCTAGCTGCCCGTGTAGGAGTTGGAAACGTATTCGGAGTAGCTTTGGCGCTACTAGCTGGGGGCCCGGGAGCTATTTTCTGGATGTGGATAGTGGCTCTCGTAGGCATGGCTACCGCCTTCTTTGAAGCGGTATTGGCACAGCTATTTAAGGTGCGGGCGAGTGACGGTACTTTCCGCGGCGGGCCAGCTTACTACATTAGCATCGGTATGCATTCAAAAGCGCTCGCCGTAATTTTTGCCATTATCACGGCTATCACCTGTGGTATCGTAATTACTTCCGTACAGTCCAATGCGATCGCTTCCACCATGATGAGCTCGGCAAATACTGATCCTATGCTCACCGCGGTGCTTCTCTTTGCTTTCGCAGCCCCCATTATCCTCGGCGGTATTCGCTCGGTAGCTCGCGTCACCGAAATAATGGCTCCAGTAATGGCGCTTATGTACGTGGCGATGGCAGTGGTAATCGTAATTATGAACATCACTGATTTTCCCCGCATAATCGCCAGTATCGTACAGAGTGCTTTNGCCATCTTTTTATGCAGAGTGAGGTATTAACCTTCGGCAAAAGCCGCTAAATTTCTTTTAATTAACTATTCTGGAACTATGCGATTAGGTGTTCTTGATATTGGTTCTAATACGGTGCATGTCTTAGTAGTAGATGCCCATCCCGGCGCTCGCCCTTCTCCGGCCGCCGGTGATCGCTCTGTAGTGCGGCTCATGCAGTACCTCACGGAAGAGGGAGAAATCAACGAAGCTGGCCGCGCCGCATTGCGCACTGCCGTGCAAAAAGCGGTAAATTTCGTGCGCTCTTTCGGAGTGGATGATTTTATCGGGATGTGCACCTCGGCGCTGCGGGAAGCTAAAAACGGCCCGGAGACTATCGCCGAATTAGAGCAGATATCTGGGATTAAGTTAGCCGTACTGAGCGGTAAAGAAGAAGCTGACCTCACTTTTTTGGCGGCGCGGCGCTGGCACGGCTGGGCAGCCGGTAGATTACTCGTGCTGGATATTGGCGGGGGCTCTTTCGAAGTGGCCTACGGCCTAGACGAAGCTCCGGAATTTTCCACTTCTCTGCCGCTGGGAGCAGGGCGACTTACTCATGCTTATTTACAACACGATCCGCCTACTCTCGCCGAAATGGAAGAATTGCGGCAATACATAAAAGAAGAAATGAAATCGCTAAAGCAGATTGTGAAGCAACTGCCTAAACCCGATCATACGGTAGCCACTTCCAAGACTTTCCGCTCTTTAGCGCGGCTAGGTGGGCAATTAGTCGCTGTAGTCGGGCCGCAAGAGCGCCGCCGCCTCACCCGCGTAGATTTAGAAGACTGGACGGGGAGACTTTGGAAAATTCCGGCGAGTGCGCGCCTCGAACTCCCGGGCATTACCCCAGAACGCACCTACCAAATTGTGGCAGGTGCCGAAGTGGCGTGGCGGGCAATGAAGACACTTAAAGTGCGCACAATTGAAATTTGCCCATGGGCGTTGCGTGAAGGGGCAATTTTGAATTATTTAGATAAAGAATATCCTTTCAATTAATTTCTTTATCTATTTCAGAAAGAGGCGTATGCGCATAATCTATTTGGGGGTCGGTTTTCTGGCGCTGGGCTTAGGTTGCCTAGGAATCGCCCTGCCGGTACTCCCTACCACTCCGTTTTTATTGCTTTCCGCTTTTTGCTTCGCGCGCTCTTCGCAGCGTTGGTACAATTTTCTGTACGAAAATCGCGTATTCGGCAAATACTTGCGCGATTATGAAAAGCACGAAATGAGCACTGCTAATAAAATCCGCACCTTGCTACTGATGTGGGCAGGCATGATTTTTTGTATGTGGTTGCTAGATTTTCACCCGCATTTAACTATCTTCCTCACCTTGGTGGGGTGCGGAGTCAGTATTCACTTGCTGCGCCTGCGTAACCCGAAAAATAAATAAAATTTTCCGCAGCCGTGGTTCATACTCTGAGCGGAACTAGCATATTACGGGAAAACTACGTACGCTTTTCTTGAAAGTGGCTGTTTGCAAGCCATGTGATGTAGAAAATATTCGATGCAAAAGAAAATATAAGGAGATACCGGTGGAAGCACTTGCAGCAGGAATTTCCCAGGTAGCAGATTTTATTACGCTCTACGGCACCATCTGGATTTTGATTGGCACAGGGCTTTATCTCACCTGGCGCACGCGCGCGGTGCAGGTGCGTTTATTTCGGCATATGGTAAAAGTGGTATTTTCTTCGCGGGGTGGCGCGCGCGGCGGTATTTCTTCTTTCCAGGCTTTCTGTATTTCGCTAGCTGCCCGTGTAGGAGTTGGAAACGTATTCGGAGTAGCTTTGGCGCTACTAGCTGGGGGCCCGGGAGCTATTTTCTGGATGTGGATAGTGGCTCTCGTAGGCATGGCTACCGCCTTCTTTGAAGCGGTATTGGCACAGCTATTTAAGGTGCGGGCGAGTGACGGTACTTTCCGCGGCGGGCCAGCTTACTACATTAGCATCGGTATGCATTCAAAAGCGCTCGCCGTAATTTTTGCCATTATCACGGCTATCACCTGTGGTATCGTAATTACTTCCGTACAGTCCAATGCGATCGCTTCCACCATGATGAGCTCGGCAAATACTGATCCTATGCTCACCGCGGTGCTTCTCTTTGCTTTCGCAGCCCCCATTATCCTCGGCGGTATTCGCTCGGTAGCTCGCGTCACCGAAATAATGGCTCCAGTAATGGCGCTTATGTACGTGGCGATGGCAGTGGTAATCGTAATTATGAACATCACTGATTTTCCCCGCATAATCGCCAGTATCGTACAGAGTGCTTTCAGTGCTCAACCGCTGGTAGGCGGCTTAGGAGGCGGAATACTAGCGGCGGTAATCAATGGTATTCAGCGGGGGCTCTTCTCTAATGAGGCCGGGCAGGGTACGGCTCCAAATGCGGCAGCTACCGCCACTGTTTCCCACCCAGTATCGCAAGGGTTAATTCAATCTCTTGGAGTTTTTGTAGATACCATAATCGTTTGTACGATGACGGCTTTTGTAATTCTTTCGGCAGGGCCGGAAGTGTGGGGCCGCGCAGATATCAACCCAGCGAATCTCACCACTTTCGCCGTCGCCCATGAGCTCGGAGATTGGGCAATAGTGCCGATGGCCTTAATGATTTTTGTGCTGGCCTTTTCTTCTATCATCGCCGCTTACGTATATTCGGAAGTCAATATCTACTTCGTGACTAAATCGAAGATTGCCACCTGGGGCGTGCGGGTAGTTTCTATTATTTCGGTAGTAATGGGAGCGTTAATTTCGCTCGATGTAGTGTGGGCGAGCGTAGATATTGCAATGGCGGTAATGACCATCGTAAATCTGGTAGCGCTAATTACTCTCGCCAAGTGGGGAGTAGCTGCATTGAAAGATTATGAACGCCAGCGGAAAGCGGGAATCGCTGAGCCGGTATTTATCGCGGCCACAGCGCAGCTTCCGGAAGACCTCACCACAGGTGTCTGGGTGAAAAAATAAGCTCGGCTTGCGTTGATAAATTCTCCGTCATTTACTAATTAATCTGCTATTTGCCAATTAATGGGTGTGGCACCTTGTTGTGCAAGAAGCTGATTTGTCCGGGAAAAGGGGCGGGAGCCGAAGAATCCGCGCCGCGCCGAAAGCGGTGAGGGGTGAGCAGAAGCAATCACCGGAATATCTTTCAGGAGTGGGCGCAGCTCTTGAGCTTGCCGCCCCCAGAGAATTGCCACCAAAGGGCGAGAGCGAGCAGCTAAAATTTTTATCGCTTGCTCCGTCACTGCTTCCCAGCCGATTCCACGATGAGAAGCGGGCGCTGCTGGGCGCACAGTCAATACTCGATTTAAGAGCAGTACGCCTTGCTGGCACCAGGAAGAAAGATCGCCATGTGCAGCCGGAGGGATTCCTAAATCGCTTTCTAGCTCGGTGTAGATATTCTGCAATGAACGCGGCACAGGGCGCACCTTTTTATGTACGGCAAAAGCTAATCCGATCGGATGCCCGGGAGTAGGATAGGGGTCTTGCCCCACTATCAGTACTTTTACCTTGTCCAACGGGTAGGAGAAAGCGCGCAGTATTTGCGGTGGAGCAGGGAGGAAATCCCGCCCGGCCGCCTGTTCGTTTTCTAAGAAATTCTCTAGTTCTTCTAGGTGGCTACGTAGCGGGGTTAGGGCCTCTGCCCAATCGGGGGCAAGCACTTGGTCGGCAGCTAGAATACGCATGATTTTATTCTAGTATGGTGGCTGCTTGGAGTGCGTATAGGTACCTAGAAAATTTGTTTGAGTTTTGGGGGTGCCTAGGTGTCTGGGAGCGCGCGTGGCATTTGCGGAAGAAAATTTTTGGAGGTGCTGAGTATTATAAAGAATGAAGCTAGTGCAGAATAGTGAAGCTAGTACAGAATATAGAATAAAGCAGGATAGAGCAGAATAGTCAGCATCGAAAAGGAGGGGAAATGGCCGAGACACCTCGGGGTACTCCAGCAGCGGCGAAGAAGCTGCAAGAGCAGGTGCTGCGTATTGAAAAAAGTTGGTGGAAAATAGCGAATACGCGCGAGCAAGCAATTCGTAAAGAATTGGGTATTTCTCCGCTGCGTTATTATATGATTCTTTCTAAGTTATTAGATGATGCAGATTTTTATTGGCAAGATCCGCAGTTGGTAGATAGATTGCGGGAGCTGCGCCGGGGGCGGCTGGCAGAGCGCGGCCAAGAAGGTGGCAAGTAGCTTCAGCGAAATACGTGCAGAAATGGGTTAGAAATAGCTTAGAAATAGCTTAGAAATAGAAGCCGGAATATGTGAGTTGAAAAACTCCTCTAAAACGGGGCAGCATCGCTGTGAATATGGAAAAAGAAGGTAGGCTAGAGGCGTGGCAGAGAATTACGCAGAAGATGAATTTGACCGCTTAGCAGAAGGCAGAGAAGCGATTGGTGCGCACCGCCGCCAGCCGCGCGTGAGTGCTTGGATGCTGTGGCTAATAGCTATATTGATAATTTCACCTATTGTCGGTATCGTCGGTGGGCAAATACTCAGTAACGATAGCGATGTGACGCGTAATTTGAGTAGTTCGCATTCTTCTGCCCAAAGCAAACAAGCTGAGGCAGATAAGAAAGCCGCTGCTGAAAAAGCCGAAGCTGAAAAGAAAGCGGCAGCTGAGAAGGCGGAAGCTGAAAAGAAAGCGGCGGAAGAAAAAGCCGAAGCAGAGCGAAAAGCTGCCCAGATTCAGCACGATACCTTAGTGCGCGTACTCAATGGACGCGGTGTGCAAGGCCTAGCGGCAGAGCAGGCAGATATTTTGCGCACTGCCGGATATACCACGGTACAAGCTGATAACTACCGCTCCAGTGTTCCTGCCGATTCTACGGTCTACTACGGCACCGAAGATATGAAAGCTACCGCGGAAGACGTAGCGAAGCAGCTGAAAATTACGCAGGTGCAGATGGATCCGGATGCCGTAGGTGGAGCAGGCGGAGTAGCAGTCGTTATTCGATAATTTTTCGGCTGAACATTTTAAGCTGAGCTTTACTTGTATTAGTGCTGAATAATTTGTATTAGTGCCGCCTAGATTAGGAAATTCGGATATTTCCTTGAGCAAACTTGAGCGGCCTTGACTCAAATAAATTTGCTAATGGTGAACATTTTTTCACAAATCGTCTTTTAATCTTGCACTCGCGCGGGAAGAGTGCCAGAATCTAATTAGCACTCAGAGATTGAGAGTGATAATTTCCAGCCGATGAGGAATTATGAAATGCGAGATGTGAACGCAGCAAATGATTCCGTCCGTCGCGGGCATCAGCTGATTTTAATCAACTCCACTAGGAGGAAAATTTAAGATATGGCAAAGTTAATTGCATTTGATGAAGAAGCACGGCGCAGCATGGAGCGGGGATTAGACCTGCTTGCAAACACCGTGAAAGTTACCCTCGGACCTAAAGGCCGGAATGTGGTGCTGGATAAGAAGTGGGGCGCTCCTACCATTACGAATGACGGCGTTTCCATCGCAAAAGAAATTGACCTCGATGATCCGTTTGAAAAGATTGGTGCGGAGCTAGTAAAAGAAGTAGCGAAGAAGACGGACGACGTAGCCGGAGACGGCACCACGACCGCTACGGTACTGGCGCAAGCACTGGTAAAAGAAGGTCTGCGTAATGTGGCCGCTGGAGCTAACCCCATTGCTTTACGCCGGGGCATCGATTTGGCAGTAGAAGCAGTAGTAGAGCAGCTGCTGAAGAACGCAAAAGATGTAGAAACTAAAGAAGAAATTGCCGCTACCGCTGCTATTTCGGCAGGCGATAAAGAAATCGGCGAACTCATTGCCGAAGCTCTCGACAAGGTAGGTAAAGAAGGCGTAGTTACCGTAGAAGAATCCAATACTTTTGGTACTTCGCTGGAGCTTACGGAGGGTATGTCTTTTGATAAGGGCTATCTCTCCCCCTACTTCGTCACCGATCCGGAGCGGCAGGAAGTATCTCTAGAAGATGCTTACATTCTGCTCGTAGAATCCAAGATTTCCAATGTGAAAGATTTGCTGCCGCTGCTGGAGAAAGTAATGCAGAGCGGGAAGCCGCTAGTAATCATTGCGGAAGACGTAGAAGGCGAAGCTTTAGCTACTTTGGTAGTGAATAAGATTCGCGGCACCTTCAAGTCCACGGCTGTGAAAGCACCGGGCTTCGGTGATCGCCGCAAGGAAATGCTCCAGGATATGGCCATTCTTACCGGCGGGCAAGTAATTTCGGAAACTGTGGGACTCACCCTCGAGAATGCCGATTTGGATATGCTCGGTAAGGCTCGCAAGGTAGTGATGACCAAGGACAACACCACTATCGTAGATGGTGCCGGCAAGGCAGAAGATATCGAAGCTCGGGTACACACCATTAAGACGCAGATTGAAAACTCTGATTCGGATTACGATCGGGAGAAGCTGCAGGAGCGTTTGGCGAAGCTCGCCGGCGGTGTAGCAGTGATCCGTTCTGGTGCAGCTACGGAAGTAGAGCTGAAAGAGCGGAAGAATCGTATTGAAGATGCGGTGCTGAATGCGAAGGCAGCTGTAGAAGAAGGAATCGTAGCTGGCGGTGGCGTAGCTTTGCTGCAGGCGATGGATGATGTATTCCCCTCACTGAAGCTGCAGGGCGATGAAGAAACCGGCGCCAATATCGTGCGGGTAGCCGTAACTTCTCCGCTGAAGCAGATTGCGGAAAATGCTGGCCTAGAAGGCGGAGTGGTAGTAGAGAAAGTACGCTCGCTTCCGGCCGGCCAGGGTCTGAATGCTGCTACCGGTGAATACGAAGATTTGCTGGCTGCAGGAGTAAATGATCCGGTGAAGGTGACCCGCTCGGCGCTGCAAAATGCAGCTTCGATTGCTGGCCTCTTCCTCACCACCGAAGCAGTAGTAGCCGATAAGCCGGAACCGCCGGCGGCACCTGCTGCTGGTGATGACGCTGCCGGAATGTACTAAACCTTTCGGCATAGTCTCTGACTAATTTCTAGAAGACCGCAGAGTCGTTTATCGGCTCTGCGGTCTCTTTAATTCTGCAGGTATTTTTTGCTTTAGATATTTTTATAGGTGGCGGCTTAGTAATCAGGTGCTTCTTCCATGGCGTGCACCGGCTCAGTGGAAATTTCGGCCGGGCTATCTGCTGAATCTACCAGCGAGGAAGCGGGGTGCACATTTGCTGGCGTTTCGGGATTCTTCACTTTATCTTCCGCTGTGGAGTCTTTTTCCGCTACTGCATTTTCTGCTATTGGTGCAGCATTTTTTGTGGGTGCAGTGCCTTCCGTGGGTGCAGTGCCTTCATTTGAGCCGCTAATTTTCTTTTGCGCTTCGCTCCCTAGCTTACTACCAGCAGTTTTGGGAAGTCCCGGAGAAAAAGCATCGTCGAGATTCTCCATCGAAGAGCGCGGAGTTTCGGCTTCTTTAATTGCCGCTGCTTCTGCCCGCACCACTTCTTCACTCGTAGCGTCTTCGAAAATATACGCCGGAGTACTTTTCTCAGCCCTGCCTGCTTTTTCTATTCTTTCTACTGATTCTGCAGTATTTTCGCTTACAGTAGATGCGGTGGATGCGGCATTAGCGGCAGTTTTTATTGCCTTTGCTGGCTTGGTGCTCGGCGTAGTCCTCGGTAAAGCCGGATTCTCGCTAGGCTTCATCTCTGTATTCCCAGTTACTTGTTTCGCTGCTGCGGTAGGCACATTGTTTTGGGTAGCTTTAGCAGCCGGTGCAGGAGCTGGAGCCGGCGTCGTTTGCTCTTTAGCTGCGGGTTGTGTGGTAGTTGTGGGTTGGGTGGTATTTTCTGCCCCAGTGGGAATCGAGAGATCGGGCGCGTTTTCTAGTTCAGCTTGTAGGCGTTCTAATTCTGCACTTAGATTTTGCCGAGCTACGTTCTCCCACTGTGCAGCTAGAGGTGAAATAAAAAGCTGCGGGCGCGCTAAAAGTCGGCGCACGATTTCAATTCTTCCCTGGAGAAAGTGCCCTAGTGGAATATGGGAGTATTCTTGGCGCAACTCCGCCAAGTACTTTTTATATTTTTGCGGTTCTACCGCCAGCGAGCCCAGATGTGCATCGCGTAAAGTCACTTGATCCATATCTATTGCCTGAAAAGCACCCGTTTCCTTAGTGGTTAGCTGAGTGTGGGGGCGATTCTTCAGGCTAATAATAAGACCTTGGACGGTGGAGATGGCCTCTTCCGGCATTCCGAGTTGCTGCATTTTTTCTTGCGCTAAATATGCAGAAGCGATTTCGTCTTCTCCGCCGTTACGCGTATAGACCTCCTGATTAGAAGTTGAAAACACGATTCCGTGGAACCAGCAGGCTAAACGCAAATAATCCGGGTGGGAAGTTTCAGAGGAAAGCGTATCTAGGCGCATCAACATATCCAGTAGATGATGAATATCGTGGTGGTATCTATCTGCTTGGCACCAATCGCGCAGCAAGGCTAAGCAACAGGCTTTAATCTGCTCTTCATTTGCTTGTGCGCCGGCGTTCTTTGCTGCTCGTATAAAATTTTGGATAACCCACTGCGGTACATCGCTAAGAGTAATGACGCCTCCTAAATCACGCATGAATGCCATACTATACCTAAAATAAGAAAAACCCGAATTTTTTAGCTAGGAAAATACTTGGCTCGGTACGATTGGGCAAGCGATATATACTAGAGCCGAGTATGCAGGCATATTTCGGGAGGTACCATGGAGATTAAAGATCGAAAATTTTCGAATCCGGCTTCGCTAGCTGCTCAGCCTTGGCAGGGTTGGGCACTAATCACCGGCGGTACCTCCGGTATCGGCTATGAATTTGCGCGGCAACTCGCGCAGCGCGGAATGAATATAGTGCTGGTCGCACGTGACGAAGAAAGACTCCATGCCCGCCGAGCAGAGTTGCAGGAATCCTACCAAGTAGAATGTGAAATCTGTGTGGGAGATTTAGCGGATGCGGCCGCGGTGGCAAAAATAAAAGCGCGGCTTTTGGTGGCAGAAAATCCGATAACTGTATTCGTAAATAACGCCGGATGCGGGCTTTATGCGCGTCTGAGCAGCACAGACTATTCTGAAATTCGCCGCGCGGCCGAAATAATGGGATTGGCACCCATGGAGCTAGGCGGAGCAGCAGCGGTGGCTATGAAAGAACGAGGAGCGGGAGTAATTATTAATACTTCCTCTATTGCTGCCTTGGCGCCGATGGGAGCCTACTCGGCAATTAAAGTTTTGCTAAAAAATTTCTCTGATTCGCTTAGCCTAGAGTTACAAGGCACCGGCGTACAGGTACTTACTTTCTTACCGAGTTGGGTACATACGGAATTCCACGCCCGTACCGGAGTATCTAATTCTTCGATTCCAAGCTGGGTGTGGAAAAACCCAGACGAAGTAGTGGCAGAAGCCCTCGCAGGAGTAGAAAAAGGTAAGAATACGGTGATTCCGGCGCGGCGAATCAGAATGGTGGCTTTTTTGGCCAAGCATCTACCGGATTCGCTCGTGCGCAGAGCCGCCCGTAAACTCAATAAAGGTCGCCGGTGAAAAGAGGAAAAATGAGTAATTTTCGCTTCCAAGAGCCGAAATCTTTAACTGCTGGGTTGCGGAATGCTGTAGAAAATGTAGATAAGCTAAACCCGGAAGAGCCGGCTCTACCGGCTTATCTCAGTGCGCCGCGCCGGCGCCTGCGCGCAGCCGTGCGCCGTTTTTGCACGTCTCCGTTGATTAATCTCTTACTTAGCCCCGAGGTATATGGAAAACAATATGGGGAAGAATTACTGCAGCTGAGTGCCGCTTCTCCTTTTCCCGGTGCCTATATAGTGGTGGCTAATCACTCCTCGCATCTCGATGCGCCGATGCTCTTTGCCCTCCTCCCTTCGGAGATAACGGCTCGGCTCGCCACTGGCGCAGCAGCTGATTATTTTTATAAAAATCGCGTGGTGGCCGCTTTGACGTCACTTTTCTTTAATACGTACCCCGTAAAGCGTCACCGCCAACCAGAAAATCTGGCCACCCCGAATTCGGGCGCTCCGAATCCAGCCTCCCCGAATCCAGCCGCTCCAAGTGACGCTAATAAAAAAATACCGGGCTTTAGCGAACAGTTGCTGCGCGCCGGAGTGCCGATTTTACTTTTTCCCGAAGGCACCCGCTCCCGCAGTGGAAAACTAGGTGAATTCCACTCCGGTGCAGCGGCTTTGGCTCAGCAACTCGAAATTCCGATATTGCCGGTGGCAATGCGCGGTGGGCGCGACGCGATGCCCGTCGGGGCAAAATTTCCAAAGCTAGGGAAAAATCCGGTAGAGATGCATATAGGCCAGCCTTTATTGGGGCAGCCAGGCGAAACTGCTACTGATTTTACTGCGCGCCTCAAAGAAGCAATTGCCACGCTCATAGGCGCCGATATAGAAGGCTGATATAGGCGTCAATCTAGCTTCTGATATAAGCGCCAATCTAGACGCCGACTGAACCTAATAGAAAAATCTTTAAATCTCAGAGATCTTCTGACTTTAATTTTTCTAGCCGGGCAGCGACTTCAGCTTGTTCGGTGTTGTCTCCCAGCTCGGCAAATTGACTTTCCAAAGACGTGATCGCCACTTCTTCTCGCCCTGCTGCCACGGCTTCTTCGCGGCGAATCTTATCTTCAAAACGCCCTAATTCCGAGGTAGGATCGAGCACATTGACAGCGGCAAGAGCATCGTGTACTTGGTTCTGCGCCTGCACTGACTTCTGACGCGCCACCAACTCATCGCGTTTATTTTTTAGATCCTCTAGCTTGCCGCGCATTGAATTTAAACCGTCTTTTAGTTTTTCCACCACGGCGCGCTGCGACTCAATCAAAGGCTCAGCTGCTTTTGCCTCTTTTTCCGCTTGAATTTGCCGCTCTAAAGCTAGCTTAGCTAAGTTATTGAACTTCTCAGCAGCTTCGGCGTTGCCGCTCGCTTCCATCTCGTGGAATTTCTTTACGGCAGCTGCGGCCTTATTTCCCCACTCGGTGGCGGCGCGCAAGTCTTCAGCGTGATCTGCTTCAGCAAGGCGTAGATTTCCGATAGTCACCGCTATGGCATCTTCTGCTTCGGCAATAGAATTTGTATAATCGCGCACCATCTGGTCGAGCATTTTTTGTGGATCTTCTGCCTGATCTAGCAGGGCATTGATATTAGCTTTCGCCAGTTGCCCAATTCTTCCTAGAATCGATTGCTTCTCTGCCATGGTAGTAGACCTTTCCTGAAGTAATTTTACGTTTCCTATTTTACGGGAAATCTGCTCCTAGTGGAGATACTTCCTAAAATCCCTTTCTGCCGCCCGAGCCTCCAAAGCTACTCGAGCCGCCAAAATTACCTGAACCGCCGAAGCTCCCGGAGCCACCAAAGTTTCCGCTGCCACCCCAGGTAGAGTTTCCAGAATTAAATATGCCATTGAAGATGGAGGAAAGTATTACTCCGGCTACCACTCCATCCATATTTCCATTTTTAGATCCGCTATTGCTATTATCCGCAGCTGTTTGCACTGAATCCATAGCTGCTGCTAGGGCCTGCTGAGCCTCGGTTTGTGCAGTTTTATACAGCTCTAGCTGCTCAGATAGTTCGGCAGTTGCTGCCGCTGCCTGCGTCTGATGAGCGCGCGCCAGCAGAGTGCGCCCGCGATTATCTACTCCGGCACGGTGGCTATTAATAAAATCTTCTGCAGCTGCCAATGCCTTTTCGCTCTGTGCTGCGGCACTTTCAATATGTGCTTGTAGCCGCCGGCGTGCCTCTGCTTCTTCCCGTACATTCTCTAATGCGGCATCCAAATTTATTTCTGCGTTTTCCAGCTCTTCATTCAGCTCTAGCAAATCGATTCCGGAGTTATCCTGCACGGCTGGGCGGGCCTTCTCTAATATCGCTTGCGCTGCCGCCTGCGCTTGCAAGATATTTTTCTCCGCCTGCGGTAGCTGATTGGCGTAGTCTACGTCTTCCTGTAAAGAAGCGATATTAGCCTTTAACTCCGCTGTGGCTTTCCCAAGTTTTTCGGGTGCCGCTAGCAGCCGTTTCCGCAGCTTTTCTGCTTGTTGCAGACTCTCTCCGGCCATCCGCACATAAGGCACAGCGGCATTGTGCTTATTCTCCTGTAGCTGATTCTGTGCCTCTGCCAAGGCTTTTTCTCCCGCCTCGAGTAGCATCGTAATCTGTTGCGGGTAGTTGCGCAGCGGAGCTACCAAAACTTCATTTCCGCTACCTTCTAAATGAGAAATTTCCGCTTCTAAATGCGGTAGATCTGCCTGCACTTCCTTTAAGCGTTCTGCCAATTCAGCGGCCTTTTCTCCAGCGTGCTCCGCCAGATCGCGCAGTCTCTGCACCGCGGCTTCTTGCTCCTGTAGCTCTGTAAGCGCACTATCTACCAAAGCTAAAATTTCGCTATTCATCTGCCACTGCTGTTGGGGGCTCTCCGGATAAGCATCTCCGAGCGCTGTGCGCAGCGTAAAAGCTTTCTCTAATTTCTTTTGAGCGCTTGCCAGCGTAGCTGCATATTCTTGTGTATCTTGTATGCCAAATTCGGCGCGCGCAAATTCTAGCTCTGCTTGGGCATCGCGTACGGCGTCATCTGCTCGTAATAGCTCGGCGCTGGCGCGCCGGGAAAGTTCTGCTAAAGTTTCTGGCTTGGTGGCAGATTTTTTCTTATTGGCCGCTTCCGTTTTTGCCCCCGCTCCCGAATTTTTCTTGCGGCGCAGATAGAGGAAGATACCAATTCCCGCAGCTCCTCCTGCAAGTAAAAATATCGGCATACTGAAGCTGGAAGAACCCGTGGGGCCGTTATTGTAGAATTTGTGCACATTTTCTGCAATAAGCAGCACGCCTTCTTGCCACTTTCCAGCACTGAAAAGATCGAGCACATCGGCGTTAGTGGCGCGATCTATTATTTTCGTGGTGACGCCGTTTTCACTTCCTCCGGTCCAGTAGGAAAGTTCTGAGGTGCCCACCGAAATAACTATTAAGCCGTCGTGTGAATCTAAGCGGGAACGCTGGAAAGTTTCTTTCGCCCACTGCTCTCCTTCCCACCGTTTTCCATCGGCACTTTCATAATTTTTTACTAGCACTATCCACAAATCTTTTCCGGGAATTTTTTGCAGTGCCGCCGTCACGGCTTCTTTATCGGAGATTACTCCCGCCGCATCGGTAAAATTACTTTTCAAATCGAGTGGTTCTTCGCTGTGCAGTTTTCCGCTTGGATTGAAGGTTCTTAAAGTAGCGGTGTGCGAATTATCTGCACTTAGATCAGCACCTAGGCTATCGGCAC
The DNA here is from genome assembly GCF_900119495.1 of Arcanobacterium urinimassiliense. GTDB lineage: Bacteria > Actinomycetota > Actinomycetes > Actinomycetales > Actinomycetaceae > Arcanobacterium_A > Arcanobacterium_A urinimassiliense. The sequence continues at coordinate 121,796 of NZ_LT632435.1, read as the reverse complement.
TTGCTACCGACAGCGGCACCCCACCTAAAGTGAACGCAAGGAGGAAGAGGGAAAATTTTTGCCGAATATTCATATTGATACCTGCACAATTATGCGTAAACGCTGTTTTCAATGGGTTGTATTTTATTCTTCATTTTAACGCACCTTTATTGTTGGCGGGGCAGAGTAGAAAGGGTAAACGGAAGTGGAGAGCGTGGATTTGAGTGCGGGAATTTGAGTGTGGGGCTTGAGCGAAGGATTTGAACGTGGAGCTTAAGTAAGGGACTTGCGCGAGAGCTTTGAAAGAGTAGAAGTAGGAATAACTAGCAGTAGGTAGAATAGAGAAGATAAATACGTCAGTTTCCCCGGCCTTCGCTTTCGATATATGATTATAGAAGCTGCGCTGGCGGGCGGAAGGTAAAGTAGTTTTTAGATTGCGCGCCCCGCAGGAAATACTTTGAGAAATGGAGAGAAAAGTGCCCACCGGAAAAGTGAAGTTCTTTGATGAAAAGAAGGGCTTTGGTTTTATTACTGGCGAAGACGGCCGAGAAGTTTATTTACCGAAAAGCGCGGTACCGCTAGGAGCGCGTTTGCGCCCCGGTACGCTTGTGGAATACGGCTTGGGAGATACCCGGCGCGGGCAGGCAGCTCTGCAGGTATCAGTGATTAAAAAAGAAGAATCGTTGGCGGAGAAGAACCGGCGCAGTCCAGAGGAAATTCTGCCGTTAATCGAAGACTTAATTAAGATACTGGATAGATCTACTGATCAGTTACGGCGCGGTCGTTACCCAGAAGGGGGCGCGCGGATAGCTGCTGGGCTGCGGGCACTCGCAGAGGATTTTGATGTCTGAACGAAGAATTGCACCTAAGGCGAAACTGCCGAAAGAAAAACTGCTTGCAGAAGCAGTTGATTTAGCGCGGGAAGCTCTCCTGAGCGTGACTGCTGAGGAAAATATCGGAGCGCATGCGGGAGTACTACAAGAAGATGTGCGGGTAGTTTCGCATGCCTTTATTTGCCTTTTGCCTGGTTACTCTGGGTGGTTTTGGACAGTTACTTTAGTGAGAGCTGCTCATAAAAAAGAAGTGACGGTAAATGAAGTGGCCTTGCTGCCCGGGGAAGAGGCTCTTTTAGCTCCAGATTGGACCCCGTGGGCTGATCGGCTGCGCCCGGAAGATGTAGATCCCGAAGATCGCCTCCCCTATAACCCAGATGATTCTAATTTAGAGCCTATCGAATCTGACCTAGTTGAGTTGCAGGAAAGCTATGGTGAAACGGGTGTAGATATGGATGCGGCCGCGCAATGGGAGCTAGGCCTAGGGCGGGAACGCGTACTTTCGGCAAAGGGGCGCGCTGCAGCTTTTAAGCGCTGGTACAATTCTGATGCAGGCGCCAATACGAAAGCAGTGCGAGATGCAGGAAAATCCTGCTCTACCTGTGGATATTTAATGAAAATGGCTGGCTCGGCGCGGGGAGTATTCGGCGTTTGTGCCAATGAATGGTCAGCTTTTGACGGTCGAGTAGTTTCCCTCGATCACGGCTGCGGTTCCCATTCAGAGACGGATATTAAGAAGCGCACCACGCTTTGGCAGCAGTCAGAGCCAGTATTGAACGAGGCAGATTTAGAAATACTGCGTTATCGCGAATAAGAAGCGAGCAGTAAATGAAGCAACTGCAAGGTAGAGTGCGCGATTATGCGTGGGGTTCTTTCCAAGCGATTCCGGAGTTTTTTGGCTATCCGCCAGCCGATTACCCTTTAGCGGAATTGTGGTTAGGTACTCATCCGGCAGCTTCGAGTTATATTACGGAAGACCCACAGGCCCTAGCTTTAGCTTCGGTAAATCCGGAGCCGGATGATTTAGACCGGCAAAGTCTGCGCGATTATCTTTTGACTGGTTCTGAGTGGTTGCTTGGGCCAGAGGTACAGCGGCAATTTGGGCAGGAATTACCGTATTTATTAAAACTGATTGCTCCACAGCGCCCGCTTTCTCTGCAAGTACACCCGTCAGCTGCGCAGGCAGAGCTGGGGTATCGTCGGGAAAATGCGCAGGGAATTTTACTTAGCTCCCCGCAGCGTAACTATCGAGATAAGAATCATAAACCGGAATTAGTTTATGCTTTGGATCGTTTTGAAGCTCTGGCTGGTTTTCGCTCTCCGCGGCGTATTCGGGAAGTGTTGGAGGGCTTAGATACGGAAATCACGCAAAAAATGCTAAAACTACTGGTAGAGCTACCAGCAGGAACTGGAGTGGGCGCAGTATTTAAGTATTTATTGGATAGGGAAAGCCGCCCGTCTCCGGAGCAAATAGCGGAAGTAGTGGCAGCCTGTGCAGCGCGAAATCCCGCCGAATCGCCTTCCCGGCGCGCAGATGCAATTGTGCAGTTATTGGCAAAATATTATCCGGAAGATCCGGGGGTAGTAGTGTCTTTACTGCTCAATCCGGTTACTTTGCAGCCAGGGGAAGCGCTCTATATTCCTATCGGCATGGTACACGCTTATTTACGGGGAATGGGTGTGGAGATAATGGCAAATTCCGATAATGTCTTGCGGGCGGGGCTCACGGAGAAGCACGTAGATGTATACGAACTTTTACAAGTGGTAGATATGCTGGCTGCGCCGCCAATTAGAATCGCCCCCGAGCAAATATCTCCTGTGCAGGCTACCTACTATGCGCCGGTGCGCGATTTTGAACTATCGGTGATTACGGTAGAAGAAAATCAAGGTGTGCAACGGCTCCGCAACGCTGGACCGCGAATTATTTTTGGTTTGGCGGGTGAGATTACGCTCTGTACGGCGGCGGAACGCCGGGTATTGAAAAAAGGGCAAGCGGTATTTCTGGGACTGCAAGACGGAGAGATTGATATTTTTGGTTCCGGAAAAGCCGTCCAGGCGGATGTGCCTTAAAATAATGGCCATAAAATAATGGCCATAAAATAATAGGCCTTAAGATGATGCGCCGGAGAGCAAGGCACTGATTTTGGTTGTAAGCGCCGCCACTTTTCCCTGCATTTATCTCATAATTTGAGAAAATTTATCTTAAAAAGATTAAATAGACGAGAAAGAGCGCTTTTCTCGCCTACTATTGCAAAGGTGAATACAACTAAGGAAGCTGCTTCTAAGCAGAATGCAAAAGTAAAAGATAACTGGTTAGTTTCGTTTTTCCACATTAAAGAGCGTAATTCTACAATCGGGCGGGAAGTGCGCGGCGGTTTCGTCACCTTCCTCTCGATGGTATATATCCTCGTCTTAAATCCGATTATTCTTTCTGGCCCCGATTCTACCGGCGGTTTTCTCGGAGGCGGTTCGGAAGCTAATATTCCGGCCATCGCTGCTGCTACTGCCCTAGTAGCTGGTGTAATGACCATTCTGATGGGTGCGGCGGCGAATTTCCCTCTCGCTCTGGCTGCTGGCCTGGGCTTGAATTCCGTAGTAGCTTACACAATTGTGCAGCTTCCTGGTATGACCTGGGCAGACGGTATGGGCGTAATCGTGCTAGAAGGTATCGTAATTGTACTTCTAGTGCTCACCGGCCTGCGCGAAGCAATTTTCCGGGCGATTCCTAAATTCCTGCGTACCGCTATTTCCGTAGGTATTGGTCTTTTCGTGGCTTTAGTAGGTTTCGCTAATGCTGGCATCGTCAAAGGCAATAAAGAAGGCCCGACCTTAATGAATTTCGGCAACGCCGGTTCTATTGATACTTGGCCACTAGTGGTATTTATTCTCGGCGCCTTCATTACCCTGGTACTCATGCTGCGCAAGATTCCAGGTGCAATTCTTCTCGGTATTCTCTCCTCCACAATAATTGCGTTCATTGCGGAAGCGGTGGGGGGAATCGGCCCGAAAGGTGAAGAAAATCTAGGTGGTTGGGCTGGTTCGGTGCCGACCATCTCCGATTCGCTAGTGCAGTTTCCTCAGTTCTCCACGCTCGGTCAGTTCTCACTGATCGGCCCCTTCCAGAAGCTCGGCGTAATTGCCGTGGTAGTGCTGGCTTTCTCTGTAATGCTGGCCGATTTCTTCGACACCATGGGTACCATGGTAGCAGTGGCTTCCGAAGGTGATTTACTCGATGCAGACGGCAATCCGCCACGTACACGAGCCATTCTGCTCATCGATTCCATCGCCGCAATTGCAGGAGGTATGGGTGGCGTTTCCTCCAATACCTCATTCGTAGAATCGACTTCGGGTGTGGCTGACGGAGCTCGCACCGGCTTGGCTTCGGTAGTCACCGGAATTCTTTTCCTACTCTCCACGTTCCTAGCTCCACTCGTATCGCTAGTACCGAGTGAAGCTGCAGCTACGGCGTTGGTAGCGGTAGGTGTGCTTATGGTGCGTTCCGTAGGCGATATTACCTGGGATGATTTCTCCGCTGCGGTACCGGCATTCTTCACAATTGTGTTTATGCCTTTCGGATACTCGATCACGGTGGGTATCGGTGCGGGCTTCATTAGCTACGTCATTATGAAAGTAGCGGCTGGGCAGGCCCGGAAGGTACATCCACTTATGTGGGTTGTGGCAGTAATGTTCGTGCTCTACTTCGTAATGGGCCCCATTCAGCAGCTACTTTTTAGCTGATTAGCTTAGCTTATTGCGTGGTTTAGCTAATTTGCACGGGCTTAATTTAAATCCCTGATATTACGGGTGGGCAGTGGAGAAGATATCCCCGCTGCCCACTCGTTTATTTTTTAAGAAGTTTCCTCTTGCGGCTAGCTCCCGAAGTTCCAACTCCGAGAGTTTTGACTCCGAAAGTTTTGGTGCGGAAAGTCTTGGTCCCGAAAGTTCTAGCTCGGAAAATTCCGCTTCAAAATCTCCAGCTCCGAGAGCTAGACCACGTTTTTATATATTGAACAGAAATCGTCCATTCTTTGGAATACGTAAAAATATCCTATAGGAGCTATTACGCTCAAAAGGTCTACACACTTAAATAAAAGTTGGAAAGGCGCTTATGACTACCCTCGGTTGGATAATTTTATTATTAGGTATAGGTGTAGGAGGAGGCGTAGCCCTTATAGGTACCTATATCGGCAAACGCCAAATGAAGAATAGTGAACACTATTTTACGGGTGGACGCAATGTGACGATGTCGCTCATGACGGCCACCTGGATTTCTTACGCCGTCGGCACGGGATTAATCTTTTCCCCAGCAGAATCAGCTTATACTTCTGGACTTTCGGCGATGATTGGCTACGCTTTGGCTCTTACCGTAGCGTATTTAGTTTTCATTCCAATTTCGCGGAAAATCCGCTCCCTCATTCCGCAAGGGCATACCATTGCGGAATATGCAAAGGTGCGTTACGGTACGCCGATGCAATTAATGACTACCCTTGTAACGGTCATTTATATGTTCATACTGCTGGTCTCGAACCTAATCGGTGCGGCGCTTATATTTAAGTATGTAGGCGGAATTCCCATGCCGATATCCGTGCTGGCCATTGGCCTTCCTACTTTATATTTTGCGGGCATCGGTGGCGTAAAAGCAGCTATAGCTACGAACGGTTTGCAATCGCTTCTCATCACTCCGCTTATTTTCTTACCGGCAGCTTATATGCTCTTTAATCTCGGGGGTACTTCTTCTATCTACGAAGGCGTACGCGCTGCTCGCCCCGAATTCTTAGATATTGCTTGGGATCCTTCGATGCAATTTGCCGTAATGATAATTATGGCCGTCACGGCAGCAGAATTACTCAATCAATCTCTCTGGCAGCGTATCTACACGGCCAAAAATCAAAAGACCATCAATCGTTCATTGGGAGCAGCTGCAGTAATGGTATTCCCCCTTACCATAGTGGCGGCTTTCCTCGGTTTCGCCGCGATTGGCCTCGGTACGCAGGTGCCACACACCTCGATCGTCTCCGGAATGGTAATTTTCGAAAATACTCCTACTTGGATTACGGCTCTATTCAGCATCGTAGTAGTGCTGGCGGCCTCGTCTACCGGTGGAGACGCGCTCGCGGGCTTCTCCTCCATTTTCTCTTTCGATGTGGTGCGTGTACTAAAACCCCAGATTTCTCCCCAGCAAGCCGTGCTGGCCGGCCGGATAGGAGTAGTCCTTTTTGGCGCTCTCGGAATGCTGGTAGCTTACCGCGCTCCTTCAATTTTGTTCTTGCTGCTATTGGCGGATTTGCTAGCTTGTGCAGCTGTAGTACCAATAATCGGCGGGCTCTATCTCCGGCGGATTGGTGGCATGGGTGCCTTTATTGCTTGTGCAGCAGGAATAGTTTCCGGAATTCCTATGTTCCTCAGCGGGCAGAGCCTGTGGAGCTTCTTGACGGCTCTAGGTACCTCCACCGCAATTACTTTACTGTGGGCGCTTTTCAGTAAAAAAGAATTTGATTTTGCGCGTCTACGTACCGAGATTGAAAATATCGCTTAGTGTGAGCAGCGGAAAGAAAGGTAAATTTTATGTATACAAGCGGATTCTTTGCGGTGCTGGTAATAGCATCCCTAACCAGCTTGGTAGGCGTATATGCTTTTCAAGTAGGAGCTTTTATAAAAGATCATAAGGACAGCAAGACGGCGGAAAATTTGCCGATGGAAGAAGGAGAAAAATAGTGGAAGCAGCTGAAGCGCGCGTAATGATTTGGGAAAAGCTGCGGAAAGTAGCTCGCCCGGATTCGCGGTTTTCCTGGGATTTTGCTGAATTCATAGCTGACTATGAAGGCTCGGAAAAATGCGCAGAGCTTTTTTGCCGCACGGATATCTATAAAAACGCCGATATTCTCTTTGTGACTCCGGATAACAATCTAGAGGCCTTGCGCGAGCGCATAATTCGCGATGGCAAGACCATGATTATTACCAATTATGGAATCTCGCGGGGCTTCTTTCTCTTGCGCCCGGAATGGGTGCCGGCTGGAAGTGAAGCTTTAGCCTCCACTTTAGACGGTATTCAGCGTTTCTGGCAGCATCGGAGCCTTGCGCAACTGGCAGCAGAAATATCGAAGATTCCGGTGCTAGTTTCGGGAGCTTCTGCGATTACTCCCAGTGGTATTCGCTTCGGAAAGGGGCACGGTTACTTTGATCTGGAATGGGCTATGCTCTACACCAAAGGCTTAGTGGATACTGATTCGAAAATTGTGGCGGTGGGGCATGATTGCCAGGTAGTAGACGTGCCGGTAGAAGTGCGCCCCTACGATACCGCTATCGATTTAATAGTCACTCCTACGCAGCTTTTAGAAACACGCAATGAGTTTCCGAAACCAGAGTGCGGCGTGTGCTGGTATTTGTTAGAAGACGATATGCTCGGGAGGATTCCGCCCTTGCAAGAATTATGGGCAGATGAATTTTGCCGTTAAGAAATTTTGCTGTTAAAGATCGGTAAAAATCATTAAGAAAATAGCCGATATAAAATAAACAACAAAAAATACTGGGCAGCATCTTTAAGATGCTGCCCAGTTTAAGTTAGCTAAGCCGAAGAGCCGGCTTGGCATCCTCTAGCACTTTAATTTTTGGTATTAGTGACCTTCTGGAAGAGGTTGCGGCTTATAGTCCGGGTGGAAGTGCCGCCAGATGAAATAGGAACCAAAAAGTAAAATTAAGTAGGGGATGCCTGCTACCCAAGCTGCATGAATTTGCCACCAGAGTACAGCAAATACGCACAAGCAGGCAGCTATACCTAGGTAATTAACTACCGGTGCGCCCCAGAGCCGTGCCGGCGCATCTGGTTTGCCTTGTTCTTTTCGCACTTGGCGGAAGCGCAAATGCGTAAGAAGCACTATTATCCAGGTGACTAATACGGCGAGAATTACGCAGCCCATTAGGTACTGGAAGGCACTATCAGCTGCGAAAATAGCGAGCAAGCTGGCAATTACCATGCCAATGCTCACTATAACGACGGCGGCACGCGGTGAACCCTGTGCGGAAGTGCGCGCGGCAAATTTCGGAGCCATGCCGTCTAGCGCCAACGAATGAATCATCCGGCTGGAAGCGTAGAGGCAGCCATTAGCTGCGGAAAGCGCTGCCACAATCAGAATGAAATTCATAATGTGCCCAGCCGCTGCAACTCCTGCCTGATCGAGCGCCTTTACGAAAGGCGAAGATTCGATGGTGCCACTTTCGGCCGTCTCCGTCCATGGCTGCATCGTGACTATTACTCCCACTGCCAAAATGTAGAAAATCAGCAGCCGCCAAATCATAGTCCCGGCGGCACGGGGAATATCTCGCTCTGGATGCTCAGATTCTGCCGCTCCGGCAGAAGCATTCTCAATTCCTCCGAAAGAGAATATAGCCATACAGGCAGCGAGGAGAATTCCTCCTAAACCATTGGGAGCAAAACCGTTATGAGTAGTCAGATTGCTCAGACCGGTCGGCGGATTTGGGCTAGGCCAGCCTACGAAAATTAGCGATAGCCCGAGCAAAATAAATGCACAAATTGCTACCACTTTAATCATTGAAAACCAGTACTCGCTGGTGCCGTAAAGATGTACGGTAGCGAGATTAAGCCCAATCACAAAAACGGAGCACAAAACGGTGCCGACGCCTAAATTCAGATTGGGGAACCAGTGCTGCAAGTAAGTGGCACTAGCTACCACTTCTGCACCCACTGCTACGAAAGATTGAATACCAAAGTTCCAGCGCGCTATATAGCCGCCGAATGGCCCTAGATACTGCCCCGCGACGGCACCGTGACCGCCAGGTACGGGATGTACAGAGACCATTTCGGCGAGCGCCCAGACTATTGCCAGTGCTAGAGAGCCCGCCAACATATAGCTGATGATTGTGGCCGGCCCCGCTAACGCGATCGTCGCGCCGGAACCGAGGAAAAGGCCGGTACCTAGGGCACCGGAAAGCCCAATCATTGCAACTTGACCGCTGGTAAGTCTGCGGTCTAAATGTGTGCGTTTCTCCATGATTTCCTCTCTTTGCCAGTATGTTTTACTGGCAGACTGTTTTTTGCGCAGTCTTAGAGATAAAATAGCATAAAATTCTGCATTCTCACAAACATTTTTTCTAGATAAAAAGGCTTTCTGCTCGGGATAAATAGGTACTGAAAATAGGTACTGAAAATAGGTACTGAAAATAGGTACTGAAAACCGAAAAGAATGAAAAAGTGCGCTACCATGATTCCATGCGAAGCGAGAATCTTTACAACGAAGTACAGATACCGAAGAATTTACTTTTAGGCACCGCCACCGCCAGCCTGCAAATTGAAGGCGGCGACACCAATAATGATTGGTACCGCTGGGCGAATACTCCCGGAAATATAAAAGACGGCTCTCACCCTGAGCGCTGCGTAGACCATTGGGAGAAATGGCGAGAAGACACCCAACTCCTCAGTGAAATAGGTATCGAAGTGTACCGGATGTCACTCGAATGGGCGCGTATTGAACCGGAGTGTGGAAAGTTTTCCACTGCCGCTATTGAGCACTATCGAGAAGAAATTAGTGAATTGCGCGCGCGCGGCATTATTCCGCTGGTGTCTTTACATCATTTCAGTAATCCGATTTGGTTTGCTGATAAAGACGGATTCACTAACCCAGAATCAGTGGCACTTTTTCTCCGCTACACCGAATACGTGGTAAATGCCTTAAAAGATTTGGTAGATGAGTGGGTGACCATTAATGAGCCAAATGTATATGTGACGCAAGGCTATCTTTTCCACACCGCTCCGCCGAACGAAGAATCTTGGCGTAAAGTGCGTGCTAATCTGCTTCATCTTGCGCAAGCTCATTGCCTCGCCTATCGGCTAATTCATCGATTACAGCCGGAAGCTAAAGTAGGATTTGCCCACCATATTCGCCCCTTTGTGCCGTTAAATCCGGAAAGCCGCCTACAGCGTCAGCTCACTAAATTCTCGGAATTTGCTTTTCAAGACGTACTGAGCGATGCCATGCTGGGTGGAAGTTTTCATCCATTGCTCGGTTCGCCTCGCCCAGCTGGCCGAAAAGAAAAAATTGCCAAAGGAAAATACTACGATTACTTGGGGGTAAATTATTATTCCCGTACCGCTACTAGCAAATTAGATGACGGGGTAGTGCCTGGTACTCCCCGTAATGATTTAGGGTGGGAAATTTATCCGCAAGGTTTAATAGAAATTACCCAGAAGCTTTTTGAAAAATATCCGGGGCCGATTTGGGTGACGGAAAATGGCACCTGCGATACTGGGGAGCTTTCTGCGGCGCCGCGTCTTGCCGATACAAAGCTGGAATCTTTCCGTCCGCGCTTTATTTACGATCAGCTACGCTGCATTGCCGCTAGTGATTTACCTTTTGAGCGCTACTACTACTGGTGTTTTGTAGATAATTTTGAATGGAGTGAGGGTATGGCCGCTCGCTTCGGTTTGGTATATCTCGACCCCCACACCAAAGAGCGCATAGTTAAACCGTCAGGGCATTTTTACCAAGAAATAATTGCTAAGCGGCTTATTGATTCTGAAATGTATCGCAAATACGTGAGTGGGCAAGAATACCGCAGCGAAGCGGAGGTACGCCTGCCATGAGCAGCGATACGCGCGTAAATAACTTCCTTGATCCGCATGCTCGCCCGCGTGTTTCGCGCAGCTGGATTGCTCGTTACGGCCTCTCCTATTTGGGCATCAATATTGCTTGGGCCGCCCCGAGCCAATTGCTAATCGCCAAACAAGTCCTTAATTTCTACGGAGATGGGCAAAAAGAAAAGTATTTTGCCTTAATAATGGCGATAGGTGGGGTAGTTTCAGTAATTGCTACGCCACTCTGGGGTTATCTTTCGGATTGGACGCGTTCGCGTTTCGGGCGCCGCGCCCCCTGGATTTTCCTCGGATCTCTCATACCGGCTCTATGTTTAGTGTGGCTAGGTAGTGCTCCTAATTTTGCGCAAATGATTCTCGCGTGGGCGATATTTCAAATTGTAATTGCGGCTGCCGTGGGAGCTTGCCAAGCAGTCGCTCCTGATACGGTACCTACCCAGCAGTACGGTTTGGTATCGGGGGTACTTGGCCTCACTTACACTTTGGCAGTGGTGCTAGGTACGGCTATCGGCACGCTCTTTTCTCTTACCCCGGCTTACTGGGTGACGGCGGCCGCTACTATGCTACTGGTAATGCAATTTTTACTGCATTTTCGCGATGTGCCTACTGGGAGCAAGGTGCTGGCTTTTGCACGCATAAATAAAGATAAAGATGAAGCTACTGCCGCTTCTTGCCAGCCAGTGGGTGCGCAAGCGCAAGCTGCCCATCCTTATGCGGATTTCCGCTGGGTATTTATCGCGCGCCTAGTGGTAACTCTCGGTAATGTGACGGCGCTTTTTTATCTCTTCTACTATCTGCGCGATAAAATAAAACTTGCCGATCCGGATTTAGGTGTACTCATTTTGACCGGCATCTACGCCGTGGCAGTACTTATTTTTGCCGTAGTTTCTGGCTTACTTTCTGACCATCTCCACAAGCGGCGGATTTTTGTGGCTGCCGCCTCGGCGGGAGTGGCGATAGCCTGTTTAATTATGGCTTTTGCCGCGCAATTCGTTTTAGTAATAATTGCCGCTCTAGTACTGGGAATTTCTTGGGGTACTTATATGGCGGTAGATCAGGCACTTATCAACGAAGTGCTTCCCATCCCAGCGAATCGTGGGCGCGATATTGGAATTATGAATATCGCCGTAGTTACCCCGAATGCGCTCGCGCCGGTATTTGCGGCAGCATCTTTGCAGTATTTAGGAGGTTACGCCGGCCTCTATATTCTTTCGGGAAGTTTGGCGTTGCTGGGAGCAATCCTTATCTATAAGGTGCGGCACGTGGCCTAGAAAAAACGCTTGCACAAGAATCGTATAGGATATAGGATATAAGGGACATCGGAGGTCTTGCTCCTAAATCTTTTGGGGATATAGCCTGAAAGCAAGAGGAGTTTCCGCAATTTAGATAATCCCAATGAGGGGAGATACATGTATACGGCAGATACTTGGCCTATTTCCTGCAAAATGAATTTCGGCAATAAAGCTGCCGACGGTACACCGCTGAACGAAGCTGCTGCTTCAGAGTGGGCCGATCATATTGAGCAGGTAATGGCTCTTGGTTATAAGGCAATAGACCCTATCGATGACTGGGTCAATATATCCACAATGAGTAGCCAAAAATTTGCAGAATTTAAGAAACTGCTCGCCAGCTACGAGTTAGCGGTGCCGGGCGTATCTTTCGGGCGGCGCAGCCCGGTAGATAAAGCGCACGGGGAAGAATATGTGCAGCGTATGCACGTCGCTCTGGATCGGGCTGCGGAATTAGGTGCACACATACTCAACGTTGGTTTTATGCAAGATTTGACGCCGGCGCAAGAAAAAGCGCAGTGGTTCTGGTATGCCGATGGGCATAAAGATAGTGCGGAACTGCGCCCCTTGGCGATTGAGAGAATCCGGGAAGTAGCTGATCATGCCGCGCAAAACGGCATGGAGATTGCTTTGGAAATGTATGAAGATACCTACCTGGGCACTGCGGAAGATGCCGTCGCTTTCGTAAAAGATTGTGACCACGCTGCAGTGGGGATAAATCCTGATATCGGTAACCTTATTCGCCTGCATCGGCCTATGCCTGGGTATCAGGAAATGTTTGATTTAGTGCTTCCTTATGCTAACTACTGGCATATAAAGAACTATATTCGCGATGAAGATCCGAGCACGGGTGCTTACTTCTCGGCGCCGGCTCCGCTCGAAACCGGCTTGATTAATTATCGATCGATAATTCGCCAGGCTCTTCGTCTTGGCTATCGCGGCGTCTTCCAGACTGAACACTACGGTGGTGATTGGCTGGGAGTAGGTGCCACTAACGCTAAGTATATCCGCAGCGTGCTGCGGGATTCGCAAAAACTATTTATGGAATAAATTTGCCAGCCAAAAAATTTGGCAGTCAAGAAGCTACGGTGGCTGGGCAGAGACGCCCCGCCGCTGGGCACAAGTAAATAAATTTATTTATCTGTTCAAGATATTCGTAATCAACTTTTAACTATCGAGATACCAATTTTTATACACAAATTTCTAGGAGGAAAAATGGAATTTCCACAACAACGCGCCGCTTTCGTAACTGGTGTCGGAGCTCCGGCTGGAATTGGCCGCCGAGTAGCACGCCGGCTCCTGCAAGATGGTTACGACCTAGCCGTCGGCGATATCATGTTTGAAAATGTAGATGCTTTCGTAAAAGAAATATCTGCAGAATTCCCGGAAAAGAAAATCATCGGTCTGCACCTAGATGTAGCAGATGAAGAATCCGTAAAAGCCGCTTTTGCCAAAATTAAGGCGGAGCTGCCGCAGCTAGTGGCATTGGTAAATCCGGCGGGCGTAGCTTCTCCTACCCCGATGGGCGAAGCCACCATCGAAGAATACGAACGGGTATTCCGCGTAAATTGCCGCGGTACTTTCCTGCTTATGCGTGAAGCTTTTGAGCTCATGAAAGAGCATAAGCTCGGCCGGATCGTAAACTTCTCTTCCATTACTGCTTATGACGGTGGCGGCACCTTCTCCAAGGGTCTCTACGCCGGAGCAAAGGCGGGAATCGTAGGCCTTACCCGTGGTGGCGCTCGCGAATTTGGTCACTACGGCGTTACCTGCAATGTGCTGGCCCCGGGACCGATTGATACGGAAATCATGGGCGGCAAGCTCACTCCGGAACGGAAAGCCAGCATGTCTTCTAATATCCCGCTCGATCGCGTGGGGCAGCCGGAAGAAATTGCGGCAGTTTGCTCCTTCCTTTGCTCTCCGGATTCGTCTTTCGTAAACGGAGTAGTAATGAACGTAGACGGTGGAAAGCACATGCACTGATTTTTCTGAAACTATATTTCGGAAGGAAAATTCATGAGTCCTACTTTTCTAATCATTCACCTAGTAATAGCGATTTCGATAATTTTAATCGGAATTATCGCTCTTAAACTGAATGCAGCAGTTTCCATGGTAATTGCTGCTCTCTATCTGGGCGTAGCCACTGGGCTACCTTTACTAGACACCATTGATGCTGCTTCGAGTGGTTTCGGAAATATGATGGCTGGCATTGGCTTACCCATTGGCTTTGGAATAATGTTGGGGCAGTTGCTTTCCGATTCAGGTGGAGCACAAGTAATCGCCGATAAAATTATGGCGATATTCCCAGAGAATAAAGCAATGTGGGCAGTCTCCTTGGCCGGATTCGTGCTCTCGATTCCGGTATTTTTCGATGTCACCTTCGTAATCTTGATTCCGATTGGCATCACCATTGCCGCCAAGATCAATATGAAAATGGCCTACGTGACGGGATTCCTCACTATCGGTGCCACCACCGCTCACTGTGTGGTACCGCCTACTCCGAACCCGTTGGCAGCTGCCGATATCTTCGGATTTGATTTGGGAATTATGCTGGGAGTAGGCCTGGTAGTCGGCTTCATTACGGTAATTTGCTCCAACTTGGTGTTCTCATGGATTCATCATCGGTTCAATATCTGGAACGAGGAAAAAGATGTAAATCATTCCTCGACGGTCACCGATGAGCTCCTTGCTCGGCGTAACGCCACCCAGATGGTGGAAAAAGCTCCGCCTTTCTTGTTGGCCTTATTGCCGATTATTATTCCAATCGTCTGTATTCTTCTCGGTACGGTAGGCAATGCGCTTTTTGACGAAGCACCGGTTTGGTCGCAGTTCTTCGGCAATAAACTCATCGCCATGCTGCTCGGTACTTTGGGAGCCTACTTAGTTTCCGTGAAGTACATTGGGCGCGATAAATTGGAAGATTCGGTGGGAGAGGGCTTGAAAGCTGCCGGCGTAGTACTTCTCATTACTGGCGCAGGCGGTGCCTTCGCCTCGGTAATCGCGAAGGCTGGCGTGGGAGACGGAATAGTTTCCAAGCTTTCGACCGGTACTTCTTCCACTCTTGGCGTGATGTGCCTCGGCTTCCTGATTGGAATGATATTCCGCGTAGCTCAAGGTTCCGGCACGGTAGCCGGCATGACCTCCATGACGATTATGGCCTCCGTCGCCCCGGCGGTAGGAATTCACCCGGTATGGATAGCGCTCGCTTGCCTCTCCGGCGGTAATTCTATCGGGCATGTGAATGACTCTGGCTTCTGGGTGGCGACTAATATGTCGGGTTTGACGGTGACGGGAGGGTTAAAGACCTACACTCTCGGCTCCTTTATCTCGGCAATTTTCATCTTCGCACAAGCATTGATCGGTGCCTTCCTAATTCCGATCCCAATGTAAAGTTCTCTCCGATAGGTGTGCGAAGTAAATGCGGTGCCAGGCTCTACTCTTAAAACTTGGAGTGAAATGAGCCTGGCACCGCTGTTACTTTTTCGGAATATGATAATTTTGGCAGATTTATAAGAGTTAACGTGGGCGAGGCCGGGAAAAACTTTTATAGATTTAGTAAAATAAAATTACTAAAAATAGAAATAAGAGGAGAAAAATGAAAATCGCATTTGGCTGTGATCCGAACGCCACTGAATTAAAGCAAGCACTGATGGCAAAAGCTACTGAGCTGGGCCATGAAGTAAAAGATTTCGGCGCAGATGATCCCATTTACGCCAATGTAGCAGTAGCAGTAGCGGAAGCAGTAGCTGCTGGGGAATATGATCGCGGAGTAGTGGTATGCGGCACCGGCATCGGCGTTTCTATCGCTGCTAATAAGGTAAAGGGCGCTTACTGTGCTTGCATCACGGATATTTATCAGGCGCAGCGGGCTACTCTTAGCAATAACGCCAATATGATTGCGATTGGTGCGCAGGTAGTGGGTATTAAGACTGCAGAAATGTTCTTAGAAGAATATCTGAAGCATGAATTCGACCCGAATTCGCGTTCGCGGGATAAAGTAGCGCGGATTTGCGAATACGAAGGAGCGAACTGATGCAAAAGCCGGTTACGGCCGTCAGTCTGAAAATGTATTTTCCGCGCGGCCGCACTCTTTCCTATTGCCAAGCAGTGCGGGATTTAGCGGCTGCTGATCCAGATACTGCGGCGAAAGTGCGCCTAGCGGTATTGCCGGATTTTCTCACTCAAGTAGAAGCGGCGGAGATTTTCCAAGATTCTCCTTTTCTGTTGGGTGCGCAAGATTTAGCACCAGCTGATAGAGGCGCTTTCACCGGCGAAGTATCCGGTAGCGATTTAGCTGAGTTGGGATCAAAGGTAGTAGAAGTAGGGCATGCTGAGCGCCGCACCATTTTCCGAGAAGACGAGGATATGGTGGCGCGCAAAGTGGAAGCTGCGGCGCGGAATGATTTAATTCCGCTGCTCTGCATAGGTGAAGCGACGGAAATGTCAGCCGCCGAAGCAGCGCAGATTTGCTTAGAGCAAGTACTTTCTGCTCTGCGTTACGGGAAACCAGCTGAGCTGTGGTTAGGCTACGAGCCCTATTGGGCAATCGGTGCGCCGAAACCAGCCAGTCCGGAATACGTATCAGAGGTTTGCCGCAATATTCGCCAGCAACTAGCAGAAAATGCCGCTACGCAGGATTTGAACCTCACTATTCTTTATGGTGGTTCTGCTGGGCCGGGGCTTATTTCCCAACTAGATGAAAGCATAAATGGATTATTCTTAGGGCGCTTCGCTCACGATCCGCAGGCTTTTTGGGAAGTAGCAAAAGAAACGGCAGCGCGCACCTCACTGTAGTTGTTGATTATTAGATTATTATTAGAGCCACTTTTCTGAGATTTTGATTCTCTTAGAAAAGCGGCTTTAATTTTTAGCGCGTTATTCTTTAGTTCCAGTTTCGGCGCTATTCTTAGCTCTGGGTTCTTTAGCTCTGGGCGACTCGAATATCTAATTTATCGAGATGCCGCTCCATAGCAGCGACTGCGCCAGCGGTATCTCCTCTGCGTACCGCTTCTAGAATCTCTAAGTGCTCTGCGAGGGCATATTCGGCGTCAGATACTCCGGATCCTATTGCTTGGCGCATACGATGCACGCGGAAAGAAAGCGAATTTACCGCGTGCACTAAATAGCGGTTGCCGCAGTGATTCAATATCGCCTCGTGGAAAGACCAATCGTCGGCAAAATAATCCCGTACAGCTTCTGGCTGATTATCTTCCGCCGTCATATTTAAAATTCGTTGGGCACCTTTTTGGTGTCTTTTAAAAGCAGCTTCTAGATCGGGGAGCAGTTCATTGCGATGCTGCATCGCCCGCGCAATTGTACCCATCTCCAATACGAGGCGAGCATCTACTAATTCCCGCATTTGTGCTTGCGACATTGGTTTCGCTACCCGATATCCACGGCGGGCTTTGCGTTGCACTAAGCCAGTAGCTTCTAAGCGAGCTAAAGCTTCGCGTACGGGAGTGGGGGAGACTTCCAGCTGAGCTGCTAACCCGTCTATGGAAAGTCCAGAATCTGGGGGGAGATCACCCCAAGTTAAAAGATCTAGGAGTTGGTCGTATACCGTATCCGGTAGGCCTCCGGCTGTTTTCAGCGATGCAAACTTCCCGCTCAAAATGGTTCCTCTAAAAATTAGTAGCTGCTGTGATTATGCCACCTAGAGGTGGAAATCTCGGATTCTTTAACCTGGAATAGTGTATCAAAAAAACGCTATTTTATGCCGGAAGTGCAGGAGCAGAAACGTGAAAATAACTATAGGAATAATTGCCGGAATAGTTTTAGAAAAGAGCGCGGCGGATGCGCTGGAAATTTCCTCCAGTTTAAAAAATCAGAAATAGACAACTTTGCCAGAGAAAGGCGAATTGGCCTCGGCGTAAAATCTGGGGAAGATTACCGAGGCCAATCCATTTACCGGAGAACTTAAGTCTAGACGTCGATCTCCGTTACGTCTACCGGTATTACCCGGTTTTGGGTAAGTACTTTTCGCTGCAGAATTTTTGTGGCGCACAGATTTCGCGCCATATAGCTTTGCGTGATGTATAGCTCCTTTTAGAAATATGGAAGATTTTTGGCACCTATGTACTTACTATTTAGCGAGGAAACGATATATCAAGGAAAAATAGCGATTTTTCTCTAAAATAGCGATATAGCTAGTTTTAGATAACTTGGTAATAGTGGTGTACCTTGCTAGGAATTTGCCGCTTAAATTACGGCAGAGTTTTTGCATAGCAAATAAGTAAATAATTACTTTTGCGGGCACGGTGGAATTTAGCGTGCCCGCAAATTATTATCTGCAGCACTTAGATGATTTAACTATTTCTTATCGGGCTAGTCACAAAAAGTTCTGCATCTTATGCCTAAATTAGCTTATTTACTATTATTTGTAATAAATGGGTATGAGGTATTTAATTTGAGCACGAAACAACTCCGCGCTCACTAAATAAAACGGGAGTATTTTTAAGAGTATGACGAAAGTAAAATCGCGAGTATTGATACTCATTATTTCCCTATTAGCTTGGGGTTTAGTATTGCCTTTCGTGGCTACCCCCGCGGGTGCGGAACCCGCTGAAGCAGAGGTGACTCTGCATTTCACTATTTACAGCAAAGAGGAAATTACTAATCTCGAAATCAAAGAAGGTACAGGATTTTTTGCTGAGAGTTATGAAATTGAGCAGGATGACGTCACCTCCACTACTCCGCTCGCCAATGGGCTGAAAAAATACGAAATAGAATTTTTAGGAGATGCAGCTGATTATCCACTCGGTAAAGAATTTCCTTTTACTTTGGTGAAAAATTTGCGGGATATAAGCGATACGGTGCGCGTAAAAGTTAGTGCGGATGCACAGGGCAATCCGGCCGTAAACGCCGTCTTAAAAGAGAAGATAAAGGCACGCCGTACTCTTAGTTTTAGCGAGGTAGAGGGGAAAGCAGTAGCCGGTATCCCAGATAATTTCCAGCTTCCGCTACAAAATAAAAATTCAGGTGCGCTGCAAAATGTATCGGTCACCAAAGATGCCACTGGCGTCTATTTTCTAGAAGATATTTCCTATGACGACGCAGGTGAATTATTGCCTAGCGCTTTGCAGCCGGCGGCGGAGGCGCAACTGCCTTTGCTCACTTTCCGGAAAGACGGCGGGAAGCAGTTTTATGCGGTGCAAAAAGTAGCGCAAGTGGGTGCAGATTACCAGCTAGTGCTTAAAGAAGTAAAGTTAGTAAATAAGACTTTCCATGTGCATATTAAGCGCCCATTTGAAGTGTTGGGTGAGAATACCAAATGGAAATTTGCTATCAATGGAAAGTTGGATTCTCAAGCCGCCCCGCAGTTAAATATACCGCTCGGTAAAGGCGATTTTACTTTCGATATCAATGCTGCCGATGTAGCGGAAACGGCCGCGCTTTCGCTGCCGCAACTTCCGCAGAAATATCCTTATTATTCCATTGCGGAGCAGAAATATGACGCCGCTACCAATACTTTAGATGTCACTTTGGGAAAGAAAGTATATTTTCTGCTTTCTAATATCGAGAAAGTAAATTACGACGATTTCGCCACGGCTTCTGGCAAATCTGGATTCGTATTAGGGCTATATGATTCTGCGGGAAACTTAGTGGAGAAATCTCGCACCGATAGAGACCCTCAATTAGGGGTGACTCGCTACTATTTCACAAAGGTAGTGCCGGGAGAATATACGATAAAAATTCTCGAGGCTAATGCTAATTTTCAAGAAAATTATGATCTATCTATGCAGTATCAACTGCGTTTACAAGAAGATGGCAGTACGCACGTAAAGGCATTTACTGCTGCGAGCCCGGATAAAGAAGTGTGGATTAATCCTTATGGGGGTACGGATAGTCGGTTTGACGGAAGTGCGGAATCCCGCGCCTATGTAGGATATAAACATCCTTATTTGCTGTTAGTACCGCAGAAAGCAAAATTTAGCAAAGTGATTAAAAATGCTGACGACCCAGCTGGTACTAAGCAGGCTTTTGCAGCGCGCGGCGATGTAATCGATTTTCAACTCCAAGGAAAAATTCCGGGAGATCATCGATTAGTGTTGAAATACGGCAAGTACGTAGATCTAGGATTTAAAAACACCATCACCCTGGTAGACACTTTAGATGAACGTCTAGAAATGGTAAATGGTACTTTAGAAATTTTAGAAGACGGTGCGCCGAGCGTTAATTATCAGGTGAAATATGATGCTACTTCGCGGCAGATACAGTTAATCGATAATGAAAAAAGCAAAGTGGTAGATTTTAATTTCAATACCAAGATTGCCTATCGCGCCGAAAAAAATATCACGATTAATTTCCAAGCAAAGGTGAAAGATTTTGGCAATCAACCACTTTTTAACCGCATTCCGGGTGGGGAAGTGGAGATAGTGCCTTATCTAGAGATTTTGGTGCAGAAAAAGTGGACTGGTGGGCAAAAGCTACTGGAAAATATGGATATGGAAAACTATATCGATAATTTCCAGATTGAGACCTATCAGGGCGAGAATAAAGTGCGCGTGGAACCGGTAAAGAAATATCTACGCCCGGGAAGTTTTCAGACGCTAGGCGGAAAAGATTTCCGTTTTGTGCTGGAAAAATTACCGAAGTATGCCCCGAGTGAATTAACGAAAGCACCGGCTGACCGAGAAGCACTCAGCTATAAAATAGTGGAGAATTTGCCGGAGAATTTGCGGGGCAAATTTGTGGTGACGCAGCAGGAAAATATCGATACTAGCGGCATAAAGGTAGTGGAATTTACCAATACTTATAAACCGCCGCAGCCGCCGCCGGAGAAGCCTCCTACACCGGAAGAACCGCCTAAACCAGAAGAACCACCTACACCACAGCTGCCGCGGACCGGTAGTAATGCTCTTCTTGCTGCTATAGCGATGTTAGGTCTGGGGATCGGTGGATTGGAAATATGCCGCCGCTCTCGCCAGCAGCTCAATAAATAAGGCTGCGGGAGAGAAGAGTGATATTAAGAAAAGCGGTACTAGAAAAAAGAGTTATTAGAGAAGATAGCTATTAACGAAGAGAAATATTAAAAGCGGGAGCCCCCGGAATTTTGATCCGGAGGCTCCCCTCAACTCTAATTTATTGGTACTTTATTTCTTGTCTTTGCCGTGCAGAGCATCCTTTGCTCGCTCGGCCAGTTTCTTGGCGCCTGCTTCAATATCTTCTGCAGCGTCTTTAGCTTTTTTGCCGATATTTTCAGCCGTTTCTTTTACTTTTGCTTCGGTATTCTGAATCTTACCTTCTGCTTTAATATCTTTATCGTTAGCCACTTCGCCTGCTACTTCTTTAGCTTTCCCGGCGGCTTCATCGAATTTATTTTCCAAAGTAGACATAAACACTCCTTAAATAGTTTCTTATACCTACTTCTTCAGTCTTACACAATATTTGAAATTTCGAGTATTTTATAGCTGGTAGCGAAATAGGTGAAAAGAAAATTATTCGCCAGATAGAGCGGAGAAAGTGAAGAAAGCGAAAGATGAAAAGCTGCCAGCCGGCGGAATCCAGAGAATTCACGCCGGCTGGCATACTCGGTAGTGCTGCTTTTTTTGTTTAGGAGAGTGTAGCAGCAGCTGCCCGCATTAAAAGAGAGAACGAAATGGCGCCCGGGTCTGGAGTGCCGATAGAGGCATCTCCGTGAGTACGCGCCCGGCCTTTTTGCGCCGATATATTTGCAGTAGCTTCCGCAGCTGCCTGGGCTTCTGCAGCTGCTGCCGCCCAGATTGTTGCTAGGGGCTCCGCTGAATCGAGGCGCTTTTCGATTCCCTCTGCAAAAGGAATAATTGCATCCACCATGGTCTTATCGCCGACCTTTGCACCGCCCATTTCTGGTATTGCCCGTGCTCCGGCAGCTACGGCTTGGAGGATTTCTCGAGTGCTCGGTGCCTGCTCATCAGAAAGTGAATTGCCGGTGCGCCCTAGGGCTGCTCCCCAAAGTGCGCCAGAAGTGCCACCGGCTCCTTCTGCCCAGGCGGCGCCGGCGCGCACCAGTAGGGTGCGAACTCCCGCTTTGGCGTTTACGCATTCGCGTGCTGCTTTAGCTGCCGCGGTAGTTCCCAGAGTCATACCTTGCCCGTGGTCGCCATCGCCCGCTATTGCGTCTATCCGCCCCAAGTCAGCTTCTGCTGCGCGTGCCGTACTTTCAAAAACTTCGAGGATTTTTGCCACTTTTTCGGCGAAAGCAGCAGATTCAGGAGATCCGGCGGGAATAGCGGATTCTTCTTCATCCTGTACAATTCGCCGCGCCGGCGCCGCACTCTCTGCAACAGAAAGGGCTCCTCTGCGGAAAGCCGGAGTATCGGCAGCGGCTAGCCAGTATTCTTCTAATTCGCTATCAAGGAAACAAATGCTCAGCGACACCCCAGCCATATCCAGTGAAGTTACTTGTTCGCCTACTACGGGAGCTACGATTTGTAAGCCGCGTTGTTCTAATAGCTCTACCACTGATCCGTAGAGCACGAAAAGTTCTTCATACTTAGTGGCGCCTAGCCCATTTAGTAGCACGCCTACCCCGCCTTTGTAGCCATTTTCGCGCGGTGGCTCTTCTGCTAGTACCTTTTCTACCAGCATTTTTGCAATATCGCGGGCCGGAAGCATCTCGTGATCAGAGATGCCTTTTTCGCCGTGAATTCCTAGACCCAATCCGAAAGTGCCAGGTGCCACGGTGAAAAGTGGGGTCTGAGCTCCCGGTAGAGTGCATCCGGTAAAAGCTACTCCGAGGGAGCGGGTGCGCTCATTAGCTCTTTTGGCCACGGATTCTACCTTGTCCACATCTTTCCCAGCTGCCGCTGCTGCTCCGGCAATTTTCACTACAAAAAGATCGCCCGCGATGCCACGTCTATCGTCATGTTTATCCGGAGAGTTAGAAGCGATGTCGTCCGAGATAGTCACGATTCGCACGTCGATTCCTTCGGCGCGAAGCTGCTCTGCGCCATTGCCGAAATGAAGCACGTCGCCTGCGTAGTTACCGAAAAGTAGTACTACGCCTCCGCCGTTATTAGCAGCTTTTACGACCGAGCGCACTTGTGAGGCGGAGGGAGAAGCAAATACATTGCCACATACTGCGCCGTGGGCAATTCCTGGCCCTACCCAGCCGGCAAAAGCTGGATAATGCCCCGATCCACCCCCGACTACGAGAGCGGTTTCTCCCTGCGGGCTGCCGCTAGTGCGCACTACGCCACCATGTACTGGTTGCACATAATTTTCATACGCCGCAATGAATCCTTTTAAGGAATCAGCAGCGAACTCTTCTGGGTTATTAACTAAATAGGTCAATTTCACTCCGGGTTAGTAGTAAAAGTTGTTTAAGCTAAATAATTAACAAGCTTTAATTAATTATTTTCAGTCACTGTAATATTTCTTATTTCATTTGCTGGAATAACTAAAACTTCAGAGTCTTTTTGAGTAGTCATTTTGAAAGAGATATCGTCATTGCTAGCGTTAATTAAAAATAGTTGTTTTTTAGCAGGCATATACATAACTGAAACTTTTGAATCAATTAAAGAGTTGTTGACTATAACAGTTTCATTTTTTAGGTCGTTTAGTTTTTTAAGTAAAATGCCTTCTGGAGTCAGTGAACCATTTTCGTCATGTATTCCGCGTGGACCGAACATTTCATAAAACACTAAAGCGTCTACATCAGAACCTATTGCATGTGAAATGCATAGTGCTGTCCAGGTTTCTGCCCAAGTACTTCCGGCTCTTTCATCAATCGAAGATGCAATATAATTAGCTCCATATCCATCTTCTTCCCATTGATCGTTTATTCCAGGTTCCGTGGATACTGAATTAACTCGTGCTTTTAAAGTAATTGGTCCTAGGATGAGTGGAGAGTTTCCTATATATTCTCGTGCAGATTGTACTGTGTCTTTAATTATTTGGCAGCTATCAATAATGTGCCATGGTTCTGTAACGTGCATTTGTGGGGTATAGGTATAGCGATAGCTGTCAGCTTTAGAAGAAAATTGTTTAATATTTCTATTAAATTCGGCAAAGTGCGTTCTAGCTCCAACTACTATTTTTGCATCGCATAAGGCTGCTATTACAGAGCTAATCAGCATACATTCCGGTGTAGTTATGTGTAATTTAGGATCTACACACATAACTGATGAAATTTGTAATTTTGCTTTTTTTAATGCTTTTATGCATTCTTTAGCTACATTTTCTTTTGTCGTAGCAAGCATTAAATCTATAGGGATTTCTCCGAGATTAGAGTCATTAAGTAAAGAGTTAGTGAATTTCTCTAGTGGGTATCCTTCAGCAAATTCGGCAGTAATTGATGATGGTGCAAAAGTGGATACAGTTTTTTTAGAGTTAAAGACGGTGGATGCACCTATAGATATGGGGGGAACTGTATGCTGCGATCCGTTTTCAATAATCTCAGATAAATCTAGCGTTTTATTAGCCGTTTGTTTTGTGGGTGCTTTGGTTATATATGAATTGATATTTTCAGAGATATTACTTACGGCGGGAGTAACTGTAATGATTATTTTTTGATTGATTATTTCATCTTTTTTAATTTCGTATGGAAATGGTAAAGAAAGGTCGCGATTATATATTTTATAGCTGGAATCGTGCCAGTTTCTTTGATCTTCCATTTCGAAGTAGTCGCCGTAAAAAGAAAAATCTATCTGTGCATTTTTTTCTTGCAGGTATATGCGTTTAATATCTTTAGCTGGTTGCCAGGGAGAAACACGTTGGGGAAAACGAAATAGATTTACTTTTTCTTGACTATCAGTTATTTCTGCATCTAAACCTGAATAGGAAGCTGGAATCATTAAGGTGATTCCAGTTCTATTGGTAGGTAAGTTAGATGTGGCCGTGAACTTATATGAGTAGCTGAGTTTATTGGATTCAACTGCAATTAAAGATTCTGCTACTCCTACGCTGTAGGTGGCTTTAATCTCGATAGAATTTGAATCTTTTTTAACAACAACATCTTCTGGTTCATAAGTTCCCCAATTTACATCGCGTATTGCTGGTCGAAGAGATGTAGCTAAATGGATATTTTCATAATATACGTCGGATAGCTCTTCGTTAGAAATCCGGAAATTCCATGAATCTATTTTCATTTTTTACTCTTCTCTGGTTAATAATGCGAATTTATATTGTGGATAATGAAAGTTCACGGCCACATCGTGATAATTTATATGGCTATTTGTTCTAATTCTTGCCCAGGTTTTACTTTGGGGAGGAATAAACAACTAATCGCTTGAGCACCGCCAAGGAATACAGCAATTATTAACCATGTATTTTCAAGGCTTATGCTGCTAGTTAATAGTGCCCATAAGAAGCTTCCTAATGTAAATCCTAGGACTAGCATTCCAGCCATCCAGCTTACACCTAGTGCTCGTACTCGAGTTGGGAATACTTCTGCTTGGTAGGTGTATCCTACTCCAGACCATGTTCCGTTAGTTGCCTGGAATAGCAGGAAAATACAGATTAAGAGAATGGGGTGTGGATCAGAATATAAAATTATTAATGATAGTGGGGCTATGAATGCAGCAGAACCTAGCAACACATTGCGCCTACCAAATTTTTCTCCCAATAATCCACCAAATATGTAGAAGAGTACTCCTACTCCGCCACCGGCGAGCAAAAGGGTCGCAACTTCGGAAGATTCCCATCCTTTTACATGAACCATCCAATAAGTTAGGTAGATGTTAGTTGCTACGTATGACATTCCATATAATATCCAAGTGGTGGAAAGCGATAACGTTGTGCGCAATACCCCACCAGCTTTAGAGAAAAGCTGTATGAATTTGCCATCTTCATTTGCCTCAATGTCCATAGGCATAATTTTTTGCAGTCTTTTGATGGTTTCTTCATCACCAGCTGCTTGTGCTTTTTCCATGGCTTTCATATGCAAAAAACGAGGAGATTCACGTACTTTTTCACGTGCTATTCCTACAAGGATGAGAGGTATAACGCCAAAGAGGAATACCATTCTCCAGCCAAGCCCATTTACCATTAGATACATTCCGCTTGCTAAGAATACTCCTACTGTGTATCCAGATTGCACGATGGAATAGAGCATTCCGCGGCGTTTAGCTGGAACTTGTTCATTTACCAAGGTTACAGATACTGCTAGCTCAGCATTTGCAAATCCAGATGCGAGAGAACGTACTAATACTAGAGTCCAGAATCCATTAACAAAAAAAGTTAGTCCCGTGAACAATCCAGCCATACACAGACAAAGCATCCAAGCTTTTCTTCTGCCACGTGCGTCCATATAGTAGCCCATTGCTAGAGCTATTAGGAATTCTGCCGCATATACGAACATTCCTAGTATTCCAAGGGAAGAAGCAGAAATATTAAGCTCAGCAGTTATGTCTGCGATAGTTAGGTTGTATAGGTTTGTGTCGTATGCAGCTAGTGCCCAGCCCAATAAGGCAACAATTATTAAGTATGTTGTGTAGCGTTTTTCGTGTTTTTCAGATTTAAAGCCTTCTAGGCCTAAATCTTCCAATTCTTTTAAGTATTCCGGCGAGTACTTATCAATCATATTAATTTCCTTTAAGTAAAAACTTATTTACCTTTAATGAAGGTAAATAAATTATTTTTTATCTTATATACAGCGTCTTTGCTGTGCTATAAATAAAATTTTTAACGCTCAATCTTGTCTAGTTCCAGCATCTTAGCTAGCACTATGTCGAGGTCTTCGTCGTTAAATACTTCTTTCCAGTTCGGGTTGATGATTCTTTCCCGTCCGTATTCCATGGCCAAGAGGCAGGCGTCGGAGAAGGGGTTAGATCCGCGCAGCGCATTGGTCAGGGCGATGAAGATGTGTCCGAAGAACATAGCTTCTACGGATTCGTACTTCATATCGGTTACCTCTACGGTGTAATCGAGTACGTCTTTGAGGAACTGGCCAATCATGCAGCCGATGGTTTCATTCAAAGTCGGTTCGAGTACTGCGAGATCGTGTACCGACTCCCAGTGCACGGCTACTACCGGGGCAAACATATTGGCGATTACTTCTTCGCCAATTGGCTGCCACTTCTCAGATTCGGTGTGCATGGCGGCCAGTACGTGCTGAGCTGCAGCTACACCGCCGAAGGTATCGGCATACTCTTCGTCCGTCTTGCGCTCTAAGAATACGGACGGATGTGCCGGGTGGCAGACGATATAGGTCAAATCATCACGGATGAAGAGCTGGTTCGCATAAGCAGCCGCTGGATCGAGGGTGAGTACCACCGAGCCTGGCTTCTGCAGCGGGGCAATATCGGCAGTAATCTTATTCAGTGCCCGGTCCGGTACTGCATATACTACGATGTCGGCGTCTTTTACTGCTTCCGGCGTGGGGGTAATCGGCCGGCCAGCTTCTTCCGAGCGCTTAATGCCCGCTTCGCCAGCTTCACAGAACTTTACATTGTATTCGGGGTGGCTAGCCAGATTCGGGGAAACTCGCATTCCCATTTTCCCGCCGGCGCCAATTACTGCAATGTTTAGCTTCGTTGCCATATCGATTCATTCTCCTTTTATATTTATTGTTTATTTTGTTTAGGAAACTTGAAAGGTTCTTATTTTTTAAGCGATCCTTGTTCTTTTGATGGAAGTATTTTTGCTAGGTTATTTAGCGGCTTGCGCTTTAATTACTTGTAGAGTTTGCTTTGTCCACTCCCGCTCCATCCGCACGGTAGTTTCCGGATCTCCCTGCCATACCAGCCAGTGCTCTACTATCTGGCTGATACCACGCGCTACGGGCTGTACTTTCTCCAGTTCGTAGCGGTAATCTAAGAGACCTTCGCCCATATTGGCTCCGGCGTAGGTGAATCCCACCCAACCGGCTTGCCGAGAGAAAGCAAAATCTTTCACGTGTAAATTCAGAGTGTAGGGAGCACATCTATCGATTACATCGCGAGGGTGCTCCAAGCCGGCCACACAATTTGCCGGATCTAAAGCTACGCCTACGCGCTCGCTGCCTACTTTTTGAATTAGCTCTACTAGCTGAGTAGTGGGGAGCTGTTCATAAGTCTCAAAAGCTAAATCGATGCCTTTTTCTTCTAATTGCGGCACAATTGCTTTGATGTTTTGCAGGCTTTCTTCTAGAGAGGGTTTTCCTTCTCCTACCTGCACCATCGAACGAATTACTTTGGCGTCTAATGCCTGCGCCAGCTGCAGATATTTTTCGAGAGTTTCGAGTTCTGTACCGCGGGTACCCACTTCGAGAGCAATCCCTTGGGCGGTAGCTTGTTCTTTAATATCGCGTAAATGCGCGGCGTCAAAAGTCTCTAAAAGCGGGTAATCGCAAATCTGAAAGACATTGCAATTCAGTTCTGCAGTGCGATCGAGCATACCTTCTAAAGATATTGGATTAGGTACTCGCTCTGACCATTCCCAAAATAGGGCATAGGTTCCGATTCCTATACGCATTTCCACCCCCGTTGGTGATTCCGTATTTGCGTTTAGTTAGATTATTACCTAAAAAAGATTTTTGGTCAACCGGTTTTATAAATAAGTTAATTAGAAAGTATTCTTGGAAATTCCCGTGGGTATTGATTGTAAATAAAATTTGTGATGTTTTTAAAAAGGTAGATTGCTGGCTGTAAGATGTATTTTAAGAAAATTGGTTAGCCAATAATGATTACATATAATTTATAACGTTCCCATTTATTATTTTTATAGTTTTAAGATTTTAAGTAAATTGAAGTACCA
This sequence comes from Arcanobacterium urinimassiliense, assembly GCF_900119495.1. Classification (GTDB taxonomy): domain Bacteria; phylum Actinomycetota; class Actinomycetes; order Actinomycetales; family Actinomycetaceae; genus Arcanobacterium_A; species Arcanobacterium_A urinimassiliense. Next base: position 93,432 of record NZ_LT632435.1, on the reverse strand, counting down.
GTAAATCTGTTTATAAAATTTCTAGTTTTAATGGATTGCAAATTTCTTTAAAATTATTAGAATTTCTATCCTCTGGGTAATAGTTTCCTAAGTTAATCAGAAATAACTGCTAATAAGAGGGAGAGTCCAGCCGGGCTCTCCCTCTTTGACGTCTGGCAAAAAGTGCAGGATAGAGTATCATTATGCAGGTGAGTGAAAATCGTTTGCGTCGGTTAGCGCAGGAAAAAGGAAATTTTACCCCGCTTAATTTGACGGTCAATTCTACTTCCGAAGCGGCGGAGGCTGCCCAGTATATTTTGGCGCAGATTATTACCGGTGATTACAAGCCGGAGGAGCGATTGCCGGCGGAGCGCGCTCTGGCAGAGGCTTTGAAAGTAGGCCGCACTACTATTCGCGAAGCCCTTACCGTATTGGAAATTCTCGGGGTAGTAGAAATTCGCCCTGGTTCTGGTGCCTATGTGCGAGCCGGCGGTACCGGATTATTATCTGATAGCTTGCAGTGGGTGATGCTGCTAGCACCCGCCGACTACCCAGATATTTTGCGTATACGCTCGGCATTGGAAGTACTGGCGGTGCAGCTCACGGCCGAATCTTTAGTGAAAGATCCCCAGCCTTTGAAGACGCTGCGCGTAATGCGTGACTGTTTGGAAGAGCAAGAGGAGAGCATCAATTCCGATAATATGGCTGCTTTTATCGACGCCGATGCAGCTTTTCATATTGAGATGGCGGAACTAGCTGGCAATGAAACTCTGAAAAATTTGCTCTCTACTCTGCGCAGAATGCTCTCTATTTGGGTGCGTAACCAACTAAAAGTTAATAAGGATATGCAGATTGCTTATGCAGAGCATCTAGATATCTTTCGCGCTTTAGATTCCACTGATCCTTTGCAAGCTGTAGAGGTAATGCGTGAGCATATGAAATCAGCTAATGAGCGCTTGTTGCGAGCAAATTATGCACAAGGAAAGCGGGATGCAACGGATACGGATACGCCGAAATCTGAAGAGCAATAAACGAGCGCAGTTAGAGTACAACTAGAGCGTAAATAGCACCCGACTAGAGTTGCGGATTTACTGCATTAAAGCTGCGGATTTGCCGTCTGCACTTGTTCAATGCAAGCGCGATCTGGTGCATAAGCTCCCGCACGGCTCACCGTCAAACCAGAAGTAATTACGCCGCGGTGTAGCGCTTTGCGCACATCGGCGAGAGTGGCTTGGCGCAGGCGCGTCTTTGCTTGCGCACTTCCCAGCAGTCCCGCGTCCAATAATCCGGAAATAAGCCCGGCCATAAAGGAATCTCCTGCCCCTACGGTATCGGCTACTTCGATATTGAGCGGATCTACTACCAGCATGTCGCGGTCACCTGCGACTTTCGCATACGCTCCCCACGGCCCGCGCGTAATTACTACCATGCCTGCTCCCAGCTCTAACCAGCGCCGCAGTACCTCTTCCAGCGGAGTATCGGGCCCGTATAGCCAAGCTACATCTTCATCGCTAGCTTTCACTAAATCAGCCAGTCCAATCAGCACCTCTACTCTTTCCCGTACTTTCTCCGGATCTCCCATAATAGAAGGTCGAGCATTCGGGTCGTAGCTGAGGGTGCCGGTAATAGCCATTTCTTTTGCCGCTGCCAGTACCGCTTCCGCGCCTGGTTCGAGCGTGGCGCCGAAACTGCCAATATGTAGATGCGCTATATCTGCCATTGCGGGTAGCTCCGGTACTTGCCAATCTAAGTCGAAATGGTAAGTGGCTTGCCCGTTAATATCGATTTGCGCATCAGCTATCGGGGTCTGAGCAGCCTGATCACTGCCGTCCACAATTCTCACTCCGGCGGCATTTAGATGATCGGCAATCATTTTTCCGCGTTTATCTGCTCCCCACCAGGAGGCCATTAAGGTGGGGTGGCCAAGCTGAGCTAATCCACAAGCCACATTGAGAGGGCTGCCCCCGACGTGCTCTTCCGTAGCTTGGCCGGCGCGCGAGATTACGTCAATAAGAGCTTCTCCGAGGCAGAGTACAGGTGCTGCTGAGGGGGTTTTCATTGGTGTTTCTCCTAGTTGTTTAGTCATTTTCTAGTCCCAGTTTTTCTGCCATTTCTTCTAAGGGCACGCCCTTGGTTTCCGGCATAAGCTTTAGTACCCAGAAAAGCTGGGCAGCCATACAGCAGAAGAAGATTAAGAAGCTTACTCCGCCTCCGAGCAGTTTAATCATAGAGGGGAAAGCGAAAGAAGTGATAGCGGCAAATACCCAGTGGGTGGTCGATCCGAGGGATTGCCCCCGCCCGCGCACGCGATTGGGGAAAATTTCCGAGATAAATACCCAGATTACCGAGCCTTGCCCGAAAGCGTGTGCCGCAATAAATACCAGTAGTCCTATTAAGACCATTACCGAAGATTCGGAAGTGAAATTACCTTCGAAACGGAACATCACAAAAGTGAGAAAGCCGAGGCTGATTAGATAACCGATTGAACCTACTAGCATGAGCGTGCGCCGGCCTAATTTATCGATTACGGTGAGGGCGGTCAGGGTGGCGATTAGGTTCATAAAGCCGACGGCGATTGACATGAGATAGGAGGCGCTTTCCGCAGCTCCCGCCTCCTGCATGACCATGGGGGCGTAGTAGAGAATAGCGTTTATGCCCGAAAGTTGATTGAACATTGCGATAGTGAAAGCGAGCAAAATTACGCGGCGGTAGCGCTTAGTGAAGAAAGCAATTTTTACGCCTTTGTGGGCGGCATCGGTAGCTATCTGGGCGCGAATTTCCGCAATTTCCACTTCGGATTCTGCCTCGGTACGGCAAAGTTGGCGGCTAATGGCAGTGGCTTCTGCCGTGCGTCCTTTGCTCATCAACCAGCGCGGTGTCTCTGGTACCGAGAAAAGCAACAGTAAGAAGATACTTGCGGGTATGACCATTACTCCCAGCATCCAGCGCCAGGCTTCTGGGCCGGATACGATTTCGCGCACGAGTGCATTGGAAGCATAAGCTACCAAAATTCCAAGTACGATATTAAATTGCACCAGCCCCACTAAACGCCCGCGTTGGGCAGCGGGAGCAATTTCGGCAGTGTAGATTGGAGCGCATACGCTCGACATTCCGACGCCGATCCCGCCGCAGAGCCGGGCGAAGAGGAAAAACCAGTAGGCATTAGCGGGAGCTAGGGCAGTGCCTAAACCGCCGAGTAGGAAGAGAATTCCGATAGTGAAAAGCATCTTTTTCCGTCCGAAGCGGTCGGCAAGAGTGCCGGCGAAAATGGCGCCAAAAATAGTGCCGATAGTGGCGCTGGAGACGGCGATTCCGAGGCCGAAACTATCTAATCCGAATACTCTTTCGAGGGCGGAAGTAGTACCAGAAATTACGGCGGTATCGAAACCGAAAATAAGGCCACCAATAGAGGCGACGATAGCGCTGCGAATCACCAGCCGGGTAGGTCCGGATTTCTGAGAGGTATTTTCTCCAGTGTGCATGGTGTATCTTTCTGTGTTGCGATATTTAATTTACGAATTATCTACTTGCGATGTAAATAGCTTCGTTGCGGAGAAAGGAATGATTCCTAATCTTTGACAACGTTGTCTATAAAAAAGACAATAACAGACAATTTTGGCGAGTGCAAGCAAACTTAGAATTTACTTTTAGCTTTTTTCTGGAATACTTATTTATATGCCTAGTCCTCGGATAACAATGAAAGATGTCGCTGCGCGCGCGGGTGTCAGCGTGAAGACAGTATCGCGAGTCATAAATGCGGAGAAAGGAGTAGCCACTGCCACTGCCCAAGCTGTGCGTCAAGCTATTGCAGATTTGGGATACCAGGCAGATCTGCAAGCACAATCGTTACGCCGGCGCGATAGACGCTCCCGCACGGTGGGACTACTGGTATCTTCGGTAGCTAATCCTTTCGATAGCGCCGTACATGCGGCAGTAGAAGAAGTGGCCGATAAGTATTCCACAGTGGTGCTGGCAGTGAGCTCGGCAAATAATGTACAGCTCGCCCAAGAGCGCGCCGCTATTCTCGCTAGCAGGCAAATTGACGGTTTAATTTTTTCTCCCAGTGGAGAAGAGCACAAATGGCTGCCAGATCTTTTTATCTCCCGCCCGCTGGTGGCCATAGATCGCAGCCCAGAATCAGAATTTGCAGATTCGATAATTTCCGATAATCAAGTCGGGGCAATGCGGGCGATACGGCATTTACTTAGTCAAGGCCATCGGCGTATTGCTTTTCTCGGAGATAATGAGCAAATCCAGACAGCGCAGCTGCGCAAAGCGGGATATTTGGCTGCCCTCGCCGAAGCAAAAATTTTGCCACACCCTCATCTCATGAAGCTAGGGATAACGGGGGAAGACGCGGCGCGATTGGCGGTACATGAATTATTGACAGCGCCACAGCCCCCGACAGCTATTTTTGCCGCGCAGAACCAACTGACGGCTGGTACTCTCTATGCTCTGCAAGAGCTCGGTTTAGAAGAGAAAATAGCGGTAGTCTCTTTCGATGATTTACCTAATGCAGATTTATTTAAAGTAGGTTTGACGGCGATTACGCAGAATCCGGCAGAAATAGGGCGCGTGGCAGCTGAACGGCTTTTTGGGCGGCTATCTGGAGAAATTTCTGGCCCGCCGGAAAAAATTATCGTACCTACGGGCTTCAAGATTCGCGGTTCCGGAGAAATTCCGCCACTCTTTACGGGTTTCTAATCTGCGGCGCCTGCAAATTTTTTGTGCTACTTTGCGGTGCCTTAAAATTTCTCCACTCTAATTTGCGGTGCCTTAAATTTGTGCCAAAGTGAGAGTCACCGCAATAAGTACGCGATTAGTCACCGAAAATTTCTGCATAATTCCTGCGATATGGGTCTTTACCGTACTGGTAGAGATAAATAGTTGGGCAGAAATTTCGCTATTGCTCAGGCCTTGCGTCACTAACTTAGCTACTTCTAATTCAGCTGGAGAAAGCTGTGCGATTAATTTTTGGGCGCGAATTTTTTCCGGGGTGGCGAAGCTCGCTTCTAAGTGCGTAAAAAGCTGCCGCGCCGTCTTTGCAGAAACTGCTCCCTCTCCGCGCGCCACCGCTACAATCGCTTCGATAATAGAATTTGGATCTTCTGATTTTAAAAGAAAGGCAGCTGCTCCAGCTTCGATAGCGCGCAGTGGTTCTAGCTGGGAATCCAAAGTAGTAATGACGATTACCTGAGGTGGATTCGGCATTTTCGTGATATTAGCCGTCGCCTGAATCCCATCTTCTCCCGGTAATTTAATATCCATCAAGACTACGTCTGGCCGCTGGGATTCTATCGCGCGATAAGCTTCGGCAGCGTTAAAAGCTTCTCCCACTACTTCTATGCGTTCCAGTGGATCTTGCTCTAGTAGATTACCTAAAGCATTACACAGCAGTGGATCATCATCTACGATAAGCACTTTTAAAGGGCGCTTGGTTTCTTTCACAACTACTAATATACAGAACTACTAATACCCAGAAGTCATTTCCATGGAAGCCAAATATGAGTCTTGAAGTATCCTGCTTCAGTTTTCTGTTGAATACTTCCGCCTAATATCTCTACTCTCTCCGCAATTCCTTTCATTCCGTATCCGGTAGTTAGGAAGTTTTCGGCATTTTCTTCATTTTCCGCGAGCTCGTTTTCCGCCGAAATGCTAATACCTTGGCTGGCACTGCCCGATATTTTTAGTTGCAAGGTGCTTTGCGGAGCGTGCTTAGCTGCATTCGTTAAGATTTCGGCCACTATAAAATAAGTTGCCTCTGCCGAGCGAGCCCCCGCCGTCTCTAAATTTTGTAAAGAAATCGTAGATATTATTTTTTGCTGTGCCTGCACAGAGTGGTCAATTAGTGTTGATAGATTCGCTAAGGAGGGCGCTACTTTTTCGGTATCGGCTACCTCTGCGGTGTTCTCACGCATCATAGTGACTAAATTATGTAAATCGACGACGGCTTCTTGCGCGGTTTCCCGCATTTGCCGAGCTTGTTTCGTCAATTTTTCGTCACTATTTTTCGATACCTCTAAACCACCTGCATAGAGAGAAATAAGTGAAAGTTTCCGGCCGATTGTATCGTGGATATTTCTCGCTAAAGCATCGCGCTGATCGCGATTGAGGATTTCGTTCTGCAAAGCGACTCCGGCTATGCGTTCCTTTTCTGCTGTTTCTTGCGTTTGCTTTACCTGCAGTTTTTCGCGTGACCAGAGCCCGATCCAGATAGGTATCACCATTACAATCAGCAGCAAGATAAATAACTTAAAAATATCTAAATTGGCAGGATTGGAAATATTGGAGAGGTGAGAAGAATTTTTCGGATCAATGCGCAAGAAAGAAGTATCGGTATTCCAGCCCTGCAGATCGCGCCAGATATTTATTGTGAATCCTACTAGGTGCAGGGCAATAAGTTTGATATTGGTGCGGGGAGTGCATTTGCGGAGGGTTTCGGGTAAGAAAAATGCTAGTGGTGCTCCGAGAGGGAGAAATATCTGCGCTATTCCGGTGATGAGGGCAGCTCGGAATGGATTTCGGCTCCGGCGGCAAAAGAGGAAAAGGATATAGAAAATTACCACTGCTGCCAGGAGAAGCTCTATATTCATAAAAATTGCTTTGCCGGAAGTTTGAGTTTGCTGCGAGGCAGGTATGCGCATGGCAAAGTAGCCAAGGGGCAGTGCGAGGGCGCAAAAAAGTAATAAGACGCTGAAAATCCGGCCACAAAAATTCAGCACGCGCAATGTAGCTGCGAGCGAGGGAAGCTGCGAATTCTTATTCATAGATATAACTATATGAAGAGGCTCCGAAAAATTTAATACTGCTTTTGGCCCTTAAATTTCGCAGAAAATCATTCTTTTGGCAAAAATAATTATCCACTTGGTGGAGGTAAAAATTAATTGCGGCGCAGAAAATAAAGTACAAATGCTTTAACCACTAGAAAGGCGAATAATATGGATAACGTAACCCCTAATCCAGCTCCGGCTACTCCAGAGAGCACCGCGGAGAAAAAGAATTGGTTTGTGCGGCATAAAATTCTTACCGCTTTGCTTGTGCTGGTAGTGCTGGCAGGTCTAGGCAGTATGTTTGGCGGGGGAAATAGCGATAATTCCGCTTCTTCCGCGAAGTCAGCTTCTACAAGCGAAGAGAATAAAGCAGATAGTGCGGATAAGAAATCCGAAAAAACTGCTAAGAAAGCGGAGAAATCGAAAGAGCAGGAAGTGAAGATTGGAGAAGAATTCAGCTCTGGAGATTTCCTGATAACTGTGAAGGCACTGCAGCCTCCGCAGGATCAAGTGGGAGATGAATTTCTAAATAAGAAAGCGCAAGGTAAATTTATCCAAGCGGTGGTGAGTATAAAGAATAACGGGCAGAAAAAGGCCGTATTTTTTGATAACGACGTGAAGCTCATCGACGATCAGAATCGAGAGCACTCCACTTCTTCCGATTCCTTCTATCTGGGAGATGCCAATTTAATGCTGAAGGATATTAATCCTGGTAACAGCGTAGAAGGAGTACTGCTTTTTGATGTACCACAAGATGCCACCCCCACTTTCTTAAAATTTGATACGGAGTGGTTGGCAGCGCCCGTGAAAGTGGCTCTGCAGTAAAAGTAGTTTTGTGCTAAAAAGCGGCTCTGCAATATAAAGAGTTGATATTTTTAGGGGCAGACGGGAATTTCCCGTCTGCCCCTAAGTTTAGGTTCTAGTAAATTTACTTAAAATTTACTACTAGCGCCGGCGCAGAGCCAAAGCACCTCCACTTGCCAGAAGCAGTAAGCTGCAGAGGCCTAGCAGGCCAGCAGCCGAACCAGTACGCGGTAAAGCTGGCTTTGCCGCAGCTTTTGCTCCGGTACCGTATTCTACAATCTGCTTCACTGCTGCTTTAACTTCCGGATCTCCGAGAGCTTTGTCTTCTACAATTTTTTCTTCGCCACTATCGTCATAGTAATACTTCACCATCTTCGTGGTTTCCATACCCGCTACGCCCTTTTGCACTACTTTTTCTTCTCCAGTAGGCATATTCGGATTAGCGCGGCGCTCTTCTTCATAAGGAAGATTCTTCACGGCGTCGTATTCCTTTTTCTGCAGCTTAGATTTCAGCTCAATATTCCAGCCGGCGATATCGTTTCCGCTCACTTCTAAAGAGTAGTACTTAGCTTTTGCTAGTTCCGGATCAGCGAAAGCTGCCTTCAAGAAGTAATCGCGATTCTTGCCTGCATATGCATTCCAAATTTCGAATCCACTGGCGCTGCTTATGGCCGATTTATAGCCGGTGTTTCCGTTGCTATCCTTAAGCGAAATAAGTGAGAACTTTTGATTATCTTTGAAATCAAAAAGTCCTTCCATCTTCCAACGGCGATTCCAGGATTTATAGACTTTGCGCTCTTCGCCTTTTTTCTGCACATCGAAAGAAGTACGCACCTTCAATTTATTCTCATCTTTCGGTGCAATTATGCCCGTCAGCTTAGTGCTATTTACATCTAAATTGGCAGCTTGTACCATGCTAATCCAGTACGCATCCGGCTCGGCTATAAGAGTAGCTGCTAGCCTTACTCGCCCCGGGTAATTCTTTCCATCTATATAAGAAAATACCTGCAGCGGTTTAGAAAGCTCAGTATAAGTCTTCTCTTCGCGCGCGTCTTTTATTTCTTCGTCCTTCTTAATTTTAATTGTTACATCTTGGCAGTATTTAATATCGCGAGGGAAGAATTGGCTGTGAAACCTTTCGCGCTGCCCGGTTGCTTTATTTTTTCCTACGAAGTCCAGAGAGAAAGTAACTTTTCCAGCTGATTGCCCAGCCTGCTCTGGATTACAAGCCTGGCCAGGGGTATCTGCATACGTCTTCCAGCGCAATCCAATAGTTATATCTTTTCCAACGGGAGCTTCGTCGTCTTCAGCATGAGCTTGGGTAGCTGTGATAAAAGCAAAGCCTGTGCAGGCCAAAGCTACTGCAAGCACAAAGGCAAAAAGGCGAGAAGTCCAAGTGGATTTTTTGCTCGTATTCGCAAATATCATCGGGGGGGGG
>NZ_LT632435.1:6445-82366 GCF_900119495.1 Arcanobacterium urinimassiliense | reverse complement strand
GGGGGGGGGGTCCTCTCTTTGATTACTAATTATTTATCTCTGCGATTACATAATTATTTATCTTTGTGTTTTATTGAGATAAGTCAATTCTCTAATCTTTAGGGAGTTTATGCAATAGTGAGCGAGAATACCGAAAATTTCTTTAATTTATAAGTGTTTTTTGAAAACTTATTTGCTCAGCTCATTGCGGTAGATGAAATAATAAAAGTACTTAGGTAAGACTAGTCACTATTAAAAATTATCTACTCTGCGCTCCGGATTAGGCATCTCTTTATTCAGCAGAGGATTGCGCTTATCTTTCTTGATTTTCCACCCAATCTAGAAAATCTTGCGCTAAAATCATGGGCTTTCCCCAGCGCGCGGCGTCGTGCGTCTTGGGAGATTGCCAGTTCGCTTCCGAAATAATTAGCACTTCACATTTCGGCGTCATATCGGTGTCCGGTATTAATCGGTGTGCGATAGCGAGTTCCTCCATTTTTCGGCGTGGTACGGTACTTCCCGCTTTATTTACCACCGTGCCGCTAAAGCATACGCGAGTGCCTATGCGCAGCAATTTATTTACGTCGCTGCGATAAATTCCCTTATTTTTTGCTGCGCGCGCACTGAGTTCCCAGCGCAGAAAATCTCGCCCCTGCTCGTCGGGAGCGCCGCCAAAAATTATCCCCGCTTCTTTACTTCCGCGCGGCAAAATGAAACCGGCACGCTCCGGCGGGGAAAACACTTCCGGCACCGGCTGGTCAGATAGCAAATTTTCGGCAATAGTGCGCAGTGCCCGCGCTTTTTCCAGTGCGGAGGGGCGCTGGAGAGATTCTTGATCTGCGGCGCTCAGAGTAGCTTTTGGAATATTTATCCCCAATGGCATATGCGCAATTATTCCGCCGCGCTTCAATTCTGCATCGATATTAGAGAGCATCTCATCTATATCAATACCCACTGGGCAACTTCCAGCTAATACATCTAAAATAGCTGGCCAAGCTGCGGCGGTGGTAGGGGCGAAAGCAATATCAGTTGCGGATATGCCAAACTCCGCTTCCGCATCGGCAATATCAGTTTGGGGATTTATCAGGCTCGTAATCTCTCTACCGTCGCTATGCACTACCGCTATTTCGATGGGGCGCGGCTGAGAAAAGCGCCCTTTTTTGCCTACGAAATTTACCGCTAAATAGGCGCGAGGAGCTTTTAATTTTTCTGGCATACCATCGTTTAAGAAACGCCGCACGCGCTGATCTATTTGCAAATCTGCAGGCTGGATAGGGCGTTTCAGCACTAGGCCAGATAGATTTTTGGCGCGGCTCAAGGCCACATAAAGCTGCCCAGTGGCGAAAGTACTCGTGCCTAAATCTACTACGATATTTTCCAGGCTTTGCCCTTGGCTTTTATGGATAGTGATAGCCCACGCTAGCTTAAAAGGCAGCTGCGATATGCTTCCGGCTGCTTCTTTTATTATTTTTCCATCTGCTAATTTGGGGTGAGTAACCGTATGCTTCATCGGTTTTACGATAAATTCATATCCGGTGCGGGGGCGAATAACTACATTCGGTTTTTTATAGCGATCGTATTCAATAGCAATAATTTTTCCGACGGTGCCATTTACCCAGTATCCATGCGGTTCATTAGTGAGCATCATTACTTGCGCACCTACCTTATAGCGCAAATTTTTCTCAAAAATCGTACTTCCCGGGCGCACGTCGCCAGATATTTCTGCCTCATATTCATGCAACTCGGTATCGAGCTGGCTGAGCATAAGCTCATTATGCTCATTGACGATATGATTGCGGGTAGCGAGTGTCAGCCAAAATTCTCCGGGCGGAGGCACGAAATTTGGGTCAGTATGCGAATTCAAAATAGCACATTCCGCTTCGCCGGCTGAGCCGTCGCGCACCTTATTAAGTATCTCTGCTAATTGTTCATCTTCCGCTTGGCGGAATATCTGCGTGAGATTTACCTTCTGAAAATCTCCCATAAAATAGGCGGCGGCAGCGAAGAAATAGGGGCTCGAATAGACCGTCTTAAAATAAGGAATTTCTTCATCGAGCACGATAGGTGGCAGTTGAAATAAATCTCCAGTCAGCACTATCTGTACTCCCCCGAAGGGTTGGCCTGGATGTGGGCCAAAACGCCTTAAAACGGTCTCCAATATATCGAAAAGGTCGGCGCGTACCATAGAAATTTCATCAATTACAAGCACATCTAGATTTTTAATTACTTCGCCGTAGCGCCGTGGATAATAAGTAGCGCGCATAACGCTCGCTAAAGAGGAAAGGAGATTGATGGATAAGAAGCTATGAATCGTACATCCACCTACATTTAAAGCGGCTACTCCGGTCGGAGCCACCACCATCGCATTTTTGGGAGTGGAATTGAGGAAATGACGAATTAAAGTAGATTTTCCAGTGCCGGCTGCGCCAGTAAGAAAGATATTTTTCCCATTTTCCAGCAGCCGGAGAGTTTCCTTAAATTCATCAGTAAGTACGAAATCATCGGGGAGTGCATATGGGAATCCGTATGGGAGTTCATAGGGGCGCTCATATGGGAGTGCATAAGAGGGTGCAGATTCAGCTTGCTCCTGATAATTCCAAAAAGATCTTTTTATTCTGCGTGTGGCGAGAAAAGCAGCTGCACTTAGGAAGCCAGAGAGTAAAAATATTAAAGCATATTTATTCTTCCCGGTGGAGATAACTAAATACGCTATCGTTAAAAGGCTAAGAACTGCACAAATTACGCAGATGCCACCGCAGATATAGAAAATTATTCTCCGAGTTTTATAAGGCATTCTTTGCATATTTTTCCTCTAGATTTTGTACCCACTCCCAGCTGCGGTGGATGGCTAGGATACAATTCCACTCTAATACAGAAAAATTACGCCTATTGAATATTGGGTTTTCACGATTTAAAAAACTGCAAATAATTAGGCTTCGGCAATAAATGTATTTCGCTATTTATTGCCGAAGCCAACAGAAATTAGATGAAGTCAGCCGAAGCCAGTAAATTTTGTACTCAGGCTTGCGGCTGTCTATCTACCCATTCTGAGAGCTCTACGCGCGGGCCGGTAAAGAATGGTGTATCTACTCGCACAAATAGGCGCGCTTCTGCGTCGCGCTGCTTGCGCAATACGCTCATAATTCTCTCAAAAGAATCAGCTTCCAGAGCGATAGTCCACTCGTAATCTCCGAGCGCAAAAGCGCTTAAAGTGGATACCTGTACATCGAGGTGGTCGCGGCCATTTAGGCCGTGTTCCCGCAGAATCGCTGCCCGCTTTTCGGGGCGGAGATAGTACCAATCCCAAGAGCGCACAAATGGGTATACGGCGATATAGGGGCGTGGAGCAATCCCGCCAAAACAAGCCGGAAGATGGCGTTTATTAAATTCGGCGGGAGTGTGAGCTGCCATCGCCGACCACACGGGTTTAATCATTTTTCCGAGTCGTGAATTTAATACTGCGTGATAAGCCCGCTGTAAATCAGCAGCGGAACTACCTAAAGCCCACAGCATTAAATCTGCATCAGCGCGGAAGCCGCCTACATCGTACCAGCCGCGAATTTCGATATCGTGCTGGGCAAGCTCCGCAGTGAGCTCAGCTGCAATTTCGGCTCGTTCTGCCGCGGGGAAGGGAGCAACCGTCTGAAATACGGCCTGCAGAGAAAAATTACTGCGGGCATTTACTTCATCGGGGTCGATTCCCGTCTTATCTCGCGGATCAGGCACATAATGAGGGGTAGGGGATGGATGTGCATTCATGATTTACCTTTCTTTAATTTTTGAAAATTATTTTGCAGATTGGGGTTGGGTGATATCGCTAGCGGAAGCGATATGCGCTTTATCGGTAGTACCCGGTGTGGTAGGGGCAGTGAAAACTGCTGGAAGTGGTGCATAATTTGCATACGGTAGGCAGCATCCGGTGGGGCACTGCTCCGGCCAGGCGGAGTGGATTTGCCCATTAATCAATTCCACGATTGCATCAATAAAATCTGGATTTGTGCCGGCAGTCGCGGCGCGCTGATAACGCATTCCCAGTTCTGCCGCCGTTTGTGCGGCCTCCGTATCTAAATCGTAAACCACCTCCATGTGGTCGTTAATAAATCCGAAGGGCAGCACTACTACTGAATTCACGCCTGCTGCAGAGAGGGTACGGAGTCTATCGTTGATATCCGGCTCCAGCCATTTTTGCCGGGGAGAGCCGGAGCGCGAGCAGAACGCTAAATCAAGCGGAATTTCTCGCCCGAAAATTTCACTTAATTCCTGGCAGATAAGTTTCCCTACTTCGCGATGCTGCTGAGCGTAGGTATTTTTGTATACGGCGTTCTGCGTATCCGAATTCGTATTATTGCTTGGTATATCAGAATTCGTATTATTGCTTGACGCAGGAGAAGTAGGGCTGCCGGAATGCTCTTCCATCGCCAGCGGAATAGAATGCGTCACCAATATCAAATGCGCAGCTGCGTCTTTCGCTAAGCATTCCCGCGCCGCAGCCACATTAGCCTTGTGAAATCCGGTAGCTGCGTAATACGGGGGGATTCGAAAAAGAGTAAATCTATCTTCGGCATTAATTTTCCTAAGCGCGGCCGAGATATCTTCCCGATATTGCCGGCATCCTGAATACGATGCAAAGGCAGCAGTGAAAATGCACAAAACGCGGTGCAGACCCCGGGCGTCAAGTTCTTTTAAAGTATCGGAAAAGTAAGGAGTCCAATTTCTATTTCCAATGACTACCGGCACGGAAAGCCGCTCCGCCAGTGCTGCCTGCAATTCTTCATTCCGTGCATTAATAGGGCTGATGCCATCGAATATACGGTAATGCCCGCTGACGGCTAGTAACCGTTCATCTGGTACTCCTCTGCCGCGCGTAGCATTACGCATAAAAGGCAATACGTCTTCCATACCGCGCGGCCCGCCGTAGGAGCAAAGCATAATGGCATCAAAATTCATTTGGATCTTCTTTCTCCTGCGCGGGGGTTATTGGAGCATCGGGGCTGTCGGAGCCCGATGGTGCTGGCTCAGCTATTTCTTGGTGCGGAAAAGAAGGTGCAGCGGCGGATTTTGATGGCGATTGTTGCGGCGATTTTTGGGGGCAGGTTTTTCCAGTTATTTGCGATGCACTTAAATCCACCCCGAATAAATAATGCAATGCCTTAATATATTCTTCATATTCGCCACTGCGCGCCGCTTCATGCGCTAAGACGCTAGGAATATGTGCCATACGCGCGGCAAAATGCTGCAAAGCGCGCTCCATCTCCACGCGGGAAAAAGATTCTTTTTCTGGTAGCCGCGCAATTTCTTCTGTGCAGACTTCCTGTATATGCTCGCGCAAGGCCACAATAGCCGGATCAATCTTTCTTTCTTTGAGCTGCATATGGGTGCGTGCTACTTCTCTCTCGATAATTTTTTCGGCGCGCGCGATATTTGCACTGGTAGCAGCGGGAGTATGCGCTTGGATATCGTGCAGAGTCACTAAGCGAATCTGGGGAAGATCTCGGGCGGCAGCCTGGACGTCATTCTCTAAAGCTAGATCTAAGATGAGGAGATTTTCGCTCGGTGCGGTATCTTCGTCCAGTGCGAGCTTTTCGCCGGTAAGGATAGATGTAGATTTTTCCCCGTCATTTTGAGATATAGATTTTGCTCGCAAGGCGAAGGCGTCTTGTAAAAGTGGAACAGTAATAAGCGGAGTGCCTAAGCCACGGCAAGAGACCACTAAATCAGCTTTCGCTATGGCCGATGCCAATTCTCCCGTGGGTACCGGCGTGAGTTCGTGCCGCGCCGCAAATTCCTCCGCGCGCCCCGAGTGGGAGTAGACGCAAATATCTTCAATTTGCCGTCCGCGTAGCTGTGCCACCGCCGCGCCCGCATAAGAACCCGTGCCGACTAGGAGAGCTTTAACTGCGTGAGGTGATTTTTCTAAATCTGCATTTACTAAATTTAGAGCCTGAGCAACTATAGACCTACCAGTGCCGGCTAAGCCGGTATTATGAGCAATTTTTCGGGAGGTGCGCAGGGCATTTTCTAGTACCAGTGCGAGCTCGTAATTAGTGCGATTATTCTTGACTGCCTGGATATGCGCGCGCTTCAACTGCCCGCTTATTTCGCGTTCTCCAATCACCATAGAATCTAAACCGGCTGCGACTTGGAAGATATGCTTTATGGCGGCTTTATTAAATTTAATAGTGGGGCGGAAAGAAAATTTTTCGAGCAAAATCTTTTCCAGAGTGCTGGTAGGAGCCGAGCCGGCGGTGCTGAGATAAAAATCTACCCGATTGCACGTAGTGAGTACGGCCGTAGCTGCTATTTCTGGATGATTTAAAATATCAGCCAGTAAGTCATCAGCTATATTTGCTATCTGTGCTACTTGGTCTAGACCGTGCCGTTGATGATGCACAGAAACGCTCACTATTCCCACGTAAATTAATTGAATCAGATAAATTTCCAGAGCACAATTTTAGATAACACATTCTTAATTACCACCTTGGCTCAGTATCTGCCAGAATAGGGTCTGTGACTGCAAATTTTCTTAGCGCACTCAGTGGAAATCGCCCTGCGGTGACGCCGGTTTGGTTCATGCGGCAAGCCGGGCGTTCCCTGCCAGAATACCGAAAAGTGCGAGCAGGTACGAGTATGTTGGAAGCGTGCCTGATTCCAGAATTGGCGGCAGAAATTACCGCCCAACCAGTGCGCCGTTACGGGGTAGACGCCGCTATATTTTTTAGCGACATCACTGTCCCGATGAAGTTAGCCGGAGTGCCGGTAGAAATTGTGCCCGGCGTAGGGCCGGTGATGGAGCAGCCATATCGCTGTGCAAAAGATGTTAAAGAATTAATCGCGCATAAGCCAGGTGACGGCAGTGCCGTCACCCAAGGAGTGCAGCTCGCGGTGGCAGAGCTTTCCGTGCCGGTGTTGGCATTCGCCGGTGCCCCCTTCACTATGGCTGCCTACCTAGTAGAAGGCCGCCCTTCGCGCGATCACTTAGCTGCCCGCACAATGATGTATGCAGAGCCAGAATTGTGGTACGCGCTGGTAGATTGGTGCGCCGAAATCTCGATTGCTTTTCTGCAGGCACAAAAAGTGGGCGGCGCGTGTGCATTTCAACTCTTTGATTCTTGGGCAGGTGCGCTGGCACCCGCGATATATCGTAAATACTGCGCACCGGCGGCGCAAAAAATTCTCACTGCGGATTTAGGGCTGCCACGTATTCACTTCGGATTAGGGACGGCGGCGTTGCTGCCAGATTTTGCTCAGCATGCCGAGGCAGTGGGAATCGATTATCGCACTGATATTGCTGCGGCGATTGCGCAGCTCCGTAAGAGTTTTCCGGATAAAAAAGTAGTGGTACAAGGCAATATCGACCCAGCAATTCTGGGGTGCCGCTCGGAAGTAGTGGAATCTCATGTGGCGCAGATTTTGACCGCTGGATTGGCAGCTGATGCTCATATCGTAAATTTGGGGCACGGCGTGCCAAAAGATACGGATCCAGCAGTGCTGGCAGATATTGTGGCGCAAGTGCATGAATTTTCGGCCGTTTCTCCTATATCTCCTGTGCCCAGCAAAGAAGTACATCGTGGATGAAGAAGTAATAGTGCTCGGGGCGGGAATCGCTGGCCTCAGTGCTGCCTATGAGCTGGTAAAACGTGGAATAAAACCTACAGTAATTGAAGCGCGCCAGCATTTAGGAGGGCTCACTGCCGCTGGATATGTAGGTGGAGTTCGCCTTGATTTAGGGGCAGAATCTTATGCTTTACGCAGCGCGGCTCTGAATAATTTATGCGCGGAGTTGGGTCTAGAAGTGAAGAATCCGCAAGAGAAATCGTGGATCTGGAAAGGCGGAGCAGCTGCTCCTATTGCGCAAGGAGTGTGGGGAATCCCGAGTTCTTGGAAAGACCCGGCCTTTGAGATGCTTACCGCAGCCGAGTACGCCGTAGCGCGGAAAGATCTTGAACTGGCAAGCGATATCGGGGCAGATGCCAAGACGTTCGGAGAATTAGTGCGCACACGTCTCGGAGCGGCCGTACTCGAAAAAATGGTTGCTCCGGTGGCAGGTGGGGTACATACAGCTGACCCAGAGATTTTGGCGCTTTCTGCTATTGCTCCTGGTATTGTGCCAGCTTTGCGCGCGGAAGGCTCGTTAATTGCCGCTGTGCGCCGGCTGCGCCCAGAAAACACCCCGATTTTAGGCCAACCGGTAGGTGGTATGCATCAAGTGGCATTTATGCTGGCAAAGCAGATAGAAAAATTTGGCGGCAAAATTCGCCGCGGTTTAATTGCCACCGACGTATTACATGATAAGAACGGATTTTCGATTCTTGTAGCGAAATCTGCTGGTACGCGGGCGAAGCCACGCCCAGTGCGCGGCAGTGAAGAGGTAATAACTGCGCCAAAATTACTTATCGCGGTCGACGGAGTATCGGCGCTAGAACTGTTGCGGAAAATTTCTCCGCTCGATATACCAGCGGCATGGAAAGTACCGCAGGGAGCAAAGATTGCCGGCGTCACGCTAATTATTAAAGATCCGGCTTTAGATGCCGCCCCGCGCGGATCGGGCGCTTTAATCGAGCCCAGTGAAGTAGCGGTAAAAGGGCGAGTGGTGGAGGCAAAAGCTCTTACCCACTATTCGGTGAAATGGCCGTGGGCGGCGGATGCTTTGGCGAAAGTGCACGGCGGCAGTACGCACGCAATCCGGCTTTCTTATGGCAGGTCAACTCAGCAGCTGCCTTATCCGGCTGTGCGTGAAGCGTTTTTAGATGCACAAGCGGTACTTGATTGTGAGATTGCGGCAGAAAATCTTCTCGATGCGCGTATCGTATCTTGGGGAGCTTCTTTGAGCCCGCAGACTCCTACTCATCGGAAGAATTTGGAGTGCTTGACGGAGCAATTGGCGCAAATCCCGGAATTAGCAGCGACGGGTGCTTGGATTGCCGGCACCGGTTTGGGAGCAGTGGTGACGCACGCAGTAAAGACAGGAGCAGAATTTGCATAAAATAATTTTGGGAACGCGCGGTTCCGAATTGGCGAAAACGCAGTCGCTGGCAGTGGCGCGTCTGCTCGAAGCGCAGGGGTTGGATGTTGAATTAAAGATTATTCAGACCAAAGGAGATATAAGTACCCGTTCCCTGGTGGAGCTAGGGGGTATTGGCGTTTTTGCAGCTGCTTTGCGCACAGCTTTACTGCATAAAGAATGTGATATCGCGGTGCACAGTTTCAAAGATTTGCCGACGGCCGCAATTTCGGGTTTAGCAATTGGAGCTGTACCTGCCGGAGCTGCACCGAGCGACGTTTTGTGTGCGCGAGATTCTCTATCTTTGGCGGAACTTCCGAAAAATTCGCTTATCGGCACCGGCTCTCCGCGCCGCGCTGCGCAAATTAGGGCAATTCGCCCTGATCTGCAAATAGTGAATATTCGAGGCAATATTGATACTCGTTTGGCGCGTATCAAAGCCAGCGGTGTTGCGGATAAGGTAAGTGGTATTGAGGCAGAGGGAAAGGGTAACGCCAGGCTCCGTGGTGATTTAGATGGTGTAATTCTCGCTAAGGCGGGATTAGAGCGGCTGCAGCGCTGCGCTGCCATCACGGAAGAGCTAGATATTTTCCCGGCGCCGGCACAGGGGCGCTTGGCGGTGGAATGCCGGAGTGAAGACGCTCCTTGGAATTCAGAGAGTGCCCTTGCGCAGGCTCTAGCTAAAATTAATGACAATGCGGTGCGCGCCGCCGCCTTTGCTGAACGCGCTGTATTGGCGGGATTAAATGCGGGATGTGCAGCTCCGGTGGGGGTAAAGATAGTGGATTCCCAGCTCGCAGATTCTCAGTTGGTGGCGGGCGTATTTTCCTTAGATGGAAAAGAAAGATGCTGCGCTGCAGAGAAATTCTCCAGCCGGGAATATGCTACTTTTTCCCCTTGCGAAATTCCGCAAATAGATGCCCAGGCGGCGGCGCTTGGCCAACGAGTAGCTGCGCAACTTTTGGCGCAGGGCGCGGGGGAAATAGCTAATTTACAGGCGGTGAAAGCTCGGGGCAGCGGGAGCGACTGAGAAAAGCGGGGGCGACTGAGAAAAGCGGGAATGACTGAGCGAAAAACGAGTAAAAATGGTGTTGGTGTGATGCGAATTGTAGTGACGCAAAAGCGGAAGCAGCTGGCGCAGGAAATTGCCACTTGTTTGCAGCAAAATTCTGCGCGGGTTGGCGAAACCGCCAGAAGCCGCACCGAAAGCCGTGCAGAAAAATCTGCAAATGGAAGCTGTACCGGGAGCCGTGCAGAAAGTAGCCCCTGCCCAGTAGACGCTGTGGAAAATTTTTCCGTAGTCGCTGCGCCGCTCACCAATTATAAAAAAGAGAATTTCCAACTTCCTGCTACTTTTCCGGATTGGGTATTCTTTACCTCCGCTCGTAGCTTTGAATATCTGGATAAAGCGCAGATTGCGCAGCTCCAGAGTTTAGCGGCGCGTGGTAGTCGCTACGGCGTCGTTGGAGAAAAGACAGCTGCTGCTTTGCAGAATATCGGCATTACTTGTGCGTTTACTCCGGCTGCGAATGCGCGCGCTCTGCTCGGAGTGCTTTCGGAGCAGTTGGTAGCGGATACTGGCATAGCGGCACAAAATCCGCCTTGTGCTTGGATTCTTGGTTCTAAGCAGGCAAAACCTACTTTGTTGGCCGGAGTGCAGAAATTTGGAATGAAAGTAGAAAAAATCGCTATTTATTCCCCGTACTCTCTACCTTGCCTCGCAGAAGATTTTTATGACGCCGATATCGTGGTGGTGACTGCTGGTTCGGCGGCTGTGGCGTATGCACAGCTTACAGCAGTTGCCCGAGTACGCCCAGCGCCGATAATTGCCTTGGGTGAGCAGAGTGCCCAAGATGCTCAGCGAGCTGGTTTAGAGGTAATCGGAGTTGCTGCGCGCCCCACCGCCGCCGATATTGCAAAACTTATTTTAAAAATAGACCTAGAAAATAGTAGAAAATAGCAGAGAGTAGAGGAGTTAATAATGGATTTACTACAAAGACCGCGCCGGTTGCGGAGCACAAAAGCTTTGCGTGAGCTCGTGGCAGAAACTCGTATCTCTCCTAGTCAGTTGATGTACCCAGCGTTTGTGCGGGCGGGAATCACCGCTCCGGAGCCAATTTCTGCTTTGCCGGGGCAGTATCAGCACACCCTAGATTCAATTCGCGCTTTGGCAAGAGAGCTAGTAGAAGCGGGCGTTGGAGGTATCGATTTATTCGGGGTGCCGCTTCCAGAGCAGAAAGACGCCATCGGATCGAATGCATGGGCAGAAGCGGGAATTTTGAATCAGGGAATCTCGGCAATTCGGGAAGAAGTGGGCGATGCCCTCGTCATTTGCGCCGATACCTGCCTTGATGAATTTACTAGTCACGGCCATTGTGGAGTAGTGCGAGACGACGGGACGGTAGATAATGACGCCACTTTGCCGCTCTATGCCAAAATGGCACTATCGCAGGCGCAAGCAGGTGCCCATATGGTGAGCCCTTCTGGAATGATGGACGGGCAGGTGCGCTATATTCGCCAGGCTTTAGATGTAGCTGGATTTAGTGATGTGGCAATAATGGCGTATTCAGCGAAATATGCATCTGCTTTTTTTGGGCCTTTCCGAGGAGCGGTGGGCTCCACTCTAAAGGGGAATCGCCGGACTTATCAGCAAGATCCTGCTAACCGTAAAGAAGGTCTGCGGGAGGCGCTGCTAGATATTTCCGAAGGGGCCGATATTGTGATGGTAAAACCGGCTAGCCATTATTTAGACGTCGTAGCTGATGTGGCCGCCACCGTGCAGGTGCCGGTAGCTGCCTATCAAGTGAGTGGAGAATATGCGATGTTAGAAGCGGCCGCCGCGAAAGGCTGGATTGATCGGGAACGGGCAATTCAAGAATCTCTAATCTCTATTGCCCGCGCCGGCGCCGATGTAATCTTGACTTATTGGGCACTTGAAGTAGCGAAAAGAAGCGGAGTAGAGCGATGAAAACAGAAGCAGCATTCGCAAAAGCAAAAGTGGCAATTCCCGGAGGAGTAAATTCTCCGGTGCGCGCTTTCGGGGCAGTAGGCGGCGCGCCGCGTTTTATAAGTGCTGCTCGTGGCCCCTATATCTACGATATCGATGGCAAAGAATATGTGGATTTAGTGTGCACGTGGGGGCCAGCTCTCCTCGGCCATGCTCACCCAGAAGTGGTCGCAGCGGTGCAAGAAGCTGCAGCAAAAGGTTTGAGTTTCGGAGCTCCAACCGAGAGTGAAACGGATTTGGCAAATGCCATCACGGCGCGAGTGCCGGGTGCGGAACAAGTGCGCATGGTTTCTACCGGCACCGAAGCCACCATGACGGCGATTCGCCTGGCGCGGGGAGTCACCGGGCGCGAGGTTATAGTCAAATTTGCTGGCTGCTATCATGGGCATTCTGATGGCTTACTGGCGGCAGCGGGCTCTGGAGTAGCCACGCAAGGTTTGCCCGGTTCGGCAGGTGTACCGCGGGGAACGGCGGCAGATACACTGGTGATTCCCTATAATGACGCGGCAGCTCTCCGAGAAGTTTTCCAGTTGCGGGGCACTGAAATCGCAGCAGTAATTACCGAAGCGTCCCCGGCAAATATGGGAATAGTTCCGCCAATTAACGGGTTTAACCAGGTGATTCGGGAGGTCACTAGCCAGTATGGAGCTTTGATGATTCTCGACGAAGTATTGACCGGCTTCCGAGCATCTCCGGCTGGATTCTGGGGATACGAAACCGGCTATGGGAAGAAGTGGAATGGAGCTCCTCTTCCGCCGGAAGCGACCACTGATGTGGCCGCGCGCCAAGAGTGGGTGCGCAAAGAATTGGCGGCAGCCAGTTACCTACCGGATATTTATACTTTCGGAAAAGTGGTTGGCGGGGGAATGCTGCTAGCTGCCGTAGGCGGAGCCCGGGAAATTATGGAACATTTAGCTCCGGTGGGTGCGGTTTATCAGGCGGGCACTCTCTCCGGAAATCCTTTGGCGACGGCGGCTGGATTAAAGACCTTAGAACTCGCCGATAGAGCGGTCTACGAACGAGTAGATACAGTAGCGCAGCAAATTTGCCAGCACTTAGCGGCTGAATTTACTAAGCGAGAAATTCCTTATCAGATAAACACCGCCGCTAATCTCTTTAGCGTCTTTTTTGGCGCAGATCCGGCGCAAGCGGGCGTGCATGATTATGCCGCTGCACAGCAGCAAAATGCGCAAATGTATAACGTATTTTTCCACGCTATGTTGGAGGAAGGAATTGCGCTGCCTCCTTCGTGTTTCGAAGCGTGGTTTGTTTCTGCTGCGCACAGCGATAGTGCTTTAGAGAGAATTTTTGCGGCTTTGCCGCGGGCAGCGGCAAAATTGGCGCAGTTCTGCTCCGAGAATGCTGATTAAAGAATGTGGATTAAATAAAATCAACTGAGGTATTCAGGAGTAGTGCGGCATTTGGTACGTTGCGGCGCTTGATGTTTATGTGCAGCGAAATTTGGCAGCATTCTCTTTATTTCGCTATATAACGGAATACTTTACTTTCGTTAATTGGCTATTTCGCTGGGAAAGCGGCTATAAGAATTATGGGCAAAAAAGTCTTTTATGAGAGAAAACCGCAGTAATAAGCGGATAAGTGGCGATACGTCAGATTTTGCCGGTGATTTAGGAAAACCGTGAATAGCGGATATTGGTGAGGCAATCCTGCGTTGTGTAATTTTTAGGGCTTCTTAGACTAAAAGTGTCAGATACGCAGGATTAACAATCGAAAGGTTTTCATCATGAGCACCGCAACAACTATTAAATCCTGCTCAGCCACTGGATGTGCGTTCAACAACAACGGCTGCACAGCTTTAGCAATCACGATTGCTGGTCACACTAACCAGCCGAGCTGTGGCACTTTAGTAACTCTGGATGCGCGCGCCGGCTTAGAAACCGCCGCCGGAACCGTGGGAGCTTGCCAGCGTTTGGAATGTGTACATAATTCCAATTTGCTTTGCACCGCCAAGGAAATTGAACTGGTGGGCGAAACCGCTGACTGCGCTTCGTTCGAACTCCGCTAAGCGTAAAACTTAAATAGCTGGCTGCGAAAGAACCAGCAGAAATACTCTTAGAATGCGGTAGTTCTGCACTGCATTTTTAATAGTGGAGTGCGCCCAGTAGGTAATAATCTTAGTTTGCGAGGTTGGGGTTCCCGATAGTGATGGGAACCCCAACCTGCCAACCTCGTTCGTCAGATACGCAAGAGCTTGCACATCACGAGGCTGGATTTACCCGAGCTGGCTAAGTTGGGCGCTAAATTGCGATATATTTTTTACCGGCTCGGAAAACTGTGCATATACTGTGGTCATTTCCCCTATTCCCACATACATCAAAGTAACCCCGCTACTATCGATATCTGCGCAAAATACTCTATTGGCTAGTGATGCGTGCGCGAGTTTTAGCGGGCATTTAGAGCAAACTTTTCCTGGTGCCTGCCCTGCTACTACAGCTCGGCAGACCCGACTGAGCACATTATTTGGTTGTGCACCCACTAAGGCGTAGCAGTCGAGCTCTTGGGCTGAACTGGGGAATTGAGCAGTAGAAGCAGAAATTATTTCGACGCGGCTCAGCGGAGTTATGCCATTTGGATCGTGCAGTACGGCTTGCTGAAAGTGGATAGTTGCTAGACGTGCTCCGGGTACTCCTAGTAATACCCGCAAGTTTTCCGGAAGTTTATCGCTGCTGAGTAGCCGAGCAACTTCTGCCGGCGCTACCCAGCATAAATCTCCGAGTAAATGCAGCGACGCAGTGAGGATTTTTACGTCAAAACGAGGTGCATCGCGAGATATTTCAAAGCGGATTCGATACGTTTCCGCGGAATTTAGCTCATTTGTTGCATGGTTTGTGGCAGTGGAGGCGGAGTTATTAGGTAAAAAACGGATATCTGGTTTGCATGTCACTATTACCAGCTCTCCGTCGCTCGTCAGACCGTGGGCGAAGTTATCCAATTTAGGAGCTGTGGGATATTCGTAGAAAAGAGCTGTTGCGCTACCGGCGCCCGCAAGTAATCGGCGGGCAGCACTCGCCGCGCTCTGGGTCTCCCGCATATTGGGCTTTACCTGCACGAACTATCCTCCTCTTATTCCGCATTAGTGCAAATGCGGTGCATTTCGGGTAGTGAAAAGAAAGTTGCGGATTTGAGAGAAGTGCCAACCTCTGGCAAGTCCGAATTTCTAGAGGTAAGCCTACCCTAAATAAAAGCTGAAATGTAAAAATGTGGCATTGTGATTAGAGTTTTTTATTTTGATTTTCTATGCGCCTATCAAATTTAGTAGGTATCCGATAGTTCCGTTTTCGGCGAGAATATAGCAGCCAAGGCCGATAAATACGATAGGTACGATAATTTTTTCGTATTTTTCCACCGTTTCCCCGATAGCTGGCACGGCGGCAAGGCGCTGTGAAATCAGGCAAAGAGCTAGAATCCCCAAAGCGAATACGCTCAGCGAAATCAGAATTTGCAGGGGAGCCCTTCCCGTAAAATACGGCACATAGATTCCGATATTATCTCCCCCCATAGCCACAGTGAGCCCGGTGAAAGCCAGAATTTTTGATCCCTTTGTGCGCAGTTTTTCTGCAATTTCTTCTTCGTCTACGTCTTCATCGACAAAAATAGCGCGAATCCCCAGCCCAATAGGGATGATTCCCAGCAAGCCGATAATCCAATCTTGCGGAATGAAACTGAGGAAACGAGCCGCGATGAGACTTCCCGCCACCAAAAGAGTGGTGCCGAGGTACTGCCCGAGGTATATCGATTTGATGTAGCGCCGGCCTTGCGTCGCGAAGAGAATCGTCAGCACTACTAAGTAGTCGATAGAAGTGGATATATAGACGAGAACAGAAGAAAATACGCTTTCCATATACTGAACTGTACTGGGTTGATGCCTATTTGTGTATTTTGCGCTGTCATTATTTTAATGACAGACGCAGGGTGATGCTGTAGTTTGCCGTAAGGAAATTCATGGTGTCGTTGTCCATATTCATGTATGGGGTAAGGAATTAAGCAATTTTAACGCCGCTTACTCGATATGCGGTGAAGGGGTTTATAAAAAACTATTGTTGGTAGAATTAAAGTTCCTATGAAAGCTGACTGGCGGGAGGAGTGGTGATATGGCTGAAGCTCTAGGGGCTAAGGCTCTATTAGAGTTGTATGCACCATATTTTGATCTACTTAGCCCTACCGCAAGAATTTTTGTCAATAGTGGACGAGATGGTGCTGAACCCGGTATTGAGCTGGATGCATTCCTCCAAGGAACTTTGCTTGAGAATATTGAAATACCGCTTGAGCTTCTGGATATTACTGAGGCTGAGGTTCGCGGTAGTTGGGATCCAGAGTTGGTTGAACGTACGCTTGGTTGGATTGCGAAGCACCGTGCTAAGCATGCTGTATAAATCTCACTAATTTTTCATAAGTTTAACCCCGCCATCTGGTGGGGTTTTGTTTTATCCATCCCGCACGGGGTGGGTTCTTTTTATGCCCGCACGGGAAGGAAAACACATATGGCTGATATGTAGCAAACAATGGAAGAAAAACTTGTTGCGACTCCAATCTCACCGGATGATAATACCGATTTTGTTCCTGCACAGGAGAAAATCTAACTGAAACAGTTAGAATCCGCCCTGCATTATTTTCACCCGATTTTTGGAGCTGACGTAGCTATCTATTACAACAATAAAGCACACATAAATGTAGGTGATTTAAGTTGGTTATCAGAGAATTTTAGTCTGGTAAACCATTTACAATAAAAATATGGAAACGATAAATATATTTGAGCTTGATATTCCGCCGGAAGGTGACTGGCTACCTGAGCGGATACTTAAATATACTTATCCGCTTATAGAAGATAAATGGGAGCGTAATTGTGTAATGCGCGCCTACTATGTTGGAGCTCCAGAGGCGGCTATGTGGGATGCTTTCCATTGGCTCGATTTACACAATCTTTCTTTACCGAAAAATTTACGTGATGAGGTTTTCGATGCTTTTAAGGATGACGAAGATTTCATGGAGATTTTAGAAGACTACAAATGTCTAACTCTCCCCACGTAAGCGGGAATGATTCTATTAATTGATTTTTGTAGCGAAAAGGGGAGGAATGAGCAGGGGAGATAATAGGAAATTCTTAATCCCTCTTCGTCAGATGCTCATATTTGGGATTCCGTTAATCGTCAATAATCCTCCGAATTCTATATAGATAATTCCTTCAGAATAGCTGTGCGCAGCCATTCGAAATGGCTATATGTAGCCTTTTTCGGCAAGTGTGAATTTAACTAAGGCGCTAGTCAGGTAACTTAGATAAGCATACAATTGCCGTAGTTATATTAGTGAACAATAGCAATACCGGAACTAAGCGAGATAGAACTAAGCGAGATAGGAAAAGCCGATGAAATTGCGGAAGATATTTGGGGGAGTCGTTACTGCTACGCTTCTTACGGCAGGAATTGCTGGAGGAGCTCCTTTGCTTGCCTCGGCAATGACGGTAGACGACGCCCGGAAATATGCGGTAGAAACTGCCACGGAATATGTGGGTGAAAAAGGTAAATCTAATACGGGAAGTATGCTGAATACGGATGAAAAAGCAAAGGCTTATCCGCTCGCGGCTGGTGAAAATGGTTGGGGCTGGGATCCGGCTACTGCTACTCTCACTTTCCGGAACTACGATGACCGCGCTCGTTTAAATTCGGCAGATCCTGAAGTTAAATATTTACCGGGATTCCAGGTGAATAACGACGGTAAGAAGCCTCTCGTCACCATAAA
Source organism: Arcanobacterium urinimassiliense (assembly GCF_900119495.1). Taxonomy (GTDB): domain Bacteria; phylum Actinomycetota; class Actinomycetes; order Actinomycetales; family Actinomycetaceae; genus Arcanobacterium_A; species Arcanobacterium_A urinimassiliense. Next base: position 64,622 of record NZ_LT632435.1, on the reverse strand, counting down.
ATTTGAAGGCGTCAACTATCTTTCCGCAAATGCCGGTGGTTCTGGTATTAGAGGTATTGATTTTAGCCTTTCGGGGCAGGCTGCGCAGTTTGTAGGTGCTCCCGGGGCAGTATTAAATATCGATACTTATCCTGTGTACAATACGGCCGGTGAGGCACGTTTAGATCAGTGGGGTATTCTCTGTGAGGATGAGGCATGCTCCAGAATCACCTTTAAATCTGGCACCGTAAATATCACTGGCCACTATACGAAAGCGGATATTGATAAAGCCGAATTCTACGATAAGAAAAAGACCAAGAGGTCAGTTCCGGTGTTTTTTGGAATCGATACTCTCGATATCGGCGCTTCGAAAGTTGAGGTTGCTGGCAGTGCAAATCTCAATATCAAAGTAGATACTGATAATCTGAAGGTGGGATTTGCGCGTCCAATTACTGCGAATACTATTAAGGTCACCACTTCTGGGAATGTGTATCTAGAGGGTTACGGTAAGGGGTCTATGAATATCGGAATGGACGCTGACGATAATCCAGTTACTCCAACGGGTATCTTTAATGGTGCTGGCAAGGTGGCCTACAAGTGGACAAATAATGCCACTAAAGAGGGAAAACTCTCCGCATTCACCACTAATAGCGCGCAAGCTAATATTGACGCAAAAGAATATGTGGGTTATTTGACGCCTGCTGTTGGTTCTACCAGCGCTGAAGGTTATTTGCAGGGTAATGACGGTAAAATCATGCCAGTGTCAGCCGGTAAGTCAGTTGTGGCAGAAATTGGCAGAATCTATGCCGTCTCTACTGCTCTAGTAGCGAATGATTCGGGAGTAACTGGAAATCCGAGTGCTCAGTATTTTGATGGTACTAATACTTTCCCCTTGCAAATGCCTTTTGGGGCGCCAGATGCTGCCATTCCGGAAGTGCAGGCAATTGGTGCCGGCCATTCTGTACAGTTGACTGCTCCTGCTGCGCCAGAAGGTTATGTGTTGAACTGGAGCGCAAAGAAAGACGGCGTAGATATTCCGAAAGCGGATTTAGCTGCTTTTTATGCAGAGTTAGGGATTTCGGCATCTGATTTAGGGAAAGCATCCTTCACCTATAAGCAACTGGCTGCTAATTTGCAGTGGACAGTAGAGTACAAGAAGCCGGAAAAGCCAGTAAATCAGGCTACACCAGCTCAGCCAGCTAAGAACCTTCCGCGTACGGGTAGTGAATTCCCGGTATTTGCGGGAGGAATTGTGGCACTGCTTGCACTGTTCGCTGGCGTGGGCGCGCTGAAAGCTGCTCGCCGCCCGGTGGCTTAGTGCTCGGTGGCTTAGCCGGAGAAACTCTAACTTTTTTGGGGCGAAGTCTGCGATAATAGGAGCATGATTTCTCCTGATTTACATTCTTTAGGCTTTGATTATCCTGAGTGGGGCGATCTTGTTAGCGCAATGTGCGAAAGGCCGTTGAAGACCGTTACCGATGCTGGGCCTTTTGCAGCCGTCAGTATTTATCAAGATGAGAGTGGTGCGGCGGTGTCGATATTCCGCTATCAGGATTATCCTCCCTACACTTCGCCATCTTTACAGGGGACGCGAGGGTATCACGTCAAGGCATACCAAATTTATCCATCTTTAGCTCTGCTTGATATTTATGAAGATGGCGATATTGAAGATCCTACGTATCGTTTATTGGCTGTAGTTGATGATCCACACCGCTACCCAATTTATGAATTTGGTAAAGAGGGTGTGCTTGTTGAATATGACGATTATCGTTTGAGTGCAGTTGCGCTTGATGTGCAGGTTTATCCGAATGAAGATGAATGGAAGAAAAATCAGACGCCGATTGACATGAGTGATTCGCTTGATCCAGACTTGCCAGACGAAATGTATATAGGTCCTAAATTTGTTACGAGCCCTTGCCTATTTGCACTGTATTCAGGAGATGCAAAGCCGGAGGAAGCCGGCGCTAATGCTGTGTTTAAAGGAGTAGTCGAAAAAGCGGAACTGAAAACTAACCATCTCACGGGGCAGCAGTGGTGGTGTTGTGAGGTCGATTGTGGATTTCCTATTATCACGGCCTTGCCAGGAGATATTGAGCCAGCTCCAGCTGCGGGCAGTGTGATAGATGGAGATGTATTTATTCTTGGGTCCAGTGGTTTTTGGGATAACTAATGCTGCCAGTGCTCAACTCTGTACGAACACTAAAAAAATGCTAAATTGCTGATTATGGCGAAAAAAGGTATACCTAAACGGATAGTTGCGCTTATTGCAGGCATATTATTGCTCACTTTTATAGTCGTTGTTGCTTTCGTGCTCCTGGATAGAAAAATCGATTCTGAGCAGGAAGAGTTTGCGCTGAATTCTTCATGGGCGTATGACGAGTTGAAGAGTGGCGACCATCTTGGCGCTGCATATGCCAATAAGACACCTCTTTACCTTTTCGCTTCTCGTGATTTGTTTGAGACTGGGTATGACTTCACTCAATGTACATTAGATGGCGATAATTTTAGCGCCCATGATTCCCATTTTAATCTTCCATCCAGCTCTGGAGCCGCATTATTCCTTGCAGCAGAGTTTGACGGCGTTGTTTCTGAGAATGCAAAGCTGAATTGTAAATCTATTCCAGAAAAAGGCCAGTTAGCGATTGGCTTTCAAAAGGAGAAGGGGAAATAGGCCAATATCGTTCTAAGTTTATAAACTCTGAACGTAGATAGTAGCCAAAAAGCCAAGGCTATGGCGATTAAAATTGCCTACGTCCAGCTGGCTGGCAAATCCATCGCGCACTTCTACGTTGACAATGGAACGTTCTAAGCGACCACGCACCATCGGCGCAAACCACATCCGGTTCATCTTTAGGACCGGGAAAGAAATCAAAGTCAAGCTTTGAAAAGAACGCAGGGCGCTACATTGGATGCAAAATCGGGCTCTAAAAACTTAGAATTCTTTACCTGCCATAATCTTTCGACTTATCGAAAGGGATACTGCGGTAAGTACGATCGTCACGGTCAGTAGTATTCCTGCGCTGGTGAGCGGGGGTAAGGTTAAGGCTTTTGCTGCCCAGTCGAAGATTGCTTGTTTGTTGGAACCAACAAAGGATGATCCAGCGAATACCACGATGAATACCGCGACCAGAAAAAGCTTGGCTTTTTCCGGACCGAATTTGTAAAACAACGGTAGTTGAATAATGGTCAACAGCAGAGTGACGGCAAAGGCGAAACTGGCCACCAAAACAGTATTTTTCCAAGGCATATCAACCATTAGATAGGCTAGAACACCTGTAACCGCGAAAGCCACTACCCCAAGAGCGAGTGTAATCAGAAAATTTAGATTAACGAGCTCGTTTCTGCTGATAGGCCCGGCAAGAATCGTTCGGTGCACCTTGGATTCAGCATCACGAGCAAAGGTGGCCGTAAAATAAAGCATCCCAATCATGCCAAAAATAAACGGAAAGATAATCAACTGGTTTGCATAAACCCCCACAGCACTGATCGCAACGAGCACCAAACCTAAAACAGCTATATATGTACGATTGGCAATAAGATCTTTATAAAATGCGGCTCTCACTAATCTTCTCCTTTAATCGTGTAGACCATGATGTCCTCAATCGTGGGTCTAGCAGCTTGCACACCAGCAGGAACTGCCCCGGTGCGGAGGATTACTTCTTGACCAAAATCATGACGGCGACGCCCTAATACTTGTGTGGCATCAAGCTGGTTTGCCTGCTCATTGGTCAACGCTACGATTCGCCACGAATCTAAGAGTTCATCTTTTTGTTCCATGAACTTCAACTTGCCCTCACGGATGAAAGCGACGTAGTCGGCGGCTTTTTCAATATCGGAAACGATGTGGGAGGAAAATAGAATTGAGTGGGTCGGATCTTCGATAAATTCGAGCATGATATCAAGCACTTCATCACGAATCACTGGATCTAAACCACTGGTAGCCTCATCAAAAATCAGCAAATCTGCTGCATGGGAAAGTGCCATCGCTAGCCCCAGCTTCATCCGCATACCTCGAGAGAGCTCACCAACTCGCTTAGATGAAGCGAGATGAAAACGCTGCTGGTAACTAGCGTATGTTTGCGCATCCCAACTCTTGTACAGGCGTTTGCCGAACTCGCCAGCATTCTTAACAGTAAAACTATCGGGTAGGCTAATATCGTCAAAAACTACCCCCACTCGTTCATGTGCTTGTGGGTGATCTGCACCGGCAGGCTGCCCCAAAAGGTTTATTGTCCCGGCATCGGGATGAGCAAGACCTAAAATCAAACGAAGCGTTGTGGATTTACCGGCACCGTTCTCGCCCACGAAACCCACAATTGCCCCCTGGGGAACTTTAAGGTCAAGCGGACCGAGCGTGAATCCTGGATACTTTTTCACGAGTCCGTTGGTTTCAATCACATTCATCGGATTCTCCTAATAAATCAATCAGCTCTTTCAAATCAGAAACAGATAAGCCAGCAACCCGAGCCGAGACGAGGGCGGATTTCAAATAGTCTTCGACTTTTTTGCGCTGCTCTTCCTTGAGCAATTCAGTGCTTTTAGAAGCAACAAAGCTACCTCGTCCCTGTACGGAATCAATGAAACCCTCTAGCTCTAGCTCGTCATAGGCACGCTTAGTAGTAATCACTGACACACGAAGCTGTGACGCCAAACGCCGGATTGACGGCAACTTTTCGCCAGGTGCTATCTGATTGTTGATTATTGCCGCCTTGAGCTGATTCTTAATCTGAGCGTAAATCGGATCAGAACTTGCATTACTAACGATGATATCCACGAACACCTCCTAGTGTTCATAGTGTACATGAACACTTGGATGAATTAGGTAAAACACTCCACATTCAGAGAAACATTTCAAACGCATAACGCTCAACAGGGAAAACACGATACTAGGTAACGTAAAACCCAAACCCGCTAACGCAAAAGGGTACTTATCATACCTGATGTCCTAGCGGAAAAGTAGTTGCTAGACTTTTAGACACACGGTAGTATGTTATGCAAGGAACATGGTTAAGCAAGGAGGGGCTGGTGTCTGAGTCACAGTTACGCAAGGGCGCTGTTGAACTGGTTGTCCTTGGATTGCTTTCGTCTCGTCCTTCTTACGGGGGGCAGCTTGTAGAGCGTTTTCGTGAGGAAGCGGGGTTGGAGATTTCTACGGGTACGTTATATCCGCTGCTTGCGCGGCTACGTAAATCAGGGTTGGTAGTTACGGCTTGGGAGGAGTCTCCGGTAGGACCACCGAGGAAGATTTATAAGCTCGCAAAATCTGGGAAGAATCGCTTATTGCAGATGCGCCGTGAGTGGGAGGCGCTTGATTGTGCTGTGAAGCGAACAACGCAGAAAGGAATACGGTAATGAAGTGGTTCGGTAAGGACGCAGAAGGGCAGGCGCGAGTTTTGGGGATGCCTGTCTCCGGGCTGTGGTTAGGGCGCTCTGATGCTGCGTTGGATGGTTTTGAACCAGAGAATCCGCGCTTGTTCATTCCTCGAAAATACGGACTGGGTTGGGACGTTAATCTGGGTGCTGTTGGTGTGCGTTTAGGGCTAATTCGGCCCGATGATTCTCTACCGGACTTGGCCAGCTACGTTCCCACTAGTCTAAAGCGCGGCATTAAGCTCACCACTATTGCTGGTGGGATTGGGGTTGGGTTCTTGGCGGTACTGCTCAGTCGCAAGGAGCAGGTTCTCGTTCAGCGCTCAACACGCGGAGGGTCTGAAAAATTTATTACCGGCAGGCAGGCTGCGCTAGCTCCAGTGGTTTTAACGACTGTTGCAGCGCTAGCGCCACAGGTCTTCCGACGCGATGACCCAGAATCCGAAGATGCCGTGCGTTTGGCTAATCAGGCTGATTTGATGGGCGTTGAAGCCATGTCCATAGCCTGGCTTGCAGCAATGCGCCGGGCTGGCGACAAGCGGAAAATGAGCCGCTGGTCGATGGTGCCCATTGTTGCTTTATGGCCCCTCGTTGCTGGCGTTTGCCAACTCGCTTATGTAAAAACCGCGTTAGCCAGGGTAAAAACCCGGCTACATAATTCAGGAGACAAGTAATGAACCCTATAGATAAACTGTTGGATCTGCCGACCCCAGCATTAATAGGAGTTTGCATCCTTATAGGATTGCAACTGGTAGCGGTGGTCTGGTCTTTGATTTGCTTGCTGCGCGATAAGCGAGCTCACATTGCCGGTTTAAATCGCCTAGTGTGGCTCTTGGTTATCCTCTTTGGCCAACTGATTGGGCCAATCGTCTTTTTGGTTATGTACTTTCACGAACAAAGACAGCTTAAGGTGCAGCGTGAATATGAACAGAAGGCTACAGCCAAGCATCACCAGGTTGATGCGAGTTCAGTGGTAAGCAAGCTGTATCCGAAGGAATGAACATGGATTTAGCAGTCTGTACTAAAGATTTGTCCAAAACCTTCGGTAAGCACCAAGTACTAAACAACATAAACCTTCGAGTTCCTACCGGCTCCTGTTATGGGTTTGTGGGAGCTAACGGGGCTGGCAAAACCACCACCATGAGGATTCTTGCAGGACTGGCCGGAGCCAGTAGTGGTAGCGCCACCGTGCTGGGAGTTAGTCGAGGCAAACTTCCGGTCAAACCGATCCCTGGCGTGTCTTACCTGACTGATGTCCCCCAGATTAGCCCCTGGCTTAGAGCCAAGGATGCGCTCATCACTCTCGCCCGCCTTGGTGGAATCTCTCCAGACCTTGCAGCCGAAAGAAGCGACGAACTACTCAATCTGGTTAACCTCGACAAAGCCCCCGGAAGAATCGGCTCCTTTTCTAGAGGCATGAAGCAACGGATGGGAATAGCAGCAGCACTCGTTACTGCCCCGAAACTACTACTGATAGACGAACCAACCAGCGCTCTTGACCCGATCGGGCGAGCAGATATCCTGGGGCTACTACGCGAGTTAACCGGGCAGGTAACGATAGTATTTTCCTCACACATCCTCAGCGATGTCGCTAAAGTCTCTACCCACGTGGGGATCTTGCATCGCGGTAGCCTGCTAGCTCAAGGACAGTTAGGCGAGCTAGTCAATCAGCAAACTAAGCACGTTACCCTTGATGTCACGGTGCGTTCAGACGTTGCCACCGCCGTGGCTAAGGCTATCTATAACCTCGATTCTGCCGCAAAGATTCACCCCACCTTTACCGGCTTAGATGAACTTTTCACCAAACTAACTAAGGACGGCGATAAAAAATCGTGAATACCTCGAGTTTCAGATTGATCTGGCGCTATCAAGCTGTATGGCTCCTACGCTCCTATGGGACATGGATTATAGGTGGGGTATTCGTTATCCTTGCTCTCACCCAGGGATTGTTTACCCAATACACGCCGCGAATCATCAGATTTCTGGCCGGATCAGAAGTAACCACTCTAATACAGTCACTACCGGAACCTTCCTGGCAGCAAGCCTACGCGGGATGGATAAAGAACCTTACCCAAATTCTTACCGTAATCCTTGTTGCAATGAACTCTTTTCGTTGCAGCGTGCTTACCGGCAATGGTGACATTCCTTTTATTTTCCCTGGTAGCGTGCAGCGCTCTCACTACCTCATCAGCTTTGCTATCAGCAGCTGGATATCTACCTTATTCCTTGCCATCTTCAGCGCTGCCCTGGCTTGGGCAGGAACATCACTGTTATTCCCAGGCGCTAACCCCGCCCCGATTATATTGGCTAGTTTGGTATGGGCGCTACAAATCATTCTCATTCACGCAATACAAACGGTCGCAGCCACTTTTAAACCAGGCATCGGCATGCCCCTTGCGGCCGGATTCGGAGCCTACCTACTAATAACGATGTCAGCGATATTTATCCAGGAGGGCAACAAAACTCCCCTTGGCCTCGCCCCCATAATCAACAACCTCGCTCAAGACACACTCGAGGCACCTTGGGTCTGGCCAATCACCAGCAGCCTACTGCTAATCATTGCGCTACTTTTCACCGCCACTTACGTATACAACAGAGTAGAACTTAACTAAAAGCCAAACACAGGCGAGAAAAATAGATCCAACCGAAAAATAGAAATAGAACCACCATCACAAGCACTACAGCGAACGCCACCTATTATCCGTTAGCGAGTTAAACCTTAAAATCCTATCTGAACAGGGAAAACAAGATACTAGGTAACGCAAAACCCAAACCCGCTAACGCAAGCGATTTTTCGCCCCCCTAAGCGATACTCGCTAACGCAAAAGGGTACTTATCAAATCCGGTGCTTAAGTGGAGCGGGTGACGGGAATCGAACTAGTGGTTAGATATCGTAAAAAATAGGCTTTTTCGTTGAAATATCAGCGGAAAAGGCTAAAATTCTTCTTATGTGAAAGTGCTTATTTTTGTGCAATTTTCAGTTAATGTAGCCTGCATTTGTGCGTCAGTACACAGACTATTTTCTGCCTTAAGTTCTAAACTTTCCCGATAAGCCTCCATCACCCACACCGGCAAACCCAACTCCTCAGCAATAAGAAACACGTTACCCCCGTAGACCTTTTCTGCTAGAACATACTCCACAGGAGAAACTAGCAACTTAGCAGCCCAGGGAAATAGTAAAGTTGAACGTATTGAACCCCCAATACCCTACCTGATAACATCTCTAACTATGGGCGGACTAAATAAAAATAGGCACAAAAACAAATCAGCAAAACCGCCCACCACCTTAATTAAAGGAAACTACAGCCCACCACCAAGAAACGAATGCGAAGAAAGCCCTATCACATACCTAATAAATGACAACCCATTGATCCGCACTACTGGAAAAATGTGGAAACAAGGTAGATTGGTAGACTTCATTATCAGCGTCCAATATCGAGAAACAGAAACCAGCCCATGGAAAACAGATATCGTTATAGACTGCTCACACAACAATGCTCACGTACATCATTATAAAAACGATGAAAGAGACGGCAAACCTCCAGAATCGTTAAAAATCTTAAACACAGCAGCAGACATACAAGAAGCGTTAAAGTTAGCAATAACATACACAAGACAAGCGAAAAGTGAACTAGAATCAAAAATGGGGAGGGGGCAATGATGGAAATAACCAGCAGCGAATTTGAAGATTATATTCTATATAGTGTCCTTTCGGGTGAATTGACCCTTAAAGTGACTGATAGTCAGGGAGCGACTCCCGTCATTGCCTGCTTAGAATCTGAACCTTTAGAAAAACTTTTCACCTGCCTAGAAAACTGCGGCTGGAACGCAACAGTGTACACACTCTCCAATAGCGGAAAAATACGTGTCACGGGTGTAATCAATGCGGATTCTGCGCTAACAATAAATGCCACGAATCTAATAAATGAACCTTTTTCACGGTATTCATCTATCGGGATGTTTATAGATTATGTGTCTACACAAAAAGACGGCGTCCTCACATCTAACACTTTAACTAATACGCAAGTGAAATCTTACGGCACAACAGCAACTCTAATTCCCGCATAAAATCCACACCTACTCCTGTAGGTCGGTTCTGGCTCCTTGCCCGGGACGGTTGACCTGCCATGTATCTATGGTTTCGGGTAGCCAGCCAAGCATAGCTCTAGGTCCATCTCCGATAGTGGCGTCTGGGGTGGGCAGTCTGCCTTGTTCACGGTAGGCTCTAGCGGTGTTTGGGGATATTCCTAGCCTGGTGGCTACGCCGGCTAGGGATAAGTATTTTATAGTCATTTTAATTTTCCTGTAGCTTGGAGTAGGGCGAGTGTGCCGAAAGTGAGTGTGGCTAAAGCGCCGACTATTTTCACTGGTAGGGGCATTTGCGTGGTTAGGGTTCCTAGTCCAAGGATGGATGCTATACCTGTTAGGATTGCTCCAATCCCGAGAAGAATTTCTCCTAAGATTAGGATAGATTCTAGTTTACATATCCGTAATACGTATATTTATAAAAAGGCACCTAACTAACTGTTCATTTGTCGTATTTAGTCTCCGCACCTGCGGGAGCATCCATTTTTATTATGTGCTAAGGATAGTTCTCAAAAACTATCAAGAATTCTTCTCTTGGTGTACCTGTCATAATCCCTGCAGCGTCTTTAACCATCAATTCCAATTCGGTCAAAGTTTTCGCTTGCGTCCCGTATTCTTTCCCGTCAATAACGAATTCGGCTATCCACGAATCATTATTTTTTGTGATGGTAGTTTTTATTGTTTTCATTTATTTGCTCTCAGCTATTAGTTGGGATACTCGTTGGTGACTGATTCCGAGCAAAACACCAATATCTCGATAAATTATTCCAGTTTTATGCATAGCCCGCACAGTGGAGCGGTATTGGGAAGCGGCTCGTACTCTGTTTGGGATGGAGGATCTAGCCAAGGCCACCCAAACGTTGATGGGGTTCGGCATGAGCGCTGAAGAATCCCTGGTTTCTGGGTTATGGCAAGGTATTCAGTCACTAACGGGTTGGTTGTGGAACCGGGTCTCTAACTGGGTGTCTTCAATCTGGAATGGGATTCTCGGATTTTTCGGTATCCATTCTCCTTCTAAGCAAATGGCGTGGGTGGCAAGGCAGTGTTTTTATGGCTAGAATAGCAGTGTTTTATGGCTAAAATAATTGAGCGGTAGAAATACCAATATTTGCCCTCAAAAATAAATTATGGCATCGGAGGCGGGAAGTCCCCCATGAAAGTTTCGTTCAAGCAAGCCCTGGTTCTACTATTGGCACTGGCATTGATACTTCCGGCGGCAGTGATGCTTTCCCTGCCGCTGACAGCCGACGCCGCGGAAACCAGCAAATACCAAAATTCCATGGAACTGGAACCAGCGAAGCTTCCTGCTGGCAAAACGACGGAAGAGTTCGTCAAAAATCCGAAGCAGCCAGATATCTACACTCTTCGTAGCGATTACAAAGTAAAAAGAGATGGGGAGTACGCCATCAACTACCAGCCCTATGTGGCGACCGTAGGGGCAGCCGCTACCGACGAGGAAAAAGCTAAGGTAAATAAGCCTATTAAGCTGCCGGATTTCTCGGGTTACGGTAAGCCTAAGGATAACGGTACTTTGCTAGAGAAGTTTCTTATCAACTATCAAAAAGTTGTGGAGGAAGCTAAAAAGGGTAAAAAAAGCGGGGATGCGGAATACGGGATAATTTACGAAAACTTCCAAGACTTTAATTATGACGCGGAAGAAAAGGAAATTACCGTCAAACACGTTTTCCAGGACATCAGTGATTTTGATAAATACGGCAATAAACCCGGCAATAAACCTGGGAAAACAGGTGAGACTATAACTACCGAAAAGGGTAGCGTAGGCTCGAAGCTGAAAATCAAACCTTTAGAAGCGGATAAAATAAAAGGTTTTGTTCCGGAAACCGATTCTATCGAGGTTATAGTTCCTCTAAATACCACGGATTTTACCGTGGAATATCGCTACAACCGTAACCACTATGACGTCACTTTCGACACCGATGGGGGTACAAAAGTTCCTTCCCGCACCCTCTACTATGGGCAGGCCATCCCCAACCTCGAGCAAAAAGATATTCCCGAAAAAGTGGGAGCTACCTTCCAAGGCTGGAAGCCTTCGGTGGATTTAAAAGATGAATCTGGCAAGACCTTTAAGGCTGACAAAGTTATTAAAGACAGCAGCGGTAATGCGATTAAAGATCTAAACGCCAAGCTGATTATGCCGGCTGAAAAAGTCAAGTTCACTGCGGTGTGGAAAGATAACGAGAAGGCAGACTATGCAATCCAATTTTGGACGGAAAAGGCCGACTACCCTAAGGGTGCGTCTCTTTTAGAAAAATATGATTTTGTGGGTACCCACGTGTATAAGAATCAGGCCACCGGCACTCGTCCAGACCTTGCAAATGAGACGGTAAAAGGGGTGGAGTTTCCAGATTTAGATCAGGCACGGTTAGATAAAATATGGAACAACCAAAAATTTAACCGGGGTAAGAACCTCTTACTGGATAAATTCTATAAATACAATAAAGAATTAACCGATAAAGAAAACGCTGATCCAAATAGCCCAAACGTAGTAAAGGCGGTTTCTTCCACCGGCAAAACCGTTTATAACATCTATTATGACCGTCAGGTGTATGACCTTTACTTTACGAAGTCGAATGCTAAGACGGGTGATGCTACTTTCTATCCCGAAATTTGGAGACACGGCAAAAAGTTAGGCGAGCCAGGAAACCCCTACCACTTTACGGCCCGGTTTAACCAGTTGATGACAGAGTGGCCAGATGACGCCCAGGAAACCAAGGGGTTTTCCCTGGGTAAGCAAAGTTTTGGCTGGGGACCAAACTTCGATAATCCACAATGGACTTACCGTGACACCCCTCCCTACCGGCTATCGGCTGATGAGTTCCTAGATATGGCAGACTACGACAAACGGGGTGGTTACACCAAGAGGATTGATGCCGGAAATGGCGTCATTAAGGGCCTCAAATGGTATACTTTCACTACTCTTTCCTTTGGTATCGAACAAAGGGGTGGTGACGGGGAAAATACCCAGCCAATGCCTCACCACATGGACTTTTGGATGGATGGGTTTGAGCCCGGAGAGACCATTATTGACTACAATCTTTATCGAACCAAAGCGGATACCGACAGTACAGCCTATCGTCACCCGTACCCAACGGTGCAGGGCTTTACCCCTTACGGCCTAAACGAACCCTCCCAGCAGCTTACCGAGGATGAGCTTGATGCTATGAACGATGAGCGGGAAGATGCAACTCCCCTTCCTAACGAAAAGGTAATAGACCCCTATGGCAACGAAAAAACCAAGGGCTACATGCAGTTTATGAAAACGTTCTTTAACCGTGCTGATGAATTTGGGGACGTTGCCGATGGCAGCGATGCATTTGATAAAAATGGCTATATTCGCTTCCAGTACCACCGGAATAAGTACAAGTTGCGGTTCAACAATGACCCCGCAAAACTCAAGGACGACAGCGAGTACAACGAGACCAATCAGACAGACGTCTTCTACCAAAAACCCTTAAAGGATTTAAACCTAGATAATCCTCAAACTTTAGTGAAACTAGGTCTGACGGATCTGGTGGAAAAAGATGACGAGGGAAATGATCGGATTAAGAGACCTGATGGCCTCGCACCCCAAATGGTATTTAAGGGTTGGGCGCTAGACCCGGCTGGGCAGAAACTGGTTTGGGAAAACAAGGAAACTATGCCCGCGCACAACCTGGTGCTCTACGCCAAATGGGGGGAACCAGACTATAAGTGGAAGGTAACCTTTGACCCCAATGGGGGCAAGCTAGATCCCATTGAGGAGAAGAATGTTACCACCGCGCCTAAGACCATTAAGGAAGGCGATGTCTCTGACCAAAAAGAAGTCACCTACGCGAAAAAGGGTGAAAACGAAGGGGACAAGCAAGTCTTTACTGTAGTGCAGCGGCAAAAACTGGTACAGCCAAAGAATCCAACCCGAGAAGGCTATAGCTTCATGGGTTGGGAGGTACTGCGCTATCAGAAGGATGCCAATACCGGCGAATATACCGACAAAGTGGATACCTCTTATCGGGACACCTATAAAGTTCCGGAGCTTTACTCCTACGGTAACGACGTCGTAAGTCCCATTTACCTGAAAGCCATTTGGGTAAAAAATGATATGGAGGATGTGCGGGTTTACCATCACTTCTTGGATAACAATCTCGCAATTGATAAGACCGTGACGGATAATCCGGCTAAAGAAACTATAGGAAACCAGCGCGCCGATAAATACGTGGCTGCCACTGGTTCTAAGCAAGATGCCAATTGGATTTTGGCTTCCGGTGAAGAATTGCGAAACACCAAAGACGAAGAAACTAAAAAACTCTATGAGGATTATCAAAAGCTGGCTGACGAGCTTGGTAACCGGGCAACGAAAGGTAACACCTATTTCCAGACGTTTAGGGTAGAACCGAAACAGATTCTAAAAGATGGGAAGTTAGTTGATAATCCGAAAGCCAAGGACAATGAGTTCCACTTCTTCTATCGCCCCTTACGGACCCGTGATTACAAGGTTAACTATGTGGACCAAAGAGCTAAGGCGGAATTGGCGAAAGCCACTACCGATGCGGAAAAGAAAAACATTATAGAGAAGTACCGCATCTTGGACCAGGAAGCAGTGACTAGCCTCTGTCGCCATTATGACGCCAGAAACTACAAACCGATAATCGGCTGGAGGCTGACTTCAGATCCGCAGCAGCAGCTTTTCTACGATGTAGATGAAGATACCAATGAATTCAAAGGAATCAACGGTACCGGTTCCGATGAGATTACCTTCTACTATCAGGATGTCAGGGTCATTGAGGTGCCCTCAGGTAGTCCTACTCCTCCAGACGGGTACGTCCGGGTAACCTTTAAGGCCAGTGAGGGCGGCTCCTTCGGTACCGACAAGGATGGGAACCCCATCAAAGAAATTAATTACGATGTACTGAAGGGTCTTAAGTCTGATCTGCTTCCAGTTCCCCAAGAATTGGAGAATGGAAAAAAGCCGGATGAAAACAAGTACTATCTCACGCCGGAAGAAGGCAAGACTTTTAAAAAGTGGGATAATGAACCACTTTTACTGCCGGGCACGGAGATAAATGAAAATCATATCTTTACCGCACAGTTCGATTGGTCAGATCTGATGACTAAAGGGGTGGCGACTACCGAGTCCTTTAAGGCACCCGATGGCACCTGGATCAATAATTTTGTGCCCACTCTGGATGAGCTGCGGGCAGCTATTCAGCTGCAGAGCAAAGACAAAACCAAGATAACCAAGCTGCCCGATGACGCGACGGTAGAGTTCGTAGATGAAAACGGTACCCCCGTAGCCACCCAGGATGATATCTACAAGCTGGTAAAAGAAGAACCGGATTCAAACGAACTTTTTCGTACCGTGAAACTCAAAGCGAAAGTTAAGTTTGCGGGCCGAGAAAAGATTGAAGAGACCGAGCTGCCGATAAGGGTTTATAAGAACCGGTACGATGCGCCCCCTACGGGAGCCATGCCAGACTTCTTGAAGCAGGCAACCGGTCCTCATGGCGATTTGGCGAAACTCTTGGATGGAAAAACCTATGTAAAGGTGACGGTGAATCCCTCCAGTCAACTGGGCAAGCTGCCTCCTAAGAGCTATTGGGTTAACCCCACGGCTTGGGTGGAGATTCCCGAGATTGCCCTCAGCGATAAAGATAAGGCCGCAAGCGGGTTTAAGCATTGGTCAGCTAATAAAACTGCCCAAAATGAGGGGCAAACTAAACTGGGAGTTTATGACTTCATGAAACGGCATAAGTTCAGTGAGGACACGGAGATCACCCCGGTATTTGTAGAAAAAGTGGTGACCCCCGTACCGGAAAAGAAGCCCAATAAACCGATAGCGTCATCCCTTCCGGTAACCGGAGCTAATGTGCTGGTTTATCTCTATGCGGCAGCCTTGTTTACTGTAGCTGGCATTGCGTTGGTGATCAGCAGGACCAGGAGGAAAGCGTAGCGGGCATAACCCGTAATCACCCCTGAGGGTAAAACTAAGTAAGTGAAATAACTTTGAAACTAGCGGCTTTGCGGGCTGGAAGCATTCCGCAAAGCCGCTTACCTACCTGGGCACCGGGCTTAAACAGCTAACTTTGAGCGGTTCGGGCACGATTAGTAATCCTGGTCTTTTAGTTTCCGATCCGGTAATAACTGGTTTTGGTACCGGGGATTTGGAACTGAAAATAAACGATGCGGAACAGTTCAAAAGTTATTCGACCGGGGAATTTAACAGAAAGTATTTCCACTATTCGTTGTTTGCAATGCCATTCATCATTCCTCTAGCGATTTGGTCTTCTTGGGATTTTGTAAATCGATTTGATCAAGTCTGGCTCAAGATTGCTATTTGTGTCAGAATTAGCATTGGGGCGTATATAGGTGGAGTACTGCTATTTTGGTGGAATGGATTCTGGCAAAACAGAAGAAGGCAATCGTCTGTGTAGACACATAGTTGCCTCATAACGTTTGGGTCTGCTGTAGGTTTGGTTGACTGATAGTCTTGCTTCTTTTTCGGGAGCGGGGAAGGATGTCAATTATGAGTTCGAAACGTTATAGCCAAGAGTTTAAGGATGATCCTCGGATTCGATGGGGTGATTTCCGCTTACTTCGGGTGAGAGCGGAGAAGTGATATGAGTACGACTTGGAAGCCCATATCGTTTTTTTACGCCTGGTGGGGGCATATGACCACCGGTTTTATTATTGGTGTATGTGTTTCACAGTCTCTGGCATTGTGTTTTGGCTGATACCCCACAAGGCGACTGTGTATCTATTGATAATTATTGTGGGAGTAAGTGTGGTTGTTTGGGAAACGCTATCGACCATATTTGATAAGTATTACGCAAGAAAAAAGAAACATAATTCTCCAGGTGGTTGGCGCCCCATCTTTGTGAAGCTTTTTCTTTTAGCAATTACTTATTTCGCCTCGTCGTACGTGCTACTTAGCTCCCTGTTGTCAGCAGGAATCATGGTAGCGTTCTCAATAGCCGTGGAGCTGGTTTCTGTTACCTTACTGAGGTCTTGGGAACCGGGAATGAACGATGAAGAAGTACGTGAAGCGTGGCGAAATACCGCAGAGGCCGCTAAACGGGTGATAACGGAAGACTGAGATGTGGACGTTATAACAAAAAGGTAGATACTTAGACGTCGAAAATGATAAAAGCCACTTGAGCCCTTGAACCCCTGTTGAACAGGGGTTTTGTTGTTTTCGGAGCGGTTCGCTGGGGTGCTGGAGGTTCGGCGATCTGGTGCTTGACGCCGATCTTCCCGTTGGATTAGAGCGCGATTCTGGTTGAGGGGGTCTGCGGGTGGGCTTGTGTTAGCGGGTATCTGGTTAGGGGGCGTCGTCGCTTTCAGCTAGTGGTTGGAGGACACGGAGCGTTTCAATACCGGCTTGATTGAGCGTTTCGAGGATTAACTCTGTGAGTGTTTCGTACTCTTGAGCAGTAGACGGACTTGCTTCAAGTTCGTGTTGGACAGTCCTGAAGTGCTTGATTGGTATGGATTCATTTCGCAGGCGCAGCAAACTTCTAGCCCAAGAACCTTCGTTCTTACAGATGTAGATTGGAACGCCCTAATCTATCACGTCATCGTAGGCGAGGATACGATCCGGTTCGTATTCCACACCGGTGAACAGGTGAGCATAGTCCTGCAAGGGTGATGCTCGTATCGGTTTACGTGCACGGCTAGGCACACCTCCCAGAAATTTGATAAGGTTAGCCTTGCCTAAGAAGGATGGTGTTTACGTGAACGATAGTGTAACGGATCAGGTTGTTGAAGGTGAGTATGGGTCCGCGAAGGAAAAATCTGTCGCTGGCCAGAACGCGATTCGTCAGCTATCGCAGCCGGTGAAAGGCAAGCTGTTCGTCGCGCAGGTTTTGGCTTTTCTCTCTGGTGTGTTGGCTATTGCCCCGTATGTGGCTCTGGTGGAGCTTGGCAGAGAACTTATGCAAGACCAGGTGGACCCGGCGCGGGTGAACTGGATCGTCATGCTCCTCGTCAGCGCATACATGACCCGGTTGACCCTATATTTTGTTGCATTGGGCGTGACGCATTTTATTGACCTGTCGTTGCGTAATCAGATGCGTCGGCAAATTGCCGCCCGAATGTCGACTGCTCCGCTGTCGTGGTTTACCCGCGAGGGTGAGGGGAAGATTCGCAAGACCATTCAGGATGATACGGCCACGGTGCACACAGTAATCGCGCACGGGCCGATAGAGAAACTGAACGCGATCGTATCCCCGCTCGCCTTGTTGATGTATGCGTTTGTGGTGGATTGGCGACTCGCGTTGCTGTCGATTGCGACGATCCCGCTTTATGTGGGCATGTATGGTACGTCGATGCGTGGGATGAATGAGAAGACCGCGCAAATGGACACCAAGCTCGCTCAGGTTTCGGCAACGATGGCCGAGTTCGTTGCCGGTATCTCAGTGGTGAAAGCGTTCGGCAAGGTTGGCCAAGCACATAAAGCCTATTTAGATGCAGCTAACGAGTTTTCTAAGTTCTACCGGGCGTGGTGTATGCCGCTGGTGTCGATGTCGGTCGCCTCATTTTCGTGGGTGTCGATTCCGGTGTTGTTGATCGTGAACCTTGGCGGTGGCGCGTTGATGATGAACGCCGGTTGGGTGAGCATCTACGAGGTGATAGCGACGACGTTGATTGCCTTGGTGCTGCCGGGAGCGTTGATGACGGTCGCGACAATCGCCTGGTCTTACCAGCTTGCGGGATCGGCTGCGGTGCGCCTCGTTGCGGTTATGGAGCTACCGGCATTGAGCCAACCCGATGCACCACAGACACCACACGGTCATGATATCGAGATTCGGGGTGTGTCGTATGCCTATGACGACACCCAGGCATTAGACGAGGTAAGCCTGAGCATTCCGGCAGGCACAGTGACCGCGCTGGTTGGCCCGTCGGGTGCGGGCAAATCGACGTTGGCAAGTCTAATGGCCCGCTTCGATGACCCGGACGCTGGCATGATCACTATCGGCGGGGTTGATCTAAAGAACATTTCCCAGGATGTGTTGTATTCGACGGTTGCATTCGTTCTGCAAGATGCACAGCTTATTCGTGACACCATCCACAACAACATTTCCCTGGGCGCGCCAGACGCAACCTTGGATCAGGTGCGGCAGGCGGCGCGGGCAGCGCAGATCGACGAGTTCATCATGAGCCTGCCAGATGGTTACGACACCGTGTTGGGGGAGGATACCCACGTTTCGGGCGGGCAGGCAGCCCGTATCGCAATCGCCCGGGCGCTTATGGTTGATGCCCCAGTGTTGGTGCTGGACGAGGCGACGGCGATGGCGGACCCGGAATCGGAATCGAAAATCCAACAAGCTCTCTCGACTCTTGCCAAAGGCAGAACCGTGATTGTGATCGCCCACCGACTGGCCTCGATCAGAGGGGCAGACCAAATCGTCGTCATGGAACGCGGGCGCATTGCTGTGGTCGGTAAACACGACGAGCTGTTGGGTAATGCGCACTATCAGGCACTTCTTGCCCAAGGTGCATGCGAGGAGATGACACGATGAATCAACTATTGCTGCCACGCTTTAAGCGTTTGATGGAACCCGCCTCGTGGCGAGACCTCTCGGTCGGTCAAGCGTGGGGTGCGGTCTCAGGACTGTGTCACGGCTTTGCCCTGCTGACTCTGCTTCCCGCAGCAAGTGCCCTAGCGACCGGAATGCCGGTGTGGGGGTTATCGTTTTCGGGCTGGCTCATCGCCTTGGCGGTGATCGCGATGCTGGGCGTGGGCACGGAGTTTTATGGCATGCGCACCGGCTATATCGGCGCGCTCGGATTCATTCACGACGTACACCAGGCAGTAGGTAACAAAGTAGCCCGCCTACCGTTGGGAGTGTTCGATTCGGGTAGCTCTGGACGGCTGTCGCGCATGGTCACCCAGGAAATGATGAACTTGGGCGAGTCGGCGGCACATTTCATTTTCTCCCTCGTCCAAAAACTCTCAGCCGTGCTGGTGATCACTGTGGGAACCTGGTTCTGGGATTGGCGACTGGGACTGACCTTGACAATCGCCTTCCCGATCATGCTCGCCTTCCTCCATATCTCCCGCGTGCTTCTTGATAAAGGTAAGCAGGTTTCCGAACCAGCCGAGTCAGAGTTGGCGGCTCGCATGGTCGAATTCGCCACCTGCCAAGGCGCGCTGCGCTCCTGCCATGTCGCCGACGACTACCCGGCCCTTGATTGGGCATTCAAACAGGCTGACCGCAAAAGCCGCAAAGCATTGTGGATCGAAACATTAGCGAACCTGATTAATGGAATGTTCGTCCAAGCGCTCATTGTGGTGATGATCTGGCTGACCGCCCAACTCGCCCTCGGCGGGCAGATGAATGCGCTGAACGCCGTGGTCACAATCGGCATGTGCCTGCGGTTCACCACCATGCTCCAAGACATCGGTGGCTGCATGACCGGGCTGGAAGAACGCCGCCAGCAGATGAACCACGTCGACAAGGTCATGGATGCCCCCGAACTGTCCGAACCCGATGCCTCCACACCGATAAACGCCCCTGGTGATGTTCGTTTCGAGGACGTCACCTTCAGCTACGATCCGGACATCCCGGTTCTCCGTGATATTTCCTTCCATGTCCCGCAAGGCGGCATGTGTGCCCTGGTTGGTCCATCTGGGTGCGGGAAGACGACGATCGCCCGGTTGGTTGCACGTTTCTGGGATGTGCAGTCCGGCAGCGTGCGCGTTGGCGAAGTGGACGTGCGCGAGCAAACCATCGAAGACCTGATGCGCCAGGTGTCTCTCGTCTTCCAAGACGTCTACTTATTCAACGACACTCTCGAAGCCAACATTCGCCTTGGCAACCCCGAAGCCACCGATGAAGAGATTCGATGGGCGGCTGACCTGTCGGGCGTGACGGAAATCGTCAACCGGCTCCCAGACGGCTGGAATTCATTGGCGGGTGCTGGCGGGCGTGCACTGTCAGGTGGGGAACGCCAACGAGTGTCCATCGCTCGCGCTTTGGTGAAGAAGGCCCCGATCGTGCTGTTCGATGAGGCCACCAGCGCGTTGGACGCGGAAAATGAAGCCAATATTGTTGCGGCGATGAATGAGCTACGCAAACACTCCACGCTGATTGTCATCGCCCACAAACTTGAAACCATTCGCCAAGCTGACCAAATCATTGTGCTCTCCCACGGTGGGCGTATCGCTCAGCTCGGGTTCCACGACGAGTTGGTCAACCAGCCAGGTCAATACCGTGATTTCTGGCAAGAACGCATCAACGCAGCCGGATGGCAACTCGTCTAAAACACAGTACGTATAAGCACATGAAAGGAAAAACTATGTCCACACCCACATCTTCGCGCCTCAACGCGCGCGACTTCATCAACATTGGCGTCTTCACCGCCTTGATGTTCGTCATCGTGTTTGCATTCGGAATGCTCGGGTTCATCCCCGCCGCCATGTATGCCGGTTTCTTGCTTTCTATCCTCGTTAACGGCATCGTCTTTGCGCTGTTCACAGCACGCACTCCGAAGATGGGGGCGTTGACAATCATGCTGATTATCATCGAAATCCTCTTTTTCGTGACCGGCCACTGGGTGGGAGGCATCGCGGTGGCCGCTGTATTCGGCCTGCTCGCCGACCTAGTCATCACCAAGGGACCGAAGAACGTTAAGGTTCGCGTTCCGCTGGCATACGCACTGTTTATTCTGCCGATCTACGTGTCACCGTGGATGCCGCTATTTATGAACCAAGACGCATATATGTCGCAAATCGCCGAACAAATGGGTGCCGAGTATGCCGCCAAGATGGCACAGGTCGTCACGATTCCGATTCTGCTGGGCTTCTTCGGCGTGATGCTCATCGTGGGCTGGCTTGCTGGTCTGTTGGGAACCAGGGTCGCGCGCAAACACTTTGAACGGGCCGGTCTTGTCTAAACTTCCCGACCCGCGCACCATTATCGCAGCGCTCGTCATCGTCTCCACCACGATCTACAGTGCCTACTCGCCGTGGTTCGTGTGTACTCTGGGCGGATTCGCCGCCGTGATGCTGACGAGCGCTGCAATCAACCCCAACACGCTCGTGCGCCCGAGCTGGGTGGCCGTCTACCTGGCCACGTTTGCGGTCCTCAGCGGGCTCGTCTTCGTGATACCACTGGTCTGGAAATCAACAGCCAGCGCGTTCCTCATGCTGTTTCTGCAGTGGATGTGGCGATTCAGCGTCAGCGCAGGAATGGGAGCCTACGCGATCGGCGTAATCCGACCCGCCACCTTGCAAAAAGCACTCGCCAGCTCACGGATCCCGACCTGTTTCACGATCCCAATCTCGGTTGCCTTACGTGTGCTGCCCGTGATCGGCCACGAGGTTAAAGCGATCTCAGATGCCATGAAACTACGCGGCATGTCCGCGCTTTCCCTGCGTGCGGCGCAATACTTCACAATCCCGCTGCTATCGACCGTGGTACGCAGCGGGGACGAACTGGCATCGGCTGCCCTCGTGCGCGGACTGGGCGGAACCGCAAAGCCCACCTCAGTCACAGTCGTGAAATTCCGTGTGATCGACGCAGTCATTCTGCTCATCGTTATCGGCTTCGCGATATGGAGAATCGTCCTATGACAATAGCCCAAGCAACTGGGGTCACCTTCACCTATCGAGGAGCAGACCACCCCTCAATCAACGACGCAACCATCACCATCACACCCGGAACCGTCACCTTGCTGTGTGGCGCGTCAGGGTCAGGAAAAACCACCGCACTACGGCTATTTAACGGGCTCATCCCGCACTTCCACGACGGCGACCTTACCGGAAGCGTCACAGTCGACGACATTGACGTGGCACAAACAGACCTGCCACGCCTTGCCCACCACTGTTCGACAGTGTTTCAAAACCCGCGCACCCAGTTCTACACCACCCACGTGCGCCAAGAACTCGCCTTCGGTCCAGAAAATCTCGGCCGCGACCCGCATGAGATTCGTCGACGCATTGATGAAGTAGCCGCCGAGTTAGGTATCGCCAACCTGTTGGAATCCCGCGTCACACAACTGTCGGGTGGGCAGATGCAACGCGTGGCCTGCGCCGTCGCCATGTGCAACAACACGTCGCTGATCGTCTTTGACGAGCCAACCGCGAACTTGTCCGCTGACGTTATCGACCAACTCGCCACACTCATCGCCAGGCTCAAAGCCGATGGACACACCATCATCATTGCTGAACACCGGCTAAGTTTCCTTTCCGGGATCGCTGACCGTGTCTACTGCTTCGACAAAGGCAAGATTGCCCTCACCGCAACCGGCGAAGAGTTCTACGCTACCTCGGATGAGGAGCGCAAACAGCTTGGACTGCGATCCCTAGTGCCCGTGCCCATGCCACAACTTCCGGAACCGGCAGAAGATGGGCTTGAGATCAGCAATCTCACCTTCGCCTACCGCCACGGAAACACGGTTCTCAACATCAGCCATCTGCTCTTCCCGGCAGGGAAAATCACGGCACTCCTCGGCCCGTGCGGGTCAGGCAAATCAACACTGGCACGCATTGTTTGCGGACTAGAAAAAGCCAAACATGCATCCATCACACTCGGCGGACAAAAATTCACCAGCCGTGACGCCTACCTTGTGATGCAAGACCCTACCCGACAGTTGTTCTCAGATACCGTCATCGACGAAGTCACGCTCGGCACGACCAAAGCCGAAAAGCAACACATCGATGCCCACGCGATCCTTGCAGAACTCGACCTTGCCGACCACGAGGCTGACCATCCGCAAGCACTCTCTGGCGGGCAACGCCAACGCCTGGTTATTGCTACAGCACTGGCTGCGAACAAGAAAGTTTACATCTTCGACGAGCCCACG
Source organism: Arcanobacterium urinimassiliense (assembly GCF_900119495.1). Classification (GTDB taxonomy): domain Bacteria; phylum Actinomycetota; class Actinomycetes; order Actinomycetales; family Actinomycetaceae; genus Arcanobacterium_A; species Arcanobacterium_A urinimassiliense. Next base: position 41,384 of record NZ_LT632435.1, on the reverse strand, counting down.
TCCGGTGTTGGCTACAAGCACCTGGTCGCGATTTCCCGAGTAATGCGTAAACTCGCTGACACCGGTGCCGTCGTCATCGTCATCACCCACGACGCTGAACTCGTTACCGAGGTCGCCGACCATAGCGTCCGCCTCGACCAAATCAACGCCTGCTAACGCAGACGCCCGCTCAACCAAAAGAGAGGAAAGCGTTTCCGCAGGTCAGGGCAAACGCGCTATACACTCGCTAACGCTTTGACCCCCCTAAGCGATACTCGCTAACGCAAAAGGGTACTTATCAAATCCGACGTCTAAGTGGAGCGGGTGACGGGAATCGAACCCGCCTCTGCAGCTTGGGAAGCTGCCATTCTACCGATGAACTACACCCGCGAATCGATAAAGAGTTTACGTCTTTTTCGAAGAATATGCCAATCAGCTGTTTTTATTGGCTCTTTCGCTGCACTTCAGGCCTTGGTGTAGAGCGGCAGACAGGCGTCAATACATTGGAGCAGTTTAACGATATCTTCAGTGTCGATGGCTGGGAAAGCGCCAATTCTGAATTGATTCCGCCCTAATGAGCGATAGGAATCGATATCTAATACGCCGTTTTCCCGGAGGCGCTGCAGAATACCTTTGGTATCCACTTCCTCTACAAAATCCACGGTAGTTACTACTGGAGAGCGATAAGCAGGGTCTTTTACAAACGGCGTCGCCAGCGGATGCTGTTCTGCCCATTCGTACACCGCTTGGGAATTAGCTCGGCTCCGCGCCGCTGTCGCTTCCATACCACCTATTTCTAGCATCCACTTTATTTGGGAGCTCAGAAGGGTGAGGGTGCCAATAGCGGGGGTGTTGTAGGTCTGATTTTTTCTTGAATTCTCCAGCGCAATCTGTAAATTAAGGAAATCGGGAATCCAGCGTTCTTTGGCAATTTTTTCAATTCGCGCTACCGCGGCAGGAGAGGCAAAAGCTACCCACAATCCGCCTTCTGCTCCGAAGCATTTTTGGGTGGAAAAGTAGTAAAAATCCACTTCGGAAGCCGGGAATACATATCCGCCGCCAATTGAAGTGCCGTCCACAATGGTAAGTGGTGCATCGCCGCCACCAGTAGTACCAGCACCAGCAGCAGAATCTCCGTAGCGGCGCAGCGGGCTGTAAACGCCGGTAGAGGTTTCATTGTGGGCATAGAGATAGGTATCGATACCGGCGGTAGCTTCATTGGTGATAAGTGTGCCGGGTGCGGTGGTGCGCACTTCTGGCGTTTCTAGCCACGGGGCGTTTTGTGCAGCATGGGCAGCTTTTCCAGAAAATTCTCCCATTACGGCGTACTGAGCACGCTTCTCTACGAGGTTGAAAGCTACTGCATCCCAGAGGGCGCTCGCTCCACCGTTGCCAATAAGTACTTCATAGCCAGCGGGGAGTTGAAATAAATCGGTGAGTCCAGAGCGAATATCTTCCACAAGTCCTTTTACGGGTGGTTTACGGTGGGAAGTGCCGAAAGGCGCGGCAGCTATAGCTTGCATCTGTTCGGGGCGTATCTTTGAAGGTCCTGATCCGAAGCGGCCGTCGCGCGGAAGAATTTTTTCTAAAAAATTGTCCATACTCCTATCTTTACATTTTTTACTAGATTTATTTATTTAACCTAGCGCTAAGTGTTTTAAGGTAGACGCAGTGTGGGAGAGAAAAATTGGAGATAATAAGGCGCGAGAGGCTTTGAAAATCGGTATTTTAGGGAAAAACGGAATGTGGCTCGGCTAACCGCTAAGATAGTAAATAGTGAGGAAAACTATAAATAAGGGGAGAGGGCGATGAGCAGTAACTTAGTGGATACCGCGGAGATGTATCTGAAGACTGTGTATGAGCTGGAAGAAGAAGATATACCGGCTCTGCGGGCGCGCATTGTGGAGCGCTTAGAGCAGTCTGGCCCTACCGTTTCGGAGACGGTAGCGCGTATGGAGCGAGACGGTTTACTACGTGTGGCGGAAAATCGGCACATCGTCTTTACCAGTGAAGGTAGAAAGCGGGCTGCGCACGTAATGCGCCGGCACCGGATAGCGGAGCGAGTGCTCTACGATTTAATTCATATTCCGCTTTCGGATATTCATGCGGAGGCGTGCCGTTGGGAGCATGTGCTTTCCGACGAAGTGGCGGAAAAAATGTTTGAGGTGCTAGGTAAGCCAGAGAAAGATCCTTTTGGGAATCCAATTCCTAGTGATGATTGCCTATTCCCGCAGCAAGATTGTGCGCGGGTGCCGGGTATGGAATCGTTGAGCAATTTCGCCAATGCAGTGGCTATTCCAGACGGCGTCGATTTAGAAGACCTGGCAGCCGGCGCCGACTTTGGTAAAAAATGCCAAATCATGCAGTTTGTGGAAACGCTACAGGCGGAAGAAGGCGAAGTGCGGGTACTAGAAGAGCTGCAGGTATTGCCGGGAACTAAGATGCAGGTACTGGGGAAGCAAGATTACCAAGTGTATGTAAAGGTGCCGACGGGAGTGTTTGCTCTAGCGGAGCAGACTGCGCAGGGAATTTTAGTGCGTGCCGAATAAGTGCGTACTGAATATATATGCGCCGAATAAATACGCGTTAAATAGCTACGTGCCGCGTTTAATAAGTAGGCATAAAAGTTATAAAGAGCGGCAAATAATGTAATCTGCGCTACAATTTTTCGGAAAACGGAGATATTTTTCGAGTGAGTATTTCCCACTTTTCGGTAATTTTTTGCGTATAAAAGCGGAATCGTTATCAAAAAGTTATTTTATTTATACGTCTCTACGTGGCATTATGCCGTTATTGTAGACACACAGGAAAGTTTTTTATAACATTTACGTTATGGAACGGTGATTCATTACACTGTTACAAATTTGTGACATTTCCGTTTCTTCCCGTTATGATTAACGAGGATAGAAATAGTAGCAGCATTAGCTACACTTCGATTTAACTGTGGAGGAACTCAATGGCAGGACGGCACTTAAAGGCAGATTCGCCGAATATGCTGTGGAAACGTGGTGCGCAAGGATTTGCCACTGCTTCTGTAGCTGGCACTCTGCTCGGCATAGGCGCTCCCGCTGCTTTCGCTGCTCCGGCTGATGAGGCTGCGGCAGTTGCACCAGAAAGAGCTGCCGCTACGGTAGCGCTTGGCAGTGCAGAAAAGGATTACGAGATTCCGGCTGTCGAAGTACAGACTTCCGATCTTTCCAATGATGGATCCGGCTGGGGATTTGCGCATATTGATTTAGAAGCGCAGGCTGCTCCTACTCCTACAGCTACTTCTAACGTAGCGGATACGGAAGCTGCCGGGAATAGCTCTTTCGACTTTTCGAATATTCCGCCGGCTGCTACCTCGGGAATCGCTGAGTACGCTTTGCAGTTTAGCGGCGCTCGCTACGTATATGGTGGGACGACGCCGGCTGGCTGGGATTGCTCCGGCTTTACGCAGTACATATATGCACAATTCGGCATTAATCTTCCGCATCAGACGGAAATGCAGGCAGCTCGGGGGCAGCGTATTCCCGCCTCTGCTGCTCAGCCCGGTGATTTAGTGTACTGGCCAGGGCACGTGGGAATCTATCTCGGAAATGGGCAGCACATCGCAGCTCGGACTCCGTCTAGTGGCACCTACGCAGGGCCACTTTACGGCAACCCCTCTTTCTACCGCTTCGGTTAAAAATAAACTAATATTCGGCTAAAAATACGCTGGTAGTTTTACACTTCGGTTATAAAGCTGGTAGTTTCTACCATTTCATAAAATAGGCTGATAGTTCCGCAACTGCGACTAAAAGTTAATTAATAGCGCGGCTAGATAATATTCAGTCCTGTGATTAGATACTGTCCCGCGATTAGATACTGTGCAAGAGCGCGGTTAAATACAATCCGGCAGAGCAGCTAGATATTTTTGTGCCAATTCGGCATCCGAAGGTGCTTTTTCCCAACCGTTTTGCCGCTTCATTTCGGTATCTTCTCCCTTTCCTAGGAGCAGTACGATCCGCCGTGCCGGCACCCTTTCGCAGCCATATTCACCGAGAATTGCTTTCTTTATTGCTAGCTGGCGATCTTCCACTATTTCGTGGGGGCACTGCACGTATTGCGCAATTTCTTGGCAAATATCGATCACGGGTTCGGTATAGGGGTCATCTTCAGTGAGTATCACATAAGAAGCGTGCTCTCCGGCCGTTTCTCCTAAATCTTTGCGCCGCGAATAGGCTTTTCCGCCTGCAGAACCAAATACAGCTACCGGCGCGTACTCGGGATACTCGGCGTGTGCACAGGCGAATACCGCTTCAAAACTCATGCGGTTATGTGCATAATCCACCAGCACAACCACGTTTTTATCGGCGCTTTTGTAGATTCGCATCCTTCCGGTTACGTGTGCAGATTCTAGGCCACGCCGCACGTATTCTTCCGGTATTCCCAGCATCCCCGCCATCGTAATGGCAGCAGCCGCATTCTCTACATTAAAGACTCCAGGCATAGCAAGGGTGAAATCGCCGTTATAGAAGCTACCGGAAATGTGGAAACGAGAGCCCTCTTCCGTGGGGTTCACTTCGCTTATTTGCACATCGTCATCGTTTTGGTAGCCAAAAGTACGCGGAGTAATTCCCGCTTTCTGCGCGGCGGCGAGGATTTCTGCCAAATGCTCTGAATGGGAATTTACGCAGGCTGTGCGGCAAGACTGGAAAATTTTTAGTTTCGAAGCGAAGTAATCAGCAAAATTCGGATGCTCAATTTCGCTAATATGATCCATTCCGATATTTAGAAAGCACCCGATGGCAAATTCTATCCCCTCTACGCGCCCATACTTTAAGGCCTGCGAGGATACCTCCATTATCAGGTTTTCGATGCCGGCGTCATAGGCATTTTGAAAATGTGCGTAAAGATCGAGAGGTTCAGGGGTAGTTAGATGCGATTTCTCTTCTTTTGTGCCGTCGAAAGTGCTAATAGAAGAAATAAAAGCTACGGGTGGGCGGTTTTGGGCACGCTGCCAGGCATCACAGATTGCGCGCAAATAATAGGCCGTGGTGCTTTTCCCTTTCGTGCCGGTAATCCCCACCGTGGTGAAATGCCTATCTACGTGCGCGTAGTAGGTCTGCCCGAGGAGAATAGTGGCGGCGCGAATATCGCTGGTGAGTAGGGCCGGCAAATCTACTTCCGGATAAGGCACTTCCGATACGTAGGCCACCGCGCCGGATTTTTTTGCCTCTTGCAGATATGCGGGGCGAAAATTGCGTCCTTTGCAGATAAAGAGGGTGTGAGGAGTGACTTTCCGAGAATCATAGGTGAGATTCTCTATCTCTATTTCGGGAAGTCCGGCCAGCGCTACCGGTTTAGAAAGCAAAGCTTTTTCTTGCATGGCGTGTGCATAAAATTTTAACGGGTGCTTTACTGGCATATCTTCTCCTCGCTTCGGCTCTTATTCTACTTCGCTTCTTTTCTAAACGGGGAATGAGAGCTACGTCATAAAAATCCTTTGTTTTAGGTGGGGAAAATGAGAGAATAGAGAAAAGAGGGAGGAAATATCATGGCACACGAAAATGTAATCATAGTGGCAGTAGATGGCTCCCCAGCTGCTCATGCTGCGCTGCGTTGGGGGTTTGAGCAGGCCAAACGGCGGGAGGCGGAGCTACGCTTAATTTGCGTCTATCAGCTCCCGTATTTTACTTCCCGCAATAATAATCCCGGAGAGATGGGCAGTGCTCCGAGTTTGGGTTTAGAAATTACTCCGATAGTGCCGGAGGCGGTGCGCGAAGAGGGAAAGCTACTTTATGAGGCGGCGGAAGCCAATATGCAGCGATTGGTGGCTGAAGTAAGCGGGCAAGGTGTAAAAGTAACTTCGCAGCTTATTGACGGCGACCCTTCAGAAGTTCTGGTGGAGATGTCGAAAGAAGTGGCGTTAATCGTTTTAGGTGGGCACGGGCTGAAAAGTGGCCGGATCGCTGATCGGATTTTGCGCACAGTTTCTACGGCTGTACCTGCCTATGCTTATTGCCCTACGGTGGTGGTGCCTCCGGAAAGTGTGCAGCGCTGCCTGCCGATTAAAAAAATTGTGGTAGGGGTAGATGGGTCCGAGGCGGCGAAAATTGCCTTACAGCGCGGAGTTTGGGAAGCAGATCGTTGGGATGCGCACCTAAATATTTTTGATACGGTGAACGTCGATCCGGTGAGTTGGGTGCCGCAGTTCGCCCTCACCAACGATATTTTTGACGACGTACGCGAAGTAATCGAGCGCCAGCTGCGGGAAGTAGATGAAGGGCGAGATATCGATTCGTCAATCACCGTCGGGCAAGGTAATCCCGTAGGTAGATTGGCAGAGTTTTCGCGTGAAGCAGATTTAGTGATTGTAGGTACGCGCGGGCGAGGTGGTTTTCGCGGATTATTGTTGGGCTCCACCTCGCAATCTTTGCTCGGATATGCTGAGTGCCCGGTAATGGTGGTGCCGCGGCGTATTAAAGCGGGAGACGATGTGGGCCCGGATCCGCGCCGGCTTCGAGAAGAAAAATAATAGCGAGAAACAACAGGGCGAAATAATAGAGCGAAACCGCAGTGCGATACAACAGTGCGATAGCGGATATATAGATAGCTAGATAAATACGCGCTAGCTAGTTAGATAAATACGCGCGGCATTACTCTCGCTGTGTTTCTGAGTTTTTCCCGTGCTGCTGCTTCGGATAGAGTATTACTTGCGCCCTCGTAGCTCAGTGGATAGAGCACCGCTCTCCTAAAGCGGGTGCCGGCAGTTCGATTCTGCCCGGGGGCACGCAGGGGGAAAGTTTTTGCGAAAATGCCGAGTTTTTTGCGAAAGTATGCGCTGAAGCGTGGCTCATCTTACGCATTTAGGCATTGCTGCCAATAATGAGAATAGTTATTATTAAGCTATGTCGTTTTCCCGGAAGTTATTCGTATTCGTATTTGCTGCCCTCTTGCTCGGGGGGCTGAGTTTGCCCGTTGCGTGGGGAGAATCTGCGGCGCGCACGGCGCTGCACAGCGGAAAAATCGATATATTCTATCCCGTGCCGAATGGCAGTAGTATTTCTCTGCTTAGCCGGGAACAGCAGGGAGATAAATTTTATTACTACAATCCAGCGCAAATAAGTCTAGCGATAAAAGAATCGGCACTGCGTTCGCTATCGGCGGCGGATAGTGTAGCTGGTGCGGCTGGTGCGGCCGGCAAAGTAGTTTCGCTACCGGCGGGCGTACCGGAACGTGGCTACTTCGTGGGCAGCCAACTAAGCGCCGAAAATCCGCTGCAAATTGGTTGGGATTTTTCTGCGCTCGCTGCTAGTGCCGCTAGCTCGGCTGCGGCTACTAGTGCGGATCAAACTGCCAGTGCCGCTAACTCCACCCCTGCCTCTGAGCAAGGAAAAGCTACTGCCGTTACCTTGTTATTTTCAGAAGTGAGTGGCCCCGGGGAGATATATCTCTGGGGTGCAGATAATAAGGGCGGCACGGCGCAGAATTTCCTAGATAGTGGATATCAGCTGAAAGCAGGTGCAAAAATTACCGATCGCACTTCCACTACTAATCGCACTTCTGCTGCCACTCCTAATTGGCTCTTTACCCGCCCAGGTACCTATCAGATTCGCGCTGTTGTGGAGATGGAAAAGAATGGGCAAAAACTGATTTCTGCCCCTGCTGAATTCCAGTGGGAAATCGGGAAATCGGCAGTGAGTGCTAAGCGGCCGAGTTTATCTAATACTCCTGCTGCTTCCGCGCCCGCGCCGGCAGCTAATAACTCTGTGCAGCCAGCGGCTCCTGCTTGCCGGCCGGTAGAAGTTACGAAGCAGAAAAATAGTGGCTTTGGCGGTTCGCACACTATCGCCGCCAATACTCACGTCCACCCGAACTGGGTATTTACTGCTCCGGGCACCTATCGAGTAGGAATTACGCAAAGTGCGCGGGCGCGGAGCGGCGGTATTCTTCGCACTACGGGTACGCTCGTATTTCAGGTAGGCGGAGCGGGCAACGCCAATTCCGGGCATTTTGATGTTGGCACCCTCGTACAAGGTTCACGCTTGCAGATGGCTATTAAAGATGACCGTTCGCAGCCTGCCGCTTGGAAATCTCCCCAAGAGCTAGTGTTTGGAATTTCCGGAAATGCGCGCACGACTGCTCCGGCCGGTATGGAATTTGTGGCGGCGGCGGGAAGTCCGATTTGGATGATTGCCTCTACTCAACAGGCAGGAGTGCCGTGGGTGGGAGCTAATACTCAGCATCCGAGTCTGCACGGCGGCACCCAAGGAGCGGTAAATTGGCAAATTACTTCTTTTAGCGGCCCGGGAAGAATGGCAGTTTTTGAATCAGCTAATTTTGGAAAAGTAGGAAAAGTTTGGTTTACTGGCTCGCCGGCTGGCCCGCAGAAAGTAATCGTCGGGCGTACAGCTAGCGGAGAAGCTTGCCAGCTCAGTGCCGAACAGATTGCGCAATTGCAGGCAGCTGGAAAAATTATTGACCCTTCGGCTTTACCTCCGGAACTGCGGGGATTGCCGCAGAGCGGGCTGCCCACTTTTCTGTTGGGAGTATCTGCTTTTCTCCTCGCTGCTGCCGGAGTAATTGTAGTCTTTAAGCGTCGTGCCGTACCCGCGCGTCACTCCTAGGATAGTCGCATATGCAAGTACCGAAAATTACGAGTAAGTGGCGGAGAAAAAGTATTTTTTTCCTCGTCTTCCTCCTAGTTTTTCCGCTCAGTGCCTGCGCCGCCCGCACCGAGAAATCCGGCTTGCAAATCGTGGCTTCTACGCCGATAGTGGCTGATATGGTGGAGCAAGTAGCGGGAAAGGAAGCGGAAGTAGTATCGCTAATTCCCCGGGGAGCTGATCCACATTCTTATGAACCATCCCTGGCGGCACTGCGCAATATAGCTTGGGCAGATATTGCCTTTACCAACGGTCTGTTACTAGAGTCCGCTGCTCTACAAAAAACTCTGAAAGCTAATTTGCCGGCGCAAGCCGAAATAGTGGAACTTGCCGCGCATGCTCCGGAGCACGGCGGTTACCATATTCGTTTGGTAGAAGATTTTTCTCTCTCCACGCTCTGGCTGGGATTCCGCTCTGAAGGTATCGCAGAAAATATGGAAATTCGCGCCACCGACCTTACGGGGCCAGGTACCCTGGCGGCTTTCACTACTGCTACTTTCGGCACCGCGCATCCCTGGATAGTGAGCGGGGATGGCTTTGATGACGCAGATAAAGTGGCACTTCCTCCCGATGCTCATACTCATATGTCGTGGGCGATGAGTGCTCCGGGTGTGTATGATCTACATTTAAGTGCGCGCCCTACCGCTTCGGCGGATTCTGCAGCGGAGGGAGAGGGAAAACTGGCGGATTCTGCAGCTGAGGAAGAGGGAAGCGCGGCAGATTCGCCCGGGAAAGAAATGGCGGCAGTGCTGCGTTTCGTAGTGGGAGAGAACCCGCAAGGGCAGGGGCGTACGGTGCTCGATTCCGGGCATGCTGATATTACGGTGACTCCGCACGGAATAAAAATTCTGGCGGATAAAGACGGAGAAAAGCAGGAATACTCCCCAGCAGAAGTGCTGATTGCCGTCCCTCATTCCACGCTGGCGAAAGTCCCGGTGGAAAAATCTTGGCGTTTTCTCGGTAAACCGGAAGCAGATACTTGGATACTTGCGCAAGCAGTACTGGGAGAGCACGTACATGGAGAAATTGATCCTCATCTTTGGCAAGACGCCGTAAATGGCTTGGCGTATATAGATGTCATAACTGATGAGCTCAGCAGTATCGCCCCAGAAAAAGCGGAGATATTTCAAAAGAATGCAGCTCGTTACCGAGAAAAATTGCAGGATACGGATAATTGGATGCGTTCGGTAATCGGATCTATTCCACTTGCGCAGCGCAAGCTGGTGACCACTCACGATGCGTTTGGCTATTTGGCAAAGGGCTACGGTCTGGAAGTTTCGGGAGTGGTAGCGCCTAACCCGGCCATTGAGCCATCTTCCCAGCAGTTAGCCACGCTGGCGCGCACTTTACAGGATTTACATGTGCGGGCAGTGTTTGTGGAGCCCACTACGCGGCGGCATAAACAAGATTTGTTGAATCTAGCGGCGGCGCAGAATATCGAAGTGTGCAATATATATGCCGATACTCTCACTCCGGAAGTACCCAACTATTTGGCACTCTTGAAATATAACGGGAAAGCTTTGAAAAATTGTTTAGATCCAGGCTCCTTGCCGGCGTGGGAACCGGAAGATGTACGCCGTGTCGCATCAAGGACCAATGCCGGTAAGTAGTACCGCAGTTAATGAGGAAATAGAGGTAAAAGTGAAAAAATTAAGTAAGATTTCCGGTTTGCTCTCGTGGTTTACCGTATTTTTACTGTTTGGATTGTTTCTAATTATTGCGGGAGTGCATCCGCTGGCGGTTGCCGATGATTCTCCAGCTGGAGAGGTGGATCCGGCTCTTACCCAGGTAGTGGACAAAGACGAAAAAATAGCTCCTCGGGGGCAGGCAGTAGAAATTTCGGCGGGGCATCTCGATATGGGTGCAAAAATGCACGACGGGAAAATGGAACTCATGCTGCGCGACGACACCACGGGTACTCCTATTTGGCGGCATATTTCAGATGTGGTGGTGCGCGTAAGCGATAAAGGAAAATTAGCAGTACCTGCCGGTAAGGAATACGAATTTACCAAAGCACAGGGAGAAGCTTGGGTGATACCGCAGCAACAATTAGACGGGGTAGTTTGGCTGGGTTGGAATACCCAAGATCCGGAATTACTTGCCGTTTCGAAAGGCGGAGTGAATTTAATTTTTGGTGGGCACCAAGGAGCTGGAAACTTTAGTGCCTTCGTAGACGCCGGTAATTTCTCTGGTCCGCAGAAACTTTGGAATGCAGCGGAGAAGAAATCACAGCCCGTATTTATTGAACCTAATACTCATACCCACGTGAACTGGGTATTCACAGATCCAGGGGAGCATCTACTGCGTTTGACCGCCGAAGCCTCTATCGGGGGGAAGACCGTATCAGATACGCAGATTCTTCATCTCGCTGTGGGAGATAAGGCAGACGGGCAAAAAGCCTTAGCGATGCAGTGGGAAGAAAGTGGCTCTTTGCCAGCTCCAGAAGCAGCTAGTGGAGCAGAGGCAGAAAATTCGGAATTTAGTTCGCGCTTTGTCCTCTATATTGGGGTGGCCTTGCTGGTGCTCGCCGGAGGTGTCCTCGGTTTGGCTCTAGCGCTGCGCCGGCGTACTGCGGCGCGGCAAGCGGAGGCATTGCATGAGTGAAAAACCCTTGCTGCATATCAGCGATTTAGCCGTCAATCTGGGCGGGCGCGCCGTACTGCGCGATATCAATCTGGATATATCCCCGGGGGAACTACTCTGTGTAATTGGACCTAACGGGGCGGGAAAGACTACTCTAATTCGCGCTATTATGGGGCTTTTACCGCTGGCAGCAGGGAAAATAGAGCTGCAAGGAGGGGTGGGGTACGTGCCGCAACGGCAAGATGCAGATTGGAGCTATCCCATCTCGGTAGAGCAAGTAGTACTTACTTCGCTGAAACCTCGCTTTTTAGCTACCGCTGCGCAGTGGCGAAAAGTCTATCAAGCGCTAGAAAAGGTGCAGCTACTAGATTTGCGCCAGCGCAATATCGGCGAGCTTTCCGGCGGGCAAAAACAGCGCGTATTAATTGCGCGGGCGCTAGTGAGCCAACCAGAGTTATTACTGCTAGATGAGCCTTTTACGGGATTAGATCACCCCAATCAAGATTTGCTGGCGGAGCTTTGCCAGCAGTTAAAGGCGGCCGGAATTTCTATTTTAATGTCTACGCACGATTTAGCGCAGGCCGCGGAAATAGCAGACCGGATGTTGATACTTAATCGGCGCGTACGCGCTCTCGCTCCATTGGCTGAGCTAACTGACCCGCAGCTTTGGGCAGAGTCGTACGGTGTAGATATAAATTCACCTCTGGTGCGCATGATGAGTGCGCTGATAGAAAAGCCTACTGTAGCAAAATCTCGAGCAGGATCCGGAAAAGAGCAGAAATAAAAATGAGCATAATTGATTTCTTTACCGATATGAGTAATCCGGCTTTAGCGTTTTTACCGCGGGCGCTCCTCATGGCCGTAATGAGCTCGGTACTGTGCGGGGTAGTCGGCACCCACGTAGTGCTGCGCGGGCTTTCGTTTGTAGGAGATGCGCTTTCGCACGCGGTATTCCCCGGTATTGCCGTTTCTTTTGCCTTAGGCACATCCACGCTGATTGGAGGCGCGGCTGCCGGGATAGCGGTAGCCGTCCTTATAGCTCTTTTCGCATATAACCAAGCAGTGCGAGAAGATTCGCTAATCGGCATTTTCTTCACGGCTGCTTTTGCTCTCGGTTTACTCATAATTTCTCGATTGCCGAACTACACTGGTTCGCTGGAGTCTCTGCTCTTTGGCTCTCTCACCGGTGTTCGGAGTCGGGATTTGCTAGTAGTAGCAGCAGTGGGAATAGCAGTACTAGGGTTGTTACTTTATTACCATCAGGCTTTGTTGGCGGTGAGTTTCGATAGGGATTACGCCCGTGCCATCGGATATTCTCCGCTGCGCACGGATCTACTTCTCTATCTCTGCATCGCCATCTCTGTGGTGATTTCGGTATCAACTATCGGAAATATCTTGGTGATTGCTCTTCTAGTGGCGCCAGCCGCCGCTGCCCGAATGATAAGCCCGCGGGTATCGTCAATGATGCTAATAGCTCCGCTCATCGGTATCTGCGCGGCAGTAATAGGAATGTGGGTATCGTGGGCTTTCGCCGTGCCCACCGGAGCGGCTATCGTTCTGGTGGTGAGCGTCATTTTTGTGCTGGTCTGGATAGTGGTGGCACTGCGTACGCGCTACGCGGCGCGCCGGCGCAAACTGCCTGTCTTCGGCGCGTAAGCCCCCAGTTTTTCGGGAAAACCACTACGGTGGAATTGTGAGTCTTTTTTCCCGTCATAACCCAGATCGCGCGGCGGAAAAATCCGCTGCGAAAGTAGAAGCAGACGCTGCTCCAGAAGTAACTTCGGATAGCGCAGCATCTAGTGTAGAAGCGATTCCAGAAACAAACCAGGTAGCTAGTGTTGCCTCTAGTGCGGCAAATTCTGAAATTAATGTGGAAGCCAATCCGGAAGTAACCGCAGGATCCAGTGCAGCCGATTCGGAAATTTCTGATTCGGAAAGTGTTGCCGTTAATTCCGAAACTGATGGCGAAAATAATGCTACGGATTCTAGTACGGAAAGTGCGGAGAGTTTAGAAAACACGGAGAGCGTAGAAAACACGGATAGTGCAGAAAGCGTAGAAAATTCTGTGAGCACTGCTCCGGCATCTGGGGAGAATGTGGAAGTAACCGAAGAGCGGCAAGATAAAGTGGCGGAACAAAGCTCCGCCCCGGCGGTGCAAAAAACTGCTGGCGAATTGATGGAAGAAGCATATGCCAGTTGGTATGCCGAACTCAGTGCCGAAGCAGAAAAGATGGCTTCCCGCCCGGAAGCGGTCAATATGGGAGTTATCGATATTACTCATCCGCACCCCACTGGAGCTGCCCAGCTTTATTCACACACCTTGACCCGGCTTTCTTCGTTGATACGGGAAACCAATGCATTGGCGGCGGCGCGCATCCAACTTTCTCGCCTGCACGATACAGTGCGAGAGATGGAATCGATACACGGTTTCGCCCCGATTTCTTTGAGTGCGGGTTTGATTTCTTGGACAGCACTTCCAGCAGAAAATTCGGCCAGCACAGCTAGCACCAGTAGCACAGCCAGCACTGATAGCGCAGCCAACACCAGCAATACGACCAGCACAGACAACGCAGCTCCGGCAAATCTGGGTGCCAACCTAGGTGCGGATTCGGGGGGAGCGGATAGCTCGGATGCTGATCTGGCAGCTCCTGCTACTGGAGAAGATGCGGCGGGGGCGGCCTTGGGTATAAAAACTGCCGTAGAGCAGAGTGCGCCCGCCGTTTATCGGCGACTCCGGCTAGATTTCTTGCCCGATGGAGATGGTGCTATTCAGCTTTCGCCGCAGGCAGAGGTGAATCCAATTTTGCTAAAGGCTTTGCGGGAAAATGGAATTTCTGCGGAAGAAATAGCGGATTTGCGCGAATTGGTGCAGCGTTCGCTCGGCGTCGAGAAAATTTTTCAGCGTCTGATTACGCTTTCGCGGCTCTACTTACCGGGATTTAGCTATCGTGAGCAGGCGTTAATTGGCTGTTTTCACAATCCAGCCCAAATCATGCTCAATGATTTAGAAGCGCTTGAGCCTTATATAAAGAGCTCAGGAATTTTGACTGCGCTCGCGGGAGATGAAAAGCGCCGCGCGCTTTCTGCGCAACCCTTGCCGCCCGTCTTAGAAGAAGATCGCTCTCCAGAAACGGAGCGCGGAGCAGGTGACCACGATACGGTGGAACTTGGAGTAGTCGAAGCAGTAGCGGCGGGGCGTTCGCTGATTATGGATACTCCTCCGGGTACGGAAAAATTCTCTACTATTGCCGCAATAGCTGCCGATGCGGCGGCCTCGGGTAAATCGATGCTATTTGTGCCGGCTAGTGCGGCAGCAGGGCAGGCTTTGCGCCATGAGTTAGAAAAAATCGGGCTGGGAGAGCTGGTACTAGATTTTTCTGATATCGAAGCGGTGCCGCCGCGAATTCGCACGGGTCTGCGTTTAGAACCACCGGCTATTGATTTAGACGGGGTGCTTTCCAATCGCGATAAATTAGTGCGGGCCCGGGCGCAGCTGCAATCCTTTATTGCAGATTTACATCGAGTAGACGAAGAGTATTCCATCTCGGTATACGCGGCTTTAGAGAAATTAGTGCAGCTGACGGGGAAGGAAAAAGCGCCTAAGACGAAGGTGCGCTTGCCGCAGATCGCTTTAGATTCGCTAGCGGGAAGTGGATACGTGGCGGTGGCGATTGATTTGCAGCGCGCCGCTGAATTAGGAATTCTCAGTGATTCGGCAATGATTTCTGCGTGGGAAAATTCTCCGCTCACCGATGGAGAGGAAGCGCAAGCGGCTTTTGCGCGGGCGGCGGAGCTCGCAGAAATTACTTTGCCGGAGCTTATGCAGAGCGCAGAAAAAATAGCTAAAGATACCGGGTTGCGGCCAGCGGAGAATCTTGCGCAGTGGCAGGAGCAGCTAGAACTCTTTGCGGGAATTTCTGCTTCGCTAGATATCTTTAAGCCGCATATTTTTGACGACTCTCCGGATGATTTCATAGCGGCTACTGCATCTAAAGAATGGCGAAAAGAGCGTGGCTATAAACTTTCTCGTAGTGAAAGAAAAGCTATTATTCAAACTGCGCAGGATATGCTCCGCCCCGGAGTGGTACCGGCAGATTTACATACGGAGCTGCAGCGAGTAGCGGAACGTCGGCAAGTGTGGCGGCGTTATACCCAAGACGGCGGTTGGCCCGTATTGCCGCACAGTTTAGTGGCGGCGCGTACCACCTATAGCCAAGCAGTGGCCGAGTTGGCAAAGCTAGCGGTAGAGACCGGCGCTGGTGAAAACGTAGAGGCTTATGTAGATATCGCTTTCCCGCAGCTCCAGAAACAGCTGCAAAGCTTGGCGGTAGATGCGGCGCAGATGGAAAATTTGGCAGAGCGAAATAAGTTGCTTGCCCATTTGCGCGAAATAGGCTTAGAAGATTTCCTTGCCGATTTACGCCGCCGGCAAGTACCGGCAGAGATGATTGATAGCGAGCTGGATCTGGCCTACACGTCTTCGATTTTTGAGCGCATCCTCAGTAAATCAGAAGTACTCCCGGCTTACGGCCCGCGCGATATTGAAAATATGCTCCACGAATTTTTAGACGCCGATAAGAAGCACGTAGATTCGCTGGCAGATCCGGTACTCTTGGCGGCGGTGCGCAATATGCGCGATACGGCGCGCGGGCGGCGAGAAGAAACTATCCAGATGGATAAGGCCTTGGCTAGCTACGGCATTACGGCTTTGCGCGATATGATTGCTACTTATCCGCGAATAATGCAGGTGGCGCGGCCAGTATGGATTGTGCCGCCAGTGGTGGAGGCTGAATATATACCGCCGATGCCTTGGGCAGATTTAGTAATCGCAGATACCGGTGATACTTCGAGCGTCGCTTCTTTAGTATCTTTGCTGGTCAGAGGGCGGCAAATTGTATTGGCCGGCGATGTGCGCCGCGCGGAAATGATTGCTGAGCGGGCGCAAGGGGCGGATAGTAAAGCAAAGAATAATGCGCTGCTAGATTTTGCGAAAGTGCTGCCGATTATCCAGCTACCAGCTACGCGGGTGCATTATGAAGAGTTGAGTCTGCGGGCGTTGAATGAAAATGGCTACGCAGGAGTTTATAGTCTCTATCCTGCGCGCCCATTGACGGATACGGTTTTACTGAAAGTAGTGGATGGGCGCGGCGTGCCAGCTACGAGCGGTGGCGGGGCAGTAGAAGCACCGAAAGCCGAAGTGGAAGAAGTAGTGCAGACGGTGCTGCGCTACGCTATAGATCAGAATCCGGATTCTTTAGCAGTAGTGACGGCGTCTGCGCGGCACGCGCAAGAGATACGGAAAGCTTTGAGTGAGCACCGCGCGGCGGGGCAGTATGTGGCACAGCTGCGGCATTTGAATAAACAGGAACCTTTCGTAGTGGTAGATATTCTCCAAGCGGCGGGTTTGCGGCGAGATAATATTATTTTCTCCCCCGGTTTCGGAAAGACGGTGCACGGCCGCGTGCTGCACTCTTTCGGTAAATTGGCTACGGTGCCGGGCTTTATTGGACTCGTGGAGGCAATTAATGCGGCTCGCGATAATCTGTTTGTAGTTACCTCCCTCGCGCCGGGAGATATTGATTTACAGAAAGTTTCGGCGCCAGGCCCTCGGTTGTTGGCTGAGTTGATTAATAAAGGGGTAGAACCCGGTAAATGGGAAGCGGCTTCAACTCCTATTCCTGCTAGTAGCCAAAAGGATCGGGAAGTTACTCCATTGTTAGCCGATTTGGCGCGCCGTTTAGAAGAAAAAGGGTGGATGACTGCCTGTAACTATGGTTATAGCGATTCGGAAGTAATTCCGCTGGTAGTAGGGCATAAAAATATTCCTGGTACCTGGGCTTTGGCAGTTTTGCTAGATGATGCAGCCTACGCTAGCCAAGCTTCCCTGCGCCGGCGCGATAGATATCGGCAGGAAACTTTCCAAGCAGCGGGTTGGTTGGTGTATCAGACTTTCTCTACTTCGCTCTTTATAGATCCTGCGGGGCAGACGCGAGCAATAATCGAGAAGCTAGAGAGCTGCTATGCTGCCCTAGAGGAAGATATCAGTGCGGATTCAAGCGAAGCCGCAGAAGAATCTGTGGCAGATAACGATGCCGAAGAGTAAAGATTTTCCGGTAAATAGTGAGCCGGCAGCGGAGAAGAGGAAAGCGGCGCATCGGCGGGTGACGGCGCTTTCTCGTCTCGATAGAGAGCGGTTAGAACGTGGTGAAATAGCTTGCCCAGAGGAGGCTTTGCATATTCACGATGCAAAGAGTGCTCCGGCTCCGGAGCGCGCTGCTTGGCGGCAAAAAAAAGTTACTGCCGAAGCTGAGTTGAGTCCGCGCGAAAAAGAGATTCTGGCGGAGCTCCCACCGCATTTCGGGAAACTATAACTTCGGTTAAAACTAGTAGAAGTCCGGTTAAAACTAGTAGGCAGCTAGAAACCAACAGTTTGCTAGAAACTAGTATTTTGTCAGAGTGTGGAACTCTACTAGTGTGCGGAGTTCTATTAGTGTGCGGAGTGGTTATTCTCTGCCAGTAAATCGCGGATTTCTTGCAGTAACAGCACCTCGGGATCTGGCGTGGGAGCAGCGTTATCCGCCTCTGCCGTAGCTTTCTTGTGGCTATTAAGTTTATTGAGCGGGACTACTACGAAAAAGTAGATAGCGGCTGCTACTATCAGAAAATTAACTACGGCAGTCACGAAGGTGCCCGGTAAAATAGTGGCGCCATTTAAATGGATAGTCCAGATGTGGTCAAAATTGGGTTTGCCAAAAATAGCTCCGATGAGCGGCATCAAGATGTTATCGGTAAGTGCGCTCACTATCGGGGTAAAAGCAGCTCCAATGATCACGCCTACTGCCAAATCAATTACATTCCCGCGGCTAATGAATTCCTTAAATCCTTGCAGCATTTTTCCTCCTCTGTTGCATAGCAATTCTAACACTCTATGCATGATGAGCTTCTGAGCAAGAACTTTACGGAGTAGTACCGGTATTCAAAACCGGAAAAAGAGGTGCCTCGACTTGGGCAGATAGCACTGCGGGGGCATCTGCTTCGGGTACCGCCACGAGTAAACTATTTTCGTTATCGGGAAGCTGCTTCCCCAGCAAGGAATCAGAGGATTTTTTCATTTTACTGACCACTATTGCCCCCCGGCTTAGTATCTGCGCATTTTTTCGGATAGTGCTGCTGTTACTAGCACTACTATCGCCATTGCCGCTCTCTGCTCTATCGGAATCTACTTTCGCTCCTGTTTCAGCAACTCCACTAGTTTCACCAGTTCCAGCTGCTGCCAAAGACTTATAGTTTTTTCCGATTGCATAGAGATCGATTCGGTCGCCTATTTGCAACATATCCGGTATCGCTGCATTGCTAATCGCTAACGCAATTATCACCATTCCCGGCGGCGCGTGCTCGCGGAGACTTCCATCTAATAGCATCTCGGCAGCGAGAGGGATTCCCGGAGGTAACGGTGTAATAAGCGATTTCCCGAGTACTTCTTGGATATTTTTTATGCTCGACGCCGGTGCCATATTTACGGGCACCGCCACCATTTCTAAATCTCCCGCCGTCAATTCCGCTCCGGTGTAGAGAGCCTTTTTCGTTACCGCGATTTGCACTGTGCCGGGGCGTAAATCAGTAAAAGCCGTCCAACCACTTTCTAAAAGTAAAGCGAGGAGGAGGGCAATCCCTACCCATTTCCATCTCCAGATAAAGGCGCGCACAGGTAAAGCAGTTCGCTGCGCTCGCAGTGCTGATTTCTTCATACTTAAATTCTGGAAAAAGGTCCGGCTCCTAGAAGTAGATACCAGAAATCTGGGGAAAAGCTCTCCGGTTTCTGCGCTAGTGGAAAACTAAGGCGGGAGAGCCGCACGAGATTGGGAGCTAGAGCTAAGAAAGCCAGGCGAGAGCTAAGGCTAGGAACTTGCGCGAGGGTGCGAAAGCCGCACAGAAGCTAAGAAAATACGCCAGCGATAGAAAAGTGTGGCAATCCTAGGCAGCTATGGTCGTGGTAATTATTTGCTCTGGTAGTAATACATAAGGGATGAGCATATCGAGGTCATTCTGCGGCAAGTGGAAATCTACGTACTCTTCCGGATATATCATTGCGCCAATCCGCGTGCCCGGTTTAGCTGCTTTTAGGGCGCGGTCGTACCACCCGCCTCCTTGCCCGAGACGTTCGCCGAAACGCGATACGAGTAGCGCCGGCATAATTAAGGCATCTACGCTGGCGAGTACTTCGTTATCAAATGCTGGGCCGGTGGGCTCGGGCGGACGCCCCGGAGCCATCTGCGTCAAGTCGTCGCGCCCCTTAAAAAATCCCCAGGAGCGGGTAAGCCCGGGCCCGAGTTTCGGCAGCAGGAGTTGTTTTCCACTGTCGGCAATCATCGTACATAAATCGAAAGTTTGGGGTTCAAATTCAGTGGAAACGAATCCCGCTACTGTCTTAGCATCGCCCAAAAAATCCAGTACCGTACTTATCCATAATTGGGATAGGTCTTGGCGAGATTTTTCGCTGCGCTGCCGGCGATGCTCGCGCACTGCGGCGCGTAATAGTTGCTTGGCGTCCTCTTCTTCTAAATCCTCGATATTAGGTAGGTGTAAAGAAGAATGCGCCATTTCCTGCTCCGATTACTTTATCGCGGGTCGGTATTTATACTTTATTTCCTTAAATATTTTATCTTGCCATAAGCGAGTGTACCCGTCTGAAAATATATCTGCGGGAGTATTGTGAATAATGATAACGGAGTGACACTTTTCGTTCTTAGAATAAGGAAAAGCGAGCAACACACCGCCGCGGGAATACTGCGGAAAAGAGTAGAGTTTTATAGCGTAAAAGTATGGGTGGAGAAGGTTTAGCAATCGCAGTCGCAGTGGTGCTGATTCTTCTCTATCTGGCTCCGGCTCTGTGGCAGCGGCGCAGTGTGCTCAACGAAGTACACAGCGAAGAAAAGTATTCAGCGCAGTTGCGTTTGCTTCATACAGTGCCTACGGCGGCAGTAAATGAACGCCATGAATACGGAACTATTTTTATAAGGGAGCGCAAGGCAATGGCTGAAAAACCGGCACCACGGGAAAAAACCCGTGATTTACGTGCAGTAGCGCGCGGAAGAGCACGGGCTCGCGCGCGAATTGTGCGCCGTTCTGTATATAGAAGCCGAGCTATGCTAGGCGGGGCAGCTTTGCTAGGAATCACGCTTTTAGCGTGGGTTCTGCTGCTAGTATCGGTGCTTTCTTGGGCAGTGCCGGTTATATGCATTGTTTTGAGCTTGGGATATGGAGTTGCTCTGCGTCATTTCCAGCAAGTTTGGGGTCAGGAAACGCTAAAAGACCAAGAAATAATTGCGCGGAGTGACGAAATTTTGGGTGCGCACGGAGCACCGAAAGCGCGCGCGCAGCGTTCCCGCAGTATTGCACCGGCGCGCCGGAGAGTGCCGGCCGGGCAGAAGATGGCACGCATAGCGGAGGCGCGGGCGCAATTATCAGCATCTACTCTTTCGGAACAAGAAGTGGCGGAATCGGCATCGTTAGCTGGCGAAACTTTGCCGGCAGGTGTGGAAAGAACTACCGAAGCGAGCGCAAAAGCGGCTGCTCCTTCGCGTCAATATGCTTCCCGTTCTCGTTCGGAAAAGGCGGCGCGCACTGAATCAGGCAGCGCGGCGAAAGAACAGCTGGCTGCTTCATCTCGCTCTGCAGCAATCGCAAAGCCTAGCTATACCTTGAAAGGAAAGGGGCGTGCGCTCGGGCAGGTGGGAGAGCCGATACAGAAACGTACCGTAAAGCCCTATGAGCCGAGTCCGGTGGCAGAAGCGGCCGTCCCGTATCGTCCGCAGCGCCCAGGAGAGCGAATCGGCAATGCCGAAGTAGCGGCAGCGCATGCTGCACCGGAGATGAGCGGATCGGAAGAATCACGCCTAGATTTGCTGGGTAGTGGCAATACTCTTGACGATCTATTAGCTCGCCGGCGCGCCTAGTAATACTCGGTTAGTGTTAGCGGCCTTGGCTAGTATTTAGTAGTGTTTCAAGAAATTGCGAGCGAAGTGCACTAGGGAATTGCGAGAAAAATACAAGAGAAAATATAAGAGAAAAACGCGGTGCTGTGTGGTTTTTCTCGCCTCTTAATCCTGGAAGTAGTGCAGTGGAAAACTTCCGTGGTAGCATAAATAGGCATTGGGGCTATGGCGCAGTTGGTAGCGCGTCTCGTTCGCAATGAGAAGGTCAGGGGTTCGAATCCCCTTAGCTCCACTATGAGAAGTCCGAACGGTGAAAAAGCCTTCGGGCTTTTTCATTAGTAAGGACGACGAAATAGTGCGTAATCCCGGCAGGGATTACTAGTACCATTAGGACGCTCATTTTGCTACAAAGTGAGCGTCCTGTTTTTATGTTGTGCGGAGGGGCGGTTTGGCTTGTCAGCGCAGATTTCTGGGTTTCACTCGCGCGCTCGCTTGCCTCTGCTAGGGTCATCGAGACGACGTGCCTGAGGCTGATTTCAGCTAGTGGGTGCGTGCTTGGGCGGAGACGCTAAAAAGTGTTGCTGGCGCTAAAAAGTTTGTAGAGTGAACAGACTTCTTAGCTCCTTTTTCTATTTTCTACTGGTAGTCATGTGCGAGATCCGAGGCGTAGAGCATTTTAGCTTCCCCAGCTTGGCGGATGGCTTGGCGTACGTGTTCGCGTTTGAGATCCAGTACGCGCAGCTGGCCGTCTACTTCTGCGAGAGCTGGGAGGTTCGCTCACTATGGCTGCTCATGCTAATCGTTTGCCTGATCAAAGCGAAGCGAATCGTCTTGCATACATCTATGCAACGTGTCTAAGTAAAGGCTAAACCACATTCACTCGTCGCAGGTGAAGCGCGCTGGGATATCTGTGTCAGGGTCTATTCCTATATCTGTGCGGGGATGAAGTGTCCCGATTCCTGATTCCCAGCGCACTTCCCAAGCGGTGTCATGTATTTTTCCTGAGCCTTTGGCCGACCACGAATACGGCGTTTTGACGCCAAGATGAAAATTATTCGACACGGTATAGAATCGCCCAAATCTGTGATGCATCGAGCTATTCCCCCACGAATAGATAACTCGACAATTGGTAGCGCCTTGCTTAGAAGGAACTATGCCGTAACTATCCATGTTAATGACAGTCCCTGCAAAAGCTACTGTGCCTGTAAGAAACGCAACCATGAGAATTACTTTTACCCATCTCTTTTTAATGTCACTATTTGTTTGCTTCAGCGTAGCGATAAGCAAGATTAAAGCTAAAACTGACACAACTATGTAAATAGCGGCAGGAAGTAAAAGAATATTGACAGGTTTTCCTAACGATCCTTAAACTCCTGAGAATACCTCTTAGACATATCCCTAATCCTCTCAAAAACGAGTAGGAACAAACCCAGTACACTTCACTTTAGGTTAGCTCTCATTTGGAGTGTCCCTTTGAGAACTTGTTCTCAAAGATTCTATTTTCAACATGCCGGCCTTGCGTAATTGAAGTGGTAATGTATATGCTGATACCGGCTATTAGGTTAGGCTAACGAAAGCTGAAGGGTGTATGAGGGCGTTTTCACTTAACAGTGCATCGGGAGTGCGAATATCGAAGGTTTTAGCGATTTTCCTCTTTGTGGGAGTGTTCTTCGCTCTTTCTTCGTCTATTACGGCGAATGCACAAGAAGAAGATTGGCAGCCGGTAGTAACAAAAATGGAAGAGTGCCTGGAGGGTATTCCTGCCGAGTATGCTTCGGGAGATTCTAAGGCAGTGCAGAATTCCATCAGAAAAGCTTACTATGATATTTACCAGGTTTCCGGCCTTGAAGATCAAATTCGCCACAGGCTTGGGCGGGATAGGCAAGAAGACTTTGTTGCAGTTTTGCTAACCGTGCGCACGCTTTCCAATGCGGGAGCATCTCAAGACGAGGTTGAACAAGCGGTAAAAACTGCCATTGACCATCTAAATAAAGACGTTGCCGAACTTGCCACCACTAAGACTATTTCAGATCAGTGGACTAGGGTAGCCCAGGCAATCGTGGAAAATATTGACACCTCTGTTAAAGAGTACGGCGCGGGTGATGTGGATAAGGGCTACAAGCACGCTACCGCTGCCTACTTACAACACTATGAAGCCGAGGGGCTAGAGAAGGCAACAATCTCCTACATAGGGCAGGGGCGAGTTTCTGAAGTTGAAAAAGGATTCCGAGATCTGCGTCAGGGAATTCGTGGCGGATTGGCACACGATGAAGTTGTCAAGATAGCTGAAAACTTAAAGTCAATGGTGAATGAGGACGCCACTGAGCTGGACAAGCTGGCTGGTCTCAATGAGGGACTTGGGTGGAAGGGATTCTTTGCCTCGTTCCTAATTCTGCTGCGTGAGGGTGCTGAAGCCCTTCTAGTTGTGGCTGCTGTTATTACCTATGCCATGAAGGCAAAGCGTAAGGATCAGGTAGCTGGAATCATGGTTGGCGTGGTCGCAGCCATTGCCTTGTCGGTAATGCTAGCTATAGTGCTGGCTCGCCTCACATCAAATGTTTCAGGGTTGGCACAAGAGTTGATCGAGGGCTTTACCGGTATTGCTGCGGTGTTGATGCTCATATACGTTTCCAACTGGATCTTCTCCAAGTCTCACGGGGCCAAATGGGATGAGTACATGCGATCTGTTGCTGGATCTAAGACTCAGTCGGGTGGCATATTCGGACTAGCCTTGGTTGCGTTCCTGGCGGTGTTGCGTGAGGGTGCGGAAACCATATTGTTCTTCTCTCCTATACTCACCGCGGCGCGTTCCGGTTTGGATTACGCATTCATTTGGCTTGGGGTGGGAGCTGCACTAGTCATTTTGGTAATCCTATTCCTACTGGTGTGGGTATTTGGAGTTCGTCTACCAATCAGGAAGTTCTTCCGGTGGACTTCGGTTCTGTTGGGTATATTGGCAGTTACCATTGCGGGTGGTGCTGCTAAAGAGTTCCAGGATGCAACTTGGCTGCATGCAACTGAAGTTCCGGGCGTACCGGAAATAGCTGTGCTTGGCCTTTATCCAACTGTTCAGACTTTGGTGGCACAGGCAATTGTGGTTGTAATTCTCATAATTTTGGCTGTTGTGCAATATCGCATCAGCAAAAACACAAAACGGGAGAGCTGTGCTAGCGCAACAAATAATGAGCAGGGATCGGTGAAAGATACAACTTCTGTTTAGTTAGTAACGTTGCATCAGTTCTAAATATCTCCAGTTTTGGCGGGAAAATCCCGAAACACGAAAGGAAAAATAAATGAAGATAAAGAAAGCAATGGTTGCTCTTCTAGCGGCATGTGCGCTTACCTTCAGTCTTGCTGCTTGCTCGAATAATTCGGGTGACAAGCCCAAGGATGAAAAGGCTACTTCTGAGCAGAAGCCCGCCGACGAAAAGAAAGGCTCTGCTGAAAAAGGGCAGGCAGTAGGAATTAACGAAATTCCGGTTGGCGATTCAGGCCCGCAGACCAGTGGTCCGTTAACTGTTGATTTGGTTTACTTCCAGGCAATCGACATGGAGCAAGGCTCCGTGCTAGTACCGCCGGCTTCCGAATCTGACATGCACTTCGAAGTTGACGTTGCTACCAATGAGAAGGCTGATGAAATCGGTTATGAAGCCGATCAGTTCATGCCTTACTTGGATGTCAAAGTGAAAGTTTATGATCAGGACACGGGTGACTTGGTCAAGGATTTAGGGACGATGATGCCCATGGTGGCTTCTGACGGCCCGCACTACGGAAATAACATCAAGCTGAAACCGGGCAAGTACCGTGTTGAAGTTGAGATTCCTTCACCTGCTGACAAGTTCATGCTGCACACTGGAAAAGATACCTCCGCTGTTCACGGGCGTTTCTGGACCGAGCCACTGAAGTTCACTTTCGAAAACTGGAAGTGGGACGGCCAGCTGCTTTAAGCTAACCGCGTGTGAGAGCTCGGGGCATTGCCGCCGAGCTCTCACACTTATGTACAGTTTCATAATCGGTTATTTTGACTAAATAATTTAGTAGCTATTTTTAACTTTTATGCAGGGATTTACATGCTGGAATTGTTTATTGTTTCAATTCAAACGGCGCTTCCTTTGTGCCTAGCGGTGGGTATTTTGGTAGCCAGTCGAGCTCATGCACCTATGGAGCGACAAACGGTTGCCAAACTAACTTTTGCTTCAACCGCTATTGGCCTTTTGGGCGCGGGTGTTTTTACATGGTTGCGGTTGAACACCTCGCACGTTGATATTCCTGTTTTTACCGCCTGGGCGGGAATCGCGCTGTTTATTACCGTGTTCGCGTTTTTGGCAATGCTTTGGTTGTTTGGCGATAGGGATTTGCATGATATAAACCAGGGAATGCGCCACCGGGGGCTGACCATAACCGCGATATTGGCTATATGTACCTCTGCTCTTTATTATGCGGTTCCATATTTTTATTCCACCGATTCGATTGTGCACACGGGTGGATCAGTTTTTGAAACCGCTTCCCTTTTACGTTTGGCCGGGTTTTCTTTAGGAACAATTTTGGTGGTGGTTGCCTGTTGGGGATATGTCCAATGTGCGAAAAAAGTTCCTTGGTGGGTGCGCACCCTAGTCACTTCGGTAGTTTTCATGGCGATGATACTGCCTCGCATGATTTTACTGTATCAACAGTTCGCTACGAGGCGGATAGTGCCGTCTTTTGCCGGTCTATTTGACATAGTTTTGTGGATTCAACGCAACGAGGCGATGACTCAGCTGATACTAGTGTTTCTAATTGCTTTCCCTGGTTTTATCGCGCTGTGGACGCAGGTTAAAAAACCTCCACATAATCCTGCAGAGCGCCGTTTACAAAAAGCAGACACCATAAGCCGCCGTAAATTTTTTGGTTTATCTATGGTTCTTGCAATTGCGTTTGCCTGGTCGTTGACGGATGGAAAGATACGTTCAGAGTATGTTCCTGAACCAACAGATTTGGAAGCCACGACCTTGGAAGGCGATTTTGTATACGTGGATCGTCTGCTGGTTTCTGATGGTCACTTGCATCGTTTTGGGTACAAAACAGCAAACGGAGTGGAAGTTAGATTTTTGGTGGTGCGTAAAAATGGGGTCGCTTTTGGTGTAGGTTTAGATGCCTGTGAAATTTGCGGAGATGCCGGATATTACGAAGATAAGGGAAAAATAATTTGTTCTAAGTGTGACGTGATGATGAACGTGCAAACCATTGGATTCCCCGGCGGTTGCAACCCGATCCCAATCAAATATGAGGTGGAAGATACTCGCTTAAAGTTTTCCGTTGAAGAGTTAGAAAGCCACGAAAAGGTGTTTAGGTGATATGTTTTTCTGGATTATGATAGCCCGCGCGTTGCGTAGGCAAGCAGTTAAACGCCTGATGATAGCTGTGACAGTAATGTTGGGTGCTTCCCTTACCACATCGATGCTGGCGGTGATGCTTGATGTTGGAGATAAAGTGCAAGAAGAACTCAGCTCTTATGGTTCTAATTTGCAGGTTCTTCCCCAAGGTAGGGCAATGGCCGCGGATTTGTACAATATTGACTCTTCCGAGCAGGGTGGCGGCGCGTTGCGGGAAGATGAATTACCGAATATGAAAACTATATTTTGGACGTACAATATTGAAAACTTCACTCCCTATTTGGAAACAAAGCTTGAAGTAGACGGTAAGGATGAGCAGGTGCGGGGTACCTGGTTTGATAAAGAACTCGTCATTCCAACCGGAGAAAAGGTTATGACGGGTATGGACGGCATGCGGGAATGGTGGAAATGGGAAGGTACTTGGGGAAAGACGCCTAAAGAGGTAATAGTGGGTTCCCGTATTGCTGCAAAGAATGATTGGAAAGTTGACGATACTTTACAAATTCGTGATAAAAATGGTGATTTTACCGATGTGGTTATTTCCGGAATTTTTACGGGCGGAGATGCGGAAGATTCGCAAATATATGCAGATCTTGATCTGGTTCAACAGCTTACCGGGCGGGATAATGAGGTTGATCGGGTAGAGGTACGCGCAATTACTACGCCGGATAATGATCTGTCTCGTAAAGCTGCTGAAGATCCTACATTGCTCACTTTGGACGAGTGGGAAACATGGTATTGCACGGCCTATGTTTCCTCTATTGCCTATCAGATAGAGGAAGTTATGACCAACGCAGTGGCTAAGCCTGTACGTCAAGTTGCAGATACTGAGGGGGAGATCCTTAATAAAACTGAGCTTATTATGTCTTTTGTTGCCCTATTTGCAGTGATTGGATCGTCTTTAGGGATTGCGAATTTGGTGTTCGCTTCGGTTATGGAGCGTTCACGTGAAATTGGTTTAATGAAGGCTATAGGTGCACGAAACCGAGAAATTATTCGACTCATATTGACAGAGGTGCTGATCGTTGGGTTGTTTGGCGGAGTTGTTGGATTTGCTTTAGGTTTCGGATTGGCTCAACTAATCGGACACATTGTTTTTGGATCTGCTATCGCTATGCGGCCAATTGTGGCCCCTCTAATGACGTTAATTGTGTTTGTAACCGTACTTTTGGGATCTTTGCCTGCCATCCGTTCACTGGTACGTGTGCAGCCGGCCCAAGTGTTGCACGGGAGGTAAACGTGAAGAATAAGCATACTGCGATGTATTTGCGCATGATCTGGAAGGCATTTTTAAATCGGATTACCCGTGTTTTCATTGCCTCCCTGTCAATAGCGGTGGGGGGTACAACTTTGGCCGCATTGGGTTTGGTGGCCTTCACTGTTCCGGCCCAAATGAGTAAGGAGTTGCGTGCGTTCGGTGCTAATATGGTTATATTGCCTGACTCTTCAGATAACCTTACGGATGGCACATTGCAGGAAACTGATTCCATAGTTGGCAATAGCGTACTTAAACGCGCCGGATACCAGTATGGAAACCTACTATACAATCAGCAGCCATTGCAGGTAATGGCAACAGATTTGGACGCTGTGCAAGGTGTACGCCCATATTGGAACTTAGATGGGAAAATGCCTGCGAATGATGATGAATTCTTGGTGGGCGCAGATGTGGCTACGCGTTATCGTTTCTCAATTGGGGATGAGGTTGGTCTGATGCAACCCACGTCTGAAAATGCGGTCTCTAAACAGATGAAAGTTTCTGGAATCATTCACACCGGAGGGCCGGAAGACGAGCAAATAGTAATGAGCACTAAAACATTAAGTGAATTTTTAGGAGATCGTGGTTATGACATCATAGAGTACTCAATAGATGCAGACTCTAAAGTGATTGCGCAATACGCCAAACAAATAAACACTAAAGTAAAAAATGCTGACGCTCAAGTAGTGCGCCGTATTTCAGAGGCGGAAACCGGAATCACCGCCACTTTGCGTACCTTAATTTGGATAGTTTCGGCAATAATATCGCTGCTCACCTTGATAGCGGTTTCCACAACTCTTAATTCGATAATTTCTGAACGCTCCAAGGAAATCGGATTGAAGAAGGCTCTTGGTGCACTGCCCGGTGATGTTATGCGCGAATTCGTAGGAGAATCGCTGATGCTGGGGGTATTTGGAGGGATGTTAGGTGCAGCTACAGGGGTGTGGATCGCAGCGGAAATATCACTCCGTGTGTTTGCCATACACTTGAATATAAATTGGTGGGTCGTGCCAATAACACTCATATTTTCAATAGTCATAGCGATGCTGGGCTGTTTGATGCCAGCACGCAGGATCACCAAAATAGATCCTTCACAAGTTCTAGGGGGAGAATAATGCCCGCAGATTCTATATATTCAGTACGCTCGGCTAGTCGGCACTACGGCGATCTTGCCGCACTCGACAACGTGAGCTTGGAAATTCCGCGTGGTCAATGGCTTTCCATAGTGGGCCCATCTGGTTCGGGGAAATCGACCCTGATGAATATTTTGGGTTGTTTGGATTCACCCACTTCGGGTGAGGTTCTTTTAGAAGGCGACCGCCTAGATAAAATGGGCGAGGTGGAGCTGGCAGATGTACGCCGTCATAAAATCGGCCTAGTGTTCCAACAGTTCCACCTGGTTAAACACCTAACCGCTGTGGAAAACGTGATGTTGGCGCAGTACTATCATTCGGTTCCTGATGAGCAGGAAGCACTTGAAGCACTGGAACAGGTGGGGATGAAAGACAGAGCTACGCATCTACCTCATGAACTTTCTGGAGGGGAACAACAGCGTGTTTGTGTGGCCAGAGCTTTAATAAATCGTCCGGCCGTGATACTCGCTGATGAACCCACCGGAAATTTAGATGAGACTAATGAAAAAATAGTTATCGATTTCTTTCATCGCCTGCATGAAGAGGGAACAACTTTGGTAGTGGTAACGCATGACGCCGAAGTGGCTGCACAAGGGCAGCGGCAAATAATTTTAGAGCACGGGCGAATTGCCCGAGAGGTTACCGATCTGACCGATGCTCCTGTAAAAGGATTACGTTTCGATGAAACTTCTTAACAGGAGCCGAATAAGCGCAAAATACCAAATATTTAAAAGTTAGAAAACTTGGAGGGCCTTATGGGAAGTTCCCGATTGTTAGCTATGGCAGCGATTGTGGGAGTTGCAGTACTTGGCGGGTGCTCTGCCGATGTGCCGGCTGTAAACACTTTGCCAGATGGGGAATATGAAGGAGTTTCACAAAAAGAATATGATGGTTCTTACGGCACAGTGAATTTCACAATTAGTGGAGGAAAAGTCACTAAGGCAAGCTTTTTAGTAAAGGATGCTGATGGTACGCCCCATGATGAAAATTATGGTTTGGGAGCCGATGGCAAACCACATGATTCGGTTTTTTATCAAAGAGCGCAAGACGCGATAAAGTACGAACATAGCTATGTGCAAGAGTTCCAGGAGACGTCGGATCAAAATCAGGTTAAGCGCATCGCTGGTGGATCTGTTTCACACAGATTATTCATGCAGGCGGTTGAAGACGCCGTGGCTAACGCCGGCGCCGAAAAGTAAGACGCGGTAATCTGAGTGATCGGGCAGGGTTCATGTAGCTTTTCCGCTATGGGTACGCTGGTGTACGCCACTTGGGAACCGGCGGGGAATGTTGAAGAAATTCAGCGTCTTATTCGTCAACGAGTTAGGGAACTAGAAAATAGGCTTAGCATATTTAAGCAAACTTCGCAGGTGGTTGCACTTAGCCGTATTTTAGATGCAGGTTCGGAAGATATTTTGAAAAAATTCAGAAGCTCCATCTTGCATTCTTCCAAAATTTACACCTTGGCAGGGAGCGTGGAAGTTGGTTTGGAAAATCATGATGCTGGAGCTGAATTACTTTTCCGATTGGAAGACATATTGCAAGCAAATCGGTTTTCTTCCGATCTGGCACGAGTTATGGAAGCAGCCGTAAAATTCGCGAATTTGACTCAAGGCGCGTTTTACCCGTTTTTGGGCCGTCAAATGCATGATTTGAAAAAATTGGTGGCTGAAAGGGCGGATAGAGAATTTGAGCTTGGTGATTCCATAATTGATTTTGGAGGTATCGCCAAGGGGTATGCGGCAGATCAGGTGCGTGATTTGGTAGTTTCTAAGGGTGGAAAAAATGTGGTGGTGTCATTTGGTTCCTCCTCTATTTCGATTGCGGGTGACCCAGTAGGCGTTGGCCTGCAAAGCCCTTGGGAGGGATTGGAAGAGTTTGGGCACTTGTTGCTTACTCATCCGGCGCTTTCTGTTAGTGCTGATACGGCTACGCGAATAGGTTCGGGTAATCGCGTTAGCCATGTTTTAGATCCAAGTACTGGAAAGCCGGCATTTACGGACCTTGCTGCCGTTTTAGTTTGTGCGGCTGATGGTATGGAGTGTGAGGCTTGGGCAACCGCGTTCTTAGTGTTGGGTTTGGAAAGAGCTATGGATTTGGATGCGGCTCAACAGCACATAGACACGGTTTTTTTCACGGTAGATGGCCGGGTGCTAGCTAGTCCTAATTTGCAGATTACTGCTCATCCGGGAGTGCAGCAGTGGCTGGAAGCACAGCGAGTTAGGACTCAATAAAAAGCTTTAAGTTTTGGGTGTAATGCTGATTTAAAACACTGTTAAATAAAGCGGTATTAAATAGGCTGGCATATTTCGAATTTGCACCGCACGATCCTTAAACTCCTGAGAATACCTCTTAGACATATCCCTAATCCTCTCAAAAACGAGTAGGAACAAAACCCAGGACGCTTCAAAGTGAAAAGCGTAACTAGTTGGGGTTTGAACTGGTGTGTGATGTGTTTATTTGCAGGGGAAAGCTATTTTTATGATCATTTAGATTCGTGCAAAATACCACAAAGGTACCGGTAAGGCTTACCTAACTTGATATCATGGCTTTGGCGTCGCGACGGATAAAGCCTTAGACTCGCACAACGCGTTTCTAATCGACACTGAAGTAGAAGTAAGAGACACATGAAAAACAAATATATCGCTGGAATCCCAGCAGTTCTTTTTGGGGCGTTGATAGCAATAGCGCCTATGACATTCGCTCAGCCTTGTCCAATTCATGGTGACCATCCGATGATGGCTTGTCACTGGAGCGCTAAAGCCTCGCTCGGTATTGGCGCTATGATAGCCGTACTGGGTCTTATTAACTTCTTAGTAAAGGCTCCAACACGCATTGGCCTAAATATCTCAGTAGCAGCCGCTGCGGTATTGGAAATATTAGTGGTTACGGTGCTCATAGGCGTATGTGGTATGCCAACCATGCATTGCAGGCAGGTAATGTTGCCAACTCTCGTAATAATGAGCGTTTTGACATTGCTGTGTGCGCTTGTGGCTATATGGTTTGATTGCCGTAGCGAAAAGATCGCGAAATAAAAGTGTGTAAACACTGTAAATAGACACTCAAGAAGGGTTGTTCCATGGCAGGAAAAAGTTCGTCGGTAGGCGTCGGGCTACGAAAGCTTCCAAAGGAAAATCTTAAATATTACTCGGGACGCACGTTAGGGCTTTCAATCACAGTAATTGTTTTAAGTGTTATTTTTTTCTCCGGTACTTTCATGTCATTAGCTCTTAGCCGAGGGTTTTCTGCTATGGAGCAACGCATGGGGGCTGATCTGATTGTGTTTCCAAACGAACACCAGCAGGCAGCCGAAAGCTTTCTACTTGGTAAATCCAAAGAAAAATTTTATTTTAACGATGACTCTATATTGGAAGAGGTGCGTAAGGTAGAGGGAGTTAGTGCTGCAACCCCTGAAACCTACTTGACCTCACTTGATGCTGGCTGTTGCGCGGTGGACGTACAGATCATTGGATTCAACCCAAAAACCGACTTTGTAGTACAACCGTGGATAGCCACTGAATATGCTGGTGAGCTTAAAGATGACGAAGTTATAATAGGCGCTGACGTGTTTGCTGACCCAAATGGGCAGGTGCGTCTTTTTAATGAGTATTGGCATGTTGCTGCTAAGTTAGCGCGCACAGGAACTTCGTATGACACCGTTGTGTTCGTAAACCAAAACACAGTGGAGAAAATGTTTAAATATTCTTCACAAGTGGAATATATTCACAACCCTCCAAACGGTAGAGCAATTTCGTCTATCTTGGTAAAAGTTGATCCGAACTATCCGGCAGAAGCCGTAGGGGATGCTTTGGCCAATAAAATGCAACATGTGGGTGTAGTTTCCTCTGCGGGAATGGCATCGCAGGTAAAGGCTAATGCAATAACTATAATCGGTTACATTTGGTTGATAGTTGCAATGTTTTGGTTGGTTGGCCTGATAGTTTTGGTAGCAGTTGTGGCCACATCCGTAGGTGAACGTAAAAAGGAATTGGCATCATTACGAATAATGGGAGCGACCCGTAAGAGCCTCATGTTTATGCTAGGTAAAGAGTGCTTGTTCATCGGCTTGGGTGGTGGATTGATTGGTGGCGTATTAGGGGCGATAATAATGTATCCCTTTGCCAATCTTATACGTGCCAAGTTGGAGCTTCCCTATCTTGATATAAGTTTTGCAACAGCGTCTGTAGTAGTTGCTTGCTGTGTAATCGGAGCCCTGCTCATTTCTATACTTGCAGCGATAATAGCTGCTGGTAAAACCTTGAAAAATGAGACTTATTTGACTTTGCGTGAGGCAAGGTAAGGGAGGGATAATGGCGAATTCTATTGTTGTGCAAGCCAGTGGATTAACCCGTGAGTTTTACCGGCGTGGAAGCTATTTTAACGCTGTGGAAGAGGCAAATTTACAGGTTAGTGGCGGGCAGTTGGTGATAATTCAGGGCAGATCCGGTAATGGGAAGAGCACCTTGCTTAATATGCTTGCTGGATTGTTGCAACCAACTAGAGGGCAGGTGCGCATATGCGGCCAGCTTTTAGCTGACTTGGATGATTCTGAGCTTTCGACTTTGCGTGGCAGCAGCATTGGATATGCTACGCAGCAGGAAACGCTTATCGCTAGTCTTAACGTTCGTGAAAATATTTTGTTACCGGCGATGATCGCTAAAGAACGGGGTATAGAAAAACCTTACGACGTCAATGCGCGGGCTGAATCATTAATGAAAGCTTTGCAAATTGAGGGCCTAAGTGAGGTTTACCCGCGGGAACTATCTGGGGGTGAGACGCGCCGTGTAATAATAGCGCGCACATTGATAAACATCCCTGAGGTGGTCATAGCAGACGAGCCCACGGGAGATTTAGATGAGGAGTCTACCGGACTGGTAATGAGTTTGTTGCGATCAGCTGCTGATGACGGTGCCGCGGTGATAGTGGTTACACACGATTCGGATACATCTAGCTTTGCCGATCAGATACACACGATAACCAAAGGCGTGCTTAATTAGAATCTAAATCCGACGCGTCTAGTGTGCCCTGAATTGCACTGTACGTATCCTGCGCTTTCGATTGGAATAATTGCAACCTTGCTCGGTGTCTGGCTCGTTTGTCTTCGATATTTGTTATCGCTAGCCATATGAGTTTGACAGCGGCTGCATCGGAGGGGAAATGACCTCTGGTTTTGATGATTTTACGTAGCTGGTAATTCAGTGACTCGATACTGTTGGTGGTGTAGATTGCTTTACGGGTAGCCGGGCCGAAAGCAAGGAACGGGATGAACCTGTCCCAGGCTCGTTGCCAAGCCGCTAGTGTGGCCGGATATTTTTGGCCCCACTGGCTTTTCTCGAAGACATCCAACGCCTCCAGCGCGCTGTCTTCGTTAACCGCTGTGTAGATAGGCCTTGGAGCCGCCGCGATAGCCTCGGGGAAACCAGTTAGCCCGTCGCAGGCGACTATTAACACATCTTTGACGCCACGGTTGGCCAGTTCAGCGCACACACCAGCCCAAAATTTAGCGCCCTCGGCTGCTTGCACCCAAATGCCAAGCACGTGCTTTATGCCATCAAGACCCGCCAAGCGCCGCTGACCCGGCGGCAACAGACACGATTTGAAGCTGCCAGCCCGATCCCTTGGCTGATCAATCTTAACCGGGCCAACCTCCGGTATGAACCGTTTTAGCCGTGGTGCCATTACGCGAATTACCGCTACCATACCCGGTCCGATCATGCTTGTCGTAACCCAGATGATCCCTCAGCTCAGCCTTCATACCGCGTTCAAGAACAGCTTTAATCAACTCCGGTAAAACCCGCCTTCACCAGTCAACTCCACGCCACGCTCACCAGAACACGCCACCAAGCGATCAAGTAAATCATCATCAATAAACTCACGGCGCAATGCGCCAGCAGCAGATTCCTCAGCAGGAACATCCATCATAGTCATAGCAAATCCTCATTTTTTTACTGAACCGACCATTTACACCACTAGGACGCTCATTTTGATACAAAGTGGGCGTCTTTTTATTTTTTATGGGGTTGTTTTGGCTTGCCAGAGGCGGTTTCTTGGG
>NZ_LT632435.1:0-4384 GCF_900119495.1 Arcanobacterium urinimassiliense | reverse complement strand
AGCTCAGCCTTCATACCGCGTTCAAGAACAGCTTTAATCAACTCCGGTAAAACCCGCCTTCACCAGTCAACTCCACGCCACGCTCACCAGAACACGCCACCAAGCGATCAAGTAAATCATCATCAATAAACTCACGGCGCAATGCGCCAGCAGCAGATTCCTCAGCAGGAACATCCATCATAGTCATAGCAAATCCTCATTTCTTTACTGAACCGACCATTTACACAAACTATTTGACACCCTCTTCCTTCCAGGTCCATAGAATGCGGCAAACCGTGGGTAGCGGTACTCCGGATGGCCAGTATGCGGTAGAAAAACACCGGAAAATCGTGGAAGCCTTCGAAACCGGAGATGAAGCCACGGTAGTAGAAGCTATGCGATTCCATTTGGAGAATGTGCTGCGCCGTTCCACGCACGACGTCGAAGCAATCGTCGAAGAATAACAGCAAACCAAGCCTGGGAGTAGCGAAAAATAACATCAGTCAGGGGCAAGCCTGTTAAGGCAAGCCAGGCAATAAGGCAAGCTGGCATTGGGGGCCGCTGCCGGATGCAAAAGCATATCCGGCAGCGGCCCCCAGCCCTATCCCTTCCTGGTATTTAATGATTGCCGCGCTCGTGCTGTTGTATTGGCAGCGGGTTCTTTCGCGGCTGGTGTTTTACTTTTGGTCGCGGAATGTGCGGAGAGCGCCGCGCAGTACTTGCCGAATGTAATCGCGGTTTGCTGCGCCCACGGCCAGCCAGTCCGAACCGTAGTGTTCTACCATGAAAGGCCCGTTGAAGCCGAGCTGGATCGCGCGGCGAATGAGCTGGCGATAGTTCATGGTGCCAATTTCGAGCGGTACCGGAGCGGACATATAGCTACCGGTCGCCGAATCTTCATCGCGAATGTAGTTCTTGGCGTGCCAGTAGTTGGCGTACGGGAAGACCTTCTCATGCATCACGTCGTACTTTTCCATCGGGCGATGCAAGCGGATGAGGTTGCCGATATCGGGGTTGAGGCCCACGGCCGGGTGGTCCACATCCTTACAGAAGGCAACCGCATCATCGGGTGTGCCCACATAGGTGTCCTCGTACATTTCGAGGGACACTTCCATGCCGGCCTGCTGGGCGTGGTCCGCTACTTCGCGCACGCGTTCAATTGCCAGATCTCGCAGTTTTGGATCGTCCACGTGCCCGGGCGCGAGCCAGAACCACAGGGCATCTTTTTGTGCCTGGGTCAAAGCCTGCTGGAAACCAATATTGATAATCTTGGCTCCCAGTTCGGCCGCCCGGTCGATAGTCCGGTGGATTATTTTTACGTTCTCGGCGCCGCGTTCCACATCTACCACGCTCTGGCGGCCAATCGAAACCGCGGGCACGGAGAGTCCGTTATCTTTGGCTACCTTCTGGAAGAGTGCGAATTTCTGATCGTCTAGATCGGCAAGCGGGATCCAATCATCCATCGGATCCATGGCATCAAACCCAAACTCCGCGACCTGGAGCATTTGGTCTTGCCATACTCGTTCACCAGCATCGACGGTGAGTGTCCTTTCTTCCGTCAAAGGGCCGAAGTTCATCTTGGCCGCAATCGGCCACGTATCAGCGCTGTATGATGTCAATTGTTTCTCCTTTATATACCTAGTGTTCTCGTGGTTGCATTAGGTAACGCCGATTGCGCTAGCTAATTGTTTTGAGAAAGAGTTTCGGGGTTCTTGCCTCCCCATAGATGCTTGACCCAAAGCGTGAGCAGAGCCCCAATAACGAGCACGGCCGCTATGAAATACATGCCGTTAGTCGGAGAACCTGTTGCTTCAGAGATTGCGCCAACAACGTAGGGGCCAATAAAGCCGCCTAAGTTACCGAACGAATTGATAAAAGCGATGCCGATTGCGGCAGTTCCGCCTACAAGGTATCGAGTCGGAAGCGGCCAGAATACACCCGCCAACGAGTAGAGGCAGAATGCAGCTAGCGACATGGCTGCTAACTGGCCGGCGGCTGAACTTAACCAGCCAGCTAGTCCGATTCCGATTGCTGCGCCGACGAAAATTATGGTTAGCGGAATCCAGTTTTCCTTGAATCTGCTGGCCCACCGCGAAGTGACGTAAATACCGACAATTCCGAAGATGTAAGGAATCGTGGAATACAAGCCAATCGCAGCGCCCGAGTCAGCGAATTGAGCGACAATTGAAGGAACCCAGAAGCTTAGGCCGTAGACCCCGATAGTCGTGGGTAAGAATATGAGCGCAAATCCCCAGACGTATTTAGACCCCATGGCTTTGAGCGGATTCTTGTGTTCCACCTGGCCGAGCTGCTCTTTGTCTTTCTCAAGCTCGTTATCGATCCATTGGGCTTCTGCTTCAGAAATCCAAGGAGCATCGCGAGGGGTATCGTGGAGGAAGATGATCGTGGGTATTGCGGCGATTACAGCCATGCCGCCGCAGATAATGAACATCCAGTGCCAGCCGCGGAGACCGAACCAGCCAATCTCAAGCAACCATCCTGCGAGTGGATTCATGATGAGAAATGCCAGCGGGGCAGCTATGACGAATGTGCCGGTAGCCCGGGTGCGGTGACGCTGGGGGAACCACAACGTCAGGTAATATAGAATTCCAGGATAGAAGCCAGCCTCGCAAGCGCCAAGGAGGAACCGGAGCAGATAGAAAACGGTTACGTTTGGGGTGAGGGCAATACATATCGTTACGAGTCCCCACGTAACCAAAATTCGTGTAAACCACTTTCGTGCTCCAAACCTCGGGAGGATATAGTTCGACGGAACTTCAAAGAGGAAATATCCGAGGAAAAATAGTCCAGCCCCCAGGCCATATGCGGATTCTGAGAGCCCTACGTCGGCGCTCATCTGTAACTTTGCGAAACCAACGATTGAGCGGTCGATATACGCAATCGTGTACAGAATCATAATGAACGGAACGATTCGCAGCATGAGCTTTCGGATCAGTGCTGCCTCGTTCACTCCGGAAACATTTACTGATGAAGTCATTTTATTCTCCTTCGAAAACTAGTAAGTTTCGCAGTGCTAGTGCGGATACGCATGATCTGTTGCCTACTTTCCCTTGGGAGCGGGCCCAAGCTCATTGAGGAGACTCTGCATCTTCGAGTAGGCGTTATTGCGGTAAGCAATGAGCGCTTCCTTGGTCTCGTCATCAAAATCGCCGGTAATACCCTTGCCATTCTTGACCCCATTTCTTCCGGCGGAAACCTCCTTAGTCAGGAGTTCCGGCGTGGCTAGGCGTTCACCGTATGTGTTCTCGAAGGTCTTGAAGCAGTTTGCATAAACGTCGAGGCCGGCCTGATCGGCAATAGCAAACGGGCCAAAGAAGCCCAAGCGGAAACCGAAGGTCGTACGAACGATGGTGTCAACGTCTTCGACGGTCGCAACCCCTTCCTCGACTACATTGCAGGCTTCCTTTAGTAGGGCGTACTGAAGGCGATTAAGTACAAAACCGGGCTTATCTGCTACCTGCGCTCCTTGCCGGCCGCAGTGTTCAAGTAGAACCTTGACGGCAGCGATAACTTCGCTGCTGGTGTCTTCAGAAGCAACTAATTCAACCCCGGGAATGAAAGGTGCAGGATTGGAGAAATGGACTGTGAGGAAGCGCTGCGGATTTGTTACCGCCGATTTCAGTGAAGTAACTGGAAGGGTAGAGGTGTTCGTGCCAATAATTGCATCTTCCGGGGCGTACTCGCAGATCTCACGCAGTACTTCTTTCTTTACGTCAGGCAACTCGAAAACGGCTTCTTCGATGAAATCGGCACCGGTAACAGCGTTCGCGATTGTGCCGCCATTGGTGAGCTTGCCCTTGATTATTTCTGTGGCCCCTGCGGGGTAGAGTTCCTGATCCTCAAATTCCTGGGCTTCTTTGATAAGCCGGTCTAGTGCTTGTGCGCTTTTTTCTTCGTCAGCATCGGCGATAAGTACGTCGTAACCACCAAGTGCTAGCGATTGGGCGATTCCGCCTCCCATGTACCCGGCTCCGATAACGGCAATTTTCTTAATGTCACGCATCATATTCTCCTTGTAATTTTGTGTTTGCGGCCGTGTTACGCCATTCGCATGTAAGGAAGGTTGTGCACGAACCGCTCTGCATGCGACATTGCATGCCCGTTCACGTTTGGAACACCCTATATTCTATAGGATTGATGATTTTCCGCAAGAGGGTTTTCCATTTAGCGCCAATTTGAGGATGGCCCTCCAGGCCGTAAAGCCCTAGATTCCGCCGTTTCAGCAATTTCGGTAGGTGCCAATTTTTCCAGCTCCGTAGCTCAGCCTTCATACCGCGTTCAAGAACAGCTTTAATCAACTCCGGTAAAACCCGCCTTCACCAGTCAACTCCACGCCACGCTCACCAGAACACGCCACCAAGCGATCAAGTAAATCATCATCAAT
>NZ_LT632434.1 GCF_900119495.1 Arcanobacterium urinimassiliense | reverse complement strand
GGTTTGAATGGCGGCGGTTTCTTACTCTCCCACGCTCTCTCGAGTGCAGTACCATCAGCGTTACCAGGCTTAGCTTCCGGGTTCGGAATGGGACCGGGCGTTTCCCTGGCACTATTGCCACCGCCAAAACGGTTGGATAGCCACTCTTTCTGAAAAGAATCCTCTTTTTTTGGTTGGTGGCCGGGAATTGTATAGTGGATGCGAAACATTAAATAAAACTTTTATAGATTTGTTGGTAAGTGATCGGTCATTAGTACTAGTCAGCTCCAGACCTCTCGGCCTGTCCACTTCTAGCCTATCAACCCTATAGTCTATAGGGGACCTCCCAACCCTAAAGGGTTATCGAAACCTTATCTCGGAGCAGGCTTCCCACTTAGATGCTTTCAGCGGTTATCCTTACCGAACGTAGCAAACCAGCCATGCACCTGGCGGTACAACTGGCACACCAGAGGTTCGTCCGTCCCGGTCCTCTCGTACTAGGGACAGCCCTCCACAAGTTTCTAACGCGCGCAGAGGATAGGGACCGAACTGTCTCACGACGTTCTGAACCCAGCTCGCGTGCCGCTTTAATGGGCGAACAGCCCAACCCTTGGGACCTACTCCAGCCCCAGGATGCGACGAGCCGACATCGAGGTGCCAAACCATGCCGTCGATATGAACTCTTGGGCAGGATCAGCCTGTTATCCCCGGGGTACCTTTTATCCGTTGAGCGACCACGCTACCATAAGCCATGGCCGGATCACTAGTTCCTACTTTCGTACCTGCTCGACCCGTCAGTCTCACAGTCAAGCTCCCTTCTACACTTACACTCGCCACCTGATTACCAACCAGGCTGAGGGAACCATTGAGCGCCTCCGTTACAATTTAGGAGGCAACCGCCCCAGTTAAACTACCCACCAGGCACTGTCCCTAAACCAGATCATGGTCCAAGGTTAGACATCCAGCACGATCAGAGTGGTATTTCAACAATGACTCCACCCAAACTAGCGTCTGAGCTTCACAGTCTCCCACCTATCCTACACAAAACGTACCAAACACCAATACCAAGCTATAGTAAAGGTCCCGGGGTCTTTCCGTCCTTCTGCGCGTAACGAGCATCTTTACTCGTAATGCAATTTCACCGAGTTCGCGGTTGAGACAGTGGAGAAGTCGTTACGCCATTCGTGCAGGTCGGAACTTACCCGACAAGGAATTTCGCTACCTTAGGATGGTTATAGTTACCACCGCCGTTTACTGGGGCTTAAATTCTCAGCTTCGCCACCACAAGGATGACTAACCAGTCCTCTTAACCTTCCAGCACCGGGCAGGCGTCAGTCCGTATACATCCACTTACGTGTTCGCACAGACCTATGTTTTTGATAAACAGTCGCTTCTCCCTGGTTTCTGCCACCATCACCCCTAGCCTGCAAAAAGGCCTCAAGGTTCCGGTCCCCCTTCTCCCAAAGTTACGGGGGCATTTTGCCGAGTTCCTTAACCACGATTCACTCGAACGCCTTAATATACTCTACCCAACTACCTGTGTCGGTTTCGGGTACGGGCGGCTCGAACCTCACGTCGAGGCTTTTCTAGACAGTACAGGATCACCCTACTTCCCTTAAAAAAAGGTCATCATCCAGCCTCACCTTAAACATTTCCCGGATTTACCTAGGAAACAGGCCACACTGTTAAACGCGGCAAGCCATAAGCCACGCGGAAGCTACCTCACTGCGTCACCCCTGTTAACACGCTTGCCTACCACAAGATCAGTTCCCACGCCATCAACCACCCAACACCCGAAAGTGTCAAGCAATATCCGGGATGGTTAGTATCCCTCGCTTCAGCACGGACGGTTCTACACCGGTACCAGAATAACAACTGGTCACCCATCGACTACGCCTGACGGCCTCGCCTTAGGACCCGACTAACCCAGGGCGGAACAACCTGGCCCTGGAACCCTTAGTCATACGGCGGATAGGATTCTCACCTATCAAATCGCTACTCATGCCTGAATTCTCACTCGCACGCAATCCACAACAAGTTCACACCATCGCTTCACCTCACGCACGACGCTCCCCTACCCAATACAAAATATTGCCACGGTTTCGGCGGTGTACTTAGCCCCGCTACATTGTCGGCGCAGAATCACTAGACCAGTGAGCTATTACGCACTCTTTCAAGGATGGCTGCTTCTAAGCCAACCTCCTGGTTGTCACAGCAACCCCACATCCTTTCCCACTCAGCACACTCTTAGGGGCCTTAACCGATGATCTGGGCTGTTTCCCTCTCGACAACGGAGCTTATCCCCCGCAGTCTCACTGCAATGCTAAACTTAACCGGCATTCGGAGTTTGGCTAACCTCAGTACCCACCAGGGCCATCAGCTATCCAGTCGCTCTACCACCAGCAAGCAACACACCACGCTGCACCTAAATGCATTTCGGGGAGAACCAGCTATCACGGAGTTTGATTAGCCTTTCACCCCTACCCACAGCTCATCCCCTCCATTTTCAACTGAAGTGGGTTCGCGCCTCCACACGCTCTTACACGTGCTTCACACTGGCCATGGGTAGATCACCCCGCTTCGGGTCTAGAACATGCAACTAAAACGCCATTTAAAACTCGCTTTCGCTACGGCTCCCCCACACAGGTTAACCTCGCCACACATCCTAACTCTCAGGCTCATTCTTCAAAAGGCACGCCATCACCCCCACCAGGGAGGCTCTGACGGATTGTAAGCGTCCGGTTTCAGGTACTATTTCACTCCCCTCCCGGGGTACTTTTCACCATTCCCTCACGGTACTATTCCACTATCGGTCACACAGAGTATTTAGGTTTACACCACGGCCGGTGCAAATTCACACAAGATTACACGAGTCCCATGCTACTCGGGAAAAACCACTAAAAGACAACAACGTTTCACTTACGGGACTATCACCCACTCCGGTCAGGCTTCCCAACCTATTCAGCTACGCCATCATTTTATAACTTTTCAGACCCCCATCGGCAGGCCTCAGCAGCTCCCACAACCCCGGATATGCAACGCCCGACAGCTATCACACACACCCGGTTTAACCTAATCCGCTTTCGCTCGCCACTACTCACAGAATATCTTTTCCTGTAGGTACTAAGATGTTTCACTTCCCTACGTCACCCCCTACACCCTATACATTCAGATGCAGGTAACCAAACATAACTCTGGCCAGGTTCCCCCATTCGGACACCCTCGGATCACAGCTCGCACGCCAACTCCCCGAGGCTTATCGCAGACCACCACGTCCTTCATCGGCTCCATGTGCCAAGGCATCCACCGAACGCCCTAAAACACTTACAAAAAACCAAAGATGCTCGCATCCACTATACAATTCTCAACCACCACACCAACACCACACAAGCCCCAACCAAAACAGTCAAAACCCACGCAGGCAGAAAGGTGTTACCCAAAACCCCAACAGCATGCCAGCTAATTCGCAGTCCCACTAAAAACAACCCCAAAACAAACAGGGCCATCAAAAATCCCTAGAAAGGAGGTGATCCAGCCGCACCTTCCGGTACGGCTACCTTGTTACGACTTCGTCCCAATCGCCAGTCCCACCTTCGACCACTCCACCCACATACGTGGTTAAGCCATGAGCTTCGGGTGTTACCAACTTTCGTGACGTGACGGGCGGTGTGTACAAGACCCGAGAACGTATTCACCGCAGCGTTGCTGATCTGCGATTACTAGCGACTCCGACTTCATGGGGTCGAGTTGCAGACCCCAATCCGAACCAAGACTAGCTTTAAGGGATTCGCTCCACCTCACGATATCGCAACCCTCTGTACCAGCCAATGTAGCATGCGTGAAGCCCAAGACATAAGGGGCATGATGATTTGACGTCATCCCCACCTTCCTCCGAGTTAACCCCGGCAGTCTCTCGTGAGTCCCCACCCGAAGTGATGGCAACACAAGACAAGGGTTGCGCTCGTTGCGGGACTTAACCCAACATCTCACGACACGAGCTGACGACAACCATGCACCACCTGTACACCAGCCCGAAGGCAACCACATCTCTGCAGTCTTCCAGTGTATGTCAAGCCTTGGTAAGGTTCTTCGCGTTGCGTCGAATTAATCCGCATGCTCCGCCGCTTGTGCGGGTCCCCGTC
Organism: Arcanobacterium urinimassiliense; assembly: GCF_900119495.1. Taxonomy (GTDB): domain Bacteria; phylum Actinomycetota; class Actinomycetes; order Actinomycetales; family Actinomycetaceae; genus Arcanobacterium_A; species Arcanobacterium_A urinimassiliense. The sequence continues at coordinate 988 of NZ_LT632434.1, read as the reverse complement.
AATTCCTTTGAGTTTTAGCCTTGCGACCGTACTCCCCAGGCGGGACACTTAATGCGTTAGCTACGGCGCAGAACCCATGGAAAAGGCCCCACACCTAGTGTCCAACGTTTACAGCATGGACTACCAGGGTATCTAATCCTGTTCGCTCCCCATGCTTTCGCTCCTCAGCGTCAGTAACGGCCCAGTAACCTGCCTTCGCCATCGGTGTTCCTCCTGATATCTGCGCATTCCACCGCTACACCAGGAATTCCAGCTACCCCTACCGCACTCTAGTCTGCCCGTACCCACTGCAACCCCGGAGTTAAGCCCCGGTCTTTCACAGCAGACGCGACAAACCGCCTACGAGCCCTTTACGCCCAATAATTCCGGACAACGCTCGCGCCCTACGTATTACCGCGGCTGCTGGCACGTAGTTAGCCGGCGCTTATTCAACACCTACCCTCAACCCTAAAAAGAGCCTTGTTCAGCATCAAAAGGAGTTTACAACCCGAAAGCCTTCATCCCCCACGCGGCGTCGCTGCATCAGACTTCCGTCCATTGTGCAATATTCCCCACTGCTGCCTCCCGTAGGAGTCTGGGCCGTATCTCAGTCCCAATGTGGCCGGTCACCCTCTCAGGCCGGCTACCCGTCACCGCCTTGGTAGGCCATCACCCCACCAACAAGCTGATAGGCCGTGAGCCCATCCCCCACCAGAAAAACCTTTCCAACCCCCACCATGCGGCAGAAGCAGAATATCCAGTATTAGACCCAGTTTCCCAGGCTTATCCCAAAGAAGAAGGCAGGTTACTCACGTATTACTCACCCGTTCGCCACTCGAGTACCCCAAGCAAGCTTGAGGCCTTTCCGTTCGACTTGCATGTGTTAAGCACGCCGCCAGCGTTCGTCCTGAGCCAGGATCAAACTCTCCACAAAAAACCAAAAAATTTTGCAAAAAGCCCAAAACGACTCAAACAAAAAACAAAAAACCAGCAACACCACCAAAAAAAA